>NZ_JAGGKG010000003.1 GCF_017873435.1 Paenibacillus turicensis | reverse complement strand
TAATTGTTGTTTTGGTAGACACCATTATCTTAAGGGAGTGCTCGTTTTATTTCAAAGACCAAATTTAAGGGAATACAGGAATGCTCTTAAAATCAAATTCCACCCATAAATATACCTTCAATAAAAGGAAGTTGATTTTAACAACAATCGCAAGAACTCTCTGGATCGTAGCTACCACCTCTAGTCGCTGTCAAGTTCTGATTTATGAAGAGAGCCTAAATTTGGGCTTTTATTTTAAATTTGATATAATAGTTGAACAAAAAAGGAGGGGAATTGTAATGAGTCAACCTTTAACACAAACCGAATTAGCTACCTTTGCTGGAGGATGCTTTTGGTGTATGGTATCACCCTTTGAGGAGCTTCCAGGTATTCATGGTATTGTGTCAGGCTACACAGGGGGTCATACCAAAAACCCTACCTATGAGGAAGTATGCTCAAATACAACAGGGCATTACGAGGCAGTTCAGATTAAATTTGACCCTGCCATTTTTCCATATACAAAGCTGCTTGAATTATTTTGGCAGCAAATCGATCCTACCGATGAGGGTGGACAATTTCATGACAGAGGAACATCATATCGAACTGCGATATTTTACCACAATGAAGAGCAACATAAACAAGCAGAGTTATCAAAATTAGAATTAGCTCAAAGCGGTAGATTTGATTCGCCGATAGTTACTGAAATTATTCCAGCAAGAGAGTTTTATCCAGCGGAGGAGTATCATCAAAATTATCATCATAAAAATCCTTCACACTATAAACGTTATCGTAAAGGCTCAGGTCGCGAGGATTTCATCGAAAATCATTGGACAGGGGTTCAAGATAAGGAACAATTACGGCAAAAACTGACCCCAATTCAATATGAGGTCACACAAAATAATGCGACAGAACGTCCATTTACAGGAGAGTACTGGGATCATACTGGAGATGGAATATACGTTGATATCGTTTCGGGCGAACCTTTGTTTTGTTCGTTAGATAAATATGATGCTGGCTGTGGTTGGCCAAGCTTCACTCGCCCAATTCGTCAATATCATATTAAAGAAAAAATGGACTCAAGTCATTTTATGATTAGAACTGAAGTCCGTAGTAAAGAAGGTGATTCCCACCTAGGACATGTGTTTGATGATGGACCAGGTCCAACAGGGCTTCGTTATTGTATTAATTCTGCTGCATTAAGGTTTGTGCCAAAAGCCGATATGGAGAAGGAAGGCTATGGGGAATATTTAACGTTGTTTGAGAAAAAGCAGGTGTAGTCCCTGCCTCAAATGCTAACACGTAAAAAAAGAAAACGATTCAGGCGAATTAAGCCCGAGCCGTTTTCTTTTTCATATGATAAGGAATATGTCTTTGCTTTGGTACTCCAAAATTTACAACCCACGTAATCACTTGACCTGAAATAATAACTGCCATAATCGTATACATGGTTTGTGCAAATGGAAGATAAATTAATGATATTGTTAGCACAAGTGCATCCATCAGCATAAACACACTTCCAATTTTAATTCCAGACCACTGACTAATAATCAGTGCCATAATCTCATCGCCACCAGTGGCAGAACCCGATCTAAGCACAACACCTACACCTATACCAGATAAAAGTCCTGATAATAGCGCAACTAGTGGTAAATTGTGCTGGAGGTTTAACGTAAAAGGAGAAAAGGTTTCACACAACTCATAAAACATTGTGAATAACAGGGATGCCAACAAGGAGTTGACGATAAACTTTCTACCCTTCAGAAAAACAGCCAAAATAAAAATCGGAATATCAAGCACTAACATTGTTAATGCAGGTGGCAGGTCAAATAAATATTTGCCTAATAATGCAATACCTACAAAGCTACCTTCTGATAAGCCATTCTGAAAATTAATATGGTAATACGTAAAAGCTAATAAAAAACATCCGAACAACATCATGACAAATTGCGAACTGTCAAATTGCGACTTTACTAGTTTCCTCATTTGGAATCCCTCTTATCGTAGTTTTGTTGACCCTTCGCCAACAAAATACTAAGAAGGTTCCAAAGGACTTCGTCCTTCGCATAATTACACTCTTCTTTCGTAGTTTTGTTGGCCTATACCGACATACCTACGAGAGAAGCTAAGTATAAGAGAGATCACAACGTTTCCAAATCGTCCTTTGGGGATTCGTCCTTCGGGGACACATGGTATCCTGATCCTTTCTTTATTGGTTTCATTTCTTTATATATTATTATACCATATTTCAAATCATGACACACCACTAAAGTAAAATTTGGATTATAGCGGATGAGAACGCAGTAATCTATTCACCGTTTCACGTCTAACTCCAATAAGCTGACCAATTTCTTCCTGTGTCATATAATCAGTTAATGGTGTCCCGTTTACATGACGAGCTAACCATTTGGATAACAGCTCTAGGCGCTCGGCAGGCGAACCTACAGTTAGATGATCTAGACGCTCCTGCATGAACCTTACTTTCTCTTGAAGTAGCCTTGCAACCTCTAGAGGTCTACGAGGGTCCTCCTCAAGCTCACGGTACCAATCTGCCGCCTTAATCACTTCAACCTCGCTTGTCACGAGTGCAATCGCAGTACCATGTATTTCCTTTGGTGAGATTAGAGAATGATGTGGGACTGTTTCTCCTGGATATAAGATGTTAAATAAAACGATATTTCCATTCTCATGTAGTCTTGTGACTTTGAACAAGCCGCTGTTTACATGATATAAGTATTTTGATTCATCTCCCTGATGAAATAAAACTTCACCCTTGTGCAAAATCATCTCCAATCCTCCATCCTCTTCACACTTATTTCATCTATTATATCAAAAAAGAAATGGAAGTTCTCTTCCCAATTAAGATTGTGCCGTTAGAACTAAGGGACCCTCCGCAGTAATCGCTACCGTATGCTCGTATTGTGCAGACAATTTACCATCCGCCGTTCTGGCTGTCCAACCATCCTGATCAATTTTAATTCGATATGTACCTTCATTAATCATCGGTTCAATCGTTAAAACCATCCCTTCCTTCAAGAGCAATCCCTTCCCAGCCCTTCCTACATGTTCAAAATTAGGCTCTTCGTGTAGACTTCTACCAATGCCATGAGCCAACAAATCACGCACAACAGCATAGCCATGTGACTCAGCGTGTTTTTGAATGACGGAGGTAATGTCACCTAGTCGATTACCTGGCACAGCTTGTTCAATTCCAAGATATAAGCATTCCTTAGTAACTTGCATTAAACGAGCCGCTTCAGCGCTAATTTCACCTACAGCATAACACCACGCTGAGTCGCCAAACCATCCATTTGCCTCCACCACTAAATCCATCTTAACAATATCTCCATTACGTAACGGTGTGGATGACGGGAAGCCATGTGCAACAACATCGTTAACCGAAGCACAAGTCTCTGCTGGAAAACCATGATAACCTTTTGTAAACTGCTTGCCACCAAGCTTCGTAATATGTGCGGTTACCATCTCATTAATTTCAATTGTAGTTATTCCCGGTTTGACCATTTTAGCTATCTCTCGGTGACAATCGGCTACAATCTGGCTCGCTAATTTCATTTGTTCTATTTCTTCCTTCGATTTAAGTACGATCATAATTAAGACTCCTTTTTGATAAAAATGACGACGTTCCTAAGGTCTCAGCCTAAAGAACGTCGTAAGCACAGTTATTATTACTAACAGCCATTATTCGTTATTGCCAGTAATTAATTAACGAAACATTCCCCACAATTTAATCAGATGAAATGTATTTTTAGGGTCAATCTTTTGATCGATAACAAACTGGACAATTTGTTCTTCCTGCGCGCTGCCTAGTCGCTCATTCAAAATTGACGTAGCTGATTTAACTAACCTTCTTACTTTAGCTCGATCCTGCAAATCACTTTTTGTTAAACCATCAACAAGCTTTTTAATTCTTTCCTTTACAGCAGGGTTTTTCATTTTGGTCTTTACTCTTTCAACAAGTTGCGGACTAATTCCGTATTGATGATAATTTCCCAAAACTAAAGTACACCTCCACTCCATTCACAATTTAAGCCCTTGTTTATCTATATGATATGTAGGCTGTCCATCGTGACAACTAAAATGAAGATGTTCCATTTTACTGTATTATGATACTTATCAATCCAATAGCTCTCCGTCCAAAATCTGCTGTCGTTGTAAATAGCGATGAAGTGGTGAATACGTCGGTGAG
This sequence comes from Paenibacillus turicensis, assembly GCF_017873435.1. Lineage (GTDB taxonomy): Bacteria > Bacillota > Bacilli > Paenibacillales > Paenibacillaceae > Fontibacillus > Fontibacillus turicensis. Next base: position 341,703 of record NZ_JAGGKG010000003.1, on the reverse strand, counting down.
GTCCAAAACGCCTCATCCCTTACTAACTGAGTCGCATCATCTCTTGCTTGCTCTAAAACTTCAAAATCGCTAACCATATCTGCAAGTTTAAAATCAGGCATCCCACTTTGCTTAGTCCCAAAAAAATCACCAGGGCCGCGCAGTTCAAGATCCCTGCGAGCCACCTCAAATCCATCATCGGTTTCTGTCATGACAGTCATACGCTCACGGCCAATTTCGGACTTAGGATCCGCAATGAGTACACAAAACGAGGCATGCTCACCACGGCCAACCCGACCACGAAGCTGATGAAGCTGTGACAAGCCAAATCGATCCGCATCCATAATGACCATTAAGGTAGCATTAGGTACATCCACCCCGACCTCAACCACTGTAGTAGAAACTAAAATATGCACCTCATTATTATAAAACTGGAGCATCACTTCATCTTTTTCAGAAGAGCTCATTCTTCCATGTAGTAGACCTACTTTAAAATCTGGGAAAGCCTGACTCATAGAGACATAGATATCAATTGCATTTTGCACATCTAGCTTTTCAGATTCCTCAATTAGCGGAGTGATGACGTAAGCTTGTCTACCTTGCTTCACTTCACTGGAAATAAATCCCAGTACCCGATCCATTAAATCATGCTTCACCCAGTAGGTAGAAATGGGTATTCTTCCTTTTGGACGTTCTGATAAAGTGGACACATCCATATCCCCAAAAGCAGTAATTGCAAGTGTACGTGGGATTGGGGTAGCCGTCATTGTTAATACATCTGGATTAAAGCCTTTACGACGCAAGATACTCCGTTGGTTTACACCAAATCGGTGTTGTTCATCCGTAACAACTAGGCTAAGCGAACGAAAAAACACCTCTTCTTGAATTAAGGCATGTGTACCTACTACAATATCCGTTAAACCCATCTGTAGGGAAGCTAATACTTCCTTGCGGCGTTTCCCCGTTACCCCACCTGTCAATAAGGCCACGGAAATACCAAATGGCTCAAATAGCTTTGTTAACGATCTCACATGTTGTTCAGCTAGGATTTCAGTTGGAACCATAAATGCCCCTTGATGTCCTGCTTTAACAGCAGCAAATAAAGCAATAGCAGCAATTACGGTTTTACCCGAACCAACATCTCCTTGCAATAAACGATTCATGCAAAAAGTGGAACGCATATCATGTAATATTTCCAACTCAACCTTCTTTTGAGCATCTGTGAGCTCAAAGGGTAAGCTTCTTACAAATTCTCGAATCGTCGCGTTGTCTACCTGATGTAAGACACCATCCTTGCGTTCATGATTCATGGCCCGATATGCCTGTAGCTTTAACTGAAACATAAACAGCTCTTCGTACACTAAGCGATGCCTTGCAGCTTGTCCAAGCATAACATCTGTAGGGACATGAATTTCTTGAATTGCTTTACGTCTAGCCATTAAATTATTTTTAGTTAAAAGTGCTGGAGGTAATATTTCTGGAATTAGTTCTCCGTATTGCATTAAAGCTTGCTTGATCGTTTTTCTTATCCAGTTTTGTGTCAGCTTGCCACTAATTGAATATACAGGTTGTACGGTCCCACTTCGATTAACCCCTTTATCCACGAACTCTGATTCAGAAACGGTCAATTGACTCCGTCTTTGATCCCATTTGCCAGTTAAAATTACCTCTCGTCCAACAGTTAGCTCATCTTTCAGAAAATGCCGGTTAAACCATGTCGCCGTCAGCATCCATTCTTCAGTGATCATTTTACAGGTTAATCTAGATTTCCCTCCATAACGCTGAAGCACCGGGATGCCACTTACTTTGGCCTGAACGGTTATTTTATCACCATGCTTCACTTCACTTAACGATCGCAGACGATAATCCTCATAACGGAATGGAAAATACTCTAGTAAATCACTAACTGTAGAAATGCCAAAGGCGTGAAGCTCTGACTCTTTCAGAGCGCTCACGCCACGAACTTGTCGTACCGGAATTGTCATGATGTCCATATCAATCCCTCACTTTATGCTGGCCACACAAATACAGCTAGAGTACCTGCACCAACATGTGAACCAACTACGGCCCCAATATTTGTGCGGACAACCTCATGAAGTGTAAAGTGCTGTGCCATTGCTTCAAGAAATTGCTGTGCGCCTTCTGGATTCACAGCATCACATACTGCGATATTAATATCACGCTGATCGCCAAAATCTTTAATAAACAACTCAATAGCACGTGCAGTTGCACGTTTGGAGCCCCTTGCTTTGTCTACAGCGTAAATGACACCTTCCTGATCCACTGAAAGGATTGGCTTAATATTAAGCAACGTACCTAATACTGCCGCCGCCTTACCAATTCGTCCACCCTTCTGTAAATATTCTAATGTGTCCACAAGAAAGTATAGACGACGTTGCTTGCCAAGCTTTATTACTTCCTCTTCAATCTGCGCCACAGGTAAGCCTTGCTTCGCAAGACGTGCTGCATGAACAACTTGAAGTCCAAAGCCATAGGTTGCACACAATGAATCAATGACAGTGATATCAACTGCATGTCCAAGCTCTTCCTCCAGCATGCTATGAGCTAAGCGTGCTGCTTGAAAGGTGCCACTCATCCCTGAGGAGAGATGAATAGATATAATTGGTGCATTATTATTTTCACTTAATAGCTTGCGGTATACCTCCACATATTGTGAAGGCGAGGTTTGTGAAGTGGAAGGGAGCACTTTCGATTCTGCTAGTTTTGCATAAAACTGAGAAACTGTAATATCAATTCCCTCTACATAAGACTCCTCACCAAAGACTAAACTCATGGGCACAATATGAATTCCATATTCCTTTACAAGTGCTTCTGGAATGTCAGCAGTGCTATCTGCCATTATGATTGGCATCATCATAAAGCACCTCCTCTTTGTGTTCATCAATCCCTAAGTAAGGGGGAGTTTAGGATTCAACAGAAAATAAATAAAAGTAAATCGGTTGTCCACCTTCATGGACTTCCACTTCAACATCAGCATAGTTTTCGCTTACCCAATTTATCAATGATTCTGTGACGTTATTTTGTGCATCTTGGCCACTTAAAATAGTTAAAATTTCATCGCCACCTTGTAGCATCGAAGCTAACAAGGCTTGGCTTGTAGTTAACAACTCAGCATCAGTGGATACAATTTTTGAATCTGCAATGCCGATATAATGACCTTCTTTAATTTGTAAATCGTCAAACACTGTATCACGAACTGCAGTGGTAACTTGTCCTGTTTTAACACGACCAACAGCCTCAAGCATCACTTCAGTATTGTTTTGCACACTTTCATCCTCTTGATAAGCAAACGCTGCCGCCATCCCCTGTGGAATGCTTTTACTTGGAATGACCGTAACCTGACGTTCTCCCTCAAGCAAATCCCTAGCTTGCTGTGCAGCTAAAATAATATTGGAATTATTAGGTAAAATAAAAATATGCTCTGCAGATATCGAATGTATCGCCTTTACAAAATCCTCTGTACTTGGATTCATCGTTTGCCCACCTGACAAAACAACATCTACACCAAGACTTTCAAAAATGTTAGCGATGCCTTGTCCAGAAGAAACTGCAATTAACCCGTAAGGAGCTAATTCATGTGCGGGTAGCTCTGCTGATTCCGATACTTGCGCAACTTGTGCAGGAATATCGGCAAATAATTCAGGCATTGGCGCACCATCCATCCCTGCTGTTAACAAATCGCGATGCTGTTCGCGCATATTTAAAATATGAATTTGTGTAATTTCACCATAACGAAGCGCCAAGTTTAATACTTCACCTGGTTGTTTTGAATGAACATGCACCTTCACGATTTCATCATCTGCAATAACAATAATAGAATCTCCATTTACTGCTAATGCTTGGCGGAATGCTTCTTCGTTAAAGTTTTTTTCTAAAGGTGATCCTAAGCCACGATGAATAAAAAATTCCATGTCATACAAAAACTCAATATCCTGTGTATCCAGCTTAGCTTGCGCAGACATCGGAATGTCTAGCTTAGTTATAGCTACTGGAACAACGGGCTGCTTCTCCTCAACAATCGTATGTGGTACCGCTGATCGAGGCATAGAGGCAACAGTTCTTTTAGTAAGAACAGCTACAAACCCTTCGTAAATGTATACGAGGCCTTGTCCACCTGAATCCACAACCCCAACTTGCTTTAAGACAGGTAATAGGTCTGGTGTGCTTGCCAAGGCTTCTTTTGCTTTTGCTAAAACAGATACCATCAGCTCTTCAATATCGTTTGTTCTTCTTGCCAAATAAACAGCATGTTTAGCTGCCTCTTTAGCAACGGTCAAAATTGTACCTTCCACAGGTTTGACTACGGCTTTATAAGCTGTGTCGACTCCACTTTGAAGGGCAGCAGCAAACTGAACTGTATTTAGCTCTTCATAAGAGGCTGCATATCTACTGAATCCCCGAAATAGCTGAGACAAAATAACGCCTGAGTTTCCTCTAGCTCCCATTAGCAACCCTTTGGATAATGTAGATGCTAAGCTACCTACACCACCAGTGCCGTTACTTTTCAATTCGGTTACGCCTGCAGTCATCGTTAAATTCATATTTGTTCCCGTATCCCCATCAGGGACTGGGAAAACATTTAAAGCATTTACATGCTCTGCTTGCTGGGCTAGTCTTGCTGCACCAGCTAATACCATTTCATTAAAATCTGCTCCATTTAGAGAACGCTTACTCAATGAGGATTCCCCTTCCTAGCTTGATACACGTACACCTTGAACAATAACATTGATTTTTTCAACATTAAGTCCGGTAATTTCATGAAATTCATATTTCACTTTTTTTTGTATGTTGTGTGCAACCTCAAGTATTTTCGTACCATAACTTACTATAATATAAAGAGATATAAGTAACCCGGTATTATCGAGGTTCACTTCCACACCCCGGGTTAAATTATCACGCCCGAGTAATTCGGCAATTCCATCCTTCACTTGACTTCGGCTTGCCATTCCTACCAGTCCATAACACTCCATGGCGGCCGATCCGGCGATCCTTGCAATGACGTCCTCCGAAATATGGATACTTCCATGTTCCGTATTCATTTGTACCGTCACGCCTCACATTCCTCCTTATGAAATTATTATGGACTACACCATATTGTACTATAAGAGTACTAAGAAATAAATAAAAGAAGGTGACAGAGATAGAAATAAAGTAAAATCATTGGTTGACGACAGATTTTTTACTATGATATTATATTATAGTATTGTTTTGAACAATAACTGGGCACATTTAACTTAGTTAACTGTTATTTTCAAGATAGGTGTATTGAACAGGAGGTGTAATGAATGTCTCGCAAATGTTATGTGACTGGAAAAACTCCAGGTACTGGTAACCATGTCTCCCATGCTAACAACCGTAATCGTCGTTCTTGGGGTGTCAATGTACAAAAGGTCCGGATCTTGGTAGACGGTAAACCAAAACGCGTATACGTCAGCACTCGGGCTTTGAAATCCGGTAAAGTGACTCGCGTGTAATGAAATAAGCATATAGACAAAAAGCACCTTGAATAATTTGAGGTGCTTTTTTGGTGTCCAGATTATGCCCAGTATCCCACTGTTTAATTTTTATGAAACGTATTAAGGACCGCTCTGACAAAACCTCCAAGAAACTTAGGCAGCTTGAATGTGTAAAATTTCATGATTTACCCTCCCTGTCATTCTCATGCCTTCACTTTCATCATATGTTGCTAGACTTCACCTTGTGTATTTGTACAACAAAAGTAAATTATAAAAAAAGGGCTACATGAGAACCTCTCATGTAACCCATTGTATGCGTAGGATGTAACACCTATGACATTAGAATTTAGTTATTTGTTTATTATAGAGTTTATTACTAAATTTATACGCTTGTCACACTATTACGAATTTCAGCCATCGCTTGCTGTCGGTCCTCACGACCAAACACAGCACTTCCTGCGACTAATACATCAGCACCAGCCTTAACCACCAAAGGCGCCGTCTGGGCAGTAATACCACCGTCTACCTCGATATGGAACTGATGCTCAGGATGCTCTGCTTTATATTGCTGTAACTGCTCAATTTTACGTAATGTCGCTGGAATAAAGGATTGACCACCAAAGCCTGGGTTTACAGTCATCACAAGCACTAAATCAACTTGATCTAAAATCTCACTAATTGCCGAAACTGGCGTCGCTGGATTAATCGCCACCCCTGCCTTAACATTAAGTTCCTTAATATGATGAATTGTACGATGTAGATGTGGACAAGCTTCGGCATGAACCGTAATGACATGTGCGCCAGCCTTAGCAAAAAACGGAATGTACATATCTGGATTTTCGATCATTAAGTGTACATCAAGCGGGATATTTGTATGAGGTGCAATTGCATCCACTACTAATGGACCAAACGTTAAATTAGGCACAAAATGCCCGTCCATCACGTCAATATGTAACCAATCAGCCCCACCTTGCTGTACATCATTTACTTCCATACCTAATTTTGAAAAATCAGCAGATAAAATTGAGGGTGCAATATAGATGTTATTCATGAAGTTAATACCTCCGTTTTTTTTCTTTCATTTCCTCATGGAATTGAACATAATGCTCATAACGACTTTGCATAATTTTATTTTCTTCTAAGGCTTGTCTCACTCTACAGCCAGGCTCATGAAGGTGGCTACAGCCTCTAAATTTACATTGCTCTTCGTAAGCAACAAATTCAGGGAAGCAACTAGACAACTCTTCTACACCTAGCTCTAAAAAGTCAAGCTGACTAAATCCAGGCGTGTCCGCAACATATCCTCCATTGCCAAGTGAAATTAATTCAACATGACGAGTCGTATGCTTACCACGTCCTAGCTTCATACTTATAATTCCAGTTTCTAGTGCTAACTCAGGAACAATAGCATTTAACAAGGAGGACTTCCCTACCCCAGATTGACCTGAAAAAACACTAATTTTATTTTGTAATTTCTTCTTGATATCCTCAGTTCCAAGTCCAGATACAGAGCTAGTCACAATGACATCGTAACCAATTTCCTTATACATCTGCTCTACTTGTGTGGTGAGTGCATTTTCCTTCTCATCATTATCTTCCTGAAGCAAGTCCTCTTTTGTTAAACAAATGAGCACCTTCAATCCTGCATGTTCAATATGAACCAGAAATTTATCCAAAAGTTGTAGGTTTAAATCAGGTTCTTTGACTGAAAACAACAAAACTGCTAGCTCTGCGTTAGCAACAGGCGGACGGATTAAGGCCGTAGTTCTAGGCTGTAGTTGCTCTAAAATGCCTTCTCCATTCTCAGTATGTGTAAAGATAACATGATCTCCCACCAACGGAGTCACACCTTGCTTCTTTAAGATGCCTCGCCCACGGCATTGGACTGTATCGTCCTCTGCCGCGGCGTCAGGCTTCACATAATAATATCCACTCAGCGCCTTAACAATCAGGCCCTCAGGCATAATTCAGCCTCACTTTCAAATTTCATAGTTTATCAACCATTTGTATTTGCCGGTGGCTCTTCATTGTTGCTTGGCGAGTCGCCACCACTATCAGGTGGTGTCTCTGTCCCAGGTATTTGTGGAATAGGTACAGTCCCTTGTTTAGCATCAATATAGGATACAGGATAAGAATCCAAGTATTGTCCATCACGTGTTACAGTGACAACCCCATTTTTATTTGGCGCTAAAATCATATCGACTGATAACGTCTCTACGCTAGAAATTGTTTTTGTTCCCCAATCCTGCTTTTCACCACGGGCATCGTCAAATGTGATTTTAATTTTACTCTTTTTACCCTCAGTGGCAGGGGCAACAGGGAAGCTAAACTTGTATTCAAAGGCTTCAGGTGGATAACCCGAGCTGACGGTCAAAATTACTTCTGAGCCTGGAGTAACAGGGTCTCCCGCTTTGAATGGCCATTGATCTATGACTTGCCCTTCTTTTTTATCAAAGCTGGATTCATATTTAATTCCATCCTTAGACAGTTTTAGGTTCAATTCCTTAAGTTCTGCCTCTGCTTTTTCCTGCGTCATCCCGATCAGATTAATCATATTAACATTTTCTTTGCCTTTACTAACAATAAGAACAACCTTGACTGATTGAGGATCAAATTCACTGTCTGGCGAAGGTGTCTGCTCAATCACTTTGCCTTCCTCTACGGTATCACTAGCTTGCTCGGTTTTACTAATGTTTGATTTATCAATTTCAAGGCCCACAAGCTTACTCACAGCATCATCATAGGTTTCACCAACCACCGAGATCATTTTAGTGGTAGGCTTGGCGGTACTCACCTTCAAATCTACGGTAGAGCCTTCCTTCACTAGCGTGCCCTCTGGCTTATCTTGTTCATACACGATACCCTCATCAAAACCATCTTTATATTCCCTAACAATTTCTCCGACCTTAAGCCCACTTTCAGACAGCTTTAAAATCGCAGCCTTTTCTTCTAAGTTAACTACGTTAGGAATAGGTACTTCAGCAACAGTTAATACTTTATTGACGTACCAAGCCACAGAAATGATAGCCACTAATAAAATCGCAGTTAAGCTGACCCATAAGATTGCTTTATTTTTATTAGCCTTTTTATCCTTTTTACTTTCAAACTCTTCACCATTCGGTACATCTCGCGATAGCTTTGATGGTGGTCCTGTATATACTGAGCTTTGTGATTTAATTGCTGGCACAACTCTAGTGCTGTCTTCATCACTTTCTTGCTCAAAAAATAATTTAGGTTCAATCCGCCGCTCTGGCAACAAGCAGGTTTCCAGATCTCTCAACATTTCACGAGCAGAATTGTAACGTTCACCAGGATTTTTACGCATCGATTTTAAAATAATATTTTCAACACTTTGTGGGATTAATGGATTAACCACTCGTGGTTCTTCAAATTGCTCTTGTAAATGTTTTAAGGCAACACTAATTGGACTTTCCCCTAAAAATGGAAGCCGCCCTGTTAGCATTTGGTATAATACGATTCCAAGTGAGTAGAGATCTGACTTTTCTCCAGTAGCAACGCCCTTTGCATGCTCAGGTGAGAAATAATGAACTGAACCAACGACAGAACCTGTCTGTGTAATTGTGGATGAGGTGACTGCACGAGCAATCCCAAAATCCGTTACCTTCACACGACCGTTCCTTCCAATTAAAATATTATGAGGTTTAATATCACGATGAATAATGTCATTATGATGTGCATGGTCTAGTGCATCTGCAATTTGTGAAGCAATACGTACCGCTTCTTCCACCTGCATCGGTGCTCTTTCTTTAATAATCTCATTAAGATTTTGTCCCTCAATATACTCCATTACGATATAGTGAATCTCATCTTCTTGTCCTACATCATATACACTAACAATGTTAGAATGTGACAAGGAGGCTGCGGATTGTGCTTCCCTACGGAAACGTCTAATAAATTCCTCATCATTTACAAATTGTTGTCTAAGCACCTTAATGGCTACATTACGGTTTAGAAGAATGTCATGTGCTTTATACACAAGCGCCATTCCACCGCCACCAACTTGTTCAAGAATGTGATAACGACCGCCTAATTCATGTCCAATCATGCTTTCAACTCCTTTGTACTTGACCCGGTATCTTCACCAAGCTCAACTAAGACAACCGTAATATTGTCTTCGCCACCTGCTTCCAAAGCTAGCTGAAGCAAGGTATCTGCTCGGCTTTGTAGTGAAAGCAATGTATTGCCAAGGGTATCTATCATTTGCTCTGTTGTAACGAAGTTACTTAGACCGTCACTGCAAATAACAAGGGTATCCCCCAGCTCTAAAGTGATATAATCCATATCTACGATAACTTCTTTATCAGTTCCAAGTGCTCTTGTTAATACGTTACGCCGAGGATGTACACTTGCTTCTTCGGCGCTAATTTGTTTGTTTTTTAATAACATATTAACAAGTGAATGATCTTCTGTTAGTTGCTCTATTTTCTCTTGACGATATAAATATGCTCTACTATCCCCAATATGACCAATAATTCCACCCTGCCCTTTTAAAAGTGCAGCTACGACGGTTGTCCCCATATTACGATATTCTTCATACTGCTGTGCTCTACGGTAAACAACTTCATTGGCATGAATAATAGCTTCCTTAAGTGCAATCTCGCATTCTTGCAATGATACATCATTACTTATTTCACTTAAATCATTAACGATCGTCTCTACAGCAAGCTTACTCGCAACATCACCAGCTTGATGACCGCCCATACCATCGGCAACAATACCAAGCGTAAGCCCATGAGCTAATTGCTGGGTCCACGCAGTATCCTCATTCACAGAACGTACTAAGCCTACATCACTTACATGAACTGTTCTAATCAACTATTATCACCTCGTACCAGACTCCATATGCTTCGCCCGTAATTGACCACAGGCTGCTGCAATGTCATGCCCTTGCTCACGACGGATCGTTACATTAATACCCGCATCCGTCAACACACGTTGGAAATTAAAAATATCATTTCTCGAAGTTCTAACATATTTGCGTTCTGGAACATGGTTAACAGGAATAAGGTTCACGTGACTGGACATGCTCATTCCTTTAATCACCTCAGCGAGTTCCTTTGCATGTTCAGGTCTATCATTTACACCATTAATTAATGCATACTCAAATGTAATTCTTCTTCCTGTTTTAGCAATATAGTAATTTAAGGATTCAATTACATCGTTAAAAGGATAACGACGGTTAACTGGCATTAGCTTCGAACGCAAAGCATCATTTGGAGCATGGATTGAAATCGCTAGATTTATTTGAGTGCCCTCATCAGCAAATTTATAAATACTTGGTACAATCCCACTTGTTGAAACGGTAATATGACGTTGTCCAATATTTAAGCCCTTTTCATGAATCATAATCCGCAAAAAGTTCATCGTTGCATCATAATTTTCAAACGGTTCACCTGTACCCATAATAACGATGCTGCTTACTCTCTCACCACGAGCATCTAAAATGCGTTGAGCCTGTACAACCTGCGCAACAATCTCACCTGCAGTAAGGTTACGCTTCAACCCACCAAGGGTAGAGGCACAAAAAGTACAACCAACACGACAACCAACTTGTGTCGTTACACAAATACTGTTGCCATAGTTGTGCTTCATTACAACCGTCTCAATCCCATGATCATCATGAAGTCCAAATAAAAATTTCACTGTTCCATCTGAAGACTCATATTTAGCAATTTCTTTTAAAAGCACAAAAGAAAAGCTATCATCAAGCTTTTGTCGTAATGCTTTGGAAAGGTTACTCATTTGCTCAAAGGAATCTACTCGCTTCACATAAAGCCAATCAAAGATTTGGCTACCGCGAAATGCTGGCTCCCCTTGGCTTACTGCCCATTCTTGTAACTCTTCCATCGTGTAGTCGTATATAAAAGGTTTCATCTTCACACACCTGTCTTATAATATATCGTATGTGCTATCACATTCATTCTTTCCATTTTACCATAAAACATAATAGCACTAAAACTTTATTGCAGTATTGATATTACTTCATGTTTTCATAGAGTTCAAGTTTTACTGCACATTGTAAAGGGCAATCGCTAATGAAAATGAAATCATAAAGCCTAATCATTTCGTTAGCGATTGCCCTCTAGGCTTGTATTTTATATACAGTTTTAAGCCTTTTTGCGTAATCGTGAAATATAAAATCCGTCTGAATGATAATCATCTGGAAATATTTGAAATCCTTGTTTAGCTGGATTTTGATATTCCTGATGCACGGCTGGAAGCTGTGACAAAAATGGCTCCATTTCTAATGAGAAATCGGGATGCTGACTTAAAAACGTACTCACAACCTCATTATTTTCACTTGGCTCCATTGTGCAGGTGCTATATACCAGTATGCCACCAGGCTTCAATAACTCAGAAACGGCATGGAGCAGCTCCGCTTGGAGCTGAGCAATATTAGCAATATCCTCCTCTGTTTTTACCCATTTTAAATCTGGCTTACGACGGATGACACCTAACCCAGAGCACGGGGCATCTAGGAGGATACGCTCAAAGGATTCCTTAGCAAATTGATGATTTAAATCCATCGCATCACTAATCTGGCACTCCACTTGCTTTAAACCAAGCCGTTTTGCCTGATCCTCTATTAATTTTGCTTTATGCGGATGGACATCATTGGCAACCACTTGCCCAGTTCCCTCAAGTCTCTCTGCGATATGACAGCTTTTACCACCTGGAGCAGCACAACAATCTAACACCTTCATATTTGATTTAACGTCTAGAGCCTCGGCTACTAGCATGGAGCTTTCATCCTGAACGGATAACAATCCATCCGTATACCATGAGGTTAACGCCATATTTCCGCCACTACGCACCACAATTCCATCTTGTGCAAGCTTTGAAGGTACAGCATCTAATCCCGCAGCTTTCATTTCCTCAATGAGCTTGTCCCTTGTGATGACTGTCGTATTTACTCTAACGCTATTAGCAGGAGGAACATTGTTTGCTTGACAAATGTCAGCCGTCTTTTCTTCCCCAAGCCAATTCACCCACTTTTCAACTAACCATTCTGGGTGAGAATGCTCTAATGCAATTTGCGACACAGTAGGAAGATTTGCTGGCACAACTAGCTTATCTGCATTTCGCAAAATGTTACGTAGTACACCGTTGACCATGCCTGAAATTCCTTGGTGTCCTAGCTTTTTAGCAATTTTCACCGCTTCACTTACTGTCGCATGGTCAGGGATACGATCTAAATAATAGATTTGGTAGAAGCTAAGTCTGAGTAAATTCCGCACCCAAATCTCTAGCTTACCAACTCCCTTTTGCACATATTGATTCAAAAAATAGTCGATCGTATTTCTTCGTGAAATTGTACCGTATACTAATTCCGTGGCTAGACCACTATCTGAACCAGATAAATCAGCACGTTGTAATGCTTCATTTAGTTGCAGGTTGCTATACGCCCCTTCCTGCTCTACACTAGTGAGCACCTGAAGCGCCACGCCACGAGCAGTTAAAGGAAATCTCAGACGGGTTGCCTTACTCATAACAATACCGTCCCTTTCTTCATGACACCACCAAGCATAAATTGGGTCGCATCCATCGCCTTTTTACCGGCTGGCTGTACTTTTGTTAAAAAAACTGAACCATCGCCAGTGCCAACCTCAATCCCCTCTTTTGTAAGCCCGATTACAGTGCCAGGTTTATAACTCAAGTCCGTATTAGAGCTAGTGACATGCTTAGGATTTTGGACCTCCCACACCTTAAACACTTCATTATTCCACATTGTAAAGCCACCTGAGAAAGGAGAAAGCCCTCTAATCTGGTTAAAAATACTTGTTGAGCTAGCTGCCCAATTTATTTTTTCATCTTCTCTGGATAAGTTTTTGGCATATGTGGACTCCTCATCATTTTGCGGAGTGCGTGGCGCTTTGCCTGCAATAATGTCAGGAAGCTGTTCAATGAGTAGCTTAGCTCCAACATGGCTTAGCTTTTCAAAAATCGTACCTGAGTTATCTTCATCTGTAATTGGAATGCTAGCAGTAGCGATCATATCACCTGTATCTAATCCTTCTGCCATATACATTAACGTAACACCTGTCTCAGATTCTCCATTAATAATAGAACGCTGAATCGGAGCGCCTCCACGATATTTAGGCAATAAAGAGCCGTGTACATTTAAACAGCCATAAACAGGAAGATCAAGCACAGCTTTAGGCAAAATTTGTCCAAAGGCCGCCGTAACAATCAAATCCGGCTTCCACGCTGCCAGCTCCGCTACCGCTTCAGCATGACGAAGCTTTTCTGGCTGCATAACTGGTAGGCCATGGCGCAATGCAGCTTCCTTTACAGGCGTTGGCATCAAGACCTTTTTACGTCCCTGAGGGCGGTCAGGCTGTGTCACGACACCAACCACGTTGTAGCCCTTTTCAAGCAGCAATTCTAAGGATGGTACTGCAAAGGCAGGTGTACCCATAAACACAATATTCATATTAAATCCACCTCTTTCCTTACTTTTTTTCTTCACCTTCAGCCGTTATTTCATATACTCTTTCAGCAAGATCTGTATATAAAACTCCATTTAAATGGTCAATTTCATGCTGGAACGCTCTCGCTAACAAATCGCTTCCCGTATAAGTAACTTCCTTTCCGTTACGGTCTAGTCCTTTAACAGTAACGGTTTGTGCCCGCCTAACATCCCCTCTGTAGTTAGGAATACTCAGGCAACCCTCTGGTCCAAACTGTTCCCCTTCACTAGATACGATTTCAGGATTAATAAGCTCAATTAACCCATGCTCATCCCCAACATCAATCACAATCACTCGTTTTAAAATGCCGATTTGTGGCGCGGCAAGTCCAACACCCTCTGCATCATACATTGTCTCAGCCATATCTGTGAGTAGTTTTCCGATATTGGGTGTTATTTTTTTAACTTCTTTTGCGACCTGATGCAATACCTCATCTGGTTCTATAACAATAATACGTAATGCCATACGGTACACCTTCCTTTATCAATCATCATGATTTTCATTTTTCTCAAGCTCCATAGCTAGCTATTTCACTTACATTTTCTACATAAGCATTTGCGGATCTACATCTATACTAATTTGAAATAAATTATCTTTTGATTCTTCTAACAACTTTGTAACGGTTAATTCGATCAGCTCCGTTACGTTTAAATCACCTCTAAATTTGACCACACATTGGAATCGATAACGATTTTTTATACGTGGTACAGGCGAAGCAACAGGACCAAGAATTTCCAACGCCTCTGAACTGAATTTATCCATACTGCCGTACCAACCTAATTTTTGCGCTTGACCTTTAAGCTCTAGTACTAAATTTTCAGACTTACGCAATAACACAGGCAACTGCTCATGCGACAACGTAATTAAAACAAGACGACTATATGGCGGATAATACAGCGCTCTACGATGTGTCAGCTCTTCTCGCACAAATGATAAATAATCATGATGACTTGCATGGATAACCGAATAATGCTCAGGCACATAGGTTTGTATAATCACCTCACCCGGCAATTGATGTCGACCCGCCCTTCCTGCAACCTGTGTTAATAGCTGAAATGTTTTCTCCGCGGAACGAAAGTCAGGAAAATGAAGAGCAGTATCTGCCGCAATTACACCCACTAATGTCACATCCGGAAAATCGAGCCCTTTTGCAACCATTTGAGTGCCTAATAACACCTGTGCCTTTTTTTCCCGAAAAGCAGTAAGCAACTTCTCATGTGACCCTTTTTCAGAGGTTGTGTCCACATCCATACGAATAATACTAATCCCCGGAAACAGCTTACCTAATTCCTCTTCTACGCGTTGTGTTCCTGTTCCAAAATATCTTATATGCTCACTGCCACACTCAGGACAAATTGCAGGGGCAGGCTCCGCATGACCACAATAATGACAACGTACATTATTTGCTTTTTGATGATAAGTTAATGAAATATCACATTCAGGACAACCTGCAACATAACCACAGCTACGACACATTACAAAAGTAGAATGTCCACGCCGATTCAGAAACAATACGGTCTGTTCTCCACGTTCTAATCTGCCAGCAATACCTTGATGCAAACTGCGGCTAAACATCGAGCGATTGCCAGCCTTTAATTCATTACGCATATCAATAATTTGCACACCTGGTAAAGAACTGCCAGATGCACGTTGCTGCATTTCTAGCAAATAAGGAGAAAAGTCAGGATTGGATTTAGATCGAGCGGCAAAATAACTTTCAAGTGAAGGCGTCGCAGACCCTAAAATAACAACAGCTTGATGCTGCATTGCTCTTCGTACAGCTACATCTCTAGCATGGTACTTTGGTGTCTCTTCTTGTTTGTATGAAGTTTCATGCTCCTCATCCATAACTATGAGTCCTAAATTAGAAAATGGAGCAAACACCGCAGACCGCGCACCAACTGCTACTTTGACGCGCCCCTCCCGAATTTTGCGCCATTCATCATAACGTTCTCCATTAGATAGTCGACTGTGTAATACCGCCACTAAATTACCAAAACGTCCTTTAAAACGCTCTACCATTTGAGGGGTTAATGAAATTTCGGGCACAAGCACAATCGCCTCACGTCCAAGCTCAATGCAACGCTGAATGGTCTGTAGGTACACTTCTGTTTTGCCACTTCCAGTTACCCCATGCAATAAATAAACAGCATGTGAGGTGGAGTCAAGCGCACCTGTTAATGCCTCATACACAATCTGTTGCTCCGCTGTACGCTCTAGCGGTGTTGTATGCTTAAAATGTCTCCCCTTGTATGGATCACGAAAAACTTCCTTTTCTTCAATCTCAACAAAACCTTTTTCCTCCAGTTTTTTCACAGTTGCTGTTGTTACCTTTAATGTTGTTAACACTTCCTGCATCGGTAACGTGACTCCAGTCTCTAGCAAAAACTGAAGCACTTCCTTTTGTCGTTGTGCTTTAGCATTAAAAGATTGTAAAGCTTGCTCGGCATCTTCCCCCGATACAGTAGCTACAACTGTTTTCACCTTTTTAATACGTATTTTATCCTTAATGACTTGGGTTTGTGACAAAATACCTTTTTCAAGCATGGACTTAATAAATGCCGCTTCATCTGGATATCGTGAAAATAACTGTGACATGACCACAGAGCCTTGTTGCTTTATTTCTTGTAGTAGTTTTTTTTCGTTGTCTGTAAGAAGCTCTCTTGTCCCAAATAAGCCATTGTCACTCTCATCATCCTCATAATCAGGGTTAAGTTGAATGTATTTTTCCGCTTTCCCCTTTAGACTTGCTGGAATCATCACATTTAGTGCAGAAATAATCGAACAGGCATAATAACGACTCATCCAAACAGCGAGCTCAACAAGGTCGGTAGACAATGGTGGCATTACATCTAGTAGCTCTTGAACATATTTCATTTTGGCGTAATTTAATTCTGTCTGCTCATGTATAGAAATGACAAACCCCTGAACCGTACGTGGTCCAAAGGGCACTGCCACTCGGCTTCCAACCTGTATCCATGCCAACATCTCCGCTGGCACTAAATAGTCAAAAGGTCTATTCGTTGCTCGGCTAGGAACATCCACGATCACCTTGACTACATTATAAGTTGTATATGTTGTTAAACTTGTCGCACTCATTGATTAGCTCCACCTAAACGCTGTGCAGTAAGCTCTAATATTTGCATTGCAACCTCATCCTTAGACAACAATGGCAAGGCTGTAACTAACCCTTGTGCATCATAAATATGAACAATATTGGTGTCAGTACCAAACCCAGCCCCTGACACGCTAACGTCATTTGCAATTAATAAATCACAATTTTTGCGTCTGAGCTTGTCCATAGCATAATGTTCAAGATCATTAGTTTCTGCTGCAAAACCAATTAAAAATTGTGATGTCTTTTGAGAACCTAACGTTTCTAAAATATCTATATTTTTAACAAGCTCAAGCGTCATCGTTTGCCCTTGTTTTTTTATTTTAGTAGGGTTTATGACTTTAGGTCGATAATCTGCAACTGCAGCGGCTTTAATTACTATGTCTGTCGTTGACCATAACCCAAGCACTGCCTCATACATTTGCTGTGCAGATTCTACTGATATGACCTTTATCCCCGCAGGTGGAGCTACTTGTGTATTAGCTACAACCAACGTTACCTCTGCGCCTAACTGGCGCGCTACTCTAGCTAAAGCAAAGCCCATTTTGCCAGATGAATCATTGGAAATAAAGCGAACAGGATCCAATCTTTCAATCGTTCCTCCAGCGGTAATTACGACCTTTTTGCCATCAAGCAGCTGATGTCGTTTTTGTTCATTGTTAAAATATCGCTCCACCACTTGTATGATCGTTTCTGGCTCTTCTAATCTTCCCTTACCAGTATAACCACAGGCTAACAAGCCCTCACCAGGCTCAATCATCATCACGCCACGAGATACTAGCTCTGACATGTTTCGCATCACTGCGGGGTGAGCATACATATGTACATTCATCGCAGGGGCAAGCATAATCGGCGCCTCTGTCGCAAGCAGTGTGGTAGATAACATATCATCCGCAAGCCCTGCTGTCATTTTACCAATAATATTTGCAGTAGCAGGGGCAATAAGCACTAAATCGGCCCAATCTGCTAAATTTATATGTGCAATCGTTCTCGGATTTTTTTCATCAAATGTATCATGATAAACTGGATTTTTAGATAATGCCTGCATCGTCAGCGGTGTAATAAACTCAGTTGCCGATTTCGTCATAATGACCTGAACCTCAGCACCTTTTTTAACAAGCTGACTACAAAGCGCTGCGGCTTTAAAGGCTGCAATCCCACCAGTAACACCTAACAATATTTTTTTACCAGTTAACATAATAATCCCTCGCTTTCTACAGCAGGATAGATAAATAATAATACCAGAATCACTTGTGTTCCAACACACGGTTTGCTTAACTATTATACCTTAAAAAAATAACAACCCCCTATGTTCAATCACAAAAGAGGTTGTTGTGAGCTATCAATTATTTTACTATTCTTCTTCGTTAATCAATAGATCGCCATGATCATCTCTTTTGATTTTAACGTAGTCCCCATAAATTTCTTCTAAAGCAAAACCAACTTGCTTATGTGACTTTGGATTCTGAAGCTCGCTTTTTTCGCCTTCCTTCAATTGTCTAGCTCTACGTGAAGCAGCAACAACCAAAGAATATTTACTTCCTACCTTACCAAGCATCTTGTCGATTGATGGATACAACATATGATACACCTCTTCTTTGCATTCTTAATAACGAAGAACATATATGGTCTATTGTTGATTGAGCCTAATATGTAATGTTATTTTGCGATCTTTTTATTGACTTTTTCTCACCTTGCAATGTTCTGCAACAATAATGGATTGAATTCGCTCACATGCCAAATCAATTTCATCATTAACAACAGCATAATCATAATGCTCGATTAAGCTAATCTCATCTGCAGCAACCATCATTCGATGATCAATTGTTGCTTTATTTTCTGTGCCACGACCTTCGATACGATCTTTAAGCTCATCAAGAGAAGGCGGCAACAAAAACACAAAAATTCCTTGTGGGAATTTTTCCTTCACTTTTAGCGCACCCTGAACTTCAATTTCCAAAATGATATCTTTACCCGCATTAATTGTTTGCTCTACAAAATCACGCGGAGTACCATAAAAATTATTGACATATTCAGCGTATTCTAAAAGCTGATCGTTTTCGATCATATCAAGAAATTGCTCTCTTGTTTTAAAGAAATAATTAACCCCATGCTCCTCACCGAGCCGAGGGCTACGCGTAGTAGCAGAAACAGAATATACGAGCTCAGGCAAACGTTGTCTTAATTTGCTGCACACTGTTCCTTTTCCCACACCTGATGGACCTGATAATACAATTAATAACCCTTTTGACATGATACTCTCCATTTTATTCATCGTTGTCATCATCTTTAGCTGATAAACGGTGCGCTACCGTCTCAGGCTGCACTGCAGATAAAATCACATGATCACTATCTGTAATAATTACCGCACGCGTACGTCTGCCATATGTCGCATCAATGAGCATATGACGATCTCTGGCTTCCTGAATAATTCGTTTAATTGGTGCTGATTCTGGACTCACAATAGAAATAATGCGATTCGCAGATACAATATTTCCAAAGCCAATGTTTATAAGTTTAATTGCCATGTTCAGGTTGCTCCCCCTAATTTTACCGAATCCTTAATAGCATATTACTCAATATTCGCCGCCTGCTCGCGGATTTTCTCAAGTTCCGCTTTCATTTCGACGACACGATTGACCAGAGCTAGATGATTCGCTTTTGATCCTATCGTATTGGTCTCCCGATTCATTTCCTGAATCAGAAAATCAAGCTTGCGTCCAACAGGTTCACAGGATTGGAGCAGCCCGCGGCATTGCTCAAAATGACTTTTGAGTCGGATTAGCTCTTCATCTACATTAGATCGATCAGCAAAAATTGCAACCTCCATTGCAAACCTTTGCTCATCAAGAACACCTTCCATTAATTCTGACAGACGACCTTCTAGCCGACTGCGGTAATCCTTTACGACCTCTGGCGCTAATGTAATGAGTTCAGCGTGTATTTCTTCGAGTCTAGTAAGATGATTAGCGATATCTTGTGCAAGATGAGTCCCCTCTTGCTCCCGCATGAGAACAAGACCCTGTATTGCCTCACTAAGTCCTTCCTGCAATTTGTGCTCTAATGCTTCGGATAGTTCCATACCTTGTACACTAGAATCTACAGTCATCACATCTGGCAATGACAGCAAATCTGCAGTAGTCATAGTGGGATCAGTGCCATACTTCACCCCAATTTCAGAAGCAGCTTTAATATACGCTTCTAAAACAGGCCTATTAAGTCTAAGTGGAGACGTATGGTCCTCATGTTCTTTATTAATAAAGACATCGATCCGACCACGCTTAACATGACTTAGTACTAGACGACGAAGTCCGTCCTCATAACACGTCCATTCTCTAGGCATTCGGATTACAACTTCTCCATACCTATGGTTGACAGACTTTATTTCAAATTGAATGATGAACCCACCATATCTTTTGGTAGCTCCACCATATCCAGTCATACTGTGAGTCAAAATGCATCACATCCGTTACCCTATTGTAATTGATTATCGAAAAGGAGACAAGTATTGTCCCCCCTTTTTCAACCTCAATTTTAAGCTACAACATGAACCTGTGACCTAATTTACACTTTGAGCCTCTTGTCTGCTACTGATCTTCCCACTTTTTCCTCAATATATTTTGTAAGAACGACGTTCATTTCATAGAACATAAACGGTGTGATTAAATAAATTCCTTTAAAGTGCTGTATAGCTACATCTAATAGTTCCTTTGCAATATCGATCCCAACTTGTCGTCCAACCTCTCCTTGTAAACCACTCATACGGTGACGAATTTGATCAGATAGTTGGATGCCTGGAACCTCATTATGCAGATATTCAGCATTTTTGCCACTTGCTAGCGGCATAATACCTATAAATACAGGAATATTCAAATGAGCTGTTGCAATTTTGATTTGTTCGATTAGCTTTACATCATAAACAGGCTGTGTCATTACGTAATCCGCGCCAGCAGCAATTTTCTTTTCTAAACGTTGTACCGCCTTATCCAAATGTTTGACATTGGGATTAAAAGCTGTACCTACTACAAATTTAGCATTTTGTTTAAGCGGGTTACCTGAAAATCCAATACCCTCATTTAGCTGCTTAATCATCCGAATCATTTCAAAAGAGGTCATATCGTACACTGAGCTAGCGCCAGGAAGATCACCAAACCGTGCAGGATCACCAGTCACTGCAAGCACATGATGAATACCAAGTGCATCAAACCCCATCATATGAGATTGAGTTCCAATTAAATTTCGATCCCGACAAGCGATATGCACGATGGGTCTTATCCCCGTCTGAGCTTGCACCAAATGACCTAATGCCATATTACTCATACGAGTCACCGCCAAAGAATTATCCGCTAATGTGACAGCATCAACACCTGCATCTTTTAATGCACTGGCTCCAGCCATAAACTTACCTATATTGAGGTCACGTGGCGGATCTAGCTCAACAATGATCGTATGTCGCTCCTTCACTAAATCCACCAAAGTACGATGATCATAGTGTCCATGATCCGGTCCATCCCCATGACCGCCACAAGCACAGCTTGATGAGGCTTCATTTCTAATCTCTATACTTGTAGCTGAAGCTTGGGCTAATTCATCTTCTTTTTGCTTTTCTTGTTCTTTTTCTTTTTGTAGCTTAAATTTCTCTTGAATTTTAGATAAAGGAATAGGGTCATATCCATTGAGCTTTTGAGCTATTTTGGCAATATGCTCCGGCGTTGTCCCGCAGCAACCCCCAATTAAACGCACACCATACTCTACGAACTCAAGCGCAGTATCACCAAAATATTGAGGTGTCGCTCCATAAACGTATTCACCATCAATATAATCCGCCAAGCCTGCATTTGGAAAAATGGAATAAGGGACTTGCGGTGGCTCCTGCAAACGCTCCAGCACAGACATAATGCCTTTTGGACCAGAATGGCAGTTAAAACCTAATACATCTGCGCCCTCTTGAGCTAAAATTTGATATGCCTCGTCAATACTGTAGCCATCAAGCGTACGCCCCACCTGATCTACTGCAAACTGACATATGACGGGGATATCGGTTAAGAGGCGCGCCTTTTTCAAAGCAATCCGAATTTCATCGAGATCATAAAATGTTTCTAATAGTAGTGCATCAACTTGCTCTAATAATAACGCACTCATTTGCTGCTCATAATAGAGCCCCAGCTCTTTAGCGGTTAAATCAATCCGTTTGCCCCCTCGAATAGAACCAACTGCGCCTGCAATATAAATATCCTGATTGGCGTTTGCTGCTGCCTGTCTTGCAAGTCTCACGGCTGCACGATTGATTTCGTTGACCTTATCTTCTAAACCAAACTTAGACAGCTTAAAATAATTTGCTGAAAATGTATTTGTTTCAAGCAAATTCGCTCCTGCTTGTATATATTGCCGATGCACTTCTGTAATTACATAAGGCTGTATCAAATTAAATTCTTCAAAAGAAATCCCTACTGGAAAACCTAAGTGATATAAATATGTCCCCATAGCACCGTCGCCAATGAGCACCTCTTGGCTAAGCTTTGTACGCAAATCCAATTTCATTTGACCTACCATCCCTTCACCAAGAATCCTGAATTACCAAAAGTATAATTCAAGTTAATCGCAGTGGGATAATAGTAATAAACTAGAATTGGGTATCAAAATAAAGTACTTGACAGGGGGGGAGTAAAGTGCATTGCTCGGAGTTGAAATCAGTGCTGCAACGTATGGAGGTGGTAGCTTCGGGGCAAAGTGTTCTTGCGGTCGTTGTTAAAACTGGCCTCTTTTCATCTTTGTATATATTTTTGGGAGAAGCCATTTTTAAAGACGACCTTCAGAATCACTTTGCTCCTCCGCTGTGTTTGGCTGGTTGCAGCACTGATTTCATATAAGGTGCAATCCCCTTTATTCGGGGAATTCATATATTTGAAGGCAGTGCTGTAAGCGCACTGCTCAAATACAAAAGCATTGTTGCAACGCCTGGGAGGCGGGCTCGGTACAAAGTGTTCTTGCGGTCGTTGTTAAAACTGGCTTCTTTTCATCTTTGTATATATTTTTGGGAGAAGCCATTTTTAAAGACTCTCTTCAGAATCACTTTGCTCCTCCGCTGTGTTTGGCTGGTTGCAGCACTGATTTCATATAAGGGGCAATTCCCTTTACTGGGGGAATTCATATATTTGAAGGCAGTGCTGTAGGCGCACTGCTCAAATTTAAAAGTAGTGCTGCAACGTATGGAGGTGGTAGCTTCGGGGCAAAGTGTTCTTGCGGTCGTTGTTAAAACTGGCTTCTTTTCATCTTTGTATATATTTTTGGGAGAAGCCATTTTTAAAGACTCTCTTCAGAATCACTTTGCTCCTCCGCTGTGTTTGGCTGGTTGTAGCACTGATTTCAAATAAGGTGCAATCCCCTTTATTGGAGGAATTGATATATTTGAAGGCAGTGCTGTAGATGCACTGCTCAAATTTAAAAGTATTGCTGTAACGTCTTTGAGCGTTGTATTAATATAATGAGAAGATATTTTTAAGGGTGAAGGTGGGATGATGAATCAATTATGGCCTCGTTCTACCATAGTAGCAGGGCGTAATCATACCGTTGCACTTAAATCTGATGGAACGGTACTCGCTGTTGGCGATAATAACTGTGGTCAATGCAATGTAAATGACTGGCGTGATATTGTGTCGGTAGCGGTTGGCAATGTACATAAGGCGAACAATACAGGTAAAGCCCATACAGTTGGTCTTAAAGCTGATGGGACTGTGATCGCTGTGGGATGGAATAATCAAGGGCAATGTAATGTAACTGACTGGCACGATATTGTTGCAGTTACAGCGGGTTGGCGCTATACTATCGGCCTTAGGTCAGATGGTACAGCATTAGCCGTGGGCCGCAAAAATGAAGGACAATGTGACGTAAAGGATTGGAATAACATTGTGATGATTTCCTCTGGTGACTGGCATACTATTGGCTTGAAAACGGAGGGTACGGTCGTTGCGGCTGGTAATAATGGAGCTGGACAATGTGATATCAACGACTGGCATGATATTGTCTCAGTTGCAACAGGTTATCTTCATACAGTTGGCCTAAAGGCAGATGGTACAGTGGTTACAACTGGTCGCAAGAGCGAAGGACAATGTGCTGTGGACGGTTGGCGTGATATTATAGCGGTAGCAGCAGGTAGCTATCATACAATAGGTCTTAAATCGGATGGAAGTGTAGTAGCTACGGGGTCGGATAAGTATTCCCAATGTAATGTAACTGACTGGCGTAATGTTGTTGCGATTTCTGGAGGCTGCACTCATACGGTTGGACTTAAGAAAGATGGGTCAATGATAGCTGTCGGTAACAATGAGTACGGTCAATGCAATGTGAGTAGTTGGAATTTATACGATAGCCTGATCTAGCCTGTTGGTAACTATTTTATTATTCAAAAATAGAAATTACTTTATCATTTATAAAACTTATGGAGGAATGTATATGACATGGCCAACTCATATTGTTGCTGTTAGTGGGATTGTTGAAGATGAAGAAGGACAAGTACTTTTGGTAAAAACCCATCATGGCGGATGGGTGTGTCCAGGGGGGCAAGTAGAAGTAGGTGAAAATCTTATCGATGCTCTCATTAGAGAAATAAAAGAGGAAAGCGGAATAGATGTCATTGTGTCGCATTTATTTGGCGTATTTTCAAACAGTGGTGTGCATAAATGGTATGACGGGTTAACTGAAGTGCCAACTAAAGTGATGTTGGACTTTGTGTGCAAGCCCATTGGCGGGCAGTTATCTACGTCCGATGAGACTTCGGATTGTCGCTGGGTCCCCAAGGAGCAAGCGCTTGATATGATTACAGCCCCAGCTATCATAACGCGTTATCAAGCTTATTTAAATTTTAATGGGAAAACGCATTACATGGATTATGTTACAAAACCAAATTTTGAAGTGAAGTTGAGTAGGACTGTGTGAAGCTATGAATGAAATATAAAGGACAAATTAATTAAGACGTGTCTGAAAACCACAAGAATACTACAAAAAAACAACTCACTAC
Source organism: Paenibacillus turicensis (assembly GCF_017873435.1). Taxonomy (GTDB): domain Bacteria; phylum Bacillota; class Bacilli; order Paenibacillales; family Paenibacillaceae; genus Fontibacillus; species Fontibacillus turicensis. The sequence goes on along the minus strand of NZ_JAGGKG010000003.1, from coordinate 316,623 downwards.
AGTGCATTCGTATTACTTTTCAGGTGTATTACTTTGCAGGTGCAATTAATATTTCAGATTCTTTCACCTTCAGACACGCCTTTTTAATCTGAAAATCGCATTTTATTAAAAACGCAATTAAATTATCCCCGTATACACGACTTCAGCAGGCCCTGTCATATACACATGGTTGTCTTCTTCATTCCATTCGATGTACAGGTCTCCTCCTTTTAGTCCAATCCATGCTGCACGATCTGTATAGCCATTTAGCACGGAGGATACCAATGTTGCACATGCGCCTGTGCCACATGCCAGTGTAGGTCCAGCACCACGCTCCCACACTCTCATCTCTACACGATCACGTGATGTAACGCTAGCAAACTCAACATTGATTTTACGTGGGAAATAGGGATGAACCTCTAGCAGTGGGCCAAATGTAGCTAATTCAAATGTAGGTGCATCCTCTACATAGATGACACTATGTGGGTTTCCCATGGAAACCGCAGTAAATAAAAACGGCTCTCCACCAGCTTCTATAGGCTGATTCATGACAGGACTACCTTCGAATATAGTTGGAACCTGTAAACCATCTAAAATAGGCTCTCCCATATCTACACGCACTTTAGTTACTTTATTTTGTTCAACATACAGACTAACAGGCTGTACCCCGGCACCAATCGTCTCGATAGTGATGTTTTGCTCCTGCGTATAGCCATGATCGTATACATATTTTGCTACACAACGAATGGCATTCCCACATTGCTCTGCTTCACTACCGTCAGAATTAATGATGCGCATTTTAAAGTCAGCTTGCTCCGAAGGCAAAATATAGACTAAGCCGTCCCCACCTACTCCAAAATATCTATCGCAATATTTAATAGCAAGCTCTGCGGCATTTGTAGGCAGTTCTTGCTCACCATAAACAATTAAAAAGTCATTACCAAGTCCATGCATTTTAGTAAATTCCATAAAAAAACCCCCTATAAAAAGCTTCTTTCATAGGGGTAAGTTTATCTATTTACGTCTTTAAAAGGTATTGATTTTATGCACGAATATTTGTACTATTCGCTCTGACAAGCGGTCTAGGGCCGTTGTAGTTGCGGCGATTGCCTGACCATACACTACCCGCACCTAGCAGGAATGTTGGTATGCCTGCGGCAACTAATGTAATTGCCCATTCTCTTGGGCCAAGCGGAACCGTTTTGAAAATCGGTTGCAATGCTTCGATGTACATGACACCTAACAGCAATAATACCGATGAAAGAACAGCCACTACTAAATATTTATTTTGCAAAATGTTACGGTGGAAAATAGAGCGTGAGCTACGGCAATCAAAGACATGAATGAGTTGTGCCATCACTAATGTACAAAATGCAACGGATTGTGCTGTTGCAAGCTGCGTCGCATCGTTTGGATTTACTTGTAGCGTTATCCAGAATGCGCCTAACGTACATATCCCGATCAAAAATCCTCGACTTATTATTTTCCAGCCCATACGTCTTGCAAATATGTTTTCCTTAGCGGGACGAGGCTTATGCTCCATTAAATCCTTTTCAGGCTGATCTACACCAAGCGCCATCGCGGGTAGTCCATCTGTAACAAGGTTTACCCATAAGATCTGAATCGGTAACAAAGGAAGTGGTAGCCCAGCTAACATTGCAAATAACATCGTTAAAATTTCGCCTACATTAGAGGCAAGTAAATAGCGAATAAATTTTCGTATGTTTTCATAAATATTTCTTCCTTCTTCAATTGCCGCAACGATAGAAGTAAAATTATCATCACTGAGCACTAGAGATGAAGCTTCCTTCGCAACATCTGTTCCAGTGATCCCCATCGAAATCCCAATGTCCGCAGCTTTAATTGCAGGTGCATCATTAACACCATCGCCTGTCATCGCAACAATATGACCTTGTCGCTGCAATGACTTCACAATCCGTAGCTTATGCTCAGGAGATACTCTGGAATATACGTAAATGTTATCCACTTGACGATCTAGCTCATTATCACTTAAAGCGGAAATCTGATGCCCAGACATCGATTTGCCTCCTTGCTGAATAATGCCTAGATCAGTTGCAATCGCTTCAGCAGTCAAGCCATGATCCCCAGTAATCATCACCGTCTTAATCCCAGCACGGCGGCAAACCGCAATCGCGTCTCTAGCCTCACGTCTTGGAGGATCAATCATTCCAGCTAATCCAACAAAAATAAGCTGTGATTCAACATTGTCTTCATTGCTACAGTCCTCATGAGGCTTTAACTCGCGATAAGCCATTCCTAACACACGTAATGCATTACGTGCCATCTCTTCATTAGCAGCCTGTACCTTTCCACGAAAAACTCCTGTAAATGGCACAACCTTACCTTCCCACAATATATAGGAGCACTGCTCAAGCAATAAATCAGGTGCACCTTTGACAAAAGCAATTTTCCCACCTTGATGTGAGGCAATGACGGACATACGCTTGCGTTTAGAATCAAACGGAAACTCCTGCTCCCGTTCATACACAGAGCTTAAAGAGGAAGGAGACAATCCCATTTTACTAGCTAAGGTCACTAATGCACCTTCTGTTGGATCACCCTTTAGCTTCCAGACAGAGCTATCCTCTGCTTCATCCTCTTTGGCTTTACGTTTAGACCTTGTATCATTATCATCCTCTTTATAGATGACAGCATTACTACATAGCGAGCTAATTTGTAAAAAACGTCGAAGGCTCTGATCGCTTTTTAGATCAACTGCTTTCCCTTTTTCAGTAATATTTCCAACAGGCTCATAACCTTCACCACTGACAGCAAGCACTCGATTTTCGACCCAAATTTTTGTCACGGTCATTTTATTTTGGGTTAAGGTTCCTGTTTTATCGGAGCAAATAACGGACGCACAGCCCAATGTCTCAACAGATGGCAATTTACGCACAATTGCCTTTCGTTTAATCATTCGCTGCACACCTAAAGCTAAAGCAATCGTAACAATGGCAGGAAGACCTTCTGGAATTGCGGCGACCGCTAAGCTTACCCCCATAAAGAACATCGCTGACGCAGGTTGACCATGCAAAATCCCAACAAGAACAACCAATACAGTTAAAGCAAGCGATAAATAAATTAATATTTTCCCTAATTGCTCAAGTCTAAGCTGTAATGGTGTTTGTTGCTCCTCTGTATTTTGAATCAGATCCGCAATTTTACCCATTTCTGTATCCATACCTGTACGAATGACTATCCCTACTCCTGAGCCACGCGTAATCATTGTACCCATAAAACCTAGATTTTTTTGATCTCCAAGCGCAACTTCTTTTTCGTAAAGTGCTTTGCTGTGCTTGCCAACCGGATGAGACTCCCCAGTCAAGGCGGATTCCTCTGCATCTAAGCTGTTCGTTTTTAACCAATGCACATCAGCAGGTATACGGTCCCCACTTTCTACCAATACAATATCGCCAGGCACAAGCTCTTTGACAAATACATTACGTACTTCACCTTGACGTAACACATTAGCATGGGGGGCGGATAACTGTTTTAATGCACGAAGTGAACGCTCTGCTCGAAATTCCTGAATAAAACCAAGCACACCGTTTAATACAACAATAGCAATAATTGTGATCGCATCTAAATATTCACCAAGTATGCCTGAAATTAAAGTAGCCCCCATTAATACAAGCATCATAAAATCTTTAAACTGATTTAAAAATAATATAAATGGTGAAATTCGCTTCGCTTCTGTCAATTCATTCCAGCCATATTGTTGCCTTCTTTGCTCCACTTCCTCCTCTTTTAGTCCATCCTCAGCCGTAACATTGAACTTCATAAGAAGCTCGTCGCCACTATACTGATGCCACTGTTTCTGTTCCATACCTGGTATTCCCCTCCCGTAAATTATGTCAAATATAGCGTGAAGGCTTATCCACTTATCACTAAATCTATGTATGCCAGTCCCAAAATATCACCAGCGTTTTAAGTCGGCTGGAGATCATATAGAGGCAACCCTTTCATCTAAGGTAGGTTTCTGATAATCTAAAAAGTAGCAATTCATAGAATGGAGAATCAAATATGGCATTAGATGGCATCGTAACACGGGCGATCGTCCATGAGCTTCAGCAGTGCATTGGCGGTCGAATTAATAAAATACATCAACCTTCTACAAGAGATATTATTTTTAACATGCGCGCGCAAGGAAAAAATGTGAAGCTGCTACTTTCCGCAAACGCAACCTATCCACGAGTCCATTTCACAGAGCAATCATTTCCTAACCCACCAGAAGCACCTATGTTTTGCATGTTGCTTCGCAAGCATTGTGAGGGTGGTTTTATTGAAGCAGTTTCTCAGGTTGGAATGGAGCGGATTATCCATATTGACGTTCGGCAACGTGATGAATTAGGGGACGTTTCGTTAAAACGAATTATTATTGAGCTGATGGGGCGCCACAGTAATCTTATTTTGGTTGATCCTCAAACGGGGGTACAGTTGGATGGCATTCATCATATTACACCTTCGATCAGTTCCTTTCGGGTTGTCATGCCTGGTACAGTTTATAGCGCGCCACCTGAGCAACATAAGCTTAACCCGCTAGAAGTAACTAAAGAGCAATTCATTGCTGCCTATCATAAGCTTGGTGTCGCTAGCACAAATTGGCTTGTAGAGTCTTTTAGTGGGATCAGCCCATTAATTGCAAATGAAATTATAGTCCAAACACCAGCCTATCAGGAGCAACGTGACATCAATCAATTGTGGGAAACCTTCTCAAAACTGATGAATCAAGTTAAGCAACACGAGTATGCACCTATGCTTGGAGATAATGAACAACAAAAAAGTATATTTTCAGTCATCCCTTTATCACAGATCACTTCTAACTTGCGCCAATACGATTCTATCAGTGAATGTATGGAGGCTTATTACGGGGATAAGGCATTAAGAGATACTGTGAAGCAAAAGAGCAGTGACTTATTACGTTTCTTGCAAAATGAACGAAACAAAAACGTGAAAAAGCTGACAAAGCTACAGCAGGACTTACTTGAAGCGGATGATGCGGAGCGTTACCGAATTGCGGGAGAGTTGTTGTTTGCCTCTTTACATTCCGTTAACAAGGGAGATAAGCAGGTTGAATTAGTAAATTATTATGAAGAATCACAGCCGATCGAAAAGATTCAGCTTGATCCTTTGCTCACTCCTTCTGAAAACGCGCAAAAATATTTTAAAAAATATAATAAATTTAAAAATAGCTTAGCCGTCATTGAAGAGCAAATGAAGCTAGCCAATGAGGAAATTAGGTATATTGAAGGTTTATTACAGCAGCTTCAATACGCTACCCTTAGTGATATCGATGAAATACGTGAGGAATTGATTACACAAGGCTACTTACGTGATCGAGGACCAAAAGGAAAGAAAAAGAAAAAAAATGATCGCCCTACCTTACACGTGTACACTTCCTCTGAGGGAATTGAACTATACGTTGGGAAAAACAATATTCAAAATGAATATGTGACAAATAAAGTAGGGAAACCCAATGATACTTGGCTCCATACAAAGGATATTCCAGGGTCCCACGTATTAATTAGAAGTGAGACTTATAGTGAGGATACACTTCATGAGGCTGCTCAGCTAGCCGCTTATTTCAGCCAAGCGAAATCCTCCAGTAGTGTGCCTGTTGATTACACCTTAATTCGCCATGTACGTAAGCCTAGTGGGGCCAAGCCAGGGTTTGTCATTTATGATAATCAAAAAACTTTATTTGTTACCCCTGATGAAGACCTCATAAAAGGTTTGCGTAGTCAGACTAAAAATAATTGATTTAGTAACCAATAAATAGAAAACTCCCCACATGAATGAGAATGTGGGGAGTTTTTATATCACTACGATAAAATATTAAGCGTGTATGAAATCTTATTATTCATTTATTTTCCTAAAAAAGATAACGTATCCTCAGCTAAGAGCTTAGCTTGAGTATGATGCAAATAGTGCCCACCCTCTATGACTTTAACAGCTGATTTTTCACTATTTTTAACCATATCCTGATGGATCTTTAACCAGTTTTCATCTGGATTAACACTGTCCGTTGCTAAAAAATAGAGAACGGGTAAGTCTTTTGGTAATTGGATTGCAGCTGCCTTTTGAAAATTTTCTAGGATTGCTTTACCTTCATTTACAGTCGCTTCTGATCCGATATTTCTAAGAGATAAATATTTATATTGTTCGCTTAGCTTGTCCCCCACAGCTGGAATGTTTAGCATTGCAGGGTTAGTGCTTACGAGTAACCGGTAAATACCTGATTTCCTTAGTAGAGACATGGCTTCTGCTGGATTTTCACCGTCATGTCCTTGAGAAGGTAAACTACTATCAATACCGATAATAGCTTCAACTTCATCACGATATTTATTAATATACTCAAGAGAATATACTCCAGATATTGAATGACCCATGATCGTGTATTTGGTTATACCTTGCTTAGCTAACACTTCATGTATTTCCTCTGTTATATTTTCAATAGATCTTTCCTTGTCTGTATCGTCACTTAAACCATACCCAAAAGGTTCAACCGCCACAACACGATAATTTTTTTCCAATTCATCAATGAGTGGCTTAAAATCAATCACTGGGGCTACAGTCATAAAACCAGGTAATAACACAATCGTCTTTTTGCCTGCTCCAGAAATTTGAATATTCATTTTTTTGCCATCTATAGCTACAGTTTCTCCATAAGGGACTATTTTCTTCGCTTCACGACTTAGTTGAATTTTATTGTTAATAAAAATACCTGCAAAAATAAGTACAACTAAAACGATGATCGAAAGTAAAATGATCCCAACAATTTTTAAAGGTTTTTTCATATATACGCTCCTCTTCTATTTAGCAGCAGCCTGACTAAGTTTGTTAACAATTGTTAAATAGACATCCTCGCTTAGAACATCAACTCCGCTTTTTCTTAATACGTATTGAGCCGCTTTTAACTTCTCAAAAAATGTGTCAGCCGTAGTTACAAATAACGATTGAATAAACCAAGTACTTGTTAATAAAATAATCATTTCCGCCATTTGTTTTGGTTGTGGAACGTTAATAGAGCCATCCTCATTCCCTGCTTCAATATAACTTTCTATTTTTGGTCCCAAAACTTGACACAGCTGCGTGTTATAAATTGAAGTAAAGGTGGCATCATGAAGTAATGCCAAAGAAATCGCTGTTGATTTTGCAATATCGTCATTAAACATCGCTTCAAGTAAAAGATTTTGAATTTTTGCTAAACCAGTTAAATCATCACGTTGATCAATAGAATCTAACAGCTCTTTTTCTGGTATTAATCTTTTGGCAATCCCCACGATAATGTCATATTTGGAATCAAAATGATGATAAACAGCGCCTCGAGTGAGTCCATCTAGGCCTGCAACAATGTCACTGATCGAGGTATGCTCGTAACCTTTGTTCGTAAATAAAACCGCAGCCGTATCTAATATTAAATTTTTAGCCTCTTTTGCCGTATATTTTTTCCCCACTCTCCTCACTCCTATCAAAAACATTCAATCGGTATGTTTTTAGTTTAAATTAAATAAAAATAAATATCAATTTATATTTAATAGCAAAAAGTACCAGCTCGCCCATAGTTAAGCGCTACTGGTACCTCGTTATTATTGTTTAATTTCCATTTATTATTATGACTTAACGTCTTAACAGTTTCTCCACCTGTGTCATAGGCACGCTTCGACTTCCTAAATCCCCATGATAAAGCTGCCCTTGTCTTTTGCCATGGAAATCTGAGCCTCCTGTTGCCGTTAAGTTTAGTTTAGCTGCAATTGATAAGTAGCTAGTTTCTTGCGCCTTCGTATGATCGGAATGAAAGACCTCAACCCCCTTAAAGTCACCGTCTTGTAAAATACGTAATACTAGATCATCGTCACGATATAATCCAGGATGAGCCAATACCGCTACACCTCCTGCTTCCACAATCCATTTCACGGCATCATTTGGACTAATACGCTCTATGACAGCGTAAGCTGGCTTCCCCTCTCCTAAATACAAGTCAAAAGCTTGTCTCACATTGTCAACATAACCCTTCACTACCATGGCTTGAGCAATATGAGGTCGACCAATACTGTTTTTCGCATTCGCTTTAGGGCTATTTAATTTTAAAACATCAGAACGGATGTCCTCTAGTTTTAAAGGCATACCAAGTGCAGACAACTTGTTCACAATGATTTGGTTGCGCCCATCCCGTCCTTCACGCTGTAACGCTAATCTTTCCTGCAAAATAGGATCATCTATATCGATGCCATAACCAAGGACATGAATATCCTTACCTTCAAAGGTTGTACTTATTTCAATCCCAGCAATGACGATCATATTTAACTGTTTTCCTGCCTCTAACGCTTCAGCCACACCAGCTATAGTGTCATGATCTGTAATTGCTAACCCTGAAAGACCTTTCTCTTTGGCATAAGCCACATTGGCTGAGGGTGTATTTAATCCGTCCGAGGCTTGTGTATGTGTATGTAAATCACAGTGACCATTCCCTTGCATCTTATGATCGCTCCTTCATTTCATAATATAAGCTAATCATACTATAACACTAAAGTTTAAAAGCTATTTAGAAAACTCTCTGTGCTAGTTCTCAAGTTCAGTACGCTCAAACTTACAATGATAAATACAAAAAAAAGCATAAATTCAAGGTAGCTTTTCCACATCTCACATAGAGGGGAACATCTACTTGACTCATACTTTTTATTTTCTTCAAATTATCTACGTTTACGTGTATTTTTAATTAAGGTCATTCTTCTTGAGTGACGTAGCCACGAATAATAAGATTTTAAATCACGTAGCTCCATTGTCTCCGACATTTTTCCTAAAAACGTTACCACAATCATTTTATGTAGTGGCTTGTCATGTATATTATTTTCATTAGGTACATCTGCAAATTCAGCAACCATAACAATGTCATCATCTATTAAATATACATCCTGCTCATTTCTATAATAAGGCTTCATACGTCCTTGCTTTAAGCACTCCCAAGCCCAGCGCGCAATATCTACATTTGTGTCCTGAATACGATCATGAAATCGCTTCTCGGCATGATTGGTAACAACAACATCTGTCACTTTTTTATCAAGCAATTCAACATAAAATGACTCACAAGTTTCTTTTGCTTTTGTAATATTGTCTCTCATGAGCACCCCACCGTTTTCAAAAAATAGGTCTATTATACTAAGTATTTATACCTAGTAGATTACAGCATTAGCCAATTATATACAAGAGGAAAGTTTCAAATTTATAATTGTATAAAAGAAAATACACCTCGCTTTTCCTTTTCCTGCAAGGTGTAATTCATTATTTTTTTAACTATAAAAAATTTTTTATTCTTTAATTATGCAGCTTTTTCCACCGCTATAACTTCAACTTTTATTTTTTGGGTTGAGGATTGTCCTGCAGCATTGGTTAAAATTGCTTCATATTCGTATACACCTGAAGCTTTATTTGAAAACTTAGTTATTGCCTGTTGACTTAAAGGGGTTGCTGCTTGTAGCTTCTGAGTATCAACTAGCTCTCCATTTTCATACAACTCATAACGATCTGCATTGGTCCCCCACCACATATTCATTACCACCTCATAATTCCCATCACGATCCCAGTTGTTATTAGAAAGTACACCTATACCAGGCTTGGCATCAGTCACTTCAACAACAAGCTTTTGACTTTTTGTAACACCAAATCGATTAATCAACTCTAGCTCGTAGCTATACGTTCCATTCAACTTTTCAGAAATTGGAATTGTAAGCTGTTGTGCATTTGGGGAAACGTCTTTTAATTGTCCCTCATGAATTAATCCACCATTTTCAAACAATCTATAAGAGCTCCCATTATTCCCCCACCATAAATTCATCAAAATATTAAAATCACCAGCCCGTAATCCTGTCTTATAACCAAGATCGCTAGTCAATACGGGTACACTAGGTATAGCTGTAGCTCCCCCATCTTCTGGTTCCTTCACTGGTGGCACCACCACTGACGTAGCTGTAATGTCCTCCTTATCACGAGGCTTTAACTGAAACACACCACGATAGATCGATGCAATCCCCGTAATATCGAGTTTATCGCCTTCCTGGTACGTAAATGCCCCCTCAGAAAGTCCTGTACGTACATCTACACGAACATGAGTAGTAATCCCCTCGGGGTCTAAGGTTGTTGCATCAAATTCAAAAGAGCCTGTTGGTGTTGCAGAAACAAGCTTTGAAAGAACTACATTTTTTAACTGAACAAGTTGTCCTTGGTTAATCTGATTCACAGTGGAAGTCTTCACTGGCGCAGGTAGTGCTGTTGTGCCCTTTTTCTCTAATGCTACTGGCGTTGTCAGCTCTATCTCACCGTTGTACAAAGCAATTGGTGCAGTAATCCGCACTTTATCTCCTTGATGGAACCCCACCTCATTTTGGTAAACATAAATTCCACCTGTCGTATCCTGCATGTAAAAGGCTTGACTCCCAAAAATACCTGGTTCAGTCGTAATTACACCTTCAATCGTAACTACAGTTCCTTCTGCCTGAGTTCGTGCAGAGCTAATATTAATTAATTCAGGCACTTCGGTATGAGGAGCTTCAGTTTCTGGTAAAGGTTCTGCTGCAACGTTGGCTATCGTTACATTGTTAGTTATTAAATTGCTACCATTTTGGCGCAAACGCAAGCTTGCTGCTCCTGTCGTATTAGGCTTAATTTGCACAGTAATATCTTTATAGGCGTAACCCTTATTATCCGCCGTGACACTAAATGTACCACTATAACCATAGGAAGAAGGCCATGTACCATCCCCATTTTGAATTTTTGCAACCTGTGTACCTCCAGATAAATAAATGCCAGCGCTTAGCCCAGACAATGTACTGTTTGACGCAAGATTTTTAACCTCTACTCGAATTTGGAACGGTGCTGCATTAGGCAATATGGCTTGATGAACAAAGCTATAAGCTGGATTAGAAACAACACCATCGCTTGCACCATATGAACCAGACTTAAAGGTCGAAGCATCCCACCATTTATAGCCTGCAGCAGGCTGTGACCATGGTTCTGGCTGAGGTTCTACAGAGGTCTGGGGATTTTCAATCGGTAAAAGTGCTGTCGGTTGATCTAGTAATAAACCATCTAGATCTACCAAGCTTGTATAGCTTTCCTCATCTGCAAGCCAATCCACAATATTTAACAGCAGCGTTGCATCATCAGCTTCTTTAAAGCCATCATAGGTTTTCTTCTTTGCTCCAGTTTCTTCACGTAAATATTTAGGTGTTGCATCCTCCACAGGGGAAGAGTCACCAATAAAAGCAGCTTTGCCTAAACCTACCTTTGCAATAGCGACATAGGGCCCCTCTGCAACCCCACCGCCATTATAAACACCTTGATCCACTGCATTTGGCCAAGCTGCATTCGTTTTTGGTAAATAAACGATCCCTTTTGCCTTACTTGGATCAACAATCGCAAGTGTAGAACCTGCATGCATAGCTACACTAGATACACCCTCTGTAATTCCAAAAGCTTGCTCAGGTGCAACAATATGTGTCGCGTTAATATCACCTAGTGCATTATAGCGGAAGCGTACCCCAAAATTTTGGCCTAACCAATCACTATTTTCTACTCCCTGCATAGCAGCAGAATTCCGTTCCTCTGTACTCATGCCTTTAGCAGGGTCTTCCCATGCACCACGACGGTAACCATTGATCGCTTCTGAGCCATCCCAGCGATTTTTGTTACGATCTGCGTTATAGTGATCGCCAATAAAGAAAATACTTCCACCTTGCTGGACATATTGCAGCATCGCGGCTTGTTCACTAATTTTATATGGAATATTTGGTTCAGCAACGACAAAGACATCATACGGCGCTAAGTCAGCATAGGTAATTGGTGTCGTTTTACGTAGTTCTCTTACTTCAAAACCATTCCCTGCAATGCCATGTCCAAAATCAGAAAATCCGCCATCAATAACCCAGTCTGCCGCACCTGCCGTTTGAGCATGCGTATTGTCAAACAGCACTTTTTTGCCCGCATGTTCATTAACGATCTTTGCTAAAATGTATGGTGCGGGGTCATTTGCGTTTTCGGCATAGGTTAATGGGGGTGCCAACCATGATATCATCATTGTTAATACGATACTCACTGCAAAAGCTAGCTTCATTCCTTTAAACTTTAGCGTAGTCATTTTCTCCACTTCATCGCCTCCTGCATAATTTTGGATTCGGCTTAGTCTAGCATGCAAGTAAGGAAGAAGATCGCGATTTTTGCAAAGGGATTGTTAAATTTTAGAAAATGATACTTAAGTCCTGTAATTGCATAAAAATGATAAATCCAACATGTGGTAAAATAAACATACTTATTTCGTAACTTACTTATGTTAGGGGTGCAACTAAATGACAATCATTGATTCAAGCTATTTTTGGCAAGGAACAAAGATAAGACTAAGGGCAACTCAAAAAAGTGATTGGGAACAATGGAAATTAGAAAGCACTGAAGAAAAATGTTTGCAATTGAAACGCTCGTAAATAATCAATTAGTTGGGTTCATTAATTTAAATTCAATTGACCACAAAAATGGCGTCTTCAGTTTCGGCCTAGGAGTAAATAAAGAGCATAGGAACAATGGATATGCGACAGAGGCAACAAGAATTGTAATGAGATATGGATTCTATGAGCTTCGGATGCAAAAATGTAATTCTAGCTGTGTTGAAATAAACGATGCATCACTTAAATTCCATAAAAATCTTGGATTCATTGAAGAAGGGCGAAGAAGGAAAATCATTTATATGAATGGAAAATATTACGATAACATTTTGTTAGGCATAACAAGAGAGGAATTTGATGAAATTGAGACTGGAATACAGAGAATATAGATAAAAACAATTTAGTTAAGAAAAATAAAAAACCGAACTATTTTGTAAATTCTAATTTAGAATTTCGTAATAGTTCGGTCTAAATATTTATGAAGATTAATTATCAGAACTACCTATCGTTTACAAACCATAAAATTGTGACTCTTCTTCTGTATTTTTAGAATATTCGGTCTTGATTTCATTACGATAAGAACGCTCGATCTTTCGAACATACGGCAGCTTACGAACATTGCGCATAATGTCTTCACCACGCTCTGCATTTACATACATCACTACATAATGCATACGGCGAGACAAATAATGTACCGATCCGTATTTTTCCAAATTTCTTGCCGCCTTCACATCATTAACCCAAATAATATAACCTGTACGTTCCGGAAACAATAGTCCCCCCTCGCTTTCTTCTAAAAATTAACCACAGCTACATTTCCCACCGCCACCACAGCCACCGCTATGAGAATCTAAATCGTTAGAGGGAACCTTAATTGAATCTGATACTGAATAAGCAATCGTTTCTGACATGACATGCAAAATATCATCTAATTCCTGCTCAGCTAATTTAAAGTTACGAACAGCCTCAAATTGCTCAAGCTCCTTTTCCACCTCATGCACACGGTCCTTTGCCTCGTGATAATTTGGATGGAAGTGTCCAAAGCGTTGTGTCTCTTCAAACAGTTCCTTTACACTTTCCAGCTTTTTTACAAGCTGTTGTATTTCAATATCATTATTGACCTGCTGCTTCCAAAATAAATAATTAGAAACGGCTGCTGACTCATTTATCATATCGCCTAATTCATAGGCGTAAGTTAACAATTCGGCCATATCAACCGTATTTACGGGTACGCTCATGAATTTCATCTCAATTCTATATCATTTTTGTCACTATAGACGGTATTATCATAACATATTGTTGCAGGAATCGGAATAAAAAGTGCTTACATTGTTAGAGTCAATATCAGGAACCAGCAGCTTAGCCCCATAACATTGCTTACTGGGGATAGATTGTAATGCAGGCTCTCCTTCACCAAAAGAAGGTATTACCCCTACTACACGCCAGCCATCCGATTCATCACAAATTTTGTTAGGAATTATAGATACCGTTTGATCCCCCCACTGTAGCTCTACTTTAATTTGCCACATTATCGCCTGCTCAATAAGATTTCTTAATGTAGAGAGATGATAGCTTGATATTTGCTGTCTCCACTTTAAAGGGACTGTATCAAAGTCAGGAAAATCTTGTGTGAAATCAGGTTCTTCGACTCCTACTTCATAAGTGGGGAGCTTAGGATTAGGCTCAACAAAACAAGCAACGTTAATCTTTCCACTTTGCAATCTACTTTTTGCAATATTTTTTGAGTTACTTTTTGTTTCGCTGCCCCCTAATGATGTGTTGTTTGCTTGATTTAGGTTAACTTCCCTTGTCCATTCAGCAATTGTCATCCTAATATGGGCTGGTAAATCGATGGGCAATCGCCAGCTTAAGCCAGATTCCAACGCAAGGCAATATTTACGTTTCGTTAATCGATATTGACTCATCACATCAAGACGAACACTTTCCGTCCACAGTTCTAACTCATAACGTGTGGCTAAAGGCACTTCAGGTGACACCAATATTTCAAAATCTGGCTGAACGGTAATAGATTGATCTAATTCAAATTGCTCCTCACGCCATCTAATTACTTTAACCGATGTATTTTGCACAAGTTTTCCTTGTTCCAGCCATCCACACTGAGCTAACACATATAACCAGCTATTTAACCACAACATTTGCTCTTCCTTTAGTCCAGTGGTGTCAGACTGCGGGAGTTGTAACTTTGAAGCTATTTTATCCAAAATACATATTTCCCCTTGCTGTACACGTGCACAAGTCAATAATGCTACAATCTGCTGCTGATATTTACGAGCAGGTACATAATTTTCACACAAAATAGTTAACAGTTTTTTATTTGCTGCTTTTAAATCCAGCTTTAACCACGTCTGTAAACCTTCGTCTTGAATTTTCCATTCGCCTGCTTCAAGCCGAAGAACCGACATTTTAACTAAAATATCTAGCATAAAGGCGATGCTAATCGGTAAATCCTCCTGTGTCGTTAACTGCAATTGCAAACCTGCAAGCTGTTTATCCTCAAATGGGGTGAGCTCTTTTAGCGCATGAATTGTTTTACGGAATAAATTTCCCTTATTAGTGCGAGTCAGCCCATTATAGTAAATCCAAGCTAACCAGTTAAGTATCCGATACATCAGACCTTCACCAGCATCCATTTCAATCACAATACTAAAGGGGTCATATGAAATCAAAGCCCCTGCCACCAATTCATTGGCAAGCATATCTAAGCTCTCTTCATGGATTCGCATCAGCACTTCACCAGATTTATTTTTTACAGTCTCTAGCTTCTCTTTACGTAGTAAAAAGGGAACTGCCGCTCGCAATTCCCCTCCACAAATGCCCAGTTCCATATTTCCTTCTAATTGGCTTAATCGAAATGGCAAACCAGCGTGCTGTAAAAATATTGCTCTTAATAACACTTCCATCAACATCATTCCTTTGAACCAACAATCTGATATTCATAACCTTGCTCTAATAAAAACAACTGTCTCTGAGCCGCAAACGCTTGCTCTTTCGTGTCTTCAGAAACAATAGAATAAAAATATGCCTCTAACCCTGTTTTTGGTCTTAAAATGCGCCCTAGTCGTTGTGCTTCCTCTTGTCGTGAACCATAGCTCCCAGAGATTTGAATAGCAACAGAGGCATCTGGCAAATTAACAGCGAAGTTAGCAATTTTGGACACGATTAATATTGAGATTTGTCCTTGCCGGTACGCTTCAAACAATTGATCACGCTCGAGTTGAGGCATGGAACCCGTAATGACGGGAGCTCCTAGCTCAGTAGCAATGTGACGAAGCTGATTTACATATTGTCCTATGATTAGTACTTGTCGATGTGGGTGTCGCTGAATAATCTCTTTAATAATTGATAGCTTTTGTTTATTTTCAGCCGCAAGTCTAAATTTAAATTTGGGTTCGCTCTGCTCATACCTTTGCCAATCCTCACTAGACATACCCACTCTAATTTCGTAGCATTTTGCAGACGCAATATACCCTTCTTCTTCTAGCTCACGCCAAGGCAAATCGTACCACTTGGGTCCAATTAGCGAAAATACATCCTTTTCACAGCCATCCTCTCGCACCAAGGTCGCTGTTAATCCAAGTCGTCTTGCTCCTTGTATATCAGCAGTTGCCCGAAATACAGGTGCTGGCAGTAAATGAACCTCGTCATATATAATTAGACCCCAATCACGTTGATTAAATAAATCAAGATGCACCCGTTCACCATTTTTTTGCTTTCGATACGTAAGCATTTGATAGGTTGAAACGGTTACTGGCATAACCTGCTTTTGCTGTCCAGAATATTCGCCAATCTGCTCTGGTGAAATCGTTGTTTTGGTCAAAATCTCATGTATCCATTGATGAACAGAGGTCAGATTTGACGTTAAAATTAATGTTTCACATTGTAGCTTTTCCATAACGGCTAGCCCAACAATTGTTTTTCCCGCACCACAAGGCATGACAATAACACCACTTCCCCTTGTATCCCCTTGACCTACAAATGTGTTTGATGCCTCCTGCTGATAAGAACGAAGTTGCCAATGTTGCCCATTTGCTAGCGTAGATTGCCATGAAAAAGTAAGGGGGGCGCCTTTATGATATCCTGCCTCATCCACAATAGGATAACCTTTCATTAGCATTTTCTGCTTTAAGACACCACGCACCTCACGATTTATTTCATACTGTCCTGGAGCAAGTTGTGTAACATTTGCACCAGGAATTGCTGCAATTTCATCCAAAGCAATCTGTGCCTCCGACTCATCTAAAGTACATTCCAAAGTTAGCTTATTGGCATCTAATTGATTTGAAAATAAACGTAACTTCCCGTGCCTTGTTATCCAGTTCACAATATTTTGGATCAAGCCACTTGGTACATTAAAACGAGAAATAGCCTGTAACACTTCAACCACTTTTACTCCCGTCCATCCATTTGCAGCAGCATTCCATACTGAAAGTGGGGTAATTTGATATGTATAATAAAAAGCCGGACTTTTCACTAATTCAGCGAATTGAATTAGCTCAAGTCTGACTTCTTCAAAGCGAGGATGTTGTTTATCCAGCAATACCGTTCCATCACGTTGTATCATTGCAGCACCCTTCATTGTCATTTTCATTCACTCCCAACCCTGATATAAATACTAGGTCGTGTCTCCCTAGTTTATGATTAGATTGAGAAAAAAAGAGGAAAATTATGCATGTTCTTGCAAATAACTCTCTGTGAGTGAGATCAATAGCCCCACTGCATGGAGCATCGCGTCCTCATCAAAATCAAATTTGGGATGATGGTGTGGATAGATAAACCCTTTCTCTTCATTTCCTGCGCCAACTAATATAAAGCAACCGGGAATATGCTGTAAATAATAGGAAAAGTCTTCAGCAGGCATAATAGGCTTACACATTTGTCCCGTTAGGCCTGATAAACTACCAGCAATCCTCATAAAGCGATTAAACTCACTTTCATGATTAACTAAGCAAGGATATCCTTCCGTATATTGAACATGTGCCTTCGCACCATATGCCTCGGCCGTATGCTGTGCTAGCTGATGAACTTTTTGTGAAATCGTTGCACGTACATCCTCATCAAAACATCTCACAGTCCCACCTAGCTTACTTTCCTCCGCAATCACATTTTGTGCTGTCCCCCCTGTAAAATATCCAATCGTAACGACAGAGGGATCCAGCGGGTCCACCGTTCGGCTTACCACTGATTGTAGCTGCATCACTAAAGATGCTCCCACTACAATACTGTCCACCGTAGTATGAGGCATCCCCCCATGCCCACCTTTACCTAAAATCCTAATCACAAATTCATCCGTAGATGCCATTAACGGCCCAGGTGCACTTTGAGCGATACCAAGCGGAATTGGTGTCCATAAATGCACACCATAAATCACGTCCACCCCTTCTAAAACCCCAGCCTGTATCATTGCATTTGCCCCACCCGGAAAGATTTCCTCTGCGGGCTGAAAAATAAGTCTTACTTTCCCCTGTAGATTCGCTTTATGTTTTACAAAATATTTAGCAATGGCTAATAACGTTGCAGTATGCCCATCATGACCGCACGCATGCATGACGCCTTTAACCTTTGATGCATAGTCACACGTCTTTTGATCCTGTATTTCTAAAGCATCCATATCTGCACGTAAAGCTACCGTTGGTCCAGCCTGATCTCCTACGATGGTTGTCCAAAGTCCATGACTGCCCTCCATCAACTGTACCTGCAAGCCTAAAAGCTCAAGTTGGTCCTTCACAAACTGCGATGTATTACGCTCTGTAAATGATAGCTCAGGATTTTGATGCAAATAACGTCGATGCTCTACCATCTCAGGAAATAACGTCAATAATTCCCCTTGATCCATTCACTCATTCATCTCCTATTTTAAAATTGGTGCTAAATACGCCATAACTATCCGCTTCTAGTCATTCTATAAATATTGTAGCTAGATACATAAAAAAAAGATAGCTTGCTTGCACAAGCGCCCTAAAAATACTATCATGAACATAGAGCTTTTAGGGGGGGAATTAATGAATAAAAAAAGTCAAAATCAAACCGAGCTACGACGTGGAACCCCCGATTTTCAACTATTAATTTTAACAATTTTATTAGTCGGGTTTGGGATTGTCATGGTGTTTAGCTCCAGCTCTAGCTTTGTGTTTGGAAAATTAGATGCCATGTATTATACAAAACGCCAAATTTTATTTGCTGGATTTGGACTTTTGGTCATGTTGATTACAATGAATATTCCTTATCAAAAAT
Source organism: Paenibacillus turicensis (assembly GCF_017873435.1). Classification (GTDB taxonomy): domain Bacteria; phylum Bacillota; class Bacilli; order Paenibacillales; family Paenibacillaceae; genus Fontibacillus; species Fontibacillus turicensis. The sequence continues at coordinate 297,940 of NZ_JAGGKG010000003.1, read as the reverse complement.
TCAAAAAGCTGTTTGCACCTTTTTTCATTTTATCAATTTTATTACTTATGATCGTGCCTTTTTCGCGGTCTATTGGTGGGGCAAGTAGTTGGTTAAGATATGGTAGTTTCGGGCTTCAACCTACAGAGATTGCCAAAATTACAACCATCTTATATTTATCTGCTCTCATTTCAAAAAAAGGGGAACGATTCCGTGATTTAAAAACAGGTTTTGTACCTGTTATGGTGATCGTCGGAGCTGTTGCTGGTTTAATTATGAGACAACCGGATTTAGGATCCTGCTTTATTTTAGTTGCTACGGCCGGCATTATTATTTTTGCTGGTGGTGCAAATCTCAAGCATATCATGGCGTCAATTGGACTGTTAATAATAGGAGCTAGTATTGTTTTAGGTGCTAAAGCATTATGGGATAAAATTAATCCGCCTGAGGTCGTTAGTTCTAATTATAAACTTGGACGTATTCAAGCCTATCTTGATCCTTGGCAAGATACTCATGACACAGGTTACAACCTTATTCAATCACTCACCTCGATTGGACATGGTGGTTTAACTGGGACAGGCTTTGGACAAGGGATTCAGAAGCTTCATTATCTTAAAAACCCACATACAGACTTTATTTTTGCAGTAATTGGAGAAGAGTTTGGCTTTATAGGAACAGCTTTGTTTATTTTATTTTACTTATATTTTATTTGGCGAGGGATATTAGTTTCTTTACGTTGCCCTGACGCCTTTGGTACTTTAACAGGGATCGGTATTATGGGATTAATTGCGATACAAGCCTTTATAAATATTGGTGGAGTGACAAGAACGATCCCACTGACTGGGGTTACATTGCCGTTTATTAGCTCAGGTGGCTCCTCACTTGTCACGATGATGTTAGCGATGGGAATTGTGCTTAGCATTTCACGCGTATCGCAGGTTTCTGTTAAAAAGGAAAAAACAAAATCAGTGGTTGTCACTGATGGCCGCACCCCATTACCTAAAATAAGTCGGATTCAATAGGTGAAAAAGCATGCTATCTACGAACTGCAAAAAAGAGGAATAAAGCAAATTTGCTTTATTCCTCTTTTTGTTTTGTTTTTAACTTTAAGCTTTTACAAATTAAAACTCATCGTCTTTAAAGGATACCCCTTCAACTTTTACATTAACTTCAACGACCCTAAGGCCAGACATGCTCTCCACAGCTTCACGAACATTTTGTTGAAGCATTCGACATACTTCATGTATAGGTGTCTCATATAATACAATAATTCTCAAATCAATCGCAGCCTCAGATTGACCTACCTCAACTGAAACGCCTTTTTGAACGTTTTTACCGCTTAAGCGTTTAGCCCAGCCTTCTGATAATCCGCCAGACATTGCTGCAATCCCTGGTGTTTCCAAAGCAGCCATTCCTGCAATTTTGGATACAACATCATCAGAAATTTTTATCGTTCCGATCTCTAACTGCATTTGCTCGGCCATGGTCATTCCTCCTTCAACCTCATATTACTCATTGTAAAACGTTAATCAAGTTAAAGCAAATATAATGCGTAGACCAAAATATATTTTTGATCTATTATATTCAGCAGAAGTGTTGGTTATATTGATGTAATACTAAAGTTAAGTATGAATCATAACCTCTTTGCATAATATATCAATGCTCAATTTTATAGGTAAGGATGTTAGAACATGAGAAAAAAATGGTTTCCTGTGCTTATGTTTTTATTTTTTGCAGCTAGTGCAATTGGACATTATGCCCATTGGTCGCCTACACTACAGTTTGCGATCTCATCCATCGCCGTTATCTTTGTAGCGGGATTTTTAGGAAAATCAACAGAAAGTGTTGCACATTATGCTGGACAACGATTAGGCGGATTCCTAAATGCTACGTTTGGTAATGCTGCTGAATTGATTATTGGGATTATGCTTGTACGTGAAGGATTATTTGATATGGTAAAGGCAAGTATTACAGGCTCGATTATCGGAAACCTTTTACTTGTATTAGGTTTAAGCTTGCTTGCCGGTGGGTTAAAGCATAAAGTTCAACATTTTAATGTGTCGTTAGCTGGTATGAACGGCTCTCTAATGATTGTTGCTATCATCGCCTTATTTGTACCCGCTATCTTTTTACATACACATGTGATGAATGAGCAACATGGCACCACTCTTAGTTTAATTGTGGCAGGAATACTCATTGTCGCTTATCTATTGTGGTTAATCTTCTCTATGATTACGCATAAAACCTATTTAGCTGACGAAGTAGAGGAAACTAACTCCACAGGGCAAAACCCTCAAGAGGAGCAGGAACACGCACCTTGGTCAAAAAAACGCTCAATTTTATATTTGATTATTGCAACAACGATGGTTGCATTTGTGAGTGAATGGCTGGTTGGAACGTTAGATTCATTTACTGCAAAGTTTGGATTAAGCGAAATATTTGTAGGTGCGTTTGTCGTTGCGATTGTAGGGAACGCAGCAGAGCATAGCGCGGCGATTTTATTAGCAATGAAAAATAAAATTGGCGCAGCCGTTGAAATTGCTGTGGGCAGCAGCTTGCAAATTGCTTTATTTGTTGCTCCAGTGTTAATATTTGTGAGCCATTTATTTGGCAAGCCAATGGATATTTTATTTACGGTGATTGAGTTAGCGGCGATTGGCGTGTCCGTTTTCATCGCGAAGTCTATTATTCAAGATGGTCAAACGAACTGGTATGAGGGTGTATTGCTCATCGCAGTATATGCGATTTTAGGCGTATCCTTTTACCTTGTATAAACAACACACATATGATAAAAGAAGCGTATGCCACGATGAGGCATACGCTTCTTCACTTGTATATAGACCTAATGGGCTGTCCCAAAATAGGCTACATCTTTTTTTTATTCATCACTTCATAAAGCACAGCCAAATTACGCTCTAGCTTGCTTATTAAGCTTTTCCCTACGGATTCCTCAACAAGACCAATACGAATAGCGTAATCGACTTGTCTGGAGAAGCCATACATCTGAGTATCCAGTACCTCCTCATAGAGAGGACAATAACGTGTGGCCAAGTTCTCCATCTGCACTTCGATTAGCTTCTCTATTTTTTGAGCATCTTCCTGCAGAATTGTTAATGCTTTAAGACTCATTGGCTCCTGCAATTCAGATGAAGTCATGTTTTTCCCCCCAATCCAAAGTCGTCACTCTTCAACTCTATTCTTAATATTAGACCAAAATGAATATCAATACAAGAATTTATGTTATATAAAAAACCCTCACTTATTAAAGTGAGAGTTTTGGACATACATTCATTGTTATTCTGCTACGATTTTTACATCAAGTCCATGTTTAGCGAAGGCTGCGGATACTGCTGCTTTTGCTTCATCTGCGTCTGGTCCATGTACATGCAATTCATAACTTTGTGAACCTACCAATGTAGTGAATAATCCTAAGATACTTTTCACATCAATGTATTTGTTGTCTGCTTGTAGCACGATTGAGGAAGTAAACTTACCCGCGATTTGGGCAATTTCAACTACCGCTTCATTATTTGTAGCCATACATAAATCCCTCCGTATCAACATTGGAATAAATCTAATCTTATGATACCTTGAAACTCTTATCTAGGCAAGGTATTTCTCCCCTATTTTAAGTTTTCAGGATTTAAACCACTCAATTCAGGAATTACAAAAATTCCATCTTTTCGAATTAACACATCATCAAAATAAATTTCGCCGCCTCCGTACTCAGGACGCTGAATTAAGACTAGATCCCAATGGATCGAAGAACGGTTCCCATTATCCGCTTCTTCATACGCCTGACCTGGTGTGAAATGGAAGCTACCAGCAATCTTCTCGTCAAACAAAATGTCCTTCATCGGATGCAAAATATATGGATGGAAACCAATTGCAAACTCTCCGATATATCTTGCTCCCTCATCTGAGTTCAAAATTTCATTAATTCGTTCTGTATTATTACTTGTTGCTTCAACAATTTTACCCTGCTCAAATTTAAATACAACATTTTCAAAGGTAACACCGTTGTATAGAGACGCAGCATTGTAACTAATTTGTCCTTCAATAGAGTTGCGTACAGGTGCAGTGTACACTTCGCCATCAGGAATGTTACGTTTGCCTGAGCATTTCACAGCGGGGATCCCTTTAATTGAAAAGGATAAATCCGTGCCCGGCGCCACAATTCTTACTTTATCAGTTCGCTCCATAAGCTGCTGTAAGGCATCCTGAGCCTTGTCCATTTTCGCATAATCTAAATTACAAACATCAAAATAAAAATCCTCGAAGGCTTCAGTACTCATATTAGCTAACTGAGCCATACTTGCATTAGGATAACGGAGAACTACCCATTTCGTTTTCTTCACACGTTGCTCACTATGTACTGCATGCCAATAAAGTGAGTTATACAATTTCATTTTTTCTTCAGGTACATCTGATAAATCATTGACGTTAGAGCCTGCACGAATACCGATATAAGCATCCATCTTTTGCATACGGATCAGATCATAGTCTGCCCATGTTTTAATTGCTTCAGCCGAAGCAGATTTTAATAAAGAACGTTGAACAACACGATTAGAAAGCTCAACAAACGGATTGCCGCCCTTTTTTCCGATTTCCTCTACGATTGCATTTAATAAATCAAATTCCTCACCAATCATTTCAACTAACACATTTTCACCTGGCTCAAGATCGATGGAATAATGAACAAGATTATGGGCTAAGGTAGCTATTCTTGGATCTTTCATTTTTTGTCTGCCTCCTAATCATACACTTTGAACATTGGTTAATTCTTTAATTCATTGTAGCACTAAAAATAAAAAAATTGAACGTTCAGTTTAGAACGTCCAATGTAGTAACTAGTATTTTTTTACAGTCTCTTCGCCATTTGTGATTGATTCCGTCCGCTATTTTTCGCATGATATAATGCCATATCCGCTTGATAAAATAATGTTTCTACGCTTCTCGTCTGCTCATGATGGCTCCAATCTGCTATTCCGCAAGATACAGTAACCGCTGGCTCTGTATTTGTGGCCACCCGAAGACGAATCGCTTCAGCAATTTGAAACCCATTATACACATCTGCCCCAGGCAGGTATACTGCCAGCTCCTCCCCACCCCAACGAGCAGCAATATCACTTTTACGAATCGAATTTTTAATAATGGTACAAACCTGTTTTAAAATTTTGTCACCAATCTGATGCCCGTAAGTATCATTTACTTGTTTGAATTGGTCAATATCTATGAGAATTAACGAGCCATTTATATCCTTGCCTTGATGCTCCTGTATGACCTCATCCACAAAATGCCTTGCAAACAATCCAGTCAACATATCCTGGTTCGCAATTCTTCGCACCTCTGCATGTAGTGAGGCATTAGCAACAGCAAGACCGATATGCGACGCTAACAATTGAAGCAGCTTAAAATTGTCATATGAAAAGAAGTTTTCCTCAGTGTGAGACAGCATTACGACTCCATTTACCTCACCTCTTGTAATGAGTGGAGCAGCAATCAGCGAACGAGAGTTGGTTTCTTCCATTAATTTAGAGGTAATCTGGTTGTAGGAGGCATAGTCATACAAAATGATCGCTTCTCGTGTGGAATGTACTTGCCCACTATAGCCATAGTCGACTGGAAATAGATTATTTTCAAGGGATGGAACATTACAGGACATGACTTCCATTATATTTTTGGTTTTATCAACCTGTGTAATACAACAATATTTTGCTTTAAAAATAGTCATTAATTCATCTGTAGCATATTTAAAAACCTCGTTCAATTGCAAGCTCTGATTAAACCGCTTCGTGACCTCATTAATTAATCTTAATTCATCAACTAGTGCATTGGATTGCTCATAAAGCTTTGCATTCTCAAAAGCAATTCCTGCTGTATCAATTAACATACTCATTAACTGTAAATCTAAATCTTCAAATAATTCACAGCACTCAATCATATGAAACACGCCATATATGCCTTGTTTTCCTACAAAAGGAATTGCAGCCTCCACTTTAGCGGCATGATCAGCACCTGCTAGTGGTCGCTGTAATATTGTTCCTTCTGTATATGCACGTACACATAGCGAATTGCTTTCTTGGAGCAGCAAAGATTTGACGCGAGGGTCATTGCTTGGGTGGTCCTGAGACATAAATAGCTGAATTGACGCAGATGGGAACAACTCTTCCACACGTTCAAATGTTTCTGCTAGCACAGAATCCACATCAATTTTATCATGTAGGTTTTGAACAATTTTAAAAAGTGCCGCTCTTCGATTTTCATCTCGTTTGGCTTGTTTCTCATATTGCAATAAATCAGTAACAAACAAATTTTCAAAATTAGTATAAAAACAACTTTGGAAATGCTGTGCCCCTACCTTTACCATAAACTCAGGGGATAGACCTTCTAGCTTCCTCTCCCAAAAGCACACTAAAACAGCAAACGGCTCATCAGCGATACGTGTAGTAATTGGGAGGGCAATCCAAGATGCATATTGTGTATACTCTGTAATAGGTGTCTGCTGTTCAATACATTGTTTAACGAGTTCACTAACAAGTAGAGTGTCCTTTTCTAATAAAGGCGCTTGCAAATCATCCTGAATGATTTTACCGGTGGTATTAGCAATATACCACTTGGTACCCTCTAGCTGATATAACTCACTAGCTTGTTGCTTCCAGAAGTTAAAGCTATTTCTCAAAAGTGATTCTATATAAGGATAATCATGCTTAGTGATATCAAGCCCATTAAGCCAAGTTGTCTTATCCCCCAAATTATTTATTGGCGGCAAAGGATTGCTTGTATTCACTCTACTGTTCATAGAGCCCTCCCGTAACTGTTTTACCATAAAAAGCTCCTTCTCACTCCTATTTGTAAGCAGTGACTAACTACGTTCCAAGCCTTTTGTGTAATTTATCGAAAGCACTACATAAAACTTTGCCTGCCAAATTCTCATCGTAGTTACGAATCAATTGATGTGCATACGAATTATGAAAATTGACCCATATGTTTATATTACTATTATAATAAGGGATTTGCATCATTTTCCCTTAATTTGGAGAAATTTTTTAGGAAAAAAGACCTATCGACAAAAGCTATCTTTTTTAAACAAAAAATTCAAATTATTTTCCAAGCTCTCCCCTTGACTTTACACCTACCTTTCGGTTAGAATTTATTGTTGATAAAGACTGGATAGAGTCTTATTAGGGCGTAACGCATGCGGCACCCTCTTGTATTTTGTTGCTGACACGACAGCGGCTGAACTTTCGTGTTAGTTGGGCGAATTTATCTATCCCATCGCTCAGTAAACAAAAACGAACGCAAGTAGAACCCTACCACTAAAATTATTTTTAAAGGAGTCTACCTATACAATGGCACGTTACACTGGTCCTAAATTTAAATTAAGCCGTCGCCTTGGAATTTCCTTGAGCGGCAATGGCAAAGACTTGAAAAGAGCATTCCCTCCAGGACAACATGGTCCTACTCAACGTAGAAAGCTTAGCAACTACGGTATGCAGCTACAAGAAAAACAAAAATTGCGTCACATGTACGGTTTAGGCGAAAAGCAATTCCGCACTTTGTTTGCTAAAGCACAAAAAATGCCAGGTATCGCTGGTGAAAACTTCATGATCTTGCTTGAAAGCCGTTTGGACAACCTTGTTTACCGTCTTGGCTTCGCTAACTCTCGTGCAGGTGCTCGTCAGTTGGTATCTCATGGTCATGTTACTGTTAATGGCAAAAAAGTTGACATTGCTTCTTACCGTTTAAGTGTTGGTGATGTAATTGGTCTTCGTGAAAGAAGCCGCGGTCTTTCTTCTATCAAGGAAGCCATTGAAAACCGCGTACATCTTGCAGCTTATATTGAGTTTAATGAAGCAGCAATGGAAGGTAAATTTATTCGTTTACCTGAACGTGCTGAATTGTCTCAAGAAATTGACGAAAAACAAATCGTCGAATTCTACAACCGTTAATATTAACGGAGACAGCTTGAAAAAACAGTCGCTCTTTAGAGCGATTGTTTTTTTATTGAGCTCTATCTATTTTATGTTTATGCAACATTATTTAATTATAATTCGTTACTTTTACATAGCTTCGTAAATTCTAGTTATACTGTTTAGGAGTATAGACCTATAGGGCCATCGAGCATTTAATATTATGCAAAAAAATAATTGTAGCAGTAATTTAGGACTGTTTTTTGCTGATCATGACCTTAAAAACGTTTCAGATGTCTCATTTTATGCTATAATGTTGCTGTTAAAAGGAGGCTTCTCATGGTAGAAAATGATACAAATTCTGACAAAAATAAAATAAGGCGAACTGGGAAACACGAAGCTCCCAAACGTAGACGAGGAAAACTAGTCTGGTCAATCCTTGGTTATTTAACCTTATTTGTTTTTGCTGGAATTTTATTTGTTGGGGGTGCCGTATTTGGCTACGTATCCTCTGTAGTTTTTGATGAACCTGTACGTTCACGTGCGGATATTCTGGAAAAAATTAATCATAATGAAATGACAGGTTTTGCCTACTTTCGTGATGGTTCCGCAATCGGGCAGCTTCGAACAGAAGAAGATCGTCGCCCAGTTTCCCACAAGGAAATTCCGCAGACTGTAATTGATGCCGTCATCGCAATCGAAGACAACAATTTTATGGAGCACCCTGGTATAGATTTTAACGGAACCATGCGTGCAATTAAACAACGGGTACTTAAAGAAAACGTGCAAACTGGAGGAAGTACTTTAACTCAACAGCTAGCTCGTCGTGTATTCCTTAATCTTGATCGGACGGATAACCGTAAAATTAAAGAAATTTTACTCTCACTTCGTCTAGAGCGCTTTTTAAGTAAACCAGAAATTATTACTGCTTATTTGAATAAAGTACCTTTTGGTAATGGAGTTAGTGGCTCTCAGGTTTACGGAATTAAGGCAGCAGCCAAAGGGATTTTTAATGCTGGTTTAAATGATCTGAATATTGCTCAGTCAGCCTATTTAGCAGGGTTACCTCAGCTTCCCTCCTCCTATTCTGCGTTTAATGGTAAAGGGGAATTTAATGAAGTTGCTTTTAATCGTGCAATAAAGCGCCAAAAATTAGTATTACAACGTATGCTTGAAGAGAAAAAGATTAGTAATGAACAATATAACGAGGCGTTAGCCTTTGATATTAAAGCTTCATTAGCACCTAAAACAAAAAAAGCATATGAAACGTATCCTTATTTAATGATGGAAACAGAACGTCAAGGGGCACTAGTGATTGCTCAGATGAATAATCCTGATCTAAGCAAGGAGCAAATCGCCAAAAATCCTCAATTGCTTGAGGAAGGACGACAACAGCTTTTAAGTAGTGGTTATCTGGTGTATACAACGATAGATCCTAAAGTGTACAAATCGATGCATAAAGTGTCCGAAAATGCCAAGAACTTCAGCCCTAACGATAAAAAGAAGGGACTTGAGCAGGTCGCTGCAACGATGATTGATAATAAAACCGGTGCAATTTTAGGAATGATTGAAGGTCGTGATTTTTACACCGAGCAGATGAATTATGCGACACAAATGGTTAGACAGCCAGGTTCAACCATGAAAACGATCGCTGCCTATCTACCTGCAATCGAGCTTGGTTTAATTCAACCAGCAAGCGTGATCGATGATTCGCCAATCATATTGAAAAACTCAAATACGAGTTATCATATTCCTGGTAATGCAAGTGGTGGCTACAAGGGCTTAGTGACTGCCCGTACTGCATTAAATGAATCACGAAACGTTCCAGCACTTAAAATTTTTAATCAGGTATTAGGAATTGAAAAGGCATGGGATTTCTCTAAGAAGCTTGGAATTACAACGATCGACAAAAATGACTATCAGGCTCAAACAGGCGTTTTAGGTGGACTAAGATATGGTGTGACGGTTGAAGAATTAACAAATGCCTATAGCTCAATTGCGAATGGCGGACAATTTAATGATTCATATATGATTGAAAAAATAACAGATCTAAAGGGTAATGTTATATATAAGCATAAACTTGAACCCCAGCGCGTCTTTTCAGAGCAGTCTGCTTACTTAATGACAGATATGCTTCGGACTGTAGTGACTAGCGGAACGGGTAAATCCATTAAATCAGACTTTAAACAGTATGGTAAAATCCCAGTTGTGGGTAAAACCGGTTCGACACAAAACTACGCTGATGTGTGGTTTATGGGCTATACGCCTGATGTCTCCTTAGGTGTATGGGTTGGGTACAAGGAACCTATTAATACGTTATCTAAAGATGGCAGATCTAGAGCTCGTTCCATTTGGGCACGTGTTATGAATGAGGTTACAGAGAGTAATAAAGATTTATTTAAAACAAGTAAGTTTAATAAACCGGATGGTATCGTTACACGCACTGTATCTGGTTATAGCGGTAAGCTACCAAGTGCTCTAACCGGTGGCAATCTGGTCACAGATATTTTTAATGCTAAATTTGTACCTAAAACAACTGAAGATGTGCTAGTACGTGCGAAATACGTGACGTATGAGGGTGTTAACTATATCCCACTGGAAATTACTCCTTCTGATATGGTACGTGAAAAAGTGGTTATGAAACGTGAAAAACCAATTAAAGAACTCGTTGAAGAACTCCAAAAGGCGTTCAGATACATGTCATCTCATCGAGATATTAGCTATTACATTCCTAAAGATGCGAAAGAAGACGCACCTTATAAGACAGACCCTCGTGGTGATGATGGTCGTGCTCCATCCGCTCCATCGAATGTAAGGGTATCTGGCTCGACAGTCACCTTCAGTAGCAGTCCTGAGAAGGATGTCGTTGGTTATCGTCTGTATCGCTCTGTTAATGGCGGTACATTTGAGTATACAGGGAATACATCACTAGTTGGAGATGCAAATTCCATTGCATCTGGTTCTTCTAACGCCAGCTACAGCTATTATGTGACTGCAGTAGATGTGGCGGGTAACGAATCTGCACCAAGTGCAATTGCTGGCACTTCAGGAGGGCAAGGACAACAAGAGCCAAACAATCCTGATAGTGATCCAAACCAAGTGCCGGCTATGCCAAATAACGTGAGTATCAATGGCTTAACGGTGAGCTGGAATGCTAGCAATACCGCAACAGAATACAATATCTATATGTCTGATAGTGCCGATGGCACGTATACCAAAGTAGCTACAACAAGCAATAACTCCTATGCGATCGTATCAGAAGCACAGCAAGGCTGGATTAAGGTTACTGCTGTTAATGCTTCTGGAGAGTCATTTGGATCAAAGGGTGTACAATTTCAGAAATAAGATATAAAAAAAAGCTGCCTCGAAGGTCGAAGGCAGCTTCTTTTTATTTAGAAAATAAAATTGATATTGGGGAATCTCAACATTTTACTCTACTATAACTGTTTAAATATTCCTTGTATAATTTCAAAGGAACGGTCAGCCGCAATAACAACAAATTCAGGATAGTTCATATGTGCGGAATTATCTGCTTTATCTGACATTGAGCGAATGACAACATAAGGAACTTGATTACGATGACATACCTGCGCAACAGAAGCCCCTTCCATTTCTACACATGCCCCTCCAAATGTATCATGAAGTTTACTAACGATCGCCTTATCTGAAATAAATTGATCACCTGAAAGTACACGTCCAATAATGTAATGGCAGTCTGCTCCAAGCTGTAGACAGCTTTGCTCTGCTAGCTTAATCAGGGCTGGATCAGCAGGGAAATCAGATACCTCCTGATCAGGGGTTTCACCCACCTTGTACCCAAGTGCACTTGCATCCATATCGTGTTGTTGGCAGGAAGATGAGATCACGATATCACCAATGTTTAAAGATGGGTCAGCCGCACCAGCAACCCCAGTAAAGATTACATTTTCAACAGCAAAACGATCAATTAAAATTTGCGTATTTATCGCGGCATTAACTTTTCCAATACCTGATTTACACACAACTACATCATGCCCAAAGTATGTACCCGTAATAAATTCACTGTCAGCAAAAATTTGCTTCTGTTGATTCTCGACCTGCTTAAGCAACAAAGCTAATTCCTCGTCCATTGCTCCAATTAATCCTATTTTTTTTGCCATTGCTATTTCTCCTCCATATTCTCAAAAAAAGCACCATTACTGGTGCTTTTTCTTGTTAAACCTTTTCATATCTAATCTATTGTATATAGTAAACAACAAAATTAAAGGTGACTTACAGATAACCGTAAAATCGTCTCATGCGGTAAAATTACGCGTGGATTCTCAACTGTTTCTTTTTTCATTAGTTTTGTTAACAAACGCATCGCTACTGCACCAAGATCGTACATCGGTTGCGCTACCGTCGTTAATTGTGGTCGCACCATTGAAGCCATACGAATATTATCTACACTAATAATTGAGAAATCTTCTGGAACCTTCAAGCCTTCATCCTGAATGCTATGGATCGCACCAATTGCCATCTCATCTGTTGCTGCAAATATTGCAGTCGGACGATTTTTTAATCCAAGGAAATATTTCATCGCTTCCACACCAGATTCATAACGGTAATTACCAATACGAACTAAATCCTCTTGGTAAGTAATCCCGTTTGTTTCGAGTGCACGTTTGTAACCTTGGAAACGAGCAAAACCATTTGCAGGATCTTGAAGTGTGCCGCTGATCATCGCAATATGTGTGTGTCCATGACGTATCAATGTACTTACTGCATCAAATGCAGCAGCTTCATGATCGATATCAACAGAAGGGATCTCCCCCTGCTCGTCACTTGTTGCACATAATACGATTGGAACAGAAGAGGTTTTAAAGGCTTGAATGTGCTCTTCAGTTACAGCCCCACCCATAAATAATAATCCATCCACCTGCTTCTCCAGCAGCGTATTAATAACTCTAATTTCTTTTTCTTTTTTCTTATCCGCATTACACAAAATAATATTATAGTGATACATGTTTGCAATATCTTCAATTCCCCGAGCAATTTCTGCTAGGATCGAATTGGAGATATCAGGTATAACTACGCCAACTGTCGTTGTCTTTTTACTTGCTAACCCTCTTGCAACAGCATTTGGACGATAGCCCAAACGCTCAATTGCTTCATATACCTTTTTTCGTGTCTGTGGTTTCACGTTCGGGTTATTGTTAACAACCCGGGAAACTGTAGCCATTGAGACACCTGCTTCACGTGCCACATCATAAATGGTAACCGTCACGTTATTCGCTCCATTATAAATAGATTTTTATTACATTTTTTGTTAAAATTCCGTCTGTTCCTGTGTTCCAATTAAAATTATGATACGACAAATTATTACTTTACGCAATCTAAACACCTTATCCAGACCAGATTGATTTGAATTAAAGTTTGTTAGTGTCTGTATGTAACTCTGACCTTTTGTTAAATTGGATATACGACAATCTAACGATATGATTAACGTCTTCTAATATTTTAACAAAAAGGCAAAGTGAAAAACAACTCAAAACAGTGAAAAATCATGAAAATAATCAATTTACGCCAGTAAAAAACATATTATTAACATATTTAGATAATTGAGATAGTCGTTTTGTTAATGTTTCCATCCATTCTTCATCCTTTGAAGACTTAGCATAGCCATATAAGTCCAACAATAAATTAATTCTTTCCTCACATCTGTGCTCAAAAGCGATCTCAAAGCTATCAGTGCTGTCCTCATCCCATGACTCATATAATTCCCATAATACAGCAGCAAATTCATTCATTTCTGTAAAATCAATCTCATAATTAATTTTGTTATTTGTTTGGTTTAAAGTTAATAAAAATTGTTTCATATCATCCTTAATAGCTGGATGAAGCATGTATGAGCATCCTGCTTCACATTCATATACAGGTACCCGCTTTAGTTTAACTCCATTTTTAGAAATAACGAATCTGAAACCTAGATTCATAGTTTGTCCACAATGACATGACTTCCACACAATCTCACCCCATCTTAATGCTTGGTTCAGTTGTTCCTATTCTATTATATACGTTAATTTGAAATAATGGTTTGGAAAGGTTTTCAAGTAAAGTATTTTACAAAAATTTTGAAACTTATTTTCTTTTTGATACAATAAAATTTGAAGTATTTTCAGACCACAAATAGGAGGAATTACAATATGAGACTTGCAGGTAAGAAGGTTATCGCGTTTGTAGACGAGGAGTTTGAAGATTTAGAGTTGTGGTATCCTATTTATCGCATCCAAGAAGAGGGTGCTGAGGTTCACCTTGTTGGTCAGGAAAAAGGAAAAAAGTACATTGGAAAATATGGTGTGCCCGCTGAAGCACAATTTTCATATGAGGAAATAGATGGGGAAAATTATGATGGAATTCTTGTACCAGGAGGTTGGGCGCCTGATAAGTTACGTCGTTACCCAAAAGTATTAACATTAATCTCTGAGTTTCATGAACAAAAGAAAGTGATTGGACAAATCTGTCATGCAGGTTGGGTGTTGATTTCAGCGAAAATTTTAAATGGAGTTACAGTTACCTCTACGCCAGGAATCCGAGATGATATGGAAAATGCCGGTGCCATTTGGAAGGATGAGCCTGTCGTAGTAGATGGACATATTATTTCAGCACGTCGTCCACCTGACCTTCCGCCTTATGGAAAGGCATTAGTCGATGCATTAGCTAAAAAATAGTTTTAAAATTTTCAAAAATTTAAAAGGTAGTACCTACTCTGTACTAATACAGAAGTGAGGCACTACCTTTTTACCTTTAAACACAAAACTCTAATTAGACTTCATTTAACTCGTTTTCTATCTCCGTTGCCGTTGACAGCTGATAACAGCGTGCACCAACCTCACGGACATGTGCTGCATTTGTATTCAATACCTTATGCTTCACTCTTAGCAAGGATTGTGGCGACATACTGAGGTGGTCTACACCAAGATGCATCCAAATCGGGATAGATTTCTCATCGCCTGCCATTTCCCCACAAACACTAACAGGAATCCCTGCCTCCTTCGCTGCTTGTACAGTTTGGCGCAACATTCTTAACACAGCTGGATGATACCAACGGTATAAATGAGCGATCGTTTCGTTCATCCGATCCACCGCTAACACGTATTGCACTAGATCATTTGTACCTATACTAAAGAAATCAACTTCAGCGGCTAACAAATCCGCAATTTGTGCCGTTGCTGGCACTTCAATCATAATGCCTACCTGTATGTTTACATTGTATTTTAGACCACGTTGATCTAAATCCCGCTTAGCTTCTTCCAAAATTGCATTAGCTTGCCTTAATTCCTCCAATGAAGAAATCATCGGGTACATGATTTTTACATTTCCATAGTCGCTTGCTCGCAAGATAGCACATAATTGCGTTTTAAACATTTCCTTGTTATCCAAACTAATCCGAATGGCTCGATAACCAAGAAATGGATTTTCTTCCTCAGGTAGATCAAAATATTCAAGCTGTTTATCTCCGCCGATATCCAAAGTACGAATAACGACAGGTCTTCCTTCTGCAGCTAAAGTGATTTGTTTATAAACCTCATATTGCTCTTCTTCTTCAGGGAATGCAGCGCGATTCATATATAAAAATTCAGTTCGAAACAGTCCAACACCCTCTGCTCCATGCTTTAGTACCTGTCTCAGATCGTTCATCGAGCTAATGTTACCCATTAAGTGCATGTGAACGCCATCTTGTGTTACAGCATCAACGGTAGCTAATGCTTGCAATTGTTCCTTATGCTTCGCTTGATTCTCAGCAATTGCTGTATAATGTGCGATGATGTCCTCACTTGGATCAACAAAAACTTTGCCTTCACCGCCATCTATAATTAAAAAATCTCCCGTTTCTAGCGGTTTGCTTAATTTATTTTCTAGACCAGAAACTAATGGAATTCCTAATGCACGAGCCATAATCGCAGAATGCGAAGTAAGTCCACCCGCCATAGTCACCATTCCAAGTACATGATTTGGATTTAAATGCACAAGTTGTGATGGTGAAAGCTCACGAGCAACTAAAATGTAAGGGTTAGTATCTGCTGGCAAAGTGACCTCAGGTGTACCTAACAAATGCTTTAGTAACCTATTCCCAACATCCTTAATATCTAATGCACGTTCCTTCATATACTCATCATCCAACAAGTCAAACATCGTTACAAAGTGATCAATAGCTTCCTTTACAGCTACCTCTGCTGCCTTATACTGACGTTCGATAATGCCTTGAATTTCGCTCATAAATACAGGATCTTCTAAAATCGCTAAATGAGCATCAAAAATGCCGGATTCACTTACCCCAACCGTTTCCTTAATCTCATTTTTCATATCCTCAATTTCGGTTTTAGAAGTACGAATTCCTTCATATAGCCTTTCAAATTCAAGAGATAGATCTACCTTCTCCATACGCTGATCTGGTACATCCCAATCCCAGGCAGGTAGCACAAAAGCCTTGCCAATCGCAACGCCTACTGCTGCACCGATGCCTTGTATCATGCTGTGACCCCCTATTGTCTATATAAAGTTATGCTTCCTAATGCTTTATTTAATTTTATATACTCGCATTAGGCTCTTCTCTGTCTAATATGGTAAGCCTAGCCTTATAAATTTGTCAAAGGAAAAAAGAAAAATTATAACTTGATTTGTTAGGTAATTCATGATTAGCATTTTCAATTAAACCATTTAATTCTATTCATTTGTATTATTTTGAATATTTATATGTATTATTCTCTTTGAAAAATAATGTGAAAAAATAGCTAAAAACCAAAATTAGTGGTTGCTAACTTCCCGTCAACCACTAATCTCTAAGTTGAGCCTAAAAATAAGACAACATTTTACAAGACTTTCCCACAAGACAGTGCACGAGAGGAAGTATCTAATTAAAGTAATTATATTCACGGAGATAAGTGCAAAATACAGTTTGATAGATAAAACAATGCCGTATGAGGCCCCCAACGGCATTGCTTACTTTCCAAATAGATCACTATGTGTACCAGTTCGAGCCAAGGTCAAAATTAAAACGTCATCCTCAATACGATAAACAAGTAACCAATCAGGAAGTATGTGGCATTCGCGGTGTCTCTCCAATTACCTGTAAGAGCATGGTCCTTATTCTTTTCGGGTAAGGAAACACCACTGGCAAGTTTCTCTACAATCTGTTCTAAAAGGTCAATCTTTAGTCCGCGCTTGATTGCAAGCTTGTAGTCTTTTTTAAATTGAGTAGTTGCTTTAACTTTATACTTAATCATTCTTCAGGTCTGCAAAAAGCTGATTTAAGTCAGTATACCCCTTAACATTGGGATCCTTTGCAATCCTTTCTGCTTCAAGCATTGCAGCGATGGTTTCCTTTGTTGGTTTATTTAGTGTTACGTCAAAGGGAAGTCCGCCCTCACGGAGAGATTGACGAACAAAAATGTTAAATGCTGTTGAAATATTCATGCCCAGCTCTGCAAAAAGAGCATCTGCCTGTGTCTTAAGTTCTGCATCCATTCGAATGCTAATATTTGTGGTATTACCAGCCATAAAAATGTACTCCTTTCTTATTTTTCTACTTATATCATATGCAAATTGCACGAAAAACGCAATAAATCGCACGAATTAATAACATTATTTTTCGCTTTGTTGCTGATTTAATTGTATTAAACTAAATTTCAGTACACCAAAGCAAATTAAAAAGAGACGTAAAAAGTCTTTTTTATCTCTTTACGTCTCTCCCCTATTTAACTTACTTTAGCCTATTTTATACGATTTACTTTCGAGGACCGATAAGTAGGCTATCCTCTACCTTGATACAGCGATCCATAATGACGGTAAGTCCACCCTCAGCAGCAATTTGTGCAGCTTCTTCATTAATAATTCCTTGTTGAAGCCACAAAACTTTAGCGTTGACGGCTACTGCTTCCCTGGCGATCTCGGGTGTGAATTCACTGCGACGAAATACATTGACGATATCGATAGGCTCTTTGATATCAGTTAATGTAGCATACACTTGCTCACCTAAAATTTCACCTTCAACCGCTGGATTTACTGGGATAATCCGATATCCATTTTGCTTTAAGGCACCTGCAACCATATAAGATGTTCGATCGGTTTTATCCGACAAGCCCACCACAGCTATATTCCCTGCATTTTGTAAAATGGTTTTAATTTGTTCTCGTGTAGGATTTTCAAAAGCCATTTCTCACACCTCCGCTATAGTGATCAACTCGTATTACTTTTTCCATAATTACTACTTATCACTCACTGAATCTAAATGTTGAATCTTAATTATTATACTCCTCGATGATTGCACCAAGCGAACGCATATGATCAAAAAACTGCGGATAAGATTTAGCGACATGGTGAGCATCTTTTATAACGATAGGTTGTCTTGCTCGCAAGCCAACAACAGTTAACGCCATAATCACCCGGTGATCATAGTGTGCATCAATTTCAACGCCACCTTCAATCCCATCTGGTCTACCATGCACAATAATTTCGGATTGTTTTTCTTCTACATTTGCGCCTGCTTTACGTAGCTCGTTTAGATAATCTGTAATGCGATCACATTCCTTATATCGTAAATTTTCTACGTTATAAAATCTTGAACTCCCCTGCGCATATACCGCAGCCGCTACCATCGCTAATACCGCATCTGTTGCTGCATCTCCGTCAAACTCAACAGGACGAAGTCTCCCATTTCCTTGAACATGTACGACCCCATTTTCATGTTTTAGTGGGACGTCCATCATTTGTAATACGTCTACAATCGCACGCTCTCCTTGCTTGCTTCGTTCCATTAATCGATGAACCTTAACGTTGGATTTAGTCACCGCTGCTGCAGCTAAAATAGCCGCTGAACCTGGGTAATCCCCTTGTACCGTATAAGTTCTAGCCTCATAAGACTGGCGACCAGGTACATGGAATGTTGTATAATCCTTTGTAGCATGAATAATGATACCTGCTTGCTCAAGCACCTCTAATGTTTGTCCAATAACAACCTTTGATTTCAAATCACCTGTCACTTCAATTTCGCTGTCCTCAGGTAGAAGAGGTGTTAGGAATAACAGCGCACTTAAATATTGTGAGCTTACTTCTCCAGAGACAGTGATTTTTCCACCTTGTGGCTTGTTTCCTTCAATCGTAATCGGCAATCTACCATTTTGATGTGTAACCTTGGCACCTAACTGCTCTAATGCAACAATTAAATCATCATGTGGACGTTTGCCTAAAGAATCTGGATACGTATTTACAAAATGAATATTCTCTCCCAATGCAGCAATTGCCATTAAAAACCGCAAAACTGCACCTGCATTACCAACATTTAGCTCCTGATTCTGCTTAGGATTACGTCCAAAGCCTGTAATTACGATCTTTTCATCATCCTCTTCAATGACAGCACCTAAATCAACAATGCAACGACGCATAGCATCGCTATCCTCGCTATGGGCAGGGTAATATACTGTACTCGTCCCTTCTGCCAGCGCGGCTACAAGTAAATATCTCGTTGTATAATTTTTAGAAGAAAGAGCACCAAACTCTCCCTTAAGCTCACCAACAGGCTTCACGATTACGTCCATGCACATATCCCCTTTTATCTGTGTCATTCTTATTAGCGATTAACCGCTGTAACGCATTAAATAACTTTTTATTATCATAACATAAGCGGCTAAGTTACTCTACTACACAAGAAACTAAAGTTTTATATTATGAAATTAAAAGAAGAGAGAGCTAATTGTTAGCTCTCTCTTGGTATAGCAGTAAGCTCAACATTCCATGCTTTGCTTAGAACCATTGATGATGGAATACGCCTTCTTTATCCACACGTTTAAAGGTATGAGCACCAAAGTAATCACGTTGTGCTTGCAATAGATTCGCAGGTAAACGCTCAGTACGGTAGCTGTCATAGTAGGACAACGCACTGGAGAAACCAGGAACAGGAATACCATTTTCAACGGCAGTCGCAACAACTTTACGCCATGCATCTTGGTAAGTCGTAACTACATTATTGAAATATGGATCAAGCAACAAGTTTTTAAGTGCTGCATCACGATCGTATGCATCCTTAATATTTTGAAGGAATTGCGAACGAATAATACAACCACCACGGAAAATCATTGCAATGTTTCCGTATTTCAAATCCCAACCGTATTCGTCGGAAGCAGCACGCATTTGTGCAAAACCTTGAGCATAAGAAACAATTTTACTTGCAAACAATGCTTTACGTACATTTTCGATAAATTCTGCTTTGTCGCCTTTAAATTCAGACTTAGCAGGCCCACTTAAAATTTTGCTTGCCGCAACACGCTCTTCCTTCATTGCAGACAAGAAACGGGAGAATACAGATTCGGTAATCATGGAAAGAGGAACACCTAGATCAAGTGCGCTTTGACTTGTCCATTTTCCGGTTCCCTTTTGACCCGCAGCATCAAGAATAACGTCCACCATAGGTTTACCAGTTTCTTCATCGTATTGGGAGAAAATATCTGCTGTAATTTCGATGAGGTAGCTGTCAAGCTCGCCTTTATTCCACTCAGAGAAAATTTCATGGAACTCTTTAGCATCTAAGCCAAGCACATCTTTAAGCAAATGATACGCTTCACCAATAAGCTGCATATCGCCATATTCAATCCCATTGTGCACCATCTTCACATAGTGACCGGCGCCATCTGGGCCAATATATGTACAACATGGATCACCATTAACTTTTGCGGAAATTGCAGTTAAAATTGGTTCAACTAATTTATAAGCACTTTCTTGTCCGCCAGGCATAATTGCGGGCCCATTAAGCGCTCCTTCTTCACCACCAGATACTCCTGTACCGATAAAGCGGAAGCCTTTTGCTTCTAAATCTTTACTGCGGCGCTGAGTATCAGGGAAATATGCATTACCACCATCAATAATAATATCGCCTTGATCTAAATATGGAAGCAACGACTCAATAGTTGCATCTGTTGCTGTTCCAGCTTGTACCATGATTAAAATTTTACGAGGTGTTTCTAAAGACTGTACAAACTCTTCAACTGAAAACGTGCCAACTACATTTTTACCTTGTGCCTCATTCGCAAGCATATCGTGCGTTTTTTGAGGGGAACGGTTAAATACAGACACGGTGAAGCCCCTGCTCTCAATATTCAAGGCCAAATTTTTACCCATAACGGCAAGGCCAATAACACCAATTTGTTGTTTAGACATGGTCTCCATCCTTTGCTTCCTATATTTTTTTGATGATATCATTTTAACGCTTTTACATGCAGAAGTGAACCCCCCTAGCGAGAGGTTCATCTAACATTTATAAAGTTTTCATTTTCAACAATGATATACTTCACAATATACCCTTTCTATTTTTACCATTCCAGCATCATTAATTGTCTTCTAATACGTTGGAGTCGCTCTTTACAAGCTTCTATTGCCTCATGATCGCCTTTCTCTAGCAAGGCATTTAATAAATCTAATTCTAAATTAAGCGCTTGTTCAAGTTGTTCTAGTTGTTGCTCAGCCGCTTGGGATGACATTAGCTCCTCTAATCTTTTAGCATCTAGGAGTGGTTCCTTTTGACCAAATATAATATTTTGAACCATAGTATGACTATTTTTTGTTCTTTTTACAACTGCATGACCTTTAAATTCTTCAATTAGTTTCTCAAACCACTCAGCCAGCTTGACATCTCTGATGACATAATTGCCCTCTAGTTTATATCCTGATCCTACAGCTTCAAAGCACAGCTTTGTTAATTTTCGTCCTGTACGAACAGAAAGAATAAACTTAGAATCACTTTCACTCCAGTATAAGGAGTAACCATCTTGGATTAGCTCTGTAATTATTTGTCTAATATGCCGGCGGTTGAATCGAAGGTCTAAATTGCAGTATTCTACCTCATCACTTTTATTCACCGCATTCCCTCCCTTACGCCCTACAGCTAACTATCACTTCCTTAATCATTATGATGTAAAGGCTATACTTCATCTTATGATGCAAAAATGTATTTATTGATTGGATATCATCAAGACAAGATGAATTATTTTTCATTAACTCTTCATTAGAGCTAAAAAAAACCTAATATGAAGTGTGGTATACTTGCCCCATAAAAGATTTGGACTGCCAGGAGGAAAAATATATGGGATTTAACGGCTTTACTCAGCAGGATTTTGCTAGCTTAACTACACCAGGACTAGAGGGTAGAATGGAGGCGATAATTACTCATATTCGTCCCAAATTAATACAGCTTGGAGAGCTGATGACACCATTTCTATCGATTATTTGTAATGAAGAAATGTACCCTCATGTTGCAAAACATGCTCGCAGAAAAGTAAACCCACCTAAAGATACTTGGATTGCATGGGGACCAAATAAGCGTGGGTATAAAGCGTTG
This sequence comes from Paenibacillus turicensis, assembly GCF_017873435.1. Taxonomy (GTDB): domain Bacteria; phylum Bacillota; class Bacilli; order Paenibacillales; family Paenibacillaceae; genus Fontibacillus; species Fontibacillus turicensis. Next base: position 275,701 of record NZ_JAGGKG010000003.1, on the reverse strand, counting down.
CCTCATTTTGAGGTAGGTCTATTTGAAAGTCATTTATTTATTATTGTTGCTGTTATTTATGAAAGCCCAAATAAACTAAATTTTGCAAATTACTTAGAAAAAAACAGCAATAAATTAATAAAAAATATCCCTACTAATTTTTATTGGTCGCTTGATCATATGAGTCCAGAAGGAACTCTACATCAGGAGTGTACGAAGGAAACTTTACAACAAATGAGTCAAAAAATTAAAACGGTCAAAAAAGCAGAAGGGATTTGTGGTTTAAGGATTGAAAAAAATGACCCTTTACTACAACAGCCTGAAGCGCTCATTCAAACGATTGAGCAGACATTCCAAACTTTACTTCCGTTGTATAAAGGATCATTTTAATTTTTATAATAATTGAACCAGATTATGCTGGGACCTTTACAGGTGCCTGATGTCTGGCTAATATGATATGAATAACAAATAGAATTGCCATTACTATCGCACTACCTAGAAATGGCGAGGACGGTCCTAGTACGTCCCAGAGCTTGCCTGAGACAATCGGACCAGCAACCATACCTGAACCTTGAATAGTGAGGAAGAAGCCCCATACAGTGCCTTTCTCGCTTTCTGGTAGGGTGTGGGAAATCATCGTGTCCCATGTTGGTAAAATACAGGCGTAACTAACCCCGATTAAGAGCACAGCTAACCACACTGTTGGAATAGACCTTGTCATTGCAAATAACCCCACTGCAAACGCGGATAAAGCAAAACCGATATGCAAAAACCACTTTGTTCCAAATCGATCAGACAGCTTGCCAACAGGAATTAGACCTAATACCGTTACAGCACCCCCAACGACAAGTAAAGCACTATAAGCTTGAGAGGACATTTTTAATACATTTAAAATATACAAGGTAATCACGGGTGTAAGTAAGCCTATCGCAAACGACTGCAAAAATAAGGCAGGATACAACAACGGATGTACGTCTAAATGTTGTCTAATATGCTTTATGGTGCCCTTTAATCTTGACCAAGCTCCTAAAATTCCCCGCTTCCCATTACCTTCTGTACGAGTAGCTGATTGATTAGATAATACATGAATCTCTTGCTTCCTCCCTGGAAGGAAAAAAGCAACCACAATGTTTAAAGCAAGGCAGATTAACAATATCCAAAAAACGATATGATACGAGCCTTGTGGAAAAAAGTTCATTACAACAGGTCCTGCACCTGTGCCCCCTAAAGTGGACATTTGAATAATGCCCATCGCCGTTCCAAAATTATTGTTGGATTTTGTTACAGATGTAATCCCCATCATCACACATGGCCATAACGGTGCAGTCCCTACGCCAAGTAACGCACAACCAAGCACAATAAACCCAACAGAAGAGGTAAATGCGATTAGGGCAACAGCTAGAAAAGTAACGATCAGTCCAACGACCATCGTAATTCGAAATCCAATTCGTTCAATTAGCCATCCCGCAGGGCTCCGAAAGACGTTGTCCCCGATATATTGCAAAGAAAAAGATAAACCAATCGCAAACGTGCTTAATTGGAGCACACTTCCCATATACACAGGTAATATCACTACAATTAAGGAACCTTTAACAAACTCCACCAAAAACATAATTAGCCATAAGCATAAAAAGGTGGGTGTAATTAATTTGCGAGTTCCAGACAATCTGGATGTAAGTTTCATAGCTATTTCCTCCCTACACAACATTGACGGTTAATGTTAGCTTACCCAAGTATGATTCACAAATATCATTTTTATAAAATGGATTAGCTAAATGTTGGTTTTACTGGTATTAAAGCAATCAATAATTCATTGTAACCTAGGCAAGCCTATAAAATATAGGAGCTCACAAAAACCTTTGCTTGCAATCCTGCACTAATTTGCTATACTCAACCTTGTTTAAAAATAATATCAAGAGAGGTAGGGATGGCCATTATGGACCACAAACGCACGCCGCTATTTACAGCCCTCAAACAGCATGCGGCCGGCAATCCCGTTCAGTTCCACATTCCCGGTCATAAGAAGGGACAAGGAACTGATGAAGAATTTCGAGCATTTATTGGCGATAACGCCTTATCAATCGATCTCATTAACATTGCACCTTTGGATGATTTGCACCAGCCTAATAAAGTAATATTGGAAGCACAGCAATTGGCTGCAGATGCATTTGGTGCTGATTATACTTATTTTTCTGTGCAAGGTACGAGTAGTGCCATTATGACGATGATTATGTCCGTTTGTTCACCAGGGGACAAAATTATCATCCCAAGGAATATTCATAAATCCATCATGTCTGCCATTATATTTTCAGGAGCAAAACCAATTTTCGTCTCTCCTTCTCAAGATGAGACCATTGGGATTGATCATGGAATTACTACTTTTTCCGTTAGCAGAGCGTTGAAAAAACATCCCGATGCAAAAGCGGTTTTAGTTATAAATCCAACCTATTTTGGTGTTTGCGCTAACTTAGCTGAGCTTGTTGAATTAGCTCACGAGTTTGGTGTGCCTGTGCTTGTAGATGAAGCACATGGTGTGCATATTCATTTCCATGAAGATTTGCCTATGTCTGCGATGCAAGCAGGGGCAGATATGGCTGCAACAAGTGTGCATAAGCTTGGTGGCTCTATGACGCAAAGCTCAGTGTTAAATGTAAATACTAAAAATGGCTTTGTTAACCCACAACGTGTGCAAACGATTTTAAGTATGCTTACAACAACTTCTACCTCTTATCCATTGCTTGCTTCGTTAGATACATCAAGAAGAAACCTTGCGCTGAACGGTCGCGAGTTAATTGGAAAAGCGATTGAGCTTGCTCACTATGCACGTTATCAAATTAACCAAATCGAAGGCTTGTATTGCTTTGGCAAAGAAATTTTAGGCGGAGAAGCGACGTATGATTTTGATCCTACGAAAGTGACGACTCATGTCCGCCATCTTGGCATTACTGGCTATGAGGCAGAAAACTGGCTCAGAGAGCACTACAATATCGAGGTTGAGCTTAGTGACATGTACAACATCTTGTGTCTTGTAACTTTTGGAGATACACAGGATTCTGTTGATTTCTTGTTAAAAGCACTACGTGACTTGTCCAAAACATTTTATGTTGAAAATAATGCAAATGAATTGATTGTAAAAGTACCTGAAATTCCGCTCTTATCCCTCATCCCTCGTGATGCATTTTATGCGGATACCGAAGTTGTTCCTTTTAAGGAGTCAGCAGGTCGAATTATTGCAGAGTTTATTTATGTATACCCACCTGGAATTCCGATCTTGTTGCCAGGGGAAGTTATTTCTCAAGACAATATCGACTATATTGTAGATCATGTTGAGGTTGGCTTACCTGTAAAAGGTCCTGAGGATCGCTCTGTTCAACAAGTCAAAGTCATTATTGAAGCAGATCCCATTTTTTAAAAATTATTTTAATTAAAGCATTTATTCAACACAACAAAAGAGAGCTATTCCTTTATCACTAAAAAGTGAGTGAGGAATAGCTCTTTTAACTTTAATTATACGCCTTCATGGTCAGCAACAAGCTTGTTGTATGCTTCTTCAACTAAAGCCCATTCTGCTTCATCTTCGATGTTATACAACATCATTTCTTCGTTTTCTTCCTCTAGACGCAAAATAATACCATCTGCCTCTGTATTATTACGTTCAAGTAGAAGTGCATATAGCTTATCAGCGACATCAAATGTTTCCACTAGAACCATTTCAACATCGTTGCCATGCTCATCTGTTAATGTTAATACAAACTCTTCATGCTCATGATCATGATCATGACCGTGGTCATGTCCACATCCACATGCTTCACCATGCTCGTGATTGTGCTCGCTCATTCTAAAACCCTCACCTTTTTTGTTAAATTGTCAAAATTGACATTACAATCTGTACGTATCGTACCACTTTTCAAAGGGACAGGTCAATTCACAAAGATATGTTTTATTATAAAGTATTAATTAAGAACATTAATTTCCTTTTCAGCTACTTGTGAAAAGCTTTTTCCTTGTTTCATATAAAACGCTACCTTATATTTTCCTGTAGCTTTAAAATCATAAGTAAAGTCCTCAGTACGGAACCAGAAATTATCTAGTTTTTCTTTGATTTCTTTAGTCTGAATGACCTTGCTCGCTCCATTTGGTGCAATAATGCTAACACGAACAGCACTAATATTTACTTTTAAATTATCGATTTGAGAAAATACATTGAATTTCAATTTGCCTGTCTTCTTCACATCACCAAATACGCCGTCCTCTGTAAATAAAAACATATGCACGTTTGGTTTATTGTAGGTTACGGTTTTTGTTGCTTCATTGTATTGGGTCAATCCATCTAATTCACGGACTGGAATGTACGTTTTCCCCTCGATTAGGTAACCACCATCTTCTATGCCTGCTCCATTGATTAAGAGCTTCACCTTAGATGTTGCAGCATCTGCAAAAATAAGACCACTACTCATCAATGATAATACGATGACGAGTATCCCCACTCTTCTCCACTTCACTGTAAACCCTCCATTTTCAATATGTTCATGCATGTAGTGTCTTTTTCTACATGGTTCAATAAATAAATGTGCTAATATATGTGTATACTTCAACAACGAAATGAAGTTGCGGTAGCGAAGTCATTTATACCCATTTTATACTAGGAGGGCTTATGTAATGACCTTACAGCTTCAAATGTTAGGGACTGGTGGCGCCTTTTCAAGAAAATACTATAACAATAATGGTTTATTACTTACCGAGAACTACACGTTACTCATTGATTGTGGCAATACGGCATTACTTGCACTTCATGAGCTTGGTCGTTCGCCCGAGTCTATCGATGCTATTTTTATTACTCATATTCATGGCGATCATGTCGGAGGCCTTGAGGAATTTGCCTTTTATATGAACTTAATTCACCAGCGCAAGCCCGTATTATATATTGCAGAGGATTTGGTGACACCACTCTGGGAAAACACGTTAAAAGGGGCCATGGGGAACGGGGACGACTTAGGTATTCGAGATTATTTTGAGGTCATAACACTTAAACAAGAAGTAACAAACCAAATTGCGGAGGGACTTACTCTTAAGCTGTTGCAAACACCTCATATGCCAGGAAAATCGAGTTATTCGCTTGTCATTAATGATCATATTTTTTATAGCTCAGACATGACATTTCAGCCTAATTTATTATATAAGCTCGTTTATGAGGAGAAGATTACTCAAATTTTTCACGAGGTACAATTAAACGGAGTTGGACATGTTCATACGTCATTACAGGAGTTATTGTCGCTACCTACTGATATCCAAGGGATGATTTCTTTAATGCATTATGAAGATAACATGGGCGATTTTGTAGGGCGTATCGGAGAAATGAAATTTTTGGAGCAGCAAAAGATTTATACTTTATAGATTAAGAGTGTAAAGGAATAGCAAAGCGATAACTAAAGACGGCGACAGCAAGGAACAAGAGTCTAAATCCCAAGCTGTCGCTTGTTTTATAACGATTGACCTTTTTTATTGTTAAATATGGAGCTTAATTGCTTTGATGAAAATTTATGAATAGAGTTTTTATTTTTCAACCATAAATTTCCTTTCACTATAAAAATGTAAACTGCGATGGCAAAATAAAGTGTGCTCCAAATCCAGTCTGATAAGGTTATTAAATGCTGATCATATACATAGTAGATATACCAGATTCCAACCGGCAAATGTACAAAAAGTGCGGAAGCTAATCCAGGATTATATATGCTTTTTGCTCTTACATTAATAATAATGCCATGGAAAATAATTTGGAAAAAACCCATTAATACAGGCGCCATGCCTAACCATATAATTGAAGGAAAGAAGATCGGGATTAAGTAGAATATATAGGCGATTACCACATTTATGATCATTGCAGACTGTTTATTAAGCGGATAGTTGTCAGGAGAGTGACTTTTAAATAACGCTAAATTGAATACGCCTGGAAAGTAGCCAGGCCAGCGATACTCTTCAAATTGATGTAGTAGAATGGCTACAAAGCTCAACCACAAAATACTGTTCATCTGCGGTATAATTCCCCAATTCATGACAAGAACAATGCACACTACAAATCCAATGATTAACCCAAAATCCTGCCAGTTATTTCTTAAAATCCTCATCCTAATCCACCTCAATCTTAAGTTTATTAACCAAATACGATTGAACTAATGGAAATACCTTTCGAATAGCAAGTCAATCTGATCCTCTATTGGGGCAATTTTTATAGAGGCTCCTGTTTCAAGAATAGGACTCATTAGTGCCGGTAAAAACAGAGCACCAAAAATCTGCACCGTCATCGTCATCAGTTGCTCTGGCTGCTGTTCATTGGTTAACTCTCTTAAAGTACTCTGTATCTTAGGAAATCCTAATAGATTTAAAAATGAACCATATTCATGCTGAGAGGAGAAAACAGTCTGACCCATGAGGATGATTCTAGAGAGTAATTCGGGATATTGACGAATGACTTGCAAATAATCCAGTAAAAATTGCCTCAATCGATCTCGTGCAGATATAGTGAAATCGTCAAGTATGGCAAAGGTATGCTGAAAGCTGTTCAATATTAATTTAATGGACTCACTCAATAAGTTTTCTTTAGACCCGAAGTAATAGTTAACTAAAGCCACGTTTGTGCCTGAAGCCTCTGCAATTTTTTTTATGGTGATCTTCTCAAACCCTTCTTGCTTGGTTAACTCCAGAGTGGCGCGCATGATCTTCTCTTTGGTTTCTATTTTTTTGTCAGTCTCCATAGGGAACCTCCCAATTTTTTGATTTAAAAAATTTATGGCTTAAAATTCTTTATGCTATTTTAAACTAAGATTTAAACAGCATTTTAAACGACATTTAAAATACAATTTAAATTTATTATAGTCATCTTTTTCCAAATTGACAATGATTATTCTGTTTATTTTGTGTTAAAAACCAAAAAACGGCGTAGCCCATTGGCCACACCGTTTATTTAAATCCAAAGTTAATTAAAATGTTGGTAACGCATCTAGATTGTTAGTTGGATCTCCATCTGCATCTCCACGAATATACATCTCACCATCTTTTCCCTTAAATACATTCACACCTGCAATTGCACCCGCTTGAACCTCGTTTAATGCTTCATTGTATTCAAGTACTCTTCCACTAGATGTTTTAAATGCCTTTAAGTCACCGTCCCCATTTTTTTGAACGGCAATGAAACGTTCTCTTGTATGAATGTCCATAGCTTTCATCTCCTCCATTTTCATTTCCCGTTGGGGATAATGATAATATGTCCAATTCACACAAAAACTATTTATAGTGTCTTCTCCATTCGAACATGAGGTATACCAGCATCATCAAATGGCTCTGAGGATACTGTAGTGTAGCCTAGCTTTTCATAAAAGCCTTCAGCCTGACACTGGGCATCTAACACTGATTTGGTCAGTCCTAATTCTCGTGCAAGCTCTTCTAAAGCAATAATTAAAACCGCTCCTAGTCCTTGCCCTCGATACGCCTTGCTGACCGCAATTCGCTGTAGCTTAGCTGCATTATCCTTATAAAAAATTAGTCTTCCCGTTGCGGCAGGTTTGCCCTCTACTTCAACTAAAAGATGATGCACGTTTTCATCAAGCACATCAAACTCATCAATTTCAATCTCTAATGGGACTTGCTGCTCCTTAACAAAAACCTCTTTCCGAATTGAAAAGCAATGCTCTAGCTGATCTTTTTCCTTAACAGGGATAATTACTGCTGTCATCTTACGTCATTCACACCTTTTTGCTTAGAATATCGTCTCATTATACTATTGTTTTGAATATACGTCTTCTACAATTGCAGGTTCATATACATCATCTACAATAGAATGACCAAACCAAGCAGGTTTTGTTGGACGCTCTGACAGCGCTTGATCATGATTACAACCTTGCGTAATTAGTATTAAAGCAATCCCTGCAACAATAAGGCCTAGCTTCGCATTGCCATTGTTGTTCTTTTCCATCATAATCCCCCCTAAGAAATCTAATTTAAGTGTTAGCTAGTGGGGATATGAATATACACAATATTTAACGAAATTTAAATAAAAAACCATTACCTAAAAGGAGTTTTATATCAATGAGCTAAAGCAGTTTGAAGATTATACAAGTAAAGACATACAGCGTTTCCTTAACGAAAGATATTATAAATAGTACATATTATCTAAATCTATAGACCTATATTTCCGATATATTGGTAGTATGATCGAAAAAATATAGGGATGAGGGACAGAATATGATAATCTGTAAAAATTGCGGTAATGAAGTAGATGAAAAAAGTTTATTTTGTGATCAATGTGGTTTAAAACTTGATACTGAAGATGAAGATAATGAATTATTAAATAATCAATCAGAAGAAACTGCTGTTTCAGTTGAAGTGAATGATAATTTTAGAGTGAAAAAAAGCAAAAAAACTATATTATTTTCTTTACTTTCTATAGTTGTACTAATTGGGGCTATCGGTGGTGGATATTGGTACTTTAGTGATAAACAGGAAAAGGCTATTAATAAGTATCGTGAAGACTTAGCTGTAGCAGTCACTCAAATGATGAGTTTTTCATTGATTTCTGAGGAAATTTGTAATCAATACTCCGATGTATGGAATAGAGCAATTAAAGAAGATTGGATTATAGTAAATAATAAAAGCGCATTAAATTTTAATGAAGCTATTTCCTATAAAAGAGAAGAATTCGAAGAAAAAAATATTATAGCCTTAATTAAGAAAAATACAGAAGAAACTGATAAATTAATGCAAGGCTTGAATAAGCCTTCTCCTGAATATCAAAATGCTTATGATAAATTAGTAGAACTTTATGGATTATATACCCAATATGCTGACCTAGCTGATTTTCCAAAGGGTAGTTTGCTTGAGTTTAATAAAACCAGAAACCAACTATCATCCGAAATAGGAAAGCTCTATAAACAATTTAAAATATTGGTACCAAATATTTCAGATAAAAGAATTTCTGAACTTACAAATACTATAGATATTTAAGAATGATATTTCTAACCGCCTGAATGGCGGTTTTTCTTTTGTCAAAATTGAGAACGGAATGAACATATACATGTCAACAACAATGACAAATATTGAAGGCTTTGAAATTTGAGATACAGGATACAGATACAAGATTCCGAATTCTTTGATATTGAGATCACCATTTTCCTTGAAGAGAAAACCCTCTACACTCTTGAATCTTATTGTCCATCAGCCAAATCAATCTAAACATTTAATATATCAATCAGCACTTAAATAGCAGATTCCCAAGTATACCTTGAAATTATTCATAAAAATTTAGATTGTACAGAAGAATTCACTTATAAAGCTATTCGCTTTAAAAATTGCCAAATTTCCAAACCTTATCGTTATGAAGCTGATTTTTTTAGACTATCTACAGCTATTGAAGCTATTCATAAGTAGAGTTCGAAAAGCTGAAAAGACATAATAAAACCATAGAGTTTAAAATAGATAGGCAAAATGTTTCTCTTCAATTCTACGCTCAGATATTAAACATAATCCTCCAAATTTACAAATTCCTACTCTACGCAAAATTTATGCAATTCATCCATAAGTGACATAAAAGAGGTTAATGTTCTATCACTCACATTGCGATGTTGCTTATCTGCTTTAAACTCAGATAGAGCAAAATCAAATAACAAAAAACCACCACCTAAAAGAATTTTTATGTCCTTAAAGATAATGGTTCCTCAAATTAGGACTCAGACCACTACTTTTTAATAGTGAAAAAAACGCTGAAGTCCCTTGTCCATATAGAAAATATCATCTGTGTAGGGTTCGAACCTACCTCTACCCTGTCAGATGTAAAGTGGGCGATGTGAGGTAATTGTTTCTTGGCGACAAAGCAATTATACTTTTATAACATTATCTTTTCCAAACCAATTCTTAGCTTGTTGAACGATTTCCTCATTTGGATTATGAAAAAATAAGACAAGATTATCTTTAGCTCTTGTACAACATACATAAAATATTTTTTTTGTCCTGTTGTACACCGATAGTTTGTCTTGTCTATTAGTAAATAGATACTCAAAGTTGAAATTATTCCATTTTCCATTATCTAATACTACAAAAACATTCTCAAATTCAGCACCTTTAATTTTATGTTGTGTAGAAAATGGAGTAAAGCCTTCTAAGTAATAAAATAAGTTTTGGAACTCTTCATACTTTACATTTTTAACTCTACTAAATACATAATCATTTTTTTTAACAAAAGAATGATATTTGTCATCTTTTCTACAAATTAATTTAGATTCAGTATACTCAATAACATCTTCAATAGTTTTTTTTGAAATCTTATGAAAATCAGCAAATATTTTGCTGATTTCAACTTTATCCTTCACTGAATTTATAGAAAATTCTGTATTTCGTATAAATTCATTATAATGTTTTTCTTGGTACAAATGAACAACTTTCTGAATTTTAAAGAGATGTTTTATCAAATCATCTCTTTTTGAACCTGCTTTAGTATTATCATTCTCATCATCTTTTTTATCATCAATAAGTGAATCTTTGTCTAAGTAAATATTTTTAACTTCAGCATATGGTCTGTCCTTCAATAATTTATATAGTGAGTTTGTTGAAGGATTTTGAGTTATAACATCTTTTAATAATTTTTTTTCTCTATTCATTAGTTTAAGGGAATCCACAACCTCATCAAATGAGCTACTTTCATCAATATCAATGTTCTGTTTTTTGATTGTATTTCTAATTTTATTTTTAAGAGAAATTATAGGGTCTTTATCATAAATATCCATCAAACTAGGAAACCCTGCTTTATCAGCAATTAGATTGTGTGTTAAATATAATTCTTTTGTTTGCGTAGAATCGTTAAAATCCCAATCTTTGAAATATTTCAGTTCTTTTATCTGTTCTAAATTCGCATGATCAGAGTATAGAAATTTAATTGAACCTTCCTTTATTTTTCCATTTAGCATATTTGGAGCAGATAAATCCGATGATGGTTCTTGTATTAAGTCATCTAGCCTGAGTTGATTCGCTAAATCTATTACTTGCTTAGGATTTCTTCTATTTTGTTTCTTTTGAATTTCAGTTATTAGACCAGAGTCAATATAGTTTGTTAAATCTCCGACTCCATTGTCATAAATCGATTGCATTGAATCACCAAAAAAACCAATGATATTATTTTTTTTGCTTTTTTGTATATGTTCTAAAAATATTTCAATAACCACTGGACTTGTATCTTGATACTCATCAACAAAAATGAATTGATACTTATCTTTTAAAATGTCACAAAGTAATTCATGCTGTTTAAACATTATATTTGACAGAGCAAGCATCTCGTCATGTGAAATAATTCCTTCCCTTATACGATTGTACTCTTTGTATTGAATCCCATTCTTTAAGTGATCAAAATAATTTTTATCAACTTTACCATCAGGACTTATTATTTTAGAGTCTTCATCATTAATAAGTGCTATAAGTGCTTTTTTTAAATCATTTTGATAATTCTTGATGTTATCCCATAAAAAATCATGGATAGTAGATACCCAAAGATTCGGATGATTTACTCGATCTTCAATTTCTTTCACTGCTGCATTTGTATATGTTATACATGATACTTTAGAAGATGGATTCTCCGTAAGTGCCTTTTTTATAACTTGAACTAAAGTATAGAACCTGCACCTCCACTTAATAGGAAATTTTTTTTATTAGTCACACATTGGAATACTTTTTCTAATTCTACTTGTCCTTCAACCATAGCAAACCTTCCTTTATGTAATATGGAATTTCCCAGTTAGAGAACTCAATATTATTATTTTCTTGACTGTTAATTAGTATCTCCATTGCAAAATTAGGTTTTTTTTCTATACATCTTTCAGCTAGAATATAGGGATTAGTTCCTGCTTTAAAATCTTTCTTATTTTTTAAACTTGTAAAGGAACTTATATTATCAAGAATAAACTGTTGATTTAGGTGAAAAAAAGAATCTTCGAAGCTCCTAGCACAGTATTCAACTCCATCTGAATTTTTCTCTGTGACTTGATAAATGACTAAAACATGTCCGTTTTTGTTTGAAATCCATTCTTTTTGTGAAATATCTTTACAAAGTTTTTTGTCATCTAAAGATAGATTTAAATAAAAGTCACGTTCATTAATGCTATCTATACTAGTTTTGTCTAATTCAGCAGTAATGGCTATCTCCTTTTGTAATTCTTTATATTTCTTATAGGTAGAACTAAAGAAATACTTTAGAGAATTATTTGTTATAGTGTGTGCTTCATTGACTGGACATTTTTCTAATTCCGTCTTATTATCCTCAACATTGACTTTTTTTGCTGAATCAAAATCTGTAATTATTAAAGATTTCATTCCTATAAAATCAATAAATTTTTCAAACACGTGTGAATGAGCCCCAACCTCTACAATTGATATATTCTGAGATAGCAAAGGGTTGTCTGGAAATTGTTGATCTATTTTTTTCATCATTGCTGGTAGCAGGATTCTTTCAGTGTCCCCTTCAATAAATATTGCTTTATCTACAAAAAACAACTCAGTACGGTGAAGTGTAAGATATTGTTTTAGAAATTTAAATGATTGTATACTTCCATCTTTTATATATTCTTTCTCAAGGTCTTTTAAATTTTTGGAGTTGACTTGATTTATATTTGATTTATAGAAATACTTTATATCGTCAAACTTACTTTCCGATGTTATTTGGCAAGAATGGGTAGTAATAATTGTCTGCAAATTAAATTTATTTTTTCCTTTTCCAGTGCTCGCTTCTTTTAATATTTCTTTAATATTCTTTATAAATACATACTGCATTTGTGGATGAGTATGTGCTTCAGGTTCTTCAATAAAAAGCAAATTTATGTCGGCGGGTGCTTGATTTTCTTTAGATTCCATTCTGAACTCACTTAATAATAATTCAATCTCAAATATCATAGTAATTAAATTTAAGTAGCCAAGCCCATTATAATTTTCAGGCAAGGAGTAGCCTGAACTATGATTATACATAACAGTTGTATTACCTTTTAAAAGTTCCTTATGTTGTAGTGTTGAAGAAATTTTTATTACAGATTCATCTTTTTGTACACCACCGAATTTCTTAACTTTCTTAATAACATCAGCAAATAGTACATCATAAATTTTAGTTAGATGGGAGTCTGTGTCACTCAGTGTATTTTTAAATTTTTGAATACTAGCTGAGTTACTAAGCCCATCCTCTTTTTTTTCGTAATATTTTGAGGATAAAACTGATAGAGCATTATCTGAATCGTTGTTGCTTATATTTCTTTTAGCACTAATAAATTTAAAATTAATTATTTTATCAAGAAGTGCATTATCCTTAGTTAGATCAATATAGTTATCTTCGTTTTCATTGCAAGTAATGTAATCGTAACAAATAGCTTTCTTATAAATTTTAAAATATTTTTTGTGATTGGTTTTCAAAAAATCATTAACATTCTTATTCTTCTTCTCTTTTTTCTCCTTCTTAAAATCTGATCTAATTTTTAGAAGTTCTTCTTCTGTAGTAGTGTATTCGAATTTAATAACAACTGTATTATTTTTTGGGTCTAAATCCATCATTAGTTTACTTAGGTTTGATAAATTATCCAATCTGCTATATTCAATAAAAACGGTTACTGCTATGCCAAGATCAGATTCATTAATGACTTCGGTAGATTCAATTAACTTTTCAAATTTTTCTTGAAATTCTATATTGAAGTCGTTATAAGAAAATGAATTCCCATTAGATCGTTTACCAATAAATTGGTCAAGAATGGAGAGTAATGATGTTTTACCACAATTATTTTTTCCGATAACTACAGATAAATCATCTTCTAGGTCTAATTCAAAATCTTTCAATAACCTATAGTTTTTCACCTTTACTTTACTAATCTTCAATACTAAAACCTCCTGTTTTTAGAAATTATGTATATATTAAATACTTCGTTTCTTTCAAGATATTTCCTCTTTTAAAGTACAATAGTCCTAAAATATTCAATTATTAGATTAATCCTGTAAATTCATTAATTAAAAATATACATTATTACAAAGTACTCAAATTAAGGAGGATTCCCATGCACCTAACCCAAGATAACACCTACAATACCTATTCTCACAATCCCTACGAGAATCTAGCAACAGCTACGTCATCCAAGAACATTCCATCGCTTCCCCACTACAGCCGAACTTGTAGACGTTTCAGAACAACAGTTAATCTCAATCAAGGGTATTGGCAAAGGAAAGGCTAGACAGATTTTAGCATTACTGAAACCTACCAAAATCCTAGCTAGTCCCAACGAAAAACCAGTCATTATTCGTTCCCCCATGATGTATTCAATGCTGTTCAATCTGAACTGATTTTTGAACAAAAGGAATATTTCATTTGCTTGTTTCTTAATACTAAAAACCGTCTAATCTTTAAAGAAGTGATCTTTATTGGTTCTTTAAATGCTGTAATTGTTCATCCAAGAGAAGTATTTAATGCAGCTATCAGACATTGTAGTGCATCGTTAATATTCGCTCATAATCATCCTAGCCGTGATCCTGAACCTTCCAAAGAGGATATTGCCTTAACTCAAAGGCTTAATGCAGCAGGAGACATTGTTGGGATTGATGTACTTGATCATGTAGTGATTGGAGGTAATAAATTTTATAGTCTGAAAGAACATGGTGACTTTTAAAATATTTGTCCCTCTACAACAGTTTCAGGGGTTGAAAATAACCCAATCTGTTTTTTTATCCACGCTTTAACTACACTCTGTATCAATTCATGTTTATATCCATTCAAATCCGCACTATATCATATTGAGTCTCTCTACTAAAAAATTTATTGTTTCATTAGGGGGGAGAGGAATGAACAGTAGTATTGAAAACATTGGAGAGAACATCAGGATTTTACGTATCAAAAATAATTTAAGCCAAGAACAACTAGCTTTGAATGCAGGGGTGAATACGTCATATATCGGACAGATTGAACGTGGGGAAAAAAATCCAACGATTAAGACACTTGAGAAAATTTCATTTACACTAAATATTGAATTAATTGATCTCCTACATCCTTCTTATCCCCAAAAAGAAGGGATTCAATCATTGTGCAACTATACTGATTCAAATCTAACTCCTGAAAAAATTAAACAGTATTATTAGAGGTACTAATAGATACAAAAGTAGTTAGTAAACAAACAAGTGATTTAAACAAAAATTAGAAAGAGGTGATGATACAGTAAACGGATAAAAGGAAAGTAAATCAAATATTTACTCTAAGACTAGTTAAGACAAGTTACGAAATTATTGTATCAGGGTCATTTCCATAGTATTCCTACTGACTATAGTAATTATTTTGTCTACAGTTCAGATGATCAAAATGATGAAAAATCTATATATTTTGCCCAAAAAATGAAGTAAAAGCAAAGAACCCTTACACCGTAAGGGTTCTCTCAGTATGATCTGTGTAGGGTTCGAACCTACGACCTCTACCCTGTCAAGATAGCGCTCTCCCTGCTGAGCTAACAGATCCAATTATTACTATTAACTACTTTCATTCTATTTAAATAATATAAGTGGTTAGGCTCAAAATGTAAAGTGACAATCCAAATATATATTACTCCTTTTTAAATTAAGGACGCTTTGACATTAATAATCAGTTCAAATGCGCTTCTAATTGCGCTACTGACATTGGTTATTTCTATTGTCGTGGCGTTTACCCAAAAGAAATAGACCGCCCTGCTGAAAAGGTTAACAGTCTTATTTCGTAATAAATATCATCTTTTCTATAGCCTTATCGCCCTTAAAGCGACTACTACTACTTAAGAAGTCATGCGCCAACATGGCTTCTTTTGTGTTTAAAACAGCTTTTAAATTAGCTAACGACTTTAATCCAAAAAAGCTATGTATTTGAACTAAGGAGTGTGTAAGGAAAATGGAAGCTGTGCTGGATAAACATTATCGGATCATTAAATTGTTCATTTACTCATTTGAATTCACCTTCTTCTGGCTCATACCCCCCTGTTACCTCAATTATATTTCCGTCTGGATCTGTTAACTGAAAGTAGTAATATGGACTTGCATTACAAATATATTTGATGCTTGTCAGCTTATCAGAAATGTTTAGTTCCTTAATACGTCTATATTCTTCTTTTAAATTCTCATCCCAAAAATTCAGCACTGCTTTACGAGAATTAGGCAAATTAGCGATTTGTTCTAAATCATCAAAATATTCATTAAATTCACCTCTCCGTTCTACTTTATCTGGATGATGACTATCAAATAGTCCATTCATAAGCGATATACAGTTGCCCTCAAAATTAAACATAGCAAATCTGTTCATGTTCATTTTAGACACAGGCATTTCAAGCAATTTTTCATAAAATCCCAAAGATTTTTCAAAGTCTTTTACTATGAGATAAATACTTCCTAAATGCATATCGTCATCTCCTAACAATAGTGTAAATCAACATCGAATCATTAACTTGTTTCTGCCCCCTTCCATTGAGTAAGAAACAGCACATCCTGGTCAACAAACTTTAGCAGTTTAAAAATAAAGGATAAAATCTCATCCCATAAAGCACACTAATCTTTATACTTTGCTAACCATTGGAGGGTGTGCTACTTATGTTTACAGGAAACTTATTTTGCCGTAGGCTGACGGTGATCACATGTATCATTTTCCCTATGCTTACTTGCCAGGCAAGCGCTCAACCTAATTCACATATACGCAATCGTCATTATTATGAGGAGCGTGGTGACATTGTGTGGGATGTTCCTACAGAGGAAAAGGCACTTGCTTTCACTTTTGATGACGGACCAGATGAAAAACAAACGTTAAAAATTTTAGAGGTGTTAGAAAAAAATGATGCAAAAGCAACGTTTTTTGTCGTTGGTAGTCGGGTTAAAAAATATCCTGATATTTTAAAAAAGGAATTAGCTGAAGGCCATGAGGTTGGCAATCATACCTACCACCATCCCTCTTTTCAAAATATAGCCCCAAACAAAGTGTTAAATGAAATCAGTGAGACACAAGAAGCAATTTTTGCGGCTACAGGACATCGAGCAACATTTTTTCGTCCTCCAGGGGGACAATTTAATGAACGTATTGTAGATATTGCTAAACAAAATAAATTACAGCTTATATTGTGGTCTTGGCATCAAGATACGAAGGATTGGGCTTCACCAGGCGTGCAAAAAATTGTAAATCGAGTGTTAAAAAATGTACGCAACGGCGATATAATTTTAATGCATGATTGTGTATATCACGAGCCTCAAACCGCTGAAGCATTATCTATTTTGTTACCTGAACTAAAAAAAAGAGGATATTCCTTCGTAACCGTCTCTCAGCTTTTGGCACATCGAGTTGCACCTAAAACTCATATTAAGGTTTCACAATAAGAAACTGACTCATTTAAACAAGCTACATCATTATCATGAAGTAGCTTGTTTTTGTTTTAATTTATATACATACTATACTTACTATACTTTAATATTGACTAAGTACATAAAATTCAATACAATTCAGAAGAAAATATATAATTTAGGTGGTGCATATGGAACAACTTCAATATAGAGTACTGTTGTACTATAAATACGTAACAATTAATGATCCGGAGCAATTCACACAAGAGCATTTACGCTATTGTAAAAACCTTGGACTTAAAGGAAGAATCCTGATCGCAAGTGAAGGGATAAACGGAACTGTTTCGGGAACTATAGCGCAAACTGAGCAATATATGGCGGATTTACGAGCTAACCCTCTATTTTCAGATATCGTTTTTAAAGTAGATGAGGTTGAGACTCATACATTTAAAAAAATGTTTGTTCGTCACAAGGAGGAGCTTGTTACTTTTAGATACGAACATGAGCTTGACCCCAATCAAATTACGGGTAAGCACTTATCACCTAAGGAGTTTTATGAGCAGCTACAGCAAGATGATGTTATTATTTTAGATGGACGAACCGACTATGAATATGACATTGGTCATTTTCGTGGTGCAATCAGACCTGATGTTGAATCATTCCGAGAATTCCCTGAATGGATTCGCAACAATATGACACAGTTTAAGGATAAAAAGGTTCTTACCTATTGTACTGGCGGTATTCGTTGTGAGAAATTAACCGGCTTTTTAATCCATGAAGGTTTTACAGATGTTAACCAACTTGATGGTGGTATTGTTACTTATGGTAAGGATTCGGAAGTACAAGGTCGATTGTTTGATGGGAAATGTTACGTTTTTGATGAGCGGATTTCTGTACCCATTAATAGAACTGACGAAGATATCGTTGTAGGCACTTGCTTCCATTGTCATGAGTCTAACGATCAATATATTAATTGCCCTGAGTGTAACTTACAATATATTAGCTGTGAGTCTTGCTATGAGGAGCACCAAGGCTTTTGCTCTGATGAATGTAGACATAAATTTCAGACTCGTGCATCCTAATGCTTGCTTGCATAATGAACATCCTTAACCTTAATGACTAGGAGGTGTATCACCATGAAAATGAATCAAGAGCTTTCCACTAGGGAACAAATACTTCATATGATGAAAACAAGCGGTCCTCTTAGTACAAAGGAAATTACGGATGAGTTAGGTATTACGGAAATGGCTGTACGTAGACATCTTGGCACAATGGAAAGAGATGGACTTATTGAATCTAAATTAGTGCGCCCGACTATGGGAAGGCCTACTGCTGTTTATGGACTAACTGAGCAAGGAGACAACCTCTTTCCAAAAAAATATCATACACTTACATTAGATTTGTTAGATGTTTTAGCTGAAGAAACAGATTATAAACTTGTAGATCGCTTATTTGATCGTCGAAAAGAAAAACTAGAACAACAATACAAATCTTCAATGGTAGGCAAGTCCTTTGAGGATAAAGTTAAAACGTTAGCAAAAATTCAAAATGACAATGGTTATATGACCAAGTTAGAGCAACAGGATGAAAACGAATATATCCTAATTGAGCATAACTGCCCAATCTCGCAAATTGCTAACCAATATCAGCATGCCTGTGAATGTGAGCTAAAACTATTTGAATCCTTGTTAGATGCTAATGTTGAGCGCAGTGAATGCCTAGCTCAAGAAGGAAATTGTTGTCGTTATACGATTACAAAAGAGAAATCTTCAAAAAAAGAAGCCTAAATTTTAGTTATGATTTTCTTTTATTATCCCATAAATTAAAAATGAACTGCACCCCATTTGTTAGCCAAGTTCTGACTAGTAGTGGTGCAGTTCAATTATTCTATACTATGGCTATCCTATTCAACATCATATTCCAGCAATTCATCTTGAATTTTTTGCTTAATGTCTTTAAGACATGTTTCTTCCGACTTTGCTACGACCCGTTTTCCATTAACTAAAGCGTATGGGCGAAGCTTACATAACCCACACAAGTTAAGACAATCTGTACGCATCACTGCGACTTCAGGAAATTCCTCTTCCAACTGCTCAAGCGCAAGTTTGCTTAATACATTGGTTTCACACACTTCAACAACCACAATGCCTAGTCCCATACCTTCTTCACCACCATTATTTATTATTTTGCTTCATAATCGTTATAATCTTCATAATAGGCTTATCATGCATATGATGCTTCTTAAATTATAACTAATTTGTTTGCTTATCAAAGTAATGGGTAATAAATAAACATGACTGTAATTATGTCTAACACAATTCTTTTTGTCAATGCTATAAAATCGCGTTAATGAGAACCTAATGTAATTTAAATTAAGCATAATTATTTAGTTAACATACTTACCATACATTTATGTTGACTAAGTGCATTGAAATAATTATAATAAAGATATCAAATCTAATATTTACATATTATCAGAGAGGATGAATTATATAATGGCACATCAATTACCAGCTTTACCTTACGCTAATAACGCTTTGGAACCACACATTGACGCTTTAACTATGGAGATTCACCACGATCGTCACCACAACACTTACGTTACGAATTTGAATGCGGCATTAGAATCCGCACCTGAATTGCAAAGCAAATCTGTTGAGGAACTTATTGCAGATTTAGATAGCGTTCCTGAAGCAATTCGTACAGCAGTTCGCAACAATGGTGGTGGCCATGCTAACCACTCCTTGTTCTGGGAAATCATCGGTCCTAACGGTGGCGGACAGCCTTCTGGTAAATTAGCAGATGCAATCGCTAACGAGCTTGGTGGCTTCGATAAATTTAAAGAAGATTTCGCTAAAGCAGCAACAACTCGCTTTGGTAGCGGTTGGGCATTCCTAGCTGTTGATGCTAACGGTAAACTATCCGTATACAGCTTGCCAAATCAAGATTCACCAATTATGGAAGGTAAAACTCCTATTTTAGGTCTAGATGTTTGGGAGCATGCTTACTACTTAAATTATCAAAACAAACGTCCTGACTACATCGCAGCATTCTTTAACGTAATTAACTGGTCTGAAGTTGAAAAACGTTATGAAGCAGCTGTAAAATAAACTTTTAAATAATAATAAAAACGATTGCCAACTTGCTTGGTAATCGTTTTTTTATGTTGTTTTTCTATTTAATCTCCTTATATTCTCTTCACAGACTGACGCTCCACTAATACTGGTGGAATAGAATAACGTAATGCTGCCCTATAGTTTATAAAAGTGCTTGAAGATGACGTGATTAACAGCTTTGCTGCGGCTTCACACATTTTCTCCTTCTGCACTGACATCGTAGTTATAGGTAAATGCCTTGAGTCAGGTGGTGTTATATTATCAAAACCAATTATGGAAGGCCATGTTTGCTGAGGAACCCCCATTTCAAGTAAAACATCTTGTAAAATATATGCTGTTCGATCATTGCCACAAAAAAAGGCCGTTGGAAGCTGATTTAGCTTAAATAGCTTAGCTATAAAGAGCTCTATTTCTGCTTTTGTTTTACTAAAGCTTTCTGATTGAGTAAGTTGAAGGTGGGGCTGAATGGTCAGCTGGTGTTTCTCTAACGCGGTTAAATAACCAAACCATCGTTCCTCATGACTTGTTGTTAAATTTACAGGTCCAATAAATGCTATCTCCTTATGTCCTTTCCCAATTAAATAGTTTACCGCCTCACATGCCCCTTCAATATTACTTGACGTAACGACAGGGCAAGGCAAATCGCGGTAATAGGAGTCTAACATCACAACGGGTACATCAAGTTCATATATAAATTTCGCGTAAGCATAATCTATAATCCCAAACATAATAATACCCCGATAAGCAATGTCATCTAATAATCTAGGCAGCTTTAGCGTCCTCTCCGTTTCTTTATCGATCCTAACGACAACTGCATTCATGCCCTCTTCCCGAATTTTCTGTTCTAAGCCCCACAACATATCATGAAAAAATTGAAAATGGTCTTGATCTTCATAGCTCATTACACGCTCAGGAATCAATACCATAATATTATTATTTAATTCCGTTAAATTTGTATTACTATATCCTAATTCCTTTGCACACTGTAAAACAAGCTCACGTGTTGCATTGCTAACGCCCTTTTTATTCATCAAAGCAAGCGATACTGCATTTTTAGAAATATTCAGCTTATTTGCAATATCCTGCATCGTAATCTTTTTCTTTTTACTCAAGCTTTTCAACCTCCACAAAACGTGATAAACTTAACCCAACATTACTTTACTAACTATATCTTTGTCAAGTTTGTCAAGTTAAACACGAAGATTGGAGGCTACTTTTGATGAGCTATGCAATTGGAATTGATATTGGTGGGACAAAAATTGCGATTGGACTTGTTAATTCACAAGGCTTAATTGCAGCACAAACTACGTTGCCTACCGATTTGTCAATTTCTCCCGATGAGATGATAACACGTGTTGCCAACGCAACAACACAATTGCTACACGAGCATGCTATTCCTAGCTCTTTAATTGCTGGTATCGGTGTAGGTGCACCGGGGCCAATAAATACGCAAAAAGGAATTATTGTAGAACCGCCAAATTTGCGAAGCTGGTGGAACTTTTCTATCATTCAATCATTACAACGTTATTTTAATTTCCCTATTTTTTTTGAAAACGATGCGACAGCTGCGGCATTAGCTGAAAAATGGGTCGGAGCAGCTCAAAATTTGGATCACTTTATTTTTATGACGATCAGTACGGGCATCGGTGCTGGCATTTTTGCACATGGAAAATTGTTAACTGGAGCTACAGGAAATGCTGGTGACATTGGACATATCGTTATAGATCCAGCTGCTGGACATTGTAACTGTGGTCAAGATGGATGCTTCGAATATATTGCATCTGGTACTGCGATTGCAAGACAAGCAACACAAATCTTGGGCCGACAAGTAACTAGCAAGGAAACCTTTGAGCTTGCAGCAGATGGTCACATAGAGATGAAAAGACTTGTCGATCAGGTATTCAGCTACATTGCTATCGGATGTGTAACACTCATTAATACGTTTGATCCTGAACAGGTTATTATTGGTGGTGGGGTTTCTCAGGTTGGTACTGCTTTATTTGAAACAATCCAAAGCTATGTAGGAAAAAATGCGTTAAATCCTACTGGAAGGAGCACCCCAATCATACCTGCACAGCTCCAGCAAAATGCTGGATTAATTGGTGCAGCCGCTTTAGTGCATGTATCCTATAATTAATAAATTGATTTAAAGGAGATTAATTTATGATGCAACCTATTTTTTTATCCCCTATTTTTCAAGAACGAATTTGGGGTGGTCAAAAATTAAAAACGTTATTTACTTATGATCTTCCTTATGAGCGCACAGGGGAATGTTGGGCAATCTCTGCACATCCGAATGGACAAAGTGTTGTACGGGAGGGAACATTCTCAGGCTTAACTCTAGGTGAACTGTGGGATTCACATCCAGAGTTATTTCAATCTAGCTCCCCTCGCTTTCCGCTATTAACTAAAATTTTAGATGCATCTGATAATTTGTCTGTTCAGGTACATCCTAATGATGAATACGCTAATCTTCATGAAAATGGGGAATTAGGGAAAACAGAATGCTGGTATATCCTTGATGCAGAGCCAGGAGCTGAAATTATTTACGGCCATGCGGCACAGACTAAGGAACAACTAATTTCATATATTAAAGAGGGTAAATGGGATGATTTACTGACTAAGGTTCCTGTACAAGCTGGCGATTTCTTTTATGTACCAAGCGGGACGATTCATGCCCTTGGCAAAGGAATTGTTGTATTAGAAACTCAACAAAGCTCTGACACGACCTATCGTGTATATGATTATAATCGTATGGATAAGGACGGAAACACTAGGGAGCTGCATTTAGAAAAAGCGATTGATGTCACCACCATTCCACAAGTTTATGTCCCTACTGAACCTGAGCAACAAAATAAAGAGGGAATTATAATAACTAAGCTCGTTTCAAATGAGTTTTTCACTGTACAAAAGTGGGATATTACTAATAACGCGGCTTTACCTGCACATTCAAAATATACAATATGTAGCGTAATAGCTGGTCACGGTTCATTACAGATAGGTTCAGAAAGCTATGCTCTTACTAAAGGCGACCATTTCATCCTACCTGTAAATTTTGGCGAATACACACTTAAAGGGGACTTCTCTGTAATTATTTCCCGGGAATAGTTAGTTTTGATCTACAACAAAAACAGGAGGTCAAGGCAACTTAAACATTGCTTTATCTCCTGTTTCTATATGTGTACATATCACTCATTTCCTAAGATCGCTAATGCTGTTTTAAGCTAATTTATTATATACTAATCTTCCCATAAATCATCCATAAGCTTTTTTATAGATTGAGTACGCGCAGCTGTCTGTTTCCGATTGGTTACCCACTGGTGTCCATCCCAATCCACAACATCCCCTACTTTTACCGCATGATCAACTAAAGTACGCTGAACAGGCTTAATACGTCCATCGATTTCAATTAAACAATAATCCTCTTCAAATGAATCAATGATAGCTAACATATACGCTTACCTCTCCGTCTTAATTGAATAGTTTAATCCATCTGACCTAAACTCGATTGTCCCTTGGGTGTCATTACGATAAACATGGACTCCACTTTCTTGAAGTCGTTTCAATACTGTTGGAGTGGGATGACCATACTTATTTTCCCCTACCTGAATTACAGCATATTTTGGTTTTACCTCATTCAAAAATGAAGAGGTTGTTGAGCTTTTTGAACCATGATGACCTACTAACAACACATCACTAGCTAAATTCACTTGGGATGACAACATCGCTTGCTCACTTTCATTACCAGCATCCCCCGTTAACAAAAATGAGGTTTGACCATATTGGATACGTATAACAGCACTCATGTTGTTGTTATCTAGTCCATTTAATATGGGAGCAATCATATTAATATCGATCTTATCCTCTAACTCCAAGGATAACCCTGCTTTGGCTGTTGTAATCTTTAAGCCCTTATTTTTTATTACTCTTAATAAGTTCTCAAACGTTTTTGTATTATTCTGCACCTTTGGCATATAAATTTTGCCGACATCCGCATACTTTATTGCAGCAATTAGCCCACCAATATGGTCCGCATCAGGATGTGTAGCAATGACGATATCCAATCGTTTTACTCCATAGTGCTGTAAATACTGTACCATTTTCTCTTGTTGATCATTATTTCCACCATCAATTAGCATTGTTTTACCTGATGGAGTAATGATTAACTGGGACGCTCCTTGTCCAACATCTAAAAAGTTAACTTGTAGTTGTTGCCCCTTTAGTTGTTGTTCTTGTAGCTGTTGCTGTTGTATAGATCCCTGCTGTGTATCATTAACTAAGTCTGTTTCTTCTAAAAAATGATAACCAAAGGCGACAAATAACGCCATGACTATTCCATACCATATTTTATGAACTTTTCGCCTTGACCTAGCCCTAGTCCCTTTTAATTTAGTTCCTCTGCTTGTACTCGTGATGTCCAAACTCCTTTGCCCGTTAAATCATAACATTTGATAAACATATAAAGTAAAAACTGGCACTCAACAATTCAATGTTGATATGCCAGTGCGATAACGATCATTAAATGTATTTAGATTACATTATTTTACAACCACTGTAATTGAGATGTTCTTTCCATCAAATTTACCTTTAATTGTAGCTGTACCTTTCGCAATTGCCTCAATTCGTCCTGCGTTCATCTTAGCAACTGCTGGTTTACTGCTGGTCCAATTTATACTATTTGTTACGATTGCCGTTTTCCCTGTATCATACTCTGCGGTAACAATTATATTATGAGCAGAACCAGGTGCAGCATTAATCCGTTTCGTATCTGCATAAACCTTCTTCAGCTTAGGAACAACATTTACAGTTACTGTTGCATTATGACCTTGATAAGACCCACTTAACGTAACTATTCCTTCATTAACCCCTCTCACAGAGGAGGTATTCAGTGTAACTACATCAGAATTAGATAACTGCCAGTTCATTTTTGTAGATAAATTTACTGTTTTACCATCCTTGTAGTAACCAGTTACTTTAATGGATTTAGAGCTTTTTATATTTACATTAATATTTTTAGGCTCAACAACAATCTTAGTTATTTTTTGCTCAAATGTAACTGGTATTGAAATTTCCTTATTAGAATAAGTCCCCTTTAAAACTGCCGAACCTTTAGTTAAGCCTTTAATTTTTTTACCATCAGTAGCATCCTTTAATACCCCATTAGAGCCTGTAAGCTTCCATGTTAGCTGGTTTTGAAAATCAGGCTGTTCATTCCCATTTTCCAAAACAACAGTAATATTCGGTAAACTTTGTTCTTCTCCCACAACGACAACCAAACGCTCTGGATCAGATAATATCGTTAACACCTTTTCCTTAATCGTTACAGTCACATTTACCGTTTTGCTTCGAACTGGAGATGTACCTGATGTAATATTTGCTTCTGGTAGCTGAGCTGTTAATATAACTGTACCAGCAGACTTCGCTACCACTTTACCATCCTCTGAAATAGTAGCGATATCCTCACGGCTAGACGTCCACTTCACATATTTATCAAAATCCATACTTTCATTATCAAGTTTTTTTGCTGTAATGGCTGGGAGCTTTGTAGTATCCCCATTTAACATGTCCAGTTCCTTTTCCTTGGCAGTAATATCTACAACCGTTGGAAGTACCTTCACGTTAACACTCTTACTAACGCCATGATAACTTACTTTAATAACAGAATCTCCTACAGCCTTTGCTTCAATCAAACCTGCGTTGACTGTAACAGGTAGCTGATTAGAGGAGCTCCATGTCGCAGAGGTAGTTACATCCTGAGTTGCATTTACACCACTACGCACTTCAGCTTTTGCATTCCACTTTTCTCCAATAAACATAACAATATCTTCTGACGGTGTTAACATAATCGCTTCATAAGGACTACGAACATAGGCGTCAACTTCTGCAGCTACACCTAAGTAAGTAACCTTAATTGTGGTTTTACCTGTAGCTAAGATGGTAAGCTTTCCATTTTCAACTGTAGCAACGTTAACATCAGACGAAGACCAATTCCCTTTTTCGGTTACATCCTGAAGGGAACTATCCGTAGCCAAAGAGCTTTTAGCATTTAAGTTGATTGAGGCATCACCTACAATCAGTTCTAGCTCCTTTAGAGCATCAGATGAGCCTTCTTTAGTAATTCTTAATGCAGTATAGGGCGAGCTTACTGTCGCTTTATATGTAGCCGTTAGGCCAGAATATTTTGCAGTAATTGTAGCAGAACCTTCGCCAACTAATGTAATTTGCCCTTTAGAGATCGTAAGCACATTTCCATTTGAGGTTGTCCATTCCGCATCCTCTGTTACATCTATTGGTGTCGCAGAATCCACATTCGTTTTAGCAGTGGCTTTTACTTTTAACTGCTCTTCAGTATTACCTAACGTATATTTACCCTCTAAGGAATAAGATAAATCTAGCTTCTTATATGTTTCAACCGCTTTAACCTCAATTGTTGAAATCGCACTTCCATGTGTAGCCTTAACCATAGTTGTGCCAGCCTTCAGCGGCGTTAGAAATCCATTTTCTACTTTCACTATACTACCATCGTTAGAGCTCCAAGTTACATTACCAGTCACATCTCTTTTTACAGTAGAACCTTCTACAGTAGCCCATACCTTTAATTGTTTTGTGGTTTTTCCTACTGTCAATTCCAATGTTGTGGAAGAGCCTTCAATGTCTATAGATAAAACATCTCCAGTGGCTGCAAATACTCCTGACGGGAAAACTATGCTGAGCAGTAACGCAGAAATTAGCACCCATCTGCTCACCCATTTCCTGTTTACTAACATTTTATTCTCTCCTTTTGATCAGATTTCCAAATTTTCGTATACTCATACTATTCCTTTATCGTCTAATAGGATTAATTACGTAAGTCTTTTTGACATAATTGATACCTCAGAACTAGTTTTACTACCATTTAAAGCAATCTAAATGATCGTTACTTTAAACTCCAATCTATCGGTGTTTCATTAAGTCTAGTTAAATGCTGATTTATTGTGGAAAATGGCTTACTGCCAAAGAAACCTCTTCTTGCTGCTAATGGACTTGGATGTGCAGACGTTAAAACGACATGCATCTCCGTATTAATTTTTTCACCCTTCTTTTGAGCATGTGCTCCCCATAACACAAAAATAACAGGCTGTTGACGCTCATTTAATGCCCCTATAACTGCGTCTGTAAATACTTCCCACCCTTTACCTTGGTGAGATGCTGCTTCGCCTTCACGGACCGTTAAAACGTTATTTAAAAGTAATACTCCTTGCTGCGCCCATGGTGTCAAGTCACCTGTCGTCGGAATATCTACACCAAGGTCACTTGCCATTTCTTTATAAATGTTTCGTAGTGACGGTGGAATCTTGACCCCATCCTGTACAGAAAAGCTAAGTCCATGGGCTTGTCCAGCACCATGATATGGATCTTGCCCGATAATGACTACTTTCGTATTTTGAAAACTTGTCAATTTTAAAGCCTCAAAAATATTTTCTTTAGGGGGAAAAATAGTATCCTGCTCATATTGCAAATCAGCCCATTTCATTAAACTTTTAAAATGGTCCTGATTTATTTCATTTTCTAAAATTTGATCCCAATCGTTTCCAAACAACAGTCCATCTCTCCTTTTGAATATAGCAGTATGTATATTTTTCTAGTTTCTAATATATTTAGCATACGATAGCAGGTGGATGAGAGCAACCGCTTTTACATAATTAACAACAATAACGAAGAAAAAAACATAAAAAAAGAGCGTTCATAATCTGAACACCCTTTTCTTACTAAGCGTATGTAATACATGTAATGCCGAGAACCGGAATCGAACCGGTACGGTAGTCACCTACCGCAGGATTTTAAGTCCTGTGCGTCTGCCAGTTCCGCCACCCCGGCTTAAACAAAAAACAACTTAACTGAACGCCTGTAATATAGAATATAACATAAACATGTTATATAATGCAAGCATTTTTATTATTATATTTTATTTGTAACGTACACTAGGTACACATATTAATTACCATGTGTTGATCTTATTGACGTTATAAAAATAGCACCACCCTCAAAGGGTGATGCTACACCGTTTATCTACTCTTCATCTACTGTTCTAAACTTGCACCTTTAAAACCACTTTTTTTACAGCTACAGACTCTTCTGAGCTAATCGAAGCCTGGTGAGCATCCTGAGGGAAAAACACTGCAAATTGACCCGTATTTAGCTGTAAAGCATTAGATTTTATTGTTGGAACCTCATAGCTAACCTTATCCTTCTCTACTATGTAGTCGCCCTTCATCACAAGCTGATCAGTTGGAGCAACATTAATTTGCTCATTACCTTCAATCAAATATTGAATATCAATATATTTACGATGACTTTCCCAACCACAATTCTCTTCGGGTTTCGTATTGTAATGCTGAATCATTGCATAAATATTTTGGCCGTCGATCTCGTATTTACCTGGTTCAAGCTCTGCTACTCCTGGTTGCTTTAAGAAATCAAATGCTTGTGCGAAGCCTGGGTATGCTTGGCGATATTGTTCTTCTTGCTCTAATGCTGCTAAAATCAAGGTGTACGCCTTCTTTCTATTTATAGTAATTATTAATTTACCATAAACGATCATAAAATAACCACATCTTTAATCACACAATAAAAATACATACACTCAAATTAACAATAAATAAAAAACATCGTATTATTCTCCTTTACAAAGAGAAATACGATGTTTTTAAATAATGCCGAGAACCGGACTTGAACCGGTACGATAGTCACCTACCGCAGGATTTTAAGTCCTGTGCGTCTGCCAATTCCGCCATCCCGGCTTAAAAAGAGATTTAACGAGGACTACGTTAAATTCATACAGGGCTTATATCCTGTATTCATGACTATACCACAAATCAAAGCTATGATGCAAGCAATATTTTACTTTTTTCTCACAACACAATGTAAAAACAAAAACTCCCTTGCTACACAAGGGAGTTACTTGCTATGGGCCCTGAGGGACTTGAACCCCCGACCAATCGGTTATGAGCCGACCGCTCTAACCAACTGAGCTAAGGGCCCGCAAATCTAATTGCGGGGGCAGGATTTGAACCTACGACCTTCGGGTTATGAGCCCGACGAGCTACCGAACTGCTCCACCCCGCGATAATAAACAGCGACAAGTAATAATATACACGATAATGAAGCGATTCGTCAAGTATTATTTATTGGATAAAACGCACACCGTATTTCCCTTTTCGCGAACGATAAATTTCAACCTCTCTCATTTCATCGAAACCATAAATCCAACCATCCTGTTCCAACCGTTTAGCAAGACAACCGGCTTGAAATTTTGTTTTGTATAATTTATTAAAGTAAACCCATTGCATATAAATCCTCCTATAAGCTTATTTAAGCTATAGAATACCCAATTGCATATAAAACATTAAAAAAAGTTGTATTGCTGCTCTAGAGCGCGCCTGATAAGACGGTAATAGAATAAAAAATAGCCTTATTAGCTGTTATAGGACTAAGCCCACTTTTTAAACAGCTAATAAGACATTTATTTTCAATCAACACACGACGACTAGAGAACTAACGTGCAATTCCTTCTTCACTTGGCACATAAGGCGTACCATCCTCTTGGAACTGAACCTTAGGATTATTTTTAAGCTCGATCAACATTTTATTGCCATCCTCAGTCCATTTCTTTAATGCTTCCTCAACACTTAATTTATTCTCAACCACCTGTTGGAAATATTTATTACCATTATTAACCTGATTTAATCCTGGTTTCTCTACGTACAGCTTATCTAAAGCTGAATTAGTTGGTGGTAGCGGTTTTAATTTAAAGAAGGCTTCAATGTTATAATCTAAACCTTGTTTGGGCTTAATAAATGATTTACGCGATACCATCTCATAACTTGAACCACTGCGGGATCTAAGCTTAGCAAAATCTTCACCATTCACAAATTTAATAAATTCCCAAGCTGTTTCAGCATTAGGTGCGCTATTATTAATTGCAAAAATATTGCTCAAATAAACACTTGAACCAATATCTGGTTTTTCAGCATGTACAGGAACGGTAACTACATCCCAATCTACAGCTTTGAAATCTTTGATTTCTCCTACCGCATTTTTGTTTGCATTTTCAATTTGATTAATATAATTGCTATCGCCAATCATCATTCCCAATCTACCTTGTAAAAATAAATCGTTACTAATTGGAGTCCAGTTTCTATCATCATATACTATATCTTGATCAGTTGGGACGATTTTATCTTTAATTAGCTTAGCAATCGATTCCCATGACTTTTTCCATTGCGGTGAATTTACAGTCATCGTTTCCGCTTTATCGTCAAACGTTTTAAGCTGAAGGGTATTCATGTAAATATTTTGCATACTCCAGTACGCATCACCAGCATACGAGCTAAATGAGAAGCCAAAGGTTCTCTCCTTTCCTTCACCTTTTGCCAATCTAGTTGCGGTTGCAAAAACTTCATCCCAAGTCATATTGTCTTTAGGTACTTCTATGCCTGCATCTGCAAACACTTTTTTATTGTAATATAATGCTGATGAGCTAAATGAAGGGGTAAGACCATATAGCTTACCTTCCCCAACATCCTGTAATCCACCTAAAACAGCAGGGACGATATCAGACGTATCAAATTTATCCTCTTGCATTAATGGATCAAGCTGCTTGAGCATATTTTCTTGAACTAATTTTTTTAGAGTACCTGTGTCAGCAATCACGATATCAACAGGGTTATCTCCTGTCATTAGTTTCTTTATACTCTCAAACTCATCAGGCATTTCTCTTTGTTTACTTTCACTAAACTGATAAGAGGAGTAATCGATGGCTGGCACGATTTCAAAGGTTACATTTTTATTTGAGTACTCAAACAGATCAGTATATTGCTGACGGAAATAAGAATCATCAGAGGAGCCGTACAACATACCAATTCTTACTACCTTCTGCTCATTTTCATTTTTCGATGTTTTACTTGTACAGCCTGCTAGCAGTCCCAATGCCATCGTAGCTACAACGGTAGCGATTAGTAGCTTTTTAAATTTGTTTTTTTTCGTCATTCAACTTTTTCCCCCTTCACTAACTTCGGTGCTGTGATTACAATTTTATCTCCATCAAATTCCATTGAAGCTCTACCTTCAATTCCTATCGATTCTAAATATTCTTTGGGCACCTGCAATCTTCCTGCTCGGTCAACAACTACAAATGCTTCATGCACCTCTTGTAGGCTGCCACCTCCTTCAAAGCCTTGATCTGCATCATCTAAATTAGGATTACGCTTCACAAACTCTGTGCTTGTAAGCCCATCTCGAATTGCAACCACTCGATCCACCTTACTCGCTAGCTCCAAATCATGCGTTACAATAACAACGGTAATTCCTAGCTCTTTATTTACCTGACGGAAAATATTCATAATTCTATCTGAGGTCGCTGTATCCACCGAACCTGTCGGTTCATCGGCAAGCAACATTTGTGGCCGGTTAGACAAGGAAATTGCAATCGCTACCCGCTGCTGTTCACCACCAGATAGTTGATGAAGCTTACTGTGCATCCGATGCTCCAACCCAACCCATTCCAATAACTGCATTGCATATGCGCGATCTACTTTGCCTGTTAGCATCATAGGCATTTCGACATTTTCAAGGGCAGTGAGATATGGCAATAGGTTACGGGCATTGTTTTGCCATACGAAACCAACCGTTTTACGCTTGTATTCTACGAGCTGTTCATCCTTGATTTTTAATAAATCCCAGCCGCCAACATTGACTTGACCTGCTGAGGGACGATCCAACCCACCTAAAATGTTTAGAAGCGTAGATTTTCCACTCCCACTGTTCCCAATAATAGCCATAATTTCGCCTTGCTCTACATTTAAATTAAGACCTTGGAGCGCAACAACCTCAATGTCTTCTGTTTTAAAGATTTTTACTAAGCCCTCGCATTGAATCATATTAACGTTCCTCTCCCATCTTCACCGCTTGATGCACACGTAAACGGCGAATTTGCCAGAATAGGAGCCCTGCTCCAAGCGTAAGCATCACGAATACAACAACATATAATTGCAGCGTATCCTTTGAATCAAAGATGATTCTAAATGGCGGAACTTGTGTTGTCACATTGTCTGCCGTTTGTAAAAACGGAAGAAACAGTCTACCTACAACCTTACCGATGATAATCCCTAAAACAATAGACAAACCTGCTGTTAAAATCTGTTCTGCGAGCAACATATTGGTAAGCTGACGCTTAGAGAGTCCCATTGCTCTTAAAATACCGAATTGGACAACACGTCCTGATAAGTTAAAGAACCAATATAATATATAACCAATCAAAGAAATAATGACAGAAACTAAGAAGCCCAAACTTAAAATACCAAATACACCACCACGTGTAGGATGTTTGGCTTGTGCCACGAGCTCACTTCTTACATCACTAACTGAAGATACCTCAATCCCCTTCTCAGCAAGCTTAGTGATAATCGGCCCTGATTTAGCTTTATCTTCCATTTTCAACCAAACTTCATAAGGAATCAATGGCACTTGGTCATAAATATAGTCTAGGTTAGCGATCACAAATGGTGTTTTATCAGGATATTGTGAAGGCCAATATGGAATAATACCATATACAGCAAAGTCTACCGTCTGTTCTCCAAATGAAACCTGGAACACATCTCCTGGCTTCAGCTTATATTTGTCTGCTAAGGTTTGTGGCACTAAGGCCGCACTTTCATTCATACCTAACAGATTCAAATATTGGAATGGATGAACTGGGAATAAATCATTACGGAACCATGCCACCTTAGAAAAATCTAAATTATCTATACCCATCATAATACCTTGACCTGCTGATCGGCCAGAAACGATAATGTTACCTTTTGTTTGAAGCACTCTAGCCGCAGCCTTAACCCCGTCTAATTTACGGAAAATTTCAAATGGTGGCTCAGAATAAATAAGCTTCGTTGGTTGGTTATTCGGTTGGCCCGGATTTCCACCTTGACCACCACCAGCACCTCCTGGGTTACCGCCAGCACCACCTTGACCCCCGCCTGCATTATTTTGATTAGGCTTTTTAGCTTCGGGAGTTGAATCCCATACCGTTTTTACAATTACATCAGAACCATACTTATACAATGTACGTTCAGTTGAGTTAAGATCAATCGTTCTCGCCGCAGATGCATTATACACACCAAGTCCTAATGTCAAAACAAGTAAGATCATTAACGGATAATAAGCGGTGGAAGAACGTGATAACTGTGTTAAGCTCAAATAATATGGGACAGGTAACCAACGTTTACCTAACCAGCCGATCAATTTTAAAATTAACGGGAATATGCGCAAGAAAAATAGCCCTAAAGAAAAAATAGCAATGGCAGGCACAAAAAATAAAAACGGCTGTACTTGCAGCTCATCGGTTGTCATACCTGTCTGGAAGGTTAACATTTGTCTCTCGTTAAACATATAGAAGCCATAACCGGACAAGGCTAACAGCACAATATCAATATACCAACGTTGCCAAAATGGTCTTTGATCTGAGCGTGCTTGCTTTTGCTTCGCATTAACAATCGAAGCTCTAGCATAGCTTATTGCAGGTAATAACGTGGCAAGGATGGCAATAACAACTGCTCCTAAACCTAATAAAATAGCGTCCATATTAAAGCCAACTGGAATTGATTTCCGGTCAACAAAGGTTAAGAAGCCGTTAGCTGAACCGATACTTTTTGACATAAAGTAACCAAGCAATGGTCCTAAAATCATGGCCACGACACCAAGAATAATACCTTCAAATAAATAAATTAAAATAATTTGGTTTGTAGATGCACCACGACTACGTAACACAGCGATATCACTTTTTTGCTTATCTAATGCTTGTCTAGCATTCATGACAATATAATAGAATACCATCGCAATCATCGGTGCAGCAAGTGTAAACAATAGCGTCTGCATCTGTAAGCTTTGCTTACGGAAATCCTCAAGCAAGTTACCAAATGAAATATCCACCTTTGTATCCTTCAGCTTCTGATACAGTTCTACATTTAAACGATCTAATGTATTTGCAAGTGGGGTCAGCTGTGAGGTTTTAATTTCACGTAAATCAAAAGCATAATACCATGCGCTGCTATGAACTGGGATCTTTAATTTTTTCAAGAAATGCTCATTAAACACTTTATCATTGACATACAGATTGTTCATCATGCTCTCAAAGCCTTGATACCAATATGGGTCCTGATCTACTTTAGATTCAAATACACCCACAATTTTCACTTTTAACACGATATCAAGTCCACTAGCGATCGGATAATTAATAATATCACCAACATGCAGATCCTGACGATACATCGCTTCCTCTAGCATCATCACTTCGATGACATCACCTTGGACTGTATCAGAAAACAACTTTCCATTTGTAACTGTAATATGATCCTTAACGTTGTTCATACTAAGCAAGGTCATCGTTCTTGTTCGACTAGCATCAACTTTACTTGGATCATCTGGATAAATCTCACTCGTACGTAAGGAGCGAGTGTTTACATAAGTATCAAACGGGAAGCCAATTTCCTGTGGAACTTCATCTGTAATATATTTGTTTACAGCTTCTAATGCATTTGGATCTGTTTTCGCTCCCCCTGAAGCCTGATAGCTCATGAGTAAGGAACCCGCAGGCAAACCTTCGCTGTTAGCAATAAGTGTACTAGATACGACACGCTTTAGTGAACCATCCGAATACATCGGAATACTTACGGTAAAGGATACGGCAACAACGAGTCCTAACAATGTACTTATAGTTAGCCATTTCGTATTCCACATTTTACGGAACAGCAAACGAATCAACGGCGCACCCATTAACGACCCACTACTTTCTGCCCTGGCGTCAGTCCTTTTTTAATTTCAAGGCTTGTTGACGTTTGCATCCCTACCTCTACATCAACTTCACGTTTACTTCCGTCATCCTCAATCACCTGAACATAATTACGAGAACCAATAGAGCGTAAAGCTGCAATTGGAATAACCGTTGCGTTTTCCTTCACCTCAGTTACAATCGTTACACCAAGCTGACGACCACGTTCCATATCCTTTGGCATTTTATCTAGTGCTACAATTAAATATTGGTCTAACGAATCTTTTTCTGGCGGTGTATTTCCACCGCTGTCATTCGGATTGTTATTACTGTTTGCGCTTGGACTTGGCATAACTTTAACTTTACCTTTAAAAGTACCTGCCGCATTAATATCTACATCAGCGTCCATGCCAACAGACAATTTCGCTAAATCGTCCTTCGAAAATGAGGCAGCCACAACGAGCGACGAGGTATCTGAAATAATACCTAGAGAGTCATACGCTTTCACCGTTGCCCCCTTCTCTGCTTTAAGAGAAACAATAGTTCCTGCAAATGGTGCACGCAATACACCATCACTAATTTTTTTGCGAAGGTCTACCAGATTTTGGCGTTGCTCTTCAAATACGATCGTTGCCTTCTCAAACTCAATTTCATCCATTTCTTCTTTTTGACGAAGCTTTTGTTTCATATCTAATTCATTTTGTTTAAAATCAAGCTCTGCCTTACGTAAGTCTTTCTGCAAAGCCTCCGTATCAAGTTCAATAAGTGCAGCACCCTTTTTTACTTTATCTCCAGCCTTCACATGAATCGTCTTAATATGTAGATCTCCGTTCGTAAAATAAAGGGGTTCTTCGCGTTGACTCATCAGCTTGCCAACAGCATTTACGGTTTTTTTCAATGTCTCTTTTGTTACGGTATATTCAGGTTTTTTGGATATGGTAGGTGGCTTAATGACAGGCATTTCCTCCTCCTCATCCTCCTTCGGAAGTAATCCACAACCTGAAACAATAACTAATACAAAACATAAACATATAATACCTAAACGTCTATAGACGTTACTTTTGTTATTCGATAAATTTTCCGTCCACCATTTGATAAACATGGTCTGCAACCTCCAAAATCGTAGGATCGTGTGTAGTCATACAAATGGTTACTTGCTCCGTTAGTATGATATTTTTAAATACAGTCATAACCTGAGCACCCATTTGTGAATCAAGATTTGCTGTAGGTTCATCGGCTAGCAACAGCTTAGGTCGGTGTGCAATGGCTTTCGCGATTGCAACACGTTGTTGCTCACCACCCGACATTTCAAATGGTCGGTGATGCATTCTTTTTCCGAGTCCAACTAATTCAAGGCAATGCCGAATTCTTGGCTTCCATTCTGATGATGGAATGTCTGCCATCCGTAAAGATAGCTCTACATTTTCCCAAGCTGAAAGTAACGGCAACAATGCATAAGCCTGAAAAATAAAGCCAATCTGATTGCGCCTGAGCAATGTTCTTTTATCATCACTTAGCACATGTATCGGCTCATCTCTAAACCAGATTTCACCAGATGATGGCTGATCCAGCCCACCTAGCATATTAAGCAGCGTTGTTTTACCAGAACCCGAACGTCCTCTTAGCATGACAAGCTGCCCTGCTTCAACCTCCATATTAATTCCTTTAAGTACATGTACTTCACCATTGCCAACTGGAAATGATCGGTGTACCTCTTTCACCTTAAGAACGGGTCCTGTGAAGGTATCCTCTTCAGGAGCTATTGAGATCGTTTCCTCTTGTACACCCTCTTCAGCAGTAGGAGCTACTTCTTCAGTTGACGCTCCCTCCGGTTCGGCAAACAGCGCTAAACGATCTGCAGTAATGACTTCTGCTTCATGTTCAGACTTATCCTTTTCCCTTGATTTACGAAACCATCGCTTCATTTGTGTATCGTTCTCCTATTTCTCCTATTTGTCATTCAGACACATACTACGTCTGCATTATAAACGATAAAACTCCCAAAAAAGTTACAATTTTTTTTACCAATTGAGTATTTATCTTTCCAAAATTTAAAAATGCTCTCTCTTTCACCAAAAATATCTGCTTAAAATAACATCTAAAAAACAAAAAAACAGCAAAAAAGTGCCTTATTTGCTGTTTCTAGCAGTTCATATTATTTAATTATTAGCATAAAAAAGCAATCATTAAAATATTACATAAAAGTGATAATGAAGTGAGATTTAATGCGAGAAGACTTACTTGTTCTTTATCCTTGCCCAAATGCCGCAGGATTTTCTCTCCAAGCTTTGAGCAACGATAAATCCTCCTGTGGAATAACACCACGTTCTACGGCTACCTCAATTAAAGTTGTGTAATTAGACAATGTCGTTAATGGAATACTCGCCTCTTCAAATGCCTTTACAGCTTTATCTAACTGATAGCTAAAAATTGCTAGCACAGCTAACGGTGTTGCTCCTACATCTTTTACAGCTAATGCCGCTTTTAAGGAGCTTCCCCCTGTAGAAATTAAATCCTCGATCACAATGACTTTTTTCCCCGCCTCAATTAAGCCTTCGATCTGATTTTCCTTACCATGTCCTTTTGCTTTATCACGAATATAGGCCATAGGTAAGCCAAGCTTTTGAGCAACAAATGCTGCATGGGGAATTCCTGCTGTTGCTGTACCTGCAATAATTTCAGTATCAGGATAATTTTCTTTAATGAGGATGGCAAATGATTCTGCAATCAAATCACGTACCGCTGGATATGACATCGTTAACCGATTATCACAATATATTGGGGATTTAATACCTGATGTCCACGTGAAGGGCTCCTGAGGGCGTAGTGCCACAGCACCAATATTTAAAAGTTCACTTGCTACCTCTATAGCAATTTTGTTGTTTTGTGTCATGCGCTCATCATCTCCTTAATAATTTCTTCCGTTGCTAGACGTGGATCATTGGCTAAAGTAATCGGTCTACCTACGACAAGAAAGCTACTTCCCTGCTGAATAGCTTGCTTTGGTGTCAAAATACGTGACTGATCTCCGATTTCACTTCCTGCAGGACGTATCCCTGGGGTCACTGTAACAAAGTCTGATCCACATGCTTGCTGTATCGCTTGTACCTCTAATGGAGATGCAACAACACCCGCAAGTCCCGCTTGTTTTGTATGTGAGGCGTACTGAATAACAGAATCCTCTACAGTACCAGAAATTCCGATTTCATGGTTTAACGTTTGCTGATCTGTACTTGTAAGCTGAGTCACCGCAATGATAATTGGCATTGCTAAGCTAGGGTCCTCCTGTAATGCTAATTCCGCACCCTGTTTCGCAGCCGCCATCATTTTAATGCCACCACCCGCATGGACATTAAACATATCCACGCCTAGTTTTGTAAGGCTATGTGCGCCACCCTTAACTGTGTTCGGGATGTCATGCATTTTGACATCAAGAAATACAGAATATCCTTTTTCCTTTAATTCAAGAATGAAGTTAGGTCCTGCGGCATAGAGGAGCTGCATTCCTACCTTCATATAACAAGGAATCCCCTCCAATTGCTCTACTAATACTCGTGCCTCATCTACAGAAGGATAATCTAATGCAACCATTAATCTGTTTGCCATCTCTATATACTTTTGATCCATATTTTTATTCAAATCTCCTATCATACGGAGGGCTCCGAAGTATAGCTTACCCGGAGCCGACCACTATTTTATAATATTATTATATTGAAGGCATCGCATGTGAAGAGAAGTTAATCGTTTCTAACATCGTGAGTAATGCTGATACTGTATCTAACGATGTCATACATACAACACCATTTTCCACCGCTTCCCGACGAATACGGAAGCCATCACGCTCTGGCTCTTTACCTTTAGTTAAAGTATTAATAACGAAGTGAGCTTCACCGTTACGAATCAGATCAAGTATATTAGGTAAACCTTCGCTGAGCTTATTTACGGTCTGAACATGAATGCCAGCCTCTTCTAGTGCCACTGCAGTTCCACCTGTTGCGATAATTTTATAGCCAAGCTTGTAGAAGCCCTGTAGCAGCTTCACTGCTTCTTCCTTGTCCTTATCCGCAATCGTCGCAATAATTGCGCCTGAGGTTGGAATTTTCATACCCGCACCAATGAGTCCTTTATACAATGCTTTTGCATAATGAACATCGCGTCCCATCACTTCACCTGTTGATTTCATCTCCGGACCAAGTGTAGGTTCAACACGACGCAATTTTGCAAAGGAGAACACCGGAACCTTTACAGAGACATGTTTACTTTCTGGCCACATGCCCTCTTCATATCCTAGATCCTTTAGCTTCAAGCCTAAAATACATTTTGTTGCCACATTTGCCATCGGTATATTTGTGACCTTACTCAAAAATGGCACGGTTCTGGAGGATCGAGGGTTTACTTCAATTACATACACCTCATCCTTGTAAATGACAAACTGGATATTTACAAGTCCTACCGTTTTTAATTGCTTCGCAATTTTAATCGTAATCTCTGTAATTTTTTGCTTTAATTCTACACTCAAATGTTGAGGAGGATATACAGCAATAGAGTCACCAGAGTGAACTCCTGCCCGTTCCACATGCTCCATAATACCTGGGATAACCACCGTTTCCCCATCACAAATGGCGTCTACCTCAACCTCTTTACCTAACATATAACGGTCAATCAGGACAGGATGCTTTGGATTAATATCTACAGCTTCCTTCATATATTTGAGCAATTCCTCATCAGAATATACGATTTCCATCGCACGTCCACCTAATACATATGATGGGCGGACTAAGACTGGATAACCTAGTGATTGCGCCGTCGCTACAGCATCATCCACAGAAGTAACTGTGCTTCCTTTAGGCTGGGCAATATCAAGCTTAGACAATAAAGCTTCAAACTTTTTACGATCCTCTGCTTCGTCGATGCTATCTAATGAGGTTCCTAAAATGTTAACCCCTGCCGCTTGTAATGGAGCTGCTAAGTTAATTGCCGTTTGTCCACCAAATTGGACGATAACACCTACTGGCTTCTCCTCGTCGATGACGTTCATCACATCTTCAAAGAAAAGTGGCTCAAAGTACAAACGATCAGAGGTATTAAAATCGGTAGATACCGTTTCAGGGTTATTATTTATAATGACCGCTTCATACCCTGCATCCTGAATTGCCCATACCGCATGAACCGTTGAATAGTCAAATTCAATCCCTTGCCCAATCCGAATTGGACCAGAGCCTAACACTACGATTTTTTCCTTGTTTGTTTGCAATACTTCATTTTCTGTTTCATAGGTTGAGTAGTAGTACGGGGTAGTTGCTTCAAATTCTGCCGCACACGTATCTACCATTTTATATACAGGTCTAAGCTTATGTTCGGCTCTAAATTCACGTACTGCTTCTTCCGTTGTGTATTGACCATTTGCATGCTTAGCTGCTCTTAATTCGGCAATTGCACGATCTGTAAAACCTAATCGCTTCGCTTCATATAATATGTCATAGCTTAGCTCGGTTGGTTCAGCAATAATAGCTTCATATTGAACTAAACGTTCTATTTTATCTAAGAACCACCAGTCAATTTGTGATAGATCCTGAATATGCTGTAAGCTGTATCCACGACGGAAGGCTTCTGCTACCAAGAAGAGTCTTTCATCATCCGCTTGCACTAAACGACGTTCTAGTTCTTCTTTAGCTAACAATTCCACTCCTTTTATATACAAACGATGGGTTCCAATTTCAAGCGAGCGCACCGCTTTATGGATCGACTCCTCAAAGGTACGTCCAATTGCCATTACTTCGCCCGTTGCTTTCATTTGCGTGCCTAGCTTGCGATTTGCATGTACAAATTTATCAAAAGGCCAACGCGGAATTTTACTTACAATATAATCTAGTGTTGGTTCAAAGCAAGCGTACGTTTGTCCTGTCACTGGATTGACGATTTCATCTAATGTAAAGCCTAATGCGATTTTCGCCGCCATTTTAGCAATAGGGTACCCTGTTGCTTTGGATGCGAGTGCAGATGAACGGCTAACCCGAGGATTTACCTCTATCACATAATATTGATAGCTTTGTGGATCAAGGGCAAACTGTACGTTACAGCCACCTTCAATATTTAAAGCACGAATGATTTTCAGTGAGGCAGAACGTAGCATTTGATATTCTCGATCAGATAACGTTTGGCTAGGAGCAACGACGATGCTATCTCCAGTATGCACGCCAACTGGGTCAAAATTTTCCATGTTACATACGACGATACAGTTATCATTCGCATCACGCATCACTTCGTATTCGACTTCCTTCATGCCTGCAATCGACTTCTCGATAAGACATTGGCCAATCGGACTATAGCGAATACCAGAAGCTACTGTTTCCTTCAATTCTTCCTCTGTCGCACAAATTCCGCCACCTGTTCCCCCTAAGGTGTAGGCAGGACGGACGATAACAGGATATCCAATTTCATTTGCAAATTGAACCGCTTCTTCCACGGAAGTAATGATGCTGCTGTCGGGTACTGGTTGCTCTAATTCACGCATCAACTCACGGAATAAATCCCGATCCTCTGCTTTTTCAATCGAAGTAAGTTGTGTGCCAAGCAGCTTCACATTTTCACGTTCAAGCACTCCTGCACGTGCTAGCTCCACCGCCATATTTAATCCCGTTTGTCCGCCAAGGGTTGGCAACAAGCCGTCTGGACGCTCTTGTCTAATGATTTGTGTAACAAAATCTAATGTAATTGGCTCGATATATACTTTATCCGCCATGTTTGTATCTGTCATAATTGTAGCAGGGTTACTGTTGATTAAAACAACCTCTACCCCTTCTTCCTTCAACGCTTGGCAAGCCTGTGTACCCGCATAATCAAACTCAGCCGCTTGACCAATAACGATAGGACCAGAACCAATTACTAGTATTTTTTTGAGCTCCTTATTAATCGGCATGTTACAAAACTCCTTTCGCTGCGGCCATTATTTTAGCTTGACGTGATTGCTGTGGATGAGATTTCTTATGCTCTCTAATCATCCCTACAAAACGATCAAACAAGTAGCTATTATCATAAGGTCCAGGTGCAGCCTCAGGATGATATTGTACAGAAAATGCTGGGTAATCAGTATGTTGTAAGCCTTCAATCGTTTTATCATTATTGTTAATATGTGTAACCTCAAGCTTCGTGCCTGCAATCGAGCTTTCAGTTACGGTATATCCATGATTTTGGGAGGTGATGTAGCAACGTCCAGAGGCAAGCTCCTTCACAGGATGGTTCCCACCACGATGGCCGAATTTAAGCTTTTCTGTATCTGCGCCACAAGCTAGAGCAAACAATTGATGTCCTAAGCAGATTCCGAAGATCGGATATTCGCCTAGCAATTGAGAGATCATTTCTACAGCATAAGGTACATCTTTAGGGTCGCCAGGGCCATTTGACAATTGAATTCCATCTGGATTTAGCTTGCGAATTTCATCTGCGGTGGTATCATGAGGGACGATCACCACATCACAATCACGCTTGTTTAACTCACGCAAAATTCCACTTTTAGCACCAAAGTCTACTAATACAATCCGTTCTTTGGAGCCTGGACTGCTATAAATATGTTTAGTAGAGGTCTGCGCCACCTGATTGCGTAACTCATCAAGGCTTGTTGCTGCCATTAGTGCTTTTAGTTCCTCAGGGGACGTATCTGCCGTTGTCAGAATACCCTTCATCGTTCCATGCTGACGAATAATCCGAGTTAACATCCGTGTATCAATGTCACAAATGCCTGGGATGTTATATTCCTTAAGCAAGCTTCCTAGACTATATTCTGCACGCCAATTACTTGGTGTAGGCTCATAGCGACGAACGATAAAACCATGTATTGAAGGAACCACTGACTCAAAATCATCACGTGAAATTCCGTAGTTTCCGATTAAAGGATAAGTCATTGTTACGATTTGTCCACAATACGAAGGATCAGACAATACTTCTTGGTAACCCGTAATTCCAGTATTAAAAACGACTTCGCCTGTTTTTTCAACTTCCGCGCCAAAAGATTTCCCTGTAAACAGTGTGCCGTCTTCCAATAATAATCGTGCCTGCATCCCTAAACTCCCCTTTATCTCCCAAATTCAATCCAAAATGATAATTGATTACTTATTTAGATGAAACAATTATTCTGACCATACTATTTTTCCACTTACGATCGTGGTTACTGGCCATCCTGTAAGCTCCCAGCCACCAAACGGTGTATTTCTACCTTTCGTAGCAAATTCATCTGGGTTGACTGCTTTTGTTTTATTCAAGTCAACAATCGTAATATCCGCAGGTGCTCCTATCTCAAGCCGACCTGCCTTCAGTCCAAATACTTTGGCTGGATCACTTGTCATTCGTGAAATCAAGAAGCTTAAGCTCCAACGACCTGTTTTTACAAACTTGGTATATAAAAGTGGAAACGCCGTTTCAAGTCCAACGATACCAAACGGAGCTTTGAGCATCCCTTTTGCTTTTTCTTCACTGCTATGAGGTGCATGATCTGTAACGATCATATCGATGGTCCCATCCTCTAGCGCTTCAATACAAGCTTCAACATCTCTTTTTGAGCGTAATGGGGGGTTCATTTTCCAGTTTGTATCTAGTCCTGGAATGTCCTCTTCGGATAATAATAAATGGTGTGGGCATATTTCGGTGGTTACTCTAATTCCAATCGACTTCGCTTGGCGAATTAATCTAACTGACTGCTCTGTGCTGACATGACATACATGATAGTGAGCGCCTGTCGCTTCTGATAACAAGATATCACGTCCTACATGAATGGCCTCAGATTCATTAGGAATTCCTTTTAAGCCATGCTTTTTAGCAAAGGTACCTTCGTTAACGGGTGCTCCAACCACAAGGGAATCATCTTCACAATGCGCAATTACTGGCATATCAAGTGATTTTGCTAACGCCATCGCATCCTTCATCATCTGTGCTTTTTGGATACCAACACCATCATCTGTAAATCCGATTGCCCCTGCTTGCTTTAATGCTGCAAAATCGGTTAGCTCTTCGCCCTTCTCTCCTTTTGTAATCGCCGCATAAGGCAACACATGAACAAGGTCTGCTTCTTTTGCTTTTGTTTTTACGAGTTCAACTACTTCTGGGGAATCAGTGATCGGATTCGTATTTGGCATACAAGCGATTGTGGTGAACCCACCTTTTGCGGCTGATCTTGCGCCAGTTTCAATCGTTTCTTTATGTTCAAAC
The DNA here is from genome assembly GCF_017873435.1 of Paenibacillus turicensis. GTDB lineage: Bacteria > Bacillota > Bacilli > Paenibacillales > Paenibacillaceae > Fontibacillus > Fontibacillus turicensis. The sequence goes on along the minus strand of NZ_JAGGKG010000003.1, from coordinate 231,268 downwards.
CCAGGCTCACGTAAATGGACGTGCATATCAATAAATCCTGGAGATACTAGCATTCCTTTTGCATCGATAACTGTATTTTCAGTAGTACCGGAAGCCTCAACCTCTAACGTTCCTGCGGGTACAATTTTTTGAATTATTCCATTTTCTACCACGATATCTTGATTTGAAAGCTGACCTTCAGCATCTAATAGAGCTGCATTATATATAATAAGTGACATCTAAAAACCTCCGATTTATTTAAATGATGCTATTTGGTTATCTCAACGCACGTTCAGTGACAGCCATCCGAATAGGCACGCCATTTGACATTTGCTTAAAAATTCTTGATTGTGCATGCTCGACAACTGCATCATCGATTTCTACATTTCGGTTAATTGGTGCAGGATGCATAATGACAACATGGGGTGCAAGCTTCGCCGCTCTTTCCTCTGTTAATCCATACTGCAAGCGATATTGCTCAGTAGAGCCTATAATTCCTTCGTGATGACGTTCAAGCTGAACCCTTAACATCATAACTACATCAGAGCACATCGCTTCATCTATAGATACGTAAGGAGCATAAGCTTCTAGCTCAGGCGCTTTAAAAACATCAGGTGCTGTAAATTTGACCTCTGCTCCTAATTTTTGTAGTGCCCATAGATTGGAGCGCGCCACTCGGCTATGCTTGATGTCCCCGATGATGGATACCTTTAAGCCTTTAATTTCGCCAAAGTGTTTTTTCATCGTATACAGGTCTAATAAAGCTTGTGTCGGATGCTCGTTATTCCCATCCCCTGCATTGATCAATGGCATCGATACTCGCTCTGCAAGCTCCTGTAACATGCCTACTGGTTTTAGTCGGATAACTCCAGCGTCCATCCCCATCGCTTCCAACGTTCTTACCGTATCCAAAATCGATTCGCCTTTTTCCAGACTAGAGTTCGCAGCAGCGAAGTTAAGCACCTGAGCTCCTAAACGCTTCTCAGCCATTTCAAACGAAAATCTTGTACGTGTACTGCTTTCAAAAAACATGTTGGCAACAAATTTATTCGCTAGCGCTGGAACAAGCTTTTGCTCCTGTCGATCCCAATAATCAGCACGATCTAGGATTGACGTAATTTCAGAGGCGCTTAGCTCCTTAAGTCCAAGCAAGCTGTGTTCTTTTAAGGTCGAGGATAAAATACTCATTATGCTTCACCTCCGCGGTTTTGCACAATTCGTACTTCATCAAGTCCATCTGCTTCGATTAGCAGTACTTCAATTTCCTCTGACTTAGAGGTGGGTACGTTTTTACCAACATAATCAGGGCGGATTGGAAGCTCACGGTGTCCGCGGTCTGCTAATACTGCAAGCTGGATGCTTTCTGGTCGACCGCAATGCATGATGGCATCCATTGCGGAACGAATGGTGCGCCCTGTGTAAAGCACATCATCAAGTAAAATGACTTTCTTGCCTTGAACCGGAACCGCAAAGGAAACTTCTTTTCTAGCCTGATCATCATCTGTGCGATCATCACGATAAGCTGTTACATCTAGCTCTGCCCATGGAATTTCTTTTCCTTCAATGCTCTCAAGTCGATGAGCCAAGCGCTCAGCAAGATAAATCCCTCTAGTCTTAATTCCTGCTAATACACAATTGTCTATCCCTTTGTTACGCTCCAAAATTTCATGTGCTATTCTCGTCAACGCCCGCTTAATTGCTATTTCGTCCATAATGATGTGATTTTCACCGCTCACTCGTTTTGCCTCCTCGAAAGTGTGTGTATCCCTCGCCAGCGATATAACGTGAAGTCATCAAATGCCTTCTGGTTACAAAAAAAGACTCCTTGCCTGATTCAGACAAGGAGTCCCGGACATAGTGATTTCACTTATGTCCTCATGAGCAACAGGAGATGACCTGCCCAAATAGACAGTATGCTCCTATCGCTACATTCACGTTACCTTGCCAGCCTCACGGGACCGAATTAAAGGTTCATATGTCAAGACGTAGATTACGCCTTTGCTGACATAGATTATGACAGAGTTACAGTGACTTGTCAAGACAACAAACCTGTATATTCGAGTCAAAAACCGAGTGATCATTATAGTTAATAATTATACATATACACTTATAATTATGCAATACAATAATCAATATGATCATTTGAATCAAGAAAGAATCAGTAAAAATAAAAAATCAATGCACAGAGAGAACTTCCACTTATATAAGGGAGTGCTAACTTGCATTGATTTAAGCAAATAAGTTTATTTTTATTATTAACAACACTGGGCTACAATATGTTAAATGTGATCTATTACATTTTTCCATGCTTCTTCAATGGAAATGCTTTTTTTATCACTTTTAGCCCCAGAGCCTTCTTTTGTCCAGAGAGGCGGATAATAAGATAATACTTCATCAGGTTGTAGCTGTTGAACCCTCTCTTGCCAACCATCAAAGCGACATGTTTCATAAAAAAGTGCTAAATCCCCATCTGCAAGCCACTGTATAAACTCTGAATAAGTTAGCTCTGTATCTTCCCACTCCAGACAATCTGGCGCGAAATAAAATACAGTCTTTGATTGACCAAGCTTCCCACCATTTAATGCAAAAAATCCTCCTGAAACATCGTAAGCTATTACAAAAATGCCTTCTAATATTGGTAATTGTATTTTCTTTTGCAGAGGAGATTGTTGATTGGTGTCTAGACCATTCCAGCTAGCAAGGTCGCCAAAAATATCTTCATGTGGACTACCAAGTAGCTTAATCCAACCATGATCAACAAGTATCCCGCCTGTATGATAAGCAATGACACCTAGATAAGAACGAGTAGAAACCTGTATATTTAATAAGGTCTGCTCTCCAATGGAAGTAGGGACATCTAATAAGGTTAACCTGTTACTGCCATTTATGATTATTGCTCTACACTCTTCCCAAGCGTCATCTTGTTGACTTACAACTAATTGTTCAATAGATTTCGTCTGAATTTCCATTAGGTTTCCCCTCTCAACAAAGCTTTATAATGTTAATTATCTATTTAACTAACCAATGAAGCAAATGAATGCATAATCCATGATGAGAAGAGACGTGATATTATTCGCATTATTCTACAACTAACGGAACTACTATACCTTTATTGACATCAATAAGACCATAATCTGTAATTTTTAACGCTGGACTGACAGGTAATGAATGTGTACTAATCGACATGATCGGATTATAATGCTGATAACCTAAAGATTCCATCGCTTCTCGCAATTGCTTAACTTGTTTTGCAGCTTCATCTAATGGAGCTTCCGTTAAAATACCGCCAACAGGCAAGGCAACATGCGCAAGCACTTTTCCATCCTCCACGACACAAAAGCCACCTTGACCTTGAATCACTTCATTTGCGGCTAATACCATATCTTCTGCATTTCTACCTACCACAAGTAAGTTATGATTGTCATGAGAATAGGTAGTGGCAATTGCACCACGTTTAATCGTATCCCCACCTATAAAGCCATACGCACGATTCCCGTTTTTACCATAACGCTCAAAGGTCGCAATCATTCCATATTCGCTCTGCTCCCAGGCTATCATTCCTTTTTCTACTGAAAATGAAGCATGATGCTCCTCTGTAAACGTAGAACCATCCTTCACCATCATCACCCTACAGACTAGCTCGCTTTCCATGCTCATCGTTTTCACACTAAAATCATCTATATCTAGTAAACCTAGCTTCACACTTTGATAGAAATGATCTGGAAAATTCCGTTCAGTCTGAGGCTGATGATATGCTTGTGACTTATCATATACAGCTTGTCCTGATTTGAATACTTGATTAATCTCAAAGCGATTTAAATCAGAGAGCAACACAAAATCTGCTAACTTACCTGGAGCAATCACCCCACGATCATACATATTCATCCGTTTCGCAGGCGTAAAGGTTGCGGCATAAATGGCTTGCTCAGGAGACATCCCCATCTGAATCGCTTTAGTAACAATATGATTCAAATGACCCTGATCCACAAAGGAGTCTGCCATAACATCGTCAGTGACAAAGCAAAAATGCTCTGCTACATCGTGTTGTAATAAATAATCGATAATATCTTGGGTCATTGATTTTTCCTGCAATTCAATAAACATCCCTGCAGAAATTCTTGCTTCCATACCTTCTATACTTTGATGCGTATGATCTGAACCAACACCACTATAAATAATACGGTGCAAATCAAGATCCATCACCTTAGGACAATGTCCTTCAATAATGAGGTCAGGATAATGTTTACGTACATGATTTAAAATTTGATTCGTTTTACAATTAGGATCATTAATTATATCCACATAGTTCATAATTTCGCCAAGGCATTTCATATCCTCATCACGAAGTAATTCATCAATATCTTGTATTTCTATACTTCCACCGGTTGTTTCCATCGCAGTAGCGGGTACAGAGCTTGGAATTGCGTACATCATATCTACAATACAGTCTTGGCTTACCTTAATCATTTCTTTAACACCCTCGACACCAAACACATTGGCCATCTCATGGGGCTCTGGCACAATCGTAGTGACACCATTACGAATTAAGCCATAAGAAAAGCTTTGAGGCGTAACCATTGTACTCTCAATATGAAGATGAATATCTATTAGGCCTGGAATCATATATTGCCCGCGCCCATCAATCACTTTGATGCCCTCTATGGCTTCGTGTGCCCCTTTGGCACAATCACTAATATATAAAAAATGACCATTTAATATAGCAACATTACCTGTAATAAATTTTTTGAGATAACTATTAAAAACCTTAACGTCACTGACTACTAAATCAACCTGCATAATTGCAAGCACCTCCATCCCTTGTGCTGTATTTCAGCTGTACTCAACCATCCTTCAACTTCTGACAAATCTAATCTACAAGCACAAGCTTTTCAGGAGGAAAATAAACAAGCACCTGTTGTCCTGCTAAATATGGCATAATACTCTCATGATTCACCGTAAATTCCCCTAGCTCTGTATCGACGACATATTGATAACTACGTCCAAGGAAGGTGCTTACCTTGATGGTCGCAGAGAGGGTATTAGTAGCTTCCTGCTGTTCTCCTGGTAAAAACAACATAATATCGTCTGGACGAATAGCCCCCTTTTTCCCTTGCTGTAATCCTCTTGCGGTTTCCTTTACAACATTGAAATTATAATCCTTGACAGACAATGAGATGGCATCAGCTACATCATTTCTTGTTTCAAATTCAATAAAATTGTTAAATCCAATAAATCTAGCTACGAATTCTGTCTGAGGATATTTAAAAATTGTAGAAGGATCACCTAATTGCTCAATCACGCCTTTATTCATAATCGCAACCTGATCTGAAATGGAGAAGCATTCCTCCTGATCATGTGACACATAAACCGTCGTAATTCCAAGCTGCTGCTGTATTCGGCGAATTTCAGTACGCATATTCACTCTTAGATTCGCATCAAGATTACTTAAAGGTTCATCAAACAACAACAGTTCAGGCTCAATAACAAGCGCACGAGCAATCGCTACACGTTGGCGTTGCCCACCAGACAATTCTTTAGGATAACGCTTCTCAAAACCGGTCAAATTAACAACCTCTAAAATTTCACGTACCTTGAGGTCTAGCTCTTTGCCAGTTATTTTGCGTAGACGTAACCCAAAGGCTACATTTTCATAAATAGATAGATGTGGGAATAAGGCATAGCTCTGAAATACAAATCCAAAGTTACGCTTGTTCACAGGGATACGGGTATAGTCCTTTCCTCCAAGTGAGAATTTGCCTTCCTTTGCTTCTAAGAAGCCAGCAATTAAACGTAAGGTTGTTGTTTTACCGCAACCACTTGGGCCTAACAGAGAAATAAGATTTCCTTTTTCAATATTCAGGTTAAAATCCTTTAAAATATATTGTTGGTCGTATGCAACCGAGATGTTTTCTAAACTCAACAATGCCATGAGCAAATGCCTCCATTATCGTTTGGTAAAGTAGGATAACCCCATTAAGCGTTCAATCACAAACATAAATACACCTGTAAAAATCATCAGTACAACAGAGATTGCTGCTATGGTAGGATCAAAATTATTTTCAACATACGTTAACATTTGAATAGGTAACGTGCTTATTCCAGGACCCGTCATAAAAACGGAAATATCCACATTATTAAAGGATTCTAGAAAAGCGATTAATACCGCGGCAATAATGCCTGACTTAATATTTGGCAATACCACAGTAAAAAAGGTTTTGAGCCACCCTGCTCCAAGACTTAACGAAGCTTCTTCAATCGCAAAATCAAAATTAGACAAGCTTGATGCAATGATGCGAATTATAAATGGCAGCATAATTACGGTATGTCCAATCAATAATGAGAGATAAATGGGTAAATTGTATGAAATAATTAAGTACTTCAGCATTGTAAAACCAAGCACAATACCCGGAATCAAAATAGGCGATACAAATAGGGAATTTAATGCGCTTTTCCCTTTAAACTGGAATCGACTAAGCGCATACGCCGCTGGTAGACCTAATAATAAAGCGAGAAGATTACCTAGCATGGAAACAATTACGGAAATTTTGAAGGTTTCCATAAACATATTGACTTCAAAAATATTCCGATACCACTTTAAAGAAAAGCCTTGTGGTGGAAACTTCATAATACTTCCGGGTTCAAAGGAAGCAATCGCGATGATAAGTAATGGGCCTAACAAAAAGGCGTAAATTAAAATTGTGAAAATTTGAAGACCTCTATTTTTTTCGGACATTTCCTCACCCCTTCGGATTTAATCTAGTCGCTAGTTTACTCATCACTGTAATGACAGCAAAGGTAATGACCATCATAATGACCGCTAACACAGAAGCACGCTGCCAATCGTTTAAGGTCATTGCATTTTGATATAAGAAGGTAGATAACACACGTTGCTTGCCACCAAGTAAAGCTGGCGTTGTATATGCCGTTAAGCTCCCTACAAACACAAGAATGCTACCCATAATTAGGCCGGGTACACTTAAAGGAACAATAACCTTATAAAACGCTGTAAATCGTTTTGCCCCTAAGCTTTCCGCCGCTTTAATTAAATCTGGATCAATATTTTCTAATACGCCTACAAGAGTCATAATAATTAATGGCAAAAATAAATGAACTAAACCGATCATCATTGCTGTAGGTGTATATAAAATTTCAAGCGGTTCAGAAATAATTCCGAGGGAAATTAAAGCATTATTAAACAAGCCTTTTTTACCTAATATAATCATCCAGCTAAACGAGCGAACAACAGAGCTAGTAAGCAGTGGGAAAATAGCTAGTGCGAGTAATAATCCTTTTTTTCTTGGACTTTGCTTTGAAATGTAGTAGGCTACTGGAAAACCAAGCACAATACAAATAAGAGTAGTAAGTAGGCTTACACGAAGTGTGGTCCACAGTATTTTCAAAAAATAAGGGTCCTTAAAAAAATAACTATAGCCGCTTATCGTAAACTGTCCTTCTTGAAAAAATGTACCGACTACCGTAAACAATAACGGAACTAACATAAATGCGGTTAAAAACAATAGCCCCGGTAGCAATAACAAATAAATAACTTTCTTTTTCATGATTGTTAACTCCGTTCCTTATTAAGCATATTTTTCACCAGCTAGCGCTATAGCTTGTATAAAAAGCTGTAAAAAGGCTTCTTCATTTATATCTGTGCATACATAAGCATTAGGAGAGGCTTGCAAGCGATTTTGGAAATCGCATACGGTTTGTCCATCGCATAGCTCACTTTTTGTTTCTACATCAACATAATAATGGGCAGTACTCACTACCCCTTTAGAAATTGCTACACCTACCGCTAAAGGATCATGAAGTACACATGCAAAAACTGCATTTCGTTCATAATAACGCTGAGTATACGCTGCTGTGCTCTGCACAATATAGTCTTTAATCGGGCTTTCATTAAGCTGTGCAATATGCTCCTGAGTTAATAAAGCTCTTCTTGTCACATCAAGACCCACTAATGTTAATGAGGTAAATCCAGCATGTAAGACAAGCTTGGCTGCTTCTGGATCGACGTACATGTTGTATTCAGCAGTAGGAGTCACGTTACCATAGCCCTGAACGACGCCTCCCATCACAATAACCTCTTTTACATGCTGGACAAGCTCAGGACATTTCATAATGGCAAGCGCCAAATTCGTTAATGGTCCTGTCATGATTAAAGTGATCTCACCTTTGTTTTTCATCACCTGATCGATGATATAGTCAGGACCAAATCCTGCTGTATCCCCCACATGCACATCCATATCTGCCAATGCGCCTCCGATACCATCATTACCGTGTACTCGATGCTCAAAATGTGGCTTACGAATTAATGGTTGAGTTGAACCAGCGATCACGGGGATAAACTCCCCCAGATGAAGTAATTGCAATATTTTGCAAGTATTTATCGTCGCTTGTTCACAGGATACATTCCCGTTCACCGTTGTGATGCCAACAATATCAAGCTGTTCAGAGCCTACTGCTAAAATAATTCCAAGTGCATCATCAACGCCTGTATCTACATCAAGAATTACTTTTTTTCGCATAACGCCAAGCCCCCTCATCATGATCATAAAAATAAAGGGGGAGAGGCATTTGCTACCCTCTCCCTCTATATACTGCGAGTAAATAATTAGGAATCATTTTTAAGATTTAGTTTAACCACCTACAGAGTCGTAGCGAAAGGACAGAGGGATGGTGGAGAAGCGACAGCGCCCGCCTTTAAAGCGTGATTTCATTCTAATAAATTTAAATTCAAGGAAATCAAGATTTAACAGCGGTCGAAGGCACCCTCTGGACTGTAGCTCCCCCACTATAGCTATTAAAACACGCATCTTAATTTTGGTTACTAATTATTCAGTAATTTCACGATTAAACCGATCAATCCATTTATCAAGGTTTTCATTTACAAACTTCATATCTAATTTACGCAAATTGTTGACAACATCTGCACCATATGTGATCCCACTTGCTTGCTCGTCACTTAATTCAAGGGTCGTGTTGACAGGGGAATCCACTTTAGCAATTGCAGATTTCTCTTGTACTTCCTTACTCAAATGCCAGTTAATAAATTCCTCTGCTAATTGTTTGTTTTTACTGCCTTTCACAATGTTCACTGTATTCATAATGGCATAAGCGCCTTCTTCCGGTGATACAAACGTTGTATCAGGCACGCTTTTCTTAAGCTCTCCGACATACATTTCCATAATTGGACCTGCTACAATTTCACCTTGTGCAAACATATTTACGAACTCAGACGTCTTGCTATAATATTTCACTACACCGCTGTTCAACTCTTTTAATTTTGCGAACGCATCATCTTCACTAAAGCTTTGATTTCCTGCTACAGTAGATGCTGCATCCAGTAGCATTGGGCCTGTGGTTGAAGTAATATTAGGCAACGTAATTTTTTTAGAAAGTGCTGGATTCCATAAATCTGCCCATTTCTTAATCTCTACTTTGGTATCGGCAGCATTATATGCAATCCCAAGGCGACCGATTGTATAAGCTGGACCATAGTCCTCACCAAGTGGTGCTTTAGCAAGATCATATATTTGTGACAAGTTAGGAATTTGACTGCGATCTATTTTTTCAAACAGCCCTGCTTCAATTCCTTGTTGCGCATAATAGTCAGATAAATAAATAAGATCCACATTTGAACTACCCTGACGAATTTTGTTTAGGCGCTCTGCATTATTCCCGATTTCAAGTACAATTTTGACATTATGTTCTTTTTCAAAAGGTGCATACACATTTTCCTTAAAGAAATCCTCTGAAAAACCCCAAGTGGAGATGACAAGCTCTGTTGGCGCTCCTGAGGTTTTATTCCCTGTTGCACCAGAATTAGATCCTTCTTTTCCTGTATTGCTAGCTCCACAGCCAGTTAATGTTAACCCTGCTACAACTACAGTTAGTAACCCAATTAACCATTTCTTCTTCAACACTTACATCTCCCCATTTCTAGATAGTAAATTGTAATTTATATTGTTAATCTGTAACTCCACGATTATACGACTAGCTTACAATCCAAAAAAAAAGAAAAGGCCCTTGGTAGAATAATTCCTAACAAGAACACTTTTCATTGTAAACAATGTCAAGAGCATCTATGTTTCTATTGGTACAAGTTCCTCGCTCAGATAGATCCGAATGTGGACGCTTGTTAATATTAAATTATACGTTTAAAATGACATTCGTAATCGCCCATTGGGTGGCGGGATCATAATCACGTAATACTGCCTCAATATTTAACTCCATTTCAGCTTCAAACCGTTCACGCAACCTCTTCTTATAGATGGCTGACATATGAAAGTCAACTTCATGCTTTAATATTGGAGCCTCACCCTCCAAAACAGTAGAACGAGGTGATCTGCGATGCTTCGCATAAATTGTAATTATGCGTTGATCAAGATCGATACCTGCTTTGAGAAGGGTTGTACCAAAACCAAACAATTCCTTAGAGATCTCATTGTAAATACTACAGATTTGCTTTTTATCTGCATTTGAGTCTGATAAGGTCACAAAACCACCTCTTAAAGCATTTATTTTCAACTAAAACCCGAACGATAAGTTAAATTATAGTGTAGAATAATCGTATTTGTCAACGTTTAATATAAAAAACTAATTTATTGTTCGTCTTTCATCTGTACAGATCCAATAAATACAACGTTCATATGCGCTTTATTAACTTGCTTGATTGTCCCTTTGTAATTATAGTTATACAATAAAATAACGGTATTAAATTGAGTCAAATCTAATGTCGGATCGATTACCTTTTTGAATAAAGGGATTACCTCTTCAGCATATGAGCAACCATCTAGCAATGTCTCAAGGGTATGCCTAGGCTCGTCTAAAATTCCAGCTTCTCGAAAATCCTCATCAAATTCCTCTATTTTAAAATCAGCGCAAAAGGGTGGATTAATAACCTCCCCATCCTGATCATACTCAATTTGCAAGTACTCAATTAAGGTATCGTCAATATGAGGTGTACTGATGTTAGCTAACCACAAGGAAACAAATCCTGGCTCCTCCCAATCATGATGAGAATGATCATGTTCGTGATGACTATGGTGATGATGTCCGTGTTCTTCGTCATGTTCATGGTGACTATGATGTTGTTGCCCATGCTCATCGTCATGGTTGCAGTCTTGTTGATGTTGGTGATTGTTTATCTTGTTATGCTTATTGGTCAATGTAATCTCTCCTATATTAAATTAGTGTAATTTAGGCTCAATCTTGAAATTTAGTTCTTGACCGCTAACTCATGCTAGCGAAGGGGTAGAGGGATGGTGGAGAAGTGAACACGTCCGCCTTTACAGACTGTTTTTCAACCGATAAAAATCTAATTCAAGAAAATCAGGCTGTAACAGGGGTCGAAGCCACCCTCTGCACCGTAGCTGCTTTCCTCAGAAGTTAACAACCACTAATTTTTGTTTTAAACCATTAAAAGGAACATGATTTTAACAACAATCGCAAGAACGCTCTGGAGCGTAGCTACCAGACTCCTATGTTGGCAAGTACTAATTTCTAAATAGAGCCGAAATTTCAGCAAAGTAAAACCCTTACCCAACCTCTCAAGCTATTAATAAGCCATATTTCTTCAAAACTCCGTACATCTTCTACGTATAACACCTTTTCTTGAATGATTCCTTGCTGGAGCAGTGAAGCACGAAAAGTACCTGCTAACAGGCCTGAGGTTACTGGAGGTGTCCAATATATCCCTTCCTGCTTAACTACTACATTTCCAATTGTAAACTCTGTAAGCTCACCACGTTCATTCCATAACAATACGTCAAATACATGCTCTGCCATCCCCATTCGATGCTCATTATATACTTCTCTGTAAGTGGTTTTGTGATACAAAAATCGATTAGAAGAAAACAGTGATCGCTTAGCTAGAGCAACCTGTTTAACCTGTGACTGATTTTCATCCACAAAAGGTTGGTGTTTAAAGCGATATTGTCCCTGTTCATCTAAAAAGAGATTCAAACGATATATTTCATTAGTATTTTCCTCTAATGGCGTTATATAATTTCTAAAAGCTTCTACGATCTCTTTTTTATTGAAAGGAAACTCAAAATATTGAGCAGAAGTTTCTAGTCGCTCCATATGTCTATTAAATCGTTCAGCATGTAGATTATATCGCTGTCCACCTTCCACACGTATCGTTTCCATAAGCTCATAACGAATAACAGGTTGGGACAAAACGGCTGCTTTATCAAATGCCTCTTGATATTCATCCCCAGTGTTTGATCCCCAAGTGATGCCACCACCTACACCATATATCGCTGTCTTGTTTTCTTCATCTAAAATCACAGTACGAATTGCGACGTTAAAGGTAGCATCACCCTCTGGTGTAATAAATCCAATCGTTCCACAATATACCTCACGTGGCTCCTTTTCCAGTTCCGTAATGATCTCCATTGTTTTTAGCTTTGGTGCACCTGTAATAGAACCACAAGGAAATAGAGCAGCAAAAATTTGTTGTAGGTCTATTCCCTCTTGCAGTTCAGAAGTAACTGTAGAGGTCATTTGATATACGGTTGGATATTTCTCAATTGCAAACTTGCTCGGGACCTTTACTGAATTGGGCTTAGATATTTTAGAAAGATCATTACGAAGCAAATCCACAATCATTACATTTTCTGCCTGATCTTTTGTAGATTGCATCAGCTTGTCCTTTTTATAAAGATCATCTTCCAGCGTTAAACCACGCCCAATCGTTCCTTTCATAGGCATCGTCTTCATCATTTTTCCCGCAGTTAATTCAAAAAACAGCTCTGGTGAAAGGGAACATATTTTGTATCTGCCAAGATTTAAATAGGCACTATAATTTGCTTGTTGAGCTTGCTTAAGTTGTTCATAATAATGATAACCGTCAATATCATTTGTAAAACCATCATAGTTGGCTTGTAAGCGTAACGTATAATTTACTTGATACGTATCTCCTTTTGCGATGGCTTCCTTTATTTTATTAATGCTTGCTTCGTATTCTAGCTGAGAAGTATTACTTTGCCATTGCAAAGCTGGGGCATTGCTTTTTTCTTCCTCTGTCATAGTCAGTAGTCTCACAGGCTTATCAAAAATACCAAAATACAATAACGGCATCATAGAATGTGCATGTACTTTCATTTTGGGGTCAAAAGCAGGTGCAGCCTCATAGCTAATATAACCTGCCGCATATTTACCTTGCTTTGTATAGATTTCAATTTCATCTAAAGCCTGTTTAATCTGAGTGTGTGATTTAACCGCAATGATTTTAAGGGGATCTTTAAAAAGCAATTTTTCGACAATACCCTTAGCATTCATAAAATCAAAAACAAAATGATTGGGCTGACTTAAGTCCATATGGATTATGTTTTTTGTCATAATTACTCCTTCTAATCTAGATAAATTGAGAGAAATAGTTATTTGAAAAGTATATTATAATTTATTAGGAAAAATAAGGTTTACATAAAAGGGAATATATAGTACATTTACCATGCCTCGAGGGTTATTTTTTACTATCATTTTACGGAGGATTTGCAAATAAATTACTAACAGTAAGTATACCCTTCACAGCACTTATGGTTGGTATGGAACGATAACAGATACATTTGGTGGCATTGTCATAAGTGTGGCAGATTTACTTATCTCTAGCGTATCCACAACCGAGATTGCAACAGCTAGAACTATGATATCCTATACTTACCCAACTAAACAAGGTCAAGTATATTCTCCTTCAACTAGAACTTGGACTTATTTCGAGAGTACTAATTCTAATGTATTTAAAAAGGTAGCATGTCTAGCTAAAGAAGGAGTCGTTTCAATGAAGAAAATAAAAATCCTTTCTTGTCTAATTTTATTATTATTATTTGGGTGTCAGAATAATGATCAAGTACACAATGCTCAAAAAGGAACAAATACAAATTTACAAAACTATAACAATGAGCAAAATGATATTGAAACTCGTATGAAAAAAAATCTTTTGGATTTTTCCACTAAGCTTCCTACAGAATATGATTTAACTGCGACGATTGATTATCATAAGGATGCTGATGGTACAGAACTAATTTCATATGAGATATTCATCAAAAACTCCAAACAAAATATGGAAAATATAATATTAAGTTTTTCGTTAAATCCAGTTATGTTTAATAAGTTAAACACGAGTAATGTGTTCCAAAGCAATGCTTTTAATGATGCACCAATTAAAGTAACAACTGATGGGAATTATAATGGCACTAGTTTGGGTAGAGGTTTCATTTTAGACAAAGAGAAAGTTGATAATGATATGCTCAAAATATATAAAGAGGTCTATCTAAAAATAACATATACAGCAAATCATGAAATTAAAAAAGAATATTATAAATTAACTGCTTTTCCCTCCAGTCAAATACAAAAATATTTAAATGATGCAGTTCGACAATAATTAATCCCTCCAAAATACTCTTTTGTAGTTTGGAGGGATTATAAATATAATGTAATGTTTAAATAAACAAATTATGATTAGCTTTTTCTGTTTGCCCTAAATAATAGCCAACACCCGCAACATCAATACCATCAATCAATTCATCACGATGGATCCCCATTAAGTCCATCGACATCTGGCACGCAATCATTTCAACACCTTGCTTCTGAGCTGCTTGAATCAGTTGCTCAAGTGACAAGACATTATTGCTTTTCATAAGGGAACGAATCATTTTAGGTCCCATCCCCATCATATTTAGATTAGATAAGGGTAATTTCCCACTTCCTCTTGGCATCACCTTTTCAAACATTTTCCCCATAAAACCCTTCTCAACCTTAATTTTATTAGGCTTACGAATGATATTCAGACCCCAGAAGGTGAAAAACATAGTTACTTTTTTCCCGCTAGATGCAGCACCATTTGCAATTATAAAGGAAGCTATCGCCTTATCAAGCTCACCACTAAATACAACCATTGTTGTATCATTTTTATCGGAAATAATAGGTTGATTCGTTGTGCCACTTGGATCTAAGTCAGCGGCATCATTCCCTTTCGTTAATGTCGCTTCAATCACTCCATCGGAGCGTTTTGTACGTTCAACTAAGCTGTTAGAAGTCATCGTAGCCCATGCTTTAATATCCTCATAAAATCCTGGATCTGATGCAGTGACCTTAAGCATTTGCCCATTCTCTAGCGTATCCATCTGCTGCTTGACCTGCATTAATGGCCCAGGACAGCTAAGTCCACAAGCATCCAATGTAACTATTTCTGTGCTAGGTGTGGTCGAGCTACTAGATGAGCTTGGTGTACTAGGTGTATTTGCTTTATATTGCTGTGGCTTGAAATTATTTATAACATAAGATTTATAGCCGCCACTCAGATTTTTCACCTTGTAACCAAGCTGACCTAAAATACGTGAAGCGGTATATCCTCTTAGTCCTACCTGACAATACACCCAAATTTCCTTGTTTTTATCAAGCTCCCCTACTCTACCTCGAAGCTCATCAACAGGAATATTGATTGCTCCCTCAATGTAGCCATTGCTATATTCTATTGGTGATCTAACATCCACCAATATGCTGTTATGTTTGTCTCGGTTAGCAAGATCATTAACTACAAATACATCACTTAATCCAGTCACAATATTTTCAGCGACATACCCCACCATGTTCACAGGATCTTTTGCAGAAGAATACGGTGGTGCATATGCAAGCTCTAGTTCAGTTAGATCTGTAACTGTACCTCCAAAGCGGATGACTGTAGCAATACTGTCTATTCGTTTATCTACACCATCATAACCAATCGCTTGAGCACCAAGCACTTTTCCGTCAGAGTTAAACAATAACTTCATTGTCATAGGCGTAGCACCAGGGTAATAAGAAGCACGAGAATTAGGATGAACATAAGCAACCTTGTACGGAATATTTAAACGTTGTAATGTCTTCTCATTATTACCCGTAGCTGCACCTGTTAAGCCAAAAACTTTAATGATCGATGTGCCTTGTGTTCCCTTATAAGTCGTAGCAATTCCACCTATGTTATCCGCAGCGATTCTTCCTTGCTTATTAGCCGGTCCAGCTAATGGCACTGCCGTTTTGCTTCCATTTACAAAATCAACAACCTCTACAGCATCACCAACTGCATATACATCAGGTACATTGGTTCTCATATGATCATTCACAACAATATGACCTCTAGGCCCTAATTCAATGCTTGTATTTTTCACAAAGCCAGTATCAGGCGTAACACCAATTGCCAGTAATACCATGTCTGCGTGTAGCTGTTTCCCACTACCAAGCTTTACAGTTATCCCCCGCTCTGTTTCCTCAAACCCCTCCACACGGTCCGAGAAGATCAATTGAATTTGCTGCTCCTCTAACTCTTTAGCAAGTATATTGGACATTTCTTGATCAAACGGCGCTAGTATTTGTGGTCCAGCTTCGATTAAAGTAACTGCAATGCCAGCCTCACGTAAGTTTTCAGCCATCTCTATTCCAATAAATCCACCACCAATAACAACTGCGGAAGAAGTATTTTGCTCAGTAACCTTTGCTTTAATTTTGTCTACATCTGGAATATTACGAAGACTATATATTTTAGAGCTTGTAATGCCTGGCAAGGGAGGCACTATTGGTTTAGCCCCTGGAGATAAAATAAGGGCATCATAGCTTTCCTCATATTGACCACGCTCTTTACTGTGCACAACCACCTTTTTCTTCACTTCATCAATTGACACCACATCACTTTCTGTGCGGATATCAATATTAAAGCGACTGTTCATCGCTTCTGGCGTTTGCACGACTAACTTTGATCTCTCAGCGATAGAGCCGCCCACATAATAAGGTAACCCACAATTTGCAAATGAGATATAAGGGCCCCGCTCAAACATGACGATTTCGGCATTCTCATCTAATCTACGTAGCCTAGCTGCCGCAGATGCTCCACCTGCCACACCACCAACAATAAGTACTTTTTTCTTCATTACATTTCCTCCACTTCTGCCAAAAATATATCTATAACTGCCTTCACTCGCTCATCCTTAATTGAATATGAAATTTCTAAACCATTACGATCAGCTTCTAAAATGCCAAGCGTTCTAAGCTTTTGCAGATGCTGAGACACCGTCGATTGTGGTAAATCCAAACACTCCTGCATATAACTCACATTACAGCTTCCTTTTTTTATTAGCCCTCGCACAATACAAAGACGAACAGGATGTGCTAAAGCCTTCAAAATTTCTGCTGTTTCGGTATAAGCTTTGAAATTGTTATCCACAATACACTCTCCTCCACCTTATTCCTGTCTAATTAACTATTGATTCACTTTATATCTTAATATCTGTATATTATATTATTACGATATAATGAAATGTGTCAAGTAGTTAATTATTCATTTCATTGAAGAATAAAAAAACTCCCTCGGGAAATCAGGCAAAATCTTACCTGTTCCTGCAAGGGAGCCTATTCGTCTCTTAAAATATAAATTTCAAATTGCCTAATCTTGATTTAATTTCAGAAATTACAGCCTTTTCCTCTTCCTCCGTTGCCGCTTCAAACGTAACAGAGAAACGAATGAAATGACCTGCATCATCCCAAGGCACTGTCGAAATTAGTTTTTCACGAATTAAATACTGAGAAAATTCTTCGGCAGTGGCAAAGCTTGGTCCACCCTCCACACCATTAGGAGCCTGCACATATAGGAAAAACGATCCTTTTGGTTTGGTAGCTTCAAAGCCTAGCTCGTTAAGCGCATCGACAAGCAATTGATGACGGCGAGAATATTTAGCCGCAATTTGCTCTGTAATTTCAGGATGAGCTAGCCCATAAGCTGCTGCCTTTTGAATCGCAATAAATTGTCCTGAATCATTATTGTCCTTCACATCACTAAATGCTTTAACAATAAGCGGATTCCCTGCCACGAACCCAATTCTCCAGCCTGTCATGTTATAGGATTTGGATAAGGAATGTAGTTCAACCCCAACATCCTTTGCCCCCTCAACGGACAAAAAGCTAAGTGGTTTTTCACCATCATACGTTAACGCTGCGTAAGGCGCATCATGAATTACGATCACTTCATGTTTTTTAGCCCAAGCGACAACCTCAGCAAAAAACGCCTTTGTTGCACTCGCACCTGTTGGATTGTTTGGATAATTTAAATAAAGTAACTTCGCACGATCTGCAATATCGTCTGGGATTGCATTTAAATCTGGCAGGAAGTTATTTTCTTTTGTTAATTGTACGGTGTAAACTTCTCCACCTAAATATTTCGTATGTGTACCTACAATTGGATATCCAGGTACAGTCATTATTGTAACGTCCCCCGGATTGATAAAACAAGAAGGTAACATCGCTAATGCTGGCTTTGAGCCAATGGAATGCACTACCTCTGTAACTGGATCTAACCCTTCAACCGCAAACACATCGTGCAAATATTTTACTGCTGCTTCTTTAAATTCAGCAATTCCATTGTCAGCATAACCACGATTTTCAGGCTTAGCTGCCTCCTCTGCAAGCTTGGCTACAATACCTGCATGTGCCATCTCATCAGGCTCACCAATTCCCATATCAATTAAATCAATGTCTGGAAAAGCTTTGCGAGCAGCTTGCTTTGCTCTTTTAATTTTCTCAAATTTATAAATAGCGGTATCTTTACCGTAATTTGATCCACCAATACGCTCTGCAAACTGTTGCTGAATATACGTAGCTTGATAATTCTCAATACTCATTTTAATCCATCCCTTCACTAGCATAAGTTCAAAAACCTCACATCATTAAATATGCTAGAAATAAAGCCTTTATAGAATGGATTATTTGGCTTTTGGTTTGTACTTTTTTTCTGTTAGCGGTTTCTAAGGCTAAACAGCACATCCTCCATATCCTGTGGTAAAGGTGCACTAAACTCCATGTACTCCGACGTTGTAGGATGAATAAAACCCAACACAGCAGCATGAAGTGCTTGTCCCTCCATTTTGATCCCTTTACTACGACCATACATCGGATCACCTACAAGAGGATGGCCTATAAACTTCATATGTACTCTAATTTGATGAGTACGTCCTGTTTCTAGCTTTAATTCAACCAAAGTATAGTCACCAAAACGTTCCATCACTTGAAAATGAGTCACTGCGTGCTTACTGTTCCGCTCAGTTACAGTGTACATTTTACGATCCTGAGCGTCTCGTCCAATAGGTGCATCTACTGTACCTTGATCATGACTCAAATTACCGTGCACTAAAGCGATATATTTACGAGTCACACTGTGCTCCTTCAACTGCGCAGCTAAGGAGGCATGTGATTTATCATTTTTGGCAGCCATAATTAGACCAGAAGTATCCTTATCAATCCGGTGTACAATACCGGGACGCAGCTCACCATTAATGCCCGACAAGTCCTTACAGTGATACATCAGTGCATTTACTAATGTACCTGAGCTATGACCTGGGGCTGGGTGAACGACCATGCCACGTTGCTTATTGACCACAATGACGTCTTGATCTTCATAATAAACATCTAATGGAATATTCTCAGCTACGATTTCTACAAATTCAGGCTCAGGCATAATTAAGGCTATAACATCGCCTAATGCAAGCTTGTAGTTACCTTTAACAGATTCACCATTAACAGTAATATCTCCATTTTGTATCCATAGCTGAACTTGGGTTCGCGATACATCATTTCCTATATTTTCTGTAACAAACTTATCAATCCGTTGCTTCACAGAAGCAGCTTCGATTGTCCACTCCATCATATCAGCCTCAGCCTCAACCTGAGCGTTATTTTTATTGTCGTTCATAATAACTCCTTTTACTTCTCTTCTTTTTGCACTTGCTCCTGATCGGCTAACTCCTCTACTTGCTTCGCTTGTTTTTTCTCCAGCGACATTTCGCGAAACGAATCAATAATAATTAAAGCAACTCCAATCACAATACAACTATCCGCAATATTAAAAATAGGGAAGGTATAGCTGCCAAAATTAAATTGTAGGAAGTCAACCACTTCACCTGTCAAAGCACGATCTAGGAAGTTTCCTAACGCTCCACCTAATACAAGTGACAATGCAAAGGGCAATAGCTTATTCCCTGTATTTTTCATTTTTTGTATATACCATACAATTCCAATTACAACGACAATCGTAATAATAATAAAAAAGTAGCGTTGGTTTTCCAAAATACCAAAAGCAGCTCCTGTATTACGATGGGATGTAATTAAAAAGAAATTACCAATTACTGAGATTTGATCCCATAGCTCTAATCTCGTAGCAATGACATACTTCGTTAACTGATCAATTACGAATACAATAAATGCGATTAAATAATATATCACGAGACACGTCACCTCATTTTTTATGTGCGTCCTTAGACCCTGTTTATTGTAGCACACCCAGATTTAAGCCGTCCATGCAGAAACCCAAATCTTACACAAATATGTAGGTTTCCTCAATTGCAAAAAGATCATTAAAAAATAAATTGTTGCGCAAAATAAGGCTCATACAAATCAAAAATAAAATCAACGTTAGTGAATAGCCTATCGTATAAAAGGAGTGTCTGGATTTGACTCATCTTACTTCATCCCAAATCAAATATTTACAGCAACAGCTTCAAGCGGAGCAGCAGCTACTGTATGAAAAATTAAATGAAAATGACCATATGGGGCTTAATGAATCCATGCGAGACAATTTAAACGAGCTATCAACGATCGATAATCATCCTGCTGATATTGGCAGTGAGATGTTTGAACGTGAGAAAGACATAGCACTAAATGAGCATGAAGAATTGCGGCTTATGCGTATTGAGGATGCCCTTGAACGGATTAAACACCAACAATATGGTAAATGTGCAACCTGTGGCGCTCAGATTAATTTCGAACGTCTTGAAGCGATTCCAGAAACAGCTTACTGTAAAGAACATAGTCCCCAAGCCCATTTATCATTAAATCGACCAATCGAAGAAACGTTACTTGATCCTCCCTTTGGCAGAACAAGCATGGATGAGCATGAATATTCTGGCTTTGATGGTGAAGACGCTTGGCAAATTGTTGAAAGCTATGGTACCTCTACATCACCTGCATATGCAGAGCAGTCTGACGTCACAAGCTATGACGATTTGACCATCGAAGAAAACGAAGAATTCGATGGATTTGTAGAACCGTTTGAGAGCTACGTCGCTACCGATATTTATGGCAATGATCGTTATTTTTTCCGTAATCAGCAATATACAGAGCATATGAAGGAAACCAAACATCTTCGAACAGAACATGATGTCATAAAATAAGCCTCACAAAAGATTAGCCATAGTTATAGACATTTGCCATGCATCAGAGCTCTAAAGCATCAAAATAAGCTAATATGTGAAGCCTTACTTATATTGTAGCTGATGTTGAACAATTGTCACGATATCAGCGATATAGTCACCTATAATGGGCAAATTTAAGGCACCTAACAATTGAAGCACATACACAATTGTAGCCGCAAAAAAAGTAAAGCCAATGGCAATTCCTACACCTCTAGATGTACCTGATAATAAATTTAACCAAATTAAACGCCAGGGGCGGTGCAATAGCTCTGTATATTCCATAATTCTTGATTGCTCAAGCATATGAGAAATATGCATTAATAACCGGTACAAATAATTTATTTTTTCATCCACTGTCCCTGTTAAGGTTGCTTTCTCAGTTAGCTCATTTGGATCACTAGCATGTGAGGCTAAAATTTGGTCTGAAAGCTTGCTCTGATGTCTCTGATCTCCTACTGGATCCTTTTTCAAATGAATGGTTGAACGCTTCTTTGAACGTCTTAAAAATTTCATTGCAGGCACCCTGTCTACTATAATTTTAAAAGCTAAACGAGCTTAAGGTACTCACTTCATTTTTTGAAGGAAGACCTAAAGCTCGCTTGCTTTTTAATTATTGGTAGTATGACCTGCTTTTGCCTCTACCATTCACCTGATTCCTCAGGTGAATTTCTATTTTTGGATGTAAACACCAATCGTTTTGCTACCTAAATCCACGATTTCCCCTTGCTCAGAAGGTTTACCAAAAGCTAACTCCTGCACAAGTACATTATCGCGTAGTACATGTTCAAATGCAGTAATTGCCGCCTGTAGCTCGTCATCCACATCAAGCGTCAGAGAAATCCGTTTTTCAATTGGTAAATCCAATTTCTTACGTGTATCTTGTACCGCACGCACAACCTCGCGCACCCAGCCCTCTTGTTCAAGCTCTGGCGTAATTTCATTATTAAGCGCAACGGTTAGTCCGTAACCTGAAGCGGAAGCAAAACCTGCTTTTGCTTGCTTTTCAACGAGCAACTCATCCGCAGTAATTACCAGCTCCTCATCTTCAGGAGATGTAATGTGGAACTCCCCTTTTGTAACTACATCTGAAGCAGCCTCTGGCTGTAGATTTTTTAGTGCATTTTGAAGGAAACCTACATTTTTACCGTATTTTTTACCTGCAACCTTAAGATTTAGCTTCAAGGAGAAGTTTACAAAACCATTATCACTTCTTTCAATGTGAATTTCTTTGATATTGATTTCGTCCTTGATGATATCCTCATATTCTGACACCGCAAAGTCACGACTCATGGATACCACTAGGCTAGATAATGGCTGACGTGTTTTGATTCCTGTCTCATTACGCACATTACGCGCTAGCTCCACGATTTGACGTGCACTTTCCATGTCACGCTCAAGCTCTAAGTCAATCAAAGCTTCATCTGCAACAGGGTAATCTGCAAAGTGAACACTTTCCTCACCAGTCAAATTCGTATAAATCTCCTCAGATAACATCGGTGTAAATGGTGCCATTAGCTTCGATAACGTAACTAATACAGAAGTTAATGTGCCATATGCCGCTAGCTTATCTTCACCTAAGCCACTTCCCCAGAAGCGATCACGGGAACGACGGATATACCAATTACTTAATTCATCGATAAATACTTCAATCGCTTTGGCAGGATTCATAAAGTCGTTTGCATCAAGGCCCTTTTTAGCAACAGCAATGAGGCTATTTAGTCTAGATAAAATCCAGCGATCCAGCTTATTCGTGGAACCCTTATACTCATGCTCCTCTGGTTTATAGCCATCAATCGAAGCATACAAGGTCAAAAATGCATGTGTGTTAACAAGTGTGTCTATAACCTTAGATTTTGCTTCTGCCACGATCGTTTTGGAGAAACGTTTACTGTTCCAAGGTGCACTATCTGCTAACAGTGGCCAACGGAAGGCATCTGCACCAAACTCCTCAATCACTTCCCATGGGCTGATTACATTCCCTTTGGACTTCGACATCTTTTGTCCATTTTCATCTAAAATATGACCATGTGACATGACTGCTTTATACGGTGCTTTACCATTGTACAACGTTGAAATAGCAAGTAAGCTATAAAACCAACCTCTTGTCTGGTCAATCCCTTCACAAATCATATCGGCTGGGTATTGATCTTCAAATTGAGATGTTTCGCCAAATGGATAATGCTGCTGTGCAAATGGCATTGAACCACTATCAAACCATACGTCAATCACTTCAGGTGTACGTGTCATGACGCCATCCTCACAAAACGGCGATTTTAACTTAATTGGATCTACAAATGGCTTGTGTAGCTCAATATCCTCTGGAACGTCACCGATCGCACGTGCACGTAAGTCCGCGATACTTTTTGGCGCATATTCTTTGCCTGTTTTATCACAAACCCAAACGTTAAGTGGTGTTCCCCAATAACGATTACGGCTAATATTCCAATCCACTAGATCCTCAAGGAATTTCCCAAAACGTCCTTCACGAATATGACCAGGATACCAATCGATCTCATTGTTATTTTTAATTAATTGCTCTTTTACAGCCGTTGTTTTAATGAACCAGCTATCTGTTGCGTAATAAAGCAACGGGGTTTTGCAACGCCAGCAGAATGGATAGCTATGCTCATATTTATGCTTATCATATAACAAGCCTTGTTCAGCTAACATCTTCACAATATCGATATCGCAATCCTTTACGAAGCGACCTGCAAGATCAGAAACCTCATCACGATAACGTCCTTGTAAATCGACAACATTAATGAACTCAACATCATTTTCACGACAAGTTTTATAGTCATCTTCCCCGTGTGCAGGCGCCAAGTGTACAATCCCTGTACCACTAGCCTCTGTAACAAAATCAGCACCCAAAATGACTAAGCCATTTTTAGGAGAAATATATTTAAATGGTGCTTCGTACGCTTGACCGATAAATTCAGAGCCTGAATGCGTGCTTAATACTTCATGCTCACCCTTGATCGCACTTTCGATTAACCCCTCTGCTACGATGTAAATGCCATCCTCCTGCTTTACACGAGCATAAGTAAGCTTTGGATTCATAGCAAGTGCACTATGGGCAGGTAACGTCCAAGGTGTTGTCGTCCAAGCTAGCACATAGTCCCCACTATCCTTTAGCTTAAATTTGGCAGTTGCACTTAAATCCTTCACATCCTCATAGCCTTGAGCAACCTCATGCGAGCTTAATGTCGTCTGGCAGCTAGGACAATAAGGGCTTACACGATGACCGCGATACAACAAGCCTTTCTCATGGATGTTAGCGAGTAAGTGCCACACACTTTCGATATAGCTATTTTTCATTGTGATGTACGGATCATCCATATCCGTCCAATATCCGATAGCTTCAGTTAGATCACGCCATTGCTTCTCATAAACAAATACGCTGTCCTTACATTTCTGTATAAACTTTTCGACGCCATACGTTTCAATTTCGTGCTTACCTGAAATACCAAGTTGCTTTTCAACGCCTAGTTCAACAGGGAGACCATGTGTATCCCAGCCTGCCTTACGAACTACACGATGACCATTCATTGTCTGGTAGCGACCAATAAAATCTTTTATTACACGGCCAAGCACGTGTCCGATATGTGGAACACCATTTGCCGTAGGGGGCCCTTCATAAAACACATAGTTTGGAAAGCCAGCACGTTTTTCAACACTACGTTTAAAAGTATCTTCTTTACTCCACTTATTCAAAATGCGGAGTTCTCTTGCACGAGCAGGTTCTTTAACATCTACTTTTTGCATATTCATCTCTTCCTTTTCAGCAATATAAATACAAAAAAGCCCCATCCCTATAAAAGGGACGAGACTAAAACTCGCGTTACCACCCTTGTTCCTTCATTCAGTTATTATGTACATAATGACATGAATAAAGACACCTCAAGTCCTATACGTTATTCATATAGGGTCGGTATAACGTCCGACAAAACGGTAGGGCTTACTAATTAGAAAATTCAAAATTCAGCACTACTTCTCCGGGAGGATATTCTGAATACTTTTTGTACATTGGCTTTCAGCAAAACACCAACTCTCTGAGGAACAAAATCGTATCATACTGATCCCATCATCAAATTCATATTAAATTCAAATTAATCATTCATGTCAAACTGCAGATCATAAAAAGCACATTATCAAAGCTCATTTACATTATATTATTTATAACGTAAATTTGATCCAGATGTCAAGCTAGATAACGTGAGAAAGGCGTTTAATACACTTCACTATTCTCTAAGCTTACACGCACGTCAGACTCCGCTTGTTCTAAGCTATCCCAATGCTCAGACTTAAGCATATCCAGTTGTGCCTCAATTAATGTGCGGAAGCGTGCTCTATAGATCGAAGCTTGTTTTTTCAGCTCGTCTACCTCTAATGAAACCTTGCGGGATTTTGTCAACGATTCGTTAATGATCCGATCCGCATTTTTTTCTGCTTCCTTCACAATCAATTGCGCTTCTTTTTTTGCATTATTTTTCACTTCATCTGCTGCTTCCTGCGCAACGATAATCGTTTTACTTAACGTTTCTTCGATATTAGCGAAGTGATCAAGCTTCTCCTGCAAGGCAAGTAATTGATTCTGATATTCCTTATTCTCACGAATAAGTCCCTCATAATCTTTAATTACTTGATCTAGGAATTCATTAACTTGATCCTCATCATAGCCACGCAGACGTCGGGAAAATTCTTTGTTGTGTATATCAAGTGGTGTTAATGGCATAGACTAATCTGCACCTCCTAAGATTTTGACTGCTTCGTTTAGACTGCTCCAACTGCTTCTTCATCAAATTATTAATGTTAAACTTTAATTCGACAATAACAGCCCAACTCCTGCAAAACAATTAAACAAATTTGCCGACTTTAATACGAGTTCTTCCTTTTTTTGTAATCCCCTCTACCTCTAACACCTTAAATCTTCCAAAACCCTTTAAGGCAACAATGTCACCTTCTGCTAATACTTTAGAAGGATCTTCCTCTATTCTCCAATTCACCTTACATCGTCCTGCCTTGATCGGGATTAAAATCTTACTGCGACTCAGGCGAAAAACGTCACTACTAATTCCATCTAAACGTAAAGAAGCCACCGTTAAATCCAGCGGCTCAAGCTTAGGCTCAACAGTTTGCAACCTTGACAATGGTTCAATGTCAGTCACAACTCCTACACGATGCACTTGTATTAAGTTCATGGCTAAGTAAGAAGCAATCTCTTCAGCAATTAATACATGACAGCCTTCTTGTCTCACATGCATATCACCAATTTTATCGCGTTTTAGTCCTAACCCAAGAACAGATCCTAAGTAATCACTGTGTTGTAAAGTCCCTAGCTTGTTATCGACCGAGTAAACATGAAGCACCTGTATCTGAAAATCATTTTCCTCAGCTTCATGATAATCGGGTGCCACAATCGCTCGTTTACGTTCAGCTGTAGCATATCCACCAAAAAAAGACACTTTTGCATCCTGCTCCCGATGGGCTATGCTCTCCAAAATAAAGCATTGTCTTGGATCAAGAAAATCCGTTAACTTCACCTCATGGTATTTAGCCGCATTCTCCACCCATTCTGAGGCTCGATCCACAAAATGACGTTCATCAGCACGAAAATGATGATAAATATCCTGATGTGACATTACGATACCAAAAAGATAATTATACTTTGTAATCCATATACAGCTAATTGCAACACAAAGATAGCGACGATTGGTGAAAAATCAATAACACCCATCAATGGTGGAATAAAGCGACGAAATGGAGTTAAATAAGGTTCAACTAATTTACCAAGTAATTGACCAACAAAGCTTTCTCGTACGTTAGGTAACCACGACATTAAAACATAGGCCATGATCATATAAAAATAAATTTGAGACAACCAATAAACCAAATCTAAAATTGTTTGGATATTCAAGCTAGTTTCACCCCATTTTGTTGTAATCCGAATCTTCTGCTAAAATCTCTGTAATTGAGCCTTGGATTTCAACAGTATCTGGTGTGCATAAAAATATATTTCCACCAATTTTTGAAATACTGCCACTGAGTGCATAGATGGTACCACTAAGGAAATCGATAATTCGCATCGCCTGATCATTTCTTACTCGCTGTAAATTAACTACAACAGCACGATGTGATCTGAGATGGTCAGCAATCTCTTGGGCCTCATCATAAGAACGTGGCTCATATAAAATAACCTTCACATTTTTTTGTGAATGAATACTCACAACATTATTATTACGTTGATTTTTACGCGCATCAAAGCTTGGCGGTCCAATCTCCGTATCATCAGGTTCACTAATCTTTTCGCGTTCAACAACTTCTTCCTCTTCCTGAACTCCCAAGAAACTCATAAACCGATTCATTACTCCCATTACATTGTCTCCCCTTTCCCCACTAAAATAGTACCCAATCTTACCCAAGTTGCGCCTTCTTCAATTGCAATTTCAAAATCATCTGACATTCCCATCGATAACTCTGTGATAGGTTCATCTGTGACGTGTTCAAGATTTAATTCATCACGCAACAATCTCAGCCCTCGAAATACAGGTCTAGCTTGCTCAGGCTTGTCCACAATTGGAGCCATCGTCATTAAGCCAATCACCTTAAGGTGGGATAGCTTATTGATTTCTGCCAGCAAAGATTTTGCTTCACTTGGCTGGACACCTTGCTTCGATGCCTCTCCTGACACATTCACTTGTACAAATACATTCACCTTTTCACCTATCGCTTCTGCTTTTTTATTAATCTCCTTCGCTAAGGATAAGCGATCAACAGAGTGAATGTAAGAAAATTTACCTACTACATCCTTCACCTTATTACTTTGTAAATGTCCAATATAATGCCATACTGCTGTATCTCCAAGCGCCTCTATTTTAGGCAAAGCATTTTGCGCTCGATTTTCTCCAATATGAAATAATCCTTGATCCAATACCTCTTGTGTAGCCTCTACAGAAACATATTTTGTTACTGCTATAATATGAACCTCATTACGGTTACGACCACTACGCGCGCAAGCGGCTTCAATTCTGTTATTAACTTCTTTCATCCGATCCTGAAGTGACAAGGGCGGACTCACCTCTCCTTCATACCAATCCAGCTAGCCATTCTTCCTGTTGTACCTTCTTCCTTACGGTAAGAAAAAAATTGATCAGGATGACAACTTGTACACCATGTAGTACATTCGATAAACTCTGGCAATATTCCTGCTTTTATCATAATCATTCGATTCAGTTCTTTCAAGTTCAGCATACTTTTCCCCTCGTTAGACGACGGTGAAGCAATTACATTGATGTCTATGTCTCCACCAATATCTGCTAATGTCTCCCTAACTCTGGACATCACATATTCATCAACTTCATAACAGCAATCCCCAATAGAAGGACCTATAGCTGCATAAATATGATGCGGAGCACACCCGTAGGTCTCGGTCATTGTAGTTATCATTACTTTGGAAATTTGCCCCACAGTTCCTTTCCACCCCGCATGAGCAAGCCCAATAACTCCCTTCACTTTATCAAAAAAATAAAGAGGTACGCAATCCGCATAAAAGGACGTTAATAAAATATTAGGAACATTGGTTACCAACCCATCTGTATTTTGAAAAGCAGACTCTCGGTCACTATAACCTTTTCCCACATCTGAGGCCTCTACAACTGCAATCTGTGTACCATGAACCTGCTCTCCGCAGGTCCATGTACTTGGCTCAAAACCAATTGCCCTTGCTAATGTAATTCGATTTTGCAGTACATCTACTGCGTTGTCATCGACATGATAAGCTAAATTCAAGCTAGAATAAGGAGCATGGGAGCATCCACCTTGTCTGCCTGTAAAACCAACCTGTAAATGTGGCTCATCTTCCATCCATTTCTTAAGAAAATAAAGTGCTGGAGTATTCTCTTCATATTTTCTAACAAATGGTTCCACTTCCCCACCCCTTTAAGCCATCTTCTGAAAATAATATATGTTACAGTTTATCATAAAACACACTCTACTGCGCTATCTAACCTTTTGTTGCTCGTCCATCCCGATCTATATATACTGTTTTATCATATTGCTGTGGTTGTACTTGGGTCAATTCATCCATACGAACTAATACAACATCCGAACCAATTTTCACTATATTTTTCCAAGGAATAATCATGTCACTTCCACTACCAAACAAGCCCATAAACTTATTATTTATTGGTACAACAATCGCTTCGATAATACCTTGTCTTAAATCCAGTTCTAGGTCACTAATATGTCCTAAGCGCTTACCATCAACGACATTGATAACATCCTTCGTTTGAAAATCAGAAATTTTCATACTTGCCCTCACCACACGATCTGTCATTAGAGTACCCCACCTTTATATGCTTACTTTGCAATAGGTTATTCACTCATATATATGAGACAAAACGGAAAATAATTAACGATTGGGTCATCCGCTCAAATTCCCTTTATAATAGGCTCTATTTATAAATCAGTACTTGACAACGACTGGAGGCTGGTAGCTATCATATTCCTTTTAATGGCTTAAAACAAAAATTAGTGGTTGTTAACTTCTGAGGAAAGCAGCTACGGTGCAGAGGGTGGCTTCGACCCCTGTTACAGCCTGATTTTCTTGTATTACATTTTTATCGGTTGAAAAACAGTCTGTAAAGGCGGACGTGTTCACTTCTCCACCATCCCTCTACCCCTTCGCTATTTTTGCTTCCTCTCCACCACTAATTTCTAATTGGAGCCCTTTTTATTGAAGTATATTTATGGATGGAAATAGATTTTAAGAACCTTCAGAATCTCTCTGTCTCTTCGCTAGTTTGGGGTAGCGGTCAAGCACTGATTTCAAGATTGAGCCAATAAAAAAGTCCTCAAACATCTGCGAAAATTATTTCCAGACATTTAAGGACTTATTTAGCTTTCACGGCTCAACCTTAAAATATATAGTAATTGACAATAAGCTTACTTTCGCGAAGGGGCAGGGAGATGGTGGAAAAGAGGTAGTGTTACAATCTTTCTGGAAGAAAGATACTTCGAAAGCATAATCACTTTAAGGTCACATTTTCTTCACTTAAAATATACATTATAAAAGAAAAATGAGACCTTAACAGCGGTTGAAGCCACTCTCTGCATCGTAACCTCCTCTTCGCATATTTTTGTCAAGCACTGTCCATTTTGTTGAGCCGCTTTAGCTTTCCTTCTCTATTTTACATGCTTTTGCATTTGCGTAATTGCCGATTTCTCTAGCCTTGATACCTGTGCCTGAGAAATCCCTATTTCGTCGGCCACCTCCATTTGTGTTTTCCCTTCAAAAAAACGCATAGATAATATCATTTTTTCACGTCCACCCAAGCGTTGCATCGCTTCTTTTAAAGCGATCTCCTCGATCCAGGACACATCTTTATTTTTCTCATCCCCAATTTGATCCATCACATATATCGGGTCGCCTCCGTCATGGTAAATGGGTTCAAATAAGGATACCGGATCTTGAATAGCATCGAGTGCAAACACGACATCTTCCTTCGGAATATCTAACGCTTGTGCAATTTCTAAAATTGTTGGTTCCCTTGAATTTTTGTTCGTCAGATTGTCTCTCATTTGGAGTGCCTTATAGGCGATATCTCTAAGGCTTCGCGAAACACGGATTGGATTGTTATCCCGCAAATATCGGCGAATCTCCCCAATAATCATAGGCACTGCGTAGGTTGAAAACTTCACATTTTGCGATAAATCAAAATTGTCGATCGCCTTCATGAGTCCAATGCAGCCAACCTGGAACAGATCATCTACATATTCCCCTCGATTATTGAAACGTTGGATTACACTTAGTACCAGTCTAAGGTTACCATTTACCAGTTTTTCTCTCGCTGACCTTACATTGTGTTCTTGTAGGGAATGAAACAATTCCCGCATTTCTACATTGGTTAGTACAGGCAACTTCGCTGTATCCACACCACAAATTTCGACTTTATTACGTGTCATCGTGTCTTTACCTCCCAAGGTGAAACATTAATGATCATTATCTCCTTGGGCTGTATTTTTATTCCTGTTCATAATGAATTTCATTAAAGAAAATGGGTCAATGAGCTACACCATTTTGTTAAATTCCTTACGCAGACGCTTAATTATACGCTTCTCTAGCCTTGAAATATAAGATTGAGAAATACCTAAAAGATCAGCAACATCCTTTTGTGTTTTTTCATCTCCATCAACAAGTCCAAATCTGAGCTCCATAATTAATCGCTCGCGATCACTAAGCTTATCTAATGCTTTATGCAGTAATCTACGGTCAACCTGTTCTTCAATGTTGCGGTATATTGTATCATTTTCTGTCCCAAGCACATCGGACAAAAGCAGTTCATTGCCATCCCAATCTATATTTAATGGTTCATCAAAGGAAACCTCTGTTCTAATTTTGCTGTTGCGTCGTAAATACATTAAAATTTCATTTTCAATACAACGTGATGCATACGTCGCTAACTTAATTTTTTTCTCAGGATCAAATGTATTTACCGCTTTGATTAAACCAATAGCACCAATAGATACCAAGTCCTCAATATTAATCCCTGTATTCTCAAACTTTCGAGCAATATAAACAACTAGCCTTAAATTACGTTCAATAAGCATCGAACGTATCGCAGCATCACCAGAGGAGAGCTTAGTAAGCAAGTATTCCTCCTCTTCTCTTGTTAGTGGAGGGGGCAATGCCTCACTACCACCAATATAATAAATCTCTTCACTTTTCAAACCAAACAAAAATAAAAATCGGTAGTACTGCAATTGCAGCATCAGCTTCCACTTTACTAGCATCTTTGCTTTCCTCCTATTTACATTTGTGTCTTTTTAATCACTTCTAAATAATTTAAATAACCAATGATTAATGATCAGTCACTTCCACCTCAGTTAATGATGGATGAATAATAGCTTGGTATTTTCCCTCAGAGGATAACGTTCCCCCATCCAAACCAATAAGTACCTTTGTAGAAACAATCTGCTGCTCACCCACCTGTATTACACATTGATCTGGCTTTATCGCAATCATAAATTGTGTCCCGCGATTGAAGCCACGATAAGGGACAAGTCGTAACCGGTCTCTCCACGAAAAAGACTCCACCTCCATCCACTCCATAATAAGGTTGTCCGCATGCTCTCCACCAAGCTTACCCTTCCAGCTATCTGGGAGGAAGTCACTCCACATATTTGCTTCCATCACCATCACCGGAAGTCTTGATAAAGGATCTGTGAGCTGATTCCCTGTATCTATTAGACCTATACACGCTACCTTGATCCCTTCGATTTGGACTTCAACCTCCGCTAGAGATGCAGCCACTCGTTCCACATTTTTTCTATTGTTCATCATCGATCTAAACCAAAAAAGGACAATACCAAAAGAAACTAAAATAAAAACCATGCTTATGCTTAATGTAAATGTCATTCCACCAGAGGCCATGTACCATATTCCATTCCATACCTCTCCAGCATCCTGTAGCATATAATGGAACCCTAAAATCCCTCCTGCTGCTACAAAATTCACGATGTAAAACGCACCTAAATTACGTGAATAGGCTTGAAGACTTGGGAATCCGAAGGCGGTCCATAACATCACAACCGAAAATAAAAACTTTACTAAAAATGTAAACATAAACGACAATGCTGGTAAAAACATCATCAAGACATACATGGCACCAATTGAGGCAGAAAAAATAATACGCCACCATTTAAATGAAAGCTTCCTTAGCCATGCGGTTGTTAACAGAAGACTAGCGTCAATCAATAGATTCACGAAAAAAATAAGATCAATATAAACAATCAATCCTATCACCTAAATCCTACAAGGATAAATCAAGCTCTTCATTTCAATAGACTATTACCAGTATATAGAGGACAGAATGTAAAGTCTGTCTAAAATTGAATGAACATTATTCACTAATTTTGTCGAGGAAAGCTAAAAAAGAAGACAAGAAAAAAATCTCCAAGTCCATGATGGACTGGAGATTTTAAGAGAGGAGAATGAAAAGAATTATTCGTTATTGTTGCGTGAGCGATTACGGAGGAAAGTTGGAATATCAAGCTGATCGCTATTTGTATTATGGTTTCCAAATGGTCTTAGTGAGGATTGCTGACGTTGCTCAGGTGTAGCTACTGGATTACTAGCTGGTTTACGACTTGGAGCAACAGCAGGCTTATGTTCAAAGCCAGTTGCAATCACAGTGACTTTGATATCTTCCTTCATGTTTTCATCAATAATTGCACCAAAAATCATATTTACTTCTGGATCAGAAGCTTCAATGACAATTTCTGCTGCTTCGTTTACTTCATATAGAGATAGGTTAGACCCACCTGTAATATTCATAATAACGCCACGTGCACCTTCAATCGAAGTTTCAAGTAACGGACTCATAATTGCTTTACGTGCTGCTTCTGCGGCACGATTCTCACCAGAAGCTTCGCCTATTCCCATTAGGGCTGAGCCACGCTCTGTCATAATTGTTTTTACATCGGCAAAGTCAAGGTTAATTAAACCGGGAACCTGGATTAAATCAGAAATACCTTGAACGGCTTGACGTAATACATTATCCGCCTCACGGAATGCCTCTACCATAGGAGTTTTCTTATCAACAATCTCTAACAAACGATCGTTAGGGATTACAATTAAGGTATCCACCTTTTCTTTGAGGCCTTCAATACCAAGCTCTGCTTGATTAGAACGCTTACGACCTTCAAATGTAAAGGGACGTGTAACAACACCAACGGTTAAAGCACCACATTCACGCGCAATTTCCGCAATAACTGGCGCTGCACCTGTTCCTGTTCCACCACCCATTCCAGCCGTAACAAAAACCATATCTGCGCCTTTAAGGGTACTCGCTATTAAATCACGAGATTCTTCAGCCGCTTTTTTACCTACGTCAGGATTTGCACCTGCACCCAAACCACGAGTTAATTTGTCTCCAATTTGGAGCTTATGCTCGGATTTAGCTAAATGTAGCGCTTGAGCATCTGTATTTACTGTAATAAATTCAACACTCTGCACTCCATTTTCAATCATACGGTTCACAGCGTTACTACCGCCGCCACCTACACCAATTACTTTAATTTGAGCCAAGCTCTCCATCTCAAAATCAAACTCCAACATACTGTTCCATCTCCCCCTTAATTATGCATGGATGGCTTGTCCATTCATTAACCTAAAAAGTTTATATAAATTCCTTAAATAAATTTTTCAATCTATCTACTAATCCTGATTTGCGTGAGCTTTCAGTAGGCGGAGCCGCCTTGCGATTGGTAGACTTTTTAGGTGCAGCATTGCGAAGTGTCACATCTCTAATCACTTGATATAGGATGCCAACTCCACCTGCAAACCCAGGATCACGCACACCGATATAATCAGGAACAGCAATTCTTACAGAAGATGCTAATTCCTCTTGTGCAATTTTTAAAAGTCCTGGCATAGACACGGTGCCACCTGTTAAAATATAGCCTCCAGGCAGTTCATTATATCCTAGTCTTTTTAATTCTTGATAGATAAGCTGGAATATTTCCTGTACCCTTGGTTCAATAATAGATGACAAATCTTCTTGTGAAAATTCCTTATCTACATTACTACCAATTCTAGTCACTTTAAAAGTAACATCAGGTGCTGAATCTTCAATGGAAGCACAGCCATATTTCAGCTTTACCTTTTCTGCTTGATCAGGCAACGTCCGCAGCCCATAAGCAATATCATTGGTTATAAATTCTCCCCCTATCGGAAGCGTAGATGTCGCAACGATTGTGCCGCTTTCGAACACTGCGATTGTTGTAGAACCTGCACCAATGTCAACTAATGCAGCGCCCATCGTTTTCTCATCCTTGGAAAGAGCAAGCTGTCCTGACCCAAGAGACAATACAATTAAATCAGCTACCTTTAAGCCTGCTTTCTCAACGCAACGAAGCAGATTATGTACTGCTGTTTTTGCTCCAGTAATAATCGTTGCCTCAACCTCAAGACGAACACCTATCATTCCTCTTGGATCTTGAATTCCTTCTAGACCATCAACTATATATTGTTTTGCTACAATATCGATGATTTCACGTTCAGGAGGAAGAGCAATTACTTCTGCTGCCTTTAAAACTCGTTCAATATCGTCTTCGCCTATTTCACGATCTTCATTTTGGACAGCTACAACTCCATGGCTCGTCTGTAGTCCAATGTGATTCCCCGATATGCCGACGTATACTTCCGATATTTGAATATCTACCATACGTTCAGCATGATCCACAGCATTTCGAATGGATTGAACTGTCTGGTCAATATCTACAATCGCACCTTTACGAATACCTTCCGAGTCAGCAGATCCAACCCCAATAATATTAAAGGATCCATTATTAATTTCCCCAATAATAGCACGAACCTTGGATGTACCGATGTCCAAACTAACAATGATATCATTGCTGCTCAAGCCGTTGGCACCTCCTGTTAATTTTCATAAAAAACACTCTCTACAATATTCAACATCTTTTAATCTATCCCTCTTTTTTGGAGAAGTTTTTTCCCTACTAACCTTCACTCCACAAATAAGAGGAAATCTTGTTTATATACAGAATAACCGATATATCTATTCAAGACAAAAGTTTGATAGAGATAGATGGTTACATAAAACATATTTTATCATTTTTTGTGAATGATGAGTAGTACGATTTTCTTATTTCTCCGTGTCAACATTAGTTGAAAATGGCACGTACGAATCAGCATCTAACAATTTCAAGATGCCTGGCTCCTGAGATTCAAGGATTCTGTTCATATACTCCGCCTTTTGTGGCAAAAGGGAAATGGAAGAAATTACAACAAAATGTGATCTAGTATACATCTTAATCCGATCTGGATAAGACAGCGTAGGCTCAGGAGCGATTTCAGAAATATCTGAAACTAGGTTTGCATCAATTTGAGATAAAGCACTGCCGAGTTTTTTTAGATTAGGATCGTTTTCCTTCCACTGAGACAGGATTGGCTTATCAATTACAACTGTCCCATTCTCAAATGGAATCATGACACCGTTTGTTAAAAGTCCTTTCAATCCCCCATTAGCATCCAATGTATAGGCAAGAACAGGATATTCCTGAACCTGAATGTTAATGACGCCAGGAAAAGACTTTTGTACAGTGACAGACTGAATGGACTGCACCTTCTCTAGTCTTTGTTCAATTGTGCCTGAGCTTGTCCCAAAAAAGGCATCTCCCTTCTGTACCTCGACGGCCTTCATCAACTGCTCTGTTGTTACATACTTATTTCCTTCAAAATTGATCTCAGAAACTTCACTTAGCGAAGACCGAAAAAATAGAATCGTTAAAATAGAAATAAATAAGGTTACAATAATCCATTTTACTTTTCGATTGCCACGTTTATTAGGTTTGTTTTGTTTAAGGACAGGTACATTAGCTTTTTCCATAGTTTTCTCCGATATCATGATCTTTAAAGCTTATATTTCTAAGATGAAAGCTAACAGTTTTTTCACAAGGTTAGCTTTCATCTCGAAAATTATGCTAAATCTAATTGCTTTAAGGCAACCTTTGTCTCACGTCGCATTTTCCCACCAAGATGTCCAAACATCAACTCAATTTGATCGTAACCTCTATCAATGTGATGGATTTGCTCTACGATTGTTCTGCCTTGAGCTGCTAAGCCTGCAATCACCAAAGCCGCACCTGCTCTTAAGTCTGTAGCTTCCACTGTAGCCCCATACAATCTAGGAACCCCACGAATAAATGCTGTATTCAAGTCTACAGAAATGTCAGCCCCCATTCTCACAAGCTCATCCACATGCTTAAATCTGCCCTCAAATACGGTCTCCTTCATCACACTAAAACCATCGGCTAAAGACAACAAGACCATAACTTGTGACTGTAAATCGGTAGGGAACGAAGGATAGGGTAGTGTGACGATACAATCAATCGGTTTAGGTCGTGAAGCACTACTTACGGTTATTATATCATTGCAAGCCCTAATTTGAACACCAGCACGCCTAAGTACATGAAGTAACGAAACTAGGTGTGAAGGATTACAATGAGATAACGTTACGGTTCCTCGTGTCGCGGCAGCCGCAATCAGTATCGTGCCAGCAACAATTCGATCAGGGATAATCTCATATTGACAAGAGTATAGCTTATCAACACCTTGAATCGTAATCGTATCTGTGCCTGCCCCCATAATGCTTGCACCCATCGCATTGAGGAAATTTTGCAAATCTTGTATTTCTGGTTCGCGGGCTGCATTTGTAATTACGGTGGTCCCTTGAGCAAGGGATGCGGCCATCATAATATTTTCCGTTGCACCTACACTTGGATATTCTAAATGAATATCATTACCAATTAATTTTGTAGCCCTACACCAAATTTGTTGATCATTTTCTTCAATGACTGCACCTAATGCCTCTAGTCCTTTAAGATGCAGGTCAATTTTTCGTTCGCCGATCGCACATCCTCCAGGCTGATAAATACAAACCTCCCCAAACTTAGCAAGAAGAGGTCCCATTAAAAATATAGATGACCGCATCTGTCTCATTAAATCCTCAGGCACATGAGCAGAATTTGTTCGATCACTATCAATGGTCACCTTATCTCCCTGTTGTACAGCCCTACAGCCAAGTCTGTTCAGAATGCCCAACATCACCTCAATATCTAACAAATGAGGGACATTTGATAGCTGCACCTTGCCTTCTGATAGCAAACTGGCTGCCAAAATTGGCAATGCGGCATTTTTTGCTCCATGAATACGAATTGATCCAGATAGGGGTCTACCGCCCTCAATCACCAATTTGTCCAATGTATCACCTCCGAGTTTCCCGTTAGCGAAAATTTAAAATTATACGTGACACATCAAATCCATGCCGTTAGCAAAAGGTGATGAGGGGTTGTAAAAAAGATGCCAACGCGCTAAGGTTCTACGAAGTGCTGTCCTAGAAGCCCTAGGCTTCGTGCGATTGTCACGATGTATGTGGTATATTATGCCCTTTAGCGTAAGAGTGTGACAATCGCCCATCTGAGTGCTTCATTTAGCTATTTTCTTCATTTCTTCCACAATTAAATGAGCTGAATCTGGTTTGCCTAACTTTTTTGAAGCGGCAGACATTTTACGATGAACAGCATCATTTCTCATAATGTGTTGAATCTCCTGAAACAGGACTTCACCTGTTAGGTCGGCTTCAACAATAACTTTGGCCGCATTGTTTTTTTCTAACATTCGGGCATTTTTCTCCTGATGATTGTTAGTTACATTGGGGGAAGGAATCAAGATGGATGGTATACCAAGCGCATTAATCTCAGCCAAAAAGGAAGCACCTGCACGATTTACAATTAAAGAAGTGGCCGCAAGGACCTCTGGCATATTGTGTACATATGGAACAACGCTCAAACTACTAGGGATTTTACCTAATTGCTCAGAAATAGCCTCCCGCGTTGCAGCAAAATATTTTTCACCTGTTACATATACAAAATGAACGTTTAGAAGCTTATATAGTTGCTTTGACATGGCAATCATTGCATTGTTAATGGCTTGTGCGCCTCGACTGCCACCCACGACTAGCACAATTTTAGTATGCTGAGGTAAGCCAAGCGACTCATATCCCTTCCTTTTATCAGCAAGGTAAACGGTTGTTGCTCTAGGATTGCCTGTGTATACAATTTTTTTAGCCTCTGGAAAAGCATTTAATCCTTCTTCAAAGCTCACTGCTACTGTAGATACATATTTACTTAAAAAACGATTGGTTAAGCCTGGAACTGCATTTTGCTCATGAATGATCGTTGGAATGCCAAGCTTTGCCGCAGCATAAACAACGGGTCCACATACATATCCCCCTGTACCGATAACCACATTAGGCTTAAATTGACGCAACCATTTTTTGGAATGACGCACACCGCTCATAAAACGCATTACCGTTTTTACATTTTCAAACGACAGCTTACGCTTAAACCCAGTAATATTTAGTGCCTTAAACTCCATGTTTTGTGACGGTACGATGGTGCTTTCTAATCCATGTTGTCCACCGATATATAAAAACTGTGATTCAGGATACTCATCCTTGCATTGCTGAGCAACAGCTAACGCAGGATAAATATGTCCTCCTGTTCCACCACCAGTAAATACGACTCGCATCCTAATCACCTCGCATACCGTGATAAATTTAATAAAATACCAAACGCCGTTAGCATCAAGGTTAAGGAAGAGCCACCATAGCTTATCAAAGGCAATGTAATCCCTGTTACAGGCATTAATCCAATAACTACACCGATATTAATAATGACTTGAATACCTACGATACCTACGATACCAACTGCAAGTAGGCTGCCAAAGGGATCATCTATGGTCATTGCGACACGAATCCCTCGCCAAACAATAATTAAAAATAAAAACAACACAAACAAACCGCCAATAAAACCTAACTCCTCAGACAAAATCGAAAAAATAAAATCCGTTTGTGGCTCTGGCACGTAGCTATATTTTTGACGACTCATACCTAAGCCAAGCCCAGCAAGTCCACCAGGACCAATCGCATAAAGAGATTGAATAATTTGGTAACCTGCCCCAAGCGGATCAGACCAGGGATCTAAAAAGGCAGTAATACGCTGTAATCGGTAGGGCGCCGCTATTATTAATCCGATAAACCCAGCAGCCCCTACAGCAGCTAAGCCTAATAGATGCTTCATTTTTGCGCCCGCTGTAAATACGATAAGAAGTGCAGCTCCTAACATGACAGTACCTGTACCTAAATCTGGCTGAAGCATAATTAGTCCAAAAGCTAAACCTATAATACCAAGTGGCGGTAATAAACCACGTGTAAACGAGGTAATGTTATATTCTTTTTGACTTAGCCAATAGGACAAAAATAATACCATACCAAGCTTCATAAATTCAGAGGGTTGAATCCCAAATGAACTAATACCTAACCAACTTCTAGCTCCCCCACGTACTACACCAATACCTGGGATTAAGACGATAATGAGCATAATAAAACAAGTAATTAAAATCGGCTTGGCATATCTTCGTAAAATACGATAATTTACATTCATCATAATAAACATGGCTATTAGGCCAAGCACGGCAAATAACCCCTGTCTCTTCACAAAATAAAAGGGGTCTCCGTAATCATGGAATCCAAGAACAGATCCCGCACTGTATACCATTACAATACCAATAGCCAGCAATCCGAGGATGCTGGCTATTAACCAAAAATCAGGAGCAGTTTCACTTTTGCTCATCGTGGAAGCCACCTCTTCGATAAAAGTAGGGGCTTATCCACCCCCCTACTTAAAGGGTATGCACCGCTTCTTTAAAAATGCGTCCACGTTCTTCATAAGACTTAAACATATCCCAGCTTGCACAAGCAGGGGATAATAAAACGATATCTCCTGTCCCTGCCAGCTTGGCAGCTTGCCGAGTCGCATTTTGCAAAGTTTCTGCAGCACTACTCTCAGTATCGACAAGGTGTATCTCTGTTAATCCTGCCTTGGAGGCAACCTCCGCAATTTTCTCCTTTGTTTCGCCTATTGCGACAACAGCCTTAACCTTGCTTTGTAAGTAAGGAAGTAGTTCGAGGTAATCCGAACCCCGATCAAGGCCCCCTGCGATAAGAATGATTGGCTCCTTAAGCGCATCTAAAGCCATGATCGTCGCTTTAGAATTTGTTGCTTTGGAATTGTTATAAAAAGTAACGCCGTGCTTTGTTTCAACATATTCAAGACGATGCTCCACCCCACGAAACGACATTAAAGGCTCGCGAAGGCTGACTGGATTTACACCTGCTGCAATTGAGATCGCCACTGCGGCTAGTGCATTCTCCACATTGTAACGACCGGGCAGTCCAATCTCGTGTATGGCAACAATTTCGTGTTCCTGTCCCGCTTCATCTGCATAAATAATATGTCGTAATTTATCATCGTCTTCTTGAGGCAAAAAGGCAGGCTTTACATACACGCCGTTTTGCTCCAATTGCTGAAGCATTGAAAATAATATCGTCTTGCTCTTAAGCTGAGGAAGTATAGTTTGACAAATCTCATCATCCGCATTCAAGACAGCGATATCCTGCGAGGTCTGATTCGCAAACAATTTTTGTTTAGAAGCAACATAATCCTCCATACCACCATGGTAATCCAAATGCGTCTCTGCTAAATTAAGTAAAGCACCCACTTTAGGTGCATAGTTTACCGTACCTTTAAGTTGAAAGCTGCTTAGTTCCACAACCATCCAATTATCTGTAGTCGCATATTCAGCAGCCTCACAAAGTGGCGTTCCGATGTTACCTGCAACAATCGGCTTCATCCCTGCGGCTTCTAGCATTTTACCGACCCATGTCGTTGTAGTCGTTTTGCCATTAGAGCCTGTAATCCCAATCATTGGTGCTTCACACAGCTCATAAGCAATTTCCACTTCCGTTACGACATCAATGTTCATGTTAAGTGCTTGTACGATCGGTGGCGCAGAATAAGGAATTCCAGGGTTTTTAACGACAAGCTTAATCCCTTCATGAATTAAATCATCTGGGTGTCCACCACAAATTACAGGAATGCCCAAAACCTCAAGCTCAGCAGCCTCAGGACATTCCTCTCTTGATTTTCGATCATTCACAACCACTTTGGCTCCTAGCCCATGTAGCGTTTTTGCAACCCCTACACCACTTCGAGCTAAACCAAGCACAACAATTTGACTACCTTTGTACGATTCTGGATGCCTCATAAATTACAACCCCTTGCTCAAATAAAGTCCAACGATTGCAAGTATTAACGCTACACTCCAAAAGCTCGTAACGACACGCCATTCTGACCAACCTGATAATTCAAAATGGTGATGAATCGGACTCATCTTAAAGACACGTTTACCTGTCTTTTTGAATACAGCAACTTGAATGACCACTGACAACATTTCGATTACAAAAACACCACCAATGATTAAAAACAGTAATTCACTTTTCGTAATAATGGCAATTGCAGAAATCGCTCCACCAATTCCAAGTGATCCTGTATCTCCCATAAATACTTTGGCGGGATGTGCATTAAAGACTAGAAAACCTAAAACTGCACCAACCATGGCTGCTGCACATACAGCGGCAGGGATTGATGTAGCTTGAATAGCAAGAATGGCATAGGCCCCAAAGCAAACTGCACTGACACCTGATAACAATCCATCCAAACCATCTGTAAAGTTTACGGCATTGGTAATAGCTAGCATCATCACAACGATAAATGGATAATAAAACCATGGTCCAAAGTCAAAGCTAAAGCTAAGCCCTGGTATACCAATTGCAGTGCTATGCTGTTCAGATATTAGCAATGCCACAACTATGCCCGCAAAAAGAAGCTGCCCAATTAGTTTTTGCTTTGGTGTTAATCCCAAGGAACGTTTAAATACGATTTTAATATAATCATCTAAAAAACCAACTAATCCAAAACCTAGTGTTGCAACTAATAAAATATAAAAATCAGTATTCACCACTGAAAATTTTAGAAAAGATAAAGCAAAGGCTAATATAATAATAATTCCACCCATTGTAGGTGTGCCTGCTTTTTTCTGATGACTCTCTGGTCCCTCTCCCCTAATCTGCTGACCAAATTTCATTCGACGCAAGATTGGAATACAAAGTGGCGCTAAGATGACGGATAAAATAAATGATACACCCATTGAAATAAATATAAGTCCAAAATCCATGGGATTTTCACCTCCCTAATCTAAATATTTTGATGTTTGAATTGCTTAATCTGTTCTACTACTTTTTCTAGTGCCATTCCTCTAGAGGCTTTTACTAGAACAACATCATCTGGGGACAACATTGTCTCAAGCTTCGCAATTAACTCAGCTTTATCAGTATATGCATATATCTTTTTTTCGTCTAGGCGTTTCTTTGCTCCTTCAGCAATTCTTTTCCCTAACTCTCCTAAAGTAAATAGGTAATCAAGTTTACTTGCATCAAGTAAATTTCCAATTTCCTCATGATATTTCCCTTCAGAAGCACCTAATTCAAGCATATCTCCGAGCACAGCAATTTTTCTTTGATAGCCTTTCATATTTTCAAGTACATGAATGGCAGCTTTCATCGAGGTTGGGCTAGCATTATAAGCATCATTTAGAACCGTAATTCCATTTTCACAAGCAATAAATTCAATTCTCATGCCTGTTAAAGCAAGACGCTGTAAACCTTGTACGATTTTTTCCTCTGGCACCTTGTAGTGTCTTGCCACGATCAAGGCCGCTAAGCTATTAACGACGTTATGCTCACCTAATAGTGGAAGGGTGTAAGTTCTATTAACACCTTGATGTGTCATGAAGCTGACAGAATCTTGGGTAAAGTTCATTTCAGAAGGAAACTCATCATTATGTTGGCCTAGCCCAAATGTCATTTTATTAAATTGTTGTGGTTTGTGTGTGTCTGTTTCCTCTAGCACTTGCTGTATTAAGGGCTCATCCCCATTACAAATAAGTAAGCCAT
The DNA here is from genome assembly GCF_017873435.1 of Paenibacillus turicensis. GTDB lineage: Bacteria > Bacillota > Bacilli > Paenibacillales > Paenibacillaceae > Fontibacillus > Fontibacillus turicensis. Next base: position 187,632 of record NZ_JAGGKG010000003.1, on the reverse strand, counting down.
CACTTTGTAGACCCGTCATAATTTCAAGCTTAGCTCTTGCAATTTCTAGACGTGAACCAAGCTGCAATAAATGCGACTCTCCAATATTAGTGATAATTACGGTTTCAGGTCTAGCTAGCTCTGAAAGCAGCTTAATTTCACCTCTATCGCTCATCCCCATCTCAAGCACAATAAAATCACTATCCACAGGCATCGACAAAATCGTTAAAGGCATCCCGATATGATTGTTAAAATTGCCTTGGGTTTTATGCACCTTGTAGATGGTAGATAATACTGCATATACCATATCTTTTGTTGTCGTTTTGCCATTACTACCTGTAATGCCAATTACTTTTGCTGAACTACTAGCCAAGTAACTGGCAGCCATAGCTTGTAAAGCGGCTAAAGTGTCATCAACAATAATAGCTGGACCAGGTGGCTCTTCCCCTGCTCTTGACCACAAAATTGCACTTGCCCCTGCCTCTATTGCGGCAGCGGCAAAATCATGTGCATCAAACCGCTCACCAGCAAGCGGAACAAACAGACATCCCTTTGTAATGTGACGGGAGTCAGTCACAACTCCCGTTACTTGTATTTCCTCATTAACCTGTGATGGTAGCTTACCATTACACATCACAGCAATTTGTTTTAAATTTGTTTTTATCACACCAAGCGTCCCCTTATCGCCTCACGAGCAACAACTCGATCATCAAAATCAAGCACTGCTGTGCCAATTAGTTGGTAGGTCTCATGACCTTTCCCCGCAATCAATACTACATCGTTATGGCTTGCCATTTCAATAGCATGGTTAATTGCTTCACGCCGATCTACAAGTAATTCGTAATGCTCTTTATCAGCATTCATCTCAATAAGCCCAGCTTCAACCTCTTGTAAAATAAAATTTGGATCCTCTGTACGAGGATTATCTGAAGTGACCACAACATAATCAGAATACTCCGCTGCGATTTTCGCCATAATTGGCCGCTTTGTACGATCACGGTCACCCCCACAACCAAACACGGTAATGACTTTTCCTACTGCAAATTCCTTCACAGTACGAAGTACATTTTCAAGCCCATCAGGTGTATGCGCGTAATCCACAAGTACAGCAAAATCCTGTCCTTCATTAACGGCTTCAACACGGCCCTCTACCCCTGGAACCTGCTCTAAGCTTTGTTTAATTTCTGCTATGGTCAGGCCTTCAAGCAATGCCGCAGTCATCGCTGCTAAAGCATTATAAACATTAAACTTGCCTACCATCTGCAAGCTAATATCTGCTTCACCCCATGGTGAAGCCACATGGAAGGAGGTGCCTTTAGCCGTAATTGCAATGTTAGAGGCCTTCACATCTGCATCCTGCTCTACAGCGTAGGTGATTACCTCTGCTGACGTAATTTTTTTAAAATATTCACTTGCAGGATCATCATTATTTAACACCGCATAACTCCGCTCTGCTAAATTTTCAGAATAGGAATTACCTAGTCTAGAAAATAGTAGCCCTTTTGCATGTGTATACTCTTCCATCGTTTTATGATAATCAAGATGATCTTGAGTCATATTCGTAAAAACTGCAGTACGGAAATGGATCCCCTTTAACCTTCCTTGCTCTAATGCATGTGATGAGGCCTCCATCACACAATAATCTACATTCGCAGATACCATCTCTTGCATATAATGCTGCAAATCAAGACATTCTGGTGTAGTACCAGAAGAGGTGAAGCTTTGTCCATTAAACCTGCGACTAATCGTACCAATTAATCCAACATTTTTATGATGATCTTGCAAAATAGCTTCTATTAGATGAGTCGTTGTTGTCTTACCGTTAGTACCAGTGACACCAATTACTCCCATTTTATGGCTAGGATAATCAAAAAATACATTACTTATTATCGCCATCGCAAGACGGCTGTCTTTTACTTTAAGTTGAGGTAGATTAACATCATCCAACCATCGCTCCACGATGAGGGCTACAGCTCCCTGTGAAGCAGCTTTAGCTGCATAGTTATGTCCATCTACGGTAAAGCCCTCCATGCATAAAAAGAGATCTCCAGCCTGAACCTTACGCGAATCAAAGGCAATACCTGAGAATGGGGTATTTTCATCCCCTTTTATTTCACTAATTGCTACAAACTTTCTCAAATCACCGAGCAGCATATAAACCCTCCATCCATTTTAAGCACTTTCCATAGCTATGTTATTTCAAAAAACTCCTTTACTATATTATCACCAAAAGGATGTAATTTCAGGAATTTTATTCACTCTAAAAATAAATTTATTATTTTATTAAAATGAACATGAAACTAGTTATGTCATTTCATATTCATTAATGGTTGTGATCGTTGTCATGCTCCCCTAGTTCCGTCTCTTCACCCATATAAATTCGAATCGTTGCTCCTTTTTCCACTCTAGCTCCTGCTTTTGGAGATTGATTAATCACAACTTTTCCAGAGCCTGATCTTGCTAAGTTAAAATTCATATTCATATCCTCATAAATATCCTGTGCAGTTTTGCCTATTAAATCAGGAACAGTAACGATTGGGATTTCTCCATATTTATATTTTTTGTTCATTTGTTTTTCCCGAGGTGGAACCTTCATATATTCTAGCGCATCCGTAAGAATATTTTTTACAATAGGCGCTGCAACTACGCCCCCAAATTGGATCCCTTGTGGATTATCTACAGCAGTATAAACAACAATTTGCGGATCATCCGCAGGTGCAAACCCAATAAAAGACACGATATGCTCACTGGTGGAGTAACGACCATTTACGACCTTCTGTGCTGTCCCTGTTTTACCGCCAACACGATATCCATCTATAAATGCATTACCACCCGTGCCATTCGCTACAACGCTTTCTAGTGCCTCACGCACTTGCTTAGATGTTTCCTCAGATACAACCTGACGAATCAGCTTAGGTTCGTTACTTGCTACAATTTCGCCTGTGTCTGGATTGGTCCATGACTTAGCGACATAAGGTTGATAGAGCTTCCCCCCATTTATTGCGGCTGAGACAGCTGTAATTTGTTGAATCGGTGTAACAGATACCCCTTGACCAAACGCTGTCGTCGCAAGCTCCACAGGCCCAACTTGACTTAACTTAAATAAAATACCAGTGCTTTCCCCTGCCAAATCAATCCCTGTTTTCGTACCAAAACCAAAATTTTGAATATAATCAAATAACGTTTCCTTACCTAAGCGTTGGCCTAATGCTACAAAACCAGGGTTACACGAGTTCTCAACGACCTGCAAAAAGGTTTGACTGCCATGCCCACCCTTTTTCCAGCAACGTAGCGTTGCGCCTCCCACCTTGACATAACCCGGATCAAAAAAATGATCATGCTGTAAGTTAACCTTTTTTTCCTCCAAAGCGGCGGCAAGTGTAATAATTTTAAAAGTTGAACCTGGCTCATACGTCATCCAAATCGGTAAGTTGCGGTTGTAGGTTGATGCGTCAAAATCTTGGTAACGTCCCGGCTCAAAGCCCGGCCTTGAGGCCAACCCTAATATTTCACCTGTTTTGGGGTTCATTGCAATACTTAGTGCTGAATTCGCATGTAGACGGTTCATCGCATCATCTAATTCTCTTTCTATAATACTTTGAATTGATTTATCGATCGTTAATTGCAAATTCAAGCCATCTTTAGGCTGTACATATTTTTCAGATGTCCCTGGCATTAAGCGCCCACCTGCATCAGATAAATAGGATACATTCCCATTCATTCCACTAAGCTCACTCTCATATTTACTTTCAAGTCCTGCTAAACCTTGATTGTAGCTTCCAGTAAAGCCTAAAATATGAGCCGCTAAGCCTTCAAATGGATAATATCTTTTGTTATCCTCAGCAACAACAATGCCCGGAAGAGCTAAATCACGAATTTGCTGGCTTTTTTCCATCGTAATTTTACGTCCACCGGGCTGTAACCGAACAATCGACTGCTTTTTTGAAATTTGCTTTAATATATTTTCTTCACTCATATCAATGATAGATGCTAAGCTTCGTGCTGTTGACGCCTTGTCCTTAATTTGAACAGGAATAGCCATGATCGTAGGTGTTGTTACATTGTAAGCTAATGTGACTCCATTCCGATCGCTAATCTCTCCACGCTTTGCGGAAAATGGGATATTCCGACGCCATGACTCCTCGGCCTTTTGAGATAACTCGGCACCTTGTCCTAATTGCACATAGGCAAGACGAATAACAAGCGCACCAAACATCAGCGTTAACCCCAATAATAACCATAACAATCTTTTTCTAATGGTGACTTGTGAATTTTTCATTCTATAAACCTCCTTTAATACGTATCCTGAGCATGATAGTTTTGTATCATGATTATTCAGGACAAGGAGGCAATAGAACAAGCTATCCTTTTAAATTCTATTCACCCTGCACTTCATCATTGTCTTCCCTCTTGGCTGCATTGTCATCTTTAGCCCCAGAGGTACCTTGTTTTTTATCTTTATTATCCTGATCTTGGTTTTCATTATCTTTATCTTTATCTTTATCTTTAGCTGCCTTATCATCCTTGTCCGCATCTGGAGCCTCTAAGCGCAGTGTCACAACTCGTTTCCCATTTTCATTAGTGGTTGTTTGTGAAACTACATAACCTATGCCCTCAGATTTCACGGTTACATTCAGAGCAGACAATATTTCCATTGCATCGCGTAGTGATCTGCCCTTTACATCAGGAATTTGAATCTTGTCGCCAGCTTCAGTGAGCAAATACATATATTGTTCCCCTTGTAGAGTGGTGCCTGCCTTTGGAAACTGAGAAACAAGCTTATCTCCTTTTCCTAAGGTAGCATAAGTAATCCCACTTGCGACGAGCTTATCCTTTGCTGCCTTTAAAGTTAATCCAGATAAGTCAGGTACTTTTAAGGTGTTTTCTACCTTTGTAGCTTGCTTATCCGTCCGCTTAGGAACGCCCATATATTGCAATGATTGACTTACAATCTTTTTAAATACAGGCGCAGCAGCGGTTCCCCCGCCCAAATCAGAGTTTTGTGGTTGGTCAATCACGACGATGACCGCAATTTTAGGGTCATCCACAGGCGCATATCCGATAAACGAAACTACCTGTTTTGTATGGTCATATTGTCCATTAATAACCTTGATTGCTGTCCCTGTTTTACCTGCTACACGGTAGCCATCAATATAGGCATGACGCCCTGTTCCATTCTTCTGATCGGAAACAACCTCTTCCAGCATAAGCCCCGTCTGTTTGGCGGTTTCAGGTGTAATGACCTGGCTTATCACTTCAGGTTTAGTAACAGTTACTTGCTCAGTTTGTGGATTAGTAGTTTCCTTCACGATATGGGGCTTCATCAGCTTCCCACCGTTAGCGACGGCGGAGATCGCTACAATTTGCTGTAATGGTGTAACAAGCAACTGCCCGTGACCATAAGACATCGCGGCAAAGTCCGCCGCATATTTAGGAGCAACTATCCCTGGAATTTCACCAGATAACTCGATACCTGTTTTCTTACCAAATCCAAAATTATCTACATATTGTTTTAATAGATCAGGACCCATCATTTCATAACCCATTTTAATAAAAGCAACGTTACTTGACCGAATTACACCTTGTCTATAGGTTAAAGGAATACTCCCTAACTTATTATAGCTTGAATCTCGAATTGTTCGACCTGGCACACGAATTTTCCCTGCCATATAGGTGGCATCAGGGTTAAAAAAGCCTTCTTGTATTGCCCCTGCTAAGGTTACAATTTTAAAGGTTGAACCTGGCTCGTATTGTGACCTTGTAGCATGATTATAAAAGCCTTCTTCTTCAGCTTCCCCGTAGGTATTAGGATTAAAGGTTGGTGCATTGGCCATCCCTAAAATTTCCATCGTTTTGGGATTGGCTGCAATAACCGAAATACTGATTGGATTAAGTTCGTTGTAAGCTTCCTTAACGGCTTCTTCAATATAATATTGAATGGTATAGTCAATCGTTAGTGCTACATTTTCGCCATCCTTAGGTGGGGTATAGATTTCACTTGCCTTTGGAATTTCAATACCTTTACCGTCACTTTTATATTCTAACGACCCGTCGACTCCTTTAAGCTTATCATTTAGAGAAGACTCAATGCCTGAAATTGCTTTCCCTTCACGACTAATATACCCAAGCACATGTGAAGCTAATGAATTTTTAGGATAATAGCGTTTTTGCTCAGCAATAAACACAATGCCAACGTCTCTTTTATTGTATTTCTTCTCTAAACCTTCCTTAAAGGCTTGCACTTTGTTTTTTAAAGTTTGGTCAATTTGCCAGCCTTCATTCCGTAACTCACGTTGTGCATAAAGCTTCCCTGTATTAGGGTTTATTGCTTCAATTAAGCTCTTTATTTCACCTGCATCTTTATTTAATAATTTAGAAAGTCCTTCTATAATTTCATCCTCTAGCTTTAACTGCTTAATGATCTGAGGATTCACAGCCACAGTATAAGCAGGTGCATTCATTGCCAAAATATCACCGTTACGGTCTGTAATTTGGCCTCGTTGTGCAGGGATCACCTTTTTCTGGGACCAAATACTTTCTGCATGTGCCTGCCAGAAATTCCCCTCTACAATTTGTAGCCAAAACACTCTACCTAACAATAAAACAAAAAAGAGGGTGATACATCCCCCTATTAATAGTGTACGAAGCTTTATTCTTTTTATCATATAAATGTCCTCGTTAAAATATTATTTTTTCGCTGTTGTTGTACGCTCAGATGTTACCGCTGCAGTATCAGGTACAGCAATATTAACGCCTTCTTCAACCGACTCCACATAACCTAGCTTAGCCGCTTCTTCAGGTATTTTTTGTTCTAGTGTTTCTTTTGTTGTGGCATGCTCACTAATTTCCACATTCATCTTTGTAATGGATGCTTTCATATTGTACATATCTCTTTTTATGCCATACAACGTACTATTTTGAATTAATAGTCCTACCATCACCGCCACACCAAGCAAAATTGTGAACAAATACAGCAACTTCTCACGAGCTGGTATGGATGTACGACGTGTAACTACCTTTGTCGTTTCACGATAACGTTCAGGTGAATAGGATTGCTTCCGTTTTTCTTTTACTGCTAAATTTCCTCTTGTATACGCCATTTTAAGAGTCCTCCGCTACCAAGTGCAATTTCTCCGCCACACGTAGCTTAGCTGATCGTGCTCGGGGATTTTGGGCAATTTCTTCATCAGAAGGAATAAGTGGTTTGCGATTAATTAGTTTTAGCTCTCCGCTTGCTCCACATACACATAGAGGGAAATCTGGAGGACATGTACATTTCTCCACATAACTTGCAAAGATTTGTTTACAAATCCGATCCTCTAGTGAATGGAATGTAATCACAGATACTCTACCTTCTGGAGCTAAACAACGTACAGAAGCATGTAAAGCTTTTTCAAGCACACCTAATTCATCGTTCACAGCAATTCGTAAAGCTTGGAAGCTACGTTTTGCAGGGTGTCCGCCAGTTCTTCTGGCAGCGGCAGGGATGCCCTCTTTAATCAATTCAACAAGCTCGCCTGTTGTATTAATGGGACTTTCCTCACGTCTTTTTACAATTACCTTGGCGATACGTCTTGAAAACTTCTCTTCTCCATATTGGAATAAGATTCTAGCTATTTCTGATTCTGACCATTCATTTATAATGTGTCTAGCGGTTAATTCCGCACCTTGATCCATTCGCATATCTAAAACTGCATCTGCATTATAACTAAATCCACGTTCTCCTTCATCAAACTGGGGTGATGATACACCTAAATCAAACAATATTCCATCAACCTGAGGAATACCGTTACGTTTAGGAACCCAATCAAGTTCAGATAACTTTTCTTCTAAATTTTCAAAATTACTTTTAATAAGATGTAGCTGTTCTGTGTAGGAAGCTAAAAGCTGCTTAGCATTATTTAAAGCCCAATCGTCTTGATCAAAAGCAATCAATCGACCTTTGGGACTTAGCTTAGATAATATAACTGAGCTGTGCCCTCCCCCTCCTAATGTACAATCTACGTAAATACCGTCAGGCTTAATACGCAGCCCTTCTGTAGCCTCTGCCTTAAGCACCGTGATGTGATGAAACAAGCTGCAGCCCTCCATACTTAGTTTTTGAATTACAAATCAAAATTAAAATCAACCAACTTTTCCGCAATTTCATTAAACGTATCCTCAGACTGCTGGAAGTATTGCTCCCAAATGTCACGACTCCATATTTCAACACGGTTAGATACGCCTAAGACAACACATTCTTTTTCAAGGTTCGCATAGTCTCTTAAATTGCTCGGTAAATTTACCCTTCCCTGTTTGTCCCAATCGCATTCAGTTGCACCTGAGAAAAAAAAGCGGGTAAATGCCCGTGCGTCAGATTTCATTAAAGGAAGAGTTTTAAGCTTTTGCTCTAACACTTCCCATTCAGGTAGTGGATAAACAAATAAACATTTATCAAGCCCACGGGTAACAACAAAAGAGGTACCAAGAAGCTCACGAAATTTAGCCGGGATAATCATGCGGCCTTTATCGTCAATGTTATGCTGAAATTCGCCCATAAACATTGTTTGCTCACTCCCCGCCTCTTTCTCCCACTTTGCTCCACTTTCCACCACTTATAGATAGTTTATATTCTACGTTACTTTTATAAATCCTCCTTAGCGCTCATATTTTTTTATCCACATGTGGGTAATTAGTGCTTGTGGCCTATTTTCTCTTGTGGATAGGGCAAAATTCTCAGCAATGGTGAAAAAACTTTATGATGGGAGTTGGGGGTAGCTTCGTTCCAGAGGGTTCCTACGATCGCTGTTAAAGCCCGATTCCCTGAGTTGTAGCTATGGTAGGAATCGGGCTTTAAAGGCGAACATTTCATTTCTCCGAAATCCCTCTGTCTCTTCGCTACTGCAAGCTGGCATAAAGTTTTTTAAGAATTGGTAAGAGATTTTGGGGAGGAGGCAGGATGGAAACAAATAGGTCACTCCTGTGGATAAAGTGACCGGATTTAAAATCATAAAGATAGAAGGACTGAAAGGCAGCGGTTGGGATCCGTGCTCCTTTGCAAGGAGTGACGTGTTTAAGGCGTGGGAGTAAGTATCCGTCTTAAGGGGGCTTAGTAGTCACTCCTGAGTAAGAAGTGACTCAATCACAACGGACAGTTAGTAGCAGATAGTCGTATTTCAATCCACACTCCTACATAAGGAGTGACCCTAGAGTATCTGTGCCAAGACTGCCACAATGAGATTTCAATCCACACTCCTACATAAGGAGTGACTTGCTTCCTGTGTTTGGTGTCTTGCTGCCATTCAAATTTCAATCCACACTCCTACATAAGGAGTGACAGCGATTTTTTAACTAATATCAGTATTTTAATCCAGTAAAAGGACAAATAGAAGGTATAAAATGGGTATTAGCAATTAAAATCAATTAGTAATTTTTATAAAATTCCATTAAATGTAATAAAATTGGTGCGGAGGACCCCAGGTTTTTATGTGAGCTTGGGGTTCGCACCTGTATTATTTTATACGTAAATCACACGATGACTGCCTGTAACATCATACGGGATTTCCATGAGCTGATCAATCCAGCCTTCCCCATAGCGATTAAGGTAATAAAACACATTATACACTCGCTCTTGTGGTTTATGCTGTGGATATAGAGAGTATTCAATCCGATCAAAGTGACGCATGCCAGCTTCATTAGAACGAGCTAACGCATCCATCGCACGATTTTGAAGGTATTCAATTTGATCGACAATTTTATCCTTATTTGCATTCCCAAGCTTTAAGAGTCCAGCTTGAACGTGGCCTAACTGTTCAATTAAAGGTTCATACATTCCTGTAAAGGAAGATTTAATATTAGCAAATTGATCTTCAATCTTCCATTGATCTTGTTCACTTAACCACGTCTTCCGCTTATCTGCAAATTTCTCAGGTGAAATGATGTCTTCCCACTTCAACTCGTATTTATCCATATGCTTGTGCAAAGTACCTTCGATAACCGTAAATGACATTCTTGGTAGCAAAATTGGCATTTGCAGACCTAACACTTGAAAAGCTTTACCTGTAAGTCCCCAATACGCAATTTCACCACCGCCAAGGACTGCACCCAGCACTGGCAATAAGCTATCCTGCATCAATGGTCTTGTTAATACGTTATTACTGAAACGTTCAGGATGCTGATGAAGCTCTGCTAACAGTTCATCTTTTGTAAAGGAAACTTGTTGCTTGCGGTCAGCGAACTTCCCCTCTTGTTTGAACAACAACAAGCGGTCCTGACCATGAATATAAAATAAGTTTGCTCCACCTTCGACTACATCCGCTTGTGCGGTTAAGCCTAATTGAGCAACTTCCTTCGCTGTATCTAAATAGGCTTGCTCCAACTCATCATTTTGTTCAATGATGGCTTCAAATACAGGAGCTTCAAGCTTACGTAAACCTTCATCTGCGGAGTCCAACAAAATAAGTCCATATTTACCAAACCATTTACCTAACAGCTTTGCAAAAGCAATGGTCAATGTATCTGATTCGCGACAAAGTTGTCCTAGTTCAGCCAATAAATGCTCCTTAAACTCACTTCCAGCCAATAATGTCTCTAGTTCAGTTAAGGAGCTTTCCCACATTTCCTCTGAGATGCTAACCTTGCTCACAGGAGAACGATGTTGATCTTCACGTGCTAATCTAATGCGATTAATTTGTAAATCTGGTGATAACACATACGTGTGGTTCACTTCATCCCAATCATGGTCTTCACCTGCAATCCAAAAAACAGGGACAACAGGTCGATTTAATAGCTCACTACCATATTGAGCTGCTTTTATAATCGAGATCGCCTTATAAATAACCAGTAAAGGCCCTGTAAACAAACCACTTTGCTGACCACCTGAGATGGCAAGCGTACCTGACTGCTCTAAAAGTGAAAGCGAGGTATGAACTGCCTCGTAATTATTATATTTTTGGTTAAATTGAGTTAAACAACCTACAATCTTTTTTCTGTCTATACGTAAATGCTCTGTACGATCAAGCCATTCCATCCTCCGCGTCCAGCTTGCTTCTTCAAATGCATTGCTTTCATACAAATGAGCTACACTCTCATATTTATGTATAAGCGCCTCAGCAAGTGGTTGTCCATTTGGAATGGGCTGTTGCATAACATTCATTTTGTAATCCCCCTAGTTCTTTGCTGTCACAGCTTATTTGATTGTATCAAAAAAACGAAAATACCACTCTATTTCTAGTAGAAAAGAGCGGCATTTTATATGCAAATCATGAAGAAGCTTAAAGCAACTTTACTTAGGCATAGCAACCCAATGTCCTGGAGTCACTTCCACAAGCTCCGTATTCTCAAGATCAAATGCTCCTTTTTTCTGAGGTGCATCACCACTTGCAGAATGAATAGGTCCTTCATTTTGATGCTCAAACAAAATACGTTTTTTGTTAGCTTCAATTTCTGGATCCGGAATTGGAATTGCTGATAGTAACGTCTTAGTATATGGATGTAATGGATTAGCATAAAGCTCGTCACTTTCAGCCAATTCTACAATACGTCCCAAATACATAACTGCAACACGATCACTAATATGTTTAACCATAGATAGATCATGGGCAATAAACAAATAGGTTAAGCCTAAACGATTTTGTAAATCCTTAAGCAAGTTTACGACCTGAGCTTGAATCGATACGTCCAACGCAGAAATAGGCTCATCGCAAATAATAAATTTAGGATTAACAGCTAACGCACGAGCAATCCCAATACGTTGACGTTGACCACCTGAAAACTCATGTGGATAACGAGTTGCATGATCAGGGTTTAAACCAACTAAGTCTAGAAGCTCCTCAACCCGTTTTTTACGTTCTTGGCGGGTTCCAGCCATTCCATGAATATCTAACGCTTCACCAATAATATCAGTAACGGTAAAACGGGGATTCAAAGAAGCATAAGGGTCTTGGAAAATCATTTGCATATCGCGGCGCATCTCTTTCATTTTTTTAGGAGATAGCGTACAAATGTCAGTTCCATTAAACTTAATTGAACCTGCCGTTGGTTCATATAGACGTAAAATAGTACGTCCAGCGGTTGACTTTCCGCAGCCAGACTCACCAACAAGTCCTAAAGTTTCCCCTTCCGCAATGGAGAAGCTGATATCATTTACAGCCTTTAAAATATTTCCGCCACCAACATTAAAATATTTTTTCAAACCTTCTATTTCAATGAGATTTTTACTCATAAAAGCTCCACCTCCTGCAAAAATATTTGTTTGTACGGATATTGGTTAAAGCGAGCATCACGCTGCTAGTATTTTCTGTTTTAAGCAAACTAATAATTAAAACTACAAAAATGCTGCCAATATCTATAGCCATATACTTTATGCCTTATTTTTTTAATTTTGGATCAAGTGCATCACGAAGTCCATCACCAAAAATGTTAAAGGACAACATAATTAAACTGATTAAGCCTGCTGGGAACAACAAACGCCATGGATACACTAACCAAGCTGTAAGCGCATCATTGATCATTGAACCTAGTGACGCTACTGGTGCTTGCACACCAAGACCAAGGAAACTCAAAAATGCTTCCGCAAAAATAGCATTTGGAACAGACAATGTAACCGTAACGATAATTGGTCCAATTGCATTTGGTAATAAGTGACGGAATAATAACCGTCTCCAATCAGCACCCATAGAACGTGAGGCTAATACAAACTCACGGTTTTTAAGCTGCATAATTTCACCACGTACAATCCAAGACATATTAATCCAACCTGTGATTGTTAAGGCGATAATAATAGTAGGTAAGCTTGGCTCCATAACGACTAGCAATAAAATCGTAACGAGCAAATAAGGAATTGCATACAAAATTTCAGAAAATTTATTCATGATGGAATCTACACGTCCACCAAAGTACCCCATAATCCCACCGTAGATTACGCCGATAAATAAGTCAATTGCCGCCGCAACTAAACCTACGATTAATGAAATACGAGCACCATACCATGTTCTTACAAACATATCTCTACCCAAATCATCTGTGCCAAACCAATGTGTTAAGGAAGGCGCTTCATTTGTAGCAAGATAATCATTGCTATAATAATTAAACTCAGAAAACATCGGAGCAAAAATAGCAGCTAATGCAATAAAAACCAAAACAATCAATGCAGTCATTGCAAGTTTATTTTTACGCAAACGCATCATCGCATCTTGCCATGCAGACAAGCTTTCACGATGAATGACTTCTGCTTCCTTTTCATTTGAACCAATCAATTTAAAATCTTCAGGTTTTACACCAGCTAAATTGTCATTTGCTGCCATTGGTTAGCCCTCCTTTCCACCACTTAGTTTGATACGAGGATCAATAAATGCATAAGCCACATCTGTAACTAATCTAGCGATCATCAAGAGTGCACCATAAAAAATCGTGATGCCCATAATGATTGGGTAGTCACGTGTACCAATCGCTTGCACAAATTGTTTCCCGATGCCACCAATACCAAAGATTTGTTCAATAACAACGGAACCTGTTACGATATTTGCTGTCATTGGACCTAAATAAGTAATAACGGGCATGATACCATTACGTATAACGTGACGGGATAAAATGGCTCTCCATGTTAATCCTTTTGCTTTCGCTGTTTTAATATAATCGGCATGTAACACTTCAAGCATGCTTGATCTTGTCAAACGAGCAATAAAGGCGATCGGTTGAGCAGATAATGCAGCTACAGGCATAATATAGTATTCAATGCCTTTAAAGCCTGAGGTAGGCAACCAATGTAGCTTAGACGCAAAGAAATATTGCAATAAGGTGGCGACGACAAAGCTTGGAACTGCAATACCTAATACGGCAACAACCATAGCTATATTATCAATCAGCCTTCGGTGATACAAGGCCGCTAGTAGTCCTAGTGAAACCCCAATAATTACTGAAACAACAATTGCAGCCAAACCAAGCTTCAGAGAAGCTGAAAATGTTTTATTAATAATTGTAGATACATCTTGGTTTACTTTTTTCATAGATACACCAAAGTCACCTTGGACGATGTTACCTAAATAATTAATATACTGCTTATAAACGGGCTTATCCAAACCAAACTGCTCATATAAACGTTCCTGTATCGCTTTAGGAACCTTTTTCTCAGAGGTAAAAGGATCACCAGGGATTGCTTTCATTAAGAAGAAGGTCGCTGAAATCAAAATAAAAAGTGATACTAACGTATAAAATAGCTTGTTTAAAATATAACGCGTCATGCCCGTTTGCACCTCCTTAAATTTTTTTCGACACTAATCGATTGTAGGTCAATCCATGCCTTTTGTCCATTCCTTATCTTTCTCCATATATTAACTTCATGTTTGTCTCTAAGATTAGAAAAAAACATGAAGTTAACATGCAAAAAAACGGGATATATATGGATACTACATATATATCCCGAATGAATGAACTTTTCTAACTTATTTTATTCTTCAACCAAGTATGCACGACTGAAGTCAACTGCACCACTGTAGTCCATATGAACGTTTTTCAAGTTAGGTTTAATTAATGTCTTAGTAGTGTAGTAGTACAACGGAATTGCTACAGAGTCATCTTCAATAAGAATTTTTTCAGCTTTTGCGATCATTTCTTGACGAGCTTTTTCATCGCCAGTTTTCTTAGCATCAGCAATAAGTTGGTCGTATTCTTTATTGGAGTAACCAGCATCGTTGTTACCATCACCAGTTGTCCACATACTCATAAATGCCATCGGGTCATTGTAGTCAGAAACCCAACCAGCACGAGACACTTGATAGTCAAGATTACGTCTTGTAGAGATGTATACTTGGAACTCTTGGTTTACTAATTTAATATCTACGCCTAAAGCTTTTTTCCACATGTCGCCAATTGCTAAAGCAATTTTCTTGTGGTTTTCACTTGTGTTATAAAGCAAAGTGATTTCAGGAAGCTTAGTGTAATTTGCTTCTTTCATTCCTTCTTCCAACAACTTCTTAGCCTCTTCTACATTGTAAGAAAGATAGTTGTCAGGAACTGATTTACGATATTCTTGACCATCTGCACCAACGATACCATAAGGAACGAAACCAAACGCTGCTGTTTCTCCACCCAATGTT
Organism: Paenibacillus turicensis; assembly: GCF_017873435.1. Classification (GTDB taxonomy): domain Bacteria; phylum Bacillota; class Bacilli; order Paenibacillales; family Paenibacillaceae; genus Fontibacillus; species Fontibacillus turicensis. Next base: position 172,579 of record NZ_JAGGKG010000003.1, on the reverse strand, counting down.
ACTTTGTCGATCAAAGTTTGACGGTCAATTGCCATTGAAAATGCTTTACGAATTTTTGCATTGTCAAATGGTTTAGCTGTTACGTTAAATTGGTAGTAATAAATACTAGCAATACTTCTGTTGTTAAATTCATCTTTAAGCTCTTGTCTTACACTTGGTAATTGGTCAGAAGGAATTTCACCAACTGGTTGACCTGTGTAATCTGTTTCACCGTTTTTGTAGGCTTGCAATTGTGTTGCAGCACTATCAACTACGTTAATTTGAACCTTAGTTAATTTAACATCGTCTTTGCTATGATAGTTATCATTTTTAGCTAATTCATAAGATTGACCAATTTCCCAACCAGTCAATTTGAATGGTCCATTAGTAATCATTTTGTCTTTATTAGTAGCCCATTTAGCATCATCTTTAACAGATTGATGAACTGGGAAGTACGTATAGAATGAAGTTAAACCAAGGAAATAAGGAGTTGGGTTAATGATGTTAACTTCTAAAGTGTAATCATCAAGTGCTTTTACGCCAACGGTACCGAAATCTTTTGTTTTACCATCATTGTATTCTTTTGCACCTTGAATATAGTCATACAACATATTTGCATATGGAGGAGCAGGACTAGTTGCAGGATTTAGTACACGTTCCCAAGCAAATACATAGTCTTTAGCTGTTACAGGATCACCATTACTCCATTTAGCATCTTTGCGAAGTGTAAATGTATACTTAGTACCGTCAATTTCCCATTTTTCTGCATTTGCGGGTTTGACTTGACCGTCTTCATCCATTGCTACTAAGCCTTCATACATCATGTTAAGCATAGTATGTGCTACGTTGTCTTGTGCTTGACCTGGATCAAATGTTGGTACTTCAGATGTAAATGAAAATCTCAAAGTTTGATCTGCAGCAAGTGTTTCCTCAGCTTGTGTGCCGGAGTTGTTTGTCTTTTCTCCACCGTTTGATGCACCCTTGCTATTGTCCTTGCTACCGCAAGCAGACAACAATGTTCCTACAGCCAGAACAAATGTTAACAAAAGTAACATGCTTTTACTTTTTTTCATCTAGCAGTATCCCCCTTAATATTTTTTTGTGGTATATGTTTTTAGATTATACAACCACCGGTCAAAAAATCCAACATAAAATTTTATAAAAATTGCATATTAAAAAATTTAATTCGTTTTTTCTTAACAAAAAAGCCTTAAATATACGATTGACAATCAACATTTCCAGCTAATAAAGCCCCCAAAACACTGATTTTCTACATTTAATGCCATTTTTTTCTGCCCTTTTATACTTTTTCAATATTTATTTGTATTATTCATCATATTGATTATTCATTCACACCAAATGTTATATTTTAAGGTTATATTTAACTTGCTCTAAGCTGACGTAATATATGTAAGCATACTCATCAAAAATAATAAAATATAAGCTACACCTGTTCCAGCGAATGTAATTCGCCATACTGCTCTTAGTAGCAATCGCATATCGATTTTTCCCTTTTTACGATTTTGTGCGCCACCAATTAACCCACCGGTAATCAAAAGAATTAAAAGAATGAGATAAAATCCAAAGTTTGAGCCAAACTGCATATTAAATAAAGCTGAAACAGAAATGATCAAGAAAAAAGTCGTTACGTCCATTGCACGCATGATCGCAGCTTTCTTACTATAATCTAAATATGAGCAAAAATAATATACCCCAAGAAATGGAACAACTGGCAGAATAGATAAAATAATAAGTGGTACTAAGATGATTTCCTTCATACTTCGCCTCCTGTACAAATTAGAAGCTGTTTATGCCTTTAATCAAATGAGTGATTGTTGAATGCATAGGTGCTTCGATATTAGCAGCAAGTGCTAGCTTAACTAGATGTCCATTAATATAATCAATTTCGGTCTGATTGCCCTGCAAAACATCTTTTAACATAGAGGAAGTATTACTAGATGTTCCTTTACATACTTGTACAACTTGATCATACAGATCAAAATCAATGTGAATCCCACTAGCTTGACATATTAATTCTGCTTCCTGGCATAATTGCTGAACAAGTTTTATACGGTCTGCATTCGCTATTAATTCTCCGTTTGGAATACGCCATATCGCAGTTAGAGGATTGATAATACAATTTATAAGCAGCTTCTTATAAATCTCTATATCGATTTTGTTCGACAAAAACGAGCGAAATCCTGCTTTTTGGAATATATCTGTTAAATTTTCACCATTTTTCTTAATATCATCGCAGGATATCGTTTGCGTTGTTCCCTTTTTAGTAATTCCAATCATTGTATTCCCACTACCTGTATGGAAAACCTCATTACATTGAGAGCGCTTTGCACCTTCTGTTGTAACTGCAGAAAAAACAGCTTGTCCAATGTTACTATCAATTAAAAAATCCGCTAATCCGATTCCATTTTGAAGACATAGTATATTTGTATTTCTATGGGCCATATTTTCTATCTGTTTAATAAAATCAGCAGTAACCTGCCATTGTTTTACAGTAATAATAAGCCAATCTACTGCGCGAGTTGCAGCTGTAGAAGGCTTAAGCTTACAGTTAGCCATAGAAAAAGCTTGGAAGTGGGCGGGAGTGATATGTGTCTTCATATCATGATTATGTAAATGTAACGTAATCCCTTCACTGTTCAGGCATATTGCTTGTTCCTCTGTTCTTGTACTAAACATGACCTCATGACCTGCAAGGCATAATTTAGAGCCGTATAATAAACCAAGTGCGCCCGCACCTATTATATGAAAAACCACATTATTGCCTCCTCGATGCTAAAAATCGTGCTCATGCTAGTGTAGCACGATTTAAAAGGTAAGTCTTTCCTATATGTCATTTCCTCCCCTGCTTTCTCTTCTAAAAAAATAAAAAAAATCCTGCTTTTTAAAGGCTCAATCTTGAAATTAGTGCTTGACATCTAACCCAAACTAGCGAAGAGACAGAGAGATTCTGAAGGTTGTCTCTTAAAATCAAATTCCATCCATAAATATACTTCAATAAAAGGAATATGATTTTAACAACAATCGTAAGAACTCTCTGGATCGTAGCTACTAGCCTCCAGTCGTTGTCAAGTACTAATTTCTAAATAGTGCCTTCTTAAAAGCAGGATTTTTTAACCAAACCTATTCAATTCGCTCTAAATTACCATTGGCATCCATTTTAAATTTAGATTTTGATTCCTCATCTTCCTCATTTAAAAAAGCAAGCCGTCTTGCACGATCCATAATTTGAATTAATGCCTTATAATCATCGTTCACAACACGATAATCACTTTGCACTTCATTCACCTGAGCATACAGTCGTTGATTTTCTTGTTTTAAAGCATTTAATTGCTCTACCTTTTCACGCAAATCTTTCTCTAATTGCTTTACATGTCGACTACTATCCTGAAGCGTATTTTTCCAGTTTTTCAGAAAGCGAATAACTGCATCAATAGAAATCGTTTCTTCATTTACAGTTTCATGCTTATACGTGCTATCATCCAATTCTATAGAAGCAAGTGAAGCCACAGCAGAATTGTTTGAATATGCACCTTGCTTTTTTAAATAGTTTCTTTTTTGCCTTTGTGCTTTGGCAATACTAATTGCAGCGTCATATTGCTTGCGGACACAACTGTTCCACCTAAAACCACATGCTGCTGCGGTTCTTCCTATTTTTTCTCCTACCTCTTCAAAAGCAGTTAACTGTGTACTACCTTCTCTTATATGGCGTAAGGTTACCTCAGCTAAAATTAAATCATCCTCTGTACTCCATGCATCTTGTCTCACTGCCGTCATGCTTTAAAAACCTCCCAACAACATCATATAACCGCCTTAAATTTTTTCTGAATAAACGGTCTTTCTTTATTCCTATGCCTCTTGTAGAGTTCATAGAATCTATTGATACTAATTTGTATTTCCAAAATAGGTTGTCTTAATACATTTAATTTGCAATAAAGAGACAAGTTGATATTTTTTAATCTGTTATCATATATATAAGATTATGGTTAAATATTTAAAGGGAAGATGAAATGTGCTTTAAGGAGAGGATTACGTTGTACCTACGAGTATTTAAGCTATGCTGCGTTATTATGTTTTTAGGAGTTTCATGTACATCAGTTCTCGCAGCGCCCCTCTCGATTTCAGAAGAGGAACAAAAGATTTTAGAGAAAAGCCTTTCTGTCGTAGAAATTAATCGGGAGATTTCACGTATAGAGGGAAGAGAAAAGGAGCTACATGCTTCTATAGAGACTTTATCCACCCAATTAGCCCAAAAGGAAGAGCAAATTACATATCATCGTCAGCATGCTTCCGAGGTGATCAGAGCCTACTATATGGGAGAACGTGAATCATTACTTGAGATTTTATTATCAGCCAAAAGCATTGGTGAATTTTTAAATCTACTTGAATATTATGAATTAATTGCAGAACAAAATAATGACAAGCTAAGTAATTATCAAACTGAATATGCAAATCTAACTAAAACACAAAAAAAATTAGATACTCTTTCAGCAGAACTATCTGACATCAAGGGAAAGTTAATTGCACAACGCAATCGAATTTTAGCCTTACAGCAAAGTGTGGATCAGGATTTAAGTGCTTCTTCTAATCCCGATCGACTCAAAGCTATGATTGAAGAAATGACGGTGTATTGGAATAATGTAGGCTTATATGAAGTAAAGCGTTATTTTGGTGCGTTAGCTTCCGCAATGGGCGATTTCCCTGAGTTTTTAGATCAACATAAGGATAACCTTGTTTCAGGAAAAGACGGCTATATGCTAACCATTAAAGAGGAAGAGCTTAACGATTTTATTCATGCGAAAAAAGAGCTACTACGAAATATGAATTTTAAGTTTGATGACTCTAAAATCACTGCACAAGGTAGTCGTGAAGGGCTAAATCTGCGGATTGAAGGGCATTACACGATTCAAAACGAACCTCAACATGCGATTGTGTTTCACGTTGACCTTATTTCATTTAATGGCCTCACCTTACCTGATACGACTAATAAAGAATTAGAGCAAGAGTTTGATCTTGGTTTTTATCCAAAACAAATCATTCCCTTTATAGAAGCTACAGAAGTAGCCATTACAAAGGGAACAATGACAATTAAGCTAAATATCAAAATTTAATTATTTTCAACATACGTTTTGTATATTCTCTAACATTCATTTTATTTTTCATAAAATCTCGAGTCAGTTCTCCATATTGAAGCATCTGATTAGGTAGTTCCGCATAAACAGGAAGCAGATTTGCTTTCATACTTCCTATGCTAGATGGAACCCAAGAAGGCAACTGTTTACTATATTGTGATTTATTTACTGGAAGGTGGGAAGACGCTTGGAACCAGCGAGATTGGTCTTGTAAAGACGTCATCGCTGCAATCCATTCTCCTGCCTTTTTAGCATTAACAGATTGCGTTGGCACAACATAACTTCGTCCATGTAGCCACAGGGACCTCGGCTTATCTGATTGCTGCGGATAAAAAATTGAAATCACTTTATCGTTTCGTCCATTTGCCTCCGATGCTCGTGTTAAATAAAGTAATAGCTTTTCGTCATAACATAACTTCCATAACTTATCCGAGCTTTGTTCCTCACTATCTAGTACTATAGATCGCATAGACTCAAGCTGCTGAAATGTTGCCTTTACTGCCTCCGTTAACTCAAAAAGCTTGTTTCCATCAGTTCGCTCAGCAGTGAGCTGCCACAGCAAGGTTAAAGCAGCATAGGGATCAGTATAATCATAGCTTAACAAATAAGGAATTTGTTTTTGGTTGTGAAAATTATATAATAATTCATCCCACTCCTGCTGTGTTGTTGGTGGTAATGTCATGCCTAATTTTTTTAACGCATTTGCATTGTATACAAGGACATAGGGGTCCACATCTAGTGGAACCCCCCACATGTATCCATTCCATTCATTTTGAGCCAAAGCACTTGTAAGTAACTCCCCATTTAATGAACCAGAATAATAACGGTCCGTAGGTAGCAAAAAGCCTTGTGATGCAAAATGTCTTACCCATTCATTGTTGATTAACAGAACATCAGGTGCTTCACTAAGCTCAAGCTGTGATTGAAGTTTCGTGTACGTTGGGTCGACTTCGCTATTTATTAATTCAACTTCAAAGTCATGATTTTGCATAAATAGTTGATTCATTTGCTGTAGTGCAACAAACTCACTATGCTTCATTTGCACCACGACCTTAATTTTCCCCTCATCTTTGGCTTGTTCACGTGAAGGAAGAATCATTTGGTCATCAAGATCTTCTTCTTGAGCTATATTTTTCATAGAATTACTTGGTGATAAATTAATTAGAGCTAATAGAAGGACTGCAAACAACACACCATAGTTACTTCGCTTCACACCGTTCTTCCTCTCCACACTTAAGTTCAGGATAAACGTTTCTTTCTATCTATCATATCAAATGTTGAGAGCTTTTGTTAGTTGCAAAGTTACAGCAGGTCTGCGGCGAGTTGTGCTAGTTTAGACCGTTCTCCTCTTTCTAACGTAATATGTCCACTGATACCTTGCTCCTTAAACCGCTCAACCAAATAGGTCAAACCATTGCTGGTCGAATCTAAATACGGATGATCGATTTGTTCAGGGTCCCCCATAATAATAAGCTTGCTACCTTCACCTACTCTAGATACAATCGTTTTTACTTCATGCTTAGATAGGTTTTGCGCCTCATCCACGATAATAAATTGCCCTGGAATAGATCGACCACGTATATAGGTGAGTGCCTCAACATGAATACTTCCAAGTCCCATTAAAATTTTATCGATGTCCCCTGACTTTTTAGTATCAAATAAATATTCTAGGTTATCATAGATTGGTTGCATCCACGGACGAAGCTTTTCCTCTTTTTCTCCAGGTAAATATCCAATGTCTTTTCCCATTGGTACGACAGGACGAGCAATCAATAGCTTTTTATACTTATGCTCATCTTCTACTTTCAAAAGTCCTGCCGCTAGCGCTAATAATGTTTTCCCTGTTCCTGCCTTCCCTGTAATCGTAATAAGTGGGATGTCGTCATTAAGCAAAAGTTCCAGGGCCATTCGTTGTTGCGTATTTCTTGCAGTTATTCCCCACACTGGCTCATTACTTAAATATAAGGGCTCCAGCTTTTTCCCTTCCTCATTAACCTTAAGTAAAGCTGATTTTCCCGTTCCCATCTCATCCTTCAAAATAATAAATTCATGAGCGTAAGGCTGAAAATCTAGATTCAAATCAGTCACATTCAAGGATCGGTAAGAGTAAAATTGATCGATGATAGCCGGATGCACTTTAACGGTTGTATACCCTGTATATAACTCATCAAAACCAAACGAACGATTTTCCTGATAATCCTGCGTTGGAATACCTAACACATCTGCCTTAATTCTAACTAATACATCTTTACTAACTAAGACCACGGTTCGGGGTGTTGGTTTTTCCTGCTCCTCTAAATAATAATTTGAAGCAACTGCAATAATACGATTATCGTTAGATATTTCCCCAAACATTTCCTGCACTTTAGTAAAGCTTTTATGATTTAATTCCACCTTTAAAATACCACCATTATCAAGTGGAACACCATTGTGTAAATGATCACGCTCACGAAGCTGATCAAGTAGTCGGGAGACACCTCTAGCATTGCGTCCTATTTCATCAGGGTTTCGCTTTTTAGAGTCAATTTCCTCCAAAACAACCGCAGGAATAATAACCTCATGCTCTTTAAAGGCGAAAATGGATCTTGGATCATGCAGCAATACGTTCGTGTCCAATACAAATATCTTTTTCAAGGATATCCCCCCATACATAATTTTTCACCACTCGGGAAATCTAAGGCATATCAGTCATTGCCTAATTAAAGTAGATTTCCATTAATGAAATACCGACTAAATAAAGAAAGGCAGGAAATATTATGCGTCTCGGATTATGTGTGTTGATTGTAGCTTCTTTACTTGCTGGCTGTAATCAGGTCACTAAGCAGGCATCACCCTCTCAACGAAATGAGAACCAAAATGCACCAAGAGTGCAAAATGTGCAGGAGCAACAAAATGTTACAAATGATAACCAAACAAAAAATGATCAAATGAGCAAGCAGCGTCACCTAGAGGAGCTCGCAAAACGAACACCAGGTGTTAATAACGCACATTGTATTATTATGGGGAATACTGCCCTTGTCGGAATTGATGTTGACGCTAAGCTAGAAAGAGCACGTGTTGGTACGATTAAATACACCGTTGCTGAAGCCATTCGTAAAGACCCCGATGGTACAAGGACGATCGTAACCGCCGATGTTGATTTAGCACAGCGCATTGCTGAAATTGGTACAAAAATAAGAGAAGGTCATCCAATCTCAGGTTTTACGACTGAACTCGCAGATATTATTGGTCGTATCGTTCCTCAATTGCCAGAGGATACAAAACATGAAGAAACAAACCATAACGAAAGAAATAATAATCAAAGAAATCAAACAGAAAACCAACAAAATTCAAATACAAGATCGCAACGATAAGCAACAATCAACAAAACAAAACAAATTCATATAAATTTAGAACAAAAAAGCCCAGCGAAATTCGCTAGGCTTTTTTTATGAAAACAAAATCATGTTTATGAAGCTGTTTTGCTAACTTTCCCTCAAGCATGTTTAATAAATAATAAGCTCTGGACTGAAAAGAGTTATACAATGCATGAGATAATTGCGAGACGCATCCTGTCATTTACAGCCCTCCTAACAAGCTCTTATTTAATTATATTATATCATGAGGTAAAACTTGCTTTCAATTATGTCATTTCTGATTAGCCTTATTAGACTTTGTGTTTTCTGGAGGTTTCACTCCAGCCAACTCATCCTTTAAAGCTTGCTTTGCCGCCCCAAGCTGCTTTTTATTAATATAAACATAAGGACTTCGCCATTCACCAGTAACAGGCACAAAATGAATATCTTCTTTGGAAATATCCCAATAAGCTGAGATCATATTTTTCATCTGCTGATTTTCAAAATCGGTACTTAAGTTTTTACCCACCGCTTTGATCACATCTGCAGCACCTAAAACACCATTTAATGATTTAGCTTGATCAACAAGCGCATTGAGCACTTCATTTTGCCTACGATTTCTTGAAAAGTCATCAGAACCTGCTGTTTTTGGCTTACAATTCGACTTACGATAACGAACATAATCTAGCGCCTCTTTACCATCTAGATGCTGTGCGCCCTTCTTCAGGTTAATGTTTGTGCCATCTGCATTATCACGATAACACATATTCGCATCCACATTTACATCTACACCCTTAAGTGCATCAACGATATCCTTAAAGGCTTGAAAGTTAAGCACAACAGTATAATCAATGGGCACATCTAAATATTTGCTCATCATTGTTTTCATTTCCTGCTTTGCAGGGTTCCCACCTTTTTTCTCCTTAGATAAAAAGGTCGGATAATAGGCATTCAGCTTGTTAGAACGATATCCATCAAGCTGAACCTTCGTATCCCTTGGCAATGAAACAATCGTAGCCGAGTTGGTCTTTGGATTCATGGAAATGACCATAACGACATCACTTAGATGTGTTTTTGTCTCAGTACGATAATCTGTACCTAACAGCAAAAACGTTATAGGCTTAACTGTAGCTGCATTTTCAGGCGCAACTACACCATCACTTCCAGCCTCATCCAAAGCTTTATCCAACGTCGCATACAAATAACCGATATAGCAGCCACCTGCAATGATGACCGTAAAAAGAAGAGCGATAAACACCTGCATAAAACGTTTAAAGCCACTTGTTTTTTTTCTTTTCTTATTTGAACCCTTTGAGCCTTGCTTCTGGACTTGTCTTGGCGGCAAGCCTGATCGTTGATTACTCATGAATTCAAAACACCTTTTTTCCTTCTATTTTGGTAATCGAAAATAAGATTACTTTACTTTTACGCATAGATTGGACAAAAAGTTACATTATTCTACGGTTCATTTATTACAAATAAAAGAAATATTACAAACCAGCTTCAGCATTTTTACGGTTTTTCTCTGCACGTTCACGTTCACTCTTATTCAAAATCTTTTTACGCAAGCGGATTGATTTTGGTGTAATTTCACAATATTCATCATCATTCAAATATTCAAGTGCTTGCTCCATGGAAAGGATACGTGGTGTTTTCATCTTCACTGTATCTTCTTTCGTTGCAGAACGCACGTTAGTTACTTGTTTTTCTTTACAAATGTTAACGACAATATCGTTGTCACGATTATGTTCACCAACAATCATACCTTCATAAATGTCTTGCCCTGGCTCAAGGAATAAAATTCCACGATCTTCGATACCCAAAATACCGTACAAAGTAGATACGCCATTTTCACTAGAAACAAGTACCCCTTCATGACGTCCACCAACTTGGCCACCAACAAATGGACCATAGCTATCAAAAGCATGGTTCATTACGCCGTATCCACGTGTTAATGTCAAGAAATGAGTTGTGTAACCAATTAAACCTCTAGCAGGAATTAAAAACTCAAGACGGACTTGTCCTGTACCTGTGTTCACCATATTAACCATCTCGGCCTTACGTGAACCAAGGCTTTCCATAACTGCGCCCATGCTTTCCTCAGGAATATCAATAAGAAGACGTTCGATTGGCTCACTTCTTACGCCATCTACTTCTTTAACGATAACCTGTGGCTTAGAAACTTGAAGCTCATAGCCTTCACGACGCATGTTTTCAATCAGAATACCTAAATGAAGCTCACCACGACCAGAAACGATAAATGCATCAGGGCTGTCTGTTTCGTCCACACGCAAAGAAACGTCCGTTTCAAGCTCTTTAAACAAACGCTCACGCAATTTACGTGATGTTACCCATTTACCTTCACGACCAGCAAAAGGACTGTTGTTCACAAGGAAAGTCATTTGAAGTGTAGGCTCATCAATTTTAAGTACAGGAAGGGCCTCAGGATTTGCTGGATCAGCGATAGTTTCACCGATGTTAATATCTTTAATCCCTGCAATCGCAACGATATCGCCAGCGCCTGCTTCTTCAATCTCTACTCGACGCAAGCCTTGGAAACCAAACAATTTTTCAATACGTGCAGTTTTCTTGCCGCCATCACGCGTCATCACTGCAACAGATTGTCCTTGCTTAATAATGCCGCGGTTTACACGACCAATCGCAATACGACCAAGATATTCATTATAATCCATAAGGGTAACGAGGAATTGAAGTGGCTCGTCTACTTTTTCAGTAGGAGATGGGATATGCTCAACAATTGTTTCATACAGGGCAAGCATGTTGTCATCTTGTTTTTCAGCATCAAGACTTGATGTACCGTTAAGAGCAGAAGCATATACAACTGGGAACTCAAGCTGCTCATCATTGGCTTCTAGTTCGATAAATAAATCTAGAACCTCATCTATTACTTCAGCAGGACGTGCTGCTGGGCGGTCAATCTTGTTCACAACAACGATAGGGGTTAATTGCTGTTCCAACGCTTTACGAAGTACAAACTTCGTCTGAGGCATACAACCTTCATAAGCATCAACAACAAGCAGAACACCATCAACCATTTTCATGATCCGTTCAACTTCGCCACCAAAGTCAGCATGCCCTGGAGTATCCACGATATTAATTAAATAATCTTTATACGTAATTGCAGTGTTTTTGGCAAGGATTGTAATACCTCTTTCTCTTTCGATATCGTTAGAATCCATCGCCCGTTCTTGTACCGCTTCGTGTTCACGAAACGTACCTGATTGCTGTAACAACTTGTCTACTAGTGTAGTTTTGCCGTGGTCAACGTGTGCAATAATTGCTATATTGCGAATTTGATTTCTTTCATGCATGGTGTTTTCTCCATATCCTTTCATTGCTGTGTCTTTTCTTTGTAAACCTGCCATCCAAAAGAAGCGTCGACGAATTCATGCCGACGCTTGACATATCCCTTATATTATACGCAAAATTTATAATAATTCAATAACCTACCAACTATCACCATGAACGTCTTCTCTTTCCTCGTCCAAAAATCATCACAATCCCAGCAACAACAAGACATGCTGCAATTAAGTACATAACCGATAATGAGAAAATTGACCAAAAGAGCGTCACAAGCGATAAAAGTCCTAACAATATTGCACCACTAAATATGAGCGAATTTCTTCTTGAGGACGCGCCATCAAACTCAAATAAACCAACAGCAACACCAAGAATAAATAACGGCCAAGTGTAACTAAGCGTATCCCATCCCCAAAAATTAGCGATAAAAAAGATAATACTATATACAGTCAAAATTCCACCTGGTATTAAAAACTCTGCAGGTGCCTTGCCCCAGAAATACAATAAATGGAGGACAATACCTGGGATGAGTATAACTAATGGCCACAATGCTCTTCCGAGAAAGCTAAAAACGCCAAGTTTACCAAGAAAAATAATGACCCCAGCAGCCAATATTAATATACCTGTAGTCAGCTTATTGTTGTCAGACATTTCACCACACACCTTCCAGATAACATTTGACAGTATAGGACAAGTCTTTTCTGGTTACGACAAATCCTTCCTATCTCCAGTTTATCTGAATTTCGTTAAAAATACTACTTTTACTCAATCCATGCTCATTCAATTCTTATTGAGTGCCTTACTAAATACTACTTCCATGCCTATTCATTGCTCATAGCCTCTTGTCTTACCAAGCTAGCCAACAAGGTGATCCAAGGATGTGAATCATTTAAACAAGGGATCACAGCATAAGTATGGACTGAACCTCCCGCATTTATGAACACCTCACGACCTTCTATACCTAGCTCATGAATGGTTTCAAGACAATCTGCGGCAAAACCAGGTGCAAAAATGACGGGGGCCTTAATTTCTTTTGCGGGCAAATTGTTAATAATATCAAAGGTAGCTGGAGTTACCCATCGTTCGGGTCCAAATTTAGATTGAAAACTCATTACCCAATCCTGTTGACCCAACCCTAATTCGCTAGCTAGCAGCTTAGCAGTCACCTCGCATTGCTCATAATAAGGATCACCGGTCTCTACATATCGCTGTGGTACACCATGAAATGTAAAAATATATTGATCAGGCACATAGCTTAATCCTGAAACATGTGTACGTAAATGGTCTGCTAAAGCATGAATATACAAAGGATGGTCATAGTAGGCACCTATAAACCGAAGCGTCGGGATAAATCTAGGTAATGTTTTAACTCTGCTCCCTCGTCCTCCCCTCGCTTCAAAATAAACCGTATCATAGATGGAAGCGGTTGTTGATGAGGAATATTGAGGAAATAACGGCAACACAGTAATGTCTTGTATTCCTTCTTCTCTAAATTGGGATAAAGCTTGTTTAATGCTTGGCTCACTATAAGCTAGTCCTAACTCCACCCTATAATGATCTCCGAGCATTTTCTGCAAAGATTGCTGTTGGTTAACCATATGTACACGAAGTGGAGAACCCGCCTCCGTCCAAATTTCCTTGTAAAGCGCCGCGGAGCGCTTTGGACGAAAGGTTAAAATCATACTATAAAGCAATGGTTTCCAAAACCAAGGATGGTAATCAACCACTCGTTGATCAGATAAAAAATGACGTAAATACCGCCGTACAGCAGTAATTGTAGGTGCATCTGGCGTTCCAATTTGTGTCAACAATACACCAATGCGTTTAACCCTCATGTTCTCCCCCCTAACACAATAATACCCTTCAGGGTATCCCAAAGGGTATTTGTAACACACTATCATTATCACACGGTAAATGATTTATATCAACGCTTGAAACTCACGTTAATTTGTATTAATGTTGACGTTGGTTGAGCCACCCACATGCTATGACAACTAGTGCAATCAGCCAAGGTAACATAGAGGCAAAGGAAGGGATTATCGAATACAAATATTGACCAAAGCGTTCATCATGTAGTAGCATTTTGCCTGCTGTAATACCGAGAATACCTGCACCTGCATAGCTTAATATGGGGAGCCTAGCCAACCATTCTGAAATGACAGTACTACCCCAGACAACGATGGGTATACTTATCGCTATTCCAATCATCAGCACTGCAATATCTCCATCTGCAATCGCGGCGATGGCTAACACGTTATCTAGACTCATGACAAAGTCTGCCGCTAAAATAACCCAGACGGAACGCCACATGCTATTACTATCCTGTATCCGTGAATGGTCTTGATTTGGCAACAATAGCTTAAAGGCAATAATTGCAAGCATAATACCGCCTGCTGCTTGAATAAATGGGATCTTTAATAAAATTACTGCTAAAAAGCATAACAAACAACGTAAAATAACAGCACCCAGTGAGCCTAACCATACGACATACTTTTGTTGCTTTTTGGGTAGGTGATTGCTTGCCATTGCGATAACAACAGCATTATCGCCACTTAACACTAGATTGATAATTAATATTTCAATTAACAGCATGATATGTTCCATAGCTTATCCCTCCCTTACAGTTGTATGTGGAAATAGGTCAAGCTATGACTTATAACTTTTTTTGAATCCTTTTCAAAGTTAAAACGTATACGATCATATGAGGAAGTGACCCTAATGGAAGTATTCAGCACAACATATTTTTTAGCCCTGATTAATATTATTTTTATTGACTTAATATTAGCAGGTGACAACGCCATTGTAATCGGGATGGCGGCGAGAAAACTGCCACAGCATTTACAGAAAAAGGCGATTCTTTTTGGGACAAGCGGGGCAATTCTTTTACGTATACTTGCAACACTTGTTGTCGTTCAATTACTTAGCATTCCTTATTTGCATGCTATAGGTGGCCTACTACTTATCTTTATTTCTTACAAGGTACTAACAGATGATGGTAACCATGATACGATCACTGCCAAGGATTCGTTATGGCCTGCTGTCGGAACCATTGTAGTTGCAGATGCAGCCATGGGACTTGATAACGTAATCGCTGTTGCAGGCGCATCTCAGCAGCATATGGGTCTCGTCGTAATTGGACTACTTATTAGCATACCGATTGTAATGTGGGGCAGCACACTATTTATTAAAATCATGGACAAGCTCCCTTGGATTGCCTATGTAGGAGCAGCCATATTAGCTTATACCGCTGGTAAAATGATTACAGATGAACTAGCGTTTGAAGCAGTGTTTGTCGACCAGCTATGGCTGAAATATGGTTTTATTGCAATCGTAGTTGTTGGAGTACTGTTGCTTGGACATCACACACAACAAAAAAAAGCACAAAAAATAAGCCAACCCGTTGCAGGGAATAAATAAGGTTGTGAACCTAAACTCTATCTTTGTGCTCAACGTGTTTCCACAGTAAGCTCACATTTATACCTAAAGAATACCTAAAAAATAACCTTCATGCCTACGTCCAGCATCACGTAGCTATGAAGGTTATTTTTATTAATATTGGTCCAAACAACCTTCACCTACGCTCCTTGAGGAGTCGTAGAACTGAAGGTAGCTCTTAGCCCTTCTTAACCCACAGGCGCAGATTGGAGCGCCTGTAAAAACAACCTTCATACTCCCCCCATAGCGAGACGGGAATATGAAGGTTACCTTTAGGCTCTTGTAATCAGTGTTTGACAACAACAAGCTGCAACCTGCGGAGGGACAGGGGGATTCTGGAGAAGCGGAAGCGTTCGTATTTAAAACCGGATTTCTACCATTCAGCTTGTTCAAATCATAAGAAATCTGGGTTTAACAACGATCGAAAGAACCCTCTGTCCTGAAGCTTCCACCTCCCACGTTGTCAAACACTGATTCCCAGCCTTAAAGCGCAAATATTTCCACTCGCTCCCCCACCACTAAAACCATCTCTCCTCAATCACATTCATCCCCTCATCAGCTCTTTTAATTTCCTGATTCGGTTCAATAATAATCGTTTCTGTCTGCTGTACCGCTTGTGCAATAAGCTCGTCTAATTGAGATAATGAGGCTTCAGTTCTTTCAACTATTTTTAAATTAGGATTCGTTGTTGGTGATTTTGGAACAAATAATGTACAGCAATCCTCATAAGGAAGAATCGATAAATCATATGTGCCAATCGCTTTCGCTTGTGCGATAATATCATTTTTATCCGTCATTACAAGGGGACGAAGTAAAGGGAGTGTCGTTGCTTTTCCGATCACATTCATACTTGGCAACGTCTGACTAGCAACCTGTCCTAAGCTATCTCCTGTCACGATAGCTAATGCGGATGACTCCTCTGCAATTTGCGCTGCAATCCTCAACATGGCTCTTCGCATAAAAGTAATGATTAACTTCTCTTGATTCGAACTCGCTAAAAGCGTCTGAATTTCTGTAAAGGGAACGAGATGCAGCTTTATTTTCCCAGAATATCTCGACAAAACTTTAGCTAAGTCAATCACCTTCTCTTCTGCTCTCTTGCTCGTAAAAGGATAGCTATGGAAATGCACACATTCAATTTCAAGTCCTCTTCTCATGGCAGACCAGCCTGCTACAGGGCTGTCTATTCCGCCAGACAATAACAATAAGGCTTTGCCATTTGTCCCTAACGGATACCCGCCGGCCCCTTCTATAATTTCATAATACAAATACGTTTCATTTTGTCTAATCTCGACTTTTAGCTCCAGCTCAGGTTGATGTACATCTACCTTTAGCCCAGTGCAAGCTTGTAAAACAGGCTTACTGACTAGTTTGTTCATCTCTAGGGAGGAATGAGGGAATTGCTTCCACACCCGCTGGGCATTTACTTTGAAGGTGACGCCTTCTTTTAATTTAGCGCCCTGCATTAAATCAACTGCACCTGCAATAATGGATTCAAGCTGTGATTGTACCTTCATCACTAAGCAAAGGGACGAAATACCAAACACATGCTTGACTGCCTGTAAAACATCTTGTGCAGGCTCTCCATTTAAATCAATAATAAAACGTCCATATTCCTTACGTATCGCCGCTTTAGGGTGTACGAGCAACAGGGATCTGATGTGAGCCATTGCGACTTTTTCAAAACGGTTACGGTTTTTCCCCTTGGTCGTAATTTCTCCAAAACGGAGCAAAATCGTATCATAACTAGGCATAATATATTACACCTCCTTTTCACTTTTGTTTAAATGGAATCAAATATTGAATACTTTTAGAAATGGCCCCTATTAAATCATGAACCTGTTCTGCAGTATGTGCCTCATTTAGACTAATACGAATGCCTGATACAGCCTGTGCTTTGGATTTTCCCATCTGTAATAAAACACGACTTGGCTCTATTTGTTTGGAAGAACACGCGGATTGACTAGATACGTAAAACCCTTGCTCTTCCAGCTTATGAAGTAAAGTTTCCGCCTTTATCCCCTCACAACTAAAATGAACAATATGAGGTGCTCCGTCACTGGAACTATTAAGCCGAACCTCTGGCATAGCTGTTAAAGCCGCTTCTAATTGTCCTTTTAATTTTTCCAAAATATTTACTCTTTGTGCTTGGTCTTGCACAGTAAGACGCATCGCTTGTGCCATTCCAACAATAAGCGGAACATTTTCAGTGCCAGAACGAAGTTCTCCCTCCTGTCCTCCACCAGATAAAAGTGGTGTTAGTTTAATTCCCTGACGGACATATAATAAGCCTATTCCTTTAGGCCCCCGCCATTTATGCGCAGATAAGCTATATAAATCAATCCCACTACTAGAGACCAACAATGGCACCTTGCCAAAGCCTTGTACACCATCAACATGAAAAAATGGTTTATGGCGTTTATGTTTAAGCATAGCTCCAATTTCTTCGATCGGCTGAATGCTACCAACCTCATGATTCACGTGCATTATGGACACCAGCACAGTATCATCCCGAAGTGCATCCTCAACCTGTCTAACAGAAATACAACCGGTCTGATCTGGAGTTAAATAAGTAACTTCCCATCCCCAAGACTGGAGCTGCTTCATACACTCATACACAGAAGGGTGCTCAATCGTCGTAGTAATCAAGTGGCGACCACGTTGCTGATATTGAAAGGCTACGCCTTTAATTGCAAGATTATTGCTCTCCGTAGCACCAGAGGTAAAGACAAGCTCAGAGCGCTTGACCTGGAGAATTGAACTGCAAGCCTCACGCGCCCTTTTAACTAACATTTCACTTTGCTCACCAAGTCGATGCAACGAAGACGGGTTGCCATAATGCTGTGCCATTACTTCTGCGATCGTTACAATAACTTCCTCATATGGAGGTGTTGTAGCTGCATAATCAAAATAATTCATTACTATCACCTCAACATTTCAGGTTAACATTTAGCTTAACATTTCATACTTAACACTTCACACAAAAACTAAAATTGGTTCATAGGCAAAAGAAAAAACGCGAATATCCGCATTTCCCGGAATAGTTCCCGTTTAACTTATCCTGCTATATTATTTCATATCTCATTATAAAAAGATATGTTTAGGTAACTACACTGTATATTTCTGTCTTGCCGTTTGTACTTTTGTAATGTAACGTTGAGTTTCTTTAGGCAACAAATGTAGCTTCTCTACTAATTGCTGATCATTGCTAATGCCTAGACGACGTAATGTCCCTGGACCTGCATTATAAGCTGCTAAAGCTGTATTTTCATGACCATTGTAACGCTTCAGCTGATAAGATAAATATTTAGTTCCACCATTTATATTTTGCTCTGGATCAAACGAATTTGAAACTCCTAATCCACGTGCAGTCCCATCCATTAGCTGCATAAGTCCCTTCGCACCCGCAGATGAGACAGTCGAAGAATTAAAATGAGATTCTGTTTCAATAACAGCTTTGATTAAATCCTCAGACACTCCAAACTGTTGACTTGCGGAAGAAACCAATTGATCAATTGTGGCACCTGCTCCAGAAGGCTTGGAGCCTTTACCAACATATCCAACACCACTTGGAACACTTGGCAGGGAGGATGCAGAAGCAACCGAAGAGTTAATCAACGTAGTTAGTTGCTGTAAAGCACCAATTTGTGTCTCATCTAGCCCATTTAAATTTTGAGCAGCTTGTAAATTTAATAGCATTTCCTCTGACAATAGATCAGTTATATTTAGTCCCTGTTTGGACGTATCTTGCGCTCTACTGAATCCAGCATTAGCAGATTCTGATTTTTTAAGTTCCTGCAACAAAATATCAAATAAAGAGTCTCCACCACTTTGCGACTGTGATGCAAATGGCGTACCTTGAAGATCAATATTGTTAGCAAATTGAGACTTAATGACTTGTCCCATTGTTCTTGGATCGATTTGCATAAGTGTCTGCTCCTCTTCTTTATCCTTCAGTAAATAAGCAACATGCTTTTATTTTACACGTTAAATGAAGGTTAGACCAGTCCCAAAAATAAAGACAATCCACTTAATTACGAAAGGTCATTAAATGGATTGCCTATTCCGTTACGAACCATACTTTTTTATCTACCCATGGGAAGAAGAAAATAGCTTAATACAGATAATGCGCCGAGTCCTATTGCCCAACCACCTGATGTTTTTCTACCTTGGTTAAATGCAACAAGTCCAAGCACAGCTGCGACAGGACCTAATACAAGTGACCACATAAACAAGGATGCAATTCCGATCCCTACCCCAACATATCCCGTCGTTTTACCTGCATCCATGCTGTCGGTATCTACATTATCACGATCATTGTCACTATAAACCTGACGTTGATCCTCTACACGTTGCGTTGGATAAATTTCAGCAGCATACTCTTCTTGATTTGTTTTGCGAGGAAAGTCAATACGGTTATTACTTTCACCACTGCTTTTTCCTGCAAGATGCTCCTGTTGCTTTCCGTTATTTTTTTCAAAATCATCCATATTGTTAGAGCCTCCCTGAATTTTTTATAGCTCAGGGATATTTTGCCCACTTTTCTTCACAATATGCGAAATATGAAATGAATACAAAGCAATAAGCTACAATTGTCCTTGCTCTTCCTCTCTAATTCTTTCCAATCTAACCTTGCTTAAATATTCACTCTCATAATACTCCAAATCATCGCGTAGCGTCTCGAAAATATTGTTAATTTCAACTACAATATCGTGTGCAGCTCTATTTGGACGTTTGCGGAATTTTATTGCATCTCGACCTGTGTATGCATATCTGCCATCTTCCGAGTAGCTCTCATTTTTGGGATAAAAGAAGTGATTAACACAGTCATGATACACTCGATACAACACTTTTTCCCCATGACTTTTCTCAAAGGTTCCACGCCTCAAAACAATCCCTAGCTGCTCATAGCTGTCCTCACAATAAACGGACAAATGACGCAGATCAGATAAAAATGCCTGATAAAACATCAAGGTTCGTTCCTCATCATCCTCTACAAGCTGTACCAAATTGTAGTTGTTTAGAAATTGCTCTAAATAACTTGCGGCTGTTTTTAAATGTTCTCTTGTGCTTTGACATAATTGTTGAACGTTAGTTTGAGACATTGTCCCCCGTCCTCCTTCTAAATACTTCTTAAATACGATTCTATTTAGGTTTAAGATTATCACAAATTGCCCTCGTCAGCATAAAAAATGTTTTTTCTCCAAAAGCTAATCCTTAAACATTACTTTCAAGCAACCATAAGGAGGAGAAATAATGAAACGGCGCAAGCTGATTATTGGAGCAACGGCGGGACTAATTGCAACGTGTTTATTTTCATTTGTGGCCATTCGTCATACTGAACCAGAACAGATGAAGGCTACACAATATTCACCAACGAAAGAGCATGTTCTTAAACAAGCAATGTTAAAGCAAGATATGAATACAACTAAGCAGCTGACTATGATCGATGCAAGAGGACACTTATCAGAATGGGCAACGGATTTGTCATCCCAATCCCCTAAAAAACAAAAGCAATACGTAAAAAAAATACAAATAGAACATAAGCATTTTCAATGCATAAAATGGTTGGATTTAACAAAAGATCGGAGCCACAGCCTTTGTCGAGCTACATTCCAGCCTAATAAGAACCTAAAAAAACAAATTGAAAGTCATATAAAGTTAGCTACTTCTACCTTACGATCACAAGAAAGCTACGAATCTGAACCTTTTCCTAAAGAGGATTCTAAATATATTGTAACTGCCAAGCGTAGTAAAGATGGAAGCAAGGCACTTATTATTGTTATGGATACAGGAATTTTAGATCATGTAAAAAGTCATCAGAAAAAAAATCTTCGACTAATTCCTTATCCAAAGGAAGGAAAATATAGTGTAGAATCGGTCCATGCAGATACATTACGTGATATTACTGTTAAAACGGGGCATGACAACGAAAAGGCAAGTCACTTTTACGAAAATGAAATTGTAGTAACTTTTGGGAAAGAGCTTACCAAATCGGAGCTTGAAAGGATTCAGGCTGCAACAAGCCTTAGCTCCTATGACCACAGCATTGCAAACACGTATATTTTTAAATCTAAAAAGCTTAGTATGGAGGAATTATCTCAGTATTTCAAAAAAAATTGGGAGCCTGAATATATTGAGCCACATTATATGTATTTAACAAATGGAAACACAAGCAGTATTGAAATTCCTAACGATGTGTTATTTTCTGACTATCAATATAATTTGCCTATGATTGAAACGAATCGTGGATGGAATGTCAGTAAAGGTGCAGAGCAGGTCATTATCGGTGTCGTTGATACAGGTGTTGATCTTAATCATCCCGACCTTCAAGGCAGATTACTGAGTGGCTATAATACGATTTCACCAGACTCCAAACCAAGTGATGACGTTGGACATGGTACACACGTTGCTGGAATTATTTCCGCTAATGTTAACAATCGTGAAGGAATTGCTGGTATGACCTGGAACAATAAAATTTTGCCAGTGAAGGCGTTAGATCAATCAGGAGCTGGAACAAGCTATTCCGTAGCACAAGGAATTATATGGGCGGCCGATCATGGCGCAAAAGTAATTAATTTAAGTCTAGGCAACTATGCGGACGCAAATTTCCTTCATGAAGCAATTAAATATGCGTATAACAAAGATATTGTCATTGTGGCTGCCACAGGAAATGATAACACGGAACGACCTGGATATCCTGCCGCTTATCCAGAGGTATTATCCGTTTCGGCAACAAATTATAATATGGAACGAGCATCCTTTTCTAATTATGGTGATTATATCGATGTAATGGCTCCAGGTGAAAGCATTGCAAGTACGTACCCAAACAACCAATATGCGGCTTTGTCTGGAACTTCTATGGCAAGCCCCCATGTCGCTGCATTAGCAGGTCTGATACGCTCTGTTAACCCTAAGCTTAAAAATACAGAGGTTATGGACATTATTCGAGGCAATGTCATTGATTTAGGGGAGTCAGGCCGTGATAAATATTATGGCTTTGGTCAAATTGATGTATATTCAGCACTACAGGCTGCTAGTGGCGAAGTCCAAACACAGTCACAATCTCACGCACAACCACTTAAATTTTGGTCCGAATATTTAGGGGAATCCTTAAAAAAACTGTTGGGATCATTATTAAAATAAGAACCTCATGTTATAATGATTGGTAAATCATGCCAATATAGATTTAGCAAAAGAGTTTATTTTACGGATTCCTGAAGTATGGCTGATTAATCATTTACCACAGGCTGTAGAGCGGTGTCTTTTTAAGGAGCAGGATTGGGAGGAATGGGAATTTCGCAGAGTTGCTGAAATGTTAAAGCCTTATTCTGAACCTGCATTTAGGTGGTTTGTGCAATATGCAAAGCAATTAAATAATGAAGAAGTTAATGAGGCTAATTAATACAGTTAAAATGGGTCTAAATTAAAATTATGTTTGCCAATAATGGGATGGAAGCTACAAGACAGAGAGTTCTTGCGATCATTGTTAAAACCAGATTCCTTATTATTTCTTAATAACTCGAGGGTTGAAATCTGGTTTTAAAGATGAACGTTCCACTTCTCCAGAATCCCTCTGTCCCTTCGCTAGGTGGGGTGTTGTCAAACACTAATTTAAATGATGCCCCTTATAAAGTTAATAAATTTAAAAAGCCTGTCATGTTGGACGTAGAAGGAAAAAGCAACTACGTTCAACTGACAGGCTTTTTCTGTATTAATTGTAAAGCAAATTACGCTGGATAGCATATTAAGCATATGAGGTTGCAGCGTTTGAAAGTTTGCCGTAAGCCGGGTTCTGTACTGTTTGCGGTATAACGGGAACAACCCTCCCGCTTTATAAGTGACAATCATCTATCTAGGCCATACATTACTATATGGCTCAAGCGACCAACCTGAATGCACCTCAGGCTAAGGCTGTACCTCAAGGGTACTGCATTCCATTAGGTCTTGCTCCAGGTGGGGTTTACCAGGAACGAAGTCACCAGCGTTCCTCGGGGTCTCTTACACCTCGGTTCCATCCTTACCTGTGCTCTCGCAAAGCGAAAGCCATCGGCGGTCCGTTTCTGTGGCACTATCCTTCAACTCGCGTTGACTGGACATTATCCAGCACCCTGCCATGTGGAGCCCGGACTTTCCTCCCGCGGCATAAAGCCGCCAGCGATTGTCTGTCAAACTTTCAAGCAACACTTGATAGTATACCTACTTTTGCGCTGAATCTCAACAGTTAAATTATCCATTAGACACAAAATCAGTATTTAATAAAATAACCCATCCCAATTTAAATTAGATCAGTAAAAAATAAATAAAACATAAAAATACAATGTCATCTTACTTCAAGATCACTATAGTGAAATTATTAGACTGGTTGTAGCAAGTTAGATTCAAGGGAGGGTGAATATATCATGTACATCACACATGGTCAATTAACGATTCGTAGTGCAACGACTAAAGATGCCAAACTGTTATGTCATTGGTGGAATGATGGAAGGATTATGTCCCATGCAGGTTATCCAAACGGCTTAGGTACTACGGAAAATGAAGTATTAAACATTATAAAACTAGATAGCGATTTGAATCAACGCTTGATTTTGGAGTGCTCAGATGTACCGATAGGTGAGATGAATTATAGGACTATTGAATCTGGCATTGCACAGATAGGAATTAAAATTTGTGATTTTGACCAACAGCATAAAGGGTTTGGAAGCATCTATTTAAAGCTATTGATTGACAAATTATTTTACGAGATGGGATACACTAAAATTATTTTAGATACGAATGTAAAAAACACTCATGCGCAACATGTATATGAAAAACTTGGCTTCCAACAAGTTAAAGTCCATCATTCTTCAAGCAAAGACCAACTCGGACAATGGCAATCGTTCATTGATTATGAGTTGGAGCGAGAGGCTTATCAAGAAAATTATTAAGCTATTCTTAAAGGTATTACAAAAGGTTGAAAGCTTATATCAGGCTTTGTGAAATATGACACGATGTTGTCTTCTTGGATATGTTATTGTGATCGTATCCCACATAATTAGGAGGTTTAAAAGAGATGAAAAGCTATGACAATTTTTTTCTACCTGTCGATGACATGGAAGGCGCAATGAAATATTACGGTGAAACACTAGGTTTAAAGCTGAAGTTTAATTTTGCCGATAAAGGAATGGTTGCCTTTCATGTTGGAGACGAGGAACCAGCTATTATTTTAAAAGACACACGCAAATTTCCTAATATGAAGCCAACGATTTGGTTCGTGGTGGATGATGTTACGGTTGAATACGATAAATTAAAAGCAAATGGGGTAACGTTCCTAAGTGAGCCGTTCCATATTGGAACAGGAACCTCGGTAGAATTTGAAGATCAATTTGGAAATCGATTAGGCATTACGGATTATAAGAAATAAATGGCTCTATTTATAAATCAGTACTTGCCAACGACTAGAGGCTGGTAGCTATGCTCCAGAGAGTTCTTGCGATTGTTGTTAAAATCATATTCCTGTTTATTAAAGTATATTAATGGGTAGAATTTGATTTTAAAGACAACCTTCAGAATCTCTCTGTCTCTTCGCTAGTTTGGGTTAGCGGTCAAGCACTGATTTCAAGATTGAGCCAAAAAATTTGATGTGTAAAAGGTCAGGTAGTTCCTATTTTGACAGTATTTAAGTTAAGTGTGTATGCTGAAAATTATCATTATACTTCAAACCAAAACCACAGATACGATCCATAAATATGTGAATAAACAAAATCAAAGCTACATAGATCATAATATTTAGATTTAAGCCTATTCCTAAAAATAAAATAATAA
Organism: Paenibacillus turicensis; assembly: GCF_017873435.1. Classification (GTDB taxonomy): domain Bacteria; phylum Bacillota; class Bacilli; order Paenibacillales; family Paenibacillaceae; genus Fontibacillus; species Fontibacillus turicensis. The sequence continues at coordinate 147,555 of NZ_JAGGKG010000003.1, read as the reverse complement.
CTACTGTCATTAGGTTGTGGACGATATTATAAATCGTTGCCCCTATTTTTGTATTAATGATATAACCAAGCATTGAAATGTCAGGTAATAAGACAGTAATTAATAAAACTATGAGTGAAAAATGAAACACCTCAAAATATACATACAATCCAAGTAATAATAAAAACACATTTTCTAACTTCAATAAATTTCGCATATTCATCCCTTGTCATCTCCTTTAAATAATTTTTAAAAATATTTTATAAAGTTACAGCTTCTCAATTTTTGACATCAGCTTAAGTGCTTCTTCAACATGATCTGGATCATTTTTGTCAACCAGTTTTTCAATCTGCTCTAAAATGCTCATAAGCTGGTTTAAGAACGTAATCTGCTCCTTCACATGCTTGATCTGACTTTGCATAAAAGCTAAAGAATCCATCTTACATTGTAGCGATTGTGGTAACCTTCTTAAAGTAACAATCGTTTTAATATCATTTAATGAAAACGCAGCTCTTTTAAATGCAATAATCAAATTTAAATCCTTTATGTCCGCCTCCGTGTAATAACGGTAGCCATTTGGATGCTTACTTGGATGAAGCAACTCCTTTTCTTCATAAAAACGGATGGTTGCTGTACTAACTCCAACTAAATCAGCAAGCTCTTTAATTTTCATGGTTTGCTTCCTCCTTTACTGATCAAATTCTAACATTAAGGTTAACTTGAAGGTCAATACTTTCTTTTTACAAAAAAATAAAGCGTTAGCTCAGTAAATTTAATGAAGCTGTTTACGCTCACCATTTACTGAACTACGCTTAGTATGATCAATTATATTTAATATGTTTACTTTGCACCTGTAATTTTATAAATTTCATCTAGCAAAATAGGGATTGCATTTGTACTTGTAGATAAAGCCATGTTTTCTCTAATAAATTCTGAATTATTTTTGAGAAATTCTACGCCTTTTACCAAGCTCTCCCCATTTAATTCTTCATCCATCAAAGTAAAACCATACCCTCTTTTTTGAAAGGCTTCGGCATTCATGATTTGATCGCCTCTACTTTGGTTCAAGCCAAGTGGAATAATTAACATAGGAATTCGTAATGCTAAAAATTCAAAAATTGCGTTAGATCCACCTCTTGTAATGACAAGGTCTGTTGCCGCCAAAATATGTGGGAGCTCCTCATGAATATATTCAAACTGCTTATAACCAGGGACAAAGGCAAGACTAGGCTCAAGGTTATTTTTGCCGCACAAATGTACAATTTGAAAATGCATGGCTAGCTGTGGCAAATTGGCGCGAACGGTATCGTTAATTTTTTTAGCACCTAAGCTTCCACCCATAATGGTCAAAATAGGACGACTGTCATCAAAGCCCAAAAACTTATATGCAAATTCCTTGCTCCCCTGAAGCAGTTCTGCACGAATCGGTGAACCAGTGGTTGACACTTTATCCTTAGGAAAAAACTGCTTTGCTTCCTCAAAGGTTGTGAAAATTTTAGTTGCAAATTTCTGAGCAATTTTGTTCGCTAAGCCCGGTGTAATATCACTTTCATGAATGAAGATGGGTATGCCTAGCGATTTTGCTGCGACAATAACGGGAACAGAAACAAAACCACCTTTTGAAAAAACAAGCTTAGGTTTTATTTTCTTTAATATTTTCCTTGCCTCCATACAGCCCTTTAATACTCTGAACATATCTTTTATATTTTCAATATCAATATATCTACGTAATTTTCCCGAACTAATTCCATAATAAGGTATGTCTTGCTTGGTGATGAGTTCCCTCTCGATCCCTTGCTTTGAGCCGATATAATGGATGTCCCAAGCACCTCTTTTATTTAACTCATTAATAATGGCGATATTAGGCGTGACGTGTCCTGCGGAACCTCCACCCGTAAAAACGATCTTATTCCCCACTATGCTTTCCACCTCAATCTTTCCATTTCGCTTATTCTGCTCTATACCTAATATGCCTCTGATCTACCGTTTTTTCTAGCTTCTGATTAGCATATTTTCTCATTATACAAATCGAAATGGCTCTGTATTAATCGTTGAAGCATAAACTGGGGTGCTATATTTGTCCTTTTCCAATTTTTGCGCCAAAAAAGCCGCTACTCTAGGCTTCATAAGCTTCTCTGCGTTGTGTCCAGGATCAATAAGTGTAATCCCTGCCATATATGCATCCTGTGCCGTATGATAATCAATATCCCCTGTCACCAATACATCTGCACCACAGCGAAGTGCCTTTTTCCAATAACCTCCACCAGAGCCGCCCAACACTGCAGCTTTTTTAATTACGCGATTCATATCACCTACAACACGAACCGTAGGCACATCAAACTTATGCTTAACTCGCTCGACTAACGTTGCTAGATCAACAGGATCACTAAGCTTGCCAACACGCCCTAAGCCTAATGTACGTCCTTTTAATTCCATTGCATATAAATCATAAGCAACCTCTTCGTAAGGATGTGCCTTGAGCATCGCAGCAACTACTTTGTTTTTAATACTATGCGGAACCATCGTCTCGATGCGTACCTCTTGAACCTGCTCTAGCTTGCCTGCTTGTCCAATATAAGGATTAGCTAGCTCATCAGGCTTAAATGTTCCTGATCCCTCTATATTAAAGCTACAATGGCTGTAGTTCCCAATATGACCTGCCCCAGCATCTAATATAGCCGCACGTACTGAATCTGCCTGCTCCTTCGGCACAAATACAACAAGCTTATACAATTGATCACTATGCAGATCCTCAATCGAACCTGTCACTTCAATCCCTAGCTCCTCTGCCATCCAATCGTTCATACCACCTTCGGTGATATCGAGATTAGTGTGACTTATATAAACAGCAATGTCGTTTTTAATGAGCTTCTCATAAACCTTTCCCATAGGCGTATCTACCTGCAACTGTGCCAACGGGCGATAAATAATCGCATGATGAGCGACAATAAGGTTGGCACCTTTCGCAATCGCTTCATCCACAACCTCTTCATTTACATCCAGTGCAACTAAGATACCTGTGATTTCTTTTTGCAGCGTACCTAATTGAAGACCAATTTTGTCCCCTTCCATCGCAACATGCTTGGGCGCTAGTCCTTCCATATATTGAATTACGGTTTGACCTTTTGCAAACATTGTAAAATCGCCTCCAATTCATTTGCTTTCTGCTTAACCTGTGCCGCTTTTGAATCACTTATTTCCTTTTCCGCGGATTTCAAAATCGACTCATAAATACGAAGTAGCTTGCTAAGCTCTGAGTTCCATTTTTTAAAAAACACTTCATTGGGCTTATTAATTAACAAAGGGCCTAACTCCAATAACCATTCCTGTGGAATCTCTATCCCCAAGCTTCGTTTCGCATACAAAACATCATTTTGTTGCTTAGCTTCTTCCTGACGATCCGCCGTAATAATTTCGTAGATTTTGCCATCTTCCTCTAAAATAATCTCATCCGTAATTAACCAATTTTGTTCCAGTAGCCAACGTCGTACCGCTCCCTCCGCCATATTAGGCTGAAGGATAAGACGTTTCACACCAGCAAGCTTAGTGACACCGTCAGCCAAAATCGAAGCAATTAATGCACCACCCATGCCTGATATCGTAATGGTATCAACTTCTCCTGCCTCAATGACAGCTAAGCCATCTCCTTTGCGCACTGCAATTTTATCTTGGACACCATGTGACAAAACACCTCTACGAGCCGCCTCTAGTGGACCTTCATTAACTTCACCTGCAACAGCAGATAAGGCAATTCCTTGCTTAATGGCATAAATCGGCAGTAACCCATGATCGGACCCGATATCTGCAAATTTACAGCCAGTTGGCAAACGTTCTGCGATTTCCCTCAATCTTGTTGAAATTTTCATTTTTTCAAACCACCTATTATAAGATCTATATCCACTGTATAAATTTGAAAAAAATCTCAAAAAGAGATAAAATTAGCTTATACAATGGACTTACATTCCTTGCTTGTAACCATCATACTAAAAAAGACCTCACTGCATGAGCAGAAGGTCCATGTGCCTGGATCATTATTCAAGGAAATCCTTCAGACGTTTACTTCTACTTGGATGTCGTAGCTTGCGGAGCGCTTTGGCTTCAATTTGACGAATACGTTCTCTTGTTACACCAAATACTTTACCTACTTCCTCCAAAGTACGGGTACGACCATCGTCAAGTCCAAATCGTAATCGCAATACATTTTCTTCACGTTCAGTAAGAGTATCAAGTACATCCTCAAGTTGCTCTTTGAGTAGCTCATAGGCAGCAGCATCAGCAGGCGCTAACGCATCATGATCTTCAATAAAATCACCCAAATGAGAATCGTCCTCTTCACCAATAGGTGTTTCTAACGAAACAGGCTCTTGGGCAATTTTCATGATTTCACGTACCTTTTCCACTGTAAGCTCCATCTCCGCCGCAATTTCCTCTGGTGTTGGTTCTCGTCCTAATTCCTGTAGTAGCTGTCTTGAAATTCGAATGAGCTTATTAATGGTTTCTACCATATGAACAGGAATCCGAATCGTTCTCGCTTGATCAGCAATCGCTCTCGTGATGGCTTGGCGTATCCACCATGTGGCGTACGTACTAAACTTATAGCCTTTTTTATAATCAAATTTTTCAACCGCTTTTAACAGCCCCATGTTCCCCTCTTGTATCAAATCAAGAAACAACATGCCACGACCTACGTAACGCTTAGCTATACTTACAACAAGCCGTAAATTAGCTTCACCTAGGCGACGTTTTGCTTCCTCGTCCCCTTCTTCAATACGTTTGGCAAGCTCAATCTCATCATCAGATGATAATAATGGCACACGTCCGATTTCTTTCAAATACATACGAACAGGATCATTGATTTTAATTCCAGGAGGAAGTGCTAAATCGTCCTCAAAATTGAAATCGTCATGCTCCGACTGATTATCATCATCACGTCTACGGACGGTAAGCTCATCATCACTATCATTTGTAATATCTATGCCAAGATCTCCAAGTTGCTCAAAAAATTCATCCATTTGATCAGGTTCTTGTTCAAAAGGGGATAACTTCTCCATAATAACCTTATACGTTAAGGAAGAATTCTTTTTGCCCTCTTCAATTAGCTTTTCTTTGACCTGATCTAATGTCAATTCGGTTTCTAGTTCAGTATGTTGATTATTCGCCATATCGGACTCCCTCCTCCCTAGAAACATCGTGCTAAAACAAAAAAATTATTGTCTCTCTAGGGTAATAATCTCACTTGCAATTTGTGCAGCACGCAAAACATCACCTGCTCGTTCTGCCATGATCTGCTCTTCTCTTTTACGTTTAATTTGTTCCATTAAAGGAACTTTCCGTATTTGAGCAATATAATCGTCAAGCTCGGCTCTACTTCCTGTTCCAGGAGTTTCCATCATCATAATGGAAATTAAAGTTTTCTCAAGACGTTCATCTTGTAGGGAAGCTATGAACCGACTTGCATCAGGAGACTTGCCTTCCGCATAATAAGCATATAAATAAGCAGCGATTGCGATATGATCTTCAATATTAAACTTATCTCCAAGCTGATTTTGAACATATTCCGCAGCTTCGAGATCCTCTAGCATAAAATATAATAATTTTCGTTCTGCGCTATGATAAGCCGGTAAAAGAGTAGGCATGGAAGGCTGACCCTTTTTATGCCTAACATTATTCCACCTTTTGTCAATATTATCCCCATCACTATTTCTTTTTTGCAGGGTCTGACGATATTGATTACATTCTTGCTTCAAGCTATCAAAGGATACCTCAAGCTCTGCTGATAAATCCTTTAAGTAGATTTCTCGCTCTGTTGGCGAGGTTAAGGGAGCAATAATACCAATTGCTTCTTTAATATATGCCACCTTACCGCCTTCTTCTAGCAGTATATGGTTTTTTTTAAGATATATAAGTCTGAATTTTATTGCAGCTACTGCCCCATCCACAATTTGATGACGGAATCGGTCCGCACCATACTTTTGAATAAACTCATCGGGATCTAAGCCTTCATTAATAATTGCAATTTTAACATTAAAACCAACATTTTCTAAAATAGGTATGCTTTTTAGTGCAGCCGCTTGTCCAGCTGAATCGCCATCATAGCAAACAATAATATGATCAGCCAAACTTCTTAGCATGTTAGCATGGCCTTCTGTTAATGCAGTTCCCATAGTAGCAATTCCATTATGGATCCCCGCTTCCCATGCACTAATCACATCACCATAACCCTCAAATAAAACGGCTTGTCTTGATTTTCTTATTTCTGCTTTTGCTTGATGTAAATTATAGATTGTTCTGCTTTTAACAAACATTCGGCTTTCAGGAGAGTTTAAATACTTAGGTTGCCCTTCCCCTAAAATTCTGCCAGCAAAAGCAATAATTCTACCACTCCGATTATGGAGAGGAAACATAATTCGATCTCTAAATCGATCAATATAACCAGATTCATCTTGCTTGGCAATCAGGAGGCCAGCCTTTTCCATGTTCTGCATATCGAAGTTTCTTTTTTCTAAAAACTGAACTAACGTATCCCATCTTGCCGGAGCATAACCAATCTGAAAGAGATCAATACTTTTATCACTAAAACCTCGTGATTTTAGGTATTCCATGGCGGGTTTGCCATGCTCTGTATTTTTCAAAAAATAATGATACAATTTGGAAGTTAATTCATGAGCTTCAAACAACTGTTCAATCTCTTGATTTACAACCATACCCGCTGTGCTTTGCCGACCTTCAAATGGAATATGAGCCTCATCTGCCATGATTCGAATCGCTTCAGGGAATGATAAGCCTTCCATTTCCATTCTAAACTTAATTGCATTACCACCCATCCCACAGCCATAACAATGAAATATTTGCCGATCGGGCGTTACTGTAAATGAGGGTGTCTTCTCGGAATGAAATGGGCATAAGCCCTTCATATATTTACCTTGCTTAGTTAGATGAACGTGCTTGCTCACCGTATCAACGATATCATGCTGACGCAAAACCGCTTCGATGACTTCCTCAGGAATGGAACCTCTACCGGTATTCATAATATCACCTTCATCTTCTCTACACGTACTTTAATAAATTCGCTAAAATTGTACATTCTCCTGCATATCTTGCAAAAGTTTTAACAGCATTTGTTTAAAATTTTCTCGATCCTTGTCAGTAAACGGCTTAGGCCCCTTAAATAAATTACGGCCTGCTCGCCTTGTTTTAGCACTCACGTGTCGTCTTTCTAACAAGTAATCAATATTCCCAGAATCATAAACTTCGCCACGAGGTGACAAGGCTCTACAAGATTTAGCGATCACTAATGCGGCAAGCCCATAATCTTGTGTAACAACAATGTCTCCTGTGGCGATATGATTAGCAATATACAGATCAGCACTTTGCTGACTTCTATCTACCTGTATCACCGTAACCCCTTGGGCAGGCTTAATGTAATGGTCATAAGAAGAGACCATTTTCACCTCCACCTTAAAGGTATTGGCAAGTTCAATGATCTCCGCTTTAACGGGACAGGAGTCGCCATCCACCACAATGACATTTGCACTCATGATTTTAATTCACTCCTGTCCATTATTATATCGCATATTTTAGTATATATTACGCAAAAACTAGCTTACTGAAATCAGCAAAGGTACTTAGGTCTTTATGAATTAACGCTAGCAAAGCAAGACGGTTGTTACGCACCTTCTCGTCCTCCGCCATAACCATAACCGCATCAAAAAACGCTGTAATATCGTCATGAAGGCTAGCAAGGAAGCCTAACGCCTCTGTAGCTTTATTTTGTCCCATTAATTCACTGTAATGCATCGTAACGGTACTCCAAGCCTCGTACAAATGTACTTCTTCCTTTTCAGTCAGAAGCTCTTTATTAATTTGAACTGCTTCCGCCTTAGCCGCTAAATTACTTACACGACCAAAAGATTCTACGATCTGCTTATAACCGTCCTGCTCCACAGCCTCCATCAGCGCTTGACCTCTTGCAACCACAGAGACAACGGTATTAAAATCAGCGGCCATGACTGCATCCACAACATCATAGCGAAGCTCATCAGACAATATTTTTTTGACGCGCAAACCAAAGAAATCATGTAAATCTCTTAAAATTTCTAATTTACTGCGTTTTAATTCATGGAATTGCTCATGGGTTTCAATCGCTGCTTTGAATAAATCCTCCAAGGAAATGGTCCATTTATGCTCAAGTATCGTTTGAACAATGCCTGCGGCTTGACGTCGTAAGCCATAAGGGTCTTGAGAACCTGTTGGCACAATCCCGATCGAGAACGTACCAATGATCGTATCTAGCTTATCCGCAATACTAACAATCGCACCTACAACTGAGCTAGGAGAAGCATCACCAGCAAAACGTGGTTGATAATGCTCAAAAATACCTTTAGCTACTTCAGGAGCTTCGCCAGCCTTTAAGGCATAATCCTGTCCCATTACTCCTTGTAATTCAGGGAATTCATACACCATTTGACTCACTAAATCAAACTTACAAATTTCAGCTGTACGCATGGCTGAAAGGGCAACTGATGACTCCACATTTAACATTCCAACAAGCTTATCACTGTTGCTGCGAATTCTACGAACCTTATCCCCAATCGTACCTAACTCTTCGTGGAAGACAATGCTTTCGAGCTTAGAAAGCGCATCTTCAATTTTGAGCTTCTGATCTTCATCATAGAAAAATTTCGCATCAGATAATCTTGCCCGAAGCACCTTCTCATTCCCTCTCGCAATGACATCAAGAGAGACGTTGTTTCCGTTTCGTACCGTTACGAAATAAGGCAGCAAGCTTCCCTTTTCATCAAGTACAGGGAAATAGCGTTGGTGCTCTCTCATCGAAGTAATCAGTACCTCTTGCGGAATATTTAAGAAAGAAGGATCAAAAGAACCAAACAACACCGTTGGTGTCTCAACTAAAAATAATACTTCTTCAAGTAAATCTTCCTTGACATCGATTACCCAATTTTTCTCTGATGCCAACGCCTTAATTTGTGCTGTAATCATATCTTCACGTTCTTTAATATCTGCAATAACATGACCAGAGCGTAGCAATTCCACATAGTTAGCAGGCTCGTCAATCGTAAGCTCACCACTTAGGAAGCGATGCCCTCTAGTCGTATTCCCTGAGGTCACACCAGCAATTTCAAGTGAAACAACATCTGTGCCAAACAAAGCAACTAACCAGCGGATTGGACGTACAAATTTAAAGTCATAGTTAGCCCAACGCATGTTTTTAGGGAAATTCATACTGTGCAAAATACCTAGCAAGCCTTCAGTGAGAAGAGAGCTAGTAGGTTGGCCAATTAAATTTTTGCTTACATAAATATATTCTACTCCGTTTAATTCCTTAAATGTAAATTGGTCTGGATCTACACCTTGACTACGCGCAAACCCAAGTGCCGCTTTACTCCAAGCACGTTGGTCATCTAACGCAATTTTTCGTGCTGGTCCTTTAACTTCCTCATGCACATCCTCTTGCTTCTCAGCAACACCTTTTACGAGGATGGCAAGTCGACGAGGAGTAGCATAACCTTCGATTTTTTCAAAGGTAATAACATTTTCCTTTAACCATTTACTCATTTTATCCTGCAATTGCCCAACAGCTGCACGTATAAATCTTGCTGGCATTTCCTCTAAGCCAATTTCAAATAATAGGTCTTTAGCCACGAACAGCACCTCCCTTTTGAAGCATTGGGAATCCCAATTTTTCTCTTTCTTCTAAATATGTTGCCGCCACCTGACGGGATAAATTACGAACTCTTGTAATGTAACCTGTACGTTCTGTTACACTGATTGCCCCTCTTGCATCCAGCAAGTTAAAGGCATGAGAGCATTTTAATACATAATCATAAGCAGGGAATACCAAATGCTGCTCCATTAAGCGTTGTGCTTCCTGCTCATACATGTTAAATAGTGTGAATAACATTTTTACATCGGATAATTCAAACGTATATTTAGAATGCTCAAACTCAGGCTGGTGGAACACATCACCATAGCTTGTGCCCTCTACCCATTCAAGCTCAAATACATTTTCTTTATCTTGGATATAGGAAGCAAGACGCTCCATACCGTAAGTAATTTCCACAGCTACAGGATTAGCTTCGATTCCCCCAACCTGTTGGAAATACGTAAATTGCGTGACTTCCATCCCGTCTAACCATACTTCCCAACCAAGTCCCCATGCACCAAGACCTGGATGCTCCCAGTTATCTTCGACAAAACGAATATCATGCTCTAGTGGATTAATACCTAGTCTTTTTAAGCTTTCAAGATAAATCTCTTGAATGTTATCAGGCGACGGTTTCATAATGACTTGAAATTGGTGATGCTGATAAAGTCGGTTCGGGTTTTCTCCGTATCGACCGTCCGCAGGACGACGAGAAGGTTCTACATAAGCGACATTCCAAGGCTCGGGTCCAATGGAACGAAGGAACGTCATCGGATTTAAAGTTCCTGCCCCTTTTTCTACGTCATACGGCTGAACAACGATACAATTTTGCTCAGACCAAAACTGTTGCAGTGTTAGTATCATGGATTGAAAATTCATGATTTGTCATCTCCTCCTAAAATGAATGGCGTTTTGAATTCGGTCATAAGAGTTCGAAGCTATAACAAAAAGCCCTCGCCTCCTACGCCTGCTCACAGACATAGGGACGAGAGCTGAATAATTCAAATCCCGCGGTTCCACCCTACTTGATTAGCTTCATAGTAGCTAATCCGCTTTTCACGTTCATTCATGCTCCAAGGCTGCCATTTCATAAGTGTAACCGCTCAGGCTTGCACTATCCCTGATTCGCTTTTAACAGTATACAAGCTTATTACTTTTCCTTATCAACACATGATTCTCACGAAGAGAAATATACCATAGAATACATCATTTCGTTGCTTTCGTCAAATTTCATATTTATCAAGCTGATCTAAAAAATTTCGAGACTTTAATTTCAAGCCAAGCTGAACCTCCATAAAAGCATTCATTACAGCTTTAAGCTCTGTCTTTGTTGTATCTTTAACACTCGTATTCCCTAACCTACGCATATCTATTTTTTCAAATAATATAAGCAGCTTTAACACCTGCGGTGATACGACCATCGCACCATGATCATGATGACGACAACGCGGACATAATCTCCCACCTAATCTTGGGCTAACATGATAGCTTTCCTCTATACTCCCACATGACACACAAGCTTCAAAGGAAGGAGCATAACCAGACGCCTGCAAAATTTTGACCTCGAACAGGTGCATTACAATTTGCTGATCTTTTCCCGATGCCAAAGCTTCTAGAGCTGCCTTTAATTGTGTAAACCAAAAGCTACCCACCTCTTCATCATGTAAAGAACGATCTAGTAATTCACACACATAAGAGGCATAAGCCGCTAAATAGAGATCATTACGCAAAGAAAAGTGAGACTCTAAAATCTCACCTTGATTTAGTGTGCCAAGTCCATCACCTTGACGATAAAATGTATATTGTCCATAAGTAAATAACTGTGTTAGAGCCGCATGTCGGCTTTTAATTTTTCTTGCACCTCTAACGAGAATAGCAACCTTCCCATGGGTTTCAGTGCATATTGTAATAATTTTATTACCTTCACCATAATCCATACTACGAATAACGATGCCTTCAAGTCGATGCAACATCCCTATTTCCCCCAAAAAAAGCCGCTTTTAAGCCTCTTCCTCATTTTCAACCACAAGCTGCTGTTCATTTAAAGCTCCATCCTCAGCCGTCTGCCCCAGTGCCGTATCGCTTTCCTTAAACAGCATGTAAGCATCAACATCTCCTGTCATTGCAAAATACTTCCACGAAAAATCTCGCATACGTATTCACCCTTTCTTCAGAAAATGCGATTTACATTCCCTCGAAGATTAGGATGACCTGTGACAAAGGTTCTATACGTTGCAATAACTACCAGCTTAGCCATACATAAATCTGTAGCTTATGCATCACGATGGAAACCTAAATCACGCAATACGCGATCTTGGTTGCGCCAATCCTTTTTCACCTTAACCCATAACTCTAAAAATATTTTGGAGCCTAATAAACGCTCAATATCTTGACGTGCTAGCTTACCAACTTCCTTAAGCAAAGCACCTTGCTTTCCAATAATAATTCCTTTTTGGGAATCACGTTCAACAAAAATCAAGGCTGAAATATGAACAACCCCATTTTCCTGCACTCTCATATCTTCAATGGTAACCGCAATGGAATGTGGTACTTCCTCACGTGTTAACATTAAAATTTTCTCACGTACAAGCTCAGCGCACACAAATTGCTCAGGATGGTCAGTTACCTGATCCTCAGGATAATATTGCGGTCCTGGTGGTAGAAACTTACCAATCTGTTCGATCAAAGTCGTAACGTTATTCCCTAGCTTTGCAGAGATGGGAACAATTTCAGCAAAACTGTAAAGCTTATTATATTCTTCGATCATTGGCAGCAACGCCTCTGGTTCAATCTTATCAATTTTGTTCATCACTAAAATAACTGGTGTATTAATGCTCTTTAAGCGCTCAATAATAAAGCGATCGCCACCACCAAAACCTTCTGATGCATCCACTAAAAACAAAACAGCCTCTACTTCATCTAACGTGCTTAATGCTGTTGTGTTCATATAGTCGCCAAGCTTTGATTGACGTTTATGGATACCCGGCGTATCCAAAAATACAATTTGCATTTCTGGTGACGTGTACACACCATGAATTTTGTTTCTGGTTGTTTGAGGCTTGTCAGACATAATCGCAATCTTTTGACCAATAACATGGTTCATCAAGGTTGATTTACCTACGTTTGGCCGTCCGATAATGGCAACAAAACCGGATCGAAATTTAGTCTTTGCAGACGAGTTTTTTGACATAGATAGTTAGTTCCTTCCTGTGTAAAGCTAATTTTAAGTAGCAAAGTATTCAGAAATCGTTTGAAACAAATACTTGTGAGTACTTGCAACGAAAATACTGGTAAAATCTTCATCGTGCAAGGCTGCGGGTAAAGGGTTCTTCCGATTGCTGTTAAAGACCAATTTTTCATTTTTTTATAAAGATATAAGGGGAAAATTGGTCTTTAAAGGCAACCACGCTGTTTCTCCAGAATCCCTTTACCCTCCCGCCAGTTACGTTTGGTGTAAGGTACTACATTTACAGTATTGATAGTATACCCGAGAAGCCTAAACTTAAGAAGCTTTTCCAAGCAAACTATCTTTTCAAACTATAAAAAACGACAGCTTGTTAGCTACTTAGAAGTAGCTTAAAAACAACAAGTAACTAACAAGGGGAGCAGGAGGATTCTGGAGAGCACAACGATCGAAGAACCCTGTGACACGTAGCACCACGCTACCACGCTTACGTGGTTAGTGCTTTGTATTGTTTACCATACTTCATAGCCCGTGTAAACTACGGCTCAATCTTTAAAATCAACAACTCAGACAGCTAGCACCAACCACATGTTACCTTACAAAGCTCTAGCGTAACTTGCGAAGGGGCAGAGGGATTCTGGAGAAGCGTCAGCAATCGTATTTAAAATCGGATTTTCACCTCTATTCCGTAATCCAATAAATCCGATTTTAACAACGATCGAAAGAACCCTCTGTCACGTAGCACCACACTACCACGCTTACGTGGTTAGTGCTTTGTATTGTTTACCATACTTCATAGCCCGTGTAAACTATGGCTTAATCTTTAAAATCAACAGCTCAGACCGCTAGCACCAACCACATATTACCTTACAAAGCTCTAGCGTAACTTGCGGAGGGGCAGAGGGATTCTGGAGAAGCGGAGCGGTCGTATTTAAAATCGGATTTTCACCTCTATTCCGTAATCCAATAAATCCGATTTTAACAACGATCGAAAGAACCCTCTGCCACGCAGCACCACGCAGTAATGTTTAGAGGTATTATCGGCTGGTACCTAGCTGTCAGCTGTGATTTTATATTAAGCCTTATTAACATGCTCCGGCGAAAAGCCATGTGGCAACAGCTCGCTCACGGTCACGACCTTCATATCGCCTTTCATGTTTCCTAACACAACTGGCATATCAGGAGCACACAATTCCAAAATTACTTGTCTACATACACCACAAGGTGCAATGGGTTCTTCTGTGTCCCCAACGACAGCAAGTGCAGTGAAGCTATGTGGGGCACAGCCATCGGCAATCGCTCTAAACAAAGCTGTACGCTCTGCACAATTGGTTGGACCGTAGGCAGCATTTTCGACATTACAGCCATGATGTACATGTCCTGTTGCATCCTGAAGTGCTGCACCAACACCAAAATGAGAATACGGGATATATGCTGCTTTGCGAGCTTCAATGGCAGCTTGTAGCAATTGATTATAGTCCATAATAACCTCCTAATTTAAGCCTAACCATATCATTAATGGTTTATATAATATAACCAGACCTACAGCGACAGCAAACACCGCAGAAACGAGCACAGCCCCCGCTGCGGTGTCTTTCGCCACTTTAGCAAGTGGATGCCACTCTGGACTAACAAGATCTATAACCGCTTCAATCGCACTATTAAGTAATTCCGCACACAGGACAAGGGCAATTACGATTAGTAATAAAGCAAAATCCCATGTCGGTATTTTCAAAATCCATGCCCACACAATGACAAGGATTGCAGCAACGAGATGAATACGAAAATTTCGTTCTGTCTTAAATGTCGATTGGATGCCCTGAAATGCAAAACGGAAGCTATCAATTAGCTTATATTTTGGCGGCTTCATTATCGTACAAGTCCAACTTGCTTCAATACAGCTTCTTGTTTCCCCATCATTTCGGCTTCACTTTCAGCATCCTGATGGTCATACCCTAACAAATGTAGAAATCCATGGACAAATAAAAACCCGAGCTCTCTTTCAAGTGAATGTCCATATTCTTCACTTTGCTCCTGTGCACGCTCTACAGAAATTATAATATCTCCAAGCATATCGCCAAATTCTAATTCTTCTCCATCCTCAAGCTCGTATACAATGTCTGGTTCCTCGTCCATCGATTCATTTAACGCAAAGGATAGCACATCTGTTGGACGATCAATACCTCTGTAGGCATAATTAAGCTCATGGATTTTTTCATTGGTCACAAAGGTAAGAGCAACCTCTCCATCTGTAACACCTTCAGCCTCTCCAGCCTTTTGTAAAATTTGATTTAATAAAGTAATAAACTGTTCTGAAATTTCATGATTTTCTTGTTCATTACTCCAAGCCAATTCTAGGCTCATTGTTGGTCACTCTCCTTGTTTTGCTGCTCCCTTGATTCTGGCTTTTTAGCATCTGGTGGATATTCAATACGGGAGTGGAAAATCCCCATTACTGCTTCTTTTAATGTTTTACCTACAATATCAAGCTCTTTTAACGTTAAGTCACACTCGTTTAACTGATGATCATCAAGTCTACTTTTAATAATTTTCTCAATCATTGATTCCACTTGTTCAACAGTTGGCTTACGTAGTGATCTGACGGCTGCTTCAACACTATCAGCAATTCCTACAATTGCGGCTTCCTTAGATTGAGCATTGGGACCAGGATATCTAAAATCGTCTTCAGTAAAGTCCGGCTCAACCCCTTGCTCCTCCGCTTGCTTAAGTGCTTTGTGATAAAAATAGTGTAAAAACGTTGTACCATGGTGTTGCTCTGCGATATCACGAATTGGTTTAGGTAATTTATATTCCTTTTGCATCTGTGCCCCATCATGGGCATGTGCAATAATAATTGATTTACTTAGCTTTGGATCAATAAAATCATGAGGGTTCTCAATATTGTTTTGATTTTCAATAAAATACGAAGGGCGTTTTGTTTTCCCTACATCATGATAATAAGATCCTACCCTACACAAAAGTCCATTTGCACCAATCGCTTCGGCCGCAGCCTCAGATAAATTACCAACCATCACACTATGGTGATAGGTGCCAGGTGCTTCGATTAACAACTTTCGAAGTAATGGATGGTTAGGGTTAGAGAGTTCTACCAGCTTAAGTGCAGATAAAATTCCAAATGTGACTTCAAAAAACGGCATTAATCCAATGACTAAAATTGTAGTGAGCAACCCACCAATAATTGCAGCACCAATCGCATACAACGTACTTGATTGATTCCAGCTATGATTATCGACGACGATCATTGAAAATACAGAAATAGCACCAAATAGGCAGTTCATAATTCCCGCTTTCAATAGGGAAGAACGTTGACTAGCACGATGAATCGAATAAATTGACGCCAATGAAGTTACAATAGCATAGAACCCAAATTGATAATCAAAAATATGTCCTTGATCTACATTAAAAATAATGCTAGCTAATATACTAAATATAATAGAAGAGATGAACGCTAGAGGAACATCAATCAATAACGTTATTAACATTGCCCCTGTAGCTATCGGTGCTAAATAACCAAAATAAACACGATTCTCATTTTGTAAAACACTAATAATAACCATAGACAAAATTGTTATTGTAAATATTAAGGCAAGCATTACGTATTGAGAATTATTATACTTTACTTTCCCACTATGCTCAGTTTGTCTAATAAACATTACAATTCCAAGCACTAACAATAACGACATCACCAATAAGCCTAATTGAGGCCAATAGTTAACTTCATCCTTTAATAGGCTATTTTTTTCTAGGAGTGTGTACATTTCCTGGGTAATTTTTTCACCCTTTTGGATTAGTACATCCCCTTGTTTAATATAGACAGTAGGAGTGTTTTCACGTGCGTCTACTTTGGCAGCTTTTGTTGCCTCTTCATCATAAAACTTGTTTGGCGTAATCGCTAAACGAGCAAGCTCCTGTACAACCTCACGAGCAGCACGCTTGGACAAAGAGCTTGTACTTACCATTTCAGCTACCTTTGCCCGAGCCGTTTGAGCTTCACTGATTTGATCTGCTGTTAATCTAGATACGATATTTACAGCAACTGGCTTCATTTCGTTTATATCATCTGCAGTCAAACGTGGAATTTTTATAAATGTTTCCTCAGAAATTTTATATTCCTGCTCTTCTATACGTTGTGCCATTTCTTGCAGCAAAGTAGTAGAATATGTACCGGAATTACGATTATTTCGAATAAATGTAGAAATATAATCTTTGGGCATCCGTTGTAGATCTTCACGATAAATACTAATTTTTTCTTCTGTTGACACTAGATCGTCTTGATTAAGGCGAAAAATACGATCCATTAAGTTATTCACTAAATTTTCATTGCGTAGTGGAATAATACTATAACTTTCTCCGACTCGGTCAGCAGCTTCTTCCTGTGCCTTTAATGTCGCTTTTGTGTCAGGTATTTCCATAGGTGCAAGAATTTGCTTTTCACTTGGCATCCCTACTTCGATATCATATCGTTCTGGCAACAGCTTTGGCGCCAGACTGAAATAAACCATGAGTACTAATAATGCGTATAAAGCATATCGAACTGCAACACTACTTCTCCAGCCCACATTATTAGATTGCAATTCCTTACCCTTTGCCTGCTCATTAGGGGTCATAGTTATAGCCCTCCTGAATTTTAAAACTTAGTGATATTAATTCCCTCTAAATTAAGCTTCATATTTTTCGGCAGCTGCATCATAAGCTACGATAATTTTTTGTACAAGTGAATGTCTTACAACATCACTTTCCATGAAATCCACAAAACCAATTTCCTCAATATCCTGCAAAATTTTACGTGCTTCAATTAATCCTGATTTTTTACCTCTAGGCAAATCAATTTGTGTAACATCACCCGTGATGACCATTTTTGAGCCATTACCCAAACGTGTTAAAAACATTTTCATTTGCTCAGGAGTTGTATTTTGTGCCTCATCTAAAATAATGAAGGAATCATCCAACGTACGCCCACGCATATAGGCAAGAGGTGCAATTTCAATTAAACCCCGTTCTAATGCTTTAGCTGTTTGTTCAGGGCCCATAACATCATATAACGCGTCATAAAGCGGACGTAAATACGGGTCAACCTTCTCCTGTAGGTCTCCTGGTAAGAAGCCTAAGCTTTCACCCGCTTCAACTGCTGGACGAGTTAAAATAATTCGTTTCACTGAACCTTCTTTAAGTGCAGAGATCGCTAAAACGACAGCTAAATAGGTTTTACCTGTTCCTGCTGGACCAATACCAAACACGACATCCCGTTTTTTCACGGTACTGACATAATGCTTTTGTCCAATCGTCTTAACCCGTATTGGTTTACCACGAAATGTAACTGCGACTTCACCTTTATATAGATCAAGCAATTGATCGGCACGTAATTCCTTCGCCAAACTAATCGCATACATAACGTCTCTTTCTGTCAAAATATAGCTATTACGTACTAACTCAAGTAATACATCAAATAACTGTTGTACCATTTGAAGCTCAGCTTCATCACCACGAATTGTGATTTCAGATTCTCTTAACACAATGCTTACTTTAAAACTTTGTTCAATCAGCTTTAGAAATACATCTTGAGGACCAAACAAAGATAACCCTTCTGATGCATTCAAAAGACTTAATTTGATATTGGTTGTTTTTTCTGACAAGTAGCCTCATTCTCCTTGACTGTGTACTAAAGGAAGTTCCTCCGTAATATCTTGCTCTACCTCAAAAAGCACTTTCATATAAACTTTACCATTGTCTGTCTTCTCATGCAAAATTTTTTCCGACTGAATGACACTATCTATGCCATATTTCGCTAAGACATCACTTCTGGCACGCTCGATCCCTTCAAGCTGAGCTTGTTTCATCGTTCGCGTAAAATCCATTTCTGTCGTTTCAAATATACTTTCTGTCAAATATCCAAATGGGAGCTTTAAATCTCTCCATCTTACAGGATTTAGATCACTAAGCACTCTATACTTATCATAATCAATTTTACCATAACCTGATAATTGAATTGCGGTTTGTCCAAAATATAAGTAACCTTTACGTTTCACATTTCCAGTATAAACCTTTTGCTTATAGGTAAGTGGAACAGAAATGTCATATTCGTGCCAGACAATCCCCTTCACTACACCTTTAGAAACAACAGTTTGCCCACCCTGTATACCTGAAATCAAAATTTGTCCTTTGCGAACTCGATCATTTTTTTTAACGCGTGGTTGTCCTCTTTCAGCATAGATGTGACTGATAACTGCATCTGTCTTACTGACAAGATGATGGGGCGTTAACAGATTTTTATCTTTAGGCTGTGATGCCTCCACCACCTCAATGACATATTTGGTCCCAACTCTAGAGATACCTACCCATGAAGCATTAGGAAGCTTCCGCGTTAATGCCGCAGCCAGCTTGTCCTGAGCATTTAAATTGTATATCCATTGATAACGGTGTAACCCTTCTTCCTTCGCCACACGTAAAATATCTTCCTCTGCTATTTTATGATTCCCTTGTACCTGTACATCCCATACAATAGAAGTCAGTCCAAAAATCAGACTCGCAAATAAAATAAAACCAATTATAAAACCCTTACGTTTCCAAAGTCGAGATAGGGTAAAGGGGAGTCCTGAGCGCTTTTGAATCGTTAATCTACAGCCTGTCCGCTTTAACACGGGACGAAGCAGAAAGAAATGAGGAACTGAGACTTTTAACCGTAACCTTCCATCTGCTAATGGCTTTAAATCCCATGCAACTATTCCTTCCTTTGTCATTTCATTAATAAACTGAGATTGATTGTCCCCTGATACAACAATAGAGACAATACCTTTGATTGAAGATAACATTGGTGATCTCATTTACTTCTCCCCCGCTCCCCTATATTTTATATCAGAAATAACACCTTCTACGACGATTTCATCAGGCATTATGGCTTGAATCACCAGCTCACTTCCAGTTACCTCTAGATAACCTTCACTTAGCTTTAAATGTAGCAACTCAGGGGAGAAGTGCTTTACCCCCCGATGATTCTCTATGTATAATTGCTTGCCCCCAATTAAGGTGAGCCTCGGCAAATTAAATACTAAATCATTAGGCAGGTCCAGCTTATCCGCCGTCCATTTGCGAAATCTGCGGGATATTTGGCTCATTATACCTATTCTCCTCCCCATAATCACTTCGCTATTACACTTTATACGGTGTACTATACAAATTATGCTAGTAGACATGGATTTATGAGAAGAACAATGAGTATACAAAACTAAAATAAAAAAGCAACAAGTCTCTTAATTTAAGAGCTTGTTGCTTTTTATAAATACAATGCCAAAGCATTGTAGGTTATTGGAGCAGTTCTTGAACAGCTTGGTTTACCAACTTGCCATCGGCCCGCCCCTTAACCTTGGGCATTAATGCACTCATGATTTTCCCCATATCAGCTTTTGAAGAAGCACCGGTTTCCTGGATGGTCTGCTGTACAATGACTTTTATTTCTTCTTCAGTAAGTTGTTGGGGAAGGTACTCGGCGATAAATTCAGCCTCAGCCTTCACCTTATCAGCCAAATCTTCTCGACCCGCTTTTGTAAATTCTTGGAGGGCATCTTTGCGCTGTTTGATTTCACGACTTAGGATATCAAGCACTTCATTATCGTTCAAAGTTCTTTTCAAATCTATCTCAAGATTTTTAATCGTTGCACGAATCAATCGAATAGTGGAGAGTTTGAACTTGTCTTGACTCTTCATCGCTTGCTTCATATCTTCGTTCAATCGCTCGCTAAGACTCATCGCTTAATCCTCCTAAAACTTTCTCTTACGAGCAGCCTCAGACTTTTTCTTGCGCTTAACGCTTGGCTTTTCATAATGTTTGCGTTTCTTCACCTCAGCCAATACGCCATCCTTTGCAATGGAGCGCTTAAAGCGACGAAGTGCAGCATCAATAGTTTCATTTTTGCGAACTTTAGTTTCAGACACCAGTTTTCCCTCCCTCCGACCAGACCGTCCAAGAGCTATAACACGGTTCATCACACTTCATTATAGGGGAATTATATTTAGAGTGTCAACCTGACGAGACGTATTTTTATACATCAATTTTACAAATTTATTTTCAAAAACAAATATTTGCATTATTTAGCCCTTAATAGTGCCTAAAATCACGCAAAATTTCCATATTTTAAATTAAAAAAAAGAAAATGATTATGCATGTGAGTCTGAAATCCCAACTAATGCACCAAGCTTAACACCACCTAGAAGATGGTAGTGAATATGATGTACGGCTTGTCCGCTATCAACACCACAATTGTTAATTAAACGATAACCTGTATCAGCAACACCTAATTGCTGAGCAACCTGCTGTGCAACTTTGTGCAAATCACCGATCAACGCGAAATCACCGCCTTGGAGCTCATTTGCTGATGCAATATGCTTTTTCGGTATGATTAACACATGTACAGGTGCGGCTGGCTGAATATCGTGAAAGACTAGAAACTTTTCGTCCTCATACACTTTATTAGATGGAATGGAGCCTTCAATAATTTTGCAAAACAAACAGTTTTCCATTTTTATCCTCCTAGGAAAATCATTAATATTTTTGGCTCAATCTTAAAATCGGTTCTTGACAAAAAGCTAACGAAGCGAAGGAGCAGGGAGGTGGAGAAGCGAGAGCGCGACAATCTTTCTGCAAGAAAAATACTTCGAGAGCATAAACACTTTAAGGACACAATTTCAACCATTCAACACATATTATAAAGAAAATGGGGCCTTAACAGCGGTTGAAGCCACTCCCTGCTACGTAGCCTATTACTTCATTGATTGTCAAGAACCGATTTCTGTGTTGAGCCATAATTTTAATCAATTTCATTATTCACTTCAATTGTTTTTAAGTATAGCACCGAAATTTACGTGATGGTAGCTCACGAGAACATAAAAAAGACAAAAAAAAGAAGCACCCTGCTTTTTCTCAACGGAAAAAAAGCTGGTCGCACGGACGTATTGTACACAACAACTAAGCTCTGTTACCAATACGTCCGACGGGGTGCTTGCAAAAATGATGTCGGCTTAACTGTAGTATAACAGGGGGATGAAGCTGTATCTGTGATTTAGTTCACACTCAATGAAATAAATCCAGAATTAGGAATACAAATTTCAAGACAACAAGTAATTATTTTCTTCATGAGCCTCTTGTATAGTTCTTATCTCAAATGATTTATAGCCTGATTGTATAAAGGGATCTTTCTGTGCAATTTCAGTTGCCTCAACGATATCTTGTGCTCTTATTACCACCATGCCCCCTGGGTAATCAATAAAGGGCCCACACAAGACAAGCTGATCCTGCTCCTTTAATTTCTTTAAATGATCAACATGAAGCTTCACGACTTGTTCAGTAAGAGGTTTTAGATTTTCCATTAAATAAATGTACATATATGTCTAATCTCCTTCTTCTTTTATTTATAGCTTCTCCAACACAATTTTCGAGCCATCTCCCCCACTTTCCGCAGGCACTACAACTAATTTACGCGGGAGACGAGCACGAAGATCAGCAACATGGCTAATGATCCCCACTGCCAAATGCTCATGATGTAAATGCTCTAGTGAAGTGATCACGGTATCCAGCAATTCTGGATCTAATGTACCAAAACCTTCATCAAGGAAGAAAAATTGTAATGGATATTGTCCACGAAGCTGAATTTGTGCTGATAAAGCAAGCGCAAGCGCTAATGACGTCAAAAAGGTTTCCCCTCCAGACAAAGTACCAACTGGTCTTCTTACCCCTCCATTGGCATCATCTCGAATCACAAATCCACCACCAGAGTCACTTTCTAGCGCATAACGTTGGTTCGTCAAAAATTTAAGACGCTCTGAGGCTGAACGACTTACATTCATTAGCTGCTCCTCTGCGATATATTCAACAAAGGCATTTCCTCGCAACGAGGTTTGTAGCTTAACTAGCAAGTTATGCTTGTGCTCAAGCTTTATTTTCTGCTCCTCTAGCTGCTGCCACCTTGTATGTCTAAGCTTGATATCCTCTAAATCACGCTCTAGCCTAGCGGCATGACGTACAGCTAGCTCAGCGTCGCTCTTAGCTTGCTCAACTTCTGCTTGTTTTTGCTGCCACATGGCTTCATCTACCCGTTCTTTACCAAGCCTTGACTGAAGATCTTTAATTGTAACCTCTAATTCACGCTGTAAATTTAAATGCTGTTCAATTTGTGCAGTATACTGCGAAATCTGTTCAGATTCCATCCAAGTCGCCATCACCTCGGCTTCGTCCTTAAACGGAGATTCGGCTAACGCTTTCTCCCACACTAAAACTTGTCTTTGCCACTGATCTTTGACACTTGCTAATGCTTGCTCAGCTATCCCATGCCCAGTGGAGCGCTCGTGGAAATTTTTTAACGCTAGCTCATATTTTTCTTCGCTAGTTTTAGCTGCGAAACGTAATTTTACAAGCTGTTGTTGGACATCTGTTAGCAAAGGTGCTACCGCTTGCCCTTGACTCCATAGCTTCAAGCGAGCTTGCTTTTCTTCCAGCAATTCACTTTTGCCCTCTAGTTGAGTCGATAATTGCACACGATGCTTGTCTAGCTCAATAAGTCCATCCTTTAGCTGTCCAATTTTAGCTGTGGTCTCCTCAATAAAAGGTAAGCTACGTGCTAAACGCTCTTTAATGTCCTCTGCGTCTATATCCCTTCGCTCTATTTCCTCCCAGCGTAACGTTGCAGGTCCCTTATCACTACCATCCTGACTGCTTTGTAAAGGAAGCTGCGCTAATATATGTTGATATTGTTGTAGCTGCTCTTGTAATAACGTCTTTTGATCGGCAAGTTCTTGTCCCTTTTGCTCCACTGCGGATTGTTCACTTACGATTGTCAACGAGGTTTGAGCTAGCTTTCGCCAAGAGACTTGAATTTGCTTCGTTGTCTGTATCCACTGTGCTATAACAGCTTGTTGTGCTGAACATTGTTGTTCAAATTGGTGTAGCTGCTCACCACAAGCCACAAGTTCCTTCGTCCAAAACGGAATAAACTTAGCCTGTGCTTCACTTTCTTCACTATGAGGTGAATTTAATTCACTAGAAACACTCACTGCAGTTTCCTTCAGAGTGTCCTGTAATCGATTAGATTGTAAATGCTCCATCCCCTCTATGAACTCTAACCCTTCTATTGGCTCTAACTCTGTTATACTTTCTATTAAAGTAACCAGCTGCTCAACGCTACGTTCATAACGATATTCTAGTTTATTAAATTCCGCTGCCCAACTCTGGATATCATTAAATTGCGCTTGTAGCTCGTGATGAGCGACCTCTAGCTGTTCAGAATTGGCTAGAGCTGGATGATGCACCGAACCACATACTAAGCAAGGCTCTCCTACTATTAAGCCTGATGCAAGCTGTGAAGCCCATCTAAGCTTTTGCTCATGTTCACTTAACTGTTGTAACTGGCGTTGGACCGTTTGTAATTGAATCTGCCAAGCCTTTACTTCAGTCTTTGATTTTATTTGCTGCCCCATCAAATCATGTAGTTGCTGTAATGTCTCCTTAAGTTGGCCATTAAGCATGACTTGCTCTGCTTGAAGTGTTGCCATTTGCTTCTGTATTTCTAACGCCTTGTTGCTCCACAACTGCTCTTCCTTGGCTAAAGCCTCTAGCTGAGTACTAAGCTGAATTGCAGCTTGCTCTTCCCGTAATGCCTCTTGGGCTTGCTTACGTTCCAAAGGCTTTACTTCATTAAGTAATGCCTGCTGCTCAAGCTCTACCTTTCGATGTTGCGCCTTGACCAATAACTGCTCTTCCTTGCTTAACAAGTGCTGGGCTTGCTGCCTTTTTGATTCCATATCAGCTAACTGTGCTTTCATATGTAAGCTTTCATCTTGAAGCTTTACGCATTCCTTTTCTAGTAGCTGAGCTTGCTCTAACTGCTCAATACGTTGGAGCAACTGCGGCTCATTTTGAGCTAACTGCTCTTTTGCTTCCTTTAAGGCTGCGGATGTCGTCTCACGCTCTTTATTTGCAGTCTCCAAGCTAGCAGTTGCCTGCTGTAGCCCTAGCTCAAGTGTGGATACTTGCTGCTGTAGTTGCTTGAGCGTAGTTAAAGGTAATTTTAATGCCGTAGCCTCATTTGCCCTTGTCAGCTTCATCTGCATATTGTCAACTTCAGCCTGTTTTTGCTGTAGGTTATTTCTCTGCGCTAAAGCTTGCTCTAAATCGCGACTCCATTGTCTTTTTAGTGTTAGCTGCTGTAGCTGCTGCTGAGCCTGTTCGAGTACCTTTTGTCTCTCCTTGGTGTACATGACAGCCAATTGCCAGCTAGAATCGATCACTTCCACTTGCTCAAAGGAGGCGGCCCCTAAGCCTTGTTGCTCCGCTTGAAGCTCCCGTAATTGCTGCTCATGCTCCTTTACATAACGATTCACCTTTTGCCCAAGCACATCCCCATATTGCTCCAGGTGAAATAGACGTTGAAGCATCGCCCTACGATCTACACCTTTAAGCGACAGAAACTCTGCAAACTTTCCCTGTGGCAACACGACCGCCCGTGTGAAATCATCTAGCTTAAGTCCAATTTTTTGCTCGACACATTTTGTCACATCAGCGAGCTTATCGGCTACAACCGTTTCTCCCTGCTCTGTAACCGCAATAAATCGGCTAATTGTATTGCTAATTGAAAGCTCATTTGTTCGCTTAAATCTACGTTCTACACGATATCGCTCTTTACCCTTAGCAGAGGTAAGCTCAAACGTAAAGGAAACAAACAAGGCATCCTCAGATTGATTCATAATACCTTGGGTGCCTCCTAACGCTCTGCCTACTTTTCCATACATCGCAAGTGTTATCGCATCTAAAATTGTAGATTTGCCACTACCGGTAGGACCAAATATACCAAACAAGCCCATCTCAGTTAGTGCAGAAAAATCAATCTCCTGCATTTGGCGGTAGCTCTGTAGCCCTGCAATTTTCAAATGGATTGGCTTCATTTATTCCGCCCCCTCTTCGCCCAAGCTTTCTTTATTTTCCTCAACTAAGGACATAAACAGCTCCACTAGCTCCTGTTCTGGCTCAGCTCCCCCGTGCTGACGGGTATAAAAATGAGTAAACATTTCGGCAATCGATAAGCTAGCACGCTCTGAAGCACTTAACTCCTGCTCTTGCTCTGGATAGATAGGACGAATATGAATAATGCCTTGGTGCGCTTTGCGAAGTGCGTGGATGTCCCCGAGTGACATCGCTTCCGTTAATTTGATCTCAAGATCAATAAACGCTTGGCGATCACGTCCCTCATCCAACCAACGCTGTACCTCCTCCAAGCCGCCTTGACATCTCCATTTAAGCAATGGACGTCCACATGTCAAATAAATTTCCTCTAGCACAGGTGACTGTCCAGGGGCAATATCAAGTAACATCACCGATTTAGTCTGTCCTGCCTCTGAGAAGCTATAGGCTAAAGGAGAACCACTATAGCGAATAACCCCTTCTCCTTTTACCTGCTGAGGGCGATGAAGGTGTCCAAGGGCAGTATATTGCGCACCAATATTTAGTTCAGAAGGGCTCACCGTATACGCACCACCAACTTGGATCGGACGCTCTGAATCACTTTCTAACCCACCTAACACATAAATATGGCTCATCGCTAGATTAATAGTATCCGCTTTAAAGTGTTGACCCATTTGAGCCATTAATTTGCCGACCTTCGCACTATATTGAACCCGAAGTGCCTGTTCACTTTCATCTAAGGAGAGCAACTCACTTAATCTTGCTTCAGAAGGATAGGGTAATGCCGCAATAATCGCTTGCTCATTGGTACGCGCTACATTGACATAAATAGGTGAAGCCACAGGAAGTCCAAGCAGTGAAATGCCTTGGGCTGCAACAAGTGGTGAAGATGCGGCTACACGTTCTGGCTGATCATGATTGCCCGCAATAATAACAAGCCGACTCCCCTCTGCGGTTAATCTAGCACAAGCCTCATAAAATAGCTTTTCTGCCATGGCAGGCGGATTTACACTATCATATACATCCCCCGCCATTAAAATGAGATCCACCTTGTGCTCTCTCACAATAGTAACAAGCTCATCAATAAATGCCTCTTGCTCCTCTTGTCTACTTCTACCTTCTAACGTTCGCCCCAAATGCCAATCCCCTGTATGCAAAATTTTCATTGCTTACACTCTCCCATCCTACTAATACCATTGCTACTAATTTTATATTTTAATCGCTTCCCCTTGATCAAAGAAATACAACCACTTTTCATGCACAGGTTGTCCTGTCATCTCTTGGATTGCTTTCTGATATAACTCTAGCTGAAATTTATAATGCGCAGCTAACGCCTCAATTCCACCAAGGTGCGGGTTAACTCTATCACTTTTGTAATCCAACAAATACAACTTGTCATCTACACTAAATAAACAATCAATAACCCCTTGCAAAAGTACGACTTCACCAGCTAACTCCTCATTTTCATCACTAAATAGAGACTTCTTGCCTTGGAGTCCTTCTCCATTAGTTCCTTCATTAAGCTTAGGCAATAAATCTGTCAATAAGTCAGCATGAGTATCCTGTACAGCTAAGCCAAAGCTAAATGGCACCTCTCGCTTCACCCACTGAGCCTGACGGAGCAAAACACCAACTGGACTTAGTAAAAAGTCAACAATGCGCTGTGGGTCGATCACCTCTCCTTGTGGTGCTGTTAAAATTTTATTTAAGATGAGTTTAGCTATCGTCTCTTGAATAATGCCTACTGAGGGCTCAACGTCAAAAGGAACATGCTGCATTAGCACATGATAAGCAGTACCACGCTCGGTTGGCGACAGCTTGACCTGCTCCATAAACCTCGGACGCTGTAAATGCAATTGATACACGACCTCTTTTTCTTCTTCCGGCGCTTGTCCACTCTTTCTAGCTTGTTCCTCTCTAAGCTGCTTTCGCTCAAAAATAGAAAGGCTTGGCTCATTTTGCAAACTCATTTTTGCTTTCATTTCAGTGACAGAGGTTTGAGCAGGTATTCTAGTTGCAATCTGATATGGATACTTCCATGCTAGCTTGGTATGAATTTCATCGTAAATATGCTGATCTACTTTGGCGCTTAATTGTAAATCAGTATCTAGCAAGTTAGCCTCCATATCCATTTGTTCACGCGTTGCCGCGGCAGGCATAGCTAAATATTGCGAAGCTGCAACGGAAATAACAATATTCCAATCCTTCATTCCTTCAAATGCTTGTGTGGAAGGTTCCACTAAATCCGCTGCTTCACGTAATGGCAATGCAGATGGATGCCGAATTAACGCAGGACCTATCCAGTCTAAGTAACACTTTGCACGTGCTAGCAAATGATCTGGTAGTTTCTGCCCCTGAACATGAATCGCACTCCCCCATGCCTCAAGCGATTTAAGTAAGTCTTTTACTGCCGATACCATAATTAACTTCTCTCTTGGACGTGTTAAAGCCACATACAACACACGCATTTCCTCGGCAAGCAGCTCTAGCTCTGCCCTACGACGAATCGCTAGATTAGGTAACATCGGGTAGCTAACTCGCAATGCCTCATCCACATATTTAGGACCAAATCCCAGCTCCTTATGCACTAAAAAAGATCCATTTAAATCTTGACGATTAAATTGTTTAGCTAACCCCGCGATAAATACGACAGGAAATTCAAGCCCTTTACTTTTATGAATCGTCATAATACGAACGGCATTACTTTGATCACTCGAAGTGACTGCCGCCCCTAGATCGCCCCCATTTTCACGTAAGCGAGTAATGTATCGTAAAAAAGGAAATAAGCCACTAGACATGGTGGACTGCTCATATTGTCGCGCGCGATCATGTAGTGCCTGTAAATTAGCTTGTCTTTGCACACCAGCAGGCAAACCACCAACCCAATTTAAATATCCTGTATCGCTATAGATTTTCCAGATCAGCATACTTAGCTGGCCTTCCCTAGCAAAGCTACGCCAAGCCGTTAAATGTTGTTTAAACGCATCTAGCTTGCCCAGCAATAAAGGAGATAGCTTTTCCTTTTCCGCCTCAACTACAGACATTTCAGCGTATTCAGTCGTTTCAACTTCAACTAATCCTGTGCAATCATCTATTGCCCAAATGGCTTCAAGCCCCTGATAAAAGCTACTTCCTCGCTCCTTGGGACGATACAATGCGATTTGTGCTAATTCATCCTCTGTAAGTCCATAAACAGGGGAGCGTAAAACGGCGGCAAGTGGAATATCCTGAAGTGGATTATCTATAATTTGAAGAAAGGACAACATCGTCTCGACTTCGATGGCATCAAAATAACCTTGGTTTAATTCCCCAACGACAGGAATGCCTTGAAGAGACAATTCTTCCATCATGACTTTTGCCCATGAGGCTGTAGAGCGCAACAAAATAACGATGTCACTATAACGAACAGGACGATTTTCCTTTAACCCTTTATCATAGACTTGAAAAGCCGATTCTCCAGTTGCTCCCATTAGTTTATGAATACGTGCCGAGATCGCTCTTGACTCCAAAACAACCGCAT
Organism: Paenibacillus turicensis; assembly: GCF_017873435.1. Lineage (GTDB taxonomy): Bacteria > Bacillota > Bacilli > Paenibacillales > Paenibacillaceae > Fontibacillus > Fontibacillus turicensis. The sequence goes on along the minus strand of NZ_JAGGKG010000003.1, from coordinate 118,244 downwards.
CTAGCTCAGCCTTATCTACTTCATCGGTCAGTTGCTCCTCATAAGCCTCACGATGCTCCTCTAGGGCTGAATCTAGCTCTAAAGACTCTTCACTACGGTCAATTAACAACCATTCGGGAGCGTAAATAGAGGTTTCACTATGATCCTCTTCTGTAGTTGTATACCCCTCGCCATATACTAATTCAGCTCGTTCATCGTAATTAATTTCTCCAACCGTCTCATCCATAATTTGTCTAAAAATTAAGTTAACGGTATCAATCACTTGAGAGCGACTGCGAAAGTTACGTGCTAAATCAATACGATAGCCACCCTCCATGTTATCTTCGTATTGATAACGCCGATATTTATCTAGGAATAAGCCAGGGTCTGCAAGACGAAAACGATAAATACTTTGCTTCACATCACCAACCATGAAACGATTCCCTGGGGATGTCCGCGAAATTAAACGTACGATCTCTTCCTGTACGGTATTCGTATCCTGATATTCATCTAGTAAAATTTCTTCATATTGCTGTTGATATTCAAGCGCAGCATCCGAAGGAATTAATTGTGTTGGCGTTGCATCTGGATGTCTTAAAATTTGTAACGCGTAATGCTCCAGATCGGAAAAATCCAACCAGCCCCGACTCACTTTTGCGATGCGATAAGCCTCTGCAAATTGAGAGACTAAAGTAGCTAACTCTTGCATCAAGGGGGCACTAGCATGAAGCTCAGCAATAAACTGAGCAGTTGTTCTGCCAAATAGCTGCGTTTGTAAGGCAGATAAGCTTTTCTTAACCTCATCACGTAACGCCTTTACACGCTCCTGCATCATGGGATCAGTTTGATCCTTTTTACACGGCTTTAGCTTGCCAAACGATACGGTCTGGAACAATTCATACCATGAAGCCCATGCTTGCTGCTTAACCCCGTCCATTAACGTCTGTACCATGACACTATCTGCTGCTAAGGTTTCAACATAAGGGGCAGGTCCACCTGGTGACATCGCGATTGCCTTGCCTTGCTCAAGACGCCCCAATGCACCTTCTAGCGTCAGCAACACATCCTGCATAATGCTTTTTATCCATACGTTATGCTGTAGATTTTGTTCATCTGCATGTACAAACATATCTGCAGCTTGCTGTAGCCATACCTCAGGCCATGGATGACTTCTGGAGAAATCATATAAACGCAACACGAGCCAAAAAACAGCATCGTCTCCTTTTTCCCCACCATACCAATCAACAAGAGATAAAAAAGGAGTTTGTCCAATTTCATTGCTATATTTTTGCTCAAATAACTCCTCCAAAACCTCCTGCCGCAAAAGTGAAGTTTCACTTTCAGCCGCAATCCGAAAGCCTGGATCAAGTGGAATTAATGTATAATGTCGCTGAATGACCTCCATACAAAAGGAGTGTAAGGTTGTAATTGAAGCTGATCCAAGCATCGCAAGCTGTCTTTTTAAATGTGAGTCATTTGGATTTTTTTCAAGTGCAGTTTCAAGTGCTTCACCAATTCGATGGCGCATTTCAGCCGCAGCCGCTTTGGTAAAGGTAGCCACTAATAAGCGATCTACATCAATAGGGGATTCTGTATCACATAACTTACGAATAATTCGTTCAACGAGTACAGCCGTTTTACCAGAGCCTGCTGCTGCCGCAACAAGCATGTCCTCCCCCGCTAACGTAATTGCTTTCCATTGATCATCACTCCAAAATACACCTTCTGGTTTTGGGGTTATGTTCATAGTGGCTTCACCTCCTTCTCTATGCCTTCAAATAGCTCCCACATTTGATTTTTATTTTTACTACGCAATAAATGATAATCATTGCCCTCCATGCTGTCGTCAAACTGACATACAGACCGATAGGCACAATGGGTGCACGCCGTTTCTGTTCCTAGTCGATAAGGAGCAATCTTAACATCACCATCTGTAATCCGAGTACCTATCGTTTCGATCGTATGTCTTGCATTGCTCAGCAATGTCTCCCACTGCTCTAAAGTCGCAACTGAAGCAGAGCTATAAAAGCCTCCGTCCGCTTTTAACGCAACAGGCAAAATATCGGAATACCCCTTGTCTAGTGGCGCATCCATCTTTGCTATGACATCTCGGTCAGCTAGCACTAAGCCCTTCATTTTAAACGCCTTGAGCATATCTAGCTTTGCTTGCTCTTGGCTTATGTGATTACTATTTTGTAAAAGAGGATTATGCACATGGAAATACAATGTACCCGCAGGTAAAGCTCTTTGCCCCAACCAAGCTTCGGCTGAAGTCAGCAATACGTCTAGGTATGTGAGCATCTGCAAGGACAAGCCATAATACACCTCATGTAGCTTCAAATCAGTCTGACTTGATTTATAATCAATGACACGTAGAAGTAAGCCTTGCTCACTTTCTGCCATATCAACACGGTCAATACGCCCGACAATTTCCATCACATAGCCATTCGGTAATTGGAAGGTTAACGGTGGAAGAGGGCGCCCTGGTCCAAAATCCAGCTCCAAGCCAATCGGCTCAAAGCTTGCCCTTTTTGCTTGCTCCCCCAAAATAACAGAAGCTCTGCCCACAATATTTTTGAGCTTACGCGAAATATAGCCATAACGTTTAGAGCTAAGCAAAATTTGTCCTTGTAGCTTAGGCACTAAGTGGTCTACGACCTCTTCCGCCTGCTGCCAGCATTCCTCCTCAGAGAGCAAACCCCAGCTTTTTCCTTGCTCCTGTAGCGTAAGCGCAATTTTACTTAACGCAGCATGAAATAGCTGACCAATATCTGGCGCCTTTAGCGCAAACACCTTTCGCTCCCTTAACGCAAGCCCATATGAAGCAAAATGAGAAAACGGACAAGCAGAAAACTTCTCCATACGAGACACGCTTGTACGTAGTACCTTGCCATACAATTTTTTACTTGTGATTGGCTGTAGGGTTATCGTTTTATTTTTATAGCCAAGCGATTGTAGTAAGGAAGCGGTCTGATCCCACCAGTCGGGTTGGGTCTTGTACCAGCCAAGCACCTCCCACCAAGCACGTGCAATAGGAATACCCGCCTGATACATTCGTAATCTAGCAATAAGCTGTGGCAGTTCAGCTTGCGGATGAGTTAATAGATTTAAAACAGCTTCTTCATCCTCCTGCTCTGTATAACCACCAAGCGTAACTTCTGTTAAATAGGGTGCAAAATACCCCTTTACCTGTCGGATCACTTCTGATGGCAATAAGCTTTTGCCTTCTTCATCCCCTTTGGGGTAGCTTAACCACAATGAAGTATTTGCTGAGGTTAAGGCGCTATAAATAAGAAATCTTTCGTCCAATTGCTGTCTGGATAGATTAGGTCCCAATACGACACCATTTTTATCCAACACCTCACGTTCAATCGGATTTAGAATCGTCATGTCTTGTTTTGCCGCTGGGAGAACTCCTTCGTTAAGTCCTAACAAAAACACATGCTTAACATGATTACTTCTTGTTCGATCGATCGTACCAATTAAAACCTGATCCAAAGAGGGAGGGACCAACGATAAATGAAGTGATTTTAACCCTGTTTCTAGTACACCTGCAAATAACAGTGAATCTAGTTGTTCTTCTCCCATCATCTCTACCATCTGATCAAGGACGTCCAATATTTTTTTCCAGAGCTGTCTATGCTCTAACGCTTGTTGTGCCTGCCCCTGCCCCAACGCCTCATGCGCCCATAAGTCTAAACGTTGTGGAGCTTCAACTTGCATAAGTAGTTCATAAACTGCACTACACATCGCTGTCACGCTTTTAGCAGCCTGAAGCTTCTTACCAAAAGCATGAAGAGGTTGTACAATGGCAGCACGACACAATTCTAGCTTATGTAGCCTAGTTGCATGTGCTTCCTGTGTGGCTGTAGATGGCTCTCCTTCCTCTAGTGAGGCGTGAGATGATAAATTCCATGGTGTACCATCATACCAACGATAGCCACTTATTCCACTCGCCAAAATATAGTTTTCTAAATCGTCCATATCTCCCCATGTTAAACTATCATCCGTAGGAAACAGACAACCTGTTTTTACACAGCGAAAAACATCTTCATATTTCCAATTTTTCAGCACAACGTTAAGCGCCGCACGCATAAATTCAACAAGAGGATGGGATAACATACTAAACTTTTTATCTATAAAATAAGGAATTTCAAATTGTTCTAACATCGTTTCAAATATATGCTGGTAGTCTTCAAGATTAGAGACAAAAATCGCCATGTCTCGCCATCTTGCCCCTTCATCACGCGCAAGCTTTACCATACGACGTGCTACGCCCTCGACCTCGCTCCGACGATTTGCCGCAGCACGAAGGGATAACGACTGTAATAATTCAGATGGATTAACAACATCAGCCCGTTTTCTCCTACTCTGACTCGCATATAACTTTTCTAGCTGACCTAAGGTTTGGCTTTGTATAAAACGTGGAAACGTATTCGGCTCTAGCATGATCGTTGGCTTAACTTCTATTCCCTGCTCCTTCGCCATTTCCATTAGCTTGTAGCAAGCAAGTCCAGTACCATGGAATAAATCCAGTTCCTGAGGTGGCTCAGTATCGTAAGGACGATCCAGCGTCAAGCATACAGTGACCTTTTTCGCCTGCTTCATCAATGCTCCAATTGCGTCAAATTCCTGAGGCGTAAAGCTATAAAAGCCATCTATCCAAATCTCAGCTTCCTTTATATATGTAGAAAAAGGCGTACCCTCTACTAATTTTGCAAGATGATCTTCTGCATCAATATACAACAAAGCACATTCAGCTTCAAATTCACGATAAATGAGCGCCAAATCATGTAGCTTATCTCTAAATAGAGGCGTTAAATGATCCCCTTGCTCCAGCACAGTTAGTGAACGCTGTAATTCCTGACTATCCAACTTATAACGCTTAAATTCCGTATACAACGTATTTATTTCTTCAATAAAACCTAGTTGATCTGCAGCATGCCCGTATAGCTCTAGCTCATCCCTATGCCGAGCCATCACTTTATAGAGCAGCATTTTTTTGCCTTCATCACTGATGGGAATTAAAGCCGCTCCCCCCGTCTCCTGCATAATACGATAAGCAAGCCGGTGGAAGCCTAATACTTGAGTACGAAGACTACCAGAAATGCCTGGGGTCTGTAGAATGGTTCTTTCTATTTGAAAGGTTGCCTGCTCAGGTGCAATTAAAATTAATGGCGAACCTAATGGGTTGGTGGAAACAGCAGTTGTAATTTGCTGTAATACATGATGGCTTTTTCCGCTGCCGGCACGTCCAATAATAAGCTGTAATGACAAGGAAAGCCCTCCTTTAAATTGACGTAAAATATTATATAACGACTATAACGATCAATGTGATCTGTCTTACAGTATATCACAATAGTAGCGTGCTTTTTATGTATCGCTGAAGCGTACTTTTTGGTAAAACGAAGTCATAGCTGTAGTAAAAAAAGTAATATGTATGCTTAAGCATCTAACAACATATAGATAGTTAAACACTCCATACCACCAATATATAGTATTTGAAAAGAGGTAACGACAAAAATTCATCATTTCTTCAAATTTTCATTAACAACAGATGACAGTGTTTCAAATCACGTTTTTTGCAATTTTAATTATGCTATACTCACTACTATTGTAAGCAATTTTATAATGAGGTGATTGTTACGTTAGTTATTAAACGCGATGGATCCGAGGTAGCATTTGATCTGCAAAAAATAATTGATGCGATTTGTGCTGCCATGGAAGCCACAGAAAAAAAAGTAGATATGGCGATTGCGAAGCAAGTAGCCGTCCAAGTTACAAATGATATTTCCACCGCTGATAAAGTTGACATAGAACATATTCAAGATTTAGTTCAACATCATTTAATGAACAGTCCACGTCAAGATGTGGCAGAGGCTTACATCGGTTATCGTGAGATTCGTACTCTTAAACGTCGTGAGCGTAGCGACTTAGATAAAAAGGTACAAGGCTTGCTAGATCAAACCAATGAAGAGGTCTTAAAGGAAAACTCCAATAAAGATGGTGCAACAATTCCTACACAACGTGATTTATTGGCGGGAATTACAGCAAAAGATTTTGCTCAAACCTATATGATGCCTAAACGTGTTGTAGAAGCGCATAACCGTGGCAGCATTCATTTCCATGATCAAGACTACAGCCCTTATTTCCCGATTTACAACTGTATGCTGATCGACTTGAAGGAAATGCTAGAAAATGGATTTAAGCTTGGTAATGCACAAATTGAAACACCAAAATCTATTACAACCGCAACAGCAATTACAGCACAAATTATTGCACAGGTTGCAAGCCACATTTACGGTGGAAACACGATTAATGAAATTGATATTATTTTAGCGCCTTATGTCGCTCAATCGTTCCGTAAGCACTTTAAAACAGGTCTTGAGTGGTTGTATCCTGAATTAGAAGAATCAATTGCAAACGAAGATATTAATTATGAAAATGAAGCTTTACGACTTACATACCCAAAAGCCTTCGACTATGCAGTAAAGCTCACTGAAAAGGAAACCTTTGATGCGTTCCAATCTTTAGAATATGAGATTAATACGTTAGTAAGCGCAAATGGTCAAACTCCGTTTAGTACATTTGGTTTTGGACGTGGCCTTTCTTGGAGTGAACGCCAAATTCAAATCGCCATTTTGAAAAACCGCATTCGTGGCCTTGGTAAGGACGGGAAAACACCTGTATTTCCTAAGCTAATTTTTGCAATGGAGGAAGGCGTAAACCTTAGACCAGAGGATCCGAACTACGATATTAAGAAATTAGCATTAAAATGTAGCACACTACGGATGTACCCTGATATTATTTCAGTGCCTAAGGTTAAAGAAATTACCGGCTCATTCAAGTTCCCAATGGGTTGCCGTTCCTTCTTAGGCGTATATGAAGAAAACGGCGTTGAACTACACGATGGTAGATTTAATATGGGGGTGGTCACTGCCAACTTGCCTAGACTAGCCATTCAAGCCCAAGGCTCAGAGACTAAATTTTATGAATTGCTAGACGAGGTATTAGATATTTCTTATGAAGCTTTGATGTTTAGAATTGAACGTTTAAAGGGAGTTAAAGCAAAAGTAGCACCTATTTTATATATGGAGGGTGCAGCAGGAAGTCGTTTACATCCTGAGGATACGATTGATCACCTATTAGAAAATGGACGAGCTAGCATTTCACTTGGCTATATCGGTATTCACGAAACGATTCGTGCTTTGTATGGTAAGGCGATTTTTGAGGATGAGACTTTACGTGAAAAAGGTCTAAACATCGTCAAATATTTAAGTCAAAAAACAGAGCAGTGGAAAAAGGAAACAGGATACGGCTTTAGCCTATACTCCACTCCTGCTGAATCCCTATGTTACCGTTTTTGTGATTTAGATGAGAAGGAATATGGAGAAATTGAGGATGTAACCTCTAAAGGTTATTACACAAACTCCTTCCATTTAGATGTCAATCAAAAAGCAACACCATTTGAAAAAATTGAGTTTGAAAAGCAATACCCTGTGTATGCAAATGGTGGCTTTATTACGTATTGTGAATTTGATTCACTAGTTAAAAATCCTGAAGCACTTGAAGCTGTATGGGATTATGCTTATGAGCGTGTGCCTTACTTTGGTACAAATACACCCACAGATAAATGCTTAGAATGTGGATTTGAAGGTGAATTTGAAGCCACCAACCAAGGCTTTAAATGTCCAAACTGTAACAATAGCAATCCAAAAACATCATCCGTGATTCGCCGTTGCTGTGGTTATTTGTCAGAGCCAAGTCAACGTCCATTTAATGCAGGCAAGCAAAAAGAAGTATTGTCCCGCGTTAAGCATATGTAATGATGAACATCGCTGATTACAAACGGTTTGACGTCATTAATGGTCGTGGGTTAAGACATTCTTTGTTTACTTCTGGTTGCTTACACGCTTGCAGGGGTTGCTTTAATGCAGCCGCATGGAACTTTAATTACGGCACGGCTTATACGCAGGAGCTAGAAGATCAAATTATTGCAGACTTAAACATGAAGGATGTTCACATTGCAGGTTTGTCGATTTTAGGTGGAGAGCCGTTTGAGCACCCCCAAGAGCTGTTGCAGCTTGTGAAGCGAATTGAAGCGGAATGTCAAGATAAAAACATCTGGATTTGGTCGGGATATACGTTGGAAGAAATTTTGGCAGATGAGCCTAAACGATTACTGTTATCTCATTGTGATGTATTAATAGATGGAAAATTTGTTTTAGAGCAACGCAACTTAAAATTAAGCTGGCGAGGGTCAGAAAACCAACGTGTGTTGGATGTGGCGGCTAGTCTTAAGGCTGGACAAGGGGTTTGGCTAGAGGAATAAAAGAAAAGAGGATCTTCCATAAGTGAAATGTGATTGTAAGATGGACACGATGAAAAATGTGTCCTCTATCGGTCACAGTTCTAAGCTTCGGAGGAACCTCTTTTTCTAACCTCTATAATCTAGATGAAAGCTACCAGGGTACTGCTGTCATCTATTTTTGATACCAAACTTCATAAGCTTGAAGCAGTGATTCATCCTCTTTATTATCATTTTCTTGTAGTACGTCCACCGCAATTCCATAATCATCAATGACAAAATGATCCTCAGCCTTATTAGCAGGATGAACTGACAAAGTATAATCCTTTTCCTTAATATGAATAGGGATAGACCAGTTCCCTGATAATTCACTTACATCCCAACCCGGTGTTATTCGGTTAATGGCATAGTTCCCTTGGCTCTCATGCAATTGTCCCACAAAATATATTTGCTTATTGGCTGCTCGAATTAGAATTAAATTAATTCCATCTCTTAATTCAAGCTTTAATAGATCAGTAATGTTTAAACCCTCGTGTTTCACAAATTGCTCAATCGCTTGTTTCTTAGGTAGGTATGTAAAAGATTCTTTAGATATGTCCTCACTCTCACTGCAACCAACAAGTGTAAGTACAAAAAATAAAATAATGAGACTTACATATCGTTTTTTCATCGTAACACTTCCTTTCACGCTATTTTTATTTGTAACTTTCTTTTTTATAGTGTATAGTTTAAAATAACGATTATACAATTTAATCTAATTACCTACTGGAGGTATATATAATGAAAATTGAAATTTGGTCAGATTTCGTCTGTCCTTTCTGTTATATCGGAAAACGTAGATTTGAACAAGGCCTACAAAACTTTAAACATCATGATCAGGTAGAAATCGAGTTTAAAAGCTTTGAATTGATGCCTCATTTCGGCAAAGATCTTGGCAAGTCCATCCATCAAGTCATTTCAGATGAAAAAGGAATTCCTCTTGAGCAAGCAAAATCGATGCATGCCCAGCTAACCGCTCAAGCCAATGAGCTAGGACTTGATTATCAATTTGATACGATGATTCCTACTAATACGTTAAATGCACATCGCATGACCCATTTTGCCGCTCAATCGGGTAAAATGGTTGAAATGTCTGAACGTATTTTCAAAGCATATTTTGTAGAATCACAGCATATCGGTGATTTTGACACGTTAGCTACGCTTGCTGAGGAGATTGGACTTGATCGTGAACAAGCATTACAAATGTTAAATAGCGATCAATTCACAGCGGAAGTTAAAGCAGATGAGCAAGAAGCAGCAAATATCGGTGTACAAGGCGTACCTTTCTTTGTTATTAATCGTAAATATGCAGTGTCGGGCGCTCAACCCCCACACGTATTTACAGAAGTATTAAACCAAGTGTGGGATGAGACACATGCAGAGTCCCCGCTGATTATGAAATCAGATGACAGTAATACCTGTACAGATGAGTCTTGTGATATTTAAAAATGGCAGACCTTAAGTTAGACTTTTAAGTGAGATTGATTTATATAAAGAAGCTAACTCTTACATAAGAGTGCTCTTAGGAAAGTGAACTTCAATTATAAAATTGTTGTTCACTTTCTTTATATCCTGTTAATCTTTGTTATATTAATTAGTTAATTGCATACGTTTCTACATCTACTCAACCTACAGTTGAGTAGACATTCTCCTAACTTCATCTAACACACTCTATTGTTATGTAACTCTCCTTTGTATAATAAATTCAGAAGGCGCCTTCAAATTTGAAAGGAGGTCGTTTGCTGAAATTGTTGGCAAACTACAATCATGGATGAAAAACAATTCGCTCGACAGCTTGCATTACTTCGTAAGGAATCTAATTTGAAACAAGAGGATTTAGCAAAACAGCTTCATGTCTCTCCCCAAGCGATATCTAAATGGGAAAATGGACACTCTTTGCCCGAAACTGCTTTATTGCCTCACCTTGCTCGTATTTTTGATGTTAGTATAGATGATTTATTTAGGGACGGGAATCTCATCATTATTGAAGCCATATTTGGGGATGGACTAGAAGCAATACAGGTTACTAAACGCCTTAATCGTTTAATTGAAAACAATAAGTTAAGTGTGTTAGCTTCATCATCGATATTAGGTGTAACCCTTTCAGAAGAGCGCGTAGCCTATCTCACACTAAAATATCAATCTTCACATGGGATCTGCCACAAAGTATTTCTTGAAGGAGAAACTATAGTCCTTAATCAAAACGACATCCCCATTGAGCTTCCTGATAATAACAGTGCGTTATCCATCGTCGCTGGTCGATATGGCACCAAAAATTATAATTATGATGTTATGCCAAAAATGAAGCACTACAAAACATTTAACTGGAATGCGTATCCCGCAAACCATCAAACTTTCCCTAGCGATCCAGCTAACGATCAAATCGAATATTTAACTCTTATTTATGTTAATCATAGCGGGATTCATATGGCTACCTGTGCTGAAGGAGAAAGCTTAGAGTATGACCATACTAAAACTACATTTATTAGACGTTCCAAAAGCAAGGAATATTATATCCCTGACGTACCGGAATTACCGCCATTTGGGGCTGGCATGGACTGCTCGTGGGGAGCAGCATTAACATCTGCACTACAAGCCATGAAGGTAGAAACAACTTATGAGGAAGTGATGGGTGTTTCAGGGGCATGTTACCGCATTGCCTTTTGTTCACCTAACTGGGATTATAGCTCGGTAGACGGTTTAGTTGCTTATGACTATGCGACACCAGGGTTTGCTGCTTTTGGATATACGCCTGAACATTATGCACACATTGAGAAAGCTGACAGAGGTATACATCGGCAAAGGATAATAAAGGAAATCTCCTTTAACAAGCCTGTACTTGCCATTAATTTACGTGTTGCTCCCGAATGGGGCGTAATTTGCGGATATGGCAACGATGGTGAAGACTTATATTGTCGTACCAAATATGATCGCCAAACCATTGAAAATGATCCTGTGTTCACAAAAGGCTTTCCACCATTTGATCCTAGCAAAATTGGCAATCCGTATAGCTATCTGTATGTTGACAACTGGCCTTTCTTAATTATGTATTTTAACGAAAACGGAAAACAACCAACCCAAAAAGAAAACTTAATCAACTCGCTCAAAGTATTTACAGACAGCATGACAAAAGTAAGTAATAGCGGCTATTTTATTGGGTTTAAAGCTTACGAAGTATGGGCATCCGACCTTAGAGATGATGGGTTCTATGCAAACTGTGATGTTAAGCAACTAACACATCGCTTTTTAGTGAATCAATTTTGTATGTTATCCTTATTTGATGCACGTAGGTCTGCTAGCTCTTATCTAAATAGCTCACACCACCTATTCGAAAATGATCCGCACCTTCCACAAATTGCACAACATTTCGCAGAAATTCATAGGATTGCTGAGGACATCCATAAGGAGTTAGAGACTGGAGCGCCACTTAAAGATGATGAGTACAGAACATTTTGGACATCAGTCAAGCGACATGAACAGGCAGATGCCATAGACCAAATCGTCAAGCTTGAACGTGAAGCCCACCGATTAGCACTGGAGTTCATTTTACAAAACAATAAATAATCACCCTGTTATCTTCTCTCATTTCTTCAACTCTGCTAGCGCTAAATCTATAAACGCCTGTAGAGTTGGAGAAATCCATTTCTCTTCATGCCATAACAATTGAGTACAAAATCTAATTTCTGATATGTCCCACGGTAAAGAAACTAACTTTCCTTCTTGAAGCTCATGACGCACCGCCATTTCAGGTAACAATGAAATACCTAGCTGTGCCATGACACATTGCTTGATCGCCTCTATACTAGAAAATTCTAGCTCTGTTAAGCTGTCTGCTCCTTTTTTTAATAACGATTGGTAAAAATAAGTGCGGTAAGAGCAGCCCTTTTCCGTTAATAAAATATGCTCATTATGCAGGTCTGCAACATTTATGCTATTGTGTGAAGCTAACCGATGATCAGGGGAAGCCACCATGAGAAACGTCTCTTCCCTTACTTCTTCAACATGTAGATCACTTGAAACGATCGGTTCGTCTAACATAAAAACAAGATCTACAAGTCCATCCCGCACACTTTGTCTTAAATGCTGGCTAGGTAAAGGTCGGAACAACAGGCGGACATTGGGATAGTCTTCTCGAAAGCGGCGAAGCAACGTTGGTAGCAAATAAGTGCAAAGCGTTTCATCTGCCCCGATAGCCACCGTCCCCCGAAGCTCACCACTGTTACCAGAGACACATTTTGCTTCCTCTACATCATTTAAAATTTTATTTGCATATGGCAAAAATTGAGCTCCAGCTTCTGTTAAAGCCACACTTTTACCCAAACGATCAAATAGCTTCACACCTAACTCTTCTTCTAATGCTTTAATTTGCATTGTGACGGTAGAAGGGACATAGTTTAATAGTTGAGCTGTTTGACTAAAACTTCGTGTAGACGCAAGCGTCCAAAATGTTTTTAATTGACGAATCTCCAAAGCGATCCCCTCCTTTATTGTTGATTCCCTATGTATTGTTGAGAATATATAAGCTTAGTTTACTATCAATTCAAAAAAAATGAATATATCCTTCAAAAACGTTTCGTTGATTTGATCTTAAACTTAGATTACTGTAAAAGCAAGCGCTACTAAAAACAACGAACAGCTTATATCAATGTAAATAGTCAATTACAGGAGGACACAACATAATGGAGGATTATGAGATTTTCCCATTTGAAAACTTCATATTACAATCAGGACAAGCTTTTCCCCAAGCCTTTTTAGCGTACAAAACGTATGGAACTTTGAATCAGGAAAAAAATAATGTCATCGTTTATCCTACTTGGTTTGCAGGAACTCACAGTGATAACGAATGGCTAATTGGATTAGGAAAAGCACTTGATCCTAGCAAATATTTTATCATTATCCCTAATATGTTAGGTAACGGGTTATCTGCTTCACCAAGCAATATGCCTGCTCCTTTTAATAAAGCTAATTTTCCACACGTCTCTATTTACGATAATGTCGTAGCCCAACATCAGCTAGTGACACAAAAGTTTGGAATAAAGAAGATTAAGCTAGTTGTCGGTTGGTCATTAGGTGCACTACAAACCTTTCAATGGGGAACAAGTTATCCCGACATGGTTGAGCGAATTGCCCCGTTTGGTGGCACAGCCAAAGCAAGACCACATGCACAGCTTGTATTTCAATCGCTTATTACAGCATTACAAGCAGATGCGGCATGGAACAATGGTTTTTATGAAACGCCACCGACGTTAGGACTTGCTGCGATGGGACGTAGCTATGCGCCTTGGGGGTTTTCACAGGCTTATTATTTAGAGGAGTTATACAAAATCGGAGGATACCCTACATTACAGTCATATTTAGAGGATTATTGGGACAAGGTGTTTCTATCGTTTGATGCTAATGATTTAATTACGATGCTACGTACAGGTATATATGGAGATATTAGCGATAACCCGCAGGATAAAGACGATTTCATAAAAGCTTTAAATAAAATCAAGATGCCCGCCCTTGTTATGCCTGGCTCCTCCGACTTATTTTTCCCAGCAGAGGATAATGCCTTTGAGGTGCAACATATGCCAAATGCAGTTTATCAGCCTATTGAGTCCAAGTGGGGACATTGCTTTGGTATCGGCGAAAATGAGCAGGATTCCATCGTCATTGATGATTATTTAAAGGAATTTTTAAGGCTCTAGTTCGAAATTAGTCCTTAAAATCAGGCTCAACATAGTAATCAGCGCTTGACAATATTATGCGAGAAGAGGCTACGGTGCAGAGAGTGGCTTCAACCGCTGTTAAGCTCCCATTTCTTTTATAACGTGTATGAGTTTAGTTAGAAATGTGACCTTAAAGGCGGCCGCTTTCGCTTTTCCACCATCTCCCTGCCCCTCCGCTATGTTTGCTTATTGTCAAGTACGGATTTTAAGAGACAACCTTCAGAATCGCTCTGTCTCTTCGCTAGTTTGGGTTAGCGGTCTAGAACCAATTTCAAGATTGAGCCTTTCTAATATTAATATTTTTGACCATAACAATATACACAACATGAACAACATAAACAAGAGGCTTCAATGTGTATGAAAACAAGAAAAAGCCTCCTGCCCATATAATTATGGTGTAGGAGGCTGTACTTATGAAGCTTTACTAACGAATGGACTCTGCCAGACGAATTAGGTCTGCTTTAGTTATATCTTTACTCGAAAGACTATACAAAGCAGTTTTTGTTTCCCAGTTGAGTTTATGTTCATCCATTAATATAGCTGTAACGCCATTAATCGTTAATTGTTCCAATTTTCCATCTGTACTTGTTTCATAAGCAGTTTCTTCATCTGGAAACCGTTGTTGCATATAGATAGTTCCCTTTGTTACTTTATTAGCAAAATAAAGACTAACATACTTACCACTTATTTGTCCTTCAGCATCCTTGTATAATTTTGCTTGCTCAAAAGTGTATCCCTCTGGCAAATATGTGGGAAGTAAAACATCAAAATCAGTATATTTAGCTAAATCAGAAAAGTTATTAAGGCTAAGAGTATCATCATCTGTATCTTTTTCTCCAGCTTTCATCATTTTGATTTTATCGTTTTCTTGCTCTACTTGAGACAATGAAGGTAAAGAAGTTGGCGTTTCCATTTGAGATACCTGAATATGCCCTAAATTAAAGGAAGCTAATACTTTATCTACTATATTTTGTGCAAATGAAGGTGCCGCAATGGTAATGCTAAGTAAGCCCATAAAAAGTGCTGCACTAAGTACAATAGCCGGCGTTTTAAATCTATTTTTATTTTTCATACCATTTTCCTCCTGATTATTGGTCATTTTTTGTACTTTTAATAAAACTTTATTACAGTCTGAGGTGGTACTAAAATCCTTATTATGAAGTGCTGTGGCTAGCTCCAACAATTGCTGGGTTTCCAGTGTATTTTCTAAATTTCTGTTTAGGCTACTAAGTGGTTTCCCCTGCTCCATCGCTTCTAAATCCTGCAGAAACTGAACATATCTCTCCTTATCACTCATAAATGTTCCACACTCCCAAGTTCATTTTTCAGTTTTTTCATCGCTCTGTAAAGAATGACTCCTATATTACTCTCAGAAAGCCCAGTAATTTCTGCAACCTCAGTATTACGTAAACAAGCACCAAATTTTAGTGCGATTAAATTTCGTTCTCGCTCATTCAGCTTATTAAGTGCCGTAATCAGTTTGTCACTTCGCTCTTCATCTAAAAACAGCATTTCTGGATCTTTTCTACTTGATACAAACTGTTGCACAACATCAAGTGAAAACCATTGTCGTTTTTTTTGTTTTCTGTGGTAATCATTTACGACATTTCGTGCTATTGCAAACATCCACACCTCAAATGGTGCTTTTTGCTTTGAATAGGTACTTAGTTTATTTAGTATTTTTTCAAATACAAGACTTGTTAAATCCTCTGCGGTGTGTATGCCACTGACACGATAACTAACGTAGTTGAAAATCCGTTTATAATAAGCTTCATAAATATCAGTAAATTGTAATGGTATATCTAATTCTTCTTTTATCTCCTCCAGCTTGAAAGGAAACACGGTTACATGCTCTGACATTACTGTAGACTCTCCTTTCGCCAAGATATCACTCGGCCAAGCAATTCAAAAGTTAATACGTATGTATTTCAATTCCATTACAAAAACCAATCCAATAAATCTTTAAATAACTTTAAAAAGGGCTCAATCTAAAACAACAATCTTCAAATCGCTCTGGATCGTAGCTATCAGACTCCTAGCGTTGTCATGGACTAATTTATAAATAGAGCCTTAAAAAAAATAAAAACAGAAGCAATATCCTTTGTGGAAATTACTTCTGCATATACTTTACGTTTTATATATTAAGACCAATGCTTATCAATAAATTCATCACGCCCAGATTGACGGCGATCTTCTTTGTATTCCTTCGGATTTTTTTTATGAAAATCCTGATGGTATTCCTCCGCTTCATAAAAGACAGCCGCAGGTAATATTTCTGTCACGACAGGCCCCGGAAATCTTTGACTTGCAGCTACCTCTTCCTTTGAAGCAAGTGCCGCTTGCTTTTGTGCTTCTGTATGATAAAAAATCGCCGTACGATATTGCGGCCCTCGATCTTGAAATTGTCCACCTTCATCTGTAGGATCAATCTGTGGCCAATATAACTCTAGCAAACGTTCATATGAAAAAAGGGAAGGATCATAAGTAATTTGCACCACTTCATAGTGTCCTGTCGTGCCTGTTTTTACTTCCTTGTAAGTTGGGTTTTCAACATGCCCACCACTATATCCAGATACAATGCTATGAATCCCTGGTAGCTCCTCAAATGGGGTTACCATACACCAGAAGCATCCCCCAGCAAATGTTGCCTTTTCCAGCATAAATCTCATCCCTCCATTCTTATTTTTACGAATACACTTGACGTTACATGTATCTGCTTTTCACACTTAAATTTCGCTCTTACTACGTACTTCAAAGATTGCAAACTTTAAATAATGCCCTTCAGGAACTCCTAAAATTTGCGGGTGATCTTTGCCCGCAGCCTTCCATTCGATCAGCCTTAGCACCTTACCAGCGTCCTCCGCTGCTTCCTTAATCGCTTGCAGGAACAACTCTGGCTGCATGTGGTAGGAGCAGCTTGCAGTTACAAGATAACCACCTTCATTTACGAGCTTCATCCCATGTAAGTTAATATCCTTATAACCACGCATCGCGCCTTTGACAGCACCTTTTGTTTTTGCAAAGGCTGGTGGATCAAGAATGACAACATCCCATGTCCGTCCACCATTAGCTGTCATAGGTACGGAGGTATCCGCTTTGGAGATCCCTGCGGCACGAGCCTTACGCTCCTGAAGACCCTTCACCTGACTACGCAAATATTCAAAGGCATCAGCAACGATAAACTCCACACGATCACCAAAGCCATTTAGCTCCACATTTGTTTTTGCACTTTCAATGGCATGCTCAGAAATATCGAGACAAGATACCTTCTTGGCCCCATACTTACAAGCATGTAAAGTAAAGCTACCCGTATGTGAAAAGCACTCTAATACCGTTGCCCCATCCCAATAAGGGAAAGTAACCTCTTTACCCTTGTTGTTCACAGGGACGTGACGTACATTGCCAGCTTCATCTGTCATTGGCGCGATCGCAATCCCACTTCGTTCTCCCCAGCCTAACATCAGTGGTTCAATCGATGCACGATTTTCACGTTGATCAAAGAAATAACCTGTTTTTTGTCCTTGCTCAATATCAACAGAAACCTTTAACCCATTTTCCTCAATGACCACATGGTGAGTACGCTCTCCATACAAAGGCCCTTGCACTTCCTCTAGCCCTTCCATCGCCCGAATGGAAACATCACTGCGTTCATATATATGAACAGGCTTTAATACTTGTACTAATGCTTCCACGATTTGAGCACGACATTGATCCATGCCTAATGTTAGCAACTGTACAACTACGGTGTCATTAAATCGGTCAACAATCAAACCGGGTAAAAAGTCCGCTTCGCCATACACAAAGCGATACGCAGTTTCTTTAACAAAACGTTTACGATGCTGCAAACAGGCAGTAAAGCGCTCCACAAAAAAGGCAGTGTCCATCACTTCAAGCGGTGTAAAGGAAACAAGACGAACTGTAATTTGTGATGCAGGATTATAATAACCTACACCTAAAAAACGACGACGATGGTCTTGAATTTCCACAAGACTACCTGCTGCTGGTTCACCTTCTACTGCATCGATTTCATTGTTAAATACCCAAGGATGAGCTTGCTCTAGTCTCTTTTTGCGATTTTTATTTAAAAGTATAGCTGGCACGTTTAGTCACACACTCCTACATATTTTTTTGCTACATATATTTTCTAATCCACTGACATACATATAACTTGTACACCATTCCAAGGGGGAGGGCGAGTTAATGGTTTCTGACATCATTTTACCAGTGACAATGGGACTTGCCCTCTTTCTTTTTGGCATGAAGGTGATGGAGGTTTCATTACAAGCATGGGCGGGACCCCGTTTAATAAAAATCCTTGAGGTTTCCACCCATACCCCTTGGAGGGGATTATGCTTTAGCACACTCATTACAGCGATTTTGCAAAGCAGTACGGCGACCACGGTCATGACCATTGGCTTAGTCAACGCAGGCATCATGAGTTATGCTCAAACTTTAGGTATTATTTTAGGCGGAAATATTGGTACATGCTTAACTACTGAGCTGATTGCCCTCAATCTAGCTAGTATGGGACCCACACTTTTTTATCTTTGTATGCTTGTATGGGTTGTTCTTGTGCTTCTGGATACATACATGCCAACGTTTACAAAGAGTTATGCTTGGCTTCGTTCACTGCAATTGGGCTGCCTTGCTCTAGCTGGCTTCAGCCTCATTATGATCGCCATCCAATGGATGCAATCCGTTGCGCCTGCTCTTGAAGCAAGAGGCACGATTGCATGGCTAACTGCTCATGCGGCAGACAACATTTTATGGGGCGTGCTTGCAGGCATTGTCATTACCGCCTTAATTCACAGCAGTGCAGCTACAATTGCAATTACGATGGGGCTTGTAGGAACGGGACTTCTTCCTATGAGCCTTGGCATCGCAATGGTGCTTGGCTCCAATGTTGGTACATGCATCACTGCGCTCATCGCTTCCATCGGGGGGACAAGATCGGGTTCCTTTGTCGCTTGGTCACATGTCATTTTAAATGTTGCAGGGGCAATTTTATTTCTACCACTTATTCCTGCACTAAACTATATTGCTGTATGGCTCTCTTCCGATCCATCCAGTCAAATTGCCCATATTCAAACGATTTTTAATGTGGTTTGCTCACTCATAGCCTTGCCAATCTGTTATTTACCTCTATGGTCACGCCTCGATGCCAAGCAGGTGTAACGCCTTTTGTAAAATAAAATCATTATTATCGTATCCAGCAGTCTGTTGCTTTTCCCAAGCCTCTAATGGAGCGTACCACTCCACATCACGAATTTCCTCAACCTGTGGACGAAGCTCCCCACCTTCACTTTTTACTAAATAATAATGAACCTCTTTGTCTACGGTGCCATAGGTTGGATGTTGATATTGATAAGCGATAATATCGATTGGCTGCATAATGACACCCACGATGCCTGTTTCCTCTACAATTTCACGCAAAGCCGTTTCTTCTACACTTTCCCCTGGCTCTTGCTTGCCCTTTGCAAACGACATTTTGCCATAACGATCTTTAATTAATTGGATTTGGAGTTGGTCTCCGTTATAGCGGTATACAACACCACCCGCTGAAATTTCTTTATGATTCATATCCTTCATCTCCTTATAATTAACAACAAGGATTTCAGGTCACTAAGCCAACAGCTACGACTTTATACGCAACTCTATTGACAAAGGACGAAATCCTTGGTTAAAGAAACTAATTTCAAACGATATAGATTATTAATTATATGACAGCCTGTGTACGTTCTTCACTCACAGCTAGCAGTTCACCTTCACATGTATTAATTCCTGCTTTGGTTAATTTAACACGACATAACTTGCCTGTCACATCTTGTGAGCAAGGGAAGCGAACCTGTAAATAGTTATCGCTAAAGCCCATTACATAACCATCTCCTGCAACCCCTTTATCATCACGTTCCGGGATCACTAACAATTCTTGTCCTTCAAAGCCTTTGGCATACTCAAGCTGCATTTTCTCTGATAACTCGATCAATTCGTGCACTCTTGCGTGCTTAACCTCTTCGTCCACTTGATTATCCATCTTCGCCGCAGGAGTACCTGTACGTTGAGAATAAGGGAATACGTGCATTTCTGAGAAGCCAATCGCCTTCATCGCTTCATAACCTTCACGGAACATCTCTTCCGTTTCACCAGGGAAACCAACGATAACATCCGTAGTAATCGCCACCTCTGGCATAAACTCGCGAATCATTTTAATTTTTTCAGCATATTCCTCAATCGTATATTTACGACGCATGCGCTTCAACACTTCATTACTCCCCGCCTGCAATGGGATGTGGAAGTGCCGACACATTTTAGATGAGTTTTTAAGGACATTCAGCATTTTTTCATCAATTTGACTTGCTTCGATTGAGCTAATGCGAATACGACCTAAGCCTTCTACCTTATCTAAGTCTACTAGTAAATCAGACAAGCTATAGTCTTCTAAATCATCGCCATAACCACCAGTATGAATCCCAGTTAACACAATCTCCTTATACCCTGAGGCAACAAGTTGCTTCGCTTGCGCTACAACACTTTGCGGATCACGGCTTCGAGAAAGACCACGAGACCAAGGGATGATACAAAATGTACAAAAGTTGTTACAGCCCTCTTGAATTTTTAAAAATGCACGTGTATGTCCTGTAAAATTAGGCACGTCCAATTCCTCAAACTCTCTTGTTTTCATAATATTCCGAACCGCATTAATAGGTTGGCGTTCACGCTGAATTTGCTGCACATAATCCATGAGCTTATCCCGATCCTGCGTTCCTACGACAAGATCCACGCCAGGAATATCTAAAATTTCAGCAGGTGATGTTTGTGCATAACAACCTGTGACAGCAACAATCGCATCCGGATTTTTACGCACGGCACGACGAATAATTTGTCTACTCTTTTTGTCCCCTGTGTTTGTAACGGTACATGTATTGATTAAATACACATCCGCCGTTTGCTCAAAATCAACCTGCTCATACCCATCATTTTTAAATAACTGCCAAATCGCTTCCGTATCATAAAAGTTAACTTTACAACCTAATGTATAAAATGCAACTGACGGCATAGCTTCAGACTCCTCCCATTTCTCCAGATTCATACATAATACAAGTTAAAGCTGCCATTGCAGCTGTTTCTGTTCTTAAAATTCTTCTTCCTAAGCCAATAGATATTGCTCCTGCTGCCTCAGCCGCGAGCACCTCTGCTTCGCTGAAGCCACCTTCTGGGCCTACGACAATTGCCACACGATATTGTTGATCAGGTAACATACTATTCACAAATGGAGCAACAATATCCCTAAGCTGCTGCCCATCTTCCTTCTCATAACAAAAACATACTAAATCAAAGTCAGCTAACGAAGCTAATAGTTGCTTCCATGATACAGGGGACAATACCTGTGGAACAACATCACGGTGTGCTTGCTCCGCCGCTTCCTTGGCAATTTTACGCCAGCGCTCTGTACGCTTTGCTTCTTTTTTCTGATCGTATTGAACAACGGTTCTCTCTGATAAAAAAGGAAGAAAAGTAGCCGCGCCAATTTCAGTACATTTCTGAATGACAATCTCCATTTTATCGCCTTTCGGCAAGCTTTGAGCAATGGTTACTTGTAGCTCAGGTTCCGCTTTCGAGGTGAGCCACTCTATAATTCGTGACTGCACCTCCTGTTGCTCCAGCATCACAATTTCAGTAATAGCTACTTTAGAGACGCCATCACTAACAATAATTTTATCACCAATTTGTGAGCGCATGACACGAGCAATATGCTTAACATCCTCACCCGTTATACTCACGATTTCCTCACCAAATTGCTCTGGTTGTACAAAATAACGTTGCAACTGTCATCCATCCTTATCTCATTAAATCATCCTAAACTTCTTAATCATCATAATAAGCAAACAAAAACGCTAAAATAATGAAAATAAGTTAAAAGCTAAATTAACAAACCCGGAATACAACGTAATTGCAAAGTTGCGTAACGGACTAATCGTATACATTTGAATCTGAGGAACGATTAATATTAATAGAAAAATAAACATTGCCCAGTTTTCAATTCTTTTTAAGGAAGCTAATGCTGAACGTGGAACAAGCTCCTCTAAAATACGATAACCATCAAGTGGTGGTAATGGGATAAGGTTAAATACAAATAAAAAGTAGTTCATAAAATTAAAATAGTAGAAAAACAATATTAATGACGAGCTTAATGTATCTCCACTTACATTAGAAATAACGCCAAAATGATTTAAACCGATATAAATAAAAGTACCAACAATCCCAAGCAGGAGGTTACTTATCGGACCCGCTGCAGTTACAATTAAGCTCATAACACGTGGATTGCTGAAATTTTCTCTATTTACGGGAACAGGACGAGCCCAGCCAAAACCAGCAAATACTAATAAAAAGGCACCAAAAAAATCAATATGTGATGCTGGATTTAAAGTGACTCTCCCCAAAAGCTTTGCAGTTGGGTCACCAAACTTATTGGCAAAATAAGCATGAGAAAATTCATGTACAGAAAATGCAATTAAAATTGCGATTAAAAAAAACGGCATATGTGCTACAGGATAATACAAAAGACGATCTAAAAACTCCATACGCTAGTTACCTCTTCCTCGCTACAAAAGCGACCCAATCCTCATCACGATTAATTTCAACAATTTCAAAACCTACATCTGTTAAGCCTGCTTCAACAACCTCAACCTTGTTTTTGTAAATCCCTGATGCAATAAAATACCCACCTGGCTGTAACGCCTCATATACATCGCCATGGAACATTAAAATAATTTCAGCCAAAATGTTAGCGACAACTACACGTACAGGCAACTGTACGCCTAATGAAGAAGACATCTCTTCTCCCTTAATTACAGACAATAAATCACTTTCAATAACAGTGATCTCATCTTCTAAATTGTTTAGCTTTACATTTTCAGTCGCGCTAGATACCGCTACAGGATCCAAATCAAGGGCAAGCACACGTGATGCTCCTAACTGACAAGCTCCAATGGCCAAAATACCTGAACCTGTACCAACATCAATGACCTCGTCACCCTCTTGAATAACACTTTCTAATGTTCGCAAGCATAGTGAAGTCGTTGGGTGTGTTCCTGTCCCAAATGCCATCCCAGGATCAAGCTCAATAATTTTTTCCTCTGGGCTCTCAGGTGTATACTCCTCCCACGTCGGCTTAATCGTAAGCCTCTCAGATACACGAAGTGGCTTGAAATATTGCTTCCAATTGTTCGCCCAATCATCCTCATGCACAGGCTTGGAAGTTATGGTTGCTTTACCAGCATCGATATTGTAATCCTTCAGTTCTGCAATACGTTCCGTAATCACCTGGATCACTTCTTCGATATTTATACCTTCTCGAAAGTATCCACTAATTTTTGCTTCACCTTCTGGAATATCGTTAGGCGGAATTTCAAACCATTGTCCAAGCGAGGTATCTCTTGGTTTGCTATTATCTACGTGCTCATCAATCGTAACCCCACCAGCACCCGATTCATGTAAAAAGTTCGATATCATCTCAACTGCTTCTTCAGTTGTATGTATAGTAATCTCAGTCCAAATCATTAAAATTCCGCCTCCATTATATGTTTGCATGACTACTATTGTACTATAGAATACATGCAGTGACAAAAAAACAACTAGCATTTTGAGAAAATAAGAGGATCTCTACCCCATAGTCTAAAAAGGTAAAAACCCTCCTTGAGGATTTTATATTTTCCCGCCAGCTTCTTCGATAATACGTAAGGCTTGGTGGTGGTAAGCATCGTCAACAATGACAGTGAGTAATATATCGTATCCCGTAGGGCCACCGGCTCCACCATGACTCATCCCACTAGAGGATGGATCAGCAGCAGATAATACACCTTGGCTAGCGATCCCAAAAAAACCTGAATAGGACGCATATCCTAATCCTCTCATTGTATCCGATATAACATTACTATAATCGTAGCTGTTGCCACCATACCTGCTAAAGCGATCGATGGATAACGATTGTACTCGAATACTTTCGAGCTTGCGAGCAGCATTTTCAGCTTCCTCTGGACTTCTAAAATAAGCTAAAATATTTTTTTCTGCCATGTCATTTTCTTCCCTTTCATTTAGATAATAAGAAGGTTCCTACACAGAAAACAGTCGCTCCAGCGGTGTGAACCCCTCTAAAGGAATAGAATGCCAATAAACAGCCAAAAATATTAGGGCGGTTTCAAACTCACCCTAGTTCTTATATTGATGAATCCAATTTTCTTGCCCAGGTACAACACGGAATTGATCTAAAGGTCTGCCACCTGTTCCATAAGAAATTTCACTTTCTAAAACACCAATCTCAAGCATAAAGGATAAATATTTACGGACAGATACACGGGAAATCCCACTGCTAGCTGAAATATCATCGGTTGAAAAAAGCGCATGGCGGTATTGCTTAATGACTTCCCATAGTATATTTAAGGTTCCTAACGTAAGCCCCTTAGGCAACTCATGAACCGTCGTTTGCATGTTGTGGGAACGTTTAATGAGATGGTCTACATCTTCTTGGCCCACATGCTCCATCCCAATCATCTTATCAAATCTATCTCTATAATTTTCTAAAGCCTCTTTAAACCTAGAAAAATGAAACGGCTTAATCAAATAATCAACAGCACCATACTGCAATGCCTTCTTTATACTTTCAGGATCTCTAGCTGCGGAAATGATAATGACATCTACATTTTCAGCATTACTTCGCAATAAACGTAGTAGATCAAACCCTCCCTTTTTACGCATATATAAGTCAAGTAAAATAAGCTGTGGTTTAACCTCCTGAATCATTACGATCGCCTCATCCACTGAGGTAACCATCGAAACGCATTGATAACCTTCAATTTGCTCTAAATAATGCTGATTAAATTGAGCCACCATCGGATCGTCTTCAACAATCATTACCTTAATCATAAAATAGGTTCCTTTTAAGCATCACTAAATATGACCCCATTCCTCGGTTTTCTACTTTAGGGAAACCACCCTTACTAGACAATTTTTGTTATGTCTCTATATTGCATTATATAGTATAACAGGTCGACATCGAAAGATGTCGACCTGTTAATAAGGTTAAGACCTATATTATATAAATTAGCAAAGTTTAATCTCCTAGAAACGCACGCTTCATACGGTCAAAAAATGATTGCTCATGCTCATGCGTTTGCTCTCCATCCAATGCAGCAAATTGACGCATTAATTCCTTTTGCTCATCACTTAGCTTGCTAGGTGTAACCACCACAACTTTAATGTGTTGATCACCTTGACCGATACCACGTAAACGAGGAACGCCTTTACCTTTTAGACGGAAGTAGGTTCCTGTCTGTGTGCCTGCAGGTACTTTAAGCTTAACCTTCTCTGTAAGTGTTGGAATTTCGATTTCGTCTCCAAGTGCAGCTTGAGCAAAGGTAAGTGGAACCTCACAATAAATATCATCACCTTCACGCTCGAAGAAGTCATGACTCTTCACGCGAATAATAATGTATAAATCACCTGCTGGGCCGCCACGTAATCCGCCTTCACCTTCACCTGTCATGCGAAGTTGTGCTCCATCATCTACACCCGCAGGGATACGCACATGAATTTTACGTTGCTTACGAACTTTACCGCTACCTTGACACGTCGTACATTTTTCCTTAATGATTTGACCGCGGCCTCCACAATTGCTACAGCTGCGACGGTTCACCATACGACCAAATGGTGTGTTTTGTACAACCTCTTCTTGACCAGAACCATGACATACGCCACAAGTCTGTGGTTTCGTGCCTGGCTTCGCTCCAGTACCCGAACATGTGTCACAATTTTCTGTTCTTGGAATCGTAATGTCTGTTTCTTTACCAAAAACCGCTTCCTTAAACTCCACGGTCATCGTATATTGCAGATCATTTCCACGTTGTGGTGCATTTGGGTCACGTCTACCCCCGCCACCACCAAAGAACATATCAAAGATATCGCCGAAGCCACCAAAGTCTCCACCTGAGAAGCCACCGCCCATTCCTTGATTTGGATCGATATGACCATATTGATCATATCTTGCACGTTGGCCTGAATCACTTAGCACATCATAGGCTTCTTTTACTTCTTTAAACTTAGTTTCCGCATCATCAGCCTTATTCACGTCAGGGTGATATTGGCGTGCAAGCTTGCGGTACGCTTTTTTAATATCATCATCAGAAGCGTCTTTACTAAGTCCTAACACCTCATAGTAATCACGTTTATCAGCCATTCTTCCACCCCCATATGTCTATATCACTGGCATATGGATTAAGTCCCCTTAATCCGGCAAAAGGAAAGTCAAAGCGCGGAGCGCCCGCACTTTGACCTTCCCGGCTCACCAGTTCATTTACATGTTTATCGTAGCTTACTTCTTGTCTTCGTCAATAACTTCATAATCTGCATCCACTACATTGTCTTTACCAGGACCACCTGCAGCATTACCATCAGCAGCACCATTTGCCCCTGCTTCTTGCGCAGCTTGCTCATATAGTTTAACAGAAAGCTGTTGTACGATCTCTGTTAATTTTTCGGTTGCAGCTTTGATCTCATCTAAGTTATCAGTTTCAACTGCTTTTTTCAACTCTTCTTTTGCAGCTTCCGCTTTTTCAGTTTCAGCAGCATCTACCTTATCACCAAGATCTTTAATTGTTTTATCAACACTATAGATCAATTGGTCAGCGTTATTTTTAGCTTCAACCATTTCTTTACGTTTCTTATCTTCGTCTGCATGAAGTTCTGCATCCTTCATCATACGTTCAACTTCTTCATCACTTAAACCGCTAGAAGAGGTAATTGTAATTTTTTGGCTCTTCCCAGTGCCTTTATCTGTAGCAGAAACGTTAACGATCCCGTTTGCATCAATATCAAAGGAAACTTCGATTTGTGGCACACCACGAGGTGCAAGTGGAATATCACCAAGCATAAAGCGTCCAAGTGTTTTGTTACCTGCTGCCATTTCACGTTCACCTTGCAAGACGTGAATTTCAACGCTTGGTTGGTTGTCAGCATAAGTTGAGAATACTTGAGATTTACTTGTAGGGATCGTAGTATTACGCTCGATCATTTTAGTAAATACGCCACCTGCTGTCTCAATACCTAGAGACAATGGAGTAACGTCAAGCAATACAACGTCCTTAACATCACCCGTTAATACACCAGCTTGAACCGCTGCACCAAGGGCAACCACTTCGTCAGGGTTTACGCCTTTGTGTGGCTCTTGACCCGTTAATTTCTTAATTGCTTCTTGTACAGCTGGAATACGAGTAGATCCACCAACTAATACAACTTTATTAATATCAGCAGAAGTTAAACCTGCATCGCTAAGTGCGCGACGTGTTGGAACAAGTGTACGTTCTACCAAATCAGCAGAAAGCTCTTCGAATTTTGCACGAGTCAAGTTTAATTCTAAGTGCTGAGGAACGCCATCAGCAACGGTAATAAACGGCAAGGAAATTGTAGTTGTTAACACGCCAGACAATTCCTTTTTCGCTTTTTCAGCAGCATCTTTTAAACGTTGTACAGCAGCTTTATCTTTGCTAAGGTCGATGCCTTGATCTTTTTTGAATTCAGCAACCAAATAATCAATGATCACTTGGTCAAAATCGTCACCACCAAGGCTGTTGTCACCACTAGTTGCTTTAACTTCGAAGAAGCCATCGCCAAGCTCTAGGATGGATACGTCAAATGTACCGCCACCAAGGTCATAAACAAGAATTGTTTGGTCTTCGGATTTTTCAAGACCATATGCTAACGCAGCCGCAGTTGGCTCGTTGACAATACGTAATACTTCAAGACCTGCAATTTTACCAGCATCTTTAGTTGCTTGACGTTGGCTGTCGTTGAAATAAGCAGGTACAGTAATTACGGCTTGAGAAACAGTTTGCCCAAGATAAGCTTCTGCATCAGCTTTCAATTTTTGCAAGATGATTGCAGAAATTTCTTGTGGTGTGAAGTCCTTACCATCAACACTTTCTTTATGTGCTGTACCCATATGTCTTTTAATGGAGCTAATTGTACGATCAGGATTGGTGATCGCTTGACGTTTTGCTGTTTCACCAACAACACGCTCTCCGTCTTTTTTGAAACCTACAACTGAAGGGGTTGTACGCGCACCCTCTGGGTTAGGGATAACAACCGCTTCGCCGCCTTCCATTACGGCAACGCAGGAATTTGTTGTACCAAGGTCAATACCAATTACTTTACTCATGGATAGTTCCTCCTTGAAATCTTATAAGTATGTGGGTTGTACAAATGTATATTTTTTAGTACTGGACATTTTAAAAAACGCTTTATGTCTTAGCTACTAACTTTAACCATTGCGGGACGAAGCACACGATCTTTAAGCTTATAACCCTTTTGTACTTCTTCAACAACAATACCTTCTTCATATTCGTCAGATTCCACCTGCATAATTGCTTGGTGAAACTCAGGGTTAAATGGCTGACCTACGGAATTCATTTCCTCTAGACCTTCTGCCTTAAGCACCCCTTCTAGTTGACGAAAAATCATCTCAACACCTTTAGCATAAGATGAAACTTCGGGATTGTCTGTTCCAGTGGAAAGGGCTCTTTCAAAATTATCAATAACAGGTAAAAGCTCTGTAATTAATAATGAAGATGCATATTTAGCTAAATCCTCTTTTTCCTTTTGTGTACGGCGACGGAAATTATCAAAATCAGCTTGTGTTCTAAGCACACGCTGCTGTTGCTCTTCTAATTCTGCTTGCAGCTTTGATAACTCGGAGTTATCCTTCATATCAACTGCTTGCTCCTCTTGATTCACTGTAGTTGACTCATTAACATCCTCCACAGCATCAGAATCTGTATATTCTTGATTCGCATTCATCGTTTCCATTGTTTCTTCCTCACTATTGATATTCATAGATTTCTGTTTGTCCTTCAAGCTGTTCACCTCCTTAACCTACTACAAGTGTTCATTAGATTGCAAAAGTTTGTATCTATAAAGCTTAGCTTAGCTAAGACGTGCTAATATTTTAGGTAAATCCTTAGATAATAAATCCAGCAACACCATAACACGACCATAATCCATCCGAGTAGGACCTAAAATTCCAATCGTACCGATTGCCTCACCTTCAACTGCATAACTTGCTGTAATTAAACTACAATTTGAAAATGCTTCGTGATCATTTTCAGTACCAATCTTGACCTGTATTCCACTTCCTGTAGATGCTGAGGTCAGCATTTTTAAAACGGTAGGTGTTTCATCAAGTAAATCTAAAATCGTTTTTACCTTCTCAACATCACGAAACTCTGGTTGTGTCAGCATATTAGTTGCACCACTTAAAAATAAGCGTTGTCCCTCTGAGCCACTACCGTCTAGTGCATGATCAACCATGTGCATTAAATCCTCATAATGATCAATATAACGCTGCATTTCTTGACCAACTTCACTATAAATTGCTGATTTCAATTTGTAGATCGGTACACCTACTAATTTATGGTTAAGTAGGTTCACCACCTTCTCCATTTCGGAGATGGAGACACCTGGTGGAATCGGTACGGTCTTATTTTCAACCTGTCCCGTATTCGTCACGATGATCGCTACGGCATGATTTTCATTTAACGGCAACAACTGAAAATGCCGTAATGAGGTATGAAAAATTTCAGGTCCAAGCAAAATCGAAGTATAATTTGTCATTTGCGATAAAATAGAACCGGCTTGTTGAATCACTTGTTCAATTGCATTTAGTTTCTCTGCAAAAGAGGATTTTAATGTAATCACTTCTTCTGGTGAAATTAAATTGATTGGCTTAATATGATCAACATAATATCTATACCCTTTATGTGAAGGAATACGTCCTGCTGAAGTATGAGGTTGCTCTAAAAATCCAAGCTCCTCCAGATCCGCCATTTCATTACGAATGGTAGCTGGACTAAATGCTACGTCTCCACGTTTCGAGATACTTCTTGAGCCGACAGGCTCCGCTGAAGTAATATAGTCATCGACAATTGCAGTTAAAATCATTCTTTGGCGCTCTGTTAACATCGCAGGTTTCCCTCCTAAAGACTAAGATTTTTTCACTCGTTAGCACTCAACTCTAATGAGTGCTAATCACTAATACAAAAATACCAAACTGACATGAGCATTGTCAAGTCAGTTCGGTATTTTAGGCGAGGGCAATTGTGGATGAAATAAAATTGAAGAGCAAGGAACTACGAAAAATTACGTGTCGCTCATGTAGAGGGTTGCTTCTCTCGCTGTTAAAAATTAATTTCTATATTAAACAAAATACTTCAAGGTAGAAATAAATTTTTAAATGCGACCATTCCATTGATCCACAATCCCTCTACACTTCGCTTAGTATTCCTGCCGAAGTTAAAGCAGAAATTAAGTGCAACTTTCAAAGTTAAAATTTTTCTCCGTTCCCTTAATCAATTCAATTTTAATATTTCATTCACAATTCCATATTAAATTTAGGTGTAGTATGTTGAACTGACATTTTGAATCATGTCAGTTAAGGTAGTAATTGATTTTTCTAACTTATGTCAGTTTAATACTTTGTACACCGCAATTTCATCGCAGGCATGTTGCTTTGGACAAAACACGCAATCTGTCCATACTTTTTCAGGGAAAATTTCTTTATCTACAACAGCAAAATTATTTTTCAGGAAAAAGGAAACCTCATAGGTTAACGCCATAATTTTTAATAAGCCCCTACGACGTGCTTCCTCTGTTAGTTCGTTTACGATCATGGAACCTAATCCACGTCCTTTATTACCTTCCATAATACCAAGGGAGCGAATTTCAACGAGATCATCACCTAACTGGCATAACGAACCACAACCAACTACTTTTCCATCCACTTCGGCAACAACAAACTCATTAATTTGTCTTTGTAACACTTCACGTGACCTTGGGAGCATAATACCTCGCTTGGCATAATCATCAATCATCACAAATAAAGGCTCTACATCATTTAGATTTGCCTTTCTACATACAACTACAGCAGGTATACTCATCACACATTCCTCCCAAGACGCAAATTCATACGAATAAATATACATTATAGTGTATAAGTTTGCAAGAGGTTTATGTCAGCTTTTTTACGATTTTTGTGTTGAACTATTTTTCACCTGCAAATTCGCAAATATTAATCCACCTATAATCAATAATGCTCCAATAATGTGGTAGTAGCTTAATGGCTCCCCTAAAATAAACGCCCCGGCTGCTAAAGTAATAAGTGTAGCTAGATGGGCAAACAAACTCATTTGTGAAGCCTCTAACTCAATTAATGCATAGTTGGATAAAAAGGAGGTACATAATGAAGAAAGAATACCCAAATATAAAATGGATAGTGTAAATTTCAAGTCTAAAAATGGTTGGAAAAATAGATTTAAGTCACCAACCACCATATGTCTTCCTACTGCAAATACATTAAAAAATATAAAGGCAATCGCCGACATAACACAGGTCATCTGAAAAACGTTATAATTTTGTACCAGCTTACGCGCAAAAACATTGTAGCCAGCAGAGGAGAAAGCTGATATTAAAATTAACCCACCACCAAGCATACTCGCTGAACCGATGTTTACACCCTTTAGCACAAAAATTAAAATAACCCCACATACCGATAACCCAATTCCAATTTTTCGATAAAGATTTGGACGTTCTCCTAAAAAACCTGCGGCTAAAAACATCGTAAAGATCGGAATCATAGCTTGAAAAATGCCAGCTTCTGTCGTCGAGCTAAAATTCAATCCAAATACCTGAAATAAAAAGAACATCAACGGATAAAGGATAGCTAACGGCAAAATCGCCATAATTTGTTTCCACGTTACTGAGAAGCGCGTTCTTTTAAAAAATAATAAGATTAAAACTGCTGCAGCCATACTAACTGTAAACCGATGTGCTAACGTATCTAGCGGGTGTGCACTTACTAACGTAAATTTGATAAATAAAAATGAAAAACCAATAATGAAACTATAAGAGATTGCGGCCAAATATGATTTATAATTTTGTCTCGTCATAAACGATCATCCCTTCTTATTCAATGTAGCTTATAATTCATACTGATGAATGTAACTTTATCGTAAACCAACTCTCCTTGTGCTACAATCATGAAAAGAGTAATCTGTACCCGTACAGAATAAGGTTAGCAATCCTAACTATAAATGTCTCATTATTTAAATTAGTGGTTGCCAAACTCACGAAAGGATCTCAAGCTTATGCTAAAATATGTAGCCCTCATGCAGCAATTAGAGCAGTTAATCCAGACTACACCTTATAAAGATGGACAACGTTTGCCCTCTATCCGTCAGCTAACCGAACTATATCCCTATACAAAAAATACGATTATACGTGCACTAATGGAATTGGAGCGTCGCCACGTCATTTATTCCGTTCCAAAAAGCGGCTATTACGTTGTTAAATCTCCTTCTCCTTTTTGTAATTTACCCGGAAGCTTGATCGATTTTTCTGCCTCATCCCCCGATCCATCTATTTTTCCTTACGAGGATTTCAGACATTGCATTAATAAAGCCATTGATATTTACCGAGAAGATTTATTTACTTATGGGACATCACAAGGGCTTCCTGCTTTAATTGAAGTTATGCGTAAATTACTAATGGAATATCAAGTGTTTACGAATGCACGCAATATTTTTGTTATGTCAGGGGTACAGCAAGCACTAGCGCTTTTATCCACCTTACCTTTTCCAAATGAAAAATCATTTATTTTGCTGGAGCAGCCAAGTTATCATTTATTTATTCAATATATTGAAGCAAGTGGTCTACCTTATCGCACGATTCAGCGTACAGCAGCAGGGATTGATATGGGGCAACTAGAAGCTCTATTTAGCACAGGGGAGATCAAATTTTTTTATACGATGCCACGTTTTCATAATCCACTTGGTTCTTCCTTTACAAAGGCGCAAAAGCTGGATATTTTAGCATTAGCCCATAAATATGATGTTTATATCGTGGAGGATGATTATTTAGCAGACCTAGATACAGGTAAAAATGATCCTTTATATACTTATGATGAACATGAGCATGTCATTTATTTAAAAAGCTATTCAAAAGTTATTTTTCCGGGCTTGCGAATTGGAACGGCGGTTATCCCTAACGCTCTTATCGATGCCTTCCAGCGTTACAAGCTAGTGCATGATATTGACAGCTCGATGTTATCTCAAGGTGCACTTGAAATTTATTTAAAAAGTGGAATGTTCGAGAGTCATATTGGAAAAATAGTTGGGCAATATCAGGAAAGAAGTCAAGTGTTGCATCGTGAATTACGCTCCTGTAATTCATTTGTAGAGGACAAAATAAAATATGTTGCTCCATCGATCCCTTGTATCCATAGTTGCTTAACCTTGGCACCTAATGTGTCTATAGGTGAATTACGTACCCGTTTAAAGAAACACAATATTATTATTGATATGATGGACTCCCATTATATTGGACGTACTCAGCCCGAGCATTATTTGAAATTGAACGTGTCCCGAGTAGCTTCGGAGGATATTAAAAAAGGAATTAAAACGATCATGAAAGAATTATAAAATTGAAGTGAAGGAGGTCAGGTGTTGCCACACTTTTTCAGCCTCAATTAAGCTCCACACCTGAACATCCGCATCCACTTATTGTTGCTTATTTAAAGCGTGCAGAAAAATTTAGAAATGAACGGAACTAAAGTTTATATCAACAACAAAAAAGGCTGTTGCTCCCTTTACAGAAGCATACAGCCTATAAATCTTAATCTTTTAATGTTCCATTACTCTTCTACTCTTCTGTTAAAATCCCAATAAATTCGGCAAAGACTTCATTTCCAAATAATATCCCTTTTGGGCTTAGCTGATAGCCACCTTGATCCTCATGCTGCTGAATGAGTCCCAAATTGAGCATCTTACGTAAGGGAGCCTCAAATATGTCCTCTAACGAATGACCAAACTGCTTTCTAAAGTCGTCATTACGCATCCCTTTAAGCATACGTAAACCAACCATTACAAAGTCCTCCATCGCTTCGTTTTGTGAAACCTCAAATTGCTGCATACGTGGCAAACCCTCAGCACATGCCTTCACATAAGGGTTAACTCCCTTCACGTTAATATGCCGCTGTCTACCTACATAACCATGTGCGCCAGCACCTAAGCCATAATAATCCTCATTGCGCCAATACGTAATGTTATGACGACTTTCTTTACCTGGCTTCGCGAAATTACTAATTTCATATTGCATTCTGCCTGCCGCCTGCATCCGTTCCATCAGCAGCAAATACATTTTAAGCTCATCTTCCTCGGCAGGGAGAGGCAGTTGATTTTTATTATATAACGTATGGAAAAGGGTGTTTTCCTCCACCTTTAAGCTGTAAATCGAATAATGGGGTAAATCCAGCTCAAGTGCCTTCGTAATGCTTTCATCTAACATTTCAACCGTCTGCCTAGGTAAACCAAACATCAAATCAATCGAAAGATTAGTTAACCCTGCCTTATGTGCGTTATCAAGACTACGATACACATCATCTGTATTATGAATTCGGCCAATATCCGATAATAATTTATTTTGAAAGGCTTGTACACCAAAGCTAACGCGATTAACTCCGCCCGCCTTCATGACCTTTAGCTTCTCTAAATCCGTTGTTCCTGGGTTTGCCTCCATCGAAAACTCCATATCCTTTGCCCATGGAGAAAAATGCTTACGCACAGACGTAAGGAAAAAGTCCATTTCTTCAGGATTAAGCACCGTTGGCGTACCTCCACCAACAAAGATGCTATCAATTCGCTCAGGAGGATTCTGAGCAACCGTTAATTCCATTTCACGATCTAAAGCACGTAAATAATCCATTACAGGCTGATCCTTCAGCACATAGGAATTAAAATCGCAATAGAAGCATTTATTTGTACAAAAAGGAATGTGTATATAAACTGCATTAGGCGCAGCCGATGTGTATTGCGAGTCATGACGATTTGTTTCTGTTGTAATTTGTTGCTTTTCACTTTGCAGGTGAATTGTATTATCCATGGCTATGCCTCCAATCTTGTCTTTAATTTGATTGTCTATATAACTGTGTAAAGACTTGATTAGCATAATGGATTTAATAGATGTCGTCAACAAAGCGACCTTTAACCTAAAATGAAATCAATATCATTAGGCAAAAGGTCGATTCAACAAGCAACAGTTTACTTTATCAGCTCTAAATAATGATTTAATTCATAGGTTTCACCTGAGACCACCTGCAATTGAGCAGCATCTTGCCCACAGCGTATCCAAATTGTGCTTGTCTTAGAGGCTTTAATGCTTACCTGTTCAAGTCTACTATCCTTCCAGCTAAAGCTAAGCTCAACACCACCTCTAGCCCTTAATCCACTTGCACTACCCTCTGTCCAATGAGAAGGAATCGCAGGTAATAAATGAATTTCGCCTCCATGACTTTGCATAAGCATTTCCGTAATGGCCGCGGTTCCCCCAAAGTTTCCATCAATCTGAAAAGGAGGATGATCACAAAAAAGATTAGGTAAGGTGGAATGCCCTAACAAAGCCACAATATTTTCATAAGCAAGTTGTCCATCTTGTAGACGCACCCACATATTTGCGATCCATGCGCGACTCCACCCTGTATGCCCACCGCCATGCTGTAACCGCCGCTCTAACGTGACACGCGCAGCCTGTGCTAACTGAGGGGTTTTCTTCATTGTAATCTGCTTCCCAGGGTGTAAAGCAAATAAATGGGAGATGTGTCGGTGGCCTTGGTCCACCTCTTCATAATCATCCGCCCACTCCTGAATTTGACCATAACGCCCAATTTGAGGTTGTGGTATTTTTTGAAGCTGCTGCTTTAGTTTAGAAACAAATGCATCTTGGATGCTTAACTCCTCTGCGGCTTCAATACAGCTTTCAAATAAAGCTGTAGCAATTTGTGCATCCATTGATGCACCTGAGCACAATACACCAACATTTCCATTAGGTAACACATATTCATTTTCAGGAGAAATCGTGGGGCAAATGACCAATCTTCCTTCGTGATCCTCGATCAGATATTCAGAAAGGAAAATGGCCGCTTCCTTCATCGTCTCATAGGCACGAGCTAAAAACTCCAAATCCCGACTATATTCATAATGCTCCCATAAATGTAGACAAAGCCATGCCGCCCCCATTACCCAGATGCTAGAGCTTAGACATACATCCTGTGTCGCTGTATCTCCCCATATATCTGTATTATGATGTGCCATAAAGCCGTTGCACCCATACATTTTGTTAGCTGTTACTCTTCCAGGCTCACGCATTGTTTCTATTAAATCAAATAAAGGTAGATGGCAATCCGCTAGATTACATGCTTCACTAGGCCAATAGTTCATTTGTGTGTTGATATTAATCGTATATTTGCTATCCCACACAGGTAACATATCTTGATTCCAGATGCCTTGTAGTGTTAATGGCAAAGAACCAGGACGACTCCCTGCAATCATCAAATAACGTCCATATTGAAAATATAATGGAATGAGACCATCATCACGTTCTCCTGCTCGCACACGTTCCAAACGAGCATCTGTTGGTAACTGATTCAGATCCAGATCGTTTCGATCATTTCGACCATCTTCACTATTTCCACAAGTCCCTAGCTTAAACTGTACACGCTGAAACAAAGCTTGATAATCTGCGATATGCTCCCTTTTCAGCTCATCATAAGCTTGTAAAGCTGCATGCTCTATTACTTTTACGGCATAACCTAAAGGATCAGATTCTCTATACGTCGTAGCCGCCGCTAAATAAATAGTTGCCTCATCTGCACCTTCGACGATAATCGAGTTTCCAATCGTTTGTACAGTTCCACCTGTTACCTTTATTTTCATCGCACTTGCAAAGGAAACCGCGTCCTCCCCACCACATCTTCCCTTCATATATACACTGTCCTGTGACAATGCTCTATTTTCATCCACATAGGCATTAAAGCCAACCTGATATTTAAACGTATATTTTGAAAAGGGATCACGATTCCAGATTGAATTGCCTCTAGCAAGTTGGGTATGAAAAGATAAGCATCCGGATTGATCGGCAGTTAAATGTAAAACAAATACCCCAGCAGGAAAGCTTGTAAAAGCTTCACGATGATATGTCACCCCATTTTTAGTAAATGAGCTGGTTACTGTTGCTGTCTCTAAATCAAGCGCTCTATGGTAGTTTTCCGCCTCTCCTTCTTCATCAAAAAAGAGAAATAAATTGCCTAACGTTTCATAATGACGTTGTCCTTCTGGCACACCTGTTAATGCAAAAGCAGCTAGCTTTTCGGCTTCTTTAATTTGCCCGTTAAAAATCATGTCACGGATTTGTGGCAAATGCGTCAGTGTATCTGGATTGTTTCGATCTCTTGGGCCTCCATACCACACACTATCCTCATTCAGTTGAACCTGCTCAACATTGACACTGCCATACACCATGGCGCCTAACTTTCCATTACCAAGTGGCAAGGCTTCGTTCCAAGCTCCTGCAGGTTTGTCGTACCAAAGCTTCATCTATGAATACCTCCGTTCTACTAAAACGCTTACATAAAATATTAAATAAGAGTAATTGCATAAATTTTGATTTTAATATACATGTATCTATCCTGTTGTACTTATTAAATATACTATTCTATTCATTGCAGTTAATACTAGCTTCAAACTATATATAATTCTAAAAAAATGATAGGGAAAGGCGTAACTTTTCAAAAAATTAAAAAATCCCCACCTGCTATGTCCATTTCATAAAAAATGAGCATAACAAGTAGGGATCTAGAATTATAAAAAATTGAGTTAGGATTAAAGCTACTCGTCCAGCTTCAGCACAGCCATAAATGCTTCCTGAGGAACTTCTACACTGCCGACCTGCTTCATCCGTTTTTTACCTTCCTTTTGCTTCTCTAATAGCTTACGTTTACGTGAAATGTCACCGCCATAACATTTAGCAAGTACGTTTTTACGCATCGCTTTAACCGTTTCACGCGCAACAACCTTTGTGCCCACAGAGGCTTGAATTGGAACCTCAAACATTTGACGTGGGATCAACTCACGTAGCTTCTCACAAATGACGCGTCCACGTTGATAAGCACGATCCTTATGGACGATAAAGGACAACG
The DNA here is from genome assembly GCF_017873435.1 of Paenibacillus turicensis. Classification (GTDB taxonomy): domain Bacteria; phylum Bacillota; class Bacilli; order Paenibacillales; family Paenibacillaceae; genus Fontibacillus; species Fontibacillus turicensis. The sequence continues at coordinate 80,137 of NZ_JAGGKG010000003.1, read as the reverse complement.
CATCAACCTGCTCACTATTAAGCAAGATGTCCATTTTCACTAAGTTGGAACGTCTGTAGCCAGATAGCTCATAGTCAAATGAAGCATAGCCCTTTGTTCCGGACTTCAGCTGATCAAAGAAATCATATACGATTTCAGACAATGGAATTTGATACGTAATCGTAACACGAGTTGTATCTAAATATTCCATGTTTACAAACTCACCACGTTTATTTTGGCACAACTCCATCACTGTTCCTACATAATCGTTTGGTACAATAATCGCTGCCTTCACAAATGGCTCCTCAACAAAGTCAATCTTTCCAACCTCAGGGTAGTTTGAAGGGTTGTCGATGACAATCATTTCCCCATTTGTTAAGGTAACATGATAAATAACGCTTGGCGCAGTAGTAATCAATGGAATATTAAATTCACGCTCAATCCGCTCTTGAATAACGTCCATATGCAATAGTCCAAGGAAACCGCAACGGAAACCAAAACCAAGTGCACTTGAGGTTTCAGGTTCGAAGCTAAGAGAGGCATCATTTAATTGAAGCTTTTCAAGCGCTTCACGTAAATCATTGTAGTCAGAGGACTCAATTGGGTAGAGTCCACAATACACCATTGGATTAATTTTACGATAACCCGGTAATGCCTCAGGTGTAGGGTTTTTAGCGTCTGTAACTGTATCCCCGACACGCGTATCACCGACAGTTTTAATCCCCGCAACGATAAAGCCTACATCACCAATATTAAGCTCATCGACAATTGTCATCCGAGGTTTAAATGCCCCTACCTCTATGACCTCAAACGTTTTGTTTGTTGCCATCATTTTGATTTTAGAGCCTGCTTTTATTTTTCCGTCAATAACACGAACGTACACGATAACCCCCTTATACGGGTCATAATGCGAGTCAAAAATAAGTGCTTTAAGCGGCTTGTCCGGATCACCTGTAGGTGCTGGGACTTGCTTCACCACTTGCTCCAAAATTTCCTTAATGCCAATTCCTGCTTTTGCAGAAGCATGGACAGCATCACTGGTATCTAGGCCAATGACATCTTCAATTTCTTGTTTTACACGATCAGGGTCCGCACTGGGTAAGTCAATTTTATTAATGACAGGCAAAATTTCAAGATCATTATCTAGCGCCAAATAGACGTTAGCTAATGTTTGCGCCTCAATCCCTTGTGCCGCATCTACAACAAGCAAAGCACCTTCACAAGCAGCTAAGCTTCTTGAAACCTCATACGTAAAATCGACATGCCCTGGGGTATCAATTAAATTAAGTAAATACTCTTCACCATCATCTGCACGGTAAGTCAAGCGAACCGCCTGTAGCTTGATCGTAATTCCGCGTTCACGCTCCAAGTCCATGTGATCGAGGACCTGTTCCTGCATTTCACGTGACGTTAACGCGCCGGTATATTCCAAAATACGGTCTGCTAATGTTGATTTACCATGATCTATATGTGCGATGATACAAAAATTACGAATTTTTTCTTGTCTTGCTCTAATATCAGTCATTCCTTACCCCCACCAAAAATCATAAGAAGTACAATCAATTCATTATAGCAGTTGCAGTCATTCACATCAATGCCAAGCGTTAGGGCTGAACAAATTAGCACTTCATTAGGCAGCAAATAGCTTCTATGCTATTGTAAACTTACAACTTTTCTCGATTGGAGATTAGATTTATGCGTAAATGGTTAAATTCATTTCGTTTCTGGCTTACGTTTTTGGCAGTCAGCGTCGTTATTATTAATTTTACTCAACATGATGATTACAATATCCTCCTAGCCTTGACCAGCCCTGTAATGTGGTTAGCCATAAACTTTCCTGCTGTACGCAAGATCCCTTTTCCCACTTCCTTAATTTATGTCATAACCCTCTTATTTTGGTTTTTGATAGGCTTTGCGCTAGATAAAATGATACAAAGATTAAAATCAAAATAAAAAACCAGCTAATTCCCTGTAAAACAACAAGGTAACAGTTGGTTTTTCAAAATCAGTGCTTGACAATAGGCAAACGAAGCGGAGGAGAGCATAAACCACTTTAACAGCGGTTGAAGCCACTCTCTGTACCGTAGCCTCTTCTCGCATCACATTGTCAAGCACTGTTTATTATGTTGAGCCTACTTTAATTATAATTTCAACAAAAACTGCAGCATGTGATCACCTTGACCTGGTAAATATTCATGACCAAATTCATGGTATAACAGAAGTTCTTTTTCAGCCGTAATTTTGTTATATGCTGCGAATTGAGTTGAAGGTGGACAGATTGGATCGGATAAGCCCATTAGCCACAAAACCTTTCCCCGAATACGTTCTGCAAGATTTTGAATATCAATGTAACCTAATTTGTTAAATATCTCATCTTCTCGCTTATGATTGGGATCATATATCCGAAAAAAATAGGCTAGTTCCTCATAAGCAGAGGCTGTAAGGCTAGATTGCCACACCTTTTTATAATCACTTAAAAATGGATACACGCACACCGCTAGCTTCACTCGTGGCTCTAATGCAGCACAAGCTACCGCAAGCGCTCCACCTTGAGATACGCCCTGCACACCAATTCTGTTTTCATCCACATGTGCCATTGACATTAATATACGCACACATTGCACTGTATCTAAAAATACGTTTCGATAATATAAGCGATCTGGATCGCTATCCCCAAGTCCACGTACAACATGGCCGCGCAAAGTCATCCCTTGAACGGAAACAGTATCCTGAGAAAGCCCACCTTGGCCCCGACAATCTAGCGCTAACACCGTTATTCCATGTGCTGCTAGAGTCACTTTATCAGACCAATCTCCACTATCGACAGAGTAACCATGAAACTGCACTACACCAGCACCAGCAGAAGAACAGGTATCTGTACTAGCAGTAGCACCTTCGCCTGTCATAGGAGTAGACTTCACATATTTAGCATGGACTTTTGCACCACCTACACCTGTAAAATATAAATGATAGCATTCTGCAATTGGGCTTTGAAACTCCGCAGGCACAAGCTCATAATCCAACGATTGTTCGTCTAGCTCAGTTAAGGCTCGCTCCCAATATTGGTCATAATCATCTGGCTTTGGGCTACTCCCCTTGTATTGGTATAATTGCTCTAAAGGCATTTCTAAATTCATATCACAAAATAACCTCCCGAACTAAATCAATCCAAGCTCTGCATCCTCGCCCACTTGCTCGTGGTTTGCAATACAATACTCCACAATTTCCTGTACTGTTGTATAAGCTACACCAACATAAGTATCTGCCGCACCATAATAAATCGCAATTTTTCCAGTTTCCGCATCATGAAGTGTTGCACATGGAAACACGACATTATTTACAAACCCACGTTCTTCGTACCATTCTTCAGGAGTCAAAACAAAATTTTGACAGCGATACTTCACTTTAGAAGGTTCATTTATATCTAAAATAGCAACACCCATACTATACACAAACCCGTTACATGTTCCAGTTACCCCATGATAAAACATTAGCCAGCCTTCGGTCGTCTCAATGGGAGCAGGACCACCACCAATTTTAACGTTTTGCCACCAGCCATAACCACCTCTGCTCATCACATGCTTATGTTTACCCCAATACACAAGGTCAGGACTCTCACTTATAAAAATGTCACCAAACGGGGTATGACCGCTATCACTTGGGCGGGATAACATAATGAAGTTATCGTTTATTTTACGTGGGAACAACACACCATTACGATTAAATGGTAGAAATGGATTTCCTAAACGTACAAACGTTTTAAAATCTTTTGTTCTTGCCATACCAATCGCTGCACCATAAAAATCCGTACACCAAATGATGTAATACTCGTCTTCCACCTTAACTAATCTAGGATCATAAGCAGAACGGGGGTTAAAAGACTCCCCTTGCTCATTTACAAATTCAATGGGCTCCTTGTGAATGTTCCAATCCAAAGCATCTTCACTCCAGCCCAAGTGTAACTGAGGACGACTGTTAGGAGACTCGGCACGAAACACACCAACAAATTGATCCCCATACACATTTACAGCGCTATTAAATATTCTAGAAATCCCTTCCACAGGGTTGCGTTCAATCACTGGATTTTGCTGATGTCTCCATACAGGGCCTTGTGCTCCAGCTGGCTTTTCTTGCCATGGCATATTTTTTAAAGCTTCTCCAATAATTCGTACCTCTGACATTATAAAAACTCCCCTCATATTAAAAAATTACAATAGCTAGCCTTGTTAAGTAATTATTAACCTTTAGCGAAAGGTAATCATCATTGTGAAAAAGATAGTTCCAATCGAAAACGACACTAGAGAAACCTTAACCGCACTCTTCTTGCTAAATAGCAATACCAATAAAGTAGCTAACAAAGGGACTCCCCACAGAAAGTAAAGAACATACTTAGTTCCTGCAATTCCAGAAATAGCAGCAAGGCTAGGGATATATGAAAGTAAATTCAAATAAGTGATTAGTCCAATTGGAACCCAAATAAGTGAATATATGAAGCTTAAAACAATTAATAATTTATGCTTCACAATAAGTTTATGAATCTCTTATCACCTCCAATTATAACTTTAAGTTAATTTAATTTTGTCAGTGAAGTAATTAGTTAGGTTAAAATTAAGTTATCGTTAACTTACAATTTAATCATATAATGAATACGTTTACACGTCAATATGTTGTATACTACTTATTACATATAGGTTCACATCTCATTAAGATTTACTTAAATTCAACCTTGAATTATGGATCATCATTTAAATTATTGGTTGACAACATCCTAACTTTGCGAAGAGACAGAGGGATTCTGGAGAAGTGGAACGTTCATCTCTTAAAATCAGATTTCATCCATCAAGTAATCATTAAAATCTAAGGAATCTGGTTTTAACAATGATCGGAAGAACCCTCTGTCTTGTAGCCTTCCATCTCCATTATTGGCAACCACTAATTTTAGTTAGATCCTTAATTCAACTACACATACCTATAGGATAAATGGAGGATACATGATGAAAAATAACATTACGATGCGTGATATTGCAAACAAACTAGGGGTTAGTACGGTTACCGTTTCCAAGGCACTAAGTGATAAAGAAGGGGTAAGTGACGAGCTTAAACTAAAAATAAAGCAGCTTGCGGCGCAAATGGGTTATCGCTACAACACAACAGCAAAAGCGATGAAGGAAGGATTGTCCCATAATATCGGCGTCATTATTCCAGAACGCTTCACAGGACTAGCTCAATCTTTTTACCTGATCGTTTATAAGCAAATTTCATTGTTACTTGAGCAAGCCGGTTATTTTGGCATATTGAGTATTTTAAGTGATCAAGACGAGGAGCAATTGCAAATCCCCAAAATCTATGCTGAAAAAAAGGTAGATGGGCTTATCATTTTAGGTCAAATCAGCAAAGGCTACATTCAACTCGTACAAGAAATGGATTTACCAAAAGTATTTCTTGATTTTTATGATGAGCATTCAGATATTGATGCGATTGTGACAGATAACTTTTATGGAGCTTACGAACTAACGAATTATTTAATTTCACAAGGTCATACCAAAATTGCTTATGTAGGAAATATTAATTCCACTAGCAGTATACAGGATCGTTACCTTGGTTATTACAAATCATTGCTTGAACATAACATTAAGTTAGATGAGAACTTAGTTATATCTGATCGAGATGAGCGTGGAAAATACATCGAGCTTGAGTTGCCTAATTCTGATCTTCCTAATTCGCCTCAGAATATGCCAACCGCATTTGTGTGTAACTGCGATCAAATCGCTTACTTATTAATACAAAAGCTTAACAGCAAAGGTTATGCTGTGCCAAAGGATTGCTCCGTTGTTGGTTTTGACAATGATATATATGCCACAATTGCAACACCTCATCTTACTACGATGGAAGTGAACTTTGAGCAGATGTCGAGTATCGCTGTGAAATATATCATCGATAAGATCTCTTCCCCAAGTCTTAAATTGGGACGTGTGTTAGTGCAAGGCAACATCATCCACCGCGATTCTGTTCAAAATGTTAAGTAAATGTTAATTGTGGTTAGCCTATTAAATCGTTTATGATGATAATGAATTACAAATTCATCCAATCTATAAGATGCTTATTGATCCGACAGGAGGTCGAAGTAAAGAATGACAGCTGCAAACATTACGATTGTAGAATATGAGCCTAAGTATGCTGACTCCATTGCAGACATGTGGAATCAAAGCAATGAGAGCTGGGGTGGCGGAAATGTAGTACGTACAGGGCAAGACGTTCAGCGTGACGAGGCGCAAAATAAGCATTTACATGTTTTTTTAGCACTAGCAGGTGAGGAGGTTGTTGGCTACTGTAGCTTTAACTACTATCAAGAAGATGAAGGCGCGTTATATATTGCTTTACTTAATGTTAGACCTGATTTTCATGGACGTAAGGTTGGGAAGGCACTTGTACTTAGAGCAGTAAAGGCTACAATCGAGCTTGGTTGGCCAAGAGTAGATTTGTACACATGGCCAGGAAATACGAAGGCAGTACCCACGTATAAGAAATGTGGCTTCTTTTGGGAAAAAAGAGATGAGACAACCCATTTAATGAATTTCATTCCTACCGTTTTGCAGACAGAGGCTGTTCGTGCTTATTTTGATACTGCAGATTGGTATGCAGATGGGAAACGTGACCTTACTGTTCAGCCAGATGGGGAGCATATTAATGGGTTTGATTACTTCACTTATCATTGGGAGCATGATGGGCAGCTGCTTAAAATGGATTTTGAGCGTACAGGTCGGGGCATTCGTTTAATCGAAACTAACGATTATTTAATTAAAGCTGATATTCCTCAGCACAAATTACCTTATGGTACAAGCTATCCTATCATCTATACCATTCACAATAAAAGCGGAAAACCATTACAAGTATCCCTTGAAGGGATTTCTAATAAAAATATTCAGTTTGATTTGAACGAAACGATAGAAGTACAAGATAAAACCGTGATCGAAGGGCATTTCTTGGTACAGCCAATCCAGCAGGAAATTAATAAATGGCGTACGCATCCTATTGTCGAGACAAATGTTCTTATTAACGGTCTACAAGCAAGCTTTAAAACGGGGGTTTATCCTGTTTTTCCGATTAAGCTCACGATGGGCTCAGAGCAAAGCGAATTTTACTTAGGACAGCAAGTCACCTTCCAGCTTACGTTAGAAAATCATTATGATGAGGAGGTTGTCACTACTTTTACTTTACCTACTAATGATTTGATCGCTTTTGATGATCAAGTGTATACGCTAACGATTCCTGCCAAAGGACGTTATAGCCTTCCCGTACAAGGGTTAGTAACTCAATATGGGTTGTATACCGAACCTCTTCAGATCACAGTTCAGTTAGAAAATGAGCAAGCAAGGGTAGAAAGTGAGTTAACTACACTTGTTTATGGGCGAAGTGGTGTATTTTCTGGTGAAAATAGCCATCAATGGGTCATTGGTAACGGAAATCGCATAGCAAGCCTTAATCGCTATCAAAATGAAATCTCCATCATTGATGTGCGTCATAATCATGTTGTCGCAAGTTTACCTCTTGCCAAGCTAGGTCCACCCTTTAGCAATAAATACGATCAAAAACCTCCACTTGAGGTCAGCTTTAACGTAATGAGTGACAGCATTGTTCTGGAAGCACATTATGCGCTAGCAGGATATGACAATGTACAGCTTATTGCTTATGTAAGCCTTTATAATAATGGACTCGCAACGCTCTATTATCGAATTCATAACTTATCTCAGCAGGCCATTTCAGAAGCGCTGGAGCTAAAGGAAAAGTTTTATTTTAGTATAGAGAACTCAATTTTACCTTATAATCATCAATTTCTTGATCTTAGACAACCTCCTTATGCAAAAGATAGAAACTATTACAAAGCTGAACGCTTTACAGAAAACTGGATGTTCACGTATACGGATGCAGGAAGATATGGAATGAGTTGGCCAGAGCAATGTAGCTTGAAAAAGGAAGGTTATCAACATGCTACTCATCAAAAGATAGGTTCGCTACAAGCAGGTAGTTATGCCGATAGTGCCCCTTACATTTTTAGTGTAGGTACATTTTCAGAATGGGGAGAATTTAGAGATTATGTTCGTAAAACCCAAGTGCCTCCTTCTCCACCATTAAGTAAACCGATGGAGTATATTTTAAATGATGGGAATCCGTTTATAAGCGATACCCTACAAATAAAGTTATACGAACATAAAAAAACAAGCTTAACTGGCGCTGTTACGATAAGCTCGAAGCTTGGTAGTATTGCTACTCATACCTACCCTGTTCAGCTTGAAAACAATCCAAGTGAGATCCAATTTTCTACTAATCGTCAGAACATTGCTTGTGCTTCAACTTCTGATGGGGATACGGGAATGACAATGGATATCGTAGAAAGCACTTTGGACTTTGAAACCTTTCTATTACAAAAGCAATCCGTTATTTTCCCTATAGGTACGGAAGAGATTGTACAACAAGAAATTATAGAGCAAGAAAAACCAGTTTTGACTGTAAGTAATGGGAGCATTACAATTTCAGCAAGTTCCGATTATGCCCCTTCTTTGTTCTCATTACGCTATAAAGAGCAAGAATGGCTAGATGCTTCTTTTCCAAAAGTACAACCAAAAGCGTGGTGGAACCCTTGGCTTGGTGGAATTTCCACGCAACCTAACAATATTTCTCTCCTCTCACTAATGGAAGAAAAACGGTGGGCTGAATTTGCTAAGCTTCATGACAACAAAGGGAATGTGTGGACAGGCATTAAAATGACGATTTCGATTGAAAAAAATGAGATTTATAAGGGTCTTATTTATCATCAATATTTCTTATTGCTGCCAGGTGTTCCTGTTTTGGCTACCGTCATTGAAGTGGAGCAGCAGACTAATACTTCTTATCATCCTTTGTGTATGCTAACATGGAGCTATTTTAAGACAGCAGAGGAACTAGGTCATAGCCGAGTTTTATATCAAAATGACCAAGGTGACAATATCCAATATAAAGTGGGTACAGCGGATATGGAGTTTACCTTTGATGATGTGATCCACTATTATTCCACTGAAAGAGGGCAAAAGCTAACTTTAGTTAGCAAGCCTAATAAAGGAAACTGCTATAGCTATATTGATAATCAAGTGATTTCTTCAATTACGGGTCATGAGCATCAAGCCAAGCATGGCGCTCATTTTTTAACCAACCCACAATTTTATGTCCTAAATGAGCTAGAAGCATCAAAAGCAGCTTACGCTGATTTATTAAACATCACATTTACGCTCTCATAATCAATATTGGAGGTAAGGCAACTTGAAAATCATTGATGCTCATATTCATTTTTCAAATATAGCAAGCTTTCATGATACTGCAAAATCGTTAGCTCACATTGATTATTCTGCCCCTGGCTTAGCGGCAGAATTCCAGCAGGCAGGGGTGATCGCCGCGATTGGTATGGGGGTGACAGAAACACAGGAAGGTGGCTTCCCTGATCTAACAGCCAAAAATCCGATGGGACTTGATCTAAGTGCCCCCCTCCCTGCTAACGTTTTTACTTGTGTAGGCATTAATCCACATACACTGCATGAGGAAGGCCAATTGGTACAGTTAGAGCAAGCGCTACAGCAGAGCCATGTCGTAGGAATTAAGCTATACGCAGGATATTATCATTACGCTGTTCATGATCCCATCTATGATCCTGTGTATAAGCTAGCAGCAAAATATGATGTTCCCATCGTCATTCATGGTGGATTGACCTATTCTGATCAAGGTTTACTCAAATACTCACATCCACTAGCGATGGAGGAAGCCATCATGAAGCATCGGGATATTACGTTTATGATTTGTCATCTAGGTGATCCTTGGGTGATGGATACAGCGGCAATGCTTGAAAAAAATGAAAACCTATATGCAGATTTATCAGGCTGGATCGTTGGCGATGCGGCTAAGGTGCAGCGACTGATGAAGGAGCAGACATATACCGATCATTTCCGTCGTGCGCTCGTCTTTGCTGAGCGATATGACAAAGTATTGTTTGGCACAGATTGGCCATTGATTCCAGTTGGAGCTTATATTGAATTTGTTAAAAATTTAATTCCGGAACCTCATTGGGAAGAAGTTTTTTACTCCAATGCACTAAACGTGTTTCCGAAGTTAAAATCAAGGTTAGCTAATTTATAGGTTTAGCATATACGCTAACGACAGCCAATACGAAAGCAACATTAGCCATAATAGCAATAATAGCTACAATAAATAAAAGAATAAGCATCCAACTAGCTGGGGAAAAGCATCGCTTACATCACAATTAGTTGGATGCTTTTTTAAGATTTTAAAATCGCTTCGTCAAACCATACATCTTCATAGTCATCTGCAATTATAAATCGCCAGCCAGGACTAAGACCTAAATACTTCTCAATACCAGGCACCCACTCTTCAACATGTTCAACATGTAAAGGAACAAAAAAATCATCAGCTTGTGACATCTCTTCTCCTGCCCATATATACCAGCCCGTTGTACTATTTTCAGGCTGAATACGCAAGCCATGAATCGGTATTATCCCCTCCTTTACATTTAAAGATATTCCTACTTTTAAATGACTAGGAGCTTCACAAAAGGTAGCATTATATTTGGTGCACATTTGTTTTTGTTGATTTAAAGTATGCTCTCTCATCTAGCTAAACGTCTCCATTTCAGATTATTATTAATTCTTTAATCAGTTTATAAAAAGCCTTAAAATCAGTACTTGACAATAAGCAAACATAGCGGAGGGGAGCCACTCTCTGCATCGTATCTTCTTCTCGCATCACACTGTCAAGCACTGATCACTATATTGAGCCTTTAACAAAAATTAGTTTTATGTCATAAAGAAATGTGAATTCAATTATATTGTTATATAACAACAATAAAATAAAATAACAAACAAGCAATAAAAGGAGTGAGCTTGTTATGCATGTCGATATTGAAAATTGGAAGCAAGCCTTACAGAAGGAGCTTGAAGCTAACATTTTACCGTTTTGGTTAACACACGCCAAAGATGTTAAACATGGCGGCTTTATTGGGCAAATCAATCAGGATATGACCGTTGTTCACGACGCAAATAAAAGCCTCGTCCTTGCTGCTCGTATATTATGGACCTTTTCCGCTGCCTATCGCTTTACCGATAAACAGGACTATTTAAACATGGCGCACTACGCCTATACCTCCTTATTTGAGTTATTTGCAGATGAACAATATAGAGGTTTTTATTGGCTAATCGACTATAAAGGAAATCCAATAGAAGCCAAAAAACAGGTGTACGGGCAAGCCTTTGTTATTTATGCTTTGACAGAGTATTTTTTAGCTACGGGTTGCGAGGTTGCATTAGTTAACGGAATTGCTTTATTCCATTTGCTAGAACAACATAGCTATGATGCAGAGCACAGAGGTTACTTTGAAGCATTCTCAAGGGAATGGAGTGTAACGGACCATTTTTCATTAAGTGATAAGGACCTGAATGAGAAAAAATCGATGAACACCCATCTGCATGTTTTAGAAGCCTACACTCATCTTTATCGGGTGTGGAAATCTCCACTTTTAGGGCAAAAGTTAACTGAATTAATAGAAATTACGCTTCATCATATTATTAATCAAAATCATCATCACTTTTTACTATTTTTTGATGAGCAATGGAATAGCAAAAGCAATGCGATCTCATATGGCCATGACATTGAGGGCAGCTGGCTATTATATGAAGCTGCTCAAGTGCTTGGGAATGAAAAATTGTTGGCCAAAGTGAGAGGTATTGTCATTTCAATGGCGAATGCAACACTTCATGAAGGAGTTGACCAAGACGGTGGCATTTGGAATGAAGGTAACGAGCACGGCATAACAAATGCTAACAAGGATTGGTGGCCCCAAGCCGAAGCGATGGTTGGATTCTATAATGCCTTTCAGCTTACAGATGATCCACGGTTTTATGATGCTGCCCTAAACTCATGGCATTTTATTCAAAATTACATCGTTGATCCTGTACATGGAGAATGGGTATGGGGTGTTGACCCAAGCGGCAAGCCGTTGCCAAATGAACCTAAACTAAGCGCATGGAAATGTCCCTATCACAACAGTAGAGCGTGTATAGAGATGTTGCGCCGCTTATCCATCTCATGTGATGATGTAAGTAACTAGTTTTCTATATTTTAGAAAAAGTAAACTCTTAAAATGGAGGTTCTTCGATGGCAACTGTATTTGAACAACGTAAATATGTACTCAGTAATCATTATGAACAGCTTATATCACGTCCCAATCTCCCACTGACACTTAGCAACGGAGTATTTCAACGTTACGAGCATCCCATATTAACTGCAGCCCACACCCCTTTATTTTGGAGATATGATTTTAATCCTGACACTAACCCTTATTTTATGGAGCGTATGGGCATTAACGCTGTTTTTAATCCTGGCGCAATTGAGATTGACGGACGTTATTTATTAGCTGTACGTGTCGAAGGGGTGGATCGCAAATCATTTTTTGCTATTGCTGAAAGCAGTTCCCCTACAGAGGGCTTTAGGTTTTGGGACTATCCTATTGTAATGCCTGAGTGCGATCAGCCTGACATTAACATTTATGACATGCGTTTATGTAAACATGAGGATGGCTATATTTATGGACTGTTTTGCACAGAACGTAAAGACCCAAATGCGCCTAGTGGTGACCTTTCAAGTGCGGTTGCGGCTTGTGGGATTGCAAGAACAACCGATTTAAAGGAATGGGAGCGGCTAGATGATTTGATCACCCCTTCCCCACAACAGCGCAATGTTGTGTTACACCCCGAATTTATAAATGGACAATATGCTTTTTATACACGACCACAGGATGGTTTTATTAGTACTGGATCAGGCGGGGGCATCGGCTGGGGACTTGCAAAAAACATTGAGCATGCAGTTATTGAAAAAGAAATTATTATAGATGAACGTCAGTATCATACCATCAAGGAAGTAAAAAATGGGCAAGGGCCTGCCCCAATCCGCACACCAGAGGGATGGCTTCATATTGCGCATGGGGTACGAAATACCGCGGCTGGCTTGCGTTATGTGTTATATTCGTTTTTAACGGACTTGCATGAGCCGTGGCGTATCATTTACGCTCCAGGTGGGTATCTCCTTGCACCTGAAGACGAGGAACGTGTGGGTGACGTTTCCAATGTTGTATTTTGTAATGGAGTTATCGCTAGGGACAATGGTGAGGTCTACATTTATTATGCTTCGTCAGATACAAAAATTCATGTGGCGACAACCTCTATTAAAAAGCTGCTAGATTACGTAAAAAATACACCCCAAGACGCCTTACGCTCTTTTGCTTGTGTAGAGCAACGTAACTCTTTTATTCAAAGAAATTTATCTTACTTGCACAACAATCAATAAGACTCGAAGGTGCTAATGCCATTTAGAATAATATATCCTTGTCTTGTTTAAAATAATGTCTCCTGTGTGATCTGCTCTAAGGCATGACTTGATTCACGTGGGACAAGCTCAACGGATAACAATGTTTTTTCAAAGATTGTCGAGGAATTTGCAACACGATTTAACAGCTTGATGACAGCGACTTTACCAAGCTGCTCTTTAGGTACATCTACAGTAGTTAAGGTTGGCTTAGACAGTGCAGCATCAGCAATATTATCAAAGCCAGTGACGGTCATTTTCGCTGGAACCTGTACACCTAATTGAGTTAAAAGCTGTATCACTGTGAGCGCAATATGATCGTTTGCACAGATTAAGGCTGTAGGAAGCTTTCCTGCGGCTTTTTGTCTTTTAATCCAAAGTGTCACCTCTTCTTCATATCCACGACTATCAATATCACGTAGCTTTAACATGGGGTCATGACGATCCTGCGGAATAAGGTCGTGATCCTCTAGCACCTGTCGATAACCGATCCAACGATCGCGAAAGCTACTTGAAAAGGATGAATTACCTAAAAAGTGCAACTGGCGATGACCTAAACCGATAAGGTGATTCACTAGCATTGCCATTCCATCCATATTGTTAGCGAATATCGTGTCACATGGAATTAATTGATCTTCATGATCTACGAATACCATCGGTAAGTCCAATGCCCGCACCTCAAGTAAAAGTGAGGTTTCAATTTGCCCAACACCAATGATCCCTAATAAGCCTTGCGGATTCAAGGCACTTATAATGTGCTCTCCTTTAGACTCAGACATAATAATCATCCCTAGACCTTGGTTGTCGAGTTCCTGAGAGATCCCCTCCAGCACTTTGCCCCAATATAACGAATCCTTATTTTGAAAACGAATATTAGGCATTAATACAAGCACAGTCTTTTTACCTTCTAAATTCTCTGCCTCCATCAATCGCTTGGCAGATGCATATCTATTTTTTTGTGCAAAATAACCTAATTGACTTGCCGCTTCAATTACTCTTGCACGTGTAGCTTCATGTACACCTTCCTTGCCAGATAACGCCTTAGACACCACAAATTTTGATACGCCTAAATAATCCGCAATCTGTTGCATTGTAATCTTCTTCACTTCATATTCCCTCCGGCTCGGCTCAATCTCATCTAAAACAATCTAACACTTATTATATCAAACCGAACGGGGACAATGTAACATGCTAATTATTCAGCAGTCCCAAATAATGAAGCAACCCAATGTATACCTTGCTTAGACAACTTTTGAAGTAAATTAGCTGTTTTATCGGCAAACTTATCTACTGAAGGCTTAGTAGCTGGTGGTAGCAAAATATCTGCAGGTGCTGTTATTGTTGGTGCTGTAGAAGGTGGTGACTGAGCCTGCAGTTGCTGTCCTTGTTGTCCTTGCTGTACTTGTTGACCCTGTTGTACTTGCCCTAGTTGCCCACTTTGAGCCGTTTGCTCGGATTGCTGGTTTTGCTGGGTTTGAACTTGACCCTGCTGAACGTAATATTGTGGTGCACCATACGTATCTTTATTTCCCGACTCTGCTAGCTGCATGCCAAAGGTAACCCCTGCAACCAGCAACACACCATACAAAAACAATTTTTTTATGTCGTTTGACATCCCTTCCACCCCCAAAAAGTTATAAGTCTAAAATTTAAGCATCCAACCTCAACAGGTTCAAAATGTTATTTCCCTTTGCCATCAACCTTCTTAGCATCTTGAGCTTCCCAAAAAATATTTGATAAAATATCTGCAAGTACTTTCGTTGTTCTCGCTAATTCCTCCTTGCTATTGTCGATGCCACCGATTTCAATTAAAATGCTATTTTCAGATAAGGATTGATTGTATTCGCCGTTACCTTGGCTAGATGTTTTACCCCAAATTCCACGCGAAAGTCCAGGGTAATCCTTTTCCATTCGTTCGTGAATAGAACTAGCAAACTGTTCATTTTTCTGCCAATTTTTGTTACCATGCCCGATTATAAAATAAACCTGTGCATAGCTTTCACCATTAATCGTTGTTGTTGTTTTACCATGACGTTGTGAATCCCGATGAATATCGATAAAATACTCCAGCTGTCCATTTTCAGCCATCGCTTTTTTGACCGTTTCTCGTGAATATTTGTAGGAATAGTTATAGTTATAATTACTAACCGTTGAGGCGTAATCTTGAACTTTATGCAACGTGTCGATACCATTACGCTCTAATTCTGTTTTCAACATGTCTCCTACCACCGCGATATTTTTTTTAGGATCAGAGGAGCCAGGGTTTTTACTTTCCTTCCCTATTAATGGATTATATGATTCTTGTGGGTGAGAATGATAAATCATCACTATATTTTTGCCTGTAAGCTTAACTTCTTGTTGGTTTGGATCTTTTTCTGGTGAAGTAGGGTCGGTTTTTCCAGGGGGGGACGTGTTGGGCTCTTTGTTGGGCTGCGAATTCCCCTGTGGGTCCTTTGGTTCTGTCGGACTTGTAGGATCTGAGGGGTCTACCTCTGACTGCTGTCCAATGTCATGTGGTGCTGTCTCATCTGTACGATAATCCTCTGGAGCTGAAGTTCCATCATTACCTGAGCCTGCACGTAATAAAATGGGACTATCCGCACCAAGCGCCGGTATTTCTCTTGCTAGCAAGCTTTTAGGATCTGAGGGGTTAACATCCGTTAACATTTGAAAAACGACATTCGCAATTTTTTTGCCATCAAAAACGGAGCCATCCTCACTTGTTGTACTATGAGGCAATTCCATCCCGATCATATTAATAAAAAAGTGACTTGATAGAGAGCTAGCTAGTCCTTTCATAGAGCTAACGGGAGATGTATTCAAATGCTTTTCAGCAATACCACTTATTCCAAGCAATACAAAAAACACAATAGAGAGTAACGATAATACTAGTAAGGTTTGTCCCATAGCTAATATATGCATAACATTTCTTTTAAATTTGGCGATGTTTAGTGCGCGGAATTTCATAGATTTGTGCCTCCTTGGTATGGTGCAAATACTAGTTCTTTATCAAACTTGTGAGTCTTTTAAAGTCTTTGTATTTCAAATCTATGAACCTAGCACAAAATATAGAACTGAAAATAGAGAATTAGAGAGAGGCTCAATACAATAATCAGTGCTTGACAAAGTATAGAGTAGGAGGCTACGGTGCAGAGAGTGGCTACTTCAAGAGGGTTGCTTCACTCGCTGTTGAAATAAATTTTAGTGACTCAACAACAAAAAGCCGTTATTTTTTTAATAACGACTCTTTTTAATGATATTTAATTTTTTAAATTGGTTGATACTGACACATTTAGGCATATAGTCGAGTATTCTTAATGTGTATATGCTCCTACATTTTCGTCGTTAATCGCTTGATGTAATGCTTGATTTAGGCCACTTGCGATAATATTGGCAATGTCTTCAATGAAGTTGTCAATTTCCTTTGGCGTAACAATGAGATCATGCCCTAACGGTTCCAGCACTTCCTTTACTAAACCTAACCGCTCATTTTCAGATAGTTCAGTAAGAAGGCCCATAATTTGTTTGCTTTGCGCCTGATTTCCACCCGTCTCAGCACTAAAATGATGATTCATTAAATCAAATACATTGTTCACAATCGTTGAAGCATAGCAGACGGTAGGCACACCAATCGCAATACAAGGCACACCTAGCACCTCATAGGTTAACCCACGACGTTTATTGCCAATCCCTGAACCAGGATGTATCCCAATATCAGCAACCTGTATCGTTGTATTGACACGCTCTAAGGAACGTGACGCAAGTGCATCGATCGCAATTATAAGATCGGGTTTCGTCCGC
The DNA here is from genome assembly GCF_017873435.1 of Paenibacillus turicensis. Lineage (GTDB taxonomy): Bacteria > Bacillota > Bacilli > Paenibacillales > Paenibacillaceae > Fontibacillus > Fontibacillus turicensis. The sequence continues at coordinate 62,959 of NZ_JAGGKG010000003.1, read as the reverse complement.
TCAACGATGCCTTGGACAATTTCACTGGATTCAATGCCTGTAATTCCTAAAACACCAGGGGCAACGGCACTCACTTCACGATATCCTTCATTAACTTGATCGGGAACTAACTCAAAGAAATGTCTTGTCACCATTATATTCTCAACTACTAACGGTCCTAATGCATCTGGAGTCACATTCCAATTGCCTAAACCAACAATTAATACTTTAGCTTCAGATTTTATCCCAATTGTTTTTAAAAATTGAGCGAACTCCTTTGCAAATGATTGTGTAACCTTGTCCTGTAGTTCAGTGTCTTGAGTTCTTAGACCAGGAACCTCAAAAGTAACATAATGCCCTTTTATTTTACCAATTTTCTGGGAGGCTTCTTCATTTTGAATATCTAAGCGTGTTACCTTAATTCCATCATGCTCCTCAATATCCTCCATTAATCCAGAGATGGGTGCACCTAACGTTTCTTCCGCAAAGGCTTTCGATTCTATCGCTAAATCTGTGCGTACCGAATATTTGCTTAAATCAAGAGTCATACAGACCATAACCTCCTTATTTGAGTTACTTAGGTTATAGTGTGCAAGAAATGTCTGCCATTTATACAAAAAACGATAGGTTTGAAAAGATTAACATCAATTTATTGCTTTTTATGCCACCACATGATAAACTATTTTAAGTTGTGAATCATCTGGGTTACTATATGCTTTACAGGAGGTGAATGCAATGCCTAACATTAAATCCGCTATCAAACGCGTAAAAACAAATGACAAACGTCGTGCGCTTAACGCTTCTCAGAAGTCTGCTTTGCGTACTGCTGTTAAAACTGTTGATACTGCTCTAGCGAGCAATGAAGTAGAAGCTGCTAAAGAAGCTCTTATCGTTGCTACTAAGAAGTTGGACAAGGCTGTAACTAAAGGATTAATCCATAAAAATGCAGCTGCTCGTAAAAAATCTCGCTTGACTAAAAAATTGAACGCCCTTACTGCACAAGCGTAAGCGTCGCTTTTATAAATTAAGCCCAAAGACCTGAACGAATTCGTTCAGGTCTTTTTGGACTTAAAATTTCCTATGTCCCTAATTTTAATATGCACTTTAGGCTACATTTTGGAGGTTGACAACCCACTTAAACTAGCGAAGGAACAGAGGGATTCTGGAGAAGTGAAACGTTCGTATTTAAAACCAGATTGCTACAATAAATTACTCATTAATAATAGAAATCTGGTTTTAACAACGATCGAAAGAACCCTCTGTTTTGTAGCAGCCATCTTCATTATTGTTAACTTCCAAACTAAGCCGCCAAGTGCAATAAAAACAACTCTAGCCCGAGCACCTTATCCATTTTCCCACTTTTCATTTCAAAGTCTAATTGTGCCAGTCTAGCGAGCAATTGCTTTAATCGAGAAGCTTCAAACCGTCGTGCTTGTTCTCCAGCTACCTTTACACCATAGGGATGAAGACTTAGCTGGGAGGCAATTTGCTGCTGAGAGTAGTTCTGAGCACTAAGCTCTTTTACCTGTAGCATAATTCTAAACTGCCTTGCAATTAGAGCAACAATTTTTATTGGTTCTTCACGTTGCTTTAACAATTCATAAAATATGTTCAATGCTTGATCCAACTTGAGATTCGCAATATGCTCCACCATTACAAAAACATTTTGCTCTGTATTACGCTCTACGAGCTGATTAATCGCTTGCACCTCAATCTCTTGTCCTTGTCCCACAAATAAGCACAGCTTGTCCAGCTCAGACGCAAGTCCCCCCATGTGCACGCCACTGGCCTGGATTAAGGCTTGTGCCGCCTCTTGGCGTATAACACAACCTCTTGCCTTTGCCTCTGCTACGACCCACGTAATGAGATCATTAGCACTAAGTGGCATAAATGAAATAACCGCGTCATTCCCCTTCATAAGCTTTACTATTTTTTTGCGTTCATCCAGTTTTTCAGCATTAACCACAAACACAATCACACTATGTGGCGCAGGATTATTCATATAAGCAATTAAAGCATCTATATTATGCGCAATTTTTTGATTGTCTTTTCCTGCCGTAAAAACACTGCTATCCCTAACTACAATTAATTTCTGCGGCACTAAAAAAGGCAGCATCTCCGCTTCCTCGATAACCATCTCCACTGGCGTTTCAGCTAAATCATAATTAGCTAGACCAAAGTCACGTCCATCCTGATCAACAACCGTATCCTGCAACCTTTTAATAAATTGATTTAATTGATATTTTTCTGTCCCAAAGCATACATAGATTGGCAAAACCTTTCCAGACTGTACTTGCTTTAGTGCTGTTTTTACATCCATATTAAAGTCATCCTCTTCATCGACCTTTTTAAAATAAAATAATTATTTATAGTTCCATTGTTCGCTTTCTCTATGATACTTGGTATAAGCTCATTTACGCAACAAAGGAACCTGAAGGGACTAATTTCGCCTCCAAATTCCTTTGTCTTGGTCACATCTATATAAACGAGATAGAAAATAGCTCTAGAAACTATCTCTATCTCGGTCATACACGACGCTTTACCTTCTCTTTATTCTGTTTATATATTAACCTATTCTATATCTCATAAAATGGTGCATCATTTTATTTATTTTTTTCTGAAATCATCTTTGGGTCAATGAGGGATGATTTTATTGTACCATCCATATCAGTCCGATACGTGAAGGTTAGCTTGTTCTCAGAGTCCTGTGACCAAGCTCCATCTACCCAAGCACCTTCTAACGCTTGATCCATCAGTAACGTCTTAGATTCACTGGAAATCTTATAAAGATAAACGTGAGCATCAATTAGCTCTACAGAATACATGCCATCAGGAGAAATCCACTGAGTAATATTACTAGTAATTCCCATACCTATGGATGTATCACCATTAAAAATATCCAGCTTTTCTGGCATGTCATTATTTTCATGCGTCACTATACCTTCATCTTGATTGTTAGACTCTGCTTCCCCAGTTCCTGCTCCGCGAGAAGGAGCTTGATTTTTAGGTGAAGACTGTACATCCTTATTTTGTTTTTCAGCTTTTTCAGTAGAATTTTTATCTGTATTAACTGATTTATCGTTCTTATCTACATTTGAATTAGTAGACTTCTTAGCCTGATCCTTTTGAGGTTGATCAGGATTGGTTTTAGTTACTGCTTTATCATTAGCTTTTGATTGATCCTCTAACTGCTTAGTATCAGCAGGTTTATCTTCATTAGAATAAACCTTAGCATCACTCTGCTCACCTTCACCTAGTTGTTGATTTTGAGGATCTTGAGAATTGGAATTGGTACTACTCTTTTCCTCTACAAATGCTACTTGCTGCTCGATTTGACCATCTGCATCCTGCATATTTTTATTTTCATGATTGTAAACAAACAATCCAAAAATAACTGCGGCTACTGCGGTTCCTAATACTCCATTTCTAAAAATGCGATTTCTTTTTGAAGCAGGCTTTACTTTATCTCTTACCATAGGAATCACTGTACTGGCTTCTTCATTACGTCTCTGATCTATCGCTTGAAGCTGTGGCAAAATAGCATCTACAAGATCATAGCTTGGTGTAGCCATAGGCAACTGCTCCAGCCTAGCGGACAATTCCTTGAGTAATGTGAACTTCTCAGCACAATCTGGACAAGACTGAACATGCTGTAGCAAAAGCTTCTCTTCTTCATCTTCCAATGCATGATCTACATACAGATTCATCCACTCTTCTATCACTTCTGGGCATCCCATCTACGTTACACCACCTTTCTGATAATCTTGTAGAAGAAGTTGAAGCTGTTGCCTCGCTCTAAACAGATAGGACTTTACCGTATTTAAAGGCAATTCCAAACAATCAGAAATTTCATTGTATGAAAAGCCTTGCAGATATCTTAAGGTAATGACCGTACGATGATGCTCAGGAAGCTGTTCAATCGCATTTTTAATATCCTCTGCAATATAGCCTGACATAACTTCACGCTCCACATTTTCACCCGCTTGAAAAACTAAATCATGCTCTTCAATGGATACGACAGGTTTTACTTTTCTAAACTTGTCAATACAGATGTTCGTAACAATTCGCTGCACCCATGTCTTAAATTGAGCCTTTTCCTGATAAGAGTCAATTTTAGTATAAATCCGAATGAGTGCTTCTTGAGCAGCATCATGTGCATCCTGTTCATTGTTAAGAATATAATATGCCGTGCGATATACATGATCCTGAATATCCCGCAATAGGGTGATTAGAGCGTCGCGATCGCCCATTTGAGCGGCTCTGATGAGTCCCTGCTCTACCACAAAAGGCTCCCCCTCCCTTGCAACCTTACAGACGTAGTTAATCTGAAATATGTTGCAATATGAGTTACAATTATTTAATCTTTTATTTACTTATGAAATCTGTTAGTTTTATCTCATATTTATAGTAATAAAACTGCTTCAATCCCTATTAAGAATACCAAAAAAAACATCTAACGTCATCATTCCTCATAACAATAAAAAATGTTCTATTTATCATATTTATGGGAATAGGTACGAAAACTCAATTGACCACCATCAACCTTCATTTGTACTTCTCCATTTTGATCAGTTCTATAGATTGGAATCCCTTGCTCATCAATGTGCTGTAAGACATTTGGGTGGGGATGACCATAGCTGTTACGGCTACCTACAGGAATAACCGTAAGCTTCGGTTTTATCGCCTTAAGCCAGTCTAAGGACGTTGAAGTTTTGCTACCATGATGAGCTATTTTAAGGACTTCAGCTTGTAATCGCTTAGGAGATTTCTCTAAATTCATAATTGCATCCTCTGCAGCGATATCCATATCACCAGTAAACAAGAAACGCACTCCATCCATCGTTAAATAAAAAACGATAGATTCATGATTTTGATCCTTAATGATAGGTATACTCCCATCGGGCTTAGCTTCAGGATAAACAAAATCAATAGATGTTAAAGGATCAAGAGCCAAACCCATACCTCGGTATGCTGAATAAATAGGAATATCTTTAGCTAATGCTGTTTCTAATAGCTTCGTTAACGTTTTAGACTGAGCTATACTCCCATTCTTGACTAGGGCTCGTACAGGAAAGTGGGTTAACACAGCTTGCAGACCTCCAATATGGTCTTGATCCGCATGGGTCATAATCACAATGTCTAATTTATGTATCCCTCGCTTCTTAAGCAAAGGAACGACGGTTTTTTCACCCACCTCATAAGGAACCTTTCTTGACCTCCATGCATCCTTTGGCTTACGAAAGGAAACGGTGCCCCCACCATCAACCAATATATTGATTCCGCTAGGGGTTGTAATTAAAATACAATCACCTTGTCCAACATCAATAAATTGCACATATCCAATTCCCTTTTCATTAAGGGGCTGATAGGCAATAACTAACATGATCATAAACCAAGCTATAAAAAAGATATAGTACCCAGCTTTAAATACATATTGAAGTGAGTCTCTTCCTCTATTAATATTAGCGTTTTCTAATGGTACAGTATCATGTAGTGAATGTGTATTTGTACTTAATTCTAGCTTAGGTCTGTGCTGCAAATAAAACATCAAGTATAACATCACATAATAAATTAATATCCATAGCATGGAAGGGGATTTCCAGTACGTCATAAATCCTGACATTTCATTTAGCCATTTCGTTATACTGAATGTAGCTAGGTTTAACCATTGCACAATAAAAGCAAGCGATTTACCGAGAGGTAACCATATCGAGCCTAGCAGCAAGGAAATTGTCCCTACTGGTAACGTTATAGCACTAATAATAGGAACCAAAGCTAAGTTCGCCAGCATAGACAGCAACGAATATTGATTAAAATAATATAAGGTAAGTGGGAAGGAAATCAATTCAGCAGCAATCGTAATGGCAATGCCATCTCTAATTTTAGCCGGTAGCCATAATAAATAAGGCTTTATGAATGGTGTAAATACGATAATTCCAGCAGTGACAGCAAACGAAAGCTGAAAACTAATGTTAAATAAATAATAAGGTTGCCATATCAACATAACAAAGGCAACAACGCTAAGTGTGTTTAAACCATCCTTAAATAACCCTCTTTTTAACAAAAAAATACCTAACATAGTCATTAAGCCTGCTCTTAGCACAGAAGGAGAAAACCCTGTCATAAATACATAGATTGGAAGCAACCAAAACACTGTAGAATAAGCTCTTTCTCTTGTCACCTTTAATAATCTTAATAATCCAAACACTAAACCAATATTAATGGCGACATGCGTACCTGATATTGCTAATATATGTGTCATGCCAAGGTTCGTAAATTGTTTGTATTTATCATCAGATAAATCATCGGTTATCCCAATCAGTAAGCCTTTCATATATCCTCCCTGCCAATCGGGAAATAGCTCATCAATAATTGATCCAATATGTTGGCGAAAAAGGTCTACGTGAGCTAAAAATGCAAGTGGACTAAAGCTTTCCTTTTCAAGTAAAGTAACCACCGAGGCTCCTTCAACCTTAACAATCCAATGAATGCCTTGCTTTTGTAAATAAAGCCGATAATTAAAGCCTTCAAAATTTGTAGCCGTATTTGGTTGCTCTAATGTACCTGAGAAGGATATAATATCCCCACGTTTCCATGACTTTGCAATGTTGATTTCATCTTTTGTAGCCAAGGTAAGCTGTACAGCTAATTTTTCTTTATTTATAGAGGAAATCTTGGGCATAAACTCAATTTCATGAGCAGCTAAAGTAAATCTTACTCTATCCCCATCTATTTCAGGTGGTTCCAGTATAACACCTTGCAGATTTAGCTTTGTACCTGCTTGAATATGTTTGTTGCTTTCTTCAATCAGACTTACATTATTTTGTTCATAATAGTTCCAATATAAAATAGCACTCGTGAAAATAATCCAATATAGAATATGCTGTTTCCAGTTGTTTTTTACCACATATCCTAAAAGCGGTAGCATGAGGCTTATCCCCATCCACATTAACCAGCAAGAAGCTCCCTTTTGGGTGTAGGCTGTAGTGTAGCCTATAATCCATAGACATGCTACAAGCACAAATGGTTTTGAAGAAATAAACTGCACTGTCTTCTCCTTTCATTTTCCATGGGGACCAACCACCATCATTCCGCAAACCTCTCGCGCAGTTGGATTATCGTTTAACAATAAAAAAGAACCTTTAGCCACGTCTTCACGTAGTTAAAGGTTCTTCCTTGTTCATGTCTTGTAATTTTTAGTACTGCTCTAATTTGTAATCTCACTTACTGCTACCTCAGGAGGCTCATACGTTTCTAGACAACGAAATGTAATGCCAACCTGCTGCATCAGCTTAGTCACCTTATCCGCATCCTTAGGATAGCTTCGATGGTAAACTACTTCCTGCACACCGCTATTTGCAAGCATATTGGCACATGTCCAGCAAGGCTGATCTGTCACATACACACTTGCTCCTTCACGATCAATACGATCAGTAAATAGCAACAAATTTTGTTCAGCATGGATTGTTCTCACACAACGCTGTTTTTTCACCATTTGCTCTTGTCCATCTACAATAGCTAGCTCATATTCCTCTGCGATCATACAGCCCGCTTCTGAGCAGTCTGGCACACCTGAAGGTGCACCATTATAAGCTGTCCCAAGTAGCTTTTTCCCCTGCACCAATACAGCCCCAACATGACGTCGATGACATCTGCACCTTGTAGATGCCATGTAGGCAATGTCCATGAAATACGTGTCCCAGTCCTTACGTGCACGTGCATCTTGACTCATTCCAGCATTTCTCCTCTGTTCAAGAACCAATCTCAATAAATGGTTTCATTTTCTGAAAGCTTTTTGTACCAATTCCTTTTACTTTCGTCAAATCCTGAACTTTTTTAAAAGCACCATGCTTATTACGATAATCTATAATCGTTTGCGCTTTTTTCTCTCCAACACCTGGTATGTTTTGCAATTCAACTAAACCTGCAGTATTTATGTTAACTCGTTTCGTTTGCTCTGCTGATTTTTCACTATCCGCAACTTTCCCAGATGATTGGTTTTGTTCTTGTTTACTTGGTTGTTCTGATTGAAGCTGTTGCTCCGATTGAGGCTGCTGCTGCTCCACTAGTGTAGACGCAACAGCAGTATTAACCGGAGTCCAACCTTCAATTGCTGGAGAGGATGTCAGATTAGTGACAACAAACATTAAACCTGCACCCATTACAGCAGATGTTATGGCAAGGATGAATTTAGATTTATACATTGTTCATACTCACCACCCTTATCCCATTAACCCACTACAATATTAACAAGCTTGCCTGGAACAGCAATGACCTTACGGACAGTCTTGCCTTCAATAGCTGCCTTAACACTATCTAAGCTCATACCATGCTCCTGCATGCCTGCTTGATCCAAATCCTTCGCTATTTTTGTGCGGTCAACAATCTTACCATTCACTTGTACTACGATCTCAACCTCAGCTTCCACTGTCCAAGACTCATCATAAGTTGGCCATGGCTCATAGGTAATACTCTCCTTGTGACCTAAACGTGCCCACAATTCTTCCGCAATGTGTGGGGCAAGAGGTGATAAGATTTGTACAAAGTTTTCTGCCGCCTCCACAGGTATATGTGGTGCTTTATAGGCTTCATTAACAAAAATCATCAATTGGCTGATTGCGGTATTAAAACGTAATGCTTCAAAGTCTTCAGTCACTTTTTTAATTGTTTTATGCCATACTGAATTTAACGAGGTATCTTCAGGATTAGCACCAATCTTCGCATTTAAGCTACCATCCTCAGTCACGAATAAACGCCATACACGTGCCAAGAAACGATGAATTCCTTCCACACCATTTGCATTCCAAGGTTTCGTTGACTCAAGTGGACCCATAAACATTTCATACAAGCGTAACGTATCCGCACCAAATTCATTGACAATTTCATCTGGATTAATGACATTTCCACGAGATTTACTCATTTTCTCGTTGTTTGTACCAAGGATCATTCCTTGGTTAACTAGCTTTTGGAACGGTTCCTTCGTAGACACTACACCAAGATCATAAAGTACCTTATGCCAAAAACGTGCATACAGCAAATGAAGTACAGCATGCTCTACACCACCGATGTACATGTCTACAGGTAACCATTGCTTTTGCTTCTCAAATGAGCACAATTCTTTATCATTGTGTGGATCAATATAACGCAAGTAATACCAAGAGCTACCTGCCCATTGTGGCATTGTATTTGTCTCACGACGAGCTGGAAGTCCTGTCTCTGGATCGGTTGTATTTACCCATTCTGTAACATTAGCGAGTGGTGATTCGCCTGTACCAGATGGCTTAATATGTTCAACATCAGGTAATAGTAATGGCAATTGATCCTCTGGAACAGTTTTCATTGAGCCATCTTCCAAATGGATAATCGGAATTGGTTCACCCCAATAACGTTGACGACTAAACAACCAATCACGTAAGCGATACGTAATTTTGCCTTTACCATAACCATTTTTCTCAAGCCAAGCAATCATTTCTTTAATTGCTTCCGCATTATGAAGACCATTAATGAAATCGGAATTGACGTGAGGTCCATCTCCTGCGTAAGCCTCTTCCTCAATATTTCCACCAGAAACAACCTCAATAATTGGTAAGTTGAATTTTTTAGCAAATTCGTGGTCACGCTCATCATGACCTGGAACCGCCATTATTGCCCCTGTACCATAACCAGCTAATACATAATCTGCAATCCAGATTTGCAATTTAGCGCCGTTCACTGGGTTAATCGCATAAGCACCTGTAAATACACCTGACTTATCTTTTGCTAAATCAGTTCTTTCGAGATCACTTTTATGTGAGGCTTGCTCTTGATAAGCCTTCACTGCTTCTAGCTGCTCCGCAGTAGTAATGGAGGCAACAAGCTCATGCTCCGGTGCAAGTACTGCGTAGCTGGCGCCAAACAACGTATCTGGTCGAGTCGTAAATACGGTTAATTTAGCATCATGACCTTCAATTTTAAATTCAACCTCAGCACCTTCAGATTTACCGATCCAGTTGCGCTGCATATCTTTAATGCTTTCGCTCCAGTCTAGATCCTCTAAATCCTCAAGCAAACGATCAGCATAGGCTGTAATTTTCAGCATCCATTGACGCATCGGTTTACGTACAACTGGGTGACCACCACGTTCACTTTTACCGTCAATAACCTCTTCATTAGCTAGTACTGTACCCAATGCAGGGCACCAGTTCACAGGCACCTCAGCAACATAAGCAAGTCCTTTTTTATATAACTGAATAAAAATCCATTGTGTCCACTTGTAATATTCAGGGTCTGTTGTGCTGAACTCACGATCCCAGTCATAAGAAAATCCTAATGATTTAATCTGACGACGGAAATTGTCAATATTTTTAACTGTAATATCACGAGGGTGTTCTCCTGTCTGGATTGCATATTGCTCTGCTGGAAGTCCAAATGCATCCCAGCCCATAGGATGAAGTACATTGTAGCCTAACATTCTCTTATAGCGAGATACGATATCTGTTGCTGTCATACCTTCAGGATGACCTACGTGCAAACCTGCTCCTGACGGATAGGGGAACATATCCATTGCATAAAATTTTGGCTTTCCTTCATCTTCTCTTGTTTTAAATGTTGCTTGCTCATCCCAATACTTCTGCCATTTTGGTTCAATGGCTTGTGCGTTATAAATATCATGACCCATTGTAAATCCTCCTTAGTTGTGACAAAAAGTCCATTCATTTTTTGCTATCACTTGTATAGTCGGTATTTCAAAAAAACCTCCCGCCCCTAGCGTATAATCGCTAGGGACGAGAGGTCTAATTCCCGTGGTACCACCCTAGTTAGCTTTGGACATGCTTTGTCCTTAGCTCACTTTGCATCCTTAACGCGGATGAAGACGATGATATTTCTGTTACAGCTTAAGCATAATAGGCCTCAGGTAACGTTATATCATAGCTCAAAGGCGAGTTCTTCTATTTAACCCTGTTGGTTTGCACCTGCCACCAACTCTCTGCATGGGGAACAATAAAATACTACTCCTTGTCATAGCCCTACATTTGTAAATATCACAAACAATTATATCTAAAAATGACGAAATGTCAATGATGAATACTTGATAGTAGTCTGTACGCACCTTTAGGATTTATGCTGTTCATGTTGTTTAAGCTCATTTAAATGATGTTGCATAATTCCTAATTGCTGTGACAATTCCTTAATTTTGGTCGTCAGTTTAGAAACTGTAACCGTTAAGGAAAAAACAATCATAATTAAGCCAAAGATAGTGAGGAAAAACACAGTATTTACAGGTAACTCAACACCCATCCCCTTAGATACCCATCCTACTAAATGCGGATCGATTGCTAATACTAAAATCAGCAACATTACAATCATCCAAAGGAGAGAATATCTTAGCTCTAGTTTATATTTTCGAATTAAATTGATTAAAGCAAAAAAACAAAACAAAGCACCAACAATTAATATAATCTGAAATTTAAATGATATCATACTAGAGCTCCTACACTATTTGCTTACGCATACTATCTATGAGTATGGCCATCGATACTTTTGCCATATAGTATACGGATTTAAAAGAAGTAATTGAAGATTTACCTTGCAGCCTTGCTTCCATTTGCACAGGTACTTCGCTAATTCTGAACTGATTACGCTTTAGAAACATAATCGATTCTGGTTCAGGATAATCGACAGGATATCTTTTAGAAAACATCTCTATCACTGCCTTATTACAAGCTCTAAATCCAGATGTGGGATCAGTAATAAGCTGACCTGTACACATTTTCAGCAATTTAGAAAAGTACACAATACCAACTCTTCTTAATCGAGTGGATTGAAACCCAGTTTTGTCAATATATCTAGAGCCAATGACTAGATCGGCTTGACCATCGATTAACGGTTGGAGTATATCTTTTAAATAGGCTGGGTTATGTTGTCCGTCTCCGTCCACTTGCACTGCAATATCATATCCTTTTTCCCAGGCATATTTATATCCTGTTTGCACAGCCCCACCAATACCAAGATTACAAGGAAGATTAACTAAGGCTACCGGAAATTGCTGTACAACCTCTGAGGTCTTATCTGTAGAGCAATCATTGACAACAAGTACATCTACATCTTTATAGTCCCGGCACAAAACATCGAGGATACGTCCGATATTCTTTTCTTCATTGTAGGCGGGTATGATCAACAGAATCTTCACAATAATGACCTCCGGAAATTCAATTCTTCATCTCTGTTATAATTAATTCTTTTTTTGTGGCATCGGCATAAACAATAGGTTAAATGGCATATTACTGCCAGCAGAAGGTGTCAAAATAATTTCTACCTTTTCTTCGCTGCTACCTGTACGATAAAGCACACTTGCTGACGTGGTTGGTGTAGCGTCTGAATGTGAGAAGCTGACCACTTTACCATTTACCATCGCTGCACCAAGGAACAAGCCACCACGTGGATTAAACGTTATTAACGTATTAGGTGCAACACGCTCAAGCTGGAGCTTGTACAATACACCATAGTTACCTGAGTTAATCGCAGAGGTCCCCATAATGCCATCATAACCTTGTTGGAACAAATCAAACGAATTATCTGTAAGTGGTAAACGTTGATCCTTAGCTCCTAACAACTCAGTATAACGGAAAACCTTCGTAGAGTCAGTGAAAGTTCCGCGAACAATCGATTCTTTTGGATCAAGATTCGGCAATGTAGCAAGTGCCTGTAACGGATCACTACCAGCCTTGACTATAACTACAGTATATTTGATTGGGTTGTCGCTGTATACATCACCAAACAATGATAATACTTGTCCTTGACCCATAATACTTGCACTTAAGTCAGTTAAAATTAATTTGCTTTCTCCTGGTAATAACGTAGTATTATTTTTTTTGCTGCCTGTTAATGAATTTTCCAAATATCTTTGAAATGAAACACGTCCAGTAATATCTGGGTGTTCACTTGGTCCTGCAACACCATAACTTTCAGTGCTAATGGTGGTTTCAGTCATGTTGTCGTTTTGCGCAATTACATATAGCTTCGCTTTTTCACCAATCTTGTTGCCATGATGGATCATAAAACGAGTATTGCCTTGAATAATATCGCTATACAAAATTCCTTCCGTTGTTACCGTCTCAGGGCCACTACTTCTAAAAAGTGTATAAGGCTCAGGTGTGAAAGTAAAGGGAACTCTGTCAAAGGAAAGTACGCTTTTTTCACCAAGTGGGAATTTTTGTCCTACTTCTGTAAATAGCATATTAAATTGTGCTTCTGTATACAATACTTCATTTGAAATATTAATCGTTACAGTGTACTCAGAAGTTAATCCATTTTTATCTGTTACCGTCAAAGTAATGCTTTTAGGACCTGCGGAGAAAAATGCGGGTCTTTGACTTTGCCAATTTTCGCTCCACTTCCGACTTACAATTTCACTATTCCCTGGAGTGGATTGATCACTAACGTATATTTTTTCCCCAATTTTATATTCCGCTTTATCTGTAGTAAAAAGAGCTACTGGCGGAATTGGCTCTGGAACAGGTTCCTCCTCAGCTGTTTTAAGCTGTAAAATTACCTTTTTTCCTTCCACAGTATAAGGAATATTTAATGCAGTCATAATTGCGGTAAGTGGAACCATCGTTACATTTTTTTCTTGGTAAACGGCACCACGCATAGTTTGCTGCACACCATCCACCATATATTCAGTCGTATTTACTTTGAATTTTAGCTCATGACCTTCATACGTAATTACGAATTCCTTTGTTTCAGGCAAATACGTAAATTGATAGCCGATTTGGTTCGTTAAGGAGCGAACACCAACATATGAAACTCCCTTTTTCACTGTCATTGGGGAAGTAGATTGATAGACTTGCCCATTTTGCTCCATTTTCGCGCTATTCATATATAAAACGAGTAAGCCATCGCCTTCAGTTGTAGCATTTTGCTCCGTAGTTGGAGTTGCCTCTGTAGAAGGTTTCCCCTCTTCAGTCACATCGTTAGTAGAATCCACCGGTGTAGTAGAATCTACTGATTTAGTAGGGTCAACAGGTGTAGTAGGGTCAGAGTTTTGCTCCACTGTTGTCCCTTCCTTAGTAGCTGAATCTGAAGATGTTCCTTCATTGCTTGTATTTGTAGTATCCTCTTGTTTTTTAGTTGAATCTATTGATTGATCTGCAAATGCGAGTGTCTGTGGCATAATTAAAGCGAAAACCATAACAAAAGCTAACAACTTTACAACGAAATTTTTAATCTGAAAATTCAATTTTTTAACACCTCATCCTCATTTTTGTTGAATCACCGGCTGCTTTCTTTGCTTAAACCATTTGATAATGCCTGCTGCGACTAAGCAATCTAAAATAATAATGAGTGGCATTACTGTATAGTTATATCGTGTCTCTGGTACAAACAATAAACGAACCATAGACATCGCAACAATCACAGTCACAAACATAAACGCAGGTTCTCTCCAACGCCTGATACATGCCACCAGTGTTACTGGGAAGAAGCCAATTAACAACCAATGTAATGCATTTCTAGGAAGCAACGGAATGACTTCGTAATAAGGGCTATGTCCAGCACCAAAAAACATTTTTCCGTAGGTGTACTTCAATTTACCAACGGTGTACCATTGGACATATTCCCATGTATGTTGTGTAAAACCAATGTAAAGCCGTTCCTTTGCTACTTCCATTTGCGTTTTGCCTTTTCTATCAACCATATCATCATCATAGTTTTTGTCCGGATAGGTTCCAGCGGCAAATGGATTAACTTGAGTAGAAGCCACAACTACTTTATTTAAAGTAATGATATTACGAATAACCCATGGGGATAACGCAATACCTAAACCTAGGCTAGTAATGATAAGTAGCTTACCAATTTCTTTCCAATTTCTTTTCCAGAGATAGGCTACAGCATGGCAAACAACGATCAAAGGTAAAAACTCTGGTCTCACAAGAACTGTTAGCCCTAGTAACAGACCACTACCAAGTGCATACGGCCAAGTTTTTTTCTCAAATGCAATCACTTGCATATACAAATACAGCGTTAGGAAAAACGTACATAATACTTCTGTTAATATGGCTCCATTACTCCATACAAACGAAGGATAAATGGCAGAAATCGCTGTTGCGGCTATCCCTACCCCTGTGCCTCCTAATCTTCTAGCTAAACGATAAATGATATACATAGTTAGCAAGCTGATCCCAACTTGTATGTATCTAATATATGGATATGGATCATGGTTTTGATAGTCTACCATTTTATAAACAGCAGCCATAAAGATAGGATACCCCGGTGTTACCTGTGCATTTGGCTTTGTATCCTTATAGGCGTAGACACCATCTTCAAATAATTGCCGAACAAGAATATCGTACCCTTTTGTATCATGAGTCACATTGTGCTTAACGGAAGTAATGAAATCAAATCTCAAATAAGCACCTAAAATAAAGATAACTACTAGACTAATAAAGACTGCGGGACGCTTATCCTTAAAAATTGCATATGAAATACGCTGTAACACCCCAGACCTACTACTCTGATTGCTTGACAACAATATGAAACCCTCCAATAGCTCTAATTTTCATCCAAAATGTTATAGGGTAAAAATACAAACCACATAACACCTAACGTATATTAACCAATTAAGTTGCGTATTTTGCAAAAAAAGATAAGTTCTTTCGCAAAAAAACGCAACTTAATATCATTTTATAAGATATAAATTTGAGTTAAATCTCCATAATTGATGGCATGATGTGAGGTGTTCTGCCAACTTCCTTCGTGAAATGTCTACGCAAAACCTTATGGGTCGTTTTTGTCCATAATGCATGGTCATATTCTTGACGTTCACCTAGTCGATTTAGGTTTTTACGAAGTGCAGTTTCAGCACGGCGGAGCAATGGTCTCGCATCTTGCATATACACAAATCCACGCGTCACAATATCTGGGCCTGATAATATTTGCTGTGTGGTTTTATCTACAGTCATCACAACAATGACAACGCCCTCTTGAGCTAGCTCCTCACGTTCCTCGATCAATTCATCTTCAAAGCTACGCATTTCCCCATTGCTAATCATGACCTCACCTGCAGGAATGGCTCTTCCACGTTTTGCACGATTACGATATAGAGAAACGGTATCACCAATATCCATTACAAAAATATTCTTTTCTTGGATTCCTGTCTGGATTGCTAGATTTCGATGAGATAATAGCATCCGGTATTCTCCGTGAATTGGAATAAAAAATTTAGGTCTTATAAAGCTGAGCATCAGCTTTAAATCTTCTCTACAGCCATGACCAGAGGCATGAATTCCCCACGAAGGTCCGTAAATTACATTCGCACCTGCACGCATCAGCATATCAATGCTACGGTTAATATTTTGCGTATTACCTGGAATCGGTGAAGCAGAGAAAATAACAGAGTCACCTGGATAGATCTGTACTGATCGATGAGCGCCAGAAGCAATCCGGCTTAATGCCGCGTTAGGCTCGCCTTGACTACCTGTACATAAAATTAAAATACGATTTTCCTCATATCTATCAATGTGCTTCACATCTATTAACAAGCCTTCTGGAAGACGAATGTAGCCTAACTCCTGTGCAATTGTAAACACTTTTTCCATACTTCTACCAATAACTGCAATTTTACGATCACATTGGATCGCAGCTTCTACGACTTGTTGTAAGCGATTCACATTTGAGGCAAACGCAGCAAATAAAATTCTGCCCTTACATTCACGAAAAGACTCCATAATGGCATGTCCCACTTTGCGATCAGAAGGTGTGAACCCTTCTTTTTCACTATTCGTACTATCTGCTAATAGGGCCAAAACGCCTTTACCACCTACGTTTGCCATTTTAGGAAGGTTGGCAGGAAGATCCTCAGGTGTAAAATCAAATTTAAAATCACCTGTATGCACAACAGCCCCATAAGGTGTATCTACCACAATACCAAATGCATCCGGAATACTATGTGTAGTACGGAAAAAATGAACAGCAAGATGCTGAAATTCAAAGATATCATTTTCACTAAAAACGTGTAGCTCTGCTTGACCCTTTAAACGGTATTCTTCAAGCTTTGCCTTCACTAAACCAATCGTAAGTGCTCCACCATAAATTGGAATGGATAACTGTTTAAGCAAGAAAGGAATAGCACCAATATGATCTTCGTGACCGTGCGTTAAAAATAAACCCTTGATTTTATGACTTTGATTCACAAGATAGGTCATGTCGGGAATAATATAATCGATGCCTGAAAGCTTGGAATCAGGAAATTTCAAGCCAGCATCAATGAGGATGATTTCATTTTTATACTCAATACCATACATGTTTTTACCAATTTCACCGATCCCTCCTAGAGAAAAAACGCGGACTGGTGGCGGTGACGACTTAGGACGTCGTTGTGTCTTCGCAGGTTTGCTTAATACTTGATTCATTATGTGATTAATCCTCTCTTCATGAAAATATACCATTTATAATTAAGGCTCATAGCAAAAATAAGTGCCTGACTACGTCAAGTACCAATCCTTGTAAAGTCCTATTTGAAAGCTTATATTTTTTTATAGGAGCATGCTGAACTAACATGTAATACCCCGAACAAAAAATGATCTAATATTAATTATACTGAATAACAACCACAATAACTATGAATTTATTTTTAGAAAAAAAAAGGAACCCTTAAAACCATTGCAGTTGCAAGGCTTTAAGGGTTTTTTTTGATAAAATTTAATGATAGTATTACTTAATTGCCACAAAAAATAGTCGTGAGGTTTCCTCAGTTGGTGGTTCTTCCGTGAAGTCGCTGTAACAGTCCACTTGCTTGAAGCCGCAAGCATACAGTGACTGCATCATCCAGTCTATCGAGTAAGCACGTTGTACATGCACCTCTTCAAAACGCCGATAATATGAAGAGTTTTCTCCACCCTCTTGCACAAAAATACTAAGATTATGTTCAATTTGGTGAAGGTTTTCTTCATAATGGCAGGTCCATATATAAGATATTGCGTCATCATCGTATACATAAGGCTGGCCTTCATCATAGTTTACAAATGTATTGGGATGGTGCACATCAAATATAAAGCTTCCACCAGAACGCAGAGCTGAATATGTAGCTTCAAAGGTTTGCACAACTGCTGATTCAGTTAGCAAATAATTAATACAGTCACAAAAGGAAATGACCGAATCTACCTGCTGTGGCATTTCCCATCTCGTCATATCTTGCTGAACTAATCGCACTTGTGCATTTCTTAGCTGTGGAGATAGTTTACTTACTTGCTCTAGCTTATCCTGCGCGACAGCTAACATATCCTCTGACAAATCAATTCCTGTCACAATATATCCCATTTCAGCTAAAGGAATCGTAATACTTCCTGTACCACAACCTAGATCAACTATACTTTTTGGGTTAGTTTCAGTTTTGTCCCATACCTTTTTAGCAAAAGAAATCCACTCTGAATAAGGCATATCCTCCATCAGTTGGTCGTATACATAGGCAAACCTGCTGTAAGCCTCCATCGGTGATCACCCATCCTTTTTTTCACAACGATAGACTCTAGTTATCTGTCTATTTGTCTTCTGAATCCGTATCGGTGGTGGAATGCTCAGCACTAGTTAAATAAGTCCAATTTTCCCTTTGAGTGATTTTGCCTTCCTTTAGCAATTTGCCAATCGCACGTTTAAATGCTGCTTTGCTAATACCAAAGCGTTGCTTAATTAAATCAGGTGGCGTAGCATCTGAATATGGCATAGCACCATCTGCCCTGCTTTTTAAATACTCGTAAATCATATCTGAATCAACTTCTCTGCCGATTTCTTTACGAGGCACCATCGATAAATTAACACGTCCATCATCCCGAACATGCGTCACACGAACCTTAACCTTTTCACCAAGACGCAATAAACGAGTACGTTCGGAGGAATGCACCATGCCAATCGCACCAAAACCAAGCACACCCCCATCTACGACAACAAATGTGCCCATCTGCAACGTTTTGTAGACAAGTGCTTCAAACCATTCATTATTCCATGTTGTAGGAGCGTGGAAGCAAAGTGGAGATAATTCCAATTCGCCAGCAAGCTTCGCTTTGAGTCTGCCTTGCTTGTCATGCTCCATTAAGACGTACACTTTATCGCCAATTTGCGGTCGTAATTCCGGCAATTCCGGTAGCTCACTAAGTGGTAAAAGTAATTGACGAGCAAGTCCCATCTCTAAAAAACAACCTAATCTCGGGTGTATATCTGCAACTTCTAATAAGGCAAGCTCACCTAACAATAGTGCAGGACGATACATTGTAGCTGCAAGGCGGCCTTCTGTATCATGAAATAAAAACACCTCTACATCTTGTCCTGGCTTTAGCTTGAAACCTTCTGGGTTTAACTCAGAATAAGCCAAAAGCACATCCTGCGTATCCCCCTTCAAAAAATAACCATAGGGCGAATGCTCCCGATCTACACGTAAAACTTCAATTGTTCCTGCTATCAAGCTCATACACGCTCCACAATCTTAGCATCTGACCACAGACGCTCAATGTTATAAAACTCTCTTTCATCACGATGGAATACATGAACAACAACATCACCTAAGTCCATTAATACCCAACGAGCAGAGTTCATTCCCTCAATCCCTTTGATCACTGCACCTGCTTCTTGAACACGTTTGCGAATTTCAGTCGCAATAGACTGCACTTGTGTGTCTGAATTACCATGACAAATGACAAAATAATCTGCAATTAAAGAAACCCCTTGCAAATCAAGTGCTACAATATTCATTGCCTTTTTATCGTCTACTGCTTCAACAGCGATGTTCAATAGTTCCTTAGAAGTTACTGCCATTCACATCATCTCCAAATTATTTATTTAATGCTTGAAGTAAGTCATTACGTGCCAGTAAAGTGGTCGGATAAATCACCTTACGTTGCTCAATAAGAAAAGTAATCGTGGAATCCAGCCCCGCAATTAAGGCTTCATCTAGACTTGTTTCAGCTAAAGCTCTAATGTTGTCTACACCTGGAAAATCTCGACCTGGCTCAATATAATCAGCTAAACATATTATTTTATCCATCAACGTCATGTTTACACGACCAGAGGTATGGTATTTAACAGCATCTAAAATTTCACAATCCGTAATCCCATAATCATGCTGAGCAATAAATGCCCCTACCTCACCATGTAAAAGCTGTTTATCGTATAAGAGCAACTCTTGATTCAGGTTATTTTCTTTGATCACGTTTACTTGTTGTTCTACAGGCCAATATTTAGCTAAGTCGTGTAATAATGCTGCCATATCTGCCTTCACAGGGTCAGCACCGTACCGCTGGCTTAGTGTAACCGCGGAGGACATGACACCTTCAACATGCTTCCATCGTTTTGCAGGCATTTGTGAAGATACAATTTGAATGAGCTCATCTCTAGTGTATCCCATATAAGCCACCTCTTATCATATATTCATAAACAGATTCAGGAACCATATAGCGCACCGATTGACCAGCCACGATTTGTCTACGAATTAAGCTTGATGAAATATCAACAAGTGGCATATCTGCCAGTTTTACAGCCCTTTGAATATGAGCAGGCAAAAGATCAAGCTCTAAAAAGCTGCCTGGACGCTGTAGTCCAATAAATGTTAACATACCAACGAGCTCATTAATGCCCTGCCATTTAGGTAAATAATTTACCATATCAGCCCCAATAATAAAATGAAAATCGAATGTAGGATACATTGATTTTAATTCTGTAATCGTATCAATCGTATAAGAAATTCCACCACGTTTTAACTCGATATCTAGTGTTTTAAACGAAGCATTTGAAGAAGTAGCTAGCTCTACCATTCTTAGTCGTTCCTTCGCACTCACGCCTGCTTCATGCTTATGTGGAGGCGTATGGGAGGGCATAAACCATACTTCCTCTAATCCATATTGCTCTCTAGCGGCTTCAGCAGCAAGCAGATGTCCTAGATGGATCGGGTCAAATGCACCGCCCATAATCCCAATCTTTTTCATGGTGCTCTCCCATTAGTTCGAAGGAAGCTCAATTTGCTTATAGTTTTGAGATTCCTTGTACAAAATAATTGTTCTGCCGATCAATTGCACAAGCTCTGCACCTGCTCCATCCGCTACCGCTTGAGCTATCTCTTTAGGGTCATCTAGATTATTATTCAAAATAGAAACCTTAATTAGCTCTCTTTTCTCGATCGCTTCAGAGACATGTGTGTATAAATGCTCATTAACCCCACCTTTACCGACTTGGAAGATTGGATCAAGATTGTGCGCTAGACCACGCAAAAAACGTTTTTGCTTTCCTGTTAACATGTAAGTCAAAACTCCCTTATTTCATCAATTTCTGTTTCAGCAGCTTCTATCTAAATCAAAAACTGTACTTGACATTTAATTTTAAGACGTAAAACTTTGATTCACTGCCTGCTTCATCGCCTCAATCGGGGCAGGTATGCCTGTCCAATATTCAAAGGCATACGCTCCTTGATAGATGAACATACCAAAACCGTTATGAATACAGCAACCCTTTGCCTTAGCATGTTGCAGTAGCGCCGTTTCCAATGGATTATAAATTAAATCACTAACCACAATACCAGAAGGAATATGAGCAGGCTCAATCGGACAATTTTGGATGTGTGGATGCATACCAACAGAGGTCGTATTAATGATCAGATCAACATGCTGTGCTTTGACGTTGACCTCAGCTAAGCTACAACCTTCAATATTTCCTAAATGCCCCCACTCCTTGGCTAACGCATAGGCACTATCTACGGTCCGATTGGCAACAATCACTTGACCTGGTAATTCACCTAGCAAAGCATAAATGATACCTCTTGCTGCACCACCGCATCCAATCACTAACACAGACTTGCCCTTTAGATCAGACATAGCTTCTTCTTTAAGTGAACGAATATATCCAATCCCATCTGTATTGTAGCCAACCAAATGTCCATCTTGATTAACGATTGTATTCACAGCACCAATCTGCCTTGCCGCCTCATCAAGCTCATCCACATATTTCATCACTTCTATTTTGTGGGGGACAGTGACATTTACACCACGAAAATTCATCGCTACGATTCCAGCTATCGCTTCCTTAAGTGCTGATTCAGTCACATGCAGTGGCACATAATGACCATGAATGTTGCACGCTGCTAGTGCCGCATTATGCATCGCAGGTGACTTAGAATGGGCAATTGGATTCCCCATGACACCAAGTAACATACCCTATTCCCCCTAAATTAAGGATGGTCGAACCATCACCTTAACTCCTTTAGGCAAGTGAACGGCTACTGTTGCTCCATCCTCACTATTTAATTTGATCCAGCCTAGTCCTGAAATGAATATATCGCTACGTTTTCCTTTACCAATACGGAATTCATGTCTTGTCCATTCTGGTAATTTCGCAATATTTTCAGCACTTGGAGGGGATAACATCACACCTGCATGATTCGCAAATAGCTCATCTGCTTTTTCAAGCTTCGTACGATGTAATGGAATCCGGCTGCTATTAAAAAATGTAAAGGACTGACGGTTGCCTTGAACAAAATCAAACCGTGCAAACCCACCCATAAATATACTTTGTCCTTCATTTAGTTGATAAACCGCCGGCTTTAGTGGCTTGTCTGGTAACAACAGTCCAAGATCCTCGGGTGCAACCAATTCACTATAACGTGAAGGATAAACAATCCCTGGTGTATCAATAATAGACGCCCCATCATCAAGAGGAATGTGCACCATATCCAAGGTAGTTCCGGGATAACGAGATACCGTCAACTCTTGATCTAAATCGCTATAATCCCGAATCAGACGATTAATTAATGTAGATTTCCCTACATTTGTAGAGCCTACCACATACACATCATGTCTACCACGATATTCAGCAATCGCTTCTAACAAACGGTCAAACCCACTGTTTTGCTTGGCGCTACACAAAATCACATCTTCAATTTTAATTCCAATTTCTTTGGCTTCCTTTTGCACCCAATTCCGCACTTTGTTCCAATTCGTAACTTTAGGTAGCAAATCAATTTTATTTACAGCCAGCAATACAGGATTGTTACCGACAAAGCGCTGTAATCCAGATATAACACTGCCCTGTAAATCAAAAATATCTACAATATGAATCACTAATGCCTGCTTCCCGCCAATTTGCGATAACAGTCTTAGAAATTCATCCTGTTCTACCGTTACAGATGAGGATTCATTATAGTTTTTAATTCTAAAACAGCGTTGGCATATGACCGGCTCACGTTCTAATGCTGACGCAGGGATATACCCCGGCTTATTTTGATCGATCGTTTGTAGTGTAATTCCACAGCCACTGCATCGTTTCTCTGAATTAGCTTCTTGCGGTTGATTCATTAATTTTTGTCCTCCCAGGTCCATAGTCCAGCCTTTTTCAAGCTTCGTTTCACAAATTTCTCAAGTCTTCGGTTAATCCGTGTACCCCAACCTTCATCAGCCACAGCAATAGGAAGCACCAACACGGTGTATAAACCGAGTCGGTTACCTCCAAAAATGTCTGTCATAAGCTGATCACCAATCATAATCGTTTCTTGTGGCTGAGCCCCCATCATTTTCATCGCTCTTAGGAACGCGGAGGTAGAAGGTTTTCTGGCAGTATGCACAAATTCAATATTTAAAGGCGCTGAAAAAGCGGAGACTCTCCCTAAGTTATTGTTAGATACAATAATTAGCTTAAACCCTTTTTCCTTTACGATCTTGAACCACTCTATCAGCTCTGGCGTAGCTAAAGGGGCTTTAGCGCCAACTAGCGTATTATCCAGATCCGTCATAATGTACCGATAGCCTGAAGCATAAAGTGCGTCTAAATCTAAGTCATACACACTATTTACACGCAATCTAGGCAAGAATTTCTCAAACAAATACGTTCACCTCTATTTCATACGACAAACTATACCATAATTTATGTCTAACTTACAGGCTTCATTTCCTTTACAACTTGTGCAGTGAGTGATTGTATTAATCTCCATTCTTGCTCAGTAATCGTATCGGGGCTATAGCTCCCCTTTTCAAACTTTTGTAAAATAAGATCTAGCTTAGGTGCTGATGCAGGGGCAAGCCGAGTCCATGCTTCAAATGCTTCGCGTAAGGTTTGACTCTCATTCCACTCATATCCTTTGCGTTTGAGGCGTTTAACCATAACCATAACACTATGCATTGCCTTATCTCCAAAGCTTAAAGTACGTCCTTTACGTAGCCCTAAAACACCATAGTAAATGACTTCTCTAAATCTTAGTATTAGCCATAATACAACAATTACAATCGCAGCAATCACAATGATTACACCCACCGTTGGATCAATCCAAGAAGCATCTTCTTTTTTGGGTTGTGATTGGGCTTGCTTTTCTTCTTGCTGTTGTTCTTCCTCAGGCTTAATCTCTTGCTCTTGGTTATTTTGCTGTGAAGTTAGCTCTGGTGCACTAAAGCCTGGTGTCGCTTCAAACGTCACCCAACCATAGTCCTCACCAAAATAGATTTCGGCCCATGAATGAGCATCTGCGTTTGTAACTTGATACAAGGTTTTGCTTTCCCCATCTTGAACACCCACATTCGTAAGAGCGCCTGGTGCAAAGCCTTTTACCCATCTAGCAGGAATGCCCTGAGATCGAGCCATCACAACTAATGAGGTTGAAAAATAATCACAATATCCCTCTTTAATGTCAAACAAAAAACCCTCAACAAAATCGTCACTTCGCTTGAGCGTTAAATTAGGACGATTGCTATATCGATAAGTTGAGCGTAAATAATCTCTTAAAAGCACTACCTTGTCATAAGGTGTTTTCCCTTCCTTACTAACATTTGCAGCTAAATCAACTACTCGATTCGGTAGGCTTGTAGGTAACTGTAGATAACGTGTAGGAGGTTGCTGTGCATATAACTGATCATAGCTTTGTTTAGCTAATTCATCTACGGGTACAATGGGTACCTCGGACGTCACCGTATATTGACTTGGATAATCAGTTAGCCGTTGATCCCCCTCATAACCATGCCAATAAAGCTCGCCTTCTCTTCGTTGCCATTTCATATTAGGGGCATTTTCACGGTTATCCTGTAGTCGTACCTGTCGCATGGCATATGCACCAAATAGAACAGGGTATTTACGATTGGTTTTCATTGTAAAGGTTTGCTCAACCATTCTTGTTTTGAGTTTTCGAGCAGCTTCAGTTTCTGGCAATTCACCTGATGAATACGTAACTGTGCCTGATTTATCATCAGTGTCACTCCAGCCTTCTCCCGAATAAGTCAGCCTCGTTTCACCACGCCAATAGTTTTTCACAGAAGATTCTACCTGAAATACTGTTTCATAATTAAAATCAAAGCTGCCACCCAAGCTTGTATCGTCACGTCCATACCCTGATGAAACACTTGGTCCTTCTCCTTGCGTGCCTGAGGTTCCATTTCCTGCTTGACCTGATCCCCCAGTTGTGGTTACCTTATCTCTGCTAATCCAAGCAGTATATGGGTCTGTCAAAGTAGGGGATACTTCAGGCATATTAATGCCAATGAGAAGCACACAGGCAAACGTAAAGATGATATCAGCCAAAATACGAATGGGTTGCTTACGTAGCTGTCCCCAGCCTTCCGGAAATTTAAGCTGAAACTGTCTAAGATGAAGACAAACTAACCAACCTAAGCTTGCAAAAACGATCCATGCTACATGTGTCCATAAATAAAATTCGCTAAATGAGTCCAATATGCTAAGCGCAATGATAGAAACGCCAACTATAAATAAAATGTTACGGATAGAGTGCATAAAACTGAGTAAAAACTCAAATACAATCCATGCTGACACTGCAAACCAAAAATAAGGTGCAAATACATTAAATATTGTTGTGATTTGTTCCTTTATGGTAGCATTTTCGAGTGGTACATAAATGTCGTAACGATTAGAAATAATTAGCCACGCAATCAATATTACAATTGATTTAACGATCCATTTCAATCTCGTATATTTTGGAAGCAAAAGCTCACATACTGCTGCTATTCCTATCGTGGTTAAAATTAAAACACTCGTTTCTTTATACCAAATTCCGTCCCCATATTTAATCCACTGCAGGACAATAATAAGCAGCCAAAGCACACTAAAGCTAGAATACCAATAAGCACTTCTTATTTTGCTGAACTTATGCAGTACGTCCACCTCCCATCATAATGGGTAATTGCTGTAAAGACGTGATATATATACCTGCCAAGCTTCGCTTTGTTTGGCCTACATTTTCATCCCCAATTTGGATATGATAAGGGGTCATTAGCTTACTTTTGGCAAAACGGAATACGTCTATAAGCTCAGTGGATGGCATTGGACTCACAAAAACAAAATAACAGCCTGAGTTAAAATAATGTGATATCGATTCAAGGCGATGCTCATGCTTACCACTACCTGTTATGTCTATGTCAACCAAGTGCCGCAACATTTGTTGAACGGACACACCACCATAAGGCGCAAATGGAGTTATTTCATGTGCTAACGTACATAAACCGACCGACAAGCCTTCTCTGACCCCATACTCTAAAATGGAGGCTGTAGAAGACACTGCGAGTTCAAATTGCTCTGGTTGTGTGTAGCTTGCTTGGTGCGCATCAAGAACAACAATTATTTTGGGTAAGGTTTCTCTCTCAAATTCTTTTGATTTCCAAGCCCCCGTTTTTGCTGTTGCCGCCCAATGGATACGGGACATTTTATCGCCATAGGCATAATCCCTAATTCCGTTAATTTGTGTCGTTTCTCGTCTAGATGTCTTTGAGGTTAGCTCTGAGCCTTTTAGCCACACCTGCCCACTATACATATCCCAATGTGGAATAAATATCGTCCTTGGTAAAACACGCAACACACCAGATGTTTCAAAGCTACCTGAATAAGTGATAATACCAAATAAATCTTTGCCTTGACACGTTGTAGGTGCAAAATGATATGTACCTCGCTCTAAGGGTGGGGTAACATAATGCATTTCAGTGCCTTGCTGGTGATTGGGAACTATACTGCTTTCAAAAGACCACTTTTCACCATTGTGACGCTGAAGCACTTCGCTGACTACTAGATATGGAATCGATATAAATTTAGGAGGCGTAATTCGTAAATTGACAGCAACATGCTCACCTGCATGAATATATCCCTGTGCTACGGCAAAATTCCTCTCCAGCTTTAAACGCTGAATTCCATTAAAACGACCAATCACCCAATAACAGGTCAAAATCGATATCATCGCTAGCAGCATCATCGGAATTTTGCCACCCTCAAACAATAAATAAAACAAACAAACTACCCAAATGGACAAAACAATCCAAAATCCTATAGGCTTGCTTCGTTTGCGTAATTGATCTGACATAAGCTAATTCCCCACTGAAACGGGTACACGCACCTGCTCTAAAATGCGCTCCATCAATATTGCCGAGTTAACTTGATCTAGTCTAGCCTCTGGTTGAAGCACCAAGCGATGATTAAGTACATACGGTGTCAACAGCTTAATATCGTCAGGCAATACAAAATCGCGTTCATGAATAAGTGCAAATGCCTTTACAGCCATAACTAAGGACAAAGAAGCTCTAGGACTTGCGCCAAGCGCAATAAGAGGATGATTTCTAGTCGCATGGACAATAGAGAGTAAGTAATCTGTCAAAGCATCATGAATAAAAATGTTACGGACTTGAGTTTGAAGCATCGCAATTTCATCCATCGTCGCAACAGGCTGGAGCGTATCCACAGGTTGTCCCATTTTATGGGAGGATAACATCTGCTTTTCAATAGCTGCATCAGGATAACCAAGCTTAAAGCGCATCATAAATCGATCTAGCTGTGCTTCTGGTAACGTATAGGTTCCTTCAAAATCGATTGGATTTTGGGTTGCGCATAACATGAATGGGTGTGGCAGGGCATACGTCTCGCCATCCGCAGTTACATTACGCTCCTCCATCACCTCTAACAAAGCCGATTGAGTTTTAGTTGTAGCTCGGTTGATTTCATCTGCTAACAAAATATTAGTCATAACCGGTCCTGGACGGAATACAAACTTTTCCTCATGAGGGTGGAAAACAGAAACTCCTGTGATGTCACTTGGTAAAATATCAGGGTTACACTGGATTCGACGGTATTCTCCGCTTATCGATTTAGCTAAAGCTTTAATTAATTGAGTTTTCCCCGTTCCCGGAACATCCTCAATCAATAAATGTCCCCCAGCTAGTAAGGACGTTAATAACAATTCGATTTCAAATGATTTCCCTAAAATACATTGCTCTAGATTTGCTTTAATATTAGCAATGATTTGTGTAGAATTATGTTCTATTGGCACAAAAAATACCTCCCAAACATGATATCAGTACTCATATTGTACATGATATAACGGAGGGAAGTATACTTTTTGCACCATAGTTTGCACATAGACATTATTTACATGAAAACACTTAACCTTTCGGGCGTACCACTAAGGCAGCTAAAAACGAGAAAATAATAGCCGCAGAGATCCCGGCACTGGTGACATCAAATATCCCGGTAATGACCCCAATCCAGCCATCTCTTTGCAGCTCTGTTAAAGCACCATGAACAAGTGAATTACCAAAGCTTGTAATAGGAATTGTGGCACCTGCACCCGCAAATTTCACAAGTGGATCATATAAGCCAAACGCATCCATCACTGCCCCAGTAACAACTAATGTACTCATCGTATGAGCAGGAGATAGCTTAAGCACATCAAACATTAATTGTCCAACGACACAAAATAAACCGCCAATCACAAACGCCCAGAAAAATATCATACATTTCACTCACTTTCTAGAACTACACCGTGGGCAATACAAGGAATGCTTTCCCCTTGTTGGAAGGACAACGGCGATAACAGCGCACCTGTAGCCACAATTAATACACGACGAAGCTCTTTATTTTTTAATTTTTTTAATATATGTCCATACGTAACGACAGCCGAGCAACCACAACCACTACCACCAGCAATTACAAAAGGTTGATTTTCTAAGTCGTACACCATCAAGCCACAATCTTTAAATTCCGTTAAGTTCATATCTACACCATCACGTTTTAACAGATCACTAACGATTTCATGCCCAACAGTCGCTAAATCTCCAGTAACAATGAGATCATAATCCGCTGGTGAGCGACCTGTATCCTTAAAGTGAGTGACAATCGTATCCGCAGCAGCCGGAGCCATTGCCGCTCCCATATTAAACGGATCTGTTACCCCTAAATCTTGAATTTTTCCGATCGTTGCATGTGTCACGCGTGGTCCTGAGCCTGTACTTGTTACAACTCCACAACCTGCACCTGTAACCGTGTATTGTGCCGTTGGGGGCTTTTGAGAGCCATATTCCGTTGGATAACGGAACTGCTTTTCTGCTGTACAGTTATGACTTGCTGTGCCGGCTAATACATAATTAGCTCCACCTGCATCCACAATAAAGGAAGCGAGTGCCAAGCTTTCCATTGAAGTAGAGCATGCGCCAAAAATGCCAATATATGGCGTCATCAGCTGGCGTGCTGCGAACGTCGCACTAATAATTTGGTTCATCAAATCTCCACCGATAAAAAAGCTAAGCTCATCCTTAGAAATGTTGGCGTGAACTAACGCAAGCGAAGCCGCGTGCTCAAGCAGCTTTCTTTCTGCCTTTTCCCAAGTTTTTTCGTTTATTTCAAGGTTGTCATAAGTAAAATCAAAATCACTAGCTAAAGGACCTTCACCTTCCTCTGGCCCAACTACAGTGGCGGCACCAATAATAACGGGTTTATTCCGAAACTCCCATGTTTGCGAACCGATTAGCATACTTAATGAACACCTCCAAGACCAAAAATAACGTGAATGACACCAACGACAAAGGCGGCAAATACACCAAACACGATAACCGATCCTGCTAACTTGAACATATTTGCACCTACCCCAAGCACTAAGCCTTCTGAGCGAGACTCTAAAGCAGAGGAGCACATCGAATTGGCAAAACCAGTAATCGGAACTGCCGAGCCAGCGCCAGCCCATTGCGCAATTTTATCGTAAACACCAAAACACGTTAAAATAATCGCAATAATGATCATCACTGCCGCAGTTGGACTGCTAGCTTGCTTCGCCGTCATACCGCCAAAAGTCATAAAAAGCTGTTGCACACATTGACCAAGTAAGCAAATCGTCCCCCCAACCAAAAAAGCTTTCAAGCAATTCGTAAATATATTGACCTTAGGGTTATGACTATCCGCAATTTGCTTATAATCTTGTTCAGTTAAAAGTAAGGAATTTAACTTGACCTTCATGCCTGATTTACTTTTTGCTGGCATATCAATTTCTCCTTTGTATTGAAATACTAAAAAACTAGAAAACAACCTTGTTTATATTCAGTATTTGTCAATTGTCACGTTGTTATGTTGGTAAATCATCCATGTTATTTTTTTGCTAAAAATAATGCAACCGATGCGCGTTTAAATCTGCCTTTCTTGTTGATTACTTTTATGGAAGGTGCAACGGAGTGTACACATCTTCCATACCGGCTTTAAAGGGTTTTCCTTTCATCCTTATGTAAGCTTGTCCAAAACGTGATTCCTAATGCACAGGAGCAATCACATCGTTCCCCCAGTTTGGAGTGAGAAGGAAGATGATAAGCGAAGCGGGCGCATTAAACTTACTTCTTGCTGGTTACTCTTATGGAAGGTGCAACCGGAGTGTACACATCTTCCATACCGGCTTTATAAATGGTTTGGATTCCTAACGCAGAGTAGGAATACAGTCTTTCCCTAGTGTGGAGTGGAAAGGAAGATGACAAGCGAAGCGGGCGCATTAAACTTCCTTCTTGCTGGTTACTCTTATGGAAGGTGCAACCGGAGTGTACACTTCTTCCATACCGGCTTTATAAATGGTTTGAATTCCTAACGCAGAGTAGGAATACAGTCTTTCCCTAGTGTGGAGTTGGAAGGAAGATGACAAGCGAAGCGGGTGTATTAAACTTCCTTCTTGCTGATTACTCTTATGGAAGGTGCAACCGGAGTGTACACATCTTCCATACCGGCTTTATAAATGGTTTGAATTCCTAACGCATGGTAGGAATCACATTCTTTCCCTAGTGTGGAGTTGGAAGGAAGATGACAAGCGAAGCGGGCGCATTTAAAGCTGGATTCCACCAATATACATACAATCATAGGAATCCAGATTTAAGAGCGCTAGAGGCTTCCTTCAAAACGCAACAAACAAAACAAAAAAACTTAATCAGAGACGATAATTAAGTTTAAATAACGATCTTATATTGGAACGATTCCAAGGCAAAGCAGGAATCGCACCTTCCTTTACCCTACGGTGGAGGGGTTTTGAAGGAATGCTGACAGCGCATTTAAACTCTGGATTCCCACCCTAACCTACAATCACAGGAATCCAGATTTAAGAGCGCTAGAGGCTTCCTTCAAAACGCCGCCACCAATATCAGTACCAGCAAAACAAACAACACCAAAATAACGACAGTATCCTTATGTCTTACCTCCATGGCGATATCCTCCTGTACTTCCATTCCCCTGTATTTCTATTCCAGTGTGGTGTAATATAAAATATGTTATGTGTCCCGTAGGAAAGAAGTGCATGTCAATATTTATTGTTGTAAGGAAGGAAGGGAATAAATATGAATCAAGAAACGTTGCAATTATTTAAAACCTTAACTGAATTTCCATCTGCTCCCGGCTTTGAACGCGAATTACGGAGCTTTATGAAAACAAAGCTAGCGGCTTATACGGATGAGTTTGTGCAAGATAATTTAGGAAGCTTATTTGGTGTGTTACGTGGGAACGAAGCAGGACCTAAGGTCATGGTTGCTGGCCACATGGATGAAGTTGGCTTCATGACAACAAGAATTAGTGATAATGGAATGGTGTATTTCCAACCGCTTGGTGGTTGGTTGGGTCAAGCCGTATTATCACAAAAATTACAAATAATTACTGAAAATGGTCCTGTTATCGGGGTAGTGGGTTCAACTCCAATTCACTTGCTTCAAGAAGCAGACCGCAACAAGCCTGCAGATATTAAAACGATGTATTTAGACATCGGTGCAGACAGTAGAGAGGAAGCAGAGCGTCATGGTATCAAACCAGGACTACAAATTGTCCCAATCTGCGAATTCACTCCGCTTGTTAATCCAAAAAAAATTATGGCTAAAGCATGGGACAATCGTTATGGTGTAGGTCTTGCGATTGAACTCATGGAACGTCTGCATACAGAAAAATTACCTAACACCTTATATTGTGGCGCAACAGTACAAGAGGAGCTTGGGCTACGTGGAGCAAGAACAGCTGCCAACCTTATTCAACCGGACATTTTCTTGGGTTTAGACGCTAGTGCTGCCAATGATATGATGGGAAGTAAGGATGTATTTGGTAAGCTTGGTGAAGGTGCTTTATTACGGATTTATGACCCAACGATGCTTACCCACCGTGGACTTTTAGAATATATTCAGGATACAGCGGATACACATAAAGTAAAATATCAATATTTTGTATCTCCAGGTGGAACAGATGCAGGACAGGTTCATGTTAGTGGAAAAGGTGTACCTTCTTCAATTATTGGCATCTGCTCTCGTTACATTCATACATCCTCATCGATAATTCATACAGATGATTATGCTGCTGCTAAAGAATTGCTAGTTCAGCTTGTACGTGGCTTAGACCAAACAACATTAAATACAATTTTAGAGCGTAGCTAATAGTTACAGTAAGTAAAGAATGATTAGCTATCGTTAGATATTATCTATATTTATTAGAAAAAACGATGCCTTCCATCACTTTATAAAAATAAAGCAGACGGAAAAGCATCGTTTTTTAATAAAAGGGTATATTATTTGATGTCAGCCAAAACAGAGTCCCATGTCCGCTGCAAATGGCCTTTTGCCCAATTAATATGTTTCTCATTGGTATAACCTCTGTACGTACATTCAATATGAAGAATAAGCGCTAAATACAAATCATACATCAGAATACGTTGTGTCTCAGATTCGGTAAAAAATTCCTTTCCATATCCTTTCATATGTGCGGGTGATTGAATAAATGAACGGAAATAATACTCCATGAGTGGGTCTCCCCACAACGCTCTCTCCGTATCTATAATTCCAACGATTTGTCCATCCTTCACAAAAATGTTACCTTCCCATAGGTCCCAATGCACTAGGGAGGGAATCTTCACCTCATCTAAACTAGGTATGAAGCGTTTACATATCGCCGTAATTTCATCAGCCGATGCAGGTAGTTTCACAGCTTTATGGTCTGCATCCAACATTAAGCTGTCGATCATGCTTAAAAATACATTGGACCAGTTGTCGCCTTGCATCTCCTCAAGCGCATAATATCCAAAGCGTTGTCCACGTAAGCTATTAATCTGACCAGTAAAAAAACCAAGCTGTTGCTCAATGCGTTCACGCTCAACTTCAGGTAAAGCATCCTTCACCTTGTAATATGAATCACCTTCTATAAAATCCATAACAAAGAAAGAGCTATCATACACTGGAGAAGACGTTTCATAGGCATACACCTGTGGTACAGGTACATCCGTTTTTTCACGTAATAACCGAAGCACTTCAACCTCTGTCTGCATCATATTGTGCTCATAACGCATAAACCCACTGTTATCAAGTGGAGCTAATTTGAGCACATAACGATTTCCCTGCTCTAAAGTAATCGCATAAGCACTGTTAAAAAAACCATCTTTTAATTCAGTTGCCGTAAATCCACCTGCTTTTGCACCAAACACAAAGGTAATAATGTCGCTAAGCTGTTTTTCGTTAAGCACGGGTTTAATTGCGTTATCCAACTATTGTGCTGCTCCTTTCAGAATCATTACACCACGTCCCGTTACAGTCACTTGTCCTGAATAAGCCTGACCTGTGAGTAAATCAACTCTGGTCTCCTCTCCAATTTCCACCTGAACATCATTTGCATTATGATTAAGTAAAAATAGGAATGATTCACCGTTTTTAACACGCTGGGTTGATTCTAGTCCTGTAGGGGCATGGACTAATGGCTTAATATTTTGTTCTTCACACACATTTGCTAACAAGCCTTGTAAAAATGCAGGCTCAGGACTTGTAGCCACATAATAAGCCTTCCCTTTACCAAAATTATTCACTGTTAGCACAGGTGAACCTTGATAGAAATCATCGCCATATTCAGCGAGAATCTCTGCACCCTCACTATGAATAATATCGCATAATAAACCGCATTCATAGGAATCTTTTAAAGCTCCCCACGTTTTATTCATCACAATTGCATTTTTATGTTCTGGGAATAACGCGTCAATCTCCTCGGCCCATATGCCTAACAAGGAACGAAGCTCTCCAGGATATCCGCCTGTTGTAACCAGATCATTTTCATTTACAATTCCGCTAAAGAAGGTAGTAATAAATGTCCCACCTGCCGCAACAAACTCCTCTACCTTTATAGCAAAACCTTGCTTCACCATATACATCACAGGTGCGATAATGACCTTATATTGACTGAAATCAGCTTCTAGGCCAACCATATCACTTTCAATATTTTGCTGGAATAACGCATCATAATATTTATGAACCTCACTTACGTAATTCAACGCGATCGTAGGCCCACTTGAAAGCTCTGTTGCCCAACGATTTTCCCAGTCAAAAATAATGCCTACCTTAGCGTTACCTCTAGCGTCTAAAATAGAATCAGATAATGTGACTAACTCTTGACCTAGCTCAGCACACTCCCGAAATACACGTGTATGCTCATGTCCCACATGCTCAATTACAGCTCCATGATACTTCTCGCAAGCACCAATGGAACGACGTAATTGGAAAAACATCACCGTATCCGCACCATGCGCCACAGCTTGATAGCTCCATAACCGCATTACGCCTGGACGCTTTAATGAATTATAGGCTTGCCAGTTTTGTTGGCTTGGTGTTTGCTCCATGAGCATAAATGGCTGACCATGCTTAACCCCTCTCATCAAATCATGTGTCATCGCTGTATAGCTCACTGGCGTATCTAATGAAGGATAGTTATCCCATGACACAACATCTAAATGTTTTGCCCACTCAAAATAATCTAGCTCTTGATACGTACCCATCAAATTTGTCGTCACAGGAATGTCTGGTGTATGCTTTTTAATTTCGTCGTATTCCAGCTTGTATACATCAAGGAGGCTGTATGACATAAACCGACGATAGTCTAGAGAAATACCTTGGAAGTTTGTACGCCCGCCTGCCCATTCCTCACTCAAATCGTTTGGTGCTACAACCTCATCCCAATCATAAAAGGTATGTCCCCAAAAAGCAGTGTTCCAAGCTTTATTAAGCTCTTTAATGCTACCGTAACGTTGCTTCAGCCACACTCTAAAAGCAGCTTCACAATTTTCACAATAGCAATAACCTCCATACTCATTAGAAACGTGCCAAATTAATAAGCCTGGGTGGTCTTTATAGCGTTCAGCAAGTTTACCTGCTAATTTAGTTGCATATTTACGGTAAGTTGGACTATTCGGACAAGAATTGTGTCTGCCTCCAAATTTGCGCTTTCTTCCTTGCACATCAACTCGGCGTACATCGGGGTAACGTTTTGCCATCCAAGCAGGGTGTGCCGCTGTTCCTGTTGCTAGACAAATATACGTACCATTGTTATATAGACGATCCATCGTTTCATCTAAAAATGAAAAATCATAACTTTCCTCATCTGGCTGAATCATTGCCCATGAAAATACGTTAATTGTAGCCACATCGATCCCTGCTAGTTTAAACATACGATCGTCTTCTTGCCATGTCTGTGCGTCCCATTGCTCTGGATTATAATCGCCACCATACCAAATTTTTGGTAACTTATTATTAATCATGATTTCGAACACATCCTTTTTAAAAAATATAATTATATTACCATTCTAATCTTTAATTTGTTACTGTTATATATAATATATTTGTTTTAAAATATAATAATATGGAACTAATTTTGAATTTAAAATAAGGAGAGCTATACATGACGAAAGCGATGCGCAGATTTGCGTTTTCCCCTGCTGGCAACCTGAAGCTTCCCTTGCTCATAGAAAGCATCGGATATAATCCTAATCAAGAAAAAATTATTCGTCCCCAAGGGTATCCATGGTATCATTGGCTACAATGTGAAGAAGGCGAGGGGATGTTATATTATGAGGAGACTGAAATTGTTTTAAAACCTCATAGTGGTATTTTATTACCACCAAATCTACCACATCACTATAAGGCTAACACCTCGCAAATATGGAGCACCTATTATCTAACCTTTGGCGGAACAACGGTAAGCCAAATTCTTAGTGCCTTTAATATTAAGGAGCCTGCGATTTTCAATTGGGATGCTCATTCTCCATTTGCACCAAGCATTAGTACAATGTTAACTCAAATTGATCAAACAAGTGATGATCGTTTTGGTTTAGAAACCTCTGTAGAGCTTTATCGTTTTCTTGGATATTTAAGCAAGCTAAGTCAAGATAATCGCAATTCATTTTCACGTAATATGGAAAAGCTCACGCCATTATTAAAATGGATGGAAGCAAACTATGCTAATCCAGATGTAGGACTTGATGATTTAGCAGAGGTATTAGGCATTTCAGGTAGACATTTAAGTAAACTATTTCATCTTACCTTTCATTTAGCACCTTATACTTATTTTGTACAAATGCGAATTCACAAAGCGAAGGAAAAGCTAGCAAGTGAATCACAGCGAACCGTTGCGGAAATCGCTAATGCTACTGGTTTTAGAGATAGCAGTCACTTTGTCGCTACCTTTCGTAAGCATACTGGCGTAACCCCCCAGCAATTCAAGCGCCTTCATGCTTAAATATGATTTGAGAACTCTAATTCTGTGGACTCTAATTATAAAAAAAGATCGCAACGCATAAGGATCTCGTATGAAGTCCTTTAGCATCTGCGATCTTTTTTTAAGCTCTATTACTACCTATGAAAAATGAAATCAGTCATAAAGATTAGGTGTTATTTTACATCCTTACCTGTAAACAAGGCAACTCTCGCCTTAACCAACTGTGTATATTCTGCTTCCATTTCCTTTGCCCCTACTTTATCGAGTTCAGCAAGGAAGTTATCGTACAGCTTATCAAAATCAGCAGCTTTCGCTAAAATTGCTTCTGGTATTCTTTTACGAATAATATCTTGTGTTTTTTTGTATATCACGTTGTAATTCCCATCTGTAGGCGTTGGCATGTTGTACAATGCCCCCCATTCTTTCGCAGGGAAGTCGGATTCTTGTGGGAATAAATCCTTCCATGTTTTTGCATTGTACGCCTTTAATGTTTCTTTTTCAGCGTCTGTATAGCCTTCGATAATTTGTTCTGGGAAGTTGGTGGTGTAATAGTTACCGCTTGGGTCCTTTACCCCATCCCCATAACGAGGTGCAAACGCAAGATACAAGCTAATTCCTGACTCTTTATTAAAGTTACTTGCATCATTTACTTTACGATTTTGGATATCAGCAGGCACAACACGTTTACCATCTACTACGTTATAATGTTTGCCTTCTACTCCCCATTGTCTTAACACTTGACCTTCATCAGAAGCTAACCAATCAAGGAATTTCATAATACGTTCTGGATCTTTAGCATTTTTCGAGATACTAATTCCAAAGCCATCCACGCCTGCAACCTGGAAGGAACGATCCTTAAATTCTGGACCCATTGTCACAGGGAAATGCGCGTAGGTGTACTCATCCTTACCTGCTGTTTTTAGCGCATTTTCAGCATCCTGATAACCCCATTCCTGATCGATTAAGCCAAGTACACGACCAGAAGCAATTTTTGCCTTATATTGATCATCCTTTTGCACAAATGTATCTTTATCAAGTAAACCTTCGTTGTACATGTGGTTTAACCAGCGGAAATATTCCTTTTCCTCAGGGCGCTTGTAGTGTAGTTTTGCTTCATACGTGCTTGGATCTACATAATATTCACCATCGTCTGGCGCACCTGTTGTGAAGAACGCAGGGTTAGTAACGGTAATCATAATTCTCCAATCGTCTGCATTCAGTGTTAACGGAATGGTAGGTTGACCATCTGTCGTCGGATATTTTGCAACATATTGCTTTAATACATTTTCAAAATCCTTCACAGTTTTAACCTCTGGATAACCTAGCTCCTTTAAAACACGTTGTTGAATTTCAAAGCCACCAATAGCATCAAAGGAAACATTATCGACTCCAACGTTAGTATTAATTGAATAGATCGCAGGATCATCATTGCTATATTTAAGGCGATTCATATCTTTTTCATAAATCTTTTTAATATTTGGTGCATATTTGTCGATAAGGTCCGTTAAATCCATCAGCATACCTGCATCCACCAACGTAGATAAGTTCCCTTTAGGAAAAATAATGTCTGGTATTTCTCCTGTTGCCGCCATTAAAGCAATTTTGTTATCTCCCCCACCACTACCTACGTCAAATTCAGCATTAAGGGTCACGCCTGTTTTTTCTGTAATGACTTTGCCAATATCGTCCTGCATGTTATTCCAGTTTGGACTAGCATCCGCACCAAAAAATGTAAATGTGATTGGACTTTTATCGTCTTTAGCGGCAGACTCATTTGTCGGCTTTGAGTTTTTGTCAGTATCATTTTTCGCCGTATTACCACAGCCACCTATAATTAATGCACTTGTTAATAAAACTGCAGCTACTACTTTTGTGCCTTTCCACTTCATTGTTTCGTTCCCCCTTGCGTATATTTGTAAACCTATATCGTATAACAGGGTTATGCCTGTTGATACCGTGATCAGTCCCTAAAGTAAGGGCTTTCATACTGTGTTTAAAAAGAGACTTAACCATTCAGCTTTGCTCAACCTCCCCTCCACCTATCTAGCAAAATGCATGATTTATCTGTATCAAGCCAGTTAGACGTCGGAGGTTGAAGGTTGGGCACTTAACAAAAACAGGATTAAGCTTTAACAGCACCTAATGTCATTCCATCGACGAAATAGCGTTGCAGGAATGGATACACGACCAAGATAGGGACGGTAACGACAATCGTAATCGCCATCTTAATGGATTCAGGTGAAACCTGTGCCATCTGATTTGCAAGGTCATTAGCATTTGTCATTTTTCCGCCTTGATTGGTGCTTTGTAATATTTTCATCAGTTCAAATTGCAAGGTAGTCCACTGTGGTTTATTTGCGTTATACATATACGTATCAATCCATGCATTCCATTGTCCTACTGCAAGGAACAAAGTAATGGTAGCTAACACCGGCTTACATAATGGAAGAATCACCTTGTAGAAAATTTGCAGATCGTTTGCCCCATCTAAATTGGCAGATTCCTGTAACGCATAAGGTAAGCCATCGATGAATGAACGGATGACAAACACGTTAAAAGCACTCACAATCCCTGGGAAAATATAAACCCAAAATGTACCCACTAAGTCTAGCTGACGCATCAAGACGAAGGTTGGAACGAGTCCACCAGATACATACATCGTGATCGCAAGAAATTTAGACACAAATCTACGAGAAAGAAAGTCTGGTCGGCTAATCGTATAGGCCAACATCGCAGAGCTTAACAGACCTAATACTGTACCTACAATCGTCCGTGAAATTGTAACTTTAAACCCTTGAATCAAGGTGCTGTATCCAAAAATCGTTTCATAGTTTTTCAGTGTAAACTCCCGAGGCCACAAGTATATGCCACCTCGAACTGTATCCGTAGAATCATTTAACGAAATCGCTAATACATTCAGGAAGGGATACAACGTCACAACTAAGATTAAGCACATTAAAATTACATTACATACGTTAAAAACTTTATCGCCTTTGGATAAGGCTATCCCACGACTTGCCATGCTGTTCCCTCCTTTACATAATGCTTTCTTTCGTTAATTTTTTCATAATGCCATTGGAAGTTAACAATAAAGTAATTCCAATGACAGATGTGAACATACTGATTGCAGTTCCGTATGAGAACCGACCTATATTAATACCATATTTCAGGGCGTACAGATCTAATACTTCGGAGTAGTCCGTTACTAATGAGTTGCTTAACTGCATTTGCTTCTCGAACCCAATTCCGATTAAGTGTCCGATAGACATAATTAATAAAACTGAAATTGTGGTGCGAATCCCCGGAAGTGTAATGTTCCACATTTGTCTAAAACGACCAGCACCATCTACTTTGGCCGCCTCATACAATTCCTTATCAATCCCTGTAATTGCCGCTAAATAAATAATGGCGTTCCAGCCTGTCTCCTTCCATACATCAGACGCGGTAACAATCCCCCAAAACCAATTGCCTTTCGCCATAAACTGGATGGGCTCACTAATAATATTTAGTGAAACGAGAATATCATTTACGATTCCGCCGTCAATGGAAAGCATCTTGGATACGATCCCCCCAACAACAACCCAAGAAACAAAGTGAGGCAAATACGAGACGGTTTGCACCGATCTTTTAAAATACTTTCCGCCTAGCTCATTTAAAAATATGGCAAAAAATATAGGAAACACAAAACCTGCGATTAATCCCATACAGCTCATCGCTAACGTATTTCTTAACACCAGATAAAAACGTTCATCATGAAACAATTCGATAAAGTTATCAAAGCCTACCCATTTCTGCTCACTAAAGGATTTAGCAGGCTTATAATTTTGAAACGCCATCGTCCAGCCCCATAGCGGTAAATAACTAAATACAAATGCCCAAATTACAAATGGTATGGACATCAAGTATAAGTATTTTTGACGCACTATTTTTTTCCACAGCCCTTTTTTCTGCTTTTTAGGCGGTAAAGGGATGACGCTATTATTTTTAGTTTCAGCTTTTGCTGTTAGCGCTTCCATCAGTCCAATCCCCCCCTTTCAACGATACAATTATCGTAATAGAAAGCAGGGTTTACTAATACCCAACACATTTTAAACAAAACCATATAAAAATTAGAGATTTATGAAAGCGTTTTATTTATGCTGCTGTACCTATTTATTTTCACTTCGCGGAATATTAAATGAAATTTTCGTACCTTTTCCATACACACTCCAAATTTGCAAACCTGCCTGCTCTCCGTAGCACATCACAAGCCGTTGATGCACATTCCGTAATCCAATTCGGCTTCGTGTTGGCTCCTCTTGATCTGTAATAAGCTGCTGTACCTCTTCTAGTCGCTCAGGTGTAATTCCAAGTCCATCATCACTTACTTTTACCGTTACGATGTCAGAATCAGCAAGGATTTGTAATTTTACCGTGACGCCTTCTGGCTTATTTTCAAGCCCATGTACAACTGCATTTTCAACAAGAGGTTGGATTGCTAACGGTGGCAATAACATATTTAATAGAGCTGGATCAACATCTAATTCAAAATTCAAGCGTTCTTCATATCTAAATTTTTGAATGTGTAAATAGGAGTTAATCATTTCAATCTCTTCTTTTAAAGGGGCATACTCTCTGCCAATCTCTAAATTTTTACGCATAAGCTTGCCAAGTAAACGAACGACGTTCGCAATTTCTTTTTCACCTTTAAGATGGGCACTCATTCTAATTGATTCCAATGCGTTAAATAAAAAATGAGGATTAATCTGACTTGCCATCATTTTGAGCTTAATTTCTCTTTGGGCAAGCTCCAGCTTGTTGTTTTGCTCTGTTTTTTCTACAACCTGTTGCATTAAGGCGTTAATGTTATGAACCATATAGTTAAATTGACGGGAAAGCTGTCCAATCTCATCGTTACCATCGATACGAGACACAACAGATAAATCCCCTAATGCTAAACGATTTAGATGCCTGCTTAAGCGAAGTAATCTATTACTGGTGAGAAAGGATACGGTGTATACAAAAAAGGTAGCTATGATCAGCACGAGCAAAATCAGCACCAAACCAAAGAGACTCACCTTTCTTGATTCCTTAATAATCGATGAGGTGTTAAAAAATGAAATGATTTTTAATCCGTTCATGCTGTATCCAGGGATAAGCTGTTCTACAAACATATAGGAGGATTTACCTTCAATGTCTAACTGATGTACCCCGATTTTTTGCTTACTTAAATCGATACCATAGTGAAGTTGATTTTGCTTAAGACCAACCCACTCTTTATTTTTCGCGGCGACCACAAAACCTTGCTCATCCATAATGATCGTGTCAAATTGCTCCTGCAATAGTAATCGATTCAGCTCCTCTTGCTTTAAGCTAATCATAATGACACCGCTAACCCGATAATCTGGAAAGGAAAGCTGGCGCACAAGACTTAAACTATCAATGCTTGTATCCTCACTAGAGCGAACATAAAACCAACCCATCTCTCTACGATCCATGACGCTTTTATACCAATTTTGCGATACGATAGAAGGATTAGTAGGAATTATTTCAGTATTATTAATTAACGTTGGGTTATTAACGTAAAAGCGAATCCCCGTAATTTCACGATATAGACGCTTATAATTCGGAAATTCCTTATAGTCTAGATAGGCATTTGTCAGCTCAGACACATTGGTATAATTTGTAGTCACGACCTTTTTTAAAGCTTTATCTACCATCAGCGTATTGGAGATGGAAATCGGCACACGAAATAAGCTAGCCAACTGATTTTTTATTTTTTGAACATCGTTGCTAGCTTGAGAAATGGCCCGATCAGTCGCTTCTTTACTAAAATAATAAGTTATTCCTCCACCAATGATTAATATAGGAATGAGAACTACAAGTACAAACAAGGCAAAAAGCTTATGCTTCAGTTTAAGGTTGTTGGTTAGCTGGACGATGGCTTTGATCAATGGTTATCCTTCCTTTTCACGGATTAGTGGTTGACAACGAAGGTTGGTGGGAGCTACGAAACAGAGGGTGGTTTCAACCGCTGTTAAGTCCCCATTTTCTTATTTATCTTGTTTATATGTGATAGAAATGGGGCCTTAAAGGTGGGCGCTTTCGCTTCTCCACCATCCCTCTGTTCCTCCGCTACTGGGAGTGGGTTGTCAACCACTAATTAAAATGATGAAAATATAAGACCACGATGCGGGTGGGAGCTACGGAACTTAAAACTTGAATAAAAAGAGTTGTCTGCAAGCTACAGCAAGCTCACAAAACAACTCTTTGTCAAAGGAACTAATTTATTATTTCAATGTAATGTCAAACTCGATCGCACCTGAGAATGGCGCAACTGCAATGCGTCCTGCATCATCTAGTTTCACACTGTCAGAATTATTTGCACTATTGGCATTCTCGCTCACTGCGGCTTGCACCTCCGCAATAGACCCAAAGCCATGACATGAAACGTAGAATGGTTTACCTACTCCAGTCGCATTTACCTTCACGGAAGACCCTGTACGAGTTACAGTAACCTCAAGCTCTGTTTCTCCTTGCAAATTACGGACTTTACGCGATACCTCTGCACCATCCGCAATTTCAAATAGCCTCAATTCAACTTCATTGGCAAAATCGTAATCGGGTACGTTATTGTTGTTCCCAATAGCAAGGATGCTATTTTCACGAACAAATAATGGAAGACTCATAAAGTCATAGTTCTCTTTACGCCATTTGCCTCCCGCTACAGTATCACCTGTTAGCAAATGAGTCCATTTTCCCTCTGGCAAGAAGTAGCTTACATCCCCTTGCTCACTAAATACAGGTGCAACTAAAATCGAATCGCCTAACATATATTGACGATCTAACACCTCTGCCGCTGGATCGTTCGGGAACTCCAGAAGCATGGAGCGCATGGTTGGCACTCCCTTTTGTGAGGCTTCTACTGCAATATCATATAAGTAAGGCATCAAGCTACATTTAAGCTTCGTAAAGAAACGAGTTACGTTAACGGCTTCCTCATCATAAGCCCAAGGCACACGATAGGAGCTACTGCCATGTAAGCGGCTATGACTGGATAATAAACCAAATGCTAACCAACGTTTAAACACATGGGAAGGCGCCGTATTTTCAAAACCACCGATATCATGGCTCCAGAAGCCAAAGCCAGACATGCCAAGAGATAATCCACCACGTAAGCTTTCTGCCATTGACTCATAATCCGCATAGCAGTCCCCACCCCAATGCACAGGGAATTTTTGTCCGCCAACCGTCGCTGAGCGTGCAAACAATGTTGCCTCATTTTTACCGATTTTTTGCTCCAGCACTTCGAATACAACCTTATTATATAAATACGTATAATAGTTGTGCATTTTGACAGGGTCAGCACCATCATAATAAACGACGTCTGTCGGAATTCGTTCTCCAAAGTCGGTTTTAAAGCTATCCACGCCAGTATCCACCAGTTCACGCAAATATCCAGCAAACCACTCACAAGCGTCAGGATTCGTAAAGTCCACCAGCGCCATCGCTGGCTGCCATAAATCGACCTGATAAACATCACCATTTGGTTTTTTTACTAAATACCCCTTTGCCTTGCCTTCCTCAAATAAAACAGAGCGTTGTGCAATATAAGGATTGATCCACAGACATACCTTGAGCCCTTTTTCCTTCAGGCGGCTAATCATCCCAACAGGATCTGGAAATACATCCTCATCCCATTTAAAATCAGTCCAATGAAATCCCTTCATCCAAAAGCAATCAAAATGGAACACATGTAAAGGCAAATCACGTTCTGCCATGCCATCTACAAAGGAATTCACGGTAGCTTCATCATAATTGGTCGTAAATGAAGTGGTTAACCACAGCCCAAACGACCATGCAGGTGGAAGTGCTGGCTTACCTGTGAGCTCGGTATACTTTTCAAGCACCCCTTTTGGATCAGGGCCATCAATAACAAAATACTCTAGCGATTCGCCAGGTACACTAAATTGTACCTTTTTCACCTTTTCAGATGCCACCTCAAAAGAAACCGCGCCTGGATCATTCACTAAAATGCCATAACCTTTGTTCGTTAAATAAAACGGAATATTTTTGTAGGCTTGTTCGGAGC
This sequence comes from Paenibacillus turicensis, assembly GCF_017873435.1. GTDB lineage: Bacteria > Bacillota > Bacilli > Paenibacillales > Paenibacillaceae > Fontibacillus > Fontibacillus turicensis. Next base: position 18,183 of record NZ_JAGGKG010000003.1, on the reverse strand, counting down.
TTGTGCCTCCATCCTTATTCCAAATATCAACCATCTGACCATTTTTAATGAGTGCCGTAAATCGTTCACCTAACCCATAGACAAGCTCGCCAACACTTAAATCTAATTCCTCACGCATGTAAACGTTTCCGTTGTTTTCCATAATGTGAGACATCGATTTAAAACCACTTCCTGTAATCCGCTCTGTCCCGTTCCGCAAAAATTCAACAGACCATTGTGGCCCCTTGTGAATACGTACACTTAAATTGCCAGTTGTGAGCTGAGCATATTGTTCATTTTCTACAATGTCTACATCGGGATGACTAAGATTCAATTCAAAGGAAGGCCCATGATCAACAACGCCATCAAAATGAATTAATTTTACGCCGATAACACCCGGTAATGGAGAGTGAAATTGAACTGTTAGCAATGCGCCATTTATCGTATCTGCACGTCCTCTTATCGGCGCACCAGATGCAAATGCAGTAAGCATATTTTCCTTCTTCCAAAAATCATAGGCTTGAACTGCACTTAACAAGCTGTACTCTTCTCGAATCAGCCAATTTCCATCCGTAAATTTCATATCAAAATGTACCCCCTTCAAAAATTGTTCATACTTGCATTATACTGATAATATATTAAATGAACTTACATTATTCTCTTTATAAATAACACTATTTTGATTCTTTAGGAGGATTCATATGGATCAAGCTTTACGCCGAGCGCTGAAGGAAAGTCGGAGTCATGGCGATGAACGTCTGCCTTTCAGCCATTATTGTCTGACCTATGGTCCAGATGAGCATGTGATTGATTGCCATTGGCATGAAGAGGCGGAGTTTTTTTATTGTGTAGAGGGCGAAACGTTATTTCAAGTGGATACCGATTATTTTCCGGTTAAAGCAGGAGAAGGGGTGTTTATCGATGGGGGAGATATTCATGCTGCACACCCATTAGGTAATGTAGGCTGCACCTTTCGTTCGTTTGTGTTCCACCCTCATTTTTTGGCAAGTGCACACTATGATGCAGTACAGGAAAATATGATTTTACCATTACAGGAGCGCAAAGCGACCTTTCCTCGTCATATTACTTTAGATAGCTTAGGTGGGGCACAATTAGTACAGCATATTAGGGCGATTTTTGACTGCTGCGAGCAGCAGCATGCGGGGTATGAGGGAGCCATTAAGGGCCATCTCTATTTTATGTTAGCCGAGATTGCAAAAAACGATATCGCCTGTAACCGCACCATAAATAACCGCCTCCAATCCTCAAAAATAGAGCGACTAAAGACGGTCATTGTGTATATTCAGCAAAATTATAATATGCCAATCCGACTGGCGGAGCTAGCTGCTTTAATCCCGATGAGTGAAGGGCAGTTTTGTCGATTTTTCAAGTCGATGACTCGCCAAACGCCAATGGACTATATTAACTCGTATCGCATCCGACAAGCGGCTGATTTATTACGTGATGATGAACGCAAAATATCAGATATTGCGCTTGAAGTTGGCTATGATAACATTAGCTATTTTATTCGTGTTTTTAGAAAGGTGATGAGCTGCTCGCCTTCTGAATTCCGCAAAAGCATCAGCTAAGCGTTGAAGGGACCGGAGACAGAGGCAAAAAATTAACTAGAAGCCTCGGACTCTTTACGGTAAGCGGAGGGGGAAGTACCTACATACTTACGAAACTTTGTATGAAAATAGTCTACATTGGTGTAGCCAACCTTTTCCGCGACTTGGTACACCTTGTAGCCTTGCTCCAAAAAGTCCTTTGCCTTTTCAATTCTCACTTTATCTACATAAGTATTAAAATATTCCCCAGTCTCATTTTTAAATAACTTACCTAGGTATGCGCTATTATAGTTAAATACACCAGCTAACGTCTCTAGCTTTAAATTGTCACTATAGTTACGTTGAATCAGATCAAGCATAATTTTAACTTCCTGATGTTTTCCTTCCTGCCCTATATTGCTCATCATTTCTTTTACAATCAAATTCGCCTTTTCATATAGTTCATGTAAAGTACGTACCTCATAAATTTCTGCCAAAGCATCGCTAAACTCTACATTTTTTATATCCTGCTCACTTCTTTTTTGTACAAATTTAGTAAATACTACATTTAAAATTTCGGCAAAACGTTGCTTAATTATTTTTTCGTTAAAGCCCTCTGTTACAAAATATTGACCGATCCTATGAATTAGCTTTGCCGCTAGACTAGCATTACTAATATCAATCGCATAATATAATTTCTCTATGAAGGTTAACGTGTCTATTTTACTGAGCGCTTCAGAGGTATCCTGCTCATCAAGCTGATCATTATATTGATCCTCACATTGATTGGTAAGCTGATTACTTAAAATGTTGCCTTGGTCTAATATAAAATGCTGTCGAAGAAGCTCCTTCGCCTCCTCGAAGCAAGTCTTCACCTCGCGAAGCTCGTACCCCTTTGAGCTAATCGCTGCGGTAAAGTACGCTGCATCTGGTGTAACTATCTCTGCAATATAAGTATATAACTCCTGTAGCTCTACCTCTACAAGCGGTTGCTTTAATAACACCCCAACTAAGGAATGCATTGTAAAACAATATCCACGATTACTTTTTTCAAATAAATCAGCTAGCTTTTTTCTCAGCAATGCCGCTGTTGTTGTGTCAGATTCATCTTCATATTGTACAGATATCAATAAAATTTGATAGCTAGGCCACAACAGCCCTAACTCGTCTGCTTGATCATATAATATAAGCTCGTCTTCCGTTAATTGATCCTCATTTTTAGAGAGAGAATACGATGATTGTTCAATTAGATTCGTAATCAACGCCTCACGATTATATTCCTTCGCTGTATTATTCCTCTGCGTAGACATTTCCTTTAACTCTATCGCTTGCTTTATCGTTTCTAAATAACTAATTAACTCTTCTTCATCTACTGGCTTTAACAGGTAGCCATCTGCTCGATGAGTGATCGCTTTTTTGGCATAATCAAAGTCGGCATAACCACTTAATATTAAAATATGTAAATCATTATCCTTCTCACGTAACGCTTTAATTAATTGTATGCCATCCATACCTGGCATTCGAATATCGGCAATGACGAGATCCGGATGGTGTTGTTCATATTTACTTAACGCATCATAACCATTGGCAGCTGTATCTACAACGAGATAGCCGTAGGATTCCCAGTCAATAAAAAATTTTAATCCCTCGCGTAGCTTTGGCTCGTCATCCACAATTAATACTTTTATCATCCGTAGCTCCCCCCCTGTACAATGATGTAATTTGCTTCAAGATATTATCATTTATATGTAAAACACGTTTAATTTAGATTTGCTGTTAAATCTCACTTTTTTAATTCTATTATAGCAATACTGACTGTGCTAACTTCCATTTTCCTGTTGACTTGTTGCACTATTTTGATGCTAATGCAAAAAAAGCACCCATCACTAAATGTGATAGGCGCTTATGATTTAGTACTAAGTTCGAAGGAAAGCAGCTACGGTGCAGAGGGTGGCTTCGACCCCTGTTACAGCCTGTTTTTCTTGAATTAGATAGTTATCGGTTGAAAAACAGGCTGTAAAGGCGGACGTGTTCACTTCTCCACCATCCCTCTACCCCTTCGCTAGTTTTGCTTCCTCTCAACCAATACTGAATTAATACTGCTATTACTTATACAGCGTACTTTTAGTCTGCTTTTATTACCTTTATTTATCAAATCATATTTACTTAGCCATTGTTGCCTGGGATGCCAAAGTGAGGGGTTCCATCCTCATTCCAAGTGAAAATCTGCGCGCGTGCATGTCGGTTGGGATCATATAAGGGATCACCTTCGATGTCCTTATAGCTACGAGCATGATAAATGATTACATCTTGACCATCCTCTGATAGTGTAAAGCTGTTATGCCCCGGTCCATATCGCTGTGTTTGCTCATTGGTCTGAAATACAGGTGATGGCGACTTATGCCATGACGGTGGATCAAGCAGGTTAGCGCCTTCATCTGCCATGAGCAGTCCCATACAGTAGTTATGATCGGTAGCGCTAGCGGAGTAGGAAATAAAGATTTTTCCGTTACGCTTCAATACTGCCGCTCCTTCATTGACGCGAAAACCGATAATTTCCCAATCATATTCAGGGGTTGAGATCATAACCTGCTCGCCCGTTAACGTCCAAGGGTTGCTCATTTTAGAAATGTAGAGGTTGGAGTTCCCCTCAATTTCAGGATCCTTTTGTGCCCATACATAATATAGCTCTCCATTATGCTGAAAAGTTGTACCATCAAGGGCAAATGACTCCCATAGGGTTACGATTTGTCCTTTTTCCACCCAAGTCCCTTCTAGCGGATTTTCGGCTTCATTTTCTAGCACATACATCCGATGATCAAATAAGCCGTCTCTTGTTTCCGTTGTTCTAGCCGCCGCAAAATAAATGTACCATTTACCATTAATATAATGAATTTCAGGCGCCCAAATATTCGCACTTAGTGGCCCAGTATCGTATTTTCTCCAAGCAACAACAGGTTGTGCATCCTTTAACCCTGCTAACGTTGTGGAACGCCGTACCTCGATGAGATCATAAGCAGGCACGGAACCTGTAAAGTAATAATAACCATCACTATGCTTATATACCCAAGGGTCCGCACGTTGCTCCACAAGTGGGTCAGGATATTTAATTTGAGTTGTCATAGTTTCTCCTCCGTATCTTCAATTAGAGCTAATTTTCTTCCCCCATATGCTGACGCCTTGCTCATTAAGTCCTGTGAACACGAGGCAAGGGACACCCTTTTCCCAGTCCCATGCAGGGGATAAGGCGACGGTTTCTATTTTACCTTCACCTTGGGACAACGAATTCCATGTTAACTGTAAAGTTCGCTTATTTTCCTGTAGCGTCCATACGCCTGTGCCATGCACACCAGTAAATGTTCCATCCTTGAGCAATTCAAGCTCATCGGACTCGGCTTGCCCATCAAGGAAAGGGTCCTGCACAATACGTTGCCATTTACCGACAACCTCTACCTTCGGGACATCCTGCTCCTTTTCCCCCGCATAACGCTCTGGGGATACTAGCGGCCAGCCGTCTTCACTCCACAATATTTTACGAATATGCAAGTAAGCCCAGTTTTTATCGGCTTCCCCTCTGGCATGGTGAGCAATGTAATATTGTCCATCATCGTTAAGCACTGAATTGTGTCCTGGCGCAATCCAGCCCTCCTCCTCACCAAAACGATAACCACCTAAAAGCTTGGTTCCCACCTCATATTGGGGCTCATGCTGAGTATCTAGCATATTTCGACCATTAAAATCTAAATACGGCCCTGTAATAGAGTCTGAGCGCCCTACTCGCACATTGTAATTTTCAAATAAGGAATCATAGGAAACGAACAAATAATACTTTTTAAATTTTTCATTGTAAACGATGTAAGGCCCTTCTACTGCGCCGTTATTCACCGCTTTACTACGTGCGGCAATTTTTGGGCCAAAGCCTTGCTCCTTTGGTTTTCCACTTTCAGGATCTAATTCGATAATATGAATCCCATCAAAAAAGGAGCCATATACCATCCACATTTTCCCCTGTGCATCTGTCACCACATTGGCATCAATCGCATTTAATCCATCCGTACCTTTTGTACGAATGACGTTCCCTTTTTCTTCCCAAGGCCCCTCAATGGAGGGTGAAGTCACTAGTCCGATCATCGATTGTCTACTGCCAAAGGTTGATGCCGAATAATACAAACGATATTGATCCTTATATTTCACAATGTCAGGCGCCCATAGATTGGTCGCTTTCGTCCAAGTTTTTGCCTCCTGTGGTACACCGGGCAGCGCATAGTCCACCCATTTCCAATGGATAAGATCATCGGAACGACGAACCATCACACCTGCACGCGGCTCCCCGCCCACCTTTATATCGGTAGAAAAAATGTAGTAGCCCTTATCCGTCTTAATGATGCTTGGATCATGAGTATTAACCGTCTCCCATGCCGATTCATTATTGATGTTAGACACATCATACATCGGGAACTCTCCGGGTGACTCTGGATACACTAGCGGAGGTGTAGCTGAATCAGAAGAAGCTCCACATCCCCCAAGGCCAAGCATTAGCAACATAGCCATACAACACAGCACCACCATTCTCATTTTGAATGACCAATTTCTCATCCTCATCCCTTCACACCTGAGATTGCAACGGATTCAATAATCTGTTTCTGGAAAATTAAAAATGTAATCAACACAGGTAACAACGCCACAACAGAAGCCGCCATAATTAACGGGTAATCGGTTTGAATGGCATACGTCGCATTGTAGTTCGCAATGACGAGCTGGAGCGTCTGCTTTTCAGGTGAATTCAAATAAATAATTGGTGCTAAATAGTCATTCCAAATGCCCATAAACCACAAAATAAGCTGTGCGGCTACCGCTGGTTTAATTAGTGGGAAGGTAATCGTTGAAAATAATCTGAAGTAAGAGCTACCATCTATTTTTGCCGCTTCAATAATTTCATCAGGCACACTCATTAAATATTGGCGAATAAAAAAGATCATGATGATATTTCCGAACAAGCCTGGCACAATTAAAGGAAGTAAGGTGTCTACCCATTCGATTTTTGAGAAAAACATAAATTGCGGAATCATTACCGCAGGATAAGGAATCATAATCGCAGCTAGCAGCAATAAAAAGATTTTATTTTTATGCGGAAATTTGAGCTTCGCAAAAGAAAAGGCGGCTAAGCTTGATGTAAATGTCCCCACAATCGTTACACTTAAAGCCACAATTAAGCTATTTTTAATCCCATCTAGCAAAGGCCCCTTCTCCCAAATTTCACTATATTTAATCCAATTGATGGTGTCAGGTATCCATTTAGGTGGTAATGCAAACACATCTTGCTTTTCCTTCACAGAGGTGGTAACCATCCAAAGCAATGGGGCAATCATAAATACTGCACCAATCGCCAAAACGATAAAAATAATCGTATTTATAAGCTTTACTTTTTGTGAATGCGACACGTGTTGTTCCTCCTTTCTGTCCTCATCAAGCCAGATCGCTAGACGATTTCTCATTCATTCTAAATTGAATTAAAGTGACTACAAAAATGAATAAGCCTAGCACAACCGCCATAGCGGACGCATACCCCATTTGCAGGTTGCCAAATGCTTTATCCCAAATATAAAATACGACCGAAGCGGAGGAGAATTCTGTTCCCCCTTTTGGTGTCATAATGTTAATTTCCGTAAATATTTGCGAGCCTCCAATGATATTCGTCACCACAATAAAGAAGGTAACAGGCTTCACCATCGGCCAAGTAATATGTCTAAATGCTTTAAAGCCACTAGCTCCATCCAGCTCTGCCGCTTCATAATATGTTTTAGGCACGCTTTGCAACGCCGCTAAGTATAGGAGCATCGTATAACCTAACCCTTTCCATACCGTCATTAAGATGATGGCAGGCTTAATGCTGTGCTTATTCATCAGCCAGTTTGGACCGTCAATACCAAACAAAGCAAGAAACTGATTGACTAATCCATAATCGCCGTTATACGCCCAGTTCCATAGAATTGAAATCGCGGCAAGTGATGAAATGACTGGGATATAATAAATGACGCGGAACGTGGTGGTTCCTGGGATTTTACGATTTAAACCTAACGCTAGCAATAGCGCTAACACGATACCAATCGGAATCCCAATCATATAAAATACAGTATTAAATGCTGCTTTATAAAATAGCTCGTCACTAAATACGTCTTTAAAATTGTCGAAGCCAACAAAGTTCATGCTCCCTAAGCCGTCCCAATCTGTTAATGAGCCATAAAAGGAATAAACTACAGGGAAAAGTGTAAATATTAACAATCCAAGCACTGGAGGAAGAATAAATAAATATCCATATATTCGTTCCTTCCTGTAAAGGTTGGATTTTGCCTTCATTTTCTTCACCTCTTATGATGCAGAATTAAAATGATGTTAGCCTCAGTATTTAATTGGAGACTAACATCACTTCATTACTTTTAAATGTGGGTAACACTACGTATTTGTTGTGCCACCTCAGTTACTTTTTAGACTTCTTCTCCTGCTCAATCGCTTTATCTAACAGCTTTTGCATTTTTGGTTGCTCTTCCTTCACATATTGCTCCGCTGTAATTTTGCCATCTAATACAGGTTGAATGTCAGTGAAAAATAAGTTGTACCATTCTGCATTATAGGTGTAGTGACCTGGCAATACACGTCCATAATCCTCGACAATTTGTAAAAACTCTTCTTTGTTCGCTGGTTTTGTAGTTGAATTTTTAGCCCATTCTTGTGCCATATCGATTAGGTTAGGAATTTGTACCTTCGCATTGACAAGCTGCTCCATGCCTTCACGTGAAGCGGTTAAGTAGTTGACTAGCTCCACTGCTTCCTCTGGTGCTTTGGATTTGCTTGAAACCCCAATACCTAATGAGCCAGTCCAAGTTGCTGATTTTCCTGTTGAACCTGCTGGGTAAGGAATTAAATCATAGTTAAAAGGCAATGTTTCGTACGTAGACATATCCCAAGGACCTACAGGGAAAAAGCCCATTTCACCTTTCATCCAACGTTGATACGTATCCAAGGTTTGAGAATCCTCAATGGAAGGTGTCACCTTATGCACATTTTGTAGGTCAGCAAAATATTGCAATGCTTCTGCAAATTTCGGATCATCAATGGTCACTTTTGTTTTAGTTTCATCAATCCAGTCCGCACCGTTACTCCATACAAATGATTGTAATGCCCAGTTCACGTTAAAGCCTGAACCATATTGATCTGGCTTGCCATCTCCATTGGTGTCCTTGGTCAGCTTTTTATTGATATCTACAAATTCATCCCAAGTCATTGGTTTATCTTTATCAGGGAGTGGAATGCCTTCTTTTTCAAACATCGTTTTGTTATAACCTAATGCAAATGGACCTACATCCTTTGGCATCCCATAAATATCGCCTTGACCCGCCATGTTGCCATCATAACGATACAAATCGATTCCGTATTTCCATATATTGTTGAGGTCTACTTTTTCATTTTTGTCCAAATAAGGAGTTAAGTTAAGTAAGATGCCACTGTTGACATACGCCTTCAAATCTCCAGATTCAAAATAAAATACATCCGGCATTTTGTTACCTGTGATCGCTGCCTTCAGCTTCGTTGCATATTGATCCGCAGCCGTCACGATGATTTTTACTTTCACACCTGGATGATCATCTTCAAACTTTTTAACTACATTTTTATAAGCCGTTTGCTCATCGGGTCCTCCTCTAAACATAAACGTTAATTCCTTATTTCCTGAGCCTGAGTCGCCTTTACCGCCACTGTTGGCGTTTTTACTCCCCCCACAGCCCGCTAACACAAGTGAAAGCACTAAAATTAGAGAAGTGAGAACAAACCAGCTTTTTTTCTTTAACATCTGAGAACCCCTCCTAAAAAAATTCTAATTACTTAGCTATAACAGGGTTATAACTGTTTTAATAAACTATAAATAATTTTATAAACGCATATATGAATCCGCTTACAAATATAAAATAACATAGATCAAAACTGTTGTAAACATAAAGATATAAACCTTTTTATATTTATCTAAACTTAATGTAAAAACACACTAATTATTTGCATATAATAGTAATTTAATGGTTATTTGAGTCTATTTATTTTATATTAATATAAAACAATCCTCTATGTAATAATTAAAATTTATTATTTATAGTCATTATACCAGAAAACACGATAAAAACTTTATAAAAATCGCGCGTTAGTTTATACTAATATAAAACAAATGCAATATCACGAGGAAGAAGGTTATTTTTACAATGATCTATATCAAGGACTTGATGAGTGGAATAGATATTTTTAAAGCGTTAAGCTCCGAAATACGGATTCAAATTATTGAACTGCTTGCTAAAAATCAGTCCCTTAATCTTAATGAACTTGCAACAAGGCTGAATTTAAGCAACGGGGCTATTACAATGCATATTAAGAAGCTAGAGGAAAGTGGACTCATCGAGATCAATACCTCTGTTGGGAAGCATGGCATTCAAAAGCTGTGTTATTTAAATAAGGATAAATTAATGGTGGATTTGCAAAGTAAGGATGTAACTAATTTGTACGAGGTGGAAATACAGGTCGGACATTATAGTGATTATCAAGCGGTGCCTACCTGTGGCTTAGCGACAAAGGACAGCATTATTGGTGATTTTGATGATCCACGTTATTTTGCTGATCCACAGCGGATAAATTCTGAAATCATTTGGTTAGCGGACGGATATTTAGAATATCGTATTCCTAACTATTTGAAGCCTAATCAAACGTTTCGGGAAATTCAGTTTTCAATGGAGCTTAGCTCAGAAGCGCCCGGCTTCTCGAACAATTATCCATCTGATATTTATTTCTACATTAATGGAATTGAAATTGGATTTTGGACGAGTCCAGGGGATTTTGGGGATGCACGTGGGACGTTTACACCTGACTGGTGGCCTCCTCACCTCAATCAATACGGTATGCTGAAGCTGATTCGCATCAACCAAGAAGGTAGCTTTATTGATGGCTGTCGAATTTCAGACGTTACGTTGTCGCAAATTGGATTAGATTATAAAAGTGACATTACACTGCGAATTGCGGTGACGGATCAACCAATAAATAAAAGAGGGCTTACGATTTATGGCAAGCATTTTGGCAACTACAGCCAAGAGCTAATTGCACGGGTGTTGTACGATGTGGAGGATGATTTGAGTGGTCAGTCGATGAATGAGAAATTATAAGCAAAAAAAAGAATAAATGGGATAAATAAATTATAGTTTACTTATAGAGGTTACTTGTAAAGTTACACAAAATGAAGACGTATGGTATAATGGAAGCACAAAAAGCTTAAGCTAAAGAAAAGCCACGATGCTGTAACATCGTGACTTATAACAAAGGCCAGTGGGCAACCACGGCGAGTTATTCAAGTAAAGAGAAAAACCACCGGTAAGGGAGCCAACCTATCGCCGGTGGTTTTTCTTGATTTTACGTGTTTTCTTCTCTTTATTACTTCCAAGCAGACTTAACATACTTGAGAGAATACCGACTACTTTTAGTAGCACGTCAAGAATTTTCACTATAAGATCAAGTGACACAGCGTCACCTCCTTTCGGAAGAGTCGCCGTGTCAGTAATCCCACCGGTTACTTTGTCCCTTTTAGTATACCATAATTTACAATCTAGCCTCATAAGGTTGGTATCTTTTATGTGAAATCAATATATGTAAATAAGACCCTAAAATGCTAATAAAAGCATTCTAAGGTCTTCTTATCTCAGCGTCTATGATCTAGGAGTCTATGACTCACAAACGTTGTCAAAATCTACTTAAGTTTAACTTTTACACTTTTTACTTTTTAAAAATACCAAATGGCTTACCCACTGGCAGGAATACCTTGCCAAAATGAGTATTTAGCACAGCTGCTCCGCAACCATATAATGAAACAATCGCAATCGCTAACTCCGCAAACGCAGCAACTTCATGGAAGAACCCATTGCCCACGCCAAAGGAATCTAATGATAATCCTAAAAATAAAAAGTCAATGAGTAAAAAAATCGTAAATAATACTTTGTGTGTCTCCATTGCCCCAATGGTCATAAACACAGTGAAAATAAAATAACCTGCAAATGCAAAACCAAGCTGCTTAACATCGATTTGTGAAGCTAATGCTTCTCCAAATACGCCCATCTTCACGAGCCAGCTTGCACCCATGCCAAACCAGAAAAATGCATATGCACCAAATGCGGTCATACCAAATGTATTATTATGCTTCGCATCCTGAATCGCTGCAAATAATTGTGCAAATGCGCCTAAAAAGATTGCCCATGGAACAGCGTATCCTAACCCCGTAGTGATTCCAAGCTTTTGTGATGAAGCTACTAAGGTTACAATCGCAAGACCAAACAACCCGATTGCACTAGGGTCTGCACTCACGATTTTGACATGCTGTGTTGATTGTGATGACATACTTAACCGATCCCCCATTTTATCTATAAAAATATTTATTATTGTCTTCGATTGTTACGACAAACCTAAGACACGCCGTCTATCATATCACACGTTAGGAACTTAGCCTATATGAATATTCATGGAATAAATATATTTAGCTACTTTAACCAACTACATTGTTACATTATTAATATATTAGTATGAAAACTTGAGATTTTTACACTTACATGATTAGATGTACAGGGTGAAACTTGAACCTTCACATATAATGTGATTGCTTAGTGGTGACACTAAAGTCTTAATGAAATGTTTCCTATATAAATAAGAAATTAAACGAAACTGGACATTGGAAGGATTGTGATTGGACATGAATGTTGTAAAAACGCGCATGATGGAAGTGCTATCTGTCATACTTGGCTCTTTTATTTTTGCGCTGGGAATAAATTTATTTGTCATTCCCCATGAGTTTGGCGAAGGTGGCGTAACAGGTGTTACCATCATTTTGTATTACTTATTCGCATTTCAGCCCTGGCTCACGAGCTTAATTATTAATTCCTGCCTCATTTTAATTGGATACAAATTTCTTGGGAAGCTAACTACTTTATATACGATTATTGCTGTGGCGGCACATTCCTTTTTCCTCGGTATTAGTCACAACTGGAGTATTACATCTAATGAACCGATGATCAATGCCATTTTTGGAGGCTTAATGGTCGGTTTGGGAATTGGGCTGATTGTGCGTGCAGGGGGCACGTCTGCGGGGACGGTTATTTTAGCCAGACTGATGAACAAATATTTAAACTGGAATATTAGCTATGCTTTATTATTTTTTGATCTTATCGTCGCTTTCTCCTGTTACTTTATTATTGGTGCAGAAAAACTCATGCTAACGATCGTCATGTTATTTGTGGGGACAAAGGTAATGGACTTTGTGGTCGAAGGCTTAAACCCGAAAAAAGCAGTTACCATTATATCTGAAAAACAGGATGAAATTGCAGAGCAGGTTAGCCACGTTTTAGATCGTGGTGTTACGGTGCTAACCGGATACGGTTATTATACGAAGTTGCCTAAAGAAGTGCTGTATACCGTCATTAACAAGCAAGAGGTTACGACGTTGAAAAAGATCATTCGCAAAACCGATAAAAATGCGTTTGTGACGATTCATGATGCAAGAGATGTGTTTGGGGAAGGGTTTGTGGATATATCGAAGTAGAGACGAAGGCTGTAAATTAGTGATTGACACTTTCACTGTGAAGGTGGTTGCTGCGCTCCAGAGGGTTCTTGCGATCGTTGTTGAAACCAGATTTCTTCCATTAGATTAAATTCTATAGTAGAAATCTGGTTTCAAATACGAATATTTCATTCTCCAGAATCCCTCTGTCCCTTCGCTAATGTGAGTTGGTGTCAACCACTAATTTAAGTGAGGGGCAGGGAGAGAAAAGCATAAAGCCAAGCTGTTCACAAGTACAGTAAAACAATGTGAATAGCTTGGCTTTTTTATTTATCTTGGGTTTGTTGCTACTTATCGCTTAGCAACTAAATTCATAGACCGAGGTGAAAAATATAACGATTTTATATTATCGTACTTTTTCAATTTACAACATTTCAAACCTTTAAAACCTTTCAAACCTTTAAAGCCTTTTAAATCTTTTAAGCATTCATATGATTCAAAACATTCTAACATTTTAAATACTTTATACACTTTGAAGAATGATTTATACTTTCCGTACAGGTCGAATGTACTTCCAAAAGCGGGTTGGGTCATGGTAAAAGTAGGCTACTCTCCCTGGTGAAGTGTCAAAGCAATAACCTGTGCCTGCATAATCAAAAGTAGCGACTGCCAGATCCACTGTGTCCTCCACAATCCGATTTTCTTTTTCATAATCAAATGGGCCATGTTCAAACACGATGTATTCCGCTTCAGGAACGTCCATCATCAGCATTTGGGGTGGCACTTCCCCGTCATAATCAGCGGCAAGACGCACGCCATAAAATTCGGCACGAGGAACAGCATAACAATCAAACTTGCGAGCCTCTGGATCATGAATGTATCCCAACACCTGACCAGATCCCCCGTTACAAATCCCTGTATCATCCCCTAGGTCATCTAGCTTTCCTTTCACACTATCCAGTAACCCACAAATGGTATCACAATCTTGTCCTGGTACAGTGCTTTGCTTTTGCCAAAAATCCCAATAGCCGTTACTTTCATAGTTTTTAACGTACAAAAGCTTATGGGCGGGAATCGTTACAAAATAAATCTTAACATCCTCCGTAGATTTTACCATTCCAATCTCTCCAATACCTAAAAAGTAGCGGTCAAAGGGGAGTATTTTTGTACGGAGCACCACAGGCAAAGGGTGTTTACGATACTCGATTGGCGCAACACCATAGGTGCCTTTGAAGGCTCTTGTAAAAGCTTCATGCGAGGAAAAGCCATAATCAAAGGCAATATCAACAATGCTTTTTTCGCTATCTCGCACCTCTTTTAACGCAAAAGCTAGCTTTCTCAGCCGCAAATAATCTCTAAACTGTATGCCCGATATTTCCTTAAATTTTCTCGTTGTATGGAACTCGGAATAACCCAGCTTGCTAGACAAAGAAGACAGAGTTAGCGCTTCATCGTTACGCTCTTTAATACATTCGTCAATTTCATTTACAATGATGTTGATCTGCTTATGCCACTCGTACATGAATTGTTCACCTCGTTTCAACCACTCTACAGCCATTATAGGATAATGGAGATGGTGTGCCTTGATTTTAGTTGCTGAGATTGAGGGGATGGGGATATTTATAGATAACACAAGATATCATTCATAAGGTTATTAGAGTTATTCAAAATATTGACCCTCAGTTTTTACAATAACAGGTAAGAAATTAGGAATCAAACTACTGCTTAAAAACTTGAGTAAGAATTTTTAGTTTATTATGAAATTTCTCTATCATTTTCAACTTGCTAAATTGATAAATGGTTTGACAACTGAATATAACTATTGTAAAATTAAGGTAACAGATCCCACCACGCCTCTTAACAATGCGTACCAAGGTGGGCCTTTTTATTATTCGGGGGAATTCTATGAATCCACAAATAGCTCTTGGGCTTAAGCCACCTGCTACTTTCGAAGAACAAATTGTAATTCTAAAAAAACGAGGCCTTATAATAGATGATGAAGATGCTGCTCTTAAAACATTGCAGAGAATTAATTATTACCGTCTGAGCGCATATGGGTTGAGTCTCAAAAGCAATGATCGATTTCACTCCGGAGTAACATTTACCCAAATCCATGCCATATATGAATTTGATCATCGTTTACGCTACTTGATTATGGACCTAACAGAGCAAGTAGAAATTTCTTTTCGCACTCATATTTCTTATCACATTGCTCATACATATGGCGCCTTAGGACATTTGGAATCATCACATTTTGAAAATGAAAACTATCATGAGACTTTTGTTACTGAATTGAATAAGGAAATCAGTCGATCTCAAGAAATATTTATTAAGCACCATTTCAGTAAATATGAAGGAAACATCCCCATTTGGGTAGCAATTGAAATACTCTCGTTCGGAACTCTTTCAAAGTTGTACTCTAATATGAAAAATGAAGATAAGAATTATATTGCAAAAAACAATTATCAAGCACCAGCAATTTATCTTGAGAGTTGGCTTAAATGCCTATCTTATGTTCGTAATATATGTGCTCACTATGGCAGATTATATAACCGATCGTTTACAAGCAAGCCAAGACTGGATCATAAATCCAAAAAGCTGCGTATTAAGCAAAACCGAATTTTTGCTCACCTTTATGTTCTTAAACATCTAATTCCTGAACAAAAGAAATGGAATAATTTTGTGATACGGTTGGAAGCGTTACTTAACGAATATAATGACTTTATAGAGTTAGAACGAATTGGATTTCCTGAGGATTGGGAAGCGATCTTAATCAAACAAAAGTTAAATTAATATTTCACCAATTCTATGTGGGACATTGTAGAGATATACAAATTTTCTGAATTGTATAAAACAAGCCACATCCATATACTAGATGCGGCTTGTCCCTACTCTCTGTTAAAATTCAAAACAATGATTAAGCCCCACCATGCTGAGAATTAACTTGAATACCTAATGGACTCGATTGACTTGGTTGACTTGCTTCGACTAAACCTGAGGATATACACACCATGCTTAAAAGTAACATCACTATAATTTTTTTCTTCATACCTTCTCTAGCACCTCGCTAATTATATTTTTAAACTTTTCATTGATCTCCTCAGAAGCTGAACCTCTCACTTGCTCAAACAAAGCCATAAATTTAACAATATTTATTTCCTTGTGGAGAAATATAGAGTTTTTAAGTCCGTGTATTAAAATGTTTAACCCCTGTGTATGCTTTCTTCTATTTAAATAGTAACAGGTTAGTTCATATAAAAAGGTATTGTAACTGTCAAAGAGAACTTGTCCTTTGTAAAGATCATTGTCTAAGCGAGATGGGTAGACTTCTAATTCTGCTTCTAACTTGTTTCTAAACTCTCTTAAAATATAATCTACATTAAGATGATATCGATTTGCAGCAAATACAATATTAAACAGTCCTGTAACCATTTCATCTGGGTGTTGTTTAAGAAACTCTGTGTATTCTGATAGTACACAACATTCGCCATTCATCAGCTTATTCGCATATATATTTGCCTTTGACCACCTCCTAAAGAGAGTTTTCCAATAGTTTGTACCCTCATCCTGCTCCTGCACCCAACTCAAATCCGCATATTGGTATGTATAGCGAAGCGCACCCTCAAAGTCCTTCCTTCCCTCACAAACCTCTGCGAGCAGCAGCTTGCTATAGGTAATATATACAAAAAGCGGTCTACTTAACTGAATAGGATTGCGATTTTCTCTTTTTTTGCTGAAATAGTGAAGGTTCGCCTTATACTCCATTTCCTTCGCGAACAGCTCCACCTGCTCCCAATTTCTAAGCGAACGGTAGACATTCGCCAAATCCTTCAAGGCATCCAGTTGCTCCCACTCATCTAAGCGATCGACAAACGGTTCAAACTGACTCGCAACCTTGTAATTATCAACTTGGCTTTTTCCTAATTTAATTTTAAAAAGACGATACTGACACACGGCAAGACGCTCAGAATATTGCTTCTCCTCACTTAAAGCTATGTTTTCATACAAGGTTTCTGCTAAAGCATAATTGCCTTCCTTAAACAACTTCTCCGCCAGTTCAAACAATAAATTACAGTAGATAGAATGCTCCATTAATATATTTACAACCTTGTTAAAGCAATCTATTTTGCCAATTTCTACACAACGATTTAGATAAGGACCAATTCGGCGCCAGTTTGGGGTTCGATCACGCAAGTAATCCTCAATATATTGCTCATAAAAATAACCTTCAGGATACCCCATCACTTCGGTAAGCTTGTCTAAGTTGTACACTGTAATAATTCGTTGACCGTTAAAAAAATATGTCACTGTTCCAGGGTTAACCCCGATCAGCTCGGCAAATTGCCGACCATTTAAATAATTTTGCTTCATGTAGTTTTCCATGACGGCTAGGATAGTAGATGATTTCACGACACCACCTCTTAAATAAATGATTCAGTACAAATTAAAAAAGAATTCAAAACCCACAATTCAAAATGTATGTTAGAGTATTATTTGTATAATTCAACCATAAACCTATAGGTTAATATTGTCAATAAGTTAAATTATGAAAATAAAAAAAACGGAGCAAATATACCTAAAAGTTGGTATATTGCTCCGTTTATCGGTAGCTTGACTTAGCTACTTATTGTCTAACTTTATAATTTTATTGTATTGCTTAATCCTGTTTCATTTGCTGAATGGATTCTTGAAGTCGTTTAAAGCTCTTTATCCTTCGTATTTCCATCTCGTTTATTAAAGGCTAATTCAAATAATCCCGTCGCACTCAAACCGGCAAGTCCTCCAGACCATAAACGCAATACTAAATCCATGTCTGTAAAGGGATATGCGACCACACCGATCAGCAAGCCAACTAAAATGCCTACAAGCGGTACAAGGTTTTTGTTGATGTTGAGCGTCGTTTTTACAAGCTGTACGATGGACATCACAAATACGGCAAGAATAGATGCAAAGGATAATACTTGAGTTAAAATGGCGTTATTCATTTTTATTTCCTCCCACTATAAATTAATATTTTCTCTTGTTTGCTCACTCGTTCTCAGGTTTTCATTCATTGACAGAATGGCAGTTGGAGAAGTCATGTAAGAA
>NZ_JAGGKG010000002.1 GCF_017873435.1 Paenibacillus turicensis | reverse complement strand
ATAAAAAATTATCCCCTCAGAGTTTAGAAACAGAGGGGATTCAATCATAACGTTTTTTTGTTTTTTAGACTGTCTACTTGACAGGGTGCAGTTCATTTACACCTTGGAAATAGCTCTTTTGTGATAACATGAAATGTATAGTGGTACTCTTATTCAAATTGAGCAAGTAATTCCGATAGTGTAATTGAGTTGTGGGCAGATGTCATGCTTTTAGATGAATTCATATCGTAGGATGCCTGTGAAGCGTTGAGAAAGCTTGGGTAAGATTCTGGGTAGGTTTGTGCTACAAATAAATATGTGCCGTCTATATTCACTTGAGTGGCGTCTTCAATTACAAAGGTTTCGTTTTCAAATTCACCACCAGGACGTTTCAAAAACAGAGTCGAATCTGTGCTGTCACCTTTTAAAACCTTATCAACTGAAATTTCATAAATAGAATAGGGAATACTTTCAGCTTCCACTAGCCCTGTGTCAGAATCAGCACCTTGCTCCACTTTAATATCAAGCATTTTATATTGAATACTTTTTACAGTGCCACTAAACACCAAGTCTGCAGAATCAACAAGGTCTTTAGCAGTATCATATTGTGGATAATCCGCATGAATGATTGTTACTTCCTTGCTGTGGCTACTAGAATCTAGCGTATCTATTTTACTTTGACAGCCTGATATGATTAACATCATAACAACTAAGGACACAATTACATACATATATTTATTTTTATTTCTATTTCTCATTGTTTATCGCCTCCAATATGGTCGTGTCTGAAAAATCATTCAAGGTCATCTATTCCCGCCTTTTCGTCCCCTACTGCGTTACTTTTCCTTGACTTACCCCCGGTAAGCCTGCGTAAATGTGGCTTGTATAGATCGGAAATTCGCCAACATCTGCTCCCTGCTGACTTTTCAGACACTCCCTAGTATTTTTTATTTACATTTTTAATATCAAAGGATTGAGGTGTAGTTAAGCTATTACGATTTCTTGAATGCTTCATCAGAGATGAGCTACTTGTGGATGGATTATCACACAGCCAAAAAACATGTCCGAACTCATGGGCAACGGTACTTTTCGCGAAGGAGTCAAAATTAGTAGCATCTTTACTGATCGTTCTAGCATTCACCTTAATCGTAAATTTAGTCGTATACCCCGTTGAAGTGTTATAGCTTTGGGAGCATAAGCCATACCAGCTATCATTAAATTTGGCGGCTTCAATCGTATTATTGCTTGAGGAGGAGGTGGAGATGGATACCTTTGCGCTGGAGCTATTCCAAGCAGAACGAGCATTGTTAATGATGGATACCCATGTACTGTTATAGCTGTTGGCATAGCTCTTTACAGTAATGCTTCCACTTTTAGATCCATAATTCAGGTAGGGATCAGCGGCATGAACCAGTGCGGCAGAACTAAGAAGTAAAGTGAAAATTAACACAAGTGAGCTTAGTTTTTTTACTTTTTTCATGTTATTACTCTCCCATCTACTCTAGCATTTAGATTAAATTTACTTACTCTAGTAAAAAATTCGATAGCCTCCCTTCAACATAAAAATGGAAAATAATCTTATTATGGTAATATTACAGTTAAATGGTAATGTAAATAAAACTTTTTGTAAATAACTAAAGTGGAAAAAATATGAATTATTATTTATATCTAGCAAAATATAATAGAGTGTTAGTTACATTTATTTTATGAACTATGATTAAAATTACTGAATTCATTTGGGTTTATTTTCTATAATGAGGAAACCTATTTTTCGATTCATTAAGGTTCTTGAAATTTTTAAAATGCATTAAGGGGGATTAGCGATGGGGACAATTGCTGTTATTGGTGGGGGAGAATTACGATTAGAAGAAACATTAGTATTGGATCAGGAAATTGTCAAGCTAACGGGTAAAGAAAAGCCAATAGCTTTATTTATTCCAACAGCAAGCTATGATGCACAAGGTTATTGTGAAACCTTTGACTTGATTTATGGTGAAAAGCTAGGTTGTGTAACGAAGCATTTGTTATTAACGATGCAGGAGTATACAGTGACCAAGTTAGAGCATTTAATATTGTCTGCTGATCTCATTTATGTTGGTGGGGGAAATACTCGATTTTTATTAGAAACTTGGCGAGAACTTGGTGTAGATAAAATTTTGAAGAAGGCATATCATCAAGGTGTCGTGTTATCTGGAATTAGTGCTGGGTCTATATGCTGGTATGAACATGGCTGTAGTGAAGAAGCTTCTGCAAGAGAGCCTAATGAATACAATTATGTTAGATTAGAGGGGTTAGGATTATTAAAAGGAAATCATGCCCCTCATTATAATGAAGGCGATTATGCTGTGAGCTTACAGCATATGGTGTCTGAGCATCAGGAAGTTGGGATTGGCATCGATAATAACTGTATGATTGTTTATAAGGAAGATCATTTTAAGGTTTTTACCTCTGAAGAAGGCGCTAGAGTCCATCGAATTATTGCCTGTAAACAGGGCGGTAGGGATGAGGTTAAAATTACTTCTCTTCCAGCAACAGATGAGGAGAAGCAGTTAGAGCATTTATATGGAGATAAATAAAGAGGTTGAAATTTTAAGGTTTAAATAAAGCAATTTCTAAAAGGCAAAGGTTAAGGTGACGGAATGAAAAGAGTAACTCGTAGTTGTTTTATTTTTATTTTAGTTTTTGGATTGTTACTTCTAGGTGAGAGAAGTTTTGCGGAGGAAATAACAAAAAAGACACCTCCAACTAAAGTGTTGGAATACAAAGTAGATTGGTTATACCCTATTCAGGACTTAGGTTATTATACAAGTTATGGTTTAGGGGCTCGTTCTAATGAGAATTATCGGAATGAACGTCTAGAGGGGACTACTGTTAATTTAAAAAATGGTGATGCCTATTTTATGGTTTGGAAAAAGAAGGACAGTAACAACAATGCCATTGTTAGTATAAACAATCAAGGGAAGCTCAATTGGATTTTTAAACCAAAGGTAGCTTTTGATGATTTTTTTCATCCTGTGGTGGATAGTCAAGGTAACATTTACTATTATTATAAAGTTAAAGGAGAACCAGTAGGTATTCATTACATTCAAGCTGTTGATAATAAAGGAAAAATTCGCTGGACAACAAAGTTAAAAACAACAGATTATAAAATTCATGAATATTGGCTCCGAACAAATGAAAAAGAAATATTGTTTTCAAGTGAAAGCAAAAAATATGCGATATCTACACAGGATGGAAAAGCAAAAGAATTGCCAAAAAATCAGCAGAAGAAGAAACTGATTATGGGTGAAAATAATGGGTACACGCTTTTCCTTGATAATAGCGATAAAGACGAAAGATTTTCAGTTTATGAGATATATGATATGAATTATAAGCTTAAAGGTAAATTTAAAGAAGAATTTAATGCAAATACATGGCTAAGTAGAGGCGATATCCATCTCATGGGGGATGGTAGTGTCCTATTTGGATTACATGAATTTGATCGAGGTTCTAAATTTGTATATTACGATCATACAGGCAAAAAAGTGTGGCAACATAACTATAAAGCTGCAGTTAGAGCGGGAGAATATTTTACAGACGGGAAAAAGATATTTGTTGGGGAGGATGATTCGCCCTTTGTGCATGGAATTGATCGACAAACAAAGGTGCTCGATCTAAGATCAGGAGAAACTTTAGGAAGCATTAAAGACGCCCTTCCATTGTATATAGGTTCGTATGAAGCTAAGTACAGACGTAATACACGCTTGGATACGATTGGAGTAAGTAATCAACTTATACCTAATGACTTGGATTTATACGCAAATGTTTTATATGATAATTATGAGACGGTTAGATTTAATCCAGATACATTAGAACCTAGATATACTGAGGATATGATGCAGTATGATATTTCCGATGGATTAGAACAATATTTAATTGAAAAAGGAATGGGTGATCCTCAAAAATATGGATTTTATAGCGCATCCACATTGGCGTTGAGTGGTGACATCATGTATTTTGAAAGTAGCTATGGTATCGGTAAAGCTCATTTAGTTGAAAGGGATTATGACCCAACAAAAGACGAGAAGAAGTGGGATTATGATTACTGGTACTATAAGACAACAGGGAGATTTTGATGAGTAGGCTTAAAACAAGTTTTCTCTTGCCATGTCCCATCAAATATGATAAAATTGCTAATGTTGTGAATTCGGTGGTCCTCTGCGGATGATGACGGAAAACGGATGGTTTTCCTGAAGAGGCAAGAACACCTTGGTGGAAGGAGGAAGTCATAAATGAATATCTTACAAGAAATTACACAAGAACAACTACGTAAAGATATCCCTAGTTTTCGTCCTGGTGACACTTTGAAGGTGCATGTTAAGGTAATCGAGGGAACTCGTGAACGTATCCAGTTGTTTGAAGGTGTAGTAATCAAACGCCATGGTGGTGGAATTAGCGAAACTTTCACAGTTCGTAAAATTTCCAACGGTGTAGGTGTGGAAAGAACTTTCCCATTGCACTCCCCAAAACTTGACAAAATTGAAGTGGCTCGTCGTGGTAAAGTACGTCGTGCTAAGCTGTACTATCTTCGTGAACTACGTGGTAAAGCAGCAAGAATTAAAGAAGCACGTCGTTAATTTAATGGCGATCATGAGGGGGCTTGTGTATTCAAGCCCTCTTGCTGTATTTATATGTATAAATTGCTCATAATAAACTAAAATAAAGTGAGGTTATGAAGGATGGAGCAGCATTCTTTTTCGGAGCCAGAAAATCATTCTGATGCAACTCAGGAAACCTCTACGAAGTCAAAAAATGAATGGCTTGAATGGCTAAAAGCAATTATTATCGCGGTTGTTTTAGTATTTTTAATACGTTGGTTACTTTTTGCGCCATTTATTGTAGACGGCTCCTCCATGCAACCTAATTTCCATAGTAGTGAAAGAATTATTGTAAACAAAATTTTGTATGATTTTAGAGCCCCTAAGCATGGTGAAGTAATCGTTTTTCATGTACCTACAGAAGGCCGAGACTTTATTAAACGGGTTATAGGTGTGCCAGGTGATACGGTTAAGGTGGAAGGCGATACCATCACAGTTAATGGCAAGGTGGTTGACGAGACTTACATTCAAGATGTCGTGAATGAGAAGCATAAAAATAATGAATTATATAATACAGAAGCTAATTTTCCTAATGATATAATAACGGATGGTGTTGTTCCTGAGGGACATGTATTTGTGCTTGGTGACAATCGCTCTAACAGTACAGATAGTCGCCGGATCGGATACGTTTCGTTTGATGAAATTGTAGGACGGGCAGACCTTGTATTCTGGCCATTAGCAGACTTTAAATTTATTAAGCATTAATGATAGAAGTGGCAGAGTTGAGGTGAATTAAAGATGACAATTCAATGGTTTCCAGGACATATGACAAGAGCACGTCGTCAAATTCAAGATAAGTTGAAGCTGATCGATGTTGTAATCGAGCTGCTAGATGCAAGATTACCTTTGTCCAGTCGTAACCCTATGATTGATGAAATATTACAAGGAAAACCACGGTTGATTGTATTAAACAAAGCAGATTTGGCTGATTCAGCAATCACTAAGCAATGGGTAGATTTTTTCAAAAAGGAAGGTCACATTGTTGTTGTAATTGATGCGTCTACAGGTCAAGGTACTAAGGAAATTCCAATGCTTGCTAAAGTGCTGTTAAAGGAAAAAATTGATAAGCAAATTGCGAAAGGGATTAATCCTCGTGCAGTTCGTGCTTTAATTGTTGGGATTCCGAACGTAGGAAAATCTACTCTGATTAACCGTTTGGCAGGTCGTAACATTGCTATCACTGGCGATCGTCCAGGGGTTACGAAAGGACAGCAATGGATTAAGGTAGGAACAGAGATGGAGCTGCTTGATACTCCTGGGATTTTGTGGCCTAAATTTGAGGATCAAAATGTTGGTTATAAATTAGCTGTTACAGGTGCAATTAAGCACGAAATTTTAAATGTCGAAGATGTTGCATTTTTTGCAGTGAAATATTTATCGCAATTTTACTGGGAACAGCTTAAAGAACGTTATGATTTAAAGGAACAACCCACAAACTTTGAAATTCCAGATGAGGTGGTTGGAATTATGGAGGATATTGGTCGCAAACGTGGGTGTATCATAAGTGGAGGTCGTGTTGACTTAGAAAAAACGTCTTCCTTATTTCTTAGAGAGTTAAGAGCTGGAAAAATGGGAAGCTACTCGATGGAGTCCCCACTATACTAAAATAAATTTAATCGTGCCGCTAACGCAAATGGGTTAGCGGTTTTCTTATTTTAAAATTCCGCTTTTATGTTAAAATAACAGGATGAGTGTGGGAATTGGATGATTTGGTTGATACTAGACTCTATCTTCATTAAGTCTGGTTTTTTACCGATAAAGAACGTATTATGCTATCATAAGAAATTATTTTTATAAAAGTATGAAGGTGAATAGATTGAGTGAATTGAATGAACCCAATGATTTATTAAGTTATGAAAAAGAATATTGGAACCTTTCCTATCAACATATAGCAGGCATTGATGAGGTAGGGCGTGGTTGTTTATTTGGGGATGTTGTTGCTGCAGCAGTGATTTTACCTGTCGGGCTCATATTAGAAGGTGTAAATGACTCTAAAAAGCTTAGCGCTAAAAAACGGGATCAGCTCTACGATGCAATTATGGAGCAAGCTATTTCTGTTGGTATTGGTCGGGTAGATGCGGCGATGATTGACAAAATTAATATAAAACAAGCGACCCGTTTAGCTATGAAAATGGCACTTGAGCAATTAAAGATACAACCTGATTTTTTATTAGTAGATGCTGAAAAGGTGGATGTATCAATCCCACAATTAGCAGTCATAAAAGGAGATGCAGCAAGTCAATCAATTGCAGCAGCATCAATTGTAGCGAAAGTGACCCGTGACCGCTTATGCCAAGGGGAATGGAACGCATTATACCCGGAATATGGGATTGGCATACATAAAGGATATGCAACTAAAATGCACAGAGAGCAAATACAGCTTTTAGGACCAACTCCGATGCATCGGAAAAGCTTTATGCGCAATTTATTTATAGAAGAGCAGACCTTATTTTAGTAGATTGGTTTATCCGGAGGGAAGTGAGTAGAAATGAACATTGGGCCACTCGTACGAAGTATGATCGGAGATTCTAAGCAAGGAGAATCCAAATCATTAGAGTTAAAAACAGGGCAAGTTGTAAGAGGGACGGTATTAAGTGTGTCTGATAATGGGCAGGAGGCTGTCATACAGGTTCAGGGAGTAAAGCTACATGCTACCTTGGAAACTCCATTGCAGCAAGGACAAACAACACTATTACAGGTCCAGCAACCAAATGAAGATGGTACAGTGGTATTAAAACCGATGGATTCCCTTCCTCAAAAAATGTTATCTGGCAATTCATTATTGCAGATTATGCAGTCATTAGGACTGGAGGATACTGAAAGTAATCGACAACTCATCAATCAAATGCAGGCTACAGGAGTTCCTCTTACAAAGGATAACGTGAATTTGCTAGGACAACTTTTAACAAATAGACCGCAGCAAGTCCCGCTTTCAGAATGGATACAGGCTGCAGGCATTGCGTTAGGTAGAGGACTTCCGGTCACAGCGCAATCGGTTGCAGGTTTACATCAAGCGATTTTTGGTCCTCCGTTACATGAGTTAATGTCTACTTTGGAGGATGGAATCAATCAATGGCTGAGTCAACAAGCTAAAGGTAATGGGCAAGCGACTCAACAAAGTAATAATCTAGGTACTCTGGTGAATCAAAACAACAATACTTTGGCAGGGGCGAATCCAACACTAACTGCGGGTCAAACTTCAACGCCTAATTCAGCTTTGGTTGAAACTGCGAATCAGTCTATGAATTCCAAAGCAAATGAATCACTTCAAGTAGCACAAGGGCAAGCTGGCGCTTCAGATCCAAAAACAGCAACAGCGATGCAAAAGCTAGAGCAAGCACTTGGGCAATTACGGCAAATATTGTCCTCTGATTCACTATTTGAGCCACAAGCCTCTAATTCTGCTAAAACCGTTTTGGATGCTACTGGTGGAGCATTAAGTGCAAAACAAACCCAAGAGTCTACGATAACAATGGAAGGTAAGGCACAATCACAATCTCCGTTGTTAAATGAAAGACAAGCTGGTGTGAATATTAACTCTGAACCATGGGTAGGGCGTGTATTAAAGTTATTAGGGGTTGAACATGAACAGCAGGTTCACCTTAATCAAAATAAAGGGGGAGTAGATGCCCCTTCGCCTTCATCAAAGGCGGTAAGCCCAGAAGCTACAGGGATAGAGGCACAAGGACAGGAACAAGGTAAGCATAAGAATATAGAGGCATCTACAGCTAATACAACACCTATAGCAAACAATGTGGCTTCATCCAAGCTGGAGTCAGCGACACAAGGCATAAATTCAGAGCGTATTGCATTTGTAGACAAGGCAATAAATCAACATCCAACATCAGAATCCCTCAAAGGCTTATTGCTACAATTAGCGGATGCAGATGAGCTACCGGCCCCTTTGAAGGAGGTAATTAAGCAGGTTGTACAGCAATTAACAGGTCAGCAGCTTTTGTTGAATACGGATCGGACGACCCCTTTTGCCCAAGTTACGATGTTTTTACCTTTTTTTGGACCGGATGGACAACAAACTGCAGCTGTTCACATCGAATCAAGACGTGGACGCAAAGGCGAGTTAGACCCCGCTAATTGTCGATTATGGTTCGATTTACAGATGAAGGCTTTGGGGCAAATTATGGTGGATGTACAGGTGGCAGATAAGAAGGTGCTGCTTAAAATCTTTAGTGAGCATGATACAGCAGGGGTATTTCTAGAATCACGTAAAGCTGAAATTGAAACCGCACTAGAAGCGACAGGTTATCACTTACTTTCTTTAAAAATAGAGCAACTAATTCCTAATGAAACAGAGGAAGTAGTTAACCGAGATTTGAGCATGGCAATGTCATACACACCCAGCGAATATAAAGGGGTGGATTATCGAGTATGAGTGAACGAGAAGACCAGACAAAATTTGCTTTTAAAAAGGCAGTAGCCTTAAAATATGATCCCTCCCAGTTAGATGCACCAAAAGTAGCAGCAAAAGGACAAGGTCTACTTGCAGATAAAATATTGGAGATGGCAAAGGAAAATGGGATACCTATTCAAGAGGATCCTGCTTTAGTGGAAGTGTTGTCAAAGCTAGATCTGGATCAGCAAATCCCCCCTGAGTTGTATAATCTAGTAGCAGAAATCCTTACCTTTATTTATCGTTCTGATAAGCTGGCTGAAAGAGGCGGGAATCCTTTATGAGGCTTAACCAACAAAAAAATGATGAGAACCGTAAAAAGGGTAACCGCAGAGCAGTTGGCACACAAGCGGAGGAAGCTGCTGTACAATATTTACAAGAGAAGGGTTATCGTATTATAGCTCGCAACTGGTATTGCTCTACAGGAGAATTGGATATCATTGCGGAGGATTTAAGTCAGCTTGTGATCGTGGAGGTCAGAAGTAAACGTGAAGGTTCAATATATGGTACAGCAATCGAGGCTATAACACCATCAAAAATAAAGCAAGTACGCAAAACAGCGTCTTATTATTTATATAAGACCGGCAATAGTGAGGCTACTGTTCGCTTTGATGTCATTGCAATTACGACAAATGACGATGGAGCAAGTCATATTCATCATATCGAAGGTGCATTTTAGGAGTTGCAGATAAAGCCTGTATCGTAGATTAGTAATAATCATTGATACAGGCTTTTTTGAATATTTATTAATCCACTAACGTCCTTTAATTTAAGAAACTTTTGACTGCATCGATTACTGCCTTGGGTTGGTAAATTTGAATAGAATGCCAGCTTTCCTCAACAATAATCTGTTTTGTGCACTTAGTTAGCAGTAACAATTTTTTTTGGTCTTTTTTCCAATCTTCACTTTGTTTACCCGCCGACATTACGATTACAGGTAAGTCTGGCTTTAGAGGAGGCGCGTGCTTCAACTGAAGAGCACTTTTATGGGTAGACAATATCTCAGAGTATGCAGCTTTAAAAGCATTATTTCTAAGACCCAAGGAAGTAACAATGCGTTGTATATCGGTAGGTAACCTTTTTGCTCCAATATGTCTTTTTATTATACGAGGGAGGCCAATTGGCGATAATAAATAACCCAATCTAGCAATCTTCAGAATTTTTTTTCGATCGCTTTTTCTGTTGTCCTCCATATTTTCAGTAAAATAACGATCTTCATGTACTGAATCCACGAGAATTAATCCGGCCACTTCCTCTGGATATTCGCTTGCAAATAACTTCATCATCATTCCACCGTAGGAATGACCAACAAGGATGTAGGGTGGAACTAGATTCATGTTATGTAACAATAGTCGAAGATCATCAACATAATGTTGGCATGTTGGTTGTTCTATTGTTTCAGTGCTCCATCCAAAGCCAGCACGATCATAAGAGAGCACCGCTGTATGTTTAGATATTTCGAGTTGTACAAGTGACCAATCTAGTGAGCATCCCCCCCATGCCTGACTCTAGTATTACCGTAACATTATTATTATGTTCACCTGTAACAAGAGCATGTAAGTGCCGTTCACCAATCTGAACAAGCTGTCCAGTAGGTTTATTATTTTGCATATAATGATGTGAAACAATAGTTTGATATGTTGTCAAAGGAAAACCGATGATGGAGATGGCTAATCTAATAATTTTTTCAAAGCTTGTTATCTGAGACATCCTTTTCCCCCTAAAAATATTTAGACTCAATATATTATAAACTTTTTCTGAAATTTCTCTTTCTATATTTTTGCTCTATAAAGAAGATGAACTATTACA
This sequence comes from Paenibacillus turicensis, assembly GCF_017873435.1. GTDB lineage: Bacteria > Bacillota > Bacilli > Paenibacillales > Paenibacillaceae > Fontibacillus > Fontibacillus turicensis. The sequence goes on along the minus strand of NZ_JAGGKG010000002.1, from coordinate 358,933 downwards.
GTCCTTGGAAGAAAAATCAAATCCATAAGACCCAAGTCTTAAATTTGTTGGTCTAATTGACGATATTGAATCGCTTCGGCAATATGTCTTGACTCCACGATTTCACTTTGCTCTACATCTGCAATGGTACGCGCAAGCTTAATAATACGATCATATGCACGCATACTTAAGCCTAATGCTTCAAAGGATTGATTAAGGATATCATAAGCTGCTGGACTAAGCTTACATAATTCCTTTATGGCTCGGCGGTTTAGTTCGCTATTATAACGTATTTGCGTTCCGAAATAACGTTTTTGTTGCATCTCTACAGCAGTTAGCACACTTGCACGCATCTCAGCGGAACTAAGTGGACTGGTATCATTTTTTAGATTTTTAGGTCTAGGGACCTCCACCTGCATATCAATTCGATCTATCAAAGGTCCAGAAATTTTCTCTCGATATTGGGTAATACGGTATGACGTACATGTGCACTGTGGTAATGGAGGTTCACTTAAATAATATCCACATGGGCATGGATTTAAAGAAGTAGCAAGTAAGAATTGTGCTGGGAACGTAAAGGAAGCTTTACTTCGACTTATGGTCACCTGATGCTCCTCTAAAGGTTGCCGTAACACCTCTAGCGCTTCACGCTTAAATTCTGGCAACTCATCTAAAAAAAGCACACCATGATGTGCTAGGCTAATCTCACCCGGCTTAGGGATCAAGCCTCCACCTGCTAAACCACTTGCGGAAATCGTATGATGGGGAGCGCGAAAAGGACGCTCAGCAATAAAGTGGAAAGGAGAGACATGAAAACGACCAGCAGAGCTATATATTTTTGTGACCTCTAATGCTTGCTCATTAGTTAGTGGAGGCAAAATTGTTGGCAATCGCTTAATGAGCATACTTTTCCCTGTGCCTGGCGGTCCGATAAGCATCAGATTGTGCATTCCTGCCGCCGCAATGGTGAGCGCACGCTTGACATGATGTTGTCCCAAAACATCCCGATAATCGTCTTGAGAAGGGAGAGCAGGATGCTGGTTACTCTCTTGGATGAAGGCAGAATTTGCTTTTAGATGGGCTAACCTAGCTATCGAAGCTTTTGATTCTCCTGATTCTCCTGATGATGGCGATAATGATGATTGTGTGAGCCCACGCAAATGAGACATGCAATACACTTCAATCCCTTGGATCAAGCTAGCCTCCTGTACATTTAAGCTAGGGACAAGTACAGCTTTAAAGCCTTTCTGCTTAGCTAAATCAACCATAGGCAATACACCACGTACAGGTCGCAATGTGCCATCTAATGCTAATTCCCCAATTATCAACATGTCTTCATACTGAGGGAGAACAAGCTGGCCACTTGCAATTAAAATGCCAATGGCGATGACTAGATCAAAAGACGCTCCTTCTTTTCTCATATCTGCAGGAGCTAAATTGATCGTGATTCTACCAACTGGATAAGCAAAATCACAATTTTTAATGGCAGCCCTAACCCGATCTACAGCTTCACGTACAGCAGAATCAGGTAATCCGACAATATAGGTTTGAGGTAGTCCGTTAGTCAAATCAATCTCAACCTCAATTAAAGCACCATCGACGCCATAAATGCAGGCGCTACATAACTTTGCATACATAAAAACACCTCATTTCCAACATCGTGTATGTGATGAGCATACGTTTTGTTTTGGCAAATAGAGGTGCTTCCTCATTTTTTAAATTTTAAATTTTTTCTTCTATTATAACGTAGTTAATCTGAACATCATTTTAGAGCAAATGAAATATATTGTCAAATGTTGGCTGTTTGCATATATACATAAGTAATATTTTATGGTAATCTTTTGAAAGTGAACTTAGTAATATTTCAAGGATCATATCATCAATCATCTTTTAATGAAAATTAATTTATTCCAAAGGTAAGCAACCTTTCTGGCTTTAGGCCAAAGGGTTGCTTTTTTGCTACTTATTTGCAGTCAAAGGAAATAAACATGCTAGAAGAGGAGGATGTCTCCATGGATAAAAGGTGGATTTTAGCAGGCTTAGATGCTTGTCCAGGCGTGGGATGGAAAACAATAAAGCAAGTCGTGAGTTATGATGATCAATGGGAGCATGCATTACAATTTTCGATTTCGGATTGGGAAAAAAGAGGGATTGGCTCAAAGCTTGCAAATTCGCTTGTGAAGGTTTTTAATAAACATTGGTTAACTGAATATATTCAGATTATGCATACAAAGAAGATTGAAATCATTCCCTATTTTGATGAGGAGTATCCGCTTTTACTTCAAGAAATGGATACGCCACCTTGGATTTTGTATGCAATCGGTAATGTTTCACTTCTATCTAAAATGTCTATAAGTATAGTCGGAACAAGAAATCCTACTAGCTATGGACGTAAAGCGAGTGAGATATTAGTGAAAGGTTTATGTGAAGCAGATGTTACGATTGTAAGTGGGTTAGCAAGGGGTATTGACGGAATTTGTCATCAAACGTCATTAGATTGTAACGGCACAACGATCGCTGTACTTGGTACTGCAATTGATGTCGTTTATCCGCGAGAACATGTAAAGCTATATCAACAAATCGCGGAATCAGGGTTAATTGTTTCACAATACCCAATAGGTACGAATAGTCATCCTGGGCTATTCCCACAGCGAAATAAAATAATCGCAGGGTTAGCAAAGGGAACAGTGGTTGTAGAAGCGGACATAAAAAGTGGTTCACTTATTACTGCAGATCGCGCACTTGAATACAATCGAGATGTGTTTGCAGTACCAGGTCCAATTACGTCACCAAAAAGTAGAGGTTGCTTGGATTTATTAAAACAAGGTGCAAAAATTGTAACTAGTGCCAGTGATATTTTGGAAGAATATAATATAAATATAGGTACAATCCATTGTAAGGAAATTAGTGGATCTGAACAAAACAAGTTGACAGATGACGAGTGGCGCATATACCATATGTTGGAGCAGGGCAAATTAAATTTTGATGAGTTGCTGATTTTAACATCTTGGGATTTTGGACATTTACATTCTGTTCTGTTATCTTTAATCATGAAAAAAGTAGCGACTCAGTTACCTGGTTCTGTATATAGCTTAGTATAGTCCATTTCTGATTAGAGTAGCTGAGCATGTGGCTATATGATATTTATATATGACATTAAGAAATGTTTTTTAGTTAGTGAGAGGGGGATGTACCTGTGGCGGACTCACTGGTCATCGTGGAGTCGCCTGCCAAGGCGAAAACGATTGGTAAATATTTGGGTAGCAAATATATTGTTAAAGCATCAATGGGACATATACGCGACTTACCTAAAAGCCAAATCGGGGTTGAGGTTGAAAATGACTTTAATCCAAAATATATTACCATTCGTGGTAAAGGTTCAATATTAAAGGAATTAAAAGATGCGAGTAAAAAAGTGAAAAATATTTATCTCGCAGCTGACCCCGATCGTGAAGGAGAGGCTATTGCTTGGCATTTAGCACATGCCCTTGATGTAGACCAATCCAAAACGTGCCGGGTTGTATTTAATGAAATTACGAAGCAGGCTGTAAAGGATGCGTTTAAGACACCACGAAAAATTAATATGGATCTTGTGAATGCACAGCAAGCTAGACGTATCCTTGATCGACTAGTTGGATACAAGATTAGCCCATTGCTATGGAAAAAGGTTAAAAAGGGATTGTCTGCTGGACGCGTACAATCTGTAGCAGTAAAAATTATTATGGATCGTGAAAATGAAATTTCTGCATTTATTCCTGAAGAATACTGGAGTATTACTGCGAAGCTAAAAATTAATGAAACTGCCTTTGAGGCGAAGTTCCATAAGCTTAACGGTGAAAAGCTAGAATTACATCGTGAAGAAGAGGTTAACAAAATTTTATCTTCTATTGAGGGAGCTGCCTTTGAGGTTGCAAAGGTAAAGGAAAAGGAACGCTTGCGGAATCCCGCAGCGCCATTTACGACAAGCTCACTTCAGCAGGAAGCAGCACGTAAATTAAACTTTAGAGCGGCAAAAACGATGTCTGTTGCTCAACAGCTTTATGAGGGTGTCGATTTAGGTAAGGAAGGTACGGTAGGTCTTATTACTTATATGCGTACTGACTCTACACGAATTGCAGAATCAGCTCAGACTGAAGCAAAGGAATATATCGCCCATAAATATGGCGATGCCTATATTCCTGAAAGCCCAAGACAATATTCCAAAAAGGCAGCAAATGCACAGGATGCACACGAGGCGATTCGTCCTACTTCTGCATTACGTGATCCAGATTCTGTTAAAGCATTTATGAGTCGAGATCAATATCGCTTATATAAATTAATCTGGGAGCGCTTTATGGCAAGTCAAATGGCTTCTGCTGTGCTAGATACATTAACAGTGGATATCCAAGCCGCAGAGACAACTTTTCGTGCTGTGGGCTCTAAAATTGCTTTTCCAGGGTTTATGAAGGTATATGTAGAGGGTAACGATGATGGCACAGCTGAAGATGATAAGTTTTTACCTCCGTTACAGGTAGGGGATCAGCTTACAACTGAAGTTATTGAACCAAAGCAGCACTTTACACAACCTCCACCTCGCTATACTGAGGCAAGATTAGTTAAGACTTTGGAGGAATTAGGGATTGGTCGTCCTAGTACGTACGCACCAACACTTGAGACGATTCAAAAGCGTGGCTACGTCGCAATTGAAGAGAAGAAGTTTATGCCTACTGAGCTTGGTGAACTTGTTATTGAGCAAATGGAGCAGTTTTTCCCCGAGATTTTGAACGTAGAATTTACGGCGAATATGGAAAATGATCTTGACCATGTTGAAGAAGGCGATGAGGATTGGGTTCGTGTATTAAGTCAGTTTTACGAATCTTTTGAGAAGCGTTTAGAAGTGGCAGAAGAAGAAATGAAAGAGATTGAAATCGAAGATGAAGTCTCTGATGAGTTATGTGAAAAATGTGGCAGACATATGGTTTATAAAATCGGACGTTTTGGCAAGTTTTTAGCTTGCTCAGGGTTCCCAGAGTGTCGTAATACGAAACCAATCATTAAAGAGATAGGTGTTACTTGTCCAAAATGTAAAGAAGGACATGTCGTAGAGCGTCGCAGTAAAAAGGGAAGAGTATTTTATGGGTGCAACCGTTATCCTGAATGTGATTTTGTATCTTGGGATAAGCCATCTATGAAACCGTGTCCTGAATGTCAGTCGATGATGATTGAGAAACGCAGCAAGCAAGGCATCAAGCTTAACTGTACAGCTTGTGATCATTCTGAGATGGTCGAGGAACCTGATGAGGCTGCTGAATGATAAAAGTTTGTGGGGGATAAAATTATGACCGAGTTAACTAAGGGAGTTACAGTAATCGGAGCAGGGCTTGCAGGTAGTGAAGCAGCTTGGCAAATTGCTAAACGTGGAATTCCTGTTACATTATACGAAATGCGTCCAGTGGTCAAAACCCCTGCGCATCATACCGATAAATTTGCAGAGTTAGTATGCAGTAATTCTTTACGCGCCAACGGTTTAACTAATGCTGTAGGTGTATTAAAGGAAGAAATGAGAATGTTAGATTCGCTAGTGCTAGGTGCAGCAGATAATCATGCTGTGCCTGCTGGCGGAGCATTGGCAGTGGATCGTGATGGGTTTTCTGGAGAAATCACAACAACACTTCATGAGCACCCACTTGTCACAGTTGTAAATGAAGAGCTGCAGCAGTTACCTGAGGAAGGGATTGTTGTTGTCGCAACAGGCCCCCTTACCTCACCAGCGTTATCAGAGCAGATACAAAAGCTAACTGGACAGGAGTATTTTTATTTTTATGATGCTGCTGCCCCAATTATAGAAAAAGATTCAATTGATATGAACAAGGTATATTTAGCTTCTCGCTATGATAAGGGTGAGGCGGCATATTTAAACTGCCCAATGACTGAAGAGGAATTTGATGCTTTTTATGATGCCTTGATTACAGCTGAGGTAGCTCAGTTAAAGGAGTTTGAAAAGGAAATTTATTTCGAGGGCTGTATGCCTATTGAAATTATGATGCGTCGTGGTAAGCAAACCGCCTTATTTGGACCAATGAAGCCAGTTGGCTTGCCGGACCCAAAAACGGGGCAAATTCCTCATGCTGTCGTGCAATTGCGGCAGGACAATGCTGCTGCCACGTTATATAACTTGGTAGGCTTTCAAACCCATTTGAAATGGGGAGAGCAAAAACGGGTATTTTCCATGATTCCAGGACTAGAACAAGCGGAGTTTGTACGTTATGGGGTCATGCATCGCAATACATTTTTAAATTCTCCAAAGCTACTTGAACCAACCTATCAATTAAAAAGTAGACCTACATTATTTTTTGCGGGTCAAATGACAGGTGTGGAAGGTTATGTGGAATCAGCTGCATCTGGACTTATCGCAGGTATTAATGCAGCTAGAGCAGCAATGGATCAACAAGGTATTGTATTCCCAGAGGATACAACGTTAGGTAGTATGGCGAGATATATTACAACTGCAGATTTTGATAATTTCCAGCCGATGAATGCTAACTTTGGGTTATTCCCTAAGCTTGATACTCGTTATCGCAAAAAAGCAGAAAAAAATGAAGCTTTAGCTCACAGAGCGCTAAACAGCTTGAAAAGCTTTTTAGAAAATAAATTTTAGAACTAACATTTTCTTGATATTACAACTAACGGCTTCCCTACCTAAATTGGCGAAGTCGTTTGTATTTGGCGTATAATAGCTACATACTATTTGGTTTTTATTTAAGAGATAGAGAGGAGTACCTAAAATGGTTCCTACATTTCACGCAACAACAATTTGTGCTGTTCGGCACAATGGTAAATGTGCAATCGCTGGGGATGGGCAAGTGACCTTTGGTGAAAGTGTCATTATGAAGCAGACAGCTAAAAAGGTACGTCGTTTATATCGTGGACAGGTTTTAGCTGGTTTTGCAGGATCAGTTGCAGATGCCATTACGTTATTTGAGAAGTTTGAAGGAAAGCTAGAGGAGCATCATGGTAATCTACAGCGTGCTGCGGTAGAGCTAGCTAAAGATTGGCGTCAAGATCGTGTTTTGCGTAAGCTAGAAGCGTTACTAATTGTAATGGATAAAAGCGGAATGTTATTAGTATCTGGTGGTGGAGAAATTATTGAGCCAGATGATGAGATTCTTGCGATCGGCTCAGGCGGCAATTATGCCTTGTCTGCGGCACGTGCGCTCAAGCGACACGCTACAACCTTAGAAGCGAAAGATATTGCAAGAGAAGCCCTTCAGGTGGCTGCTGAAATATGTGTGTATACGAACAACAATATTATTGTTGAGGAGTTATAACCCGTGTTATCACGAAGGAGGGATGCTCAAATGGTTGAAAAAAATTTAACGCCTCGGCAAATTGTAGCCGAACTAGATAAATATATTGTAGGGCAAAAGCAAGCTAAGAAATCCGTGGCGGTTGCATTACGTAATCGCTATCGCAGAAGCTTACTAGGTGAAGAGGTACAGGATGAAATTGTACCTAAAAATATTTTAATGATAGGGCCTACAGGAGTAGGAAAAACGGAAATTGCGCGTCGATTAGCTAAGCTTGTTGGAGCACCTTTTCTCAAAGTTGAAGCGACTAAGTTTACTGAGGTAGGTTATGTAGGTCGTGATGTAGAATCGATGGTACGTGATTTGATTGAGACTGCTATTCGTAGCTTGAAGTCTGAACGAACAGAGCTAGTAAAGGATAAGGCAGAAGAACTCGCTAATGAACGCATTTTGCAAATCTTAGTTCCTTCCAAAAAGAAATCTAAAAGTGGATCTAATCCATTCGAAATGTTATTTGGAAATCATAACAATGTAGAGAAGCAACAAGAAGACAAGGATGAAGAAGATGTCTCTATCGTTGAGGAACGTCGCAAGGTTAAATTCAAGCTATTGTCTGGCTACTTAGAGGATGACATTATTGAGGTAGAGGTAGAGGATACGGCTCCAAATATGATGGATATGTTTGCGGGTCAAGGTAACGATCAGCTTGGCATGAATATGCAAGAAATGTTCGGAAGCTTTTTACCAAAAAGATCTAAAAAACGCAAGCTTTCCATTAAGGAAGCACGTAAAGTGCTGACACAAGAGGAAGCGAACAAAATGGTGGATCAGGATGACCTGACGCAAGAAGCGATTACGCGTGTAGAGCAATCCGGTATCATTTTCATCGATGAAATAGATAAAGTTGCCAGTCGCAGTGGTGCTTCAGGACCAGATGTATCACGCGAAGGTGTGCAACGTGATATTTTACCATTAGTTGAGGGTTCTACTGTGATGACGAAATATGGCCCTGTTAAAACTGATTATATTTTATTTATTGCAGCAGGGGCTTTTCATATTGCTAAGCCATCTGATTTGATTCCTGAGCTACAAGGTCGTTTCCCGATTCGGGTTGAGCTTAGCAGCTTAACCTTGGATGACTTTGTGTCTATATTAACAGAGCCTAAAAATGCGCTTACAAAGCAATACACGGAATTACTGCGTACGGAAAATATCGATGTTCAGTTTTCTGATGAGGCGATTAGGGAAATTGCGCGAATTGCTGCCACTGTAAATAGCAATACCGAAAACATTGGTGCAAGAAGATTGCATACAATTTTAGAAAAATTACTTGAGGATTTATCCTTTGAAGCTCCAGAATTAACATTGGATAGTATGGTAATAACACCTGAATATGTACGAGAAAAGCTTGGGGATATTGCAGAGGATAGAGATTTAAGTCAATTTATCCTATAAAACTACAAAATAATATTTATTTTTGTGTTCAAGTAGAATGCTAATAGGCCGAAAATAGGTCTAACGGCATTCTGTTTTTTTATTTGACTTTATAAAAATATGTCCTAAAGAGGGATGATTAAAATATTTTAATTTTTGATATTATTGCTCCTAATTTCTGTAAATTGATGAAAAATAGTGGAATTGTTTCAATTTTATGAAACTTTATTCGTTAATTTCTGTAAAGATAGTGCTTTTTTCTTATTGTAAATAAGTCCAATCTCTATGAAACTTAGGATATACGACATTTATTTAATTTATTTTAGTCTAGGACGTTAGAAAGACGATAGAGTGAAACGATTAAATGTCGAAAAAACAATTATTTATACTTTTAAAAGAGGAAATTCGACACGCAATGTTGAATTTAACACTTCCTAGGTTTTTGCAGTTTATATCAAAATTATAAGGGGGAAAGATAATGAAATTGTTAGGCGGGGTGGGCTTCCAAAGATTGGAGAACGCAATTGATGCAGCGAATTTAAGACAAGAAGTAATATCAAACAACATTGCTAATGTTGACACCCCTTATTTTAAACGATCGAATGTGTCATTCGAGAGCTTGCTTCAGGAACAGATGAATGGAGACACACCGGCATTACAGGGCAAAAGAACTGACTATAGACATTTTGTCATAGGTCCAACGAACCAAATACCTAGTGCGAAGGTAGAAAGTGATCAAACCACCTCCATGAATAACAACCTGAATAATGTTGATATTGACAGTGAAATGAGCTCTTTAGCAGAGAACCAGCTTCGATATAACTCGTACATAGAACAGGTTAATTATCAAATTAAAATGAAAAGACTTGCAGTAGAGGGGAGATAACATACATGAAAATTAGCAACAGCTTTAGTATTAGCTCATCCGCACTGACTGCGCAACGTTTGAGAATGGATGTTATATCTTCTAATATTGCCAACGCCGAAACAACAAGAGCTAAAATTGAAAACGGCGAAGCGGTTCCTTATCGACGTAAAACGGTAGTGATGGCACCTAATAATCTAAGCTTTGATGGCGCATTAGCAACAGCTATGGGAAACAGCGAAACGTCTTCACAAGGTGTAAAGATTACTAAAATTGAGGAAGATCAGTCACCTTTGAAACCGGTCTATAATCCAACGCATCCTGATGCTAATCGAGAAGGTTATGTGTATATGCCGAATGTTGATATTTTGAAGGAGATGGTAGATATGATCTCCGCGACACGTTCTTATGAAGCAAATGTGACAACTTTAAATGCTACAAAATCTATGATTTCAAAAGCATTACAGATCGGCAAATAAACAAAAACCAGAAAATAAACTAAACCAATAAACTAAACTACCCACATAGGAGAGTGCAACTTTGATACAGAAGATGAACTTCGACCGTATAGCAGGTCTTGCTAGCAATACCCCACAGGTGACAAATACTAGCTCACCAACTCCTTCAGAGTCTATTAAACAATTTGGTAGTTATTTGAATGATGCGCTTAATAGTGTAGCTGCTCAAGAAAATAATGTTACTAAAATGAACGAAAACTTCCAGCTTGGAAAAGTTAACGTAGATCAAGTAATGATTGCTTCTGAACAGGCGATGTTAAGCTTACAGCTTACAACAAATGTGCGAAATAAAGTCGTAGAGGCTTACCAAGAGATTATGCGAATTCAAATGTAATGCAAAATGATTACAGCAGCTTTGGATGAGGTGACAATGTGAATGAAAGAATTACCCAATATCGGGATAAAGTAACGGGATATTGGAACCATTTTAGTAAAAAGCAAAAAACGCTCTTGGTTTCTACGGTCGCCTTCATACTATTGGCGATTATCCTAATGACAATTCAATTTTCAAAAACAGAATATGAAGTTGCGTTTAACAATCTTGATTCCGCTGATGCGGCAGGTATTATCACTTATTTAAATTCAAACTCCATACCTTATAAGCTTAGTGATGATGGAGGAAGTATTTCAGTTCCAAGTAAACAAGCAGCACTAGTAAAAGTAAATGTAGGCTCACAAGGTATCATTAAAAATGGATCAATCGGATGGGAATCGTTTAACAACAGTTCTTCCCTTATTGGTACAACAGATAATGAATTTAAAGTGAAATATAAGGCTGCACTCAACGGTGAGGTTGAACAGCTGTTAAAGCGGATGCAAGGTGTTGCAGATGCGAAAGTGCTAATTAATCTACCAGCAGAAAATGTTTTTGCTAATTTGGATGAACAAGAAAAGGCTTCTGCTTCGATTGTAATGAAATTTAAGCCGGGATATCGTGTCCCACAAGAAGCAATAGATGGTTATTTTAATTTAGTAAAAACATCAGTACCTAATCTACCAGTTGAAAACATCTCGATTTCTTCGAGTGACGACACAGTATTGTTGCCCACTGGTCAAGGGGGCACGAAAGCTTCCCTATCAAGTGCAGTTCAAGAAAATTTGGCACTGCAAAAAAAGTTTGAGAGCGATGTCCGTATTGCCGTTAAGCAATTTTTATCTAAGCTAACTGGACCAGACAAAATTGAGGTGCTTGTTGCTTCTAAACTAAATTTTGACCAAGTAAGTCAGAAGGAAAATCTCGTAACTCCTGTTGATACTGAAAACATGAAAGGGATAGAGATTAGTGCCCAAAAGGTTCAGGAAAGTTTTACTGGCCAAGGTGACACCAACAGTGGTACGCCAGGCACTGGAGTAGAGGATGTTCCGGGTTATCCGTCCGCTGATCAATCGGGTGGGTCCAGCTCAGAAAAATCTTCATCAACAATTAATTACGAAGTGAATAGAATCACGAAAGATATTGTTGCTAGCCCTTATATTGTTAAAGACTTAAGTATTAATGTTGCGGTTGATCCACCTACAGGACAACAAACTTTAGATGACAATACGAAGACGGCAATCGAAAATATTCTAAAAAATATTGTTGGCTCATATTTAGCAGATTCAGGAACTACCTATACAGACGCAGAACTACTTAATAAAGTTGCGGTTCTCTCCCAAAGCTTCCAGGGTGACGACATCAACACAAATGTCTTTAGTCTATCTAACCCGTGGGTATGGGGTACAGCTGCCGCTGCACTATTAGTAGGTTTAGGTGCGGGAGTACTCATTTTCCGTTCTCGTAAGAAAAAGCAACAAGAAGAAGAGCTATTGGAAGATGAAATTCCTCAACCATTATTATCAGAACTGCCTTCTATTAACCTAGAGACAATAACGAATGAAAATCAAGTAAGAAAGCAACTAGAAACTTTGGCGAAAAAGAAACCAGAAGAATTCGTCAACCTATTACGCACATGGCTGGCTGATGAATAGAGGTGGAAAATATGTCTAGAGCAACAACTTCACAGGGTTTAACTGGGAAGCAGAAAGCAGCGATTTTATTAATTACGCTTGGACCAGAGGTATCTGCTCAAATTTTCAAGCATCTACGCGATGAGGAGATTGAGCAGTTAACGTTAGAAATTGCCAATGTCCGTAAAGTAGATGCCAATGAAAAAGAAACTATCATGGCAGAGTTCCATCAAATTTGCTTAGCTCAGGAATATATTACCCAAGGCGGTATCAATTACGCCAAAGAGATTCTGGAAAAAGCACTTGGAACAAACAAAGCGTATGACATTATTAACCGTTTAACAGCAACATTACAAGTTAGACCTTTTGATTTTGCTAGAAAAGCAGATCCAAACCAGATTTTAAACTTTATTCAAAACGAAAATGCACAAACGATCGCTTTGGTGTTATCATATTTGCAATTTGAACAAGCAGCGATGATTTTGTCCTCCTTGCCACAAGAAAAACAAGCTGAGGTCGCTCGTAGAATTGCAGTGATGGATAGTACTTCACCTGAAGTAGTTTCACAGGTTGAGCGTGTATTGGAACAAAAGTTATCTGCTACTGTTACTCAAGATTACACATCTGCAGGTGGTATTGAATCAATCGTTCAAATTTTGAATGGGGTCGATCGTGGTACAGAACGTACGATTTTAGACTCCTTGGAGGTTCAAGATCCAGAGCTTGCTGAAGAAATCAAAAAACGGATGTTCGTGTTCGAGGATATTGTCAATATCGACAATCGTTCTATCCAACGTATTATTCGCGACATCGAAAATGCAGATTTACAGCTTGCGCTTAAAGTTGCAAGTGAAGAGGTTCGAGAGGCTGTATTCCGTAATATGTCCAAACGTATGGCGGATACTTTCAAAGAAGAAATGGAATTTATGGGTCCTGTGCGGTTGCGCGATGTAGAAGAAGCACAAACTCGTATTGTATCTACCATCCGCAGACTGGAAGAATCAGGAGAAATTATTATAGCCCGCGGTGGAGGGGATGACATCATTGTCTAATCTCATTAAGGTATCGCAATACGTGCCTATTGAAGTCCTGAAACAGCTTAATTTAGGGAAAAACTACGCGCAAGAGGAAGAGGTAGAAGTTGTAGAAGAAGCTTCTCCGAGTATTGAAAGTAAAGTTTCAGAGGCTGACATTGAGGCAGAAGAAACTAGAAAACAAATGCTGACGGATGCAAAGGAATTTGCAGAGCGGCAGGTTAGAGAGGCTGCGGAAGAAGCTGATCGCTTGCTTGCGGAAGCAAAGGAACAGATTGAAGCTTGGTGGGAAGAGCGTAGACAACAGGATGAAGATCTAGTCGAAGCGATCAAAGCAGAAGGCTTTAATCAGGGATACGAGGAAGGCAAAGCACATGCCGAAGAAATGTTACAGCAAAATATAAATGAAATGATGGAGGAAGCAAGTAACGTCCTGAAGTTAGCTTATTCTGAAAAGGAAGCCATCATTCAAGAGGCAGAACCTTTTGTCGTTGAGCTCAGTTGTGCGATTGCCGAGAAAGTAATTGATAAGGAGCTTTCACTTGATCCCGATTATATGCTGTCATTAATTAAGCAGAGCTTAGCACGGAAACGTGAGCAAGGGGTCATTACATTATGTGTAGCTCCAGCGCATTTCTCATTTGTGCAAGCAGCACGAGAAGAGCTCGGCTTATCCGTAGATTCTCAAGCAGAGCTACAAATTTTACCTGATCCTACTGTGCTTGATCGTGGATGTGTTATTCGTTCTTCATTTGGTAGCGTAGATGCTAGAATTGACACCCAACTCAAGGAAATCAAAAAAGAACTGCAGCGAATTTCAATGCAGGTCGAGGAGCAACGTCAAGATGAGACTTAATTCTGAACGATACATTGACCATCTACGGCAGATTGATCCTGTGCGAATTAACGGGAAGGTCACTCAAGTCGTAGGTTTGATGGTAGAGTCTGAAGGGCCTGATGCAAGCATTGGGGACGTATGTTACATCTACCCAAGTAAATCTACGCAACCATTACAGGCTGAGGTTGTTGGTTTTCGGGACAACAAGGTGCTGCTAATGCCTTTAGGGGAATTGCATGCGATTGGTCCTGGCTGTGATGTTGTGGGCACCGGTAAGCCGCTAACGGTTCAGGTTGGGTCTGAGCTACTAGGTAAGGTGCTTGATGGGCTAGGACAACCTCTGGATGGATCAGTACTGCCATCTAGAATGGGGCATTATTCCACCTACAGTAAGCCGCTTAATCCATTAACTAAACCTAGAGTTGCTGAGCCAATCAGCATTGGCGTGAGAGCGATTGATGGCTTGCTTACGATTGGAAAGGGTCAACGTGTAGGTATATTTGCAGGTTCTGGTGTTGGGAAAAGTACCCTTATGGGCATGATCGCTAGAGGAACCTCGGCAGATGTAAATGTGATTGCTCTGATTGGTGAACGTGGTCGTGAGGTGCTAGATTTTATTGAGCGTGACCTCGGTCCTGAAGGGCTAGAACGCTCGGTCGTTATTGTAGCAACCTCTGACCAACCAGCACTGATCCGGATGAAGGGCGCCTTAATTGCAACGACAATTGCGGAATACTTTCGTGATCGTGGCTTAAACGTCATGCTTATGATGGATTCGGTCACTAGATATGCAATGGCATTACGTGAGGTTGGTTTAGCTGTTGGTGAACCCCCTGCAATGCGTGGATATACGCCATCCGTATTTGCGGCATTGCCCAAATTAATGGAACGAGCAGGAACTTCATCTGCGGGGTCAATTACAGCCTTTTATACGGTGTTGGTAGACGGTGACGATATGAACGAGCCAATCGCGGATGCAGTCAGAGGGATTTTAGACGGTCACATCGTATTAAATCGTGGCATTGCCAATAAAGGTCATTTCCCTGCAATAGATATTTTAGCTAGTATCAGCCGGGTGATGAAAGACATTGTACCAGAGGAACAAAATGATGCGGCCTCAAATTTAAGGAGATTGCTTTCAGTGTATAAAGATTCCGAAGATTTAATTAATATCGGAGCATATCAGCACGGCTCTAACCCTGAAATCGATGAAGCGATTGATGCCAATCAAAGTATATTAGGCTTTACAAGGCAAAAGGTAGATGAAAAGGTTCATTTAGAAGAAGTACAACAACGTTTAATTGCTGAATTCTCGAAGGGATGAGTGCATAATCCATGAAATTTCGGTATGCCTATCAAAAGGTGTTGGATTTAAAGTCCAATGAAAAAACGCAAGCGGAATGGATGTTTTCTGCGGCAGTGGGTCACTTACATAGTGAACAACAGACACTAGAGCAGTTGTATACTGAGAAAAAAAATACAGCGATTAAAATTCAAGCCGAGATGGAAAATTGTTCTTCCATTCAAAGCTTAAATGAATTGCAGTATTATGTAGACTATTTAGATCAATGTATTTCTACTAAATTACAAGATGTGTTTCGTGCCGAACAAATGGTAGAAAATAAGAAAATTATACTTAATGACAAGATGCTGGATGAAAAGGTATGGATGAAGTCAAAAGAGAAAGCTCAGGATAGATTTCAGCAAGAGATGCTACTTCGTGAACAAAATGAGCTGGATGAAATGGCGACGGTCCGGTTTGCTATGAGAGCCCATTAGAATCAGGGTGGGAATAATCTTTGACTGCAAAGGAGGGTACGGACTTGGAACAAAATGAAATAGAAGAAGATTATGAAGCTGAATCTGGTGGTCGCTTTGCAAGGTTTTTATTTTTTATCGCGCCAATCATATTTACGATTGTCTTACTAAGTGTTCTTCTCACACTTCTTAATGTTAATTTCCGCAATGTTATGCTGGATTGGGGAAATCGAATTCCTATCGTGCGTGATTTTATTCCTGAGCCTGATGGTGTTGCTGGAGACGACAGCAAAAAAGAGGATAAAGAGAAGGACGAGAAAAAGCAGCAAGAAAGCACAGAGGCTACAGTCAAGCAATTAAAGGAGCAGGTTGCAAAGCAGGAAACAGATTTAAAGGAAGCAACCCAGCAGGCCACAGAACAAGCTGAAAAGGCTAAAGCTCTTCAAGCAACATTGGATCAAGAACGTTCTGTGAAGCAAAAAGCAGAGCAAAGTGAGGAGCAAGCTGCGTATCAAAAAGAAGTAAAAAAGCTTGCCCAGCTTTATGCCCAGATGAGTCCTAAAAAAGCGGCAGCAATTATAGAAAAGCTCACAACGGATGAAGCATTACAAATGCTAAGCCAAATGGGGAACGAAAATAAGGCCGCCATTCTAGAAAAAATGGATGCACAAAAAGCGGCTGATATTTCAATTAAGCTCAAGGATGCAACCACATCTGAGGATTTAAATATTGCTGCATTGCAATCTAGATTGAAGAAAGAGGCTGAGACAGATGCCGCAGCTTCTAAGGTGAATACAGGTTTAACGGATGCTCAACTAAGTGCTACATTTTCTACAATGTCTGCTGATTCAGCGTCGGAGCTACTTTTGCAGACGTATAAAATTAGCCCTGATAAGGCATTAAAAATTCTTAATTCCATTGATGATGCAGCACGGTCAAAAATTTTAGCATCAATGACAAAAACTAATCAAACCGAAGCGGCAAAAATTTTGAATAAGCTAGTTGCTAAATAAATCTACTAGGAAAGGAGGTGAATAATAAAATGAGTCAAGTCATTTCCGCAATTACATCCTCACCATCAGCAAGTGTTGTGAGCAGTACTGGCGGTCAATCTGCGGTTTCTGATCAAGGTTTTGGACAAGCTCTACTTGCAATGATGGGTAGCGGTGGCGCTAATACTAACTCGAACAGTTCAACTTTGTCTTTGTTGACACTAGCAGGGCTAGTAGAAGGTGCAAGTAGTACTGAAATTTTAGGTGAAGATGACACAATCGCTAAGTTATTGCTTGATCTAGGAGCTAAGCTCGATAACCTCGAGGATCATTTAAATGCGGATGGAAACCTGTTAGCTGCATTGCAAGGTTGGCTACAGGGTGTGCAAGCTTTTTTACAGCAGACTCAGCCCATTACTTCTTCGGCCCAAAATGGTCAATTGGAGCAAGGATTGTCAGAATTGGCAAAACACCCTCAAACGATTACGTTTGCGATTCAAGACGCAGTTGCTCAATTGTTGTCCTCTGCGAAGCAGGCTCAAGCAGGAGTAACTAAGCTACCTGTAGACCAAATCCAATCCATGCTTCAATCATTGCAGAAAATGTTGGATGTAACTAGTGTTGACAGCAAACCTGCAAAAGTTAATGTCTTTGTAGATCAAGCATTAAATAGTGCTATGCAAGGTAATGGCCAAAAGAATGGACAAGTTGAGTTAAAGGATGCAGTACATGCTTCTAAGGGGGCTAGTCATGCAACGCAGCATAACGATCACGAGTCATTTAATGCTTTGCAAAATGGTCAAGTCGTTACAGCAGGTCAGCTTGCGTTACGCCATCATGCCAATGCAGAGGTTAAAAGTCTACCTACACCGGTGCCTGTAGAAAGCTTCGCTAAGGAAGTAAGTGGATTTCTAGTTGGTAAGTTCGATATCGTAAAGCTTCAAGGACTTTCGGAGGCTAGAATTTCATTATACCCAGAGCACCTAGGTCAAGTGGATGTCAAAATAACGATGCAAAATGGCCAAATGGTTGCACAGTTTGTAACCGAGCATTTGCTAGCTAAAGAATCACTTGAGGGCCAAATGAGTCAACTTAGAGCGGCATTGCAAGCACAAGGTATTCAAGTCACTAAGCTTGAAGTAACCCAAAATAGTTCATTGTCCTCCCATATGTATCATAATGAGAGTCAAGGACAACGTAACGGTTCAGGACAAGAACAAGGAAATAAACGGCGTGAGCTACAGGAAGAGGATCATTTACTCGTGAACGATCTCAATGAGGAATGGAACGAGTGGATGGCAGAGGTTAAAACGCGCGAAGGGGCGTATGGTAGTTCATTTGTTGCGAGAGCTTAGATTATAAAGTTAGAGGAAGGAGGAGCAACATGTCTGATGTAGTATATCCGAAAACGAGTTGGCCGTATTATTCTGTAGATAATGTAAGAAGAGCTGGCACGAAAACAGATAATAATACTTTAGGTAAAGATGATTTTTTGAAGCTAATGATTGCACAGATGCAAAATCAGGACCCTACTTCTCCAATGGATAATAAAGACTTAGCTGCGCAGACTGCTCAATTCACTTCGGTGGAACAGCTTGCTAAAATATCTGATCAGTTAAAAGGAATGGGGCAATCGCTTGGAAATAGCTCCAATTTAATTGGGAAGCAAGTCGAGTGGAACGGCGAAACGAAAACGGGTAACTATGATATTAAAACAAAACAAGCTGAAGTCATTATTGAAAAGGAAACAGGAATTGTTGATTCTATCGTCGTTCGTAATGGTGTTCATTATGTGAAGATTGGTAGTAAAGAGCTTGAGCTTGACAAAATTGTTCAGGTTGAAGATGTAAAAGCAGCAGTAGACGACAAAGATAAAGAAACCTCAGGTACAAATGAATCTACTGAGGAGAAAACATCATGAATTCTCCGATCCAAGTAGGTCAGATTTATACAGGAAGAATTGGACCTGCTGTCACCCAGCAGCATAAGCCTCAGTCTTCTAAAAATAATGAGCAGGCCTCCTTTCAGGACTTGCTGCAAAACTCGCTTGTCAGGTTTAGTAATCATGCGGTGAAGCGTTTAGAGCAAAGAGGGCTCGATTTGAAGCCTGAGCAATTGCAAAAGATTGAAAATGCGATAAATGATGTAGCTGCTAAAGGTGGCAAGGAATCGTTGATTCTATTAAAGGATATGGCGTTGATCGTCAATGTGAACAATCGTACGGTCGTCACAGCAATGGATGGAAGTAACATGAAAAACAATGTTTTTACCCAAATTGATAGTGCAGTAATTATTTCTTAATTGGCTGGCCCGGATTCGGAAAGCCATTCATTAGTTGCGGATCGACTGAAGCAACTAGGGCAATTCTATCTTACTTTAGGAGGAATGAAAGTAAATGTTAAGATCAATGTATTCGGGTGTATCTGGTATGCGGGGCTTTCAGACGAAGTTGGACGTAATCGGGAATAACATTGCTAACGTAAATACGGCAGGCTTTAAAGCGAGTAGAGTGATGTTTAAAGATATCATGAGTCAAACTGTGTCTGGTGTTACAGCACCTACAGATGGAGTGGGGGGCGCAAATGCTAAGCAAATTGGTTTAGGTTCGTCTATTGGTTCTATTGACACACTGCATACAGCAGGGAGTGCCATGACTACAAATAACCCGTTAGATTTACGTATTGATGGGGATGGCTTTTTCTTGATTAAATTAACTGCTGAACAAGAAGAACCTTATTTGACAAGAGCCGGAGACTTCCATTTAGATGCCGCACGACAACTAGTTACCTCAGATGGTTTTTTTGTTGTAGATAGTGGAGGGCAACCGATTACGCTTGAAGAAGGTGTAACGGCCTTTACGATTGACCAAAACGGAAGAATTGTCGCTAAAATGGCAGATGGGACTACGACTGAGGATGGACCTCAAATTGGGGTTGCTAGAGTTGTTAACCCAGAGGGCTTAGAAAAAATTGGTGGTAGTTTATATCGTAATACTCCAAACGCAACAACAGAAGAGTTAGCTATTACAACGGCAAACAACCAAGAGGCTGGAACGGGTAAAATTATTGCTGGACAGCTTGAAATGTCCAATGTGGACTTGACAGGTGAATTTACCGAAATGATCGTTGCCCAGCGTGGTTTCCAAGCTAACTCTCGTATTATTACGACTTCAGATGAAATCTTACAAGAAGTTGTTAACTTGAAACGCTAAGCTCAAACTTAATAGAGGAGGATAGGTAATTGCTTAATCCTCCTCTATACTTAACCAGATTTTAGGTGTATTTATCTTCAACAAACCTGACTTTAACTATTCATGTGGGAGGAATATTATGATCGCTGTAACAAGAATAAACGGATCTCAATTGTGGCTAAATGCCATCATGATAGAGGCGGTTGAGGAAACACCTGATACATACGTAACCCTTGTTACAGGCAAGCGTATTATAGTATTGGAGAAAGCAAGTGAGGTCATTTCACGTATAAGAGACTATTATAGTGAAATTGGCATTCATGCAGCAACAATTAAAGTGCAGCAAACGGAGGAATTGTCATGAAAAAATTGGCACCTTGGCTGATTACAATCTTATTATCAATTACGCTTATCGTAGTAGCAGCATTTTTACTCTTAAGGCCCTACACACAGCAAACACCAGAAACTCAACTGAGAGATACTGTGCAAAATGTAGCTCCAGCACCGGGTTTAACTGCCGATCAGATCGTTGAGGTTACTTCAACCATCGATGAAATTAAAACAAATGCTGCTGATGCAAACTACATTGTAGTCGCTAATTTTGCTTTTCAATTAGATACCGCAGAGTCAAAGGCAGCCTTTGACAAAATTAAAGACTTTAAAATTGCCCCAATCATCATTAAAACTTTAGCTGATACAAAGCCAGAGGAGTTAAATGGCGCAAAGGGTAAAGATGATTTAAGCGCAAAGCTCTTAAATTTAATTAACAAATCACTGCCTGAAGGAAAAGTGATTCAGATTGATATCACAAAATTCCAATTGGTACCGATCTGATCAATAACAATCAATGTACAATTTCTTTAAGGGGGTGAGATAAATGGTAGATGTAATGTCACAAAATGAGATAGATGCACTGCTTGCAGCGTTGTCTTCAGGTGAAATGGATGCGGAAGAACTAAAAAAGGAAGAGACGCAGAAAAAAATACGAGCTTATGACTTTAAAAGAGCTGTGCGGTTTTCTAAAGACCATATTCGCAGCTTAACTCGAATTCATGAAAATTTTGCTCGATATCTCACTACCTATTTTTCCGCACAACTGCGCACCTTTGTACAAATTAGCGTCGTTCAGGTAGAACAATTGCCTTATGATGAATTTATTCGATCTATTCCTAAGATGACGATCCTGAACATATTTGAAGCTGAGCCGCTAGAAGGACGAATGGTATTAGAAGTTCATCCCAACGTTGCTTATGCCATGTTAGATCGTTTATTAGGAGGTGTCGGTGCTGCACCTTCTAAGATGGGTGCTTTAACAGAAATTGAAACCATTATTATGGAGAAAATTTTTAGTAGAGCTTTTGATAGTCTCCAAGAAGCGTGGAAAACCGTGATGGATATTAATCCACGTATGGAGGCGTTAGAAACCAATCCACAATTTATGCAAATTGTTTCGCCCAATGAGACAATAGCTCTAATTTCATTAAGTACAAAAATTGGGGATACGACAGGGATGATTAATCTTTGTATCCCACATGTAGTGATTGAGCCCATCATGTCTAAATTGTCTGTCCATCATTGGTTTGTATCTCAGAAAAAGTCCAGAGTTCCTGAAGAGGTAGAGGCATTACAGCACCGAGTACATCGAGCTAAATTGCCGATTGTAGCTGAATTAGGCGAATCACAGATTACAATTTCTGAATTTTTGAGTTTAGCAGTTGGAGATGTAATTTCTTTGAATAAGCCAGTTGAGGATGGACTTGCGATTCGGATCGGAGATAAGCTGAAATACATCGGAAGTCCAGGTACAATTAAAGATCGGATTGCTGTTCAAATTGATGAAATTGTAAGTGAAGGAGTTGAGGAATATGACGAGTAAAGACTATTTATCTCAAGAAGAGATTGATGCTCTGCTTAAGCAAGCTAGCATGGATAACCAAGCCGAAACTGAGAAAACAGTTGATGATTATTTAACACCGCTAGAGCAGGACGCATTGGGAGAAATTGGGAATATTACATTTGGAAGTGCGGCAACTGCGCTTTCAACACTTTTAAATAAAAAAGTAGATATAACTACCCCTAAAGTGTCAATCATTGTACGTTCAAAATTTGAAGAGGAATTCCCGAAACCACATGTTGCTATTCATGTAGAATATGTTGATGGTTTTGAAGGTATGAATTCACTTGTCATTAAAATTAGAGACGCTCAAGTCATTGCTGATCTCATGTTAGGTGGCGAAGGGAACCCACAAGATGAGGAGCTTAATGAGATTCATATTAGTGCCGTACAAGAAGCGATGAATCAAATGATGGGCTCTTCTGCGACCTCGATGTCTACTATTTTTAATCAGTTTGTAAATATCTCACCACCTGGTATAGATATTTTAAATATGACAGATGGGAACGGGTTAAATAGCCTACCGCCAGATGAAACATTAATTAAAATCTCGTTTAGATTAAAAATTGGAGATTTGATAGATTCTACGATTATGCAGTTGTTAACTGTTGAATTTGCTAAAGATATGGTGAGTCGTTTAATTAACGGTTCAGAGTCACAAGCTGTGGAAGAGCAACCAGTTACGTCTGCACCTGAGCCTACACCTGCACCTTCTTCTGCACCACCAGTAGCTCCTACGCCTGAGCCTGTCATGCCTTCACAGCCTATGTATGAGCAACCGATGTATAATCAGCCGCCACCAGCTGCAATGCAACCGCAGGTTCCAAATCAAGGTTATGGTAATATGCCTATGGGGCAAGGTTATAACGAACCTCATCATCTTGGTGGAATGGGTGGACGACATACAAATGTACAGCCTGTACAGTTTTCTAATTTGTCAACGCCGGCTTATGGACAAGTGGATGAAAATAATTTAAATTTATTGATGGACATTCCCCTTAAGGTCACCGTAGAATTAGGGAGAACCCAAAAGCAAATAAAAGATATTTTGGAGTTATCACAAGGTTCAATCATAGAATTAGACAAGCTAGCTGGTGAGCCTGTGGATATTCTAGTTAACAACAAACTGATCGCCAAGGGTGAGGTTGTTGTTATTGATGAGAACTTTGGGGTACGTGTCACAGATATCGTAAGCCAATGGGATCGTATTCAAAAATTGAAATAACAGTATTCATTTCAGGGAGGATTTTTAACTAATGGCTAACAGAATTTTAATCGTAGACGACGCAGCATTTATGAGAATGATGATTCGTGATATTTTAACAAAAAATGGATTTGAAGTTGTGGGAGAAGCACAAGACGGTGCGCAAGCAGTTGAAAAATATAAAGAGTTGCATCCTGATTTAATTACGATGGATATTACCATGCCTGAAATGGATGGGATTGCAGCACTAAAAGAGATTAAAAAAATTGAACCTAGTGCAAAAGTTATTATGTGTTCCGCAATGGGTCAACAAGCGATGGTTATTGATGCGATTCAAGCTGGTGCTAAAGACTTCATCGTTAAACCTTTCCAATCTGATCGTGTAGTAGAGGCGATCAACAAAACGTTAGGCCTATAGTCTTATGTTTTTGCCTTTAGCTAACGAACAAACTCAGGATATGAGTCAGTTTAATCCGATTGGGGATATGTTAACTGTCATTGTTGTTCTTGCTATCATTATTGTTTTAATTATCGTATTGGTACGCTTTTTAGGTAGAAAGAACCGTCTTTCTTCAACTAATCGCTCCATACAAACGATGGGTGCTGTGGGACTGGGGCCTAATAAGTCTCTTCAAGTGATTCAAATCGGCGGAACGATGTATTTGGTTGGTGTAGGTGAAAATATCAATTTAGTTGATAAAATTACCGATCCCGACGAAATTGAGCTTTTGAAGCGAGCATTTGAAGAGGCTGACCCTGAGTTCCCGGCGATTACATCGGCGTTATCTAATTTGATGACGCGCTTTAAAAAGAAAGAGAGCTTCATTCAAGAAGAAGAACTTGAAGGCTCCTCTTTCCATGAAGTATTCCAGACGCAAATTCAGAAGAGACCTAATCGTAAGCAGCAAATTCAAGAGTTGCTGGAGGAATCGGAACAAGAAACTACAGATCGGTCGAGGGATTCATGAAGAAAAAGCTCATTATAATTGGCTTAATTGCAAGCCTTTGGAGCATTGTAGGTGTGTCTATAGCTTCTGCAGCCTCTGTGAATCCCATACCTAATGTGGGAATTCAGATCGGAGATTCGTCGGGACAGCCTAGCACTAGCTCATTGTCTATCATCCTTCTTATTACAGTATTAAGTATTGCACCTGCAATTCTAGTATTGATGACAAGTTTTACGAGAATTGTGATTGTACTTGGTTTTGTTAGAAGTTCACTGGGAACGCAGCAGATGCCACCAAACCAAGTTTTAATTGGGTTAGCCCTATTTTTAACCTTGTTTGTGATGAGCCCTACCTTATCTACGATCAATCAGGTTGCACTCCAGCCTTATATCAAAGGAGAGATCACACAAACAGAAGCTTTGGATAAGGCCGCCGTTCCAATGAAGGAATTTATGTATACACATACAAGGCCTAAGGATATTAAGCTATTTCTAGATTACAGTAAGACGAAGGCACCTGAAAGCTATAAGGACATTCCATTAAGTGTGATGATTCCTGCGTTTGCAATAAGTGAACTCAAAACAGGCTTTCAAATGGGATTTATGATTTTTATTCCATTTCTCATTATTGATATTGTGGTCGCCAGTGTGCTGATGGCTATGGGGATGATGATGTTACCGCCGGTTATGATCTCACTACCATTTAAAATACTACTATTTGTTTTGGTAGACGGCTGGTATCTCGTTGTAAAGCAGTTGTTGATTAGCTTTTAAAAGTGAATAGAGTATGGAATAAAGCTTTGATTATCAATTGATGAATGTAAGAGGGGGACACGGTAATGAGTTCGGAGTTTATAATCGGTTTAGCCGGACAAGCTGTTTTTACCGTATTGAAAGTAAGCGCACCAATGCTTTTAATCGGTCTTACCGTTGGTTTGATAGTTAGTATTTTTCAAGCGACTACACAAATTCAAGAGCAGACGCTAGCTTTCGTTCCCAAAATTGTTGCTGTTCTCGTAGCTTTATTATTGTTTGGACCATGGATTTTAACAACATTAGTAGATTTTACTTATAACATTTTTAATAATCTTGCCAAGTATATTAGTTAGGATTATATGATGACATTAGGGAGTTTGTTACAGGGTTGGTCCATTTTTTTGTTAATCTTTTGTCGAATAACTGCTTTTTTTGTAGTCTCACCTATTTTCTCAGCACGAAATGTGCCAAATAGCTTTAAAATAGGTTTCTCAACGATGATTGCTGTTTTAATATTTTTTGTCCAGGATGTGAATACACCACTACCAACTGATCTTAATTATGCGTTGATGGTCATAAGAGAGGTTTTAATTGGTCTTTTAATGGGGTATGTTGTATCGCTGATGTTTGCAGTCATTCAAATGGCAGGCTCATTTATCGATATTCAAATTGGATTTGGTATTGCCAATGTCATTGATCCAATGACGGGGACAACTGCACCAGTCATCGGTAACTTCAAGTATATCTTTGCTGTTTTAGTTTTTTTAGGGATGAATGGGCATCATTACTTAATTGATGCGGTTGTTCGTAGCTATAACTGGATTCCACTGGATAATGAGTTGTTTCAGCGTATTTATCAAGGAAATGTATCTGAATTTTTAATTCGTACATTCGGAAATGCCTTTTTACTTTCGTTTCAAATGGCAGCTCCCTTAGTCGTTGCCTTATTTCTAACGGATGTTGCATTAGGTTTTCTAGCTCGCTCAGCACCACAGTTTAATGTGTTTGTCATTGGAATTCCCTTAAAAATTGTCGTAGGTTTAGTTGTACTGTTATTACTAGTACCTAGCTTCACCTATGCATTTGAGCAATTATTTGCCGTATTGTTCAAATCGTTACAAGGACTGCTTGGTACGATAGGGGAACGGCCTTAAGTTGTTTGGGAGGAATCCAAATTGAATTTACGCTATAAGTTGGATTTGCAGTTATTTTCCGGTGAAAAAACAGAAAAAGCAACTCCCAAGAAACGTCAGGAGTCCCGTAAGAAAGGGCAAGTCGCCAAAAGTCAGGATGTGGCTGGTTCACTTGTTATGTTGTCTGTCTTTTTATGTCTCATGACTTTTGGTGGTTACATAAAAGAAAGATTAATTAAGTTATATACTGATGTTTTTTTACATCGTCTCACGATGGATGTGACTCAAGAAAATGCGATGGTGATGTTTAGAAGTTATGGTGTTCAGCTCATTTTGTTACTTGCGCCCATTCTTCTTATCGTTTTTGTTGTCGCAGCGGTGGCTAATTATGCGCAGGTTGGTTTCTTATTTACAGGAGATCCGATTAAGCCAAAATTCAGCAAATTAGATCCGATTAAAGGGATGAAAAATATATTTTCAGCTCGTTCCTTAGTCGAATTTCTTAAGTCTATTTTAAAGCTGACCATTATAGGTTATCTCGTATTTTCTACAGTATGGGGTGCGATGGACAGTATTTCATCACTTGGGCATGTTTCGGTTGAAGAGGCCTTTAAATTTACGGCCAAAATGACGATGAATCTTGGAATTAAAATCTCTGTTGCATTGTTTGTGTTAGCGGTTTTTGATTATATGTACCAGCGTTATGAGTATGAAAAAAACTTAAGAATGTCCAAGCAGGATATTAAAGATGAGTATAAGAAAACAGAGGGTGACCCTTTAATTAAAGGGAAAATCCGTGAAAGGCAACGCCGGATGGCCTTGCAGCGTATGATGCAAGAAGTGCCTAAGGCGGATGTCATTATTACAAACCCTACTCACTTCGCTGTCGCACTAAAATATGATGCAAGCAAAATGGAAGCGCCAGAGGTTGTTGCAAAAGGACAAGATTATGTTGCCCTGCGTATTAAAGAAATTGCTAAGCAAAACGACGTAATCACAGTGGAGAATAGACCACTCGCTAGAGCTTTGTTCCAAAGAACAGAAATCGGTGATTCTATTCCAGCTGATTTGTTCCAAGCCGTAGCTGAGGTGTTGGCTTATGTATACAAACTACAAGGTAAAAATTGATGAAATGATAGGGATCGGAGGCGTCAACCGGTGAAAAAATTTAAAGATATATTTGTTTTAGTGGGAGTTATCGGTATAGTTCTGTTGATGATTCTTCCGATCCCAATTTGGCTGTTAGACGTCCTACTTATTCTAAATATATCGATCGCATTAATGATTTTATTAGTATCTATGAATACAAAGGAAGCACTACAGTTTTCTATCTTTCCAGCCTTATTGCTTATCACGACCTTGTTCCGTCTTGCACTAAATGTGTCCACGACGAAGCTTATTTTAGGTCAAGCCAAAGCAGGGGATGTGGTTGCTACCTTTGGTTCATGGGTTTCTCAAGGTCAGCCTGTCATTGGATTTATTGTGTTCTTAATTCTAGTTGTCGTTCAGTTTATCGTAATTACAAAAGGTTCTGAACGGGTTGCAGAGGTAGGCGCAAGATTTACGTTAGATGCGATGCCGGGGAAGCAAATGAGTATTGATGCTGACCTCAATGCAGGTTTAATTAATGAGCAGCAAGCGAAAGATCGACGCAGTAAAATTGAAAGAGAAGCGGATTTTTATGGGGCGATGGATGGTGCGAGTAAGTTCGTAAAAGGAGATGCCATTGCCAGCATCATCATGCTCATCATTAACCTGCTTGGTGGATTTATTGTAGGGATGACGATCCATGGTATGGATTTTGGGACAGCACTTAATACTTATTCCATTTTAACGATTGGAGATGGCTTAGTTAGCCAAATTCCTGCACTTCTTATTTCTACCGCATCTGGTTTAATTGTAACGCGTGCCTCTTCAGAAGGTAATTTGGCATCTGACATTACCTCACAATTGTTTGCTTATCCTAAGCTCATTTATATTGTTGCTGGAACGATTGCTATGCTAGGTTTGTTTACACCAATTGGACCTGTTGCGACGTTGCCTTTTGCAGGTTTGCTCGCATATGCCGCTTGGAAAATGCAGAAGAACGCTGATCTCAAACAAATTGAACAAGAGCAAGAAGAAGAGGAGCAGCAGATTGAAGAAGTACGGAGTCCAGAAAGTGTCATTAATCTTCTTCAAGTTGATCCGATTGAATTTGAGTTTGGGTATGGTTTAATCCCACTTGCGGATGCTAGTCAAGGCGGCGATTTGTTAGATCGTATTATTATGATTCGTAGACAATGTGCCTTAGAACTAGGACTTGTGGTGCCCGTCATCCGTATTCGCGACAATATTCAACTAAAACCGAACGAATATGTCATAAAAATTAAAGGAAATGTCGTAGGTAATGGTGAATTATTACTTAATCACTATTTGGCAATGAGTCCAGGGATGGATGATGATTCCATCACAGGGATTGAGACTAGCGAACCAGCATTTGGTTTACCTGCGTTATGGATTGATGAAAGCACAAAGGATCGTGCAGAGCTATCAGGATATACGGTTGTAGACCCACCTTCTGTGGTGGCTACTCATTTGACAGAAATGATTAAAAAGCACGCTCATGAATTGCTTGGTCGTCAAGAAACGAAGACACTTGTTGATAACCTCAAGGAAAACTATGCTGTGTTGGTGGATGAATTAATCCCATCTGTATTGTCGATTGGTGATGTGCAAAAAGTGCTTGCTAAGCTACTTCGAGAAAAGATTTCAATTCGGGATATGGTTACCATTTTCGAAACCTTGGCTGATTATGGTACCTACACCAAAGATCCTGATATTCTTACCGAGTATGTTAGACAAGCATTGTCTCGTCAAATTACACAGCAGTTTACGCAGCAAGGTGAAACGATGAGAGTAATTACAGTGGGCCCTAGTCTTGAAAAGAAAATTGCTGAAAGTGTTCAGCAAAGCGAGCAGGGAAGTTACCTTGCTTTGGACCCGCAATCAACGCAAACGGTGTTTCAAAAATTAACAGAGCAAATCAATCGTCTCATTCAATCTGGGCAGCAGCCAATCGTGTTAACATCACCTACGATACGCATGTATTTGCGTCAGATCATCGAACGTACGATGCAGGATATTCCTGTATTGTCTTATAGCGAGCTTGAGCCGAATGTCGAAATTCAAAGTGTCGGGGTGGTTAATTTATGAGAGTGAAACGCTATATCGTAGATACGATGCCTGATGCGATGCTTAAAATTCGTGCTGAGCTTGGATCTGATGCAGTCATTTTAAGTACGAAGGAAATGAAAATTGGCGGCTTTCTAGGAATGTTTCAGAAAAAAAAGATAGAAGTGATTGCAGCCTCAGAAACATCTGAGGCTGCACCACAAACTAAATCTAAAACGACGGCTGCACCTATTATTACACATGCACCAGTTGCGAGGGGCGCTGCTCCACAAGCGTATCGTAAAACGGCGCAGATGTTAGCAGGTAAGGAATCTGAGGAAGAGAAGGCTCAGATATCGCAAAAAACCTCTTCGGTGGTAAATGCGATACAAGAAAAAACATCAATTCAACCCAGTAACGAAGTCGCTGTTGAAACATTAAAACAGAAAATAAATGCATTAGCTACTAGTGATACTTTGACGACTGAAAATGCACATGAAGATTCTCCATCTAATAATGAAAAACGTTTATTTGAAGAACTTCATCAAATGAAGCTGATGATGACGAAGCTAGCTAAACAGCAAGACCAGACACGTGAGCTACCTGAGGCATTAGAAGAGATAAAGGAGTTACTTCTTAGACAAGAAATCGCAATAGAACTAATTGATCAATGGATTGAGCCTGTATATGAGTCATGGAATCAGAGTAATAAGACAATATCACATCAAGAAATGAAGCAAGCTGTCATGGATCAGGTTTCTACCTTTTTACAGAGTGTAATAGGGGAAGGAATTCGTAGTACAACTAAAATTGTTTATGTTGCAGGTCCAACTGGTGTTGGTAAAACAACGACGATTGCCAAGCTAGCAGCAGATCAGATTTTTCGTGAACGTAAGCAGGTTGGTTTCATTACTGCAGACACGTATCGAATTTCTGCGATCGAGCAATTAAGAACGTATGCTACGATTTTGAACGTACCGCTTGAAGTAGTCCAATCTCCAGGGGATATGCATAGAGCACTAAATGCATTATCAACCTGCGACTTGATTTTTATGGATACGGCAGGCCGTAATTACTTGAATGAATTGTTTGTGGCAGAGCTCCATAGCTTGTTTAACTTATCAGAGCATAGTGAAACTTATCTAGTGCTCAGCTTAACCTCTAAAACAAAAGACATGCAAAAAATAACTGAGCATTTTAGTAAATATGGCCTACAAAAGGTTATTTTTACAAAGCTTGACGAGACGGAAAGTGTAGGTCCGTTATATAATTTACTTAATGAATATCCATTAAAAGTTTCCTACATCACCAATGGGCAAAACGTCCCGGATGATATTTTACCTGTTGATAGTAAACTAATGCTTCAAATGTTAATGGAGGGACGGTCATGAGTGACCAAGCACAATCGCTACGACAGCTAGTATCTTCACATGATGACATTTTAACTACAAGGCCGAAGGCTGAGCGAGGTGCTAAGGTTATTACCGTAAGTAGTGGGAAGGGTGGCGTAGGTAAGTCAAACTTCACTTTGAACTTTGCCTTAGCATTAAAAGCTTTAGGAAAAAAGGTGCTTTTGTTTGATGCAGATATCGGGATGGCAAACATTGATGTGCTAATGGGTGTACGCTCCCAGTATAGCTTGTATCATTTACTGAAAGGCGAAAAGGATATAACGGAAATCATAAGTATTGGTACGGGGTCACTCCCTTATATTGCAGGTGGCTCAGGTATGGCTGATTTATTTACTTTATCCTCTAATGATCTTAACTTATTTATGACACAGCTTGAGAAAATTACAGCCGACATGGATTTCATTATTTTTGATACTGGTGCTGGCTTATCAAAGGAAGTATTGAATTTTATAACTGCCGCAGATGAATGCATTATTGTTACAACACCTGAGCCTACATCGATAACTGATGCTTACGCACTAATTAAAGTGATTCAGAATCTGGAGGAACAAGTTTCTTTTAGATTGATGATAAACAGAGTGTCAGATGAACAAGAGGCGAAGCAGGTGTCAAATAAAATAGCATTAGTAGCTTCGAAGTTTTTAAATATTCAAATTCCAATGATTGGTTATATGAGTGATGATCAGCATGTCGTACGAGCTGTAAAAAAACAAGTTCCGTTTTCAGTCGCCTTTCCAACATGTACTGCCGCAAAGGATGTACAGCGGATGGCGATGAAATATATGAATGTGCCACAACTTCAATCCAAAGACACCTATTCTGGAATCAAAGGATTTATGCACAAATGGCTTAAGCGAACAAAATGATTCTGATATTTAGACAGGGGTGGACAAATTGAAGCCTTATCGGATAATGGTCGTTGATGATTCGGCCTTCATGCGTAAGATTATAAGTGATCTAATTGAAGAGGATCCTTTATTTAAAGTAGAAGCAACAGCAAAAACAGGAAAAGAAGCAGTAGAGAAAATCACCGCTTTGGCTCCCGATCTCGTCACGATGGATGTTGAAATGCCGGACATGAATGGTTTGGTAGCCTTGAAAATTATTATGGAGCTTCATCCGTTGCCAGTAATTATGTTATCAGGAATTAATGAGCAAGGGATGAAAGAGACGATCATGGCACTGGAGGAAGGTGCATTTGATTTTATTCGTAAGCCTTCCGCATCAACTAGCTCATATGACATTACTCAAGTTGGACGAGATTTAAGAAGTAAAATAAGCTCTGCACTGCAAATGAAGGAGCGTAAGATTGCTAGAGAAAAAGAGCAGCTTAAGGAAAAGGAAGTACCGGTCAAGCCTAAACTTAGCCCTCTACTTCAGTTCGATGAAGAAATTAATGCTTCTCAAAAGCAACAGACGCAACAGAAGATGGAGCAGCCAATACCAAAAGTAATACCGCAGGTAAATCCGATCGTTCAACAAGCAGCAACAAAGGAAGAGAATATAGATATAAAGGTTAATCCTGAAAAGCTTATAAAGCCTCCAACCTCGTCACCTAAGCCTGTGAGCAAGCAAAAAGAGTTAGAGAGTAAACAACAAAAACCAGCACTTAAGGATTTATCACAGAATAGCATAAAGCAAGAAGTAAAAAGGCCTATTACAAGCACTAGACAAAGTGATAGTGGACAAGTAACATCAGCAAAAAAAGAGCTTGTCACAAATGTAAAGCCGATAACACCTCTTCGCAATAAAGCTGATTCTGTTTTAGATAAAAAAATGAATGTACCACGTAGTACAGGATTTTCCGACCTTGTTGCAATTGGAACGTCTACAGGTGGACCTAAAGCACTTAAGGTTGTGCTTGAACAAATACCGTCACGGTTTCCTGCACCTATTGTCATTGTTCAGCATATGCCTGCTAATTTCACTAAATCGTTAGCTCAACGATTAAATAGCCTTTGTGCAATCGAGGTTGTAGAAGGTGAAGAGGGAATGGTTTTAAAGCAAGGTACAGCATATATTGCTCCAGGTGGCTACCATATGATGGTCGTACCAAGCGGTGGTGGACAATACAAAATTTCGTTATCTAAGCAAGATCTGCGTAATGGGCATAGACCTTCAGTAGATGTTTTGTATGAATCTATTTTACCTTTGACCACATTGAAGCGACATGCTGTTTTATTAACAGGTATGGGTAGTGATGGGGCAAAAGCAATGAAGCAACTGTATGATTCAGGGGTGACCTCCACGATTGCCGAGAGTGAGGAAACTTGTATTGTTTATGGTATGCCACGTTCGGCAATAGAACAAAAATGTGTTAATTATGTACTGCCACTACATGAGATTGGCGCTAAGCTAGTTCAAGTAGTGAGATAATGGATCTCTTGAAGGAGGTGCCTCACCATGGACATGAATCAGTATTTAGCCATGTTTATCGATGAGTCGAATGATCATTTACAGTCATTAAATGAAAAAATGTTGGAGCTTGAAAGCTCGCCTGATGATCTCAGTATAGTACAGGTCATTTTTCGTTCCGCCCATACCCTTAAGGGGATGGCAGCAACGATGGGGTTTGAGGATTTATCCTCATTAACACACCAAATGGAAAATGTGTTGGATTTAGTGCGTAATGATAAGCTAAAAATGCAGGATTATATTTTTGATACGTTGTTCCAAAGTTTAGATGCACTTCAAGCTATGGTTGAGGATATTACTAATGGTGGAGAAGGTAAAGCTGATGTTAGCGATATCGTTGCTTCTTTACAAAGTATTGTTAAAGGTGACTTTGTAACTACAAAATCAGCAACAATCTCATCTGTGGACACAACGGCAGATACAACCTCTGATGAAGGGGCAATTCAATTAGATGAGTTTCAGTATTCAGTACTAGAACAATCTATTTCTGAAGGTCATAAGGTGAACTACATTGATGTTGCTATTCGTGAAGACTGTCAGTTAAAGGCAGCGAGAGCTTACCTTGTTTTTGACCTTTTGGAGCGTTATGGAGAAGTTGTTAAGTCTAATCCTTCTGTTCAAGATATTGAGCAAGAGAAATTTGATCGTAGCTTTTCTTTGTTTTACATAACTCAAAAGGATGCTTCTGAAATTAAAGGGTTAATTTCTAATTTATCCGAAATCGATACCGTTGAAGTAACCAATTTGGATCATGGTACGTTGAAGCAGTTGTCCTCTGGTGTAAGGGAAACTGCAATTACTTCAACACCTGAAGCTCCAAAAGGTGAAGAAGTAAAACCAGTCGCAGTCCATGATGATGCAAAACATAATCGTTCAGGCGGACATAGTGGCTCAACACCATCTAGAACTATTCGTGTAGATATCGATAGACTTGATGTGCTGATGAATCTATTAAGTGAGCTTTTAATAGATAGATCCCGACTTGAGCAGCTTGCTGCGGAAGTTAAACGTTCTGATTTAACTGAAACCGTGGAGCATATGAGCCGAGTTGGTGGAGACCTACAAAATATTGTATTGAAGCTGCGCATGGTTCCAGTAGATACTGTATTTAACCGATTCCCAAGAATGGTTCGTGACTTGGCAAAATCATTAGATAAAAAGATCGATCTTATTGTTGAAGGTGCAGAGACAGAGCTTGATCGCACAGTCATCGATGAAATTGGAGATCCATTAGTTCACTTGCTTCGTAATGCAGTTGACCATGGTGTGGAATCAACAGCACAACGTATTGCTGCTGGTAAGCCTGAAACAGGAACAGTTCATCTTCGTGCATTCCATAGTGGAAACCACGTCTTTATCGAAATTCAAGATGATGGTAGCGGAATTGATCGTGAAAAAATTCTTGCTAAAGGAATTAAAAATGGCATCGTAACTGAAGCTGAAGGTGCCTTAATGAGTGATGAGCAAGTTTATATGTTATTGTTTGCAGCTGGCTTTAGTACTGCTGAAGTCATTTCTGATATATCAGGGCGTGGTGTTGGACTTGATGTTGTTAAATCTAAAATCGAATCCTTAAATGGGATCGTTTCGGTTGAATCAACACTAGGAAAAGGAACAAAGTTCTCCGTTCAGCTCCCATTAACCTTGTCTATTATTTCTGCAATGCTTGTTAAAGTAGGCTCAGAGAAATATGCAATTCCATTGTCTTCTATTGTTGAAACTGGATTGATTAAACAAGATAAGGTGAAAAATGTACATGGTTATACGATGATTTCTTATCGTGATAGCTCGATACCTTTATTGTCTCTAGCAAAATTGTTTGATGTGCCTGATTATGATGAGTCAGATGAAGAAGAAACCGAGATTGTCGTTATTCGTAAAGGGGATCGCTTAGCTGCAATTACAGTGGAAGACTTTATTGGTCAATCTGAAATTGTAATTAAAAATCTTGGTAAATACCTTCCTCCAATTCAAGGTATTGCGGGTGCAACCATCTTAGGTGATGGTCAAGTTGCTCTAATTATTGATTCTAATGCATTTATTAAATAGGAGGTTTTAGGCAT
Organism: Paenibacillus turicensis; assembly: GCF_017873435.1. Taxonomy (GTDB): domain Bacteria; phylum Bacillota; class Bacilli; order Paenibacillales; family Paenibacillaceae; genus Fontibacillus; species Fontibacillus turicensis. The sequence goes on along the minus strand of NZ_JAGGKG010000002.1, from coordinate 324,116 downwards.
GGGAGAAGAGTTGAAAGTAATCGTATTTAAGCTTGGGGAAGAAGAGTACGGAATTGAAGTAGATGCAGTCCAAACGATTGAGCGTATGATGCCAATTACAAGAGTGCCCAAAACTTTATCTTTTGTAAAAGGTGTTATTAATTTACGTGGGGTCGTTATTCCAGTGATTGAGCTTCGTGGACGCTTTGGTCTTCCTTCTGTGGAATATACAGATCAAACTCGTATCATTATCGTTTCAATGAATGAAATCGAAGTTGGGTTTATCGTCGATTCTGCAAATGATGTTATTGACTTAAATTCTGATCTCATTGACGCACCACCAGATGTTGTTGGAGGAGTCAAAGCTAAATATTTAAGAGGTGTTGCCCGTATTTCAGAAGAGCGGCTTCTAGTCATGTTGAATTTGTCTGAGGAATTAAATCGGGCAGAAATTTCGCAATTAGAGAGCTTTGAGGGCTAACCTGTGAAGGATTTATTTGAACACCAAAGAGATTTCAAAATGGATGTACTGAAGGAAGTAGGGAATATTGGAGCTGGGAATGCCGCCACAGCTCTTTCCCGATTGCTAAACAAGCCAATTGATATGGCTGTACCTAAAGTACAAATGTTGCCCTTTGAGGCAGTTGCAGAACGAGTTGGTGGTTCTGAAAACATTGTGTGTGCCGTGTTCTTTCGTGTAGAAGGCGAAGCACCAGGAAATTTGTTTTTTATTATGAGTCCCGCAGCAGCCAAAAGATTGCTAGAAAGATTAGCGGGATTTGAGGTTAATGAGGAAGAAGAGTTTTCAGAGATGGAATGGTCAGCACTTGCAGAAATCGGAAATATTTTAGCGGGTTCCTATTTATCTTCGTTAGCAGATTTTACATCTTTGTCTATGATGCCTACTGTACCTGCCCTAGCATTAGATATGGCAGGAGCAATTTTAGGATATGGTCTCCTTCAGTTTGGCGAAATGGGTGATTCAGCACTACTCATTGATACAACTTTTATTGAAGGTCAAGACGAAGTTGAAGGACAATTTTTCCTCATCCCAGACCCAGAGTCTTTTGGCAAAATTTTTAAGTCGTTAGGAATTTCGTCAGATCATGATTGAAGAACAAAAAATTGTTAAAGTGGGAATGGCTGAGTTAGACACGATAACCGGTCAAGGCCTTATTCGTACAACAGGACTTGGTTCATGTGTAGGTGTAACATTGTTTGATCCACACAGAAAAATTGCAGGGCTTGCTCATGTTATGCTGCCATCCTCTGATATTGCAAGAGAAGGCACACTAAATATTGCTAAATATGCGGATACTGCTTTGCCTGAATTGGTAGATCGTTTAAGTGATCTTGGTGCTGCAAAGAGCAAATTAGTGGCAAAAATGGCAGGTGGGGCTCAAATGTTTACATTTGGAGGTAAAGGCGATTCAATGAGAATAGGACCTCGTAATGTAGACTCCTGCAAGCTTATGTTATCTAAGTTAAATATTCCTCTGATTGGTGAAGACACTGGGGGGAATTATGGACGTACAATTGAGTTGGATCTAGAATCAGGTATTTTATTTATTCGTAGCATACAAAAGGAAGTAAAGGAATTGTAGCCATGTCTGGAAAAGTAAAATATTATTTACTGATAGGTTTTATTGGTTTCTTAATTACCTTTGCGGTATCATCAGGTAGTAATCTTCTAGCTACCAGTTTACTACGTGGGGGATTAGCTTTCATAGCATGGACGGCATTAGCTTTTGTTGGTAGTTGGATGCTTAATTTTATGAGAGAACATGGTGAAACCTCTGAAGAAAGTCAAATGTTAGCTGCGATCTCTGAGCAAGTAAAGGGTGGCAATCTTGATTTAACTACTCCTGATGAGAGTGATGAAATTAATGATTTACTGAAGCAGCCAATAGAGGGAGCTATACCTTCTGCTCATCATGAAGATTTTGCACCACTTAATCCGCCTAAACTAGTTAAAACACCTAATGACAATGATCCGGAAGAGCTGGTTAAGGTCGTTCGTCACCTGACAGAAGAATAAGGATGGTGAGGTCAATTGCACGAACGGAAAGCATCAACTCTGAACTATTCTGATTTATGGGAGAGTTGGAAAGAACACGGTGACATTAATGCAAAAAAACAACTAATCGAAAAATATTTGCATATTGTAGATTATGTCTCAGGACGCCTTGCCGTAGGGCTTCCTAAAAATGTTTCTAAAGATGACTTAGCTAGCAATGGTGTAATGGGTCTTATTGACGCTGTAGATAAATTTGATTATAAGCGTGGTTTGCAGTTTGAAACCTATGCCTCATGGAGAGTAAGAGGCGCGATTTTGGATGGATTAAGACAAGGGGATTGGGTTCCACGTTCTGTGCGGGAAAAATCAAAGAGGATTGAAGAAAGCTACCAATACTTAGAGCAACATTATTTGCGTTCAGTTAGTGATCTTGAAGTAAGTGAATATATGAATATTACTGAAAAAGAATTCCAGACAATGTTGCAGGAAGTGGCGGTAATGACCCTTTGCTCTTTGGAAGATCCAATTCGTGAAGAGGAATCCGAGACAAGGCTTACTTTGCTGGTTGATGAGAAGGCTAAAAATCCCGACCATACCGTTCGAGAGTTTTATTTAAGAGAATCATTGTCTAAAGGGATTGAAAAGCTGACGGAGAAGGAAAGAACCGTTGTTTCCTTATTATATTATGAGGATCTTTCCTTAAGTGAAATTGCAGAAGTAATGTCCCTATCACCCTCGCGAATATCTCAACTTCATTCTAAAGCTATTTTGCGGTTAAGAGGTAGTTTGGAGAAGCAACGTGATATGCTAATGCAGGAAGATTAAATGAAGAAGACTTGAGGTTTTATTTTCTTACTACGGAATTGTTATGTATTTTAATAGTATGAAAAGGGGAGCAGTTTATGGAACTGGGTCAGCTGGATAAATTTTTGAGCGTGACAATTAATGAAGATAAAACTGTGGCATACCTGCAATTTATACAAAAAGATGATCAGTTTTCTTGTACTGCGGACAATTTACGCCATTTTCTTCATAGTCAAGGCATCAAATATGGTATTCAAGAGGATATTGTCTCACGTATCGCAATAAACCCTCGCGAATATTATTTCAGCAGAACACCAATTGCAATGGGGATTGAGCCTGTTGATGGGCAAGACGGTAAAATTCGTTATGCGATGCAACTGGAAGACGATCAACGACATGTACCCTCAGAAAAGGACGATGGGAAAGTAGACTTCAAAGATGTTACGCGCCTTAACAATATTTTTAGGGGACAAATCATCGCAGAGCTTGTACCAGCTATCCCTGGTAAATCGGGTACTGCTGTAACTGGAGAACCAATCCCATGCCGAAATGGGAAGGAAGCCGTATTAAAGGTTGGTAAAAACGTTGTTCTTAATCCTGAGCAGACCGCTTTATATGCTGCCATTGATGGCTTGGTCACAATGACAGATAAAGGGAAAATTAATGTATTTCCGATTTATGAAGTGAATGGGGATGTCGATTACGGAATTGGTAATATTGATTTTGTTGGTACTGTTGTAATTCGGGGCAATGTATTAAGTGGCTTCCGAATTACAGCATCAGGTGATATAAGAGTCATTGGTGGAGTAGAAGGAGCGGAGCTATTTGCTGAAGGCTCCATCGAAATTACCGGTGGAATTATTGGTTATAATAAAGGGCTTGTTAAAGCAGGACATAATGTAAAAAGTTCTTTTATCCAAGATGGTAATGTGCAGGCAGGTGAAGACATTATCGTATCACAAAGTATTATGCACTCTAATGTTAGAGCTGGTAGAGATGTGATATGTGATGGCACAAAAGGGCTTATTGTTGGTGGTAATATTCAGGCAGCTGAAAAAGTCATCGCTCGGATTATTGGAAATCCGATGTCAACAACTACAGTCATTGAAGTTGGCGTAGTTCCTGAACTAAGAAATGAGTTAATTGAACTGAAGCAAAAAATTAAAGAGCTCATGTCCAACATGGACAAAACAGAGAAAGCGCTGACATTGCTAGATCAGCTAGCCTCGTTAGGTAAGCTTACTCCTGATAAAGTCGCAATGCGTTCCAAATTAGGAATTACTAAAAAAAGCAATATGCGAGAAATTGATGAAATTAAAGAAAGAATGTTATATATTGAAAAGACATTAGAAGATACAGGGAAGTCTCGTGTAGAAGTTCTTAAAATGATTTATGGTGGTTCAAAGATTGTAATTGGACGATATATTAAGTACATTAAAGAACCGACATCCCGTATGGCTTTTTATTATAGTGAAGGGGATATTATGATGTCCTCCTACGTGTAATATGCTTGGAACTTAAATTATTCCATTGCAAAGAGGGTAGATAGGATGAATATGAAACCAGTAGAGATGCAAATTGCTGTTCCTAGAACAAGTGAAGCGACGCGCATTCAGCAGGATCAACAATATCGTCCTTTGAGCGATCAAGCCTTGCTAGCACATCAAAATTCCAAAGAGGCTGAGCATAATCGCAAAGTAAGCCCTGGTGTAGATGAGAGTGGGCAAAACACAGTCATTAAACGTGAAAAAGACCATCCCTCTTCACAGCAAGACAAAGGCTCACATGAGCAGCCTACGCCAGAGCAAGATCAAGAGCAAACGCATTTTGCAGAACATCCATACAAGGGGAAAAATATAGATTTTTCTTTGTAGCTACTACGAAAAGCAAAAGGTGAGGATAATCGTGTTTACAGAACCATGGTTCTATATTGTTATGCTTGGAGTGGCAGCAATTCTTTATAGCTTCTTAATTCCGGGAAGGGTAAACAACAACATGAAACCCAATCAAAATAATGAGATTGAAGCAACACTGGAACAATATATGGCTGAGATTGAAAATGAAAATCAAGAGCTAATTCATTTAATTACTCAAATGAAGCAGGAATTTACTACGAAGCAATTAGCCACACAAGAACAAATTGTAGAGCTAAGAAACCGATTGGTAACTGTGGAGCAAGGTGTGCAGTCTCAAGAAATAAAGTTTCGTACATTTACTTCTACTCAGGAGACAACATTAATGGCACGCATGTCTGAAGCTGCTGTAGCTCAACCTGATTTAAAACAAGTTGTCATCGAGGAAGAAGCACCAGTATTGGAAGAAGTATTAGTGGAAGAAGAGCCTATTAAGAAACACGAGGATTCTCTTCATGATAGATATCCTGAATTATTTGAGCTATATAACCAAGGCAAATCAATAGATATGATTGCTAAAGCAGTAGGTATTCAACGTGGCGAAGTCCAGCTAATTTTACAATTAGCAAACAAGGAGGAGTCCAGTTGATGAAAAATGCTAAGTTCATGCTTGGTCTTGGTGTTGGGCTTATTTTAGGGGCATTATTATTACAAATTATGAATATGGGCCAAGGAGCGTTAAATGCGAATTTAGGCAAAGATGAAGTCATTGAAGCGGCAAATCGCCTTGGTTTAAAGATTGTTGAGCCTACTGAGAAGTTAATGACAGAGGAAGAATGGAAGCAACAGTCAGAAACTGACGAGCAACCAAACAACAAAGACACTCAGAAGGGTACTGATGCCACTAATAAGGATGCAAATACTTCAACATCGCCTGAGACGCCAAAAACTCCTAGTGCGCCTAACAGTTCAGACACAGAAGCGAAAACAACTACACCTCAGGCGCCTTCTACACCCACTACACCTACCACGGCACAAGTAGATCAAACTCAAAAGCCAGCAACAGCAAATTCTCCAACGGCAAAGGAAATTAAGTTTACCATTGCTAAAGGAGATTTTTTGTCAGATGTGTCAAGTGGCTTGGAAAAGGCAGGGGTCATAAGTAGTGCGAAGGAGTTCCAGAAGGAAGCTGTTGCAAAAAAAGCAAACTATAAGCTGAAAATAGGCACGTATAGCTTTACTGCCGGTGAAGAGTATAGTTCAATTATTTCTAAAATTGCACCTGGTACAAAATAATTTATGATTGTGTTAGTTGCAAGCCTTGGCTACTTATGGTATATTAATTGTCGGTGTTATAACGCACGCAAATCGATTTTGTGAAGGGTGCTCTTAGAATGATAAGAGTCTTCATGGGAAATGACATTTGCGGAGGAAGCATCAAAAAAACCAAACTTTAGGAGGTGCGTGAAGATGGCAGTAATCTCCATGAAACAACTGCTTGAAGCAGGCGTACACTTCGGACACCAAACACGTCGTTGGAACCCGAAAATGGATCGTTATATCTTCACTGAAAGAAACGGAATTTACATTATTGACTTACAAAAGACAGTTAAAAAGGTTGACGAAGCTTACAACTTTATTAAAAGTGTAGCAGAAGACAACGGAACTATTCTTTTTGTAGGTACTAAAAAACAAGCGCAAGATTCAGTTAAAGAAGAAGCTGAACGTGCGGGTCAATTCTACATCAACCAACGTTGGTTGGGTGGTACATTGACAAACTTCGAAACAATTCAAAAACGTATTGATCGTTTGAAATTGTTAGAAACTTGGGAAGAGGACGGTACTTTCGCAGTACTACCTAAGAAAGAAGTTATCCTTCTTCGCAAAGAGAAAGATCGCTTGGAAAAATTCTTGGGCGGTATCAAAAACATGAAGGGTCTTCCAAGTGCATTGTTTGTTATTGACCCTCGTAAAGAACGTATCGCAGTAGCAGAAGCTCGTAAATTGGGTATCCCAATCGTAGGTATCGTTGATACTAACTGTGATCCGGACGAAATCGACTATGTAATTCCAGGTAACGATGATGCAATTCGTGCAGTTAAATTGTTAACTGGTAAAATGGCTGATGCTGTAATTGAAGCTCATCAAGGCGAACAAACTACAGTTTAATATCGTCTGAATCTTAAATAAATTAAATGAGAAAGGGTGGTTGGCAGGTGTAAACCTCTCACTACCCTTTTTTTAAGGAATAAATATGAAAGTGCTGTTCATTTAATCATATTAATGGGGGTAATTTAATCATGGCAGTAGATGCTAAATTGGTAAAACAATTGCGCGAAAGAACTGGCGCAGGTATGCTTGATTGTAAAAAGGCTTTAGAAGAGGCTGATAACAATCTTGATAAAGCGATCGAAATCCTTCGTGAAAAAGGTCTTAGCGCAGCAGCTAACAAAGCTGGCCGCGTTGCTACTGAAGGTGTAGTACAATCTTACATCCACGCTGGTGGACGTATTGGTGTATTGGTTGAAGTTAACTGCGAAACTGACTTCGTAGCAATGACTGATCAATTCAAGGATTTTGCACGTGATATCGCAATGCAAATCGCGGCTGCAAGCCCTCGTTATGTAAGTCGTGAAGAAGTTCCACAAGAAGAAATCGAAAAAGAAAAAGAAATTTTGACTGCTCAAGCTTTAAACGAAGGTAAACCAGAAAAAATCGTTGCTAAAATGGTTGAAGGTCGTATCAGTAAATATTACGAAGAATATTGCTTGATGGAGCAAAGCTTTGTTAAAGACCCAGACAAAACAATTACTCAATTATTGAATGAAAAAGTAAGCACAATTGGTGAAAACATTACGATTCGTCGTTTTGTACGTTATGAGCTTGGTGAAGGTCTAGAGAAAAAACAAGAAAACTTTGCTGAAGAAGTAATGGCGCAAGTAAATAAATAAGTAATTTTATAATTGAATGTAGCAGAAAGTTGGAACACATCGTGTTCCTTCTTTTTTAAAATATAAGGATTTATAACGTGAAAATTATAAATCCTTATTTTCACCAAAATCGTTTTTTGTGAGAGATCAATAACAAACGTAATGTTGAGAACTATCAAGTACTTAGGTGATCTGCTATATTCTAAGTGGAGGGTATACATTTGGAACAACCTGTGTTTAAACGCGTAGTCTTGAAGGTAAGTGGTGAATCACTTGCAGGTCAAAATGGGTATGGAATAGATGCGGAAACAATCACATCTATTGCAGAACAAGTCAAAGAAGTTGTAGAGTTAGGAGTAGAGGTTGCTATCGTTTGTGGCGGGGGTAATATCTGGCGTGGTATCGCTGGTAGCGCTAAAGGTATTGACCGTGCTACAGCTGATTACATGGGAATGTTGGCTACTTTGATGAACTCGCTTGCTTTACAAGATGCACTAGAGCAAATCGAAGTACCTACTCGTGTACAAACCTCCATTGCCATGCAGCAAATTGCTGAGCCTTACATTCGTCGTCGGGCAATCAGACATTTGGAAAAAGGTCGCGTTGTTATTTTTGCAGCAGGAACAGGAAATCCTTTCTTCTCAACAGATACTACAGCAGCACTTCGTGCAGCTGAGATTGAAGCAGAAGTGATTTTGATGGCTAAAAACAAGGTGGATGGCGTATATTCTGCGGATCCATTTGTAGATGAAACTGCTGTGAAATATGATGTATTAACTTACATGGATGTATTGAATAAAAACTTGGGTGTTATGGACTCCACAGCTTCTTCTTTATGTATGGATAATAATATTCCTTTGATTGTATTTGCAATTACAGAGCAAGGAAACATTAAACGTGTTGTACTTGGTGAAAAAATTGGAACAATTGTTAAAGGGAGTGTAGACTAATGCCGGAATCGGTTAAAAAAAGTGCCGAGGAGCGTATGGAGAAAGCGATTTTAGCTTTAAAACGTGATCTTGCTACGCTACGTGCTGGACGTGCAAATTCTTCATTATTAGATCGAATTCAAGTTGACTATTATGGATCACCAACGCCTGTGAATCAATTGGCTAACATTAATACGCCAGATTCTCGTACCTTGATGATTCAGCCTTGGGATAAAAGCTCTTTAGCTGATATTGAGCGTGCGATCCAGAAGTCAGATTTAGGCTTAACACCTGCGAATGACGGGACTTCGATTCGTTTGTCAATTCCGCAATTGACGGAAGAGCGTCGTGTTGAGTTAGTGAAGCTAACTAAAAAGTTTGGTGAAGAAGCCAAAGTAGCTATCCGCAACATTCGTCGTGATGCAAACGATGATATTAAAAGGTTAGAAAAAAGTGAAATTTCTGAGGATGAATCCCGTAGACATCAAGAGGATGTACAGAAAGCCACTGATAAATTTGTCGCAGAGGTTGAAAAAGTATTGTCTGCGAAAGAGAAAGAGATTATGGAAGTTTAAGAGACATACTGCGGCCCCTCCTTTTCGGTGGGGTTTTGTCTCTTTTTCATTATCGGCTGGAGGAAAAAGGAATGATTAAGTTTTTTCAATCCTGGTTGGACAAAAAGAAAAGTCCATCAACTGTTCAAGAAACATCAGATATCATACCAAAGCATGTTGCGATTATAATGGATGGGAATGGTCGTTGGGCTCGTAAGCTTGGCTTACCTAGGGTTGTTGGTCATCGTAACGGGATGATGGCAATCAAGAGAGTGACTATCGCTGCTGATGAAATGGGTATCTCGATTTTGACCTTATATGCATTCTCGACCGAAAATTGGAAAAGACCAAAAGACGAAGTGGATTATTTAATGTCTCTTCCACAGGAGTTTTTAGCTTTAGAGCTTGAGGAGCTTATTCAAAAAAATGTGCAGGTTCGTATGATGGGACATACAGAAGGTGTTCCGTCAAGTACGCTTGAAGCTTTGCGAGAGGCTATTGTAAAAACTAAAAATAATACAGGACTTATTCTTAACTTTGCATTTAACTATGGTGGGCGACATGAAATTGTAGAAAGTGTGAAAAAGGTTGCGGCACTAGTCCAGAGCGGAGAAATGTCGATAGATGATATTACAGAAGACACAATTCAAAGTCATTTAATCTCAAATGACCTGCCTGATCCGGATCTATTGATCCGCACAGGGAAAGAATTACGTTTAAGTAATTTTATGTTATGGCAAACTGCATATAGTGAATTATGGTTTACTGATATTTATTGGCCAGCATTTAAGGAAGAACATTTAAGAGAAGCTGTTGCCTCATATGGACAACGGACCCGCAGGTATGGCGGATTATCATGATTTACAAAAGGGTGTGAAAGCTTGAAGCAACGTGTAATTACCGGGATTGTTGCTGGAGGCGTGTTTTTGGCTGTATGCCTGCTTGGTGGATGGAGTTATCATACGCTAATCATGCTGATGGCTTTAATTGGTTATTACGAATTTGTTCGTATGATAAAGTTGCCTTCATTAAGTTTTGTAGCGATTTTAGGTTATGTAGCCGTTTTATATTTTACTGTTCCTTGGGGACTATTTAGTGTTCATAGTGTACCCTTAACAGCGACTTCTTTTTTATGGTTATTTCTTTTGTTGCTGCTAACAAGCACAGTGATCACCAAAAATACAATTTCAATTGATCAAGTCGCATTATTGTTTATAGGTGCAGTTTATATCGGCTTTGGTTTCGAGTACATTATAGCTACGAGAAATATGTCTGATCAGCATGGTTTGTTTTGGACCTTTTTATTGCTATCTTCCATATGGAGTAGCGATGCAGGTGCTTATTTTACCGGACGTAGATTTGGCAAAACGAAGCTATGGCCTGCGATTAGTCCCAATAAAACAATTGAAGGTGCTGTTGGCGGTATTATATTGTCCATTGTGTCTGCGCTTATATTTGCAATGTTATCAGGGGGGATACTCAGCATAGGTAGGGCAATTTTAATTGGGCTTTCCGCAGCAATTGTGGGACAAATGGGTGACTTAATACAATCTGCCTATAAACGTAAATATGGGATTAAGGATTCTGGTAAATTACTTCCAGGACATGGTGGGATATTAGATCGCTGTGATAGCTGGATCATGGTATTTCCATTCATACATATCCTGATGTTGTTGCCTTAATCAAGAAAAGTACGAGGTGTACAATGAAAAAAATAGCCGTAATTGGTTCTACTGGTTCAGTTGGTACCCAGACTTTAGATGTTGTTAAAAAAAATCCAGAGCGCTTTTCAATTGAGGCTTTGGCCGCAGGTTCAAATATTAACTTGCTCTTAGAGCAGGTTCAGCAATTCCGTCCTAAAATGGTGTCTGTGGGTACTAAAGAGCTAGCAGATAAAATTTCAAGTGCATTACCAAGTGGTACAAGCGTTTTTTATGGTGAAGAAGGCTTAATTCAAGTTGCTGCTCATAATGATGCAGAGCTTGTTATTACTGCAATCGTGGGTAGTGTAGGGTTGCCAGCTACGCTAGCCGCAATTTCAGCAGGTAAACATATTGGACTTGCTAATAAAGAAACACTGGTGACAGCAGGACATATCGTCATGGAGCTGGCTCGTGAAAAAAATGTAGCTATTCTTCCTGTTGACAGTGAGCATTCAGCGATTTTTCAATGTCTAAATGGCGAAAATATCAAAGAGGTTGCTGGAATCACGATCACCGCTTCAGGTGGATCATTTCGTGATCGCACAAGGCAACAGTTGGAAAATGTCACTGTAGAGGATGCGCTGAAGCATCCCAACTGGTCGATGGGTGCTAAAATAACAATTGATTCAGCCACGATGGTCAACAAAGGACTGGAAGTGATTGAAGCCCATTGGTTATTTGGACTCCCATACGAACAAATTGGTGTAGTGCTTCATCCTGAAAGTATCGTCCACTCTTTCGTTGAATACCGTGACAGTAGCATTATTGCTCAGCTTGGAACACCGGATATGAGGATACCTATTCAATATGCACTATCTTATCCAGAGCGTATTCCCTCCAAATCTTCAAGACTATCGTTAACACAGGTTGGCGCGCTTCATTTCAAAGAGATGGATTTTGAACGCTTTCCTTGCTTAAAAATGGCTTATGATTGTGGTAAAATTGGAGGAACCGCACCAACTGTATTTAATGCTGCAAATGAAATTGCAGTTGCTCGTTTTCTAAATAAAGAAATTTCATTTTTGCAAATTGAAGAAATCATAGAAAAAATGATTGCCAAGCATTCGGTGATTCAAAACCCTAATCTTGAGGAAATTCAAAATGTAGATGCACAGGTACGAAAACTAGCCTCTTCTCTACTAAGGGATTAATTTGCAGAATTACAAAATAAATTAACAAAAGTGATTGAAATGGTATTCTCTTGTGCCTCGCTTGAGAATAATGATATTCTATAACAATAGTGGACTTGTTAGTTGGCCCAAAAGGAGGATGCTTAGCTCTTGGAAACGATAAAAATCGTTTTAATGATTGTGTTTATGTTTTTTGTCATTGTAACCGTTCATGAATGGGGACATTATTATTTTGCTAAGCGTGCAGGTATTTTAGTGCGTGAATTCGCAATTGGTTTTGGTCCTAAGTTATATTCCTACAGAAGAAATGAAACCCAATTCACATTACGTTTGCTACCCTTCGGTGGGTATGCACGTATGGCGGGTGAAGAGCCAGAAATGGTTGAGGTGTCTGAAGGCCAAACGGTCGCGCTACGTGTTTCAGAACAGGGACTCGTTAGCAAAATTTACCTTGATCGTTTAGATAGCCGTAAAAATGTTATTCGTGGTGAAGTGCAATCGGTTGATCTTGTAGATGATTTGCATATCAAGCTTGATGTAGATGGAGAAATCATCTCTTACAAAGTAGAACCTAAAGCAATGATCGTTACAAAAGGAAAAGATACACAAATTGCGCCAAGAGATCGACAGTATGGTAGTAAGACCGTAGCACAACGTGCATTAGCTATTTTTGCAGGACCACTTATGAACTTTTTGTTGGCATTTGTACTGTTTATTGTTCATATTCAGTTAGCAGGCGTCCCAGCTTCTGGACCTACACATCTTGAAATAGGACAAATTACTGAAGGCATGCCAGCTGCGCAAGCGGGTTTAAAAACTGGAGATATTGTGGAAAGCATTAATGGTACTGCGGTGGGTACGGATGCAGAAAAAATGATCTCTGCGATTTCTGGCTCCCCGGGCAAGGAGATGAACTGGAAAATTCGTAGAAACAACGAGTTACTTGACATTAAAATTACACCTACCACAGTGGAAGGTCAAAAAGGTGGTAAGGTAGGCTCGGTCATCATTACGTTTGTACCAACAAGAGATGCGACGATAGGCGAGACATTTACAAAAGCTGGCGAGCAGATGCTTGACATGTCTAAGTTAATTTTTACAAGTCTGAAGCAAATTGTTAGCTCATTTGCAATCGATAATTTTGCGGGTCCAGTAGGAACTATTGAAATTACGGCACAAGTAGCGAAGCAAGGCTTTGAACGGTTTATTTATTGGATGGCTTTAATTAGCTTGAACCTTGGTATTTTTAATTTGCTTCCATTCCCTGCATTGGATGGTAGCCGACTTGTTTTCCTTGGGGTTGAAGCGATTAGACGCAAACCAATAGATCCAAACCACGAGGGGATAGTTCACTTCATTGGGTTTGCAATGTTATTTTTATTAATGATTGCAGTGACCTTTAATGATATAGTTAGGTTAATTACTGGTTAAAATTTAGGGGGAAATGGGCAGTTATGGCTAAAGATGAAAAACAATTTGTAACAGAAATCACACCACAAGGCGAGGATTTCTCTCGTTGGTATATTGATGTCATTAAAAAAGCAGACCTCATGGACTATTCACCTGTTCGTGGGTGTATTGTATTTAAGCCAGACGGTTATGAAATCTGGGAGCATATCCAGCATGAATTAGATCGTAGATTTAAAGAAACAGGACATCGTAATGCCTATTTTCCAATCTTTATCCCTGAAAGCTTTTTCCAAAAGGAAAAGGAGCACGTGGAAGGCTTTAACCCTGAGTTACCATGGGTGACTGAAGCGGCTGGAGAAAAATTAGAAGAACGGTTAGCTGTTCGTCCTACCTCTGAAACGATGTTTGGACATATGTACCAAAAGTGGATTCAATCCTATCGTGACTTACCTGTACTCATTAACCAATGGGCTAACGTAGTACGTTGGGAAAAACGGACATTGCCGTTTTTACGTACAAGTGAATTTTTGTGGCAGGAAGGTCATACTGCGCATGAAAATGAAGAACAAGCACGTGAAGAAACAATGAAAATGCTGGAGATTTATCGCGATTTTGTCGAAAACTATTTGGCGATTCCCGTGATTACAGGACAAAAAACACCTTCAGAGAAGTTTGCTGGTGCGGTGGATACATTCTCCATTGAAGCGATGATGAAGGATGGTCGTGCGGTTCAGGCAGGAACGTCACATTACCTAGGGACTAACTTCGCGACTGCGTTTGATATTAAATATTTAAATCGTGATAATGAGCAGGAATTTGTGCACACCACTTCTTGGGGAGTAAGCACAAGACTCATTGGATCATTAATTATGGTGCATGGTGATGATCGTGGCCTTGTATTGCCACCGAAGGTAGCACCAAAGCAAGTGATGATTATCCCGATTGGACCTCCAAAAACTAGAGATGCTGTCGTTGGACGTAGTGATGAATTATTTGCTGAATTGAAGTCAGCCGGCATTCGTGTTGGAATTGATGATCGTGCGGATGTGCGTCCAGGCTGGAAGTTTAATGAATATGAAATGAGAGGCGTACCTGTACGTCTTGAAATTGGCCCTCGTGATATGGAAAATGGCGTTTGTGTCTTAGTTTCACGAATTAGTGGCGAGAAAAAAGTAGTTGAACAAAGTAATTTGGTTGCAGAAGTACAAGCTATGCTTGAACAAGTTCATCAAGAAATGTTTGAAAAAGCTAAAGCTTTTCGTGAGGATCATTTCTATTCTGTGAATACATTAGATGAAATGAAGGAAAGCATGGAAGAAAAACGTGGATTTACACTTGCAGGTTGGTGTGGATCAGAAGCTTGTGAAGATCAGGTGAAGGAAGAGACAGGTGCAACTAGCCGAAATATTCCGTTTGAGCCTGCTACGCAACATGAACATTGCTTAGTATGTGGTGAAAAAGCGAGTCATACGGTATTGTTCGCAAGAGCTTATTAATATCCAGTTTCGTTCATGTCGTTATACTGGCTTCCGGTTGCTCGGTTTTGTAGGGGATTACCTGCACCGCACAGCCTGGAAGCCGTTTTAGTTTTAAAACATGAGCTATCAAGGGGAGGAACTCATGACCGAAAATAAGGATAAAAGAAAAAGATTTGAATTGCTAATGAACCAAGCAGAAATTCCTGAAACGATGATTGAGCAGTTTTTTATAGATGGTTATATTGAACAGGTTGAGGTAAGTCGCAGTAATAAAGAGTGGAAAATTATAATTGTGAAGAATACTATCGTCCCTTCAGACGTATACCGGACTTTTTGTCTGCGGATTCAAGAACGGTTAAGTCATGTTGCACAGATCAGATTTCAGTTTCAATATGAGCAGCAGCAGGTAATGTTGCAGGATATCGTTAAGGAATATTGGAAACTTTTACTAGAATGGATCGCTCGCGAGATTCCATCTGTTAACGGCTTTATGTCTCGTGCGGTGTATGAAATTGAACATGATTTAATTTCAGTACTCTTTAGTGATGAGGTTGCACTTGAATTAGCGCGTAAAAAGCATATTGATCAGGCGATCGTTACTTTTTATAACAAATTTTTTGGACTAGAGCTTCGTGTGAAGTTAACTGAAGGAGATTATCAGCCTGAAGCGCTTGAGGAATTCCAGCAACGAATTGAGGAAGAAAATCGTGAAGTCATCCAAAAGATGATGGAAGAGCAAATGGTAGAACCACCAGAGGAAGTAGAGGATGGTAGTGAACCACCACCAAAACTTCAAATTGGCTACGATATTCGTGAGCAACCCGTACCTTTACAAGAAGTTCAAGACGAAGAGAAGAAGGTTACGATTCAAGGTACTATTTTTGGACTTGATCGCAAGGAATTGCGTAACGGAAATACGTTATTTACATTTTTCATTACTGACTTTAGTGATTCGTTGCAGTTAAAAATGTTTGCTAAAAATAAAGAAGATCTCAAAATTATGGGACAATTAGCAAACGGTAAATGGGTTAGGGCACGTGGTCGGGTTGAAATGGATCGCTTTATGCCTATCCCTGAGCTAGTGATGATTCCTTCGGATTTATCCGAGGTTCCTTCACCCCCAGAACGTAAAGACCAAGCCGATGAAAAAAGAGTAGAGTTTCACTTGCATAGCACGATGAGTACGATGGACGCGGTCACACCAATCGATCAATATATTAAAATGGCGGCAAAATGGGGACATAAGGCGATTGCCGTTACAGATCATGCGGGAGTGCAATGTTATCCTGATGCGGCTAAAGCTGCTAAGAAAAACGGGATAAAGATGATTTATGGCGTAGAAGCGAATGTGGTAAATGATAACGTCGCTGTCGTTATGAATCCACGAGAGGATGTACTTAAATCAACCACTTATATCGTATTTGATATTGAGACTACAGGTTTATCGGTAACCCAGAACAAAATTATAGAGATTGCAGCAGTGAAGATGGAGGATGGCAAGGAGATTGACCGTTATGCTACCTTTGTAGATCCACACGTACGTATCCCTTATAACATTCAACAGCTTACGAACATTAATGATGATATGGTGAAGGGTGCACCTGATGTCGAGGAGGTATTACCGCAATTTGTTGACTTTGCAGGTGATGCAATTCTAGTTGCTCATAATGCTAGATTTGACGTAGGGTTTATAAATGCAAAGCTGAAGGAAATGGGACGTCCTGAAATGACCAATCCTGTGCTTGATACCTTAGAGCTGGCAAGAATGTTATTCCCGACACTTAAAAATCATCGTCTTAATACATTAGCGGCAAAATACAAGGTTTCACTCGAAAATCATCACCGTGCGATTGATGATACGCTTGCACTAGGTGAGATTTTAAATGGGCTATTAGAGGATGCTGCTAAAATAGAGGGAATTACGAATTTAGCACGTTTAAATGATAAGGTTGGTCAAGATTTGTCCAACTCAAGACCTTTTCATTGTGGCATATATGCCTTAAACGCAGTTGGCAAAAAAAATCTATTTAAGCTCATTTCACTATCACATACCGAATACTTCAAGCGGGTCGCATGTATACCTAAGTCTAAGCTAGAAGAGCTCCGTGAGGGACTACTCATTTTGTCAGGCTGTGAAAAAGGAGAGTTCTTCGAGACGGTTCTCAACAAATCTGTAGAAGAAGCAGAAGCGATTGCGGAGTTTTATGATGTGCTAGAGATTCAGCCTTTGACGATGTATATGCATTTAGTAGATAAAGGTCTGGTTGGTAGTGTAGAGGAACTGAAAATTGCCGTTAAAAAGGTTTGTGAAATTGGCTTTAAGCTAAATAAACCGGTTGTGGCAACGGGGAATGTGCATTATTTGCACCCAAGAGATAAGCTGTATCGTGATATTACGATTCATGGGATTACAGGCTTTAGTCCACTTAAAGATATTCGTAAGCCAGATGCCCATTTTAGAACAACGGATGAAATGCTGACGGAATTTGAGTTCCTCGGAACAGATAAAGCTTTTGAGGTTGTCGTGACGAATACCTCTAACCTAGCGGATCAATTTGAGGAAATTGAATTGTTCCCTGATAAGCTGTTTACGCCTAATATGGAGGGTGCCGATGAGGAAATACGTAACACTTGTTACAACACGGCTAAATCTATTTATGGCGAAGAGTTACCTGATGTCGTTGTGCAACGTCTGGAGAAAGAGCTTGGTCCGATTATTAAATATGGTTTCTCTGCTAACTATTTGATTTCAGAGCGTCTAGTAAAAAAATCTAACCAGGATGGTTATTTAGTAGGCTCTCGGGGGTCTGTTGGATCATCGGTGGTTGCTACATTTTTAGGGATTTCCGAAGTTAATCCGCTGCCTGCACATTATATTTGTAACAATTCAGAGTGTAAGCACAGCGAATGGTTCCTTGATGGTAGCGTGCCAAGTGGTTTTGATTTACCCGATAAAGCATGTCCCGAGTGCGGAAATAAATTAAAGGGTGAAGGTCAAGATATTCCGTTTGAAACGTTTCTTGGCTTTAAAGGGGACAAGGTTCCCGATATCGATCTTAACTTCTCAGGTGAATATCAGCCGCAAGCTCATAATTATACGAAGGTATTGTTTGGAGAAAAAAGTGTATTTCGAGCAGGAACAATTGGTACCGTGGCAGAAAAAACCGCATTTGGTTTCACCAAGAAATATGAAGAAGCGAATCAAAAGCATTGGAGAGGTGCCGAGTTAAATCGATTAGCATCAGGCTGTACCGGTGTAAAAAGAAGTACAGGGCAACATCCCGGCGGGATTGTGGTTGTACCTGACTATATGGAAGTAGAGGATATAACACCAGTACAATTTCCGGCTGATGACGTAACATCAGAATGGAAAACGACTCACTTTGACTATCACGCCTTTGATGCGAATCTGCTTAAGCTTGATATTTTAGGTCATGATGATCCAACGATGATGCGCATGCTACAGGATTTAACAGGGGTGGACCCAACTACTATTCCAATGAATGACCCTAAAGTCATGAGCATGTTTAACTCTACTGAAGCTTTAGGCGTTACGCCTGATAAGATCAGGTCGCCAGTTGCGACATTTGGTGTGCCAGAAATGGGAACGAAGTTTGTTCGTCAGATGTTGATTGAATCTCAACCAAGCTCGTTTGCGGATTTATTGCAAATTTCAGGTCTATCGCATGGAACTGGCGTATGGCTAGGTAATGCACAGGATTTAATAAAAAATGGCACCTGTAACATTAAAACGGTAATTGGTTGTCGTGATGACATTATGCTGTTTTTGATTTATAAAGCAGGGATGGATGCAGGGCTAGCGTTTAAAATTACGGAAAGTGTACGGAAAGGGAAAGGGTTAACACCAGAGTGGATTGAGGAAATGAAGAAATGTAAGGTGCCACAATGGTATATTGATTCCTGTCTAAAAATTCAATACATGTTTCCGAAGGCGCATGCCGCGGCATATGTTATTTCGGCTGTACGTACAGCTTATTTCAAGCTTTATCATCCGATTGAATATTATGCAACCTATTTTACAGTACGTTCCGACGATTTTGAGATTGAGTTGTGCTGTCAAGGTTATGATGCGATTTATCGAAGAATTGAAGAAATTGAGCAAAAAGGCTTTCAAGCCTTGCCTAAAGAAAAAAGTATGTTACCAATGTTAGAGATGGCATTAGAGATGACGGCACGAGGTTTCAGATTTAAAAGTATTGATTTGTATCGTTCAGATGCCACGAGCTTTACTGTAGATGGTGATGCGTTGATTCCTCCATTTTCAGCATTAGCGGGGATTGGCGATAACGCAGCACGCAACATTGCAGCTGCTAAGGAGCAAGGGGAGTTTTTATCCATTGAAGATTTCCAGCAAAAATCAAAAGCAAGTAAAACAGTGATTGAATTGCTTGGAAATATGGGCTGCTTCCGAGGTTTACCTGAGAGCAATCAATTATCATTATTCTAAAGTCATACTAGGAAATCAAATCATTTTACATTTTTAGTAAATCACATGGTGGGAGTAAAGGTGTTTTACTTGTCACTATTCCCAGACTATGTTATAATTTTTGTGGTAATCATGTAGATAGAACGTGCTAAAAGAGTGGGGAAACCCACTCTTTCATCTTTGATATGAATCAATTTTGGAATTAATGCTCTGTAAAAGACCGTTTAAACAAATTGATTTATACACAAAACTATACTATAGCAGTTGCTGCTAATACTGAAGGTTCACGATGGAGGTATGTAAGCTTGAGCACACCTAAGATCAAAGAGACCGTTGAGAGTATGGTCACACCGTTTTTAGAGGAAAACGGCTTTGAACTGGTAGACGTAGAGTATGTAAAGGAAGGGAGCCAATGGTTCCTACGTGTATTTGTTGATAAAGAGGGCGGCATTGATATTGATGACTGCGGCCATATTAGTGAGTTTTTAAGTGAAAAGCTGGATGAGAATGACCCGATTACGGGTGCGTATTTCTTGGAAGTTTCTTCTCCTGGTGCTGAACGCCCTTTGAAAAAGGTAGAAGATGTAGTTAAAGCGGTTGGTAGCAATGTGTTCGTAACAACTTATGAACCGGTAGGTGGTCTAAAGGAGTTTGAAGGTCTACTTCAATCTTTTGAGGATGAGCAGCTTGTCATTGTAGTTGGCAAGAAGTCACATACCATTCCATATAGTAAAGTTGCTAGTGCAAGATTAGCGATTATTTTTTAGTACAGCCTGTAATGGGTATTTTGAAAGGGGGAACTCGAGGCAAATGAGTATGGATTTTATTGAAGCCTTGAACGAGTTGGAAAGAGAAAAAGGGATTAGCAAGGATATTTTGTTCGAGGCAATTGAAGCGGCTTTAATCTCTAGCTACAAACGTAATTTTAACGCTGCACAAAATGTGCGTGTAGATATGAACCGAATGACAGGTGTAATTAAGGTGTTTGCACGCAAATTGGTTGTTGAAGATGTACTTGATTTACGTACTGAAATTTCATTGCCTGCTGCACGTGAGATTAACCCTAACTTTCAACTTGATGATGTTGCCGAAATCGAAGTAACACCACGTGATTTTGGACGTATCGCAGCACAAACTGCTAAGCAGGTTGTTACGCAACGCATTCGTGAAGCTGAACGAGGTTTAATTTATAATGCTTTTGTTGAAAAAGAAGAAGACATCGTAACCGGGATTGTTCAACGTCAAGATATGCGTAATGTTTATGTTGATTTAGGTAAAGTGGAGGCACACTTGCCACTAACTGAGCTTATGCCAAATGAAAAATTTAAGCATGGTGACCGGATCAAGGCTTATATTACCAAAGTTGAAAATACAACAAAGGGACCACAGATTTTATTGTCTCGCAGTCACCCTGGGTTATTAAAGCGTCTTTTTGAGTTAGAGGTTCCAGAAATTTTTGATGGTGTGGTTGAAATTCGCTCTGTCGCTCGTGAAGCTGGCTTCCGCTCTAAAATTGCAGTCCATTCTCGTAATGCTGAGGTTGATCCAGTGGGTTCTTGTGTTGGTCCTAAAGGGAATCGGGTTCAAACCATCGTTAATGAGCTACGTGGTGAAAAAATAGATATCGTTCGCTATTCTGAAGATATAGAGGAATATGTTGCAAATGCACTTAGTCCCTCTAAAGTGCTTGAGGTTGGCGTGTTTGAAAGTGAGAAAATGGCACGTGTTATCGTACCTGACTATCAGCTTTCCTTGGCAATTGGGATTAAGGGACAAAATGCACGATTAGCGGCTAAGCTCACTGGCTGGAAAATAGATATCAAGAGTGAAAGTCAAGCCGAAGAGGAATTTGGCAGAGAAAAAACAGATTTGGGAGAATTAAATCAGGACTCCGTTTCTATCGATTAATTTACCCTAGAGCGGGAGGTGTTGCTGTTATGAAGCCCAGAAAAATTCCACTTCGCAAATGTGTGGCTTGTGGTGAAATGATGCCTAAGAAATCACTGATTCGAATTGTTAGATCTCCAGAGGGTGAAGTTTCTATAGATTTGACTGGCAAAAAATCTGGCAGAGGGGCATATTTGTGCGGTAAGGAAGCTTGTTTTAGATTAGCACAAAAAAATCGAGCATTAGATCGTGCACTTAAAGCTCAGGTTGGTCAAGAGGTCTATGAACAATTAGCTTCTGACTTCCTTAAAGTTGAACCACAGTTTATCAAGGTGCGTGACGAGAAAGAGGAAGAAGATGAGTAATAAAGCTTTATCTGGTCTAGGACTTGCTATGCGTGCAGGCAAGGTTGTGACTGGAGATGAAAGTGTGATGAAGGCGATTCGATCCAATGGAGCTAAGCTGGTCATCGTTGCAGGGGATGCTTCCGCTAATACTTTAAAAAAATATCGCGACAAGTGCGGGACCTATAAAATACCTTTGATTATCGGATTTGACCGACAACGGCTCGGAGCTAGTGTAGGAAAACCAGAACGAATTATTCTGGCACTAATGGATCAGGGTTTTGCCGATATGATTTCAAAAACGATCGTGAATACGTCGGAGGTGGAGTATATTGAGTAAACAAGAGAACAAAGATAAGCTCAGAGTGTACGAGTATGCGAAGTCAATCAATATGAGCAGTAAGGAAATTATTACGATTTTGAAGCGACTTGATATTCCAGTAAACAATCATATGAGCGTGATGGAAAATGAAGTGATTTCAAAGGTTGAAAATTTCTTTAAAGATATTAAGAGCAACGCGGCTGCTAAACGTGATAACTCAGGGAATGCGAATACAGCTGCGAAAACAAACGCTCAAACATCGGGATCGACTTCTGCAAGAGGAAGTCATACACCGCAGACTTCAACGGACAAAAAAGAAGTTAGTATAAGCAGTACAAGTAATACAAGCAATAACAAAAATCAACAGGAAAAGCAGGTAAGTATGAATAATAATAAATCAAATCATTCAAGTGCTTCAACGGGAAGCACACAAGGAACACAAAATAGAAGTAGTAGACCAGCTTCAAACTCCCAAGGTAATCGGGGACAAGAATCTAGTCGTAATCCGCAACCACAAGCTCGCACAACCTCTTCTGCATCAGAAGGGAATAGAGGACCAAGCAATAACAACAATAATAACAACAACTATAAAAAAGGTAACAACAATAACAACAATCGACCAGGTCAAAGAAAGTTCGATGACAATCGCGGGGGGAATTACAGAAATAACCGCGGTGGGAAAAACAATCGTGGACGTGGTCCTGCACAACCTCCTCGTGAGAAAATTGATAACACCCCTAAGAAAATTATCGTACGTGGCAATTCCACAGTAGGGGAAACCGCAAAATTGTTGCATAAAGATGCTTCAGAGGTTATTAAGAAGCTAATTACACTTGGTGTTATGGCAACCATTAACCAAGAGCTGGATATTGACACAATCTTGCTGCTAGCAGCTGAATTTGGTGTAGAAGTAGAAGTGAAAATTCCTGTTGAGGATGATCGCTTTGAAACATTAGAAGAAAATGATGATCCAGCAGATTTGATGGAGCGTCCTCCAGTTGTAACTATTATGGGTCACGTTGACCACGGTAAAACAACATTGCTAGATGCAATTCGCTCTACGAACGTATCTGGTGGAGAAGCAGGCGGAATTACGCAGCATATCGGTGCTTATCAGGTTGAGATCAATAATAAGAAAATTACGTTCCTTGATACACCAGGTCACGAGGCGTTCACCGCTATGCGTGCGCGTGGTGCTCAATTAACGGATATTACGATTATCGTTGTGGCTGCTGATGACGGTGTTATGCCACAAACCGTTGAAGCGGTTAACCATGCGAAGGCAGCAGGCTTACCAATTATCGTTGCAGTTAACAAAATTGATAAACCAGATGCGAATCCAGATAAAGTAAAACAAGAGTTAACTGAGTATGGACTTGTACCTGAAGAATGGGGCGGAGATACAATTTTCGTAAATGTTTCCGCGAAGCAAAAGCTAGGATTAGAAGGTTTGCTTGAAATGATCTTGCTTGTAGCAGAAGTGAATGAATATAAAGCAAATCCTGACAAACGCGCGCGTGGCTTGGTTATCGAAGCTGAGCTTGATAAATCTCGTGGTCCGGTTGCACGTGTATTGGTACAGCATGGTACCCTTAAAGTTGGCGATGCTTTTGTAGCTGGTAACGCATTTGGACGTATCCGTACAATGGTGAACGAGAAGGGACGTCGTTTAAAAGAAGCAGGACCTTCTACACCAATCGAAATTACAGGTCTTCATGATGTACCGCAAGCTGGCGATCCATTTATGGTATTTGAAGATGAGCGTAAGGCTCGTTCTATCGCTGACAAACGTGCGATTACACAACGTCAATCTGACCTTGGTAGCAACACGAGAGTAACCTTGGATGATTTATTCCAACACATTAAAGATGGCGAAATTAAAGATCTCAATGTGATCATTAAAGCTGACGTTCAAGGCTCTGTCGAAGCGCTGAAAGGCTCGTTAGAGAAAATTGAAGTTGAAGGCGTACGCGTTAAAATTATTCATAGTGGTGCGGGTGCAATTACAGAATCCGATATTATTCTTGCAGCAGCATCCAATGCGATCGTAATTGGTTTTAACGTTCGTCCTGATTCACAAACGAAAGCAACGGCGGAGCAAGAAAATGTAGATATTCGTCTCCACCGCGTTATTTATAGTGCGATTGAGGAAATCGAGCAAGCGATGAAAGGTATGCTTGATCCTGTATTTAAGGAGAACGTTATTGGGCATGCTGAAGTACGTAATACATTTAAAATTAGTAAGGTGGGAACCATCGCAGGTTGTATGGTCACCTCGGGTAAAATTATACGTTCTGCCGAAGTACGCTTAGTGCGTGACGGTATCGTTGTGTTTGAAGGGAAAATTGATTCTCTTAAACGTTACAAAGACGATGCGAAGGAAGTTGCCCAAGGCTACGAGTGTGGGATTACACTTGACAACTACAATGACCTCAAAGAGGGCGATATCATTGAAGCATTTGTGATGGAAACCGTTCAACCTAAGTAATGTGGGGTGTGTAATATGGCAAAAAATCGTACAGGTCGCGTAAGCGAGCAAATCAAAAAAGAACTTAGCTTGCTCATTCAGAGTGAGCTTAAGGACCCGCGGGTTGGATTCGTAACCGTAACTGGTGTTGAAGTAACTAATGATTTATCGCAAGCCAAGGTATTTCTAAGTGTACTTGGTGATGCAGAGCAACAAGAAAATTCCTTGCGAGGTCTTGAAAAGGCAAAAGGCTTTTTAAGAAGTGAGCTTGGTAAAAGAGTGCTTCTACGTCATACACCAGAATTGATTTTTAAAATTGATGAATCTGTTGCTTATGGCAGTCGGATTGAGAAGCTGCTTGGAGATGTAAAACAGGAAGAAAATTGATTTATAAGGAGACGGCAATGCGAGATTATGAACAGGAGCTACAGCAGAGTCAACAATTTCTGACAAAGCATGATGATTTCCTAATTGTGTCGCATGTACAGCCGGACGGAGATGCAGTCAGTTCTACCCTTGTGGTGGGCTGGCTTCTCTCATGTTTGGGTAAAAAATATGTTATGGTGAACGAAGGAGCGGTTCCTAGTCGTATGTTAGATCTGGAACATGCGTCAGACATCATAAATTTGTCAGTGGCACCTTTAGATCGTAAATATTCTCATGTTATTTGTGTAGATTGTGCTGATTTTGCTAGGGTTGGAACAGTAAAGCAGTATTTTAATGAGGATGTACAAATTTTAAATATTGATCATCATGCTACAAATGATAGCTATGGTGCAGTCAATTATATTGTGCCAGATGCTGCAGCAACGGCTGAAATCTTGTTTGATTTAGTAACCTATATGAAACTAGAATTAACAAAGCCCGTTGCTACTGCACTATATACAGGACTTTTAACCGATACAGGTGGTTTCAGATATTCAAACACAACACCTAAAGTGATGCAAATTGCGTCAGAATTACTGAAGTACGGAGTTGACGGGCCTGGAATTTGTCAGAGACTGTTAGAAGAAATGAGTCCTGCTCAAATGAAGTTACTAACTAGAGCACTTAATAATCTATTTATGTCTGAAGATGGAAAGATTAGTTGGGTGGTCGTTAACGAGCAAGATTTGGAGGCGACAGGTGCTGTATACGAAGACCTGGAAGGACTTGTTAATTATCCGAGAAACATTCAAGGTGTTGAGGTAGGTTTATTATTTAAGGTTATTAATGACAATGCTGTGAAGGTAAGTATGCGTTCAGCAGGACTAGTGGATGTAGCGGAAGTTGCCCATCATTTTGGCGGCGGTGGTCACGTGAGGGCTGCTGGTGTTAAAATGCTAGGGAATGTAAATGATATTATTAACCTTATCATAGAACAGGTGAAATCAAAATTATGACAACCACTTATGAAGGAATTTTACCTGTGTTTAAGCCCGCAGGATTTACCTCACATGATGTTGTCGCCAAAACAAGAGGCATTTTAGGAATGAAGCGCATCGGTCATACCGGGACGTTAGATCCTGCAGTGACTGGTGTTCTTCCTTTATGTCTAGGCAGAGCGACAAGAATGGTTGAATATTTGCAGGAGCTTCCTAAGCAATATGAAGCAACACTTTTGCTGGGGATTGCAACAGATACTGAAGATATGTCCGGAACGGTCACTGAGAAGGTAAACGAGGTTAATGTGACTCAAAAACAGATCGAAGATGTTATTCAATCTTTTATCGGTACGATTTCTCAAATACCTCCGATGTATTCTGCTTTGAAGCAGGATGGGAAACGACTTTATGAGCTAGCTAGACAAGGTAAAGTAGTTGAACGTAAACCAAGGGAAGTTGTCATTCATAAGCTTGAATTAATTTCGGTAAACTTGGAACAGGAACAACCCACCATTACATTTTCTGTACTCTGCTCCAAAGGAACGTATATCCGAACGCTATGTGTAGATATAGGGCAAGCTTTAGGTGTTCCTGCTGTGATGTCTGATCTAAAGCGAACGATGTCTTCTGGCATTTCATTACATAAATGCTTGACGTTTGATGACATTGTGCGTTATACCAAAGAAGGAACTTTGCAATCGAGGCTCTTGTCTGTAGATGAAGCCGTTGATTATTTGCCAGCATACTCAATTACAGAAATGACAATGAACAGAGCCTTGCAAGGTCAAACAATATCTCCACAATATCTGACTCCAACGATTGAAGAAGGAGTAGGATTATTAAGATTATATGGTCCTAATCAACAGTTTTTAGGTATTTTTCGCTTAGAGGAAAATCGTGGGATACGTCCTGTCAAAGTTTTTCATCCTTAAAATTTGGAAAATACTCATATTAGTGAAAATGCAGGTGAAGCAAGCATGGAAACAATCCAGTTATCTTATCCGTTATCTCAAAATATTATTGAAAATCATACACAACCTCAAATTTTAGCAATTGGTCAATTTGATGGATTGCATCTTGGTCATCAGAGTGTGATTTTAGAGGCAAAGACGATTGCTAATTCTAACCAATTACCACTATCAGTCATGACTTTTTATCCGCACCCTAAAGAAGTGATGAAAAAGGGGAAATATGAAGGTTACTTGACGCCGCCTGCGCTTAAAGAGCAAATTTTGCAGGAAATGGGCATTGATTACTTATATATTGTAGATTTTGATGATGCTTTTTCACAGGTGAGTCCAGCGGCATTTGTACAAGGCATGTTATTGCCACTTCAGGTGCATACTGCTGTAGTTGGTTTTGATTTTAGGTATGGTTATCTGGGTGCGGGGGATGCAAGCACCTTGGCTCAATTAAGTGGGAATTGCTTACATGTCCAAACCGTTTCTCCATTTTTAATTAATGCTGAGAAGGTAAGTAGCTCAGGAATCCGTGTCGCTCTTCAAGAGGGTAATATGGGATTAGTTCAGCAATGGTTGGGACGTCCATATATTATTACAGGAATTGTGAATCACGGTGAAAAACGTGGGCGTAAAATTGGATACCCAACTGCAAACCTAAAGCCAAATGAGCATTTTGTGTTACCCACCCGTGGCGTGTACGCGGTGAAGGTAAGGTATAAGGACCAATGGTTAAAAGGAGTAATGAATGTTGGCGTTAAGCCTACGTTTCATGACAATATGCCTGAAACGACTTTAGAAATTCATTTATTTGATTTTGCTGGTGATTTGTACGATGAACAATTACTTGTACATTTAGTCCAATTTATTCGTCCTGAAATGAAATTTAATGGTGTGGAATCGTTAGTGGCACAAATTGCACAAGATTCAGAGAGCGCAAAAGCGATCTTAGCATAAATATTTACTTTCAAATAGGCATTGTGGTATACTACTATATGTTGTTGGGATTTAAAGGGGACAACTCTTATACCTAACAATCATAACCTTAGCTTGGTTGTATGGTCTCACCGCCGATAACGAGGCTAATGGCGATTAGATAAAGGAGGTGAACAGGATGGCATTAACTCAAGAACGTAAGCAACAATTGATTGAAGAGCACAAAACTCATGAATCCGATACTGGATCCCCAGAGGTACAAATTGCTATCCTTACGGAGAACATCGTGAATTTGACTGATCACTTGCGTACACACAAGAAGGATCATCATTCCCGTCGCGGTCTTTTGAAAATGGTAGGTCAACGTCGTAAATTGTTGGCATACTTGAAAAACAAAGACGTACAACGTTACTCTGCATTGATTGAGAAGCTCGGATTGCGTCGTTAATTTGTTGTAACCAAAGCAGCCTGGTGTCTCCTAAACGCTGTGTCAGCGTTTAAGGTGTCACTAGGTTGCTTTTTAAAGTGATACTAAAATGAATAGTTAGCGACAACGTAAATTTTGTTGCTTTTTTAAAAAATAGCACCGAATAGGGTGCTTTTCTTATGAATGGCATAAAAAAAGGAAATAATGTAGTTTGTATAGAATTTATAACAAACTGCAATTTTACAAAAGATGATTTAATTAAGGAGGGATTTCATGGAAAAGAATGTAACGATGCAATTAGGGGGCAGAACTTTAACCCTTGAGACTGGACGTTTAGCTAAACAAGCAAATGCTGCGGTCATGGTTCGTTATGGCGATACGGCTGTATTATGTACAGTAACGGCTTCTTCTGAACCAAAGGACCTTGACTTTTTTCCATTAACAGTAAACTACGAGGAAAAGTTGTATGCTGTAGGTAAAATACCTGGTGGGTTTATTAAACGTGAAGGTCGTCCAAGTGAAAAGGCAATTTTGGCTAGTCGTTTGACAGACCGTCCGATTCGTCCACTATTCCCAGAAGGTTTCCGTAATGATGTGCAAATTGTTAACTTAGTGATGAGTGTGGATCAAGATTGCCAACCTGAAATTGCGGCAATGATTGGAACCTCTGCAGCACTAAGTATTTCTGACGTTCCATTTAATGGTCCGATTGGTGGAGTAGCGGTTGGGCGTATAAATGGAGAGTTCGTAATTAATCCTGACATTGCCCAGCAAGAGCAAAGTGATATTTATGTTGTAGTTGCAGGTACGAAGGATGCAATTATGATGGTAGAAGCAGAAGCGAATGAAGTGCCGGAAGAAGTAATGCTTGAAGCCATTATGTTTGGCCACGAGGAAATTCGCAAAATTGTTGCTACAATTGAAGAGTTTGTAAGTATTGCTGGGAAAGAAAAAATGGAAGTTGTGCTTCATGCTGTAAACAGTGAAGTTAACGCAGCTGTGCGTGAATTTGCTCAGACTCGTCTAGTTGAGGCTGTTAAAATTGCTGAAAAGCATGAACGTCAAGACGCAATTGATGCCATTAACAATGAAACTGTAGCTCATTTTGAGGAGAAGTACATAGAGTCTCCAGAGCTTTTGGATGATGTGAAAGAAGTACTTCATGATATCGTCAAGGAAGAGGTTCGTCGCCTCATTACTCATGATAAAGTACGTCCTGATGGTCGTAAGTTGGATGAAATCCGTCCAATAGAATGTGACACCAATTTACTTCCACGTACACATGGTTCTGGTCTGTTTACACGTGGACAAACCCAAGCACTCAGCATTTGTACTTTAGGTGCACTTGGTGATGTGCAAATCCTAGATGGTATTCATCTGGAAGAATCTAAACGCTTTATGCACCATTATAATTTCCCTCCATTTAGTGTTGGTGAAGCTCGTCCATTACGTCCTCCAGGTCGTCGTGAAATTGGACATGGTGCACTTGGTGAAAGAGCCTTGTCTAAAGTTATTCCAAATGAGACCGAATTCCCGTATACGATTCGTTTGGTATCCGAAGTGCTTGAATCTAATGGTTCAACCTCTCAAGCAAGTATTTGTGCAAGTACACTTGCGATGATGGATGCAGGTGTTCCGATTAAAGCGCCTGTAGCTGGCGTAGCAATGGGATTAATTAAAGATGGAGAACATGTATCCATTTTGACAGATATTCAAGGGATGGAAGATCATTTAGGTGATATGGACTTTAAGGTTGCAGGTACTGCTGAAGGTGTAACTGCGATTCAAATGGACATTAAAATCGATGGAATTGATCGTCAAATTTTATCCGATGCATTGTCACAAGCAAAAGAAGGACGTATGTTTATTTTATCCAAAATGATGGAACGGATTAATAAGCCAAATGAAAGCTTATCTAAATATGCACCTAAAATTACAACGATGAACATTAATCCTGATAAGATTCGTGATGTCATTGGTGCAGGTGGTAAAATCATCAACAAGATTATTGAGGAAACTGGCGTTAAAATTGATATTGAACAAGATGGTCGCGTATTTATTGCTTCAACTGATGAAGAAATGAATAATAAAGCACGTTCAATTATCGAAGGTATTGTAAAAGAGGTTGTTGTTGGTGAAATCTACATCGGAACCGTAAAACGGATTGAGAAGTTTGGTGCTTTTGTAGAAATTTTACCTGGCAAAGATGGTTTGGTGCATATTTCACAATTGTCTACTGAGCGTGTAGCTAAGGTTGAAGATGTTGTGGCCATCGGTGACTCTATTACAGTTAAGGTAACTGAAATTGATCAGCAAGGACGTATTAACTTATCTCGTAAAGTTGTATTAACGTCTGAACAACAATCATAATGAAATAACTTTATAGATTCATGGTTAGGCTGGAAAGAGGCGGAATGATTTTATTCTGGCTCTTTTTTAAAGTTTATCCTCCTAAATGTTGCATAATAGAGGGCTTGTTCACATATGATGAGGACAAATAGAAGGTGAAGGGATGAGCCTGCCATGAATCGTAACAAGCTAATGCTTGTTGTATTTGTTGTCTTATTTGTGTTTGTGTTGGGTAAGTATTCGGGCGTTCAGGATTTTATCGTTGCTGGTCAAGAGAGTGGAGCCTACACATTTGATGGTCTTAAAAATGATGGTGAGAAAGATGCATTGTTAAAGGAAATTGAACAAGAGGCTACAAAACGTTATATTGCTCCAATTGATGCTAAGATAGACCGAATTTGGAAGGCAATCCCTGGCTATAATGGCGTCGAGGTTGATATCGAAAAAACGTATTTGCAAGCTAAAAAACAACAAGCAGGAGCGCCAATTCCATTTGTATATCGTGAAGTCCCACCAGCAGTAAAACTAGAGGATTTAGAACCAAATCCAATTTATCGTGGCAATCCAGCAAAACCAATGGTCGCATTGATGATTAATGTAGCATGGGGGAATGAGTACATTATTCCTATGCTTGATAGTCTTGATAAAGCTAAAGTCAAAGCGACATTTTTTTTCGATGGAAGTTGGTTAAATAAAAACACAGAGTTAGCTTTAGAAATTAAGAAAAGAGAGCATCAGATTGAAAATCATGCTTACTCACATCCCAATATGAGCAAATTAGCTCGTAGTCGGGCAACTTTAGAAATATCAAAAACGAAGGACTTACTAGCCTCACGGTTAGGCGTGAAAAATGAATGGTTTGCACCACCATCAGGTGATTTTAATGATCAGACTGTAAAGCTGGCAGCGGAGCAAGGCTTAAAGACGGTATTGTGGACACTTGATACGGTAGATTGGAAAAAACCAAATCCGTCTGATGTTGTAGCAAAAATATCGAAGCATGTCGAGGCAGGGTCTTTAATTTTAATGCATCCAACCGCCTCATCAAGTCAGGCCTTAGCTGGAATGATTACAGCTATTAAATCTAAAGGCTTACATATCGGAACCGTTGCACAAGTGTTATCTCCTAATCGTATCGAAGCGACTACATTTGAGTAATTTTCGCTTTTTTGATAAGCTTTGTAAGTATGCCTTTATTAATGATTCATTCTTTAGAAAGAATGGACGAGAAGTGTAAATAGGAGGGCCTTTCATGAAAAAGATTGTATTGAAAAATGGCCTTCGTGTGGTCATGGAAACGATTCCTGCTGTTCGTTCTGTTTCATTTGGCA
Organism: Paenibacillus turicensis; assembly: GCF_017873435.1. Classification (GTDB taxonomy): domain Bacteria; phylum Bacillota; class Bacilli; order Paenibacillales; family Paenibacillaceae; genus Fontibacillus; species Fontibacillus turicensis. Next base: position 292,496 of record NZ_JAGGKG010000002.1, on the reverse strand, counting down.
TCTGGGTGAAAACCGGATCTCGGAATGAAACGATAGAAACAGGAGGGATTTCCCATTTCATAGAACATATGTTGTTTAAGGGTACCGACCGTTTTGAAGCGAAGGATATTGCAGAACAATTTGATGCCATTGGTGGTAATGTCAATGCATTCACATCCAAGGAATACACTTGTTATTATGCAAAAGTATTGGATGCACATTTACCGATCGCGATGGATATATTGTCCGATATGTTTTTTAATTCGACAATTGATGATGAAGAATTACGTAAGGAAAGAAACGTAATTTTAGAAGAAATTTCGATGTATGAAGATACACCGGATGATCTAGTGCATGATCTTGTTGTCCAAGCCTCATATGGAGATCATTTACTTGCTGCACCTATTTTAGGCACAGAAGCTAAGCTGAATCCAATGACTTCTGCTCATCTTAAACAGTACATGCGTGAACGTTATACGGTTGAAAATACAGTCATTAGTATTGCAGGGAATATTGACGACTCTGTTATACAGTTAGTTGAGCAATATTTTGGACACTTTGAGGGAAGAGGACAGGAGCAAATGATTGAAGCCCCTGCTTTTTTGAGTGGGTTAAAGTTTCAAGAGAAACAGACAGAGCAAAATCATATCTGCATGTCTTTCCCAGGTATTCAAATTGGGCATCCTAAGCAATATGCCATGGCACTTATTAACAATGCTTTAGGTGGAGGAATGAGCTCTAGATTATTTCAGGAAATTAGAGAAAAACGTGGTTTAGCGTATTCAGTCTACTCCTACCATTCTTCTCATGCGGATAGTGGATTATTTACCGTCTATGCAGGCACAGCACCAAAGCAAACAGAAGAGGTAATTAAGCTCACCACAGATTTATTACATGATTTTTCTATTCATGGACTTAATCAACATGAGCTCCGTAAGGGGAAAGAACAGCTAAAAGGAAGCTTAATCTTAAGTTTAGAAAGTACAGGGAGTCGGATGAATCGTCTCGGGAAAAATGAGCTAATGATTGGACGTCATGACTCATTAGATGATATGATAACACGCATTGAAGCCGTAACCAGTGAAGATATAAAAGAAGTTATACATGTGATGTTTGCCCAGCCATATGCTGTTGGTATGGTAGGTACGTCAGATCGTGTATTAACAGATTTAAGGAGAGATGAACTTGTCATTTGAAGTACAAATTAAACGTTTAGCTGGAAATGAAGATATTGAATTGCCTCGTAAAATGTCAGAGCTTGCCTCAGGCTTTGATTTGTTTGCTGCCGTTACAGAGGATATGATATTTAACCCTGGCGAAAGAGGTTTGGTACCAACTGGCATTGCGATCGCAATGCCAGGGGGACTTGAGGCACAAATCCGTCCTCGTAGTGGACTTGCCTTTAAGCATGGAATTACATGCCTCAACACACCTGGAACGATTGATGCAGATTACCGTGGAGAGATTAAGGTGTTACTCATTAACCTTGGTCAGGAGCCATTTGCAATTAAGCGCAATGAGCGTATTGCACAGATGGTCTTCCAGATTGTACCTGAGGTAAAGCTACACCAAGTTGAAGAATTGTCTGAAACCGTTCGTGGTGAAGGTGGCTTTGGTCACACTGGAACTAATTAATTCCTTAGGTTAGCCCAAGATGTACTGGATAAATTATTCAGCATCTTGGGCTTTTTTTATTTTTGATCACATACTAGGCGGCTCTATGGAACCACTTGTTAGGCGGCGGCATAAGATGATCTATACGCCGTTGCTTGGAAGGAGTGCCTGCTTTAATGTTAACTGGCATAACAATTATTTTTGTTGGTGGGGATGCGCGTCAAATTGAAGTGATTAATAAATGCACTGAGCTTGATGCAATTGTTAAAGTTATAGGTTTTGATCAAACACAGGTGCCGCTTCATGGCGTCACGCATGAAACTTTGCAAATAGAGGTTTTGGCCAAAGCAGATGTCATTGTATTACCTGTTGCTGGCTGTGATGATCAAGGAAAAGTAATAACGCCATTTTCAAATTTAGAGTGTTTCTTAAGCGATGAGCTTTTTGGAGCAATTCGTAAGGAAGCTTTAGTTTTTACAGGTATTGCTAAGAAATTGCTAAAAAGGAAAAGCGAAGAGCTTGGTTTTAGGCTGATCGAGTTAATGGAACGTGATGAAATTGCGATTTATAATTCCATTCCGACCGCCGAAGGCGCCGTTATGATGGCGATTCAAAATACGGATATTACATTACACGGTTCAACCTGTGTTGTGCTTGGTTTAGGTCGTACTGGCTTTACTTTAGCTTCTACACTACAAGCTTTGGGTGCAAACGTTCGGGTAGGTGTGCGTAGACAGGTGCATATGGCTAGAGCAGTCCAAATGGGCTGGAAGCCTTTTGCAACAACGGATTCCAAGCTCTATGAGGGGCAAATTGACTTGATTTTTAATACAATTCCGACTATGATAGTCACAGCGCAAATTATCTCGAAATTGCCTCGGGAAGCTGTCATTATTGATTTGGCCTCAGCTCCTGGAGGAACGGATTTTCGTTTTGCAGAGAAAAGAGGGATCAAAGCTCTGCTCGCTCCTGGCCTACCTGGAATTGTTGCTCCCAAAACCGCTGGAATGATTATTGCAAATACAATATGTCATTTGGTCATGGAAGAGTTTCAATTACGGGGGGATGAAAAGTGAATTGGCAGGGGAAAACGGTAGGTTATGCGGTCACCGGTTCGCATTGTACATTTGCAGAGGTTATGCCGCAAATTCAGCGTTTTGTGGATGCCGGTGCTGATGTAGTTCCAATTATATCTCAGTCTGTCATGATGACAGATACGAGATTCGGTAAATCAGAGGGTTGGCGTAAACAGTTACAGGATATAACGGGCAGAGACATCATTTCAACTATTGTGGATGCAGAACCGTTAGGTCCTTCTAAATTATTAGATGTGCTTGCCATAGCACCATGTACAGGGAATACAACAAGTAAGCTTGCAAATGCAATGACGGACAGTCCAGTATTAATGGCAGCTAAGGCTCAGCTTCGCAATGGACGCCCCGTTGTGATCGCAGTTTCTACAAATGATGGGCTTGGCTTTAATTTAGCGAATATTGCAAAATTAATCGTTGCCAAAAATATTTATTTTGTTCCTTTCGGACAGGATAGTCCAACCGGTAAGCCGAACTCACTTGTTGCTAAAATGGAGCTTATTCCTGAAACGTGTTATGCTGCATTATCTGGAGAACAACTTCAGCCACTGATTATTGAAAAATTTCGGCAATGATATATGTAGATCATACAATCTCATAGGAGATTTCCGAAAAATTGGTTCCACAGGTGATGACGTTACGATTGTACAAAAAATGAATCAGAATAGGGAACAGAACACTTGATAAGTGCTTTACTGGGACATGAAACTGGAGGAATACCCATGCGCATTTTAGTGCAGAAATTTGGAGGCACATCTTTATCAACAGAAAATGCCAGAGAATTAGTAATTAAGCATATCAAACGAGAGCTAGATCAAGAATATCGTTTAGTCGTCGTGGTATCTGCAATGGGCAGGAAAGGGGACCCTTATGCCACAGATACATTGCTTGATTTGATTGATTCCAGTGGAGGGGTATTACCCGCAAGAGAAAGAGATTTATTGCTAGGCTGCGGAGAAGTAATTTCAGCTACGCTGTTATGTAGCTTACTGAGACGACAAAATATTTCCTCTGTTGTTTTAAATGGCGCTCAAGCAGGATTTTCAACGGATCAGCACTTTGGGAATGCTAGAATACTTGGCGTGTATCCTAAGCGTGTTTTGGAAGAGCTAGAGCTAAATAAGGTTGTCATCGTGACTGGCTTTCAAGGACAAAGCCAAGCTGGTGAGCTAACGACATTAGGACGTGGTGGAAGCGATACTTCCGCCACAGCGTTAGGTGCAGCATTACATGCTGAAATGGTTGATATTTATACGGATGTAGATGGCATCTTAACTGCAGATCCAAGAATAGTGGAAGAGGCAAAAAAATTAGCTTTTGTCAGTTATGCTGAAATATGTAATATGGCGCATCAAGGCGCCAAGGTAATACACCCTAGGGCCGTTGAGATTGCGATGCAATCCGGAATTCCGGTTCGGGTACGTTCTACATTTTCTGACGAAGAGGGTACATTAGTGGCTAATCCAGAAGGAATAAGAGATGTGCAGGTTGGTGTAGTGGACAGATACGTAACCGGAATTGCTTATGTGGCGAATGTGACTCAAATTACAATTGATGCCGTAGGAAGCAATACGGACAACCTTCAGCTTAAAGTATTCCAAGCGATGGCAGAAAGAGACATTAGTGTAGACTTTATAAATGTAACCCCACATGGTGTAGTATATACCGTGTTTGATACAGAAGCAGATAAAGCACAGGAGCTGTTAGAAAATTTAGGATTTGTGCCTAAGCTTCTGCACGGATGCGCTAAAGTGTCTGTCATCGGTGGAGGAATTAATGGTGTACCTGGAATTATGGCGAAAATTGTAGAAGCATTATCAGAGCAAAATATTCCGATTTTACAATCTGCAGACTCTAATACGACAATTTGGGTTTTAGTAAATAAAGAAAATATGGGGCAGGCATTACGTTCTTTACATGCAAAGTTTGAATTGGGGCGAGAAACAAATCATTAGGAGGAGACAACATGGAATTTGGAAGGCTAATTACAGCCATGGTCACTCCCTTCGATGAACAAGGACTCATTGATTGGGATCAAACCAAAAGGCTTATGGACTACTTGATCGAAGAACAAAAAACCGAATCCTTAGTTATTTGTGGTACTACAGGAGAATCCCCAACATTGTCGGAAGCAGAAAAGTTAGAATTATTTAAGTTCACAGTGAATTACAGTAGAGGGCGCTGTAAAATTATTGCCGGCACAGGAAGTAATAGTACAGCACATTCTATCGCATTAACGGAGGCGGCAGAGAAATGTGGAGTAGACGGCATTTTGCTTGTCGCACCGTATTATAATCGTCCAAATCAAGAAGGCTTGTATCGACATTTTAAAGCAATTGCACAAGCGACAGTATTACCTGTTATATTGTACAACGTGCCAAGTCGAACGGCGGTAAGTATTAGTGCTGAGACAACGATTGCTTTATCTAAAATCCCTAACATCATTGCAACAAAAGAATGTGCAGGGCTAGATCAGGTTGCTGAAATTGCTGCAAATACCGAAGACGGATTTAAAATTTATTCTGGTGATGATTCTTCATTTTTACCTGCCTTGTCCGTAGGGGCATATGGTTTAATAAGCGTATCAAGCCATATTGCAGGTAGCAAAATAAAAGATATGATTGATGCATTTGTAAATGGAGATACTACAGCTTCTGCGAAACTTCATCAGCACTTATTACCCCTATTTAAAGGATTATTTAAAATTCCAAATCCAGTTGCTGTCAAATATGCATTAGTACAGCGAGGCTTACAGGTTGGTTCTGTGAGATTGCCATTAGTGGGTCCAACCGATGAGGAAGCAAAAGAAATTATTGAATTAATTGCAAAATACTAATGGCCATAAAAAGGTCCTAATTCCAAAAACTGATGTCTGTTTACAGGCATCGGTTTTTTCTGTATAGAGCATTGTAATATGAGCATAGGACTTTTAAGCGACTTGTGTTTTGTCAAATTAATCATGTATAATAGTTTCAAGTGACTGGGTGCGGTGTATTTAATGTAAAAATTTAATTATAAAAATGATCGACGTCCAAAACAATTAGGAGGGTTAGATTCACTTGTCCAAAAAAAATAATAATGATAAATTGACGATCTTTGCATTGGGCGGCGTTGCTGAAATTGGCAAAAATATGTATGTGATCCAATACGCCAATGATATCGTCGTTATTGATGCTGGCCTAAAATTTCCTGAAGAGGATATGTTAGGTATTGATATTGTCATACCCGATATTACTTATTTGACTGAAAACCGGGATAAGGTAAGAGGGATTGTATTAACACATGGTCATGAGGACCACATTGGTGGCTTGCCTTATGTTCTTAAAAATCTAAATGTTCCCGTTTATGGAACTAAGCTAACATTAGGTTTAGTTGAAAACAAGCTCAAAGAAGCAGGTTTACTTGGCGAAACAAAACGTATTTTAATCAATGCGGATTCAGAAATTGAATTAGGATCCTCCATGAAGGCAACCTTTTTCAAAACTAACCATAGCATCCCAGATTCGGTTGGGGTTTGCATTGAAACACCAGAAGGAAATGTTGTGCATACAGGTGACTTCAAATTTGATCATACCCCTGTCAATGGTCAATTTGCTGATCTACATCGTATGGGTGAAATTGGTGCTAGAGGTGTATTGGCATTATTATCTGATAGTACAAATGCTGAAAAACCAGGCTTTACGCCTTCTGAAAAAAATGTCGGTTTAGTATTAAATGATATTTTTCAAAAAGCAAGTCAACGTGTGGTTGTTGCGACGTTTGCTTCAAATGTACATCGTGTACAACAAGTCATTGATGCTGCATATGCTACAGATCGTAAGGTAACGATTATTGGCCGTAGTATGGTTAATGTAGTTACGATCGCTTCTGAGCTTGGGTACTTAAATGTTCCTGACGGAATATTGATTGAGCCAGAGGAAGTTAATAAAATGGCAGCAGATCGTGTCGTTATTTTGTGTACTGGAAGTCAAGGCGAACCGATGTCTGCTTTGACAAGAATGGCTCGCTCTACCCATCGGAAGGTGGACATTTTACCTGGGGATACTGTTATTATCGCAGCAACTCCAGTACCTGGTAACGAAAAATTTGTAGGGCGCACGATTGATGAGTTATTTCGTTTAGGCGCTGAAGTGATCTATAGTGGATCTAACTCAGGTGTACACGTCTCTGGTCATGGTAGTCAAGAGGAATTAAAGCTAATGCTGAACTTGATGAAGCCTAAATACTTTATTCCGATCCATGGTGAATATCGTATGTTGCGTAAGCATGCACAATTAGGAGAATCGGTGGGGGTTGATCCTGACGATATTTTCTTAATCGATATTGGTGATATTGTTGAGATCGAACAAGGCTCAGCTCGCAAAGCAGGAAAAGTACCGGCAGGTAACGTATTAATAGATGGACTTGGCGTTGGTGATGTAGGAAATATTGTACTTCGCGATCGTAAGTTATTATCTCAAGATGGTATTCTTGTTGTTGTTGTTACACTAAGCAAGCAAGACGGTACGATTGTATCTGGTCCAGACATTATTTCACGTGGTTTTGTTTATGTTAGAGAATCTGAGGGCTTGTTAGATGAGGCTAATCGTATTGTTTCTAGCACCTTAGAGAAGTTAATGAGTGAAAATGTAAATGAATGGGCTTCATTGAAAACCAATGTAAAAGATGCATTAGGACGTTTTTTATATGAGCAAACTAGACGTAGACCTATGATACTTCCTATCATTATGGAAGTGTAACCCATTAAGGGCACACAGTCGCCTCTTCTCCTGTCAAGTAATATTGGACGGTTCCTTCAGGAGAGGGGGCTTTTTTTGTTTTTTAATCCTTTTAGTGTTGTATTACTTTTGTAAGTATAGGTTGTAGTGTCATCTCCACATACTAAGGCATCAATGAATATTTAGGAGGACCAACCTAATGACAGAAAAACAAACCATAATAAAAAATGAGGAGCAAGAACCTGCTTCACCACCTGTAGAAGAGCCAAGTGATAAAAAAACAGATGTTCCTCAAATGATACAGCAACTAGGACAAACCTCTGTGCCTACGAGCAATGAGTCAAATGTATATTGTTTAACCATTATAGGACAAATTGAAGGGCATCTTGTGCTTCCACCTCAAAATAAAACAACGAAGTATGAGCATCTCATTCCTCAATTAGTTGCTGCAGAACAAAGTAAACAAATCGAGGGCTTGCTTATCATCTTAAATACAGTTGGAGGAGATGTAGAGGCTGGGCTGGCGATTGCTGAGATGTTATCATCGCTAACAAAACCAACGGTGACGGTTGTTATTGGGGGTGGTCATAGCATTGGTGTACCAATTGCTGTCGCCTCTGATTATTCCTTTATAGCTGAAAGTGCAACCATGACGATTCATCCAATAAGAATGACAGGGATGGTAATTGGTGTTCCCCAAACCTTTGAATATATGGAAAAAATGCAAGAAAGGGTTGTTCGTTTTGTCACAACACATTCTAGAATGTCTGAAAGTATGTTTAAAGAGCTTATGTTTAAAACTGGGGAGCTAAATCGCGATATTGGTACCGCAGTAGGCGGAGCAGACGCAGTAAAATATGGATTAATTGATGGTATTGGAGGGATTGGTGAAGGGCTTTTAAAACTAAATGAATTAATTACGCAAAAAAAATCTGCGATTAGCACGCAATATGGGGGGCTTACACAATGAGTGATTATTATGATCCTTATCCCTTTGATGCTTATGGCAGTCCTGAGGATCAAATACAAAATTATATTGAAGTTGATATGAATGGGGTGTTAATGCAAGTACGGATGGAGGGCACAAACAAAGCTACGATTATACGTCTCTTACGCTGTAATTTAGATTACTATTTAGATCCTGCGTATGCCCCAGGGAGTCAAATTATATTTACGCCGCAATTGATGTCTTAGTCTATTAAAGAAATGAATATATTGTTTCTTATAGGTGTCCCTCCGATGAATATGGTATAATATTCTTCTGGGGGGTGTTCCTTTTTGGCTGCAAAACGGAAAAAAAGAAAAAGGAAATCTGCTGCACTTGGTAGCATACTTAAATATGAAATATATGGGATCATCCTAATCACATTATCTATGATCGCTTTAGCCGGTGAAGCGGCTGTAGGGCGAACATTATCAAAGATGTCTGCCCTTTTACTCGGAAAATTTTATTTCACTATACCTTTGATTGGTATATATATCGGGCTTGCAGTTATGATTCATCGCAAATGGCCTACAAAATGGAGTCAGAAAAAAAGTGGACTATTACTTGCTGTTTTAGCGTTAGTATTGATGAGTACTATTTTAACAATGAAGCAAAAAATGATGCCTGGTGTGTCCTTAACCGCGTCCCAACTATTTAGTCAAATCAATGTAGATATCCGGTCTGCTTTATTTCAGCCTGGCAATGAAAATATAGGCTTTAGTATGGTGAATTTAAATATTAGTGGAGGTTACATAGGCGGAATAGAGTTTACCCTTTTGTATTCGTTATTTGGAATGGCAGGAGCTACGCTCATCATGATCGTCATGTTGGCCATAAGCTTTATGTTAATTACTGGATTATCTTATGTAGAAATGTTTAAGGTTGCTCGTACGCATGTTGGGCAGTGGAGCAAGCTAATAAATAAAAAGCTACATTTATTGCGTCCAGTTCCTGTTAGACAAAGCAAAAGACAAAAGGTGAGTTCCCCTATCTCTGAACCTCTTCAGGAAGATGAGGAGCAAGATCAAACTACTTTCGATAGTCAAGATGGGGTTGAAACCTCCTCAGCTCAAGGAATCAAAAAAGTGTTGGTTCAGTTGTTAGGCTTTAAAAATAAAAAAGAAATACCTATAGCAGAGGATACTGTTCAGAACGATGCTTTATCCTTCTCTAATCAAGAAGAACAAAGGTCTGGCCCTGTGATGATTAATTGGAATGATCTCGATTATGATCAGGAAGGCTGGCACTCATCTGAACAAGATTCAATAGAGCCTACGTCAGAGGACAAGCTTCTTACATCACAAGAAACAGGTCCAATAATACGTGATTTCTTTGATCACATTCAGAAGGAAGAGAACTTTGAATTTGAAGAAGAGCTCACATATCCTGATAGCTTAGATAAGGCTTCTGCTGAAAATGTTCAAGTCCATATTGATTCACAGAGAGAGGCAGGACTGGAAGAGGTGGAAGTGTCTCAACTAGCTGAGACTGGGGATGTTGCTTTGGACTCTGATCCATCATTAGCTTTAGATTCGGAGCTTGGTTCAGAATTAAACCAAATTGAACCACCTCCACCCAAACCTGCACCTAAGCCTTATAAGCTGCCATCCTTCCGATTACTATCCAAGCCTTCTGGTGGGGGTAAATCTAAGGATCAAGCAGATTATATGCAAACCGCACGTAAGCTTGAAGCGACACTTGAAAGCTTTGGTGTCCGTGCACGTGTGCTTGAGGTCGTTAGAGGACCAGCAGTTACAAGATATGAAATTCAGCCAGATATCGGTGTGAAGGTAAGTCGAATTGTGAATTTGACCGATGATATCGCATTAGCGCTTGCCGCTAAAGATATTCGGATGGAAGCACCAATTCCAGGGAAATCAGCGATTGGTATTGAGGTTCCAAACAATGAGGTTTCATTAGTGACCATGCGCGAAGTTATGGAAACGCAAACGTTTCAGGAAGCAGAGTCTAAGCTTTCAATTGCTTTTGGACGAGACATTTCAGGGGCTACAATTGTAGGAAATTTGGCTAAAATGCCCCATCTATTAGTAGCGGGAGCAACTGGCTCAGGGAAATCCGTATGTATTAACGGGATTATTACGAGTATTTTGTACAAAGCAAAACCAGATGAAGTTAAGTTTTTAATGGTAGACCCCAAAATGGTGGAGCTAAACGTGTATAACGGAATTCCTCATTTGCTTGCACCAGTTGTAACAGATCCTAGACGTGCTTCGCTTGCGCTTAAAAAAATTGTAGTCGAGATGGAAAAACGTTATGAGCTTTTCTCTAAATCAGGAGCTAGGAATGTGGAAGCCTATAATATGATGATGAAGGATATACCTGAAAACGTATTGCCTTATATCGTCGTTATTGTGGACGAGCTAGCTGACTTAATGATGGTTGCTGCTAATGATGTGGAGGATGCAATTGCTCGGTTAGCACAGATGGCTCGTGCAGCAGGGATTCATCTCATCATTGCGACTCAGCGTCCTTCTGTTGATGTTATTACTGGGGTGATTAAGGCCAATATTCCATCACGTATTGCATTTGGTGTTTCCTCGCAGGTTGACTCTAGGACGATTTTAGACATGGCAGGTGCCGAGAAGCTGCTTGGACGTGGTGATATGTTATTTATGCCAATGGGCGCATCTAAGCCAGTTCGTGTGCAAGGGGCATTTATGAGTGATCAAGAAGTCGAAGCGATTGTTGGATATGTGAGTGGACAAGGTCAAGCTGAATATGATGATTCGTTAGTTCCTGAGGTAGAGGAAGAAGATCAAAGTCATGAAGAAGTGGTGGATGAATTGTTTGACCAAGCTGTACAAATTGTGGTTGAGGCAAAGCAAGCGTCTGTATCCCTATTGCAACGTCGAATGAGAGTAGGCTACACGCGTGCTGCTCGTCTGATTGATTCAATGGAGGCTAGAGGTATTATTGGGCCATATGAAGGAAGTAAACCTCGTGAAGTATTAATGTCGATTGAGCAATACAAAATGGGTAAAATATCGTCTTAACTATAAGTAGATCATGTCCTAAAGTTAGATAACTGTAGAAGGATCTGTGCGTTAATGCACAGGTTCTTTTTTTTGTTTATGAATAGGAAATGAGGTCGTTTGTCATACTAAAGTCAATCACATTTCAAATAAAGAAAGGTAGACTACACGTATGAAAAAAGCGAAAATATGGTTGGCTGCCGGATTGGTATTGCTATTATTTTGCCTTGTATATGGGCCAAATCCGTTTCCGCAAGGAAGCACGAATGCTCATGCTTTAGAGCAAGGGGAGCCTGAAGTTGAGCCGGTATTTAGCTCACAGGTAATGCAGCAAGGCGCATATGGTCAAGATGTTTATGAGCTACAAGGTCGACTCAAATTTCTTGGATTTTATTATGGCAAAATAGACAGTCAGTTTGGTTCTAAAACAAAAGATTCCTTGAAGTGGTTTCAATCTGAGTTTGGCCTAAAGGTAGACGGCATTGCGGGTGGAAAAACAAAATTAAAGCTGTATAATGCTACAAAAGCTTGGAAGCCTGGACAAAATGACGGCAATACTGGTGCACAAGGCAATAATGGTAACAAAGACTCTGGTAACAAGGATACAGCAAAACTCAGCCCGTCAAACAATCATGGCTTATCGGCTAATGATTTGAAGATTATGGCAAATGCTGTGTATGGTGAATCACGTGGTGAGCCATTTGAGGGACAAGTTGCTGTTGCTGCTGTTATTTTAAATCGTGTCAAATCACCAAGCTTTCCGAATTCTGCATCAGGGGTTATATTCCAACCGGGTGCATTTACCGCAGTAGCGGATGGTCAAATCTACTTAGAACCAAATGAATCTGCTCGTAAAGCAGTACAGCAAGCACTTAATGGATGGGACCCTTCAGATGGTTGTTTATACTATTTCAACCCTGTAACAGCCACCTCTAAATGGATTTGGACACGTCCACAAGTCAAAACGATTGGGAAACACATTTTCTGTATGTAAGCAACATACTAGGGCAATCGCTTAAGAAATGAGATCATAAACCATTTCAAAGTGATTGCCCTAAGCTTCTTGTGAGCAGGTTGCTTCTTTACTTTGAATTGGTATAGAATGGAACTATTCATGTTACAGTAAGCGCAATTACACTTTCTTGAAAAGGAGTTTTAGGCTTGAATAAATTTGCATTTGAGCGTGGGCATGTAGGCAATGTCGCTATCCATGTTTTGCCAACCACTCGGTTTAAAACTTTTGCTGTTTCATTATATGCAGGAATCCCTCTTCAAGAGGAGACTGTTACTGAAACGGCGATAACTCCATTTGTGTTAAGACGTGGTACACAATCTTACCCAGAAAGTATCGCATTTAAGGAGCAATTAGAGCATTTATACGGAGCGGGTTTTGGCTTTGATGTATACAAGCGGGGTAATTATCAAATTGTACAATTTCAGATGGATACCATTAATGATGTCTTTGTGCAAAGTGATGAATCGTTACTGGAAAAAAGCTTTTCTTTTTTAGGTGAGGTCATTACAAAACCTGCTTTAGAAAATGGAAACTTTAAAGCATCTTATGTGCAGGCTGAAAAGGATAATGTAAAGCAAAAATTAGAATCTATTATTAACGATAAAATACGATATGCATCTGAGCGTTGTCTTGAAGAAATGTTCAGAAATGATCCTTATCGTTTACATCCGCTTGGCAAGCGAGATCAGATAGATAAGGTTACACCAGAGTCGTTATACAATGCATACCAGCAATGGCTCGCGCAATGCAATCTAGATTTGTATGTGGTAGGGGATACAAGCTTACAGGAAGTAGAGCAATTGGTGGAGCGTTATTTTAATCTAAATCGTACAGGAACGTATGGGTACAGTCATGAAGACAGTCAATTTAGTAAAGAAGCTGTGCGTCATGTTGAGGAAAAACTGGATGTGAACCAAGGCAAGCTTAACTTAGGACTTCGTACTCCAATAACTTATGCTAGCGATCAATACCCAGCTGCCTTAGTTTATAATGGCATTTTAGGCAGTTATCCTCATTCCAAGCTGTTTATTAACGTACGTGAGAAGGCAAGTTTAGCTTATTATGCTTCATCTCGATTAGATGGGCATAAAGGTTTTGTAGGTATTCAAGCGGGCATTGAAATTAAAAATTATGAGCAGGCGCTTTCAATCATTCAGGCACAGCTTGAAGCATTGCGCAATGGTGAAATTAGTGAGACGGAGATGGAGCAAACCAAGGCAATGATTAGAAACAGCTTGTTACAGCTGCAAGATTCGGCTTTTGAGATGATTAGCTTTGATTTCAATTCTGTCTTGTCTGGAAAAGTCCGTCCTGTAGACCAACTGTTAGCTGCGGTAGAACAGGTTACAGTCCAAGATGTCGTAGCGGTTGCCCAAACCGTTCATTTAGACACGATTTATTTCTTAACAGGGCAAAAGGAGGAATAGTTAACGTGGAAGTTATTACGTACGATAATTTGCAGGAAACGTTATATTATGAGCAGTTGCCTAATGGGCTACAGGTTTATGTTCTTCCTAAAGAAGGATTTCAAAAAACGTATGCCACCTTTGCCACTCGTTATGGCTCGATAGATAATCACTTTAAAGTAGAGGGTCAAGAGGAACAGCAGGTTCCTGATGGCATTGCCCATTTTCTTGAACATAAAATGTTTGAAGAGCCTGACGGCTTAGATGTATTTACTAAGTTTGCTGCCAATGGTGCATCTGCCAATGCGTTCACAAGCTTTGAACAAACGGTATACTTATTTTCAGCGACAGATCACATATTAGACAACATTGAAACGCTAATCAACTTTGTTCAAAATCCTTATTTTACAGATGAAAACGTGGAAAAGGAAAAGGGGATTATCGGTCAAGAAATTAATATGTATGGTGATAATCCAGATTGGCGTGTTTATTTTGGCTTAATTGAAGCGATGTATAACTTGCACCCTGTGCATATTGATATTGCAGGTACAGTGGAATCGATTAGTACGATAACGAAGGAAACGCTGTACACCTGTTACAATTCGTTTTACCACCCTAGCAACATGTTATTGTTTGTGGTTGGTGGGGTTGATCCTGAGGAAGTTATAAATGTGGTTAGAAGTAATCAGGAGCAAAAGAAATATGAGCCACAAGGTAATATTGAGCGCTATTTTGAACCTGAGCCAACCGCTGTACACGAAGCAAGAAAAGTGATTAATTTGCCTGTTTCGTTACCAAAATGCCTATTTGGATTTAAAGAAAAAGTGACGGGCTTAACGAAGGAAGCTTTAATTCGGCGTGATATCATCACTAAATTAGGTTTGGATCTGTTATTTGGTTCAAGCACTAAGCTGTACCAAAAGTTATACGATGAAGGCTTGATTAATGATGGATTTGGTCATGAGTATAATAGTAATCCTAACTATGGCTTCTCAGCGATTGGGGGAGATGCAAAAGACCCTGAAGCATTACTATCTATCATTAAGCAAGAAGTAAGTAAGGTGTTGGAGAAGGGGATAGCAGCTGAAGATTTTGAACGTGCTCGCAAAAAGAAAATGGGTGGGTACTTACGAATGCTGAATTCACCTGAAAATATTGCTCATGAGTTTACACGATATGCTTTTCGCGGTGGTGATTTATTTTCTGTACTTAGTGTGTATGAATCGATTACGCTGAAGGAAGTAAATGACCGTTTACATGAGCATATTGATTGGGAACAGGTATCTGTGTCGCTTGTGGTGAGCCCATAAATGTTATCAAATAAATTGGATAAGACGCTACAGGAAATGACGGTATTAATTACAGGGGCAAGCAGAGGCATTGGTGCAGATATTGCGCTTCGCTTTGCCTCTGTAGGCATGAATGTCATCATTCATTATCTTCATTCGCATGAAATGGCTAACGATGTCGCAAGAAGGTGTATGGAGCTAGGTGCTAATGTGTTAACGGTATCGGCGGATTTAAGGCAACGTGCAGATATTTTAAAAATGAAAGAAAAATTAGACCTGCATCAATTAAAGCCAGATATCTTAGTTAATAATGCAGGTATCTCACACTATAGTATGGTTGCAGATGTAGATGAAGATAAATGGGACGAAGTGATGGCAGTTAATTTGAAAAGTGTATTTTTATGTAGCCAGCTTTTTATGCCATATATGATTTCACAGCGCTTCGGAAGAATTATTAATGTTTCCTCAATATGGGGAATTTCTGGAGGATCATGTGAGGCTGTTTATTCTGCAGCTAAAGGTGGGGTAAATGCCTTTACTAAAGCACTTGCTAAGGAGCTAGCTCCTTCTGGTGTTACTGTTAATGCAGTTGCACCTGGTGCCGTAAAAACCGATATGATGGAGCGTTTTGGTGAAGAGGAGCTAAAAATGTTGGCAGATGAAATTCCGCTTGGACGATTAGCTGATCCTGAAGAGATCGCTTCACTGGTGTATTTCCTTGCTTTGCCAGAATCTAGCTATATTACAGGACAGATTATTTCTCCAAATGGTGGATGGCATACGTAGTGCATAAAAAGTAATCCTTTAACGCATATTACAACTGTTGATTTTAAATCTATAGCTTCAGGTGAAGGAGGATTTAGGATGTCAACAGTGCTTAAAAATTTCGATACCTGGAAGAAGTTTTTGGGTGAACGTGTCAAGCAAGCAGAGAAAATCGGCCTAAGTGAAGATACAATTTCTAATCTCGCATATGAGATTGGTGGTTTCCTCGATGAGAAGGTTGATCCTCAAAACACTGCTAACCGCACACTCAAAGAGCTTTGGGATGTGGGCACCGAAGAGGAGCGTAAAACAATTGCGCATCTGATGGTGAAGCTTGCGAAGAAAAATGCATAGCTTGATGACGGAAGAGCTCTCCTATGTAGGAGGGCTTTTCGCCCATTTTTGTATAGAACTTGCCTTTCAAAAAGAAATTATATATGATTAGACACGTATTGTTTTTTTTGAAATATTGCAGGAAATAAGACCTAATTTGTCGAATTTCGAATAATAATGCATTAGAATTTAAAAAAAGGTGTTTTTGTATAATGAAACAGTGGTATATGGAATATAAAATTCATAAAAATAGACCAGGCTTACTTGGGGATATTGCTTCCATGCTTGGTATGTTAGGTGTAAATATTATCACGATTAATGGTGTCGAAGGACACACGCGTGGTATGCTGTTAGAATGTAATGATGATGAAAAGATGAAGCAGATCGGCGAATTATTAAGTAATGTAGATGGCATTACAATTACAGCCTTTCGGAGTCCTAAGCTTGTTGATTTATTAGCAGTAAGACATGGGCGTTACATTATGCGAGATTCTGATGATGAGAAAACATTTAGATTTACGCGTGATGAGCTTGGCTTGCTGGTCGATTTTTTAGGTGAGCTTTTTAAAAGACCAGGTCATCAGCTTATTGGTCTTAGAGGCATGCCCAGAGTAGGGAAAACGGAGTCGTTAATTGCTGGAAGTGTATGTGCCATGAAGCGTTGGACTTTTTTGTCTTCTACGTTATTGCGTCAGACGGTACGTAGTCAACTATCCGCAGAGGAAATGAACCCAGAGCATATTTTTATTATTGATGGCATAGTAAGTACGATTCGATCAAATGATAAGCATTATCAACTGTTACAGGAGGTTATGACGATGCCTTCTACAAAAGTTGTGGAGCACCCAGATATTTTTATTCAGGAGTCTGTGTACAATTATGACGATTTTGACATAATTATTGAATTGCGTAACAATTATGATGAGCAAATCGTTTATGAAACGTTTACTACTATTTATGAAGATATGTAACTATAAATTATATACTGAAAAACAATGGAGGTGATGATGGTGTCTGATTTGGGTCAGAAATTAAAGGAAGCCCGTCTTGCGAAGGGGTTGTCCTTAAATGATATACAAGAATTGACTAAAATTCGCAAAAGATATTTAGAAGCCATCGAAGCGGGGGATTATAAAGTATTACCAGGAAGCTTTTATGTGCGGGCATTTATTAAAACCTATGCGGAAACTGTCGGGCTTGATCCTGACGAGCTGCTAGCAGAGCATAGTGATCATGTTCCTGCTGCGGTACAGACAGAACAAACGATGGAGCCAGTGATCCAAAAAAGACGGAGTCGGTCAGAGGTAACTCAAAATGCAAAATGGTTGTCCACGGCATTAATGTGGTCGTTTGCTGTTCTTATTTTAGTCGTCATTTATTGGTATGTTTCAAGCTATGGCAAAACAGACGAAGTTAAAAACACGCCTGACGACGGTAAAATTACGCAAACTCAAGATCCAAAAAATTCAACAAATTCATCGAATCAAGGGAATACCACAACGCCTACTACACCAAGCAATAATGAAACAAAAGAGCCACAAAACAACACAGAGCAGCCTCCTACGGGACAGCCTAATTCCGAACAACCCCCTGGGACAAATCAACCTAACCCAGATGATACATCTTCAAATCAGCCCACAGGGCAAATTGTAGTGGCCCAGGACGGAAAGGACGGCACTGCAATTAAGTATAAAGTACAGAACTCTGGTGGAAAACCTGTAGAGGTAGTCATTACGGCGACAGGGAAAAGCTGGATGGAGATTCGTAAAGGAAATAAAAAAGGCGAAAAGCTTTATTTTGAAACGATAGAAAATGGTGCTGAATTGAAATTTGAGCTAGGCTCAGAGGGACTATTCATTAAATCTGGGGCAGCTAAAAATACATCGATTAATGTTGGGGGTACCGTTGTTGAGGATGGTAGAAATACAGCTCGTATCCAGTTGAATTTAAGTGATGAAAACAATGCAGATGCTTCAAATGGTAATTCATCAAATACCGATAATAATCAAAATGTGACGACACCATAATGGACTAAACAGATAACTGGTTTTTTGGTGAATAATGGATGTTTCTTATGGAGAGACTAGTGTTTGCATGGAAAACTTATCTCTTCATAAGTGAGGTGTTAGCATAATGACAGTCAGCTGGATAGTTACTGGAGTTGGAATTGTTGTAACTCTGTTAGGTTACTATTTAACGCCTAGTGCTTGGGGCTATGGAATTTTGGGATTTGGTCTAGCTCACGTTGTACTAGGAATTCTGGATATGTTTCGTAGTCCAGACCGTCGCAAGAGTGAAAGTTAGGTTGACGCTTTAAGCGTTGCGGTGTTTTTAAAAGCTGCAACGCTTTTGTTTCGTAACAAAGAACCTCCGATGGACTTTGCGAAAACTTTTACATATAATTAAATGATGATAAAGAGAAAGGGTTGTTGATGATGGCTTCAGAAAGTTCTTATGATATTGTTTCGAAAATGGATATGCAGGAGCTTACAAATGCAATAGACCAAACTGAACGTGAAATTGCAAGTCGGTTTGATTTTAAAGGAAGTAAAAGTGAATTGAAGCTAGAGAAGGATGTCCTTGTTGTCCTATCTGATGATGAGTATAAGCTTAATGCGGTGATTGATATTTTGCAGTCCAAAATGATTAAACGAGGTTTGCCGATTAAAAACCTGGAGTATGGAAAAATTGAGCCTGCTTCCTTAGGTGCAGTACGCCAACGTATTAAGCTAAAAAGTGGAATTGATCAAGAAAACGCTAAAAAAATTAATGTATTAATTCGTGATTCTAAATTAAAAGTGAAAAGTCAAATTCAAGGTGATCAAATACGTGTCACAGGTAAAAGCAAGGATGATTTACAGCAAATTATGCAGCTTTTGCGTAAAGCGGATTTAACAGTGGATGTACAATTTACAAACTTTAAATAAAGATGATGGTAATGAAAGTTGATGGCTTGATATTATTGGGGGTAGACTGATGCCGGAAAATGTAAAATATGACATGGCGGTTGAATATCTATACACTTCTCTGCTTGTTAGGGAGGAATTAGTGTGAATCTGAATTTACCAAACCGTATTACGCTTCTTCGAATTTTTATGATTCCTTTAATGCTTCTTGCTTTGTTGCTTGATGGACAATGGTGGACACAGGAATTAACGATGGGTACATATCATTTGCCACTTAACCAGCTTGTAGGTGCAATTTTATTTATTGTTGCTTCTGGCACAGATGGAATTGATGGTTATCTTGCACGCAAGCATAATCAAGTTACTAATTTAGGTAAGTTGCTTGACCCGTTAGCGGATAAGCTGTTAGTTACAGCTGTATTAATCGCACTTGTTGCAATGGGCAAATGTGAGTCTTGGATGGTCATTGTAATTATTAGCAGAGAGTTTGCCGTAACTGGTTTACGTGAGGTTGCTTTGCTTGATGGCTCGGTCATTGCTGCTAGCAAATGGGGGAAGGCAAAAACAATTACTCAGATTGTAGCTATTTCTGCGCTTTTATTAAACAATTTCCCATTTCAATGGTTAAATATTCCTTTTGATTATTATGCAATATGGTTAGCGGTCATTATTACTATCTATTCAGGTATTGACTATTTTGTAAAAAACAAAAAATTGTTTTTATTTTCTAAGGTGAACCCAAAGTCGTAAATCATAAATGTATTTTGGTTATGACTTGATTGCTACTCTAACTCGCAAGGAGACATATGTAATGAAAGCAGAAATTATTGCAGTTGGTACAGAATTGTTGTTGGGACAAATCGTGAACTCCAATGCTAAGTACTTGTCTCAGGAGCTTGCATCCCTTGGTATTGATGTTTATTTCCAAAGTGTTGTTGGTGATAATATGGGGCGGTTGTGTGAAGCGATACAAATTGCTTCTGGCCGAGCAGATGTTGTTATCTTTACTGGTGGGATTGGTCCTACTCAAGATGATTTAACTAAAGATGCGCTAGCTGCTGTATTAAAGAGACCCCTTCATATTGATAGAATGGCGATGGATCATGTGGATCGTTTTTTCAAGGATCGTGGTGTTCCGATGACTGAAAACAATCGTAGACAAGCTTTAGTGATAGATGGAAGTACGCCGCTACCCAATGAGACTGGACTTGCCGTAGGTAATGCCATTTCAGAGGATGGACATTTCTATATTGTACTACCTGGACCTCCTAAAGAAATGAAGCCAATGTTTGAACTTCAAGCAAAGCCATGGATATTACAGCACGTTTTAACGGATGAAATGCCGATCTATTCTAAAATGCTTAAGTTTGCTGGTATCGGAGAATCATTGCTTGAAACTAAGCTATTGGATCTAATTGAAGCACAAAGTGATCCTACCATTGCTCCTTATGCTAAAGAGAGTGAAGTGACAATCCGCATTTCAACCAAGGCGAATAGTGAGCTTGAAGCGATGAGTAAGCTTGAAGGGACAGAGCAGGAAATTCGGAGTCGCTTAGCAGAGCATTTGTACGCAACAGAAGATGTACCGATTGAAAAAGTGATTGTAGATATGATGACTGAACAAGGGACTACAGTAAGTGTTGCAGAGAGCTGTACTGGTGGATTGCTGATGGAGACGATCACAACGATTCCAGGAAGTGCTACTGTCTTTTCAGGTGGTATTGTTACATATTCTAATGCAATGAAGGAAAAGCTGCTGAACGTGCCTCATAAGCTGTTAGAGGGTGAGGGGGCTCCTGGGGCTGTAAGTGAAGAAACTGCAATTGTAATGGCTGAGCAAGTTCGGATGATTGGTGATGCTGATTATGGACTATCGATTACTGGTGTAGCCGGACCCGCTTATTCTGAACGTAAACCGGTTGGATTAGTTTATGTTGCCTTAGCAATTCGCGATCAAGAGACAGAGGTATACGAGTTGCACCTCAAGGGAAATCGTGATACGATTCGTGTAAGATCGGCAAAAACGATTCTTTATTATTTGTGGCGGAAGCTGAAGCAAAGAGAGTCTCTAGGATCGCAAGCTTAATCTACGATGCGTATATGGCGTAATTCATAGAGAAAATTTATATGTTTTCATAAGGTACGGAAGAATCGTAACCAATAGTAATTACTATCTGGTTGCGGTTTTTTTGTTTTTTTAATATGTATTAATTCCTTGGTTAGGAGGTGAGGGATAAGGAACTGAAAAAATGTACGAATGTATGTTCGAAAAAATGCTTGGCAAAGTAACAAAAACAAGGTACAATTAATTACAAGAAGTTTAAAGATGATAAGGATGTGAGCTGATTGTCAGATCGTCGTGCTGCGCTGGATATGGCGCTTCGTCAAATAGAAAAACAATTCGGTAAAGGTTCCATTATGAAGCTTGGAGAGTCCACGCATATGCAAGTTGAGGTTATTCCTAGTGGATCTCTTGCACTTGATATCGCACTTGGTACTGGTGGTCTTCCTCGTGGACGAATCATTGAGGTATATGGTCCAGAATCTTCAGGTAAGACAACGGTTGCATTGCATGCTATTGCAGAAGTTCAAAAGGTTGGTGGACAAGCTGCATTTATTGATGCAGAGCATGCACTTGATCCTACTTATGCAAGTAAATTAGGTGTCGATATAGATGAGTTATTGTTGTCTCAACCAGATACTGGAGAGCAAGCGCTAGAGATTGCTGAAGCATTAGTACGTAGTGGTGCAGTAGACATTATTGTTATTGACTCTGTAGCAGCTCTTGTTCCTAAAGCGGAAATTGAAGGGGATATGGGTGATTCTCACGTTGGTTTACAAGCGAGATTGATGTCCCAAGCACTTCGTAAATTGTCTGGTGCGATTAGCAAATCTAAAACGATTGCGATCTTTATTAACCAATTGCGTGAAAAAGTTGGGGTTATGTTTGGTAACCCAGAGACAACGCCAGGTGGTCGTGCATTGAAGTTCTACTCTACTGTTCGTCTAGATGTTCGTCGTATTGAGACAATTAAGATGGGCAACGATATGGTAGGGAACCGTACAAGAATTAAAGTAGTAAAAAATAAAGTAGCACCACCGTTTAAACAAGCAGAAATTGATATTATGTACGGCGAAGGTATTTCAAAAGAAGGTAGTATTATCGATATTGGTGTAGAGCAAGATATCGTGGATAAAAGTGGTGCTTGGTATTCATATGAAGGTGAGCGTCTAGGTCAAGGCCGTGAAAATGCGAAGCAATACTTGAAAGACCATCCAGAGATTTGTAATAAAATTGAACTAAAAATTCGCGAAGTAAGTAATTTGTCTTCTACGACTACTTCTCCTTCTGAAGCAGAACTTGCAGAGGAAGCAAAAGAAGAACAGGCATTATTTAGCGAAGAATAATATTTTGCTTATATTTTAGTGGTTTAATGATCTAATTGATGTCAAAATGCTCTGAACGCCGATTAAATGAGGCGATATCAGGGCATTTTTTATATTTCCTCATCTTGTTTATTTAATTTAGGTTTATTAATTTACATTTTTGATGTTTTTAATTAAGGAGAAGCATGTTAACCGCTTAACGAAGCGATGATATAATAAATAGGTGCTTAAAGGTAACGCAATAAGGTAACAGGAGGGAAGGATTTGAATCCAAAAAAAAATAAGTATAACAGCTATGATGATGACGTTATAGATATTTCAGAACAAGATGATTGGACGAGGCTACAACGGGATGAAAAAGTTGAGGAAGCTACTTCACTATCTTCAATTTTAGATTTAAGTGATGAGACAGAGCTCACAGTGACAGCTGTTCAAAAGCTAAAAAAACCAAAATGGCGTTATCGAATTGTATTTGATCAATACAGTATTGATGTCCATGAAGACATTATGATTAAATATCGTATGCTACAGGGTGCAGTTTTCAGTAAAAGTGATCTGGAGGATATCGTTAGCGCAGATGAACTTCAGCAAACCTATGCAGATGCGTTGTCATATTTAGCTCGAAAACCAAGAACGTCCTATGAAATAAGTATAAGATTACGGGAAAAGGGTTGGGGAGAGACAGCAATTGTAAGTAGTATTGAGCGATTAAGCAATGAAGGCTTCATTGACGATACAGCATACGCACAGCAATGGGCAAATCAGCGAGTTAAAAGCAAAGCCAAGGGAAAGTTATGGGTCAAGCAAGAGTTGCGTCAGAAAGGCATTTCTAAGCCGCTGATAGAGGAAGCTTTAAATAGTATAAGTGAAGATGATGAATTTGAGAGTGCATTACAGCTAGCAATAAAAAAATGGAACCAAACTTCTGGTGAACGGATCGATAAACAGAGGAAAACAGGATCATTTTTGATGCGGCGGGGTTATTCTGGCAGCTTAGTGTCAAGAGTATTAAGAGAGGTCGATCAAGATAATACAACATAAATAGGCAATTGCTTGACAATATCTTTCTGACAATAATAAAATGGAATGGAATCTATAATTATTTGAGTCTAATTTTCTTTCTAATGTTATTGGATTCATTAAGGTTCTGTTCGCCAATCATGAAGGTTTGTTGCTCCGTCTTTAAGTACGGACGGTCATGCTTGCATGCCAACCTATCTGAATCGGCTTATAATCGATTCTTAGTATGAATGATGAATGAGAAGTAGAGGAAAAAAATTGAAAACAATCCCAAGGAATGCCTTGGAGGAACCAGCGAGGGGGGTGAACAGATGTTGCCAATCTGGGTCGAAATCGTTCTCGTTGTAGCCGCTTTATTCTTGGGGTTCGTAGGTGGATATTTTATTCGCAAATCTCTTGCAGAAGCTAAAATTTCCAGTGCGGAGCATGCTGCAAGTCAAATCTTGGAGAGTGCTAAGAAAGATGCCGAGGCACTGAAAAAGGAAACAGTTCTTGAAGCTAAGGATGAAATCCATAGAGTGAGAGCTGAAGCTGATAAAGACATTCGTGAACGTCGCAATGAAATTCAACGGCAAGAAAGACGATTGTTGCAAAAGGAAGAGTCGCTGGATAAAAAAATGGATTCGCTTGAACGCAAAGAAGAGCAAGTGGCAAGCAAAGAGAAACGTATTGAAGAAACACAACAACAGATTGATTTAATTTACAAAAATCAAGTGCAAGAATTGGAGAGAATCTCCAATTTAACGATGGAGGATGCTCGTGGCATTATTTTAAGTAATGTGGAGCAAGAAGTTCGCCATGAAACTGCACAGATGATCAAGGATATTGAACAACAGGCAAAAGAAGAAGCAGATAAGAAATCTCGTGAGATTATTACAACTGCAATTCAACGTTGTGCTGCTGATCATGTCGCGGAAACTACAGTATCTGTTGTTACATTGCCTAATGAAGAGATGAAAGGACGTATTATCGGTCGTGAAGGTCGTAATATTCGTGCCTTGGAAACTTTAACAGGAATTGATCTCATTATTGATGATACGCCGGAAGCCGTAATTCTATCAGGGTTTGATCCGATTCGTCGTGAAATTGCACGAACTGCATTAGAAAAATTAGTAGCAGACGGTCGAATTCATCCTGCTCGTATAGAAGAGATGGTTGAGAAATCTCGTCGTGAAGTGGATGAGCGAATTCGTGAGTATGGGGAACAAGCTACATTTGAGGTAGGTGTTCACGCACTACATCCGGATTTAATCAAAATACTTGGACGTTTAAAATTCCGGACAAGTTATGGTCAAAATGTGCTCAAGCATTCCATGGAAGTTGCTTATCTAGCTGGCTTAATGGCTGGTGAGTTAGGCGAAGATATTGTACTTGCGAAAAGAGCAGGGTTATTACACGATATCGGTAAGGCACTTGACCATGAGGTGGAAGGTTCTCATGTTGAGATTGGCGTAGAGCTAGCTAAGAAGTATAAGGAGCATCCAGTAGTCATTAACAGTATCGCTTCTCACCATGGGGATTGCGAGGCTACATCTGTAATCGCGATGTTGGTTGGTGCGGCTGATGCGTTATCAGCAGCTAGACCTGGCGCACGTCGGGAAACACTTGAAACGTATATTCGTCGTCTTGAAAAGCTGGAGGAAATTTCAGAATCCTTTGAAGGTGTTGAAAAATCCTATGCAATTCAGGCTGGTCGTGAAGTACGTGTTATGGTACAACCTGATAAGATTGATGATGCTGAAAGCTTCCGCTTAGCACGTGATATTACGAAGACAATTGAGAATGAACTGGATTATCCTGGGCATATCAAGGTTACTGTCATTCGTGAAACAAGAGCGGTTGAATACGCGAAGTAAAAGCTTTGTGAGAAGGGGCCTCTTATGGGCCTCTTTTTCATTCAAGGCAACCTAAGTTAGGAGTGGAGTATCATAAAAGTTTTATTTATTGGTGATATCGTAGGAAACACTGGAAGAAAAGCATTAAAGGAAACTTTACCTCGTTTGAAAAGCAAATATAACCCACATATTATTATTGCAAATGGTGAAAATGCGGCGGCAGGTCGAGGAATTACAGGTAAAATTGCTAGGGAATTTTTTGAAATGGGGATTCATGGTTTAACGATGGGGAACCACACCTGGGATAATAAAGAGATTTTTGACTTTATTGATGATGAACCACGAATGATTCGTCCAGCAAATTATCCAGCGGGAACACCTGGACGTGGATATACAATTATTCAAGTCGGCGGTAAGGAATTAGCGTTAGTGAATTTGATGGGACGAACGTTTTTGCCAGCAATTGAAGACCCGTTCCGCTATGCAGATGAAATTGTGGATGAGCTTCGTAAAAAATATAAGCATATCCTTGTTGATTTTCATGCTGAAGCAACCTCTGAGAAAATCGCAATGGGATGGCATTTAGATGGACGTGCCTCTCTTGTAGTGGGTACGCATACGCATGTGCAAAGTAATGATGACATTATTTTGCCACAGGGCACCGCCTATTTAACGGATGCGGGTATGGTTGGCTCACGTGAAGGTGTATTAGGGATGCAACGTGAAGCTGTGTTGCAGAAATTTATTACACAACTTCCAGTCAGATTCCAAGTATGTGAAGGAAAATGGCAGTTCCATGCAGTTATCGTTGATTTAGATGATCAGACAGGCCGAGCTAAAAAGATTGAAAAAATTCGTTTGCTTGAAGACGAATGGATTATGGATTAACCTTCATATAAATAATTAGATCACGTCATAAATAAATGACATGTTCTGGGTGAGTGCTGAATATCCTCTAAGTAGTGGAATCAACCATTATTCCCAGGGAGGTACTTACCATGGAAGTATTAAAAGTTTCAGCAAAATCCAATCCTAACTCCGTTGCGGGCGCGTTAGCTGGTGTGTTAAGAGAACGAGGAGTAGCTGAGCTACAAGCAATTGGGGCAGGAGCATTAAATCAAGCAATTAAAGCTGTTGCAATTGCTAGAGGATTTGTAGCGCCAAGTGGTGTTGATTTAATTTGTATTCCGGCTTTTACGGATATCGTTATTGATGGAGAGGATCGAACAGCAATCAAACTAATTGTAGAACCACGATAGCATGAAAAATGCTAAAAACAGACCTGTTTACGATGTAGACAGGTTTTTTTGTGAGTTTTTACGAATTGGGGTGAAGAGTTAATGATGAACAAAAATATTCAGGTTATCGATTTTCATTGTGATGTATTAAGCAAGCTACAGCAGAAACCAACACTTAATTTTGTTAATGGTGATCAGCTTGACATGTCTTATCAAAAAATGAAGACAGGTAACATTGCCTTACAATGCTTTGCAATTTATATATCGGAAAAGCTAGGTCAAGCTTCTTTTAGTCATATTACTGAGCAGATTCAGATTTTTTATGAGCGGGTTGTTCCTAATGGCATTTTCCCGATCAGAAATAAGCAAGAGCTATTAACAGCTAAGCGGCTAGGGCAGATCGGAGGCATTTTATCGATTGAGGGCGCAGATGGATTAGCAGGTAATTTCAAGCATCTGGAGCATTGTTATGAGAGAGGTGTACGCTTCCTTGGTCTAACATGGAATTATGCGAATTGGGCAGCAGATGGCGTTTTAGAGCCACGTAATGGTGGATTAACAGAGATAGGAGTCCAACTTGTTCATAAGTGTCATGAGTTAGGAATGATTATGGACGTATCACATTTGTCTACAAATGGGTTTTGGCATTTAAGTGAAATGGCGCACGAAGTGAATAAACCATTTATTGCATCACATTCTAACACGATCGAAGTTTGCGGAAATGTCCGTAATTTAAGTGACGAGCAGATCCTTGACATTATTTCATTAGGGGGTCGAATCGGCTTGAACTTTTACCCACCTTTTGTTACTAGTGAACCTATTCCAAGTGCAGAAAGTTTACTGCCACATATTGAACATATTTGTGAGCTAGGTGGAGGAAAGCATATCATGATGGGCTCTGATTTTGATGGAATAGACCAACATTTAGCTGGATTAACAGACGGAGCTTGTTATCCTTATTTAACGGAGCTTCTGTTACGATATTATGATGAGGATTTAGTAAGTGACTGGATGTATAACAACGCCTTTTCTTTTTTGGAGTCATGGTTATCTGAATAAACAGTTAGAGCCACCCACCGATGAGGAAGGTTTTGATAAGCTATATCGTGTATATGCTGAAGATGGTGAATTTGTTGTGAATGAATTTGACAATCCTGTTGCAAAAAGTTGAAAAGTACATGAAAATGATGAATTTATCACTTTGATTTTTTCCTTTTTCATGAAAACAGGTGTATAATAGATGCTGATGTCAACTGTTATTATATAGAGAACAAACGAGGAGTGTTTGCAAAAATGAGCAAAACAGTACCTGTCGGCGTATCAGCCCGTCATATTCATTTAACTCAAGAACATATTGAAGTATTATTTGGACAAGGTTATCAATTAACGGAGTTCAAGCCTTTATCTCAACCAGGACAATTTGCTGCAAATGAAACTGTGGCTGTAATTGGTCCAAAAGGTCAATTTGACAAGGTTCGTATTTTAGGACCAGCTCGTCCCGCTTCTCAGTTAGAAATTTCACGTACTGATTCATTTGCAATTGGTGTAAAAGCTCCAGTTCGTGAATCTGGAAGTATTGAAGGAACACCAGGCATTACAATTAAAGGTCCTGCTGGCGAAGTTGAATTGGAAAAAGGTGTAATTGTGGCAGCTCGTCATATTCATTTTAATACCTCTGATGCAGAAAAATGGGGAATTGCTGACAAGCAATTGCTTAAAGTGCGTTTAGGTGGAGAACGTGGTTTGGTATTGGAAAATGTCATTGCACGTGTCGCTGATTCTTTTGCACTTGATATGCACATCGATACAGATGAGGCAAATGCAGCAGGTGCAAAAACTGGAGATACAGCAGAAATTATTGACTAATCTTAAAAACGAGACCATCAACTTCTACTTTTTGTAGGACTGATGATCTCGTTTTTTGTTTAATTTTACATTTGTTATAAAGTGGTTTTAAGTTTAGTTAGTCTTCTGAAGCATATTGATATCTGAGGAGATTTGCTGAAGCTGAATGTAACAGTTTTCGTATATTTTTTTGACCTCAGCATTTTGTGACGTATTCGCTAAATTTTGAAGTTGATAGCCGCATTTTTTTAATTGAGATACGATAGTAGGTTTTTGTTTTGGTGTTAAATTTACAGTAGCCTGATCCTCGTATAAATCAATGTATAACTCTCCAGTTGGGTCCACCTGTGCTAAAAAAACTTCTTCGTGACTTATTCCTAATTCCTTTAGCTTATTATCTAACCACTTTTGGGTAATGCCAGCTGTAGCCATCGTTTTATCCATGATTTCCCCGTCCATAATAATAACTTGAGGCTCACCTTCTGGGGTAACATCTATTCCTAAAATATCGGCAGTTAAAGGCAAATGTTGTTTTTTTAGCAAGGTATTAATTTGTCCATCTGGTTCAATAATCGCAAATTCCACCTCGCTTAGCTTGAAAATATTTTTTTTCCTCAACTGCTCTAACAATTCTTCGCTTGTTAGCTTCTCCTTTTTGAGGTTTTTTTCTAATACCCGCCCATTTTTAATAAGTAAGGTTGCACTGCCGTCTATAAAATTACGAATTTTTTTACTTTTAAGCTCGATCCACTCAATTCCTAATGAAATTGCAACCCATACGCTAAGAGCGACAATCCCTAAATACCAGTTGCTACTTTCCTCGATTGAAATATAGGCTGTCAAATTCCCTATCGTAATACCTGTAATATATTCGAACAAAGAAAGCTGAGAAATTTGGCGTTTACCTAATAGCTTGGTGAGTGTAAATATGACTACAACTGCAATTAATGTTTTGCATAAAATCAATGCCCAGAGTGGCATATCCCTCATCCCTCCTCCAAATACACTGTTCTGTACTTCTGCACGTTACAAGGCACTACGTGCTAATTAATTCAAGCATGTGCAACATTGACGCTTTTTACTAATGCAATTTATGGATGTATATGACGCTACAGAGTGGGATCGAGCCGAAGAAGTGGAGGAAATCTTCGGCTATGTCGAAGTAAGTGAAGGAGGGGAGTAGCTATCTTTGGAGGAGAAGCAAATATTTTTTTTTTAACATGCGTAAAACGCTTCATACTTATGTGAGAAGCGGTAAGTAATACCTATGATGAATGGATCAGGTTCATGGATGTGTGTGTTCCGCGCTTAGTAAACCTTCGATATATCCCTCTACCTTCGCTTGCTGCCTGTCCGTTAATTGGTGGTATAGCGATAAAAAATGCTGATCAGCTAAACTAATTTTATAATCCTGAGGTCCTTCCTCCTGTGTCACAATATTAGAAAATGAGCAATTGGATTCATTTTTATGGCTTGAGTCTGCTCCTAACAATAACCAATCTGTCGTTACATTAAAAAAACGTGCTAAATCAATGATCAGATCAAGTTTAGGTAACCGTTCATTTAGCTCGTATTTACCTAAATTGTTGAATTGAAGCTCCTTCATTAGCAGATTTTGCGACATCTGATTTTTTTTCGTAAAAATGCAATCCTTTCTCCTAGAGTATTCATCCTATGTTTTATCACCTCTCTGTCAATTTGACATTGATTATTCCCGAATATTGAGTTAAAATGTCGAAAAAGAACTAATTTTTTTCCTGCTAATGTCATATTGACTTTATGATGCCCACGTGATAAGATTTCATGTCATTTTATTTTATCATAAATCAGTATCAACAATCGAAAATGAATAGAAAGGAATGGAAGAGCTTGGATTCCGTACAAATAGTAACTCAGTTACATATGACACAAAAAAATTAGCTAAAAACATTGGCGTTAATGAAAACTATTAGTTCTAATTCAACACAAAAAGAGGAGGGAATTTACAAACAATTAAATAACGTTGTTTATACGGTAAGAGGGGGATATTCTTTTGGACTCGTCATTTTCGCTTGAACCTTTACTTGAAGTATTCATCTTCGAATCTTCTCAGCTTTTGGAGCAGCTAGAGCAATCCGTTATAAGTGGCGAAAGCACAAGTGATTTCTCGCCAGCCTTAATCGACGAAATTATGCGTTCGATGCATACGATCAAAGGCTCATCTGCCATGATGAAATTTGAAAATATTGCACATTTATCACATTCGCTCGAAGATTTATTTTATTTTTTACGTGAGGATCATCCTGTTGTCGTTGACTATTCTACCTTATCTGATCTTGTTTTAGAAGGCTGCGATTTTATTAAGCTGGAAATATACAAAATACGCAATGGAGATGCTCCAGACGGTGATGCCTCTGCATTAATAAAAAGAATTGAACAATTCTTAACTGAGCTTAAACAGAACAATGATTCTACACAAATAAAGCATCCTATGCATACATACAATGTGATTATTACATTTGAATATGACTGTCCAATGCCTAATGTTAGAGCCTTTGCGCTTGTACATCAGTTAGAGGAGCTTGTGGATCATATTCACTATTATCCAGAGGATATTGCTAGCAATCCAGACAGTGCATCTGTAATCCAAGAAAAAGGTTTTTCCATGTGGCTTCAAACTAGTAAAACAGAAGAAGAGCTATATACTTTTTTTGCGGGCACACCATTTTTGAAAACGATTGATTTTTGTCAGTGTGAGCTTGCTTCCTCTTTAGACGATTCATTTCAAATTAGTGAAACTACAATTCATAAATCTGTAATTGGTGAAGCTGAAATTGGAGATTCTGCAATTGTTGATAATGTACCTAAAGCCGCCACCGATTCCACGCTGACGCAGGCCAGCTTGATAAGTGTTCAGGTTGGGAAATTAGATAAATTGATGGATCTAGTAGGTGAACTGGTCATTTCGGAAGCGATGGTCACCCAACATCCTGAGCTTAAGGATCTTCCTTTAGAGCAATTCACCAAAGCGGCTCGCCAACTGAAAAAAATCACAAGTGAGATTCAGGATATGGTGATGTCGATTCGTATGGTTCCATTAGCAACGACCTTTCATAAAATGCGCCGTATCGTAAGAGATATGTGTAAAAAAATGAATAAAGATATTCATCTTGAGGTGATTGGTGAGGACACTGAAGTAGACAAAAATATTATTGAGCGCATTTCTGATCCCTTAATGCACTTAATTCGTAATGCGGTGGACCATGGCATTGAAGCCCCAGAAGATCGTGAGACTAAAGGAAAAAATAAAACGGGTGTAATTACACTTGAAGCAAGACATGTTGGTAGTGAGGTCATTATTATTTTAAAGGATGATGGAAAAGGCTTAGACCGTAGCAAGATTTTGAGCAGGGCAAGGGAAAATAAACTACTAATCAAGCCAGAGGAGGACATGAGTGATAAAGAGGTGTTTGGGCTCATTTTTCTACCTGGATTTTCAACAAAAGAAGCAGTGACAGAGTTTTCTGGTCGAGGTGTCGGGATGGACGTGGTTACTCGTAACCTTGAGTTGGTAGGTGGTAATGTTCTTGTTGAAAGTGAATACGGTCAAGGTACTACAATTACTTTGCGTTTGCCGCTAACCTTAGCCATTATTGATGGAATGAATATTTCTGTGGGACAATCTCGGTTCACACTGCCTACTGTATCGATTCGTGAATCGTTTCGTGCAGATGAAAGGGACATTATCACCGATCCAAATGGAGGGGAGATGTTAATGGTCAGAGGTCATTGTTATCCCGTTCTCCGTTTGCATAAGCATTACAACATTCCTACTCATGTAAGCAGCATGTCAGATGGGATTATTATTATGGTTGAAAATGAAAGAGATACAGTATGCATATTTGCAGATCAATTACTTGGAGAGCAGCAGGTTGTTGTGAAGGCTCTACCTGAATATATTCGCAGGGTGAAGGACATTCAGGGCTTAGGTGGCTGTACATTGCTTGGCGATGGCAGTATTAGCTTAATTTTAGATATATCAGGCTTGCTACAACTAAATTAAGACCAGCTATTAAATTATGGACAGATGGGGGATTATTTATGAAATGGTTTTATGATTTAAAGCTTGCTAAAAAGTTAATTATTAGTTTTGTGATGGTTGCGATTATTGCAGGTATTGTGGGGACGGTTGGTATTGTAAATCTAAGTAAGCTAGAACAAAAGGACACTGAATTGTATGATTATATGACAGTACCAATTTCCGAATCTGCACAAATGTTAAACCTGATGCAAAGAATTCGTGTAAATACCCGGGAATTAATCTTGCAGGATAATGTGGAAAATAAAAAACAAATTAATGATACGCTGCAAACACTTAGAGATCAATTAGATGAGGCGGCACTGAGCTTTGAGAAAACAATCCTAAGTGAAGAAGTGCGGACTAACTTTAATAAATTTCAAACAGCTAAGCTTGAATATCGAAGCCTTATGGATGAATTAATGGTGTTTATAAACAGTGATGAAGATGATAAGGCCTATGAATTTTTAGATAAAACGATGCGCGAACCAGCTAAAACTCAGGAGGATGCTTTAAATCAAATCGTTGCACTGAAAATTACAGATGCTCAAAAAACCTCTGATGACAATACGGCGCAAGCTAGACAAGCAATGCTCATTATGATTGTACTGGTATTGTTAGCTATGTCTGTTGCGGTTGTATTAGGTATTTGGATTGCAAGACTAATTAGTAAGCCGATTAACCAAATCGTAGAGATGGCAGGCAAAGCGGCAGATGGGGATCTAGATGTCGAATTGACTGTAAGCTCGAAGGATGAAATTGGTAGATTAGCGGCGGCTTTTAATCATATGACATACAACATTAATGAGGTATTGGAGAATATTAGCGCATCTGCCGATCAAGTCACCTCTGGTTCCACTCAAGTAGCAGAAACTGGAATGGTGTTATCACAAGGGGCAACAGAGCAAGCAAGCACGATTGAGGAGCTAACAGCTTCCTTAGAAGAAATCTCATCTCAAACGAATCAAAATGCTGAAAATGCAGAATCGGCGAATAAACTAGCTACAGATGCTCGTAAAGATGCTGTCATTGGAAACGATCAAATGAAAGAAATGCTAAATGCGATGCATGAAATTAATGAATCCTCCAATAACATTTCCAAAATTATTAAAGTGATAGATGAGATTGCATTCCAAACAAACATTTTAGCGTTAAATGCTGCAGTGGAAGCAGCTAGAGCAGGTCAACATGGGAAAGGTTTTGCAGTTGTTGCAGAGGAGGTTAGAAACTTAGCTGCAAGATCAGCAAATGCCGCCAAGGAAACAACAGAATTGATTGAAGGTTCGATTCACAAGGTAGAAGATGGCACACGGATCGCAAATGAAACAGCAGGGGCACTGAATCAAATTGTGGATGTCGTCACAGAGGTTACGGAGATCGTAAGTCAGATTGCGAGAGCCTCACATGAACAAGCGATAGGCATTTCACAAATTACCGAAGGTGTGACCCAAGTATCACAAGTCACGCAAACAAACTCTGCAACATCAGAGGAAAGTGCAGCAGCAAGTGAAGAGTTGTCTAGTCAAGCGGAGCTGCTTAAAGAGCAAGTATCTAGGTTTAATTTGAAGCGGACAAGAACTTATCGCAATAGTTCTGATTCACAATTAGAGGAATATAGTCCTGAGGTTATGCGAATGCTGGAGCAAATGTCGGGTCAATCCCAATCTAGTAATTCTAATAATAGACGAAAAAAATCAAATTCTAATATGAAAATTGAGCTAAGTGATCAGGAATTTGGCAAGTATTAAGCTTAGGAAGGGAGGTTGCTTTTTACCATGTCAAGCGTACAACATGAAGCTGTTGAAGCACTAGAGGATACACAAAAGGATAAGTTTCTAACATTTGCATTAGGTGAACAATCGTATGGGATCGATATTAAATATGTGACAGAAATTATTGGCATTCAATCGATTACTGAAGTGCCTGAGCTTCCAAATTATATTTGTGGAATTATTAATTTACGTGGCAAAATTATTCCTGTCATGGATGTTAGATTACGTTTTAAAAAGCAATTTCGTGTGTATAATGATCGAACGTGTATTATCGTAGTAGATATTTCCAATATTTCAGTAGGACTCATTGTTGACCTTGTATCAGAGGTGTTAACGATACCTGAAGCCGATATTGTTCCACCGCCGGAAATCAATCAAGGTACTCACCGATTTATAAGAGGGATTGGCAAAGTCAATCAAGAAGTAAAATTAATTTTAGACTGTGATAAATTGTTAAATGAAGATGAACTAGTGCAGTTGGAAGATTTTGAGTAAACAGGGGGAGCTTATGTCTATGACAGCAGAGGAGTTTTCCAAGCTTGCACAATTTATTCAAGCCACCTATGGGATTTATTTGAGACAAGAAAAAAAGGTAATGTTAAAAAGTCGATTAGATCAATTGTTGGCGAGAAAGCACATATCCTCTTATAGCGAATATTTTGATTATGTAAAAAATGATCAGACAGGACGAGCTGCCAGTGTGTTGGTGGATAAAATCACGACGAATCACACCTATTTTATGCGTGAAGTAGAGCATTTTCATTTCCTTCGAGATCATGTAGTTCCTATGCTTGCACGAAGCATCAAGGATCGTGATTTACGGATATGGAGTGCAGGTTGTTCAACGGGGGAAGAGCCCTATACATTAGCTATGATTTTGTTGGATCACTTCGCTTTACAACGTCACAGTTGGGATACGAAGGTGCTTGCCACCGATATTTCCTCAAGAGTGCTTCAAGTCGCTCAGCAAGGTCGATATCAAAGTGAGCAATTAGGGAAGCTACCACAGCATTGGAAAGATAATTATTTTGTAAAAAGTGATGATGATCACTATGTGGTGGACAAAAAACTAAGAGCAGAAGTCATTTTTCGTAAATTGAATTTAATGGATGATCATTTTCCTTTTAAACGAAAGTTTCACATCATTTTTTGTAGAAATGTAATGATTTATTTTGACCATCATACAAGGCAACGCCTGATTCAGAAATTTACGAATTTGTTAGAGCCAGGTGGATATTTATTTATCGGTTTTTCGGAAACGCTGGATAAACGGGAGACATCATTAAAATA
Source organism: Paenibacillus turicensis (assembly GCF_017873435.1). Taxonomy (GTDB): domain Bacteria; phylum Bacillota; class Bacilli; order Paenibacillales; family Paenibacillaceae; genus Fontibacillus; species Fontibacillus turicensis. Next base: position 256,958 of record NZ_JAGGKG010000002.1, on the reverse strand, counting down.
TATTATGCCTGCTGTCTATCGCAAGGTTTAGGAGGTTAAGGATTTGCCTAGCAGCAACAAAGCGATCTCTGTTTTAGTCATTGATGATAGTGCTGTATTTCGTGAAATTTTGGTGCGGGGCTTGTCTTCGAATGACACCATCCATATAGTTGGAGCTGCTAAGGATGCTTATGAAGCTAGAGATATTATTGTTGCTACCTTGCCGCAAGTACTGGTGTGTGATGTCGAGATGCCTAAAATGAATGGGATTGAATTCGTAAAGCAGTTAATACCGCAGTATTCCGTTCCAGTAATTGTAACGAGTGCCTTGAGTCATAAAGTATTTGAGGCGATGAATGCTGGTGCAGTTGATTTCATTAGTAAGCCAGCTTTACATTCTGCGAATGGAGTTAAAGCATTTATTTTAGAATTGATTGAAAAAATTAAAGATGCTTCTAAAGCCAAATTACCAAATAATTCAACTACTAATTTTACTAGTTCAGCTAGTCCAACGACTATAAGTGGTTCGAGTACCTCAAGTCGTTTGAGTGGTTCGAGTGCTTCAGGTGAGTTGGGGACTTCTGCTCTGTATAAAGCTAGCGTGCGATTAATTGCGATTGGTGCTTCTATGGGTGGGGTACAGGCCTTACATTATTTGTTACAACAATTACCTATAGATTTGCCTGGGATTGTCGTTGTGCAGCATATTCCTGCTGGCTTTTCAAATATGTTTGCCGAACGACTAAATATGTCGACTCATTTTAATGTAAGGGAAGCAAAGCAGGGTGATGTTGTAAAGCCAGGTCAAGTGTTAATTGCACCAGGAGGCAAGCATATTCGAGTGAAGAAACGTAATGCTGAATATGTAATCGAATGCTTTGTAGGAGATAAAATTAGCGGGCATTGTCCCTCGGCTGATCTTCTCTTTGAGTCGGTGGCGGCAAGTGTTGGTAAGGATGCGCTGGGTGTTATTTTAACAGGAATGGGTTATGATGGGGCGCGTGGGCTGCTTGCATTACGCCGAAAGGGCGGAAAAACGATTGGTCAAGATGAGGGAAGCTCTATCGTTTATGGCATGCCTAAGGTCGCTTTTGAGGTCGGGGCAGTCCAGCTACAAACAAGTTTAAGTAAAATGAGTGAACAAATTGTTAGTATGGTTAGAAAAGAAGGGTAGCTGTCAAATAATAATTTATAAAGTTGCTATTTCCTAGTAGTGATAAGTAGGCTCTTTCACGCAAGTGAGTTAGAGCCTTTTTATTTTCCCTATGTATTTGGGTCTGTATTTAGACGTTTATAGATTAACAGTAGTGCATTGTGATATAATTTAAAATTAGCGATATATGACATATGTGATACATGAAATATAAGTTTAAAAAAGGGGAAGTGTTAGCGATGACTAAGGAGAACCAAAACTCAGCGGACTTAAAATCCGCCAAGGGCAAGGATTACTCCAAATATTTTGACTTTAGTGATGCTAAAGTGATTAGTGAAGAGGAAGGCAAAACGACGTATCGAATTAAAGGACGTAATATTCAGATTAACTCGAATCCGGACTATAAAGAAGGCAAGCGTCGTGGTAAAGAAGAAATTCAGGTGCATTATAATGAAGTGATCCCAGACGAGCTGAAGAAGCTAGGAGAAGGACGCTTTTACAATATTACAACGTATGGCTGTCAAATGAACGAGCATGATACTGAAATTATTAAAGGTATGCTTGAGGAAATGGGTTATCAGTCTACTGATGATCGAACACAAGCAGATCTTATTTTGCTAAACACCTGCGCAATTCGTGAAAATGCGGAAGATAAAGTGTTTGGTGAATTAGGTCATTTAAAAACATTAAAAACGGAAAAACCTGATCTATTGCTTGGTGTGTGTGGTTGTATGTCTCAAGAAGAGGGCGTCGTTAATCGCATTATGCAAAAGCATAGCTTTGTAGATATGATCTTTGGGACACATAATGTCCATCGTTTGCCATACTTAATTCAAGAGGCGTTGTTTAGTAAAGAAATGGTGGTCGAGGTATGGTCCAAAGAGGGCGATATTATCGAAAACCTTCCTAAAAAGCGTGAAGGGATGCGGGCATGGGTTAACATTATGTACGGTTGCGATAAGTTTTGTACGTATTGTATCGTGCCTTATACACGTGGTAAAGAGCGTAGCCGTCGACCAGAGGATGTCATTGCAGAGGTACGTGAGCTAGCGGCTCAAGGCTATAAAGAAATTACGTTGCTTGGGCAAAATGTAAATGCTTATGGTAAAGACTTTAATGACATTAACTATTTATTTGCAGATTTAATGGATGATATTTCGAAAATAGACATACCAAGAGTTCGCTTCATGACATCACATCCTCGTGATTTTGATGATCATTTAATTCAAGTGCTTGCGAAAGGTGGCAACCTTGTTGAGCATATTCACTTACCAGTTCAATCTGGTAGCACCCAAGTTTTGAAAAAAATGAGCCGGAAATATACACGTGAGCATTATTTAAACCTAGTTACTAAGATGAAAGCAGCGATCCCTAATCTTGTATTGTCTACAGATATTATCGTTGGTTTTCCTGGGGAAACCGATGAGCAATTTGAAGAAACGATGTCTTTAGTACGTGAAGTTGGTTATGACTTTGCTTATACGTTTATTTATTCACCACGTGAAGGAACTCCTGCTGCGGGGATGGAAGACAACATCCCGATGGAAGTTAAGAAAGAACGTCTTCAGCGCTTAAATGAAGAAATTAAGAAGCATTCCTTCAAAAGTAATGATGCTGTAGTTGGACAAGTAGTTGAAGTATTGGTTGAAGGCGAAAGTAAAAATGATGCTAATGTATTATCGGGACGTACCCGCAGTAATAAGCTAGTGCATTTTGAGGGTAGTAAAGATTTGATTGGTACATTTGTGCATGTAGCGATTACAGATCCTAAAACTTGGTATATTAAAGGTAACCTTATTGAACAGGTTACAACTGTATAGGAGGGATCACGTTGGAGCCTCAAAGCCGAGAAGATATTATTAATAAAGCGAAGGAGCTTGCTGGATTGATTGGTTCAAGTGAAGAGGTCCAACATTTCCAGAAGGCAGAAAAGCTAATTGAAAACCATGAGCGGATACAATCACTGATTAGTGTGATTAAAAAAAAGCAAAAGGAAATCGTTGCTTTTGAAAGTATGAAAAACCAAACCATGGTTGATAAAATTGAAGCTGAAATTTCAGCGCTGCAAGCCGAGCTGGATAGTATTCCTTTAGTCAACGAATTTCAGCAAAGCCAAAGCGATATTAACTATTTGCTACAGCTAGTTATTTCCGTTATTCATGATACTGTTTCAAAGCGTGTCTCTGTTGAAAATGGGAATGAAGCCGTCGCTGAGGAGACATCAGGCTACGGTGAATAGGTTATCTTCAATAACCATTTGTTCGAGATATCATTAAATGATATTAGTGTGAGTAAAGATGTACTTGCATAGGAATAACAATGCAGACAGACATCTAGGAGGAAAGCTTGATATGGATTGGTCTGAGATGATGAGCCGCAATGAGACCTCATTTTGGGGTTTTATCGGCTTTAAATTACTAACCACCGAAGAGGATAAGGTCGAAGTTGGATTAACAGCTACAGAGAAACACTTGAATCCGATGGGAATTGTGCATGGTGGTGTTTTAACAGCCATGATGGATCAGGCAATGGGAACGTTAGCGATGATACATTGGCAGGGAACCCCAGGTGTCACAACGCAAATTGATGTGAATTTCTTAAATGCAATGACAAGTGGTGAGCTTGTGGCAACGGCTCATATTGTTCATGCTAGTCAACGCACGCTTATACTTCGTGCAGAAATTCATAATGAGGACGGTATTTTAGGTTGTATTTCAACCGCAACATTTCGTATGTTGAAAAATAATTAATACAATTAATCAGTTTTATAATTAACTATGGATGATGTGGTGAATGCGAATGGGTAAGGGCGGAAGGGAAGCCCCTAAGAGGGATGATGTGAAAAAATATCGTACTCCTGATGGAATACCAGCAGATATTGTTATGTTTACATTAGCAAAGCAAGAGCGCAAGGCAGCAACAAAAGCATTGCCTAGATTTGATCTTAAAGTGATGCTTATTAAGCGTAAAAGCTGGCCATTTGCTGGTGCCTGGGCACTTCCAGGAGGCTTCTCGCAAGAGGATGAATCGTTATTTGAAACAGCACAACGTGAGCTAATGGAAGAAACGGGTGTTGATGGACACCATTTGGAATATTTAGGTGTTTATAGTAAGCCAGGACGTGATCCAAGAGGTTGGGTCATTTCGCATGCTTTTTTCGCGTTAGTTGAGGAAACGGTGTTAGAAAAAAGACAAGCAGCTGATGATGCGCATACTGTAGGCTTGTTTACAGTGCAAGAAGCACTTGATGAGCTTGACTTAGGATTTGATCATCGTGAGATATTAGAGGATGCGTATAAACGGATTCAACAACAAATGCTTCATACGACTATCGCTAAGCAGTTCCTTCCACCACATTTCACGTTAGGTGAGCTGTATCAGGTCATTCAAACGGTAGTTCCGGATTTTGCTGAGCTTAACTTTATTCGCAAAATTACGTCTACTCGGAGTCGTCAAGGTATTTTAGAAGAAGTAAGAGATGAAGAGGGTAAACCTCTATTATCTAATCAATATTCACAGCGCCCAGCTCAGTTATATCGCTTCACAGACTTTACACCACGTTTATCGATATATACTTGAGTTCTATTTAAGCAACGTTTTTTTGTAAAGGTTGGCTTAAAGAGAGAGGATGACAAACAATCATGTATGGTGAAGGCTTAGCTCTACATACGGATAAATATCAAATTAATATGATTTATGCCCATTGGATGAATGGCTCCCATGAGCGTAAAGCCGTATTTGAAGCCTATTTTCGTAAGCTTCCGTTCGGCAATGGTTATGCTGTGTTTGCAGGCTTGCAGCGTATTGTGGATTATATTTCGAAGCTTCGCTTTACCGACAGAGATATTAATTATTTAGCCAAGCAAGAAGAGCAATACGATCCCGTGTTTCTGGAATTACTTCGTAAATTTTCATTTAAGGGGACCATTTATTCGGTTCAAGAGGGGGCATTAGTGTTTCCAAATGAACCTTTAATTCGAGTGGAGGGAACGATTCTAGAGTCTCAGTTAATAGAAACCGCCCTTTTAAATTTTATGAATTTTCAAACCTTAATTGCAACGAAGGCATCCCGAATTAAACGAGTAGCTGAAAATGATATTTTATTAGAATTTGGCACACGTCGTGCTCAGGAAGCGGATGCTGCGATTTGGGGTGCGAGAGCGGCTTATATTGCTGGCTTTGACGCAACCTCTAACATGCTTGCTGGTGAAATTTTTGATATTCCTACAAAAGGCACACATGCCCATTCATGGGTACAAATTTTTGATTCAGAGCTTGAAGCGTTTGAGATATATGCCAAAGCTTTGCCTAATCAGGTATCATTGCTAGTTGATACATTTGATACATTACAAAGTGGAATTCCAAATGCGATTAAAACAGCTAAAAGCTTAGAGAAAATCGGTAAAAAGCTAGCAAGCATCCGACTTGATAGTGGGGACCTTGCTTACTTATCAATAAAAGCGCGTAAAATGCTTGATGCGGCAGGACTCACAGATGTTAAAATTGTCGCGTCCAATGACTTAGACGAAAATACGATGTCTAACCTAAAATCCCAAGGTGCAAAAATTGATACATGGGGAGTAGGTACACAGCTTATTACAGCGGCGGATCAGCCTGCACTGGGCGGCGTTTATAAGTTAGTTGAGCGTGAACGTGAGGGTGAAATGTTACCAACAATCAAAATTTCAGGTAACCCTGAAAAAGTAACCTCACCTGGGAAAAAAGAAGTATTACGTATCATCAGCAATGAGGATGGCAAAGCGATTGCGGATTACGTATGTTTGCCTCATGAGGAGCAAGCGCGAACCGGGGGTAAGCTACGCTTATTTGACCCCGTTCACCCTTACATGAAAAAAACCGTGAACAACTATAGCGTCATGTCGATGCTTGAGCCGATTTTTGTTGGTGGGGAGCAGGTTTATACCTTGCCATCATTGTCACAAATCAGAGCTTACCATCAAAGCCAACTTGATCTATTCTGGCCCGAATACCTGCGTAAACTCAACCCACAAATTTACCGCGTAAATTTGAGCCAAACAGCATGGGAACTCAAACAGAAAATGTTAGAAGAATATATGAGCGTGCACGAGGATTAGATTAAATTAGATATGGACCCTATACTCATGATTATGTAGTCATGCACTTTAATAAGCTATTCACGAAATTTGATTTGAATTTCGTAGAATATCTTATTTTTTTATTGATACGGTATAAAGAGTAACTATCTAAGCTATGCACGAAATCCAAGCAGATTACGTAGAATAGCCCAAACTTTTGACTGTTTTAGTTTATAAAGTAGTGCGAGTACCAGCAGCTCTCAGCCCTATAGAGCAAATAAACTAAGCTATGCACGAAATCCAAGCAGATTTCGTGGAATAGCCCAAATCTTTTGACTGTTTTAGTTTATAAAGTAGTGCGAGTACCAGCAGCCTCAGTCCTATAGAGCAAATAAACTAAGCTATGCACGAAATCCAAGTAGATTACGTAGAATAGCCCAAATCTTCTTTTGACTGTTGTTTTCCGCCCTTATCATTGATGAGGGACAGAGGGATTGGTAGAGAAGCGAAGCGGTCGTATTTAAATTGGATTCCACCCCGATGCTGTTCTACAATGAAGGAATCCAGTTTTAAGAACGATCGAAACCCTGCCCTCTGTCCTGAATCAATTGCTTTTCCCTTTGAGCCGCTCCCTTATAAAGGCTCAATGCCTTTAAATGTGAGTGCTTGGGTGAGTGGTGGGAGTAGCGGAAGGGGCAGGGGGATTGTGGAGAAGCGAAGCGGTCGTATTTAAAACCGGATTCTCACCTATGAAGCTCCACTAGTAATGAAAGAATCCGATTTTAAGAGCGATCGAAGCAACCCTCTGCCCCGTAGCGCCCGACCCACCACATCCCCACCAAGCACCCCTCATGTCAATGCATCGAGCCGCCTATCCCCCATAATTATTTCTCGGGAAACCGCACAAACCGATAATTTCAGCACTATCCTATCGATTGAAGGCGAATACTTTATTTTTGTGACATTTTGTGTTTAAAGCCGATCCCTCCTTGTTCATTGTGCGGTTTATCACATCGATAGTTGATCAGCTATGATAAATTGAAAAATTAATCGGGGCCTTTTTGTCTCGTTCTTTTAAATAGTATTTTGCATTAATGGATTATATTAAAACATTACCCATGAAGGGGGAAAAAATGTGGTAAGCTTACCCAAAATAAATGACCTAGGATTTTTTGAAATTCGTCTAGAGTCCATTGGCGGTCTGGGGGCAAATCTTGCTGGGAAAATGCTCGCTGAAGCTGGTGTAGAAGGGGCTGGATTGAACGGTGTCAGCTTTTCTTCATATGGTTCTGAGAAGAAGGGATCGCCTGTAAAAGCACATATTCGTTTTTGCGATTTAAATACACCGATTAGAGATACCTCACCTGTTGAAAGACCACATGTCGTAGGCATTTTTCAGGAAGCACTTGCGAAAACAGTAAACGTGATTAGTGGAATTTATGAAGATAGCACAGTGCTTGTCAACTCACGTAAATCACCAGAAGAACTTAAAGCGAAAATGAAATTGTTAGGTGGAACAATTGCAGTTATAGATGCGACAGGAATTGCGTTAGAAGAAAAAAATCGTGTAAACATGGCTATGTTAGGGGCATTATTTCGGTTATGTCCATTTTTAGATGCAAATACGATGAAGGAAGTCATTACAAAATCACTTGAAAAAAAATATCCACAAACGGTTGCTCCTGCTATTCGCACCTTTGAGCGTGGGTATAATGAAGTTGAATTTCATAGCTATGCTTTACCAGAAGGTGTAACGATGCCGGAGTTTATACGTGCAGATACACCTGTTTTAGGTTATGCGACGCAAGCAATTGGTGGGATTATCCCTAACCCAGGTAATAGTATATTAAAAGATTTAAGCATTTCACGTTCTGGTATGATGCCACATTTCAATCAAGAGACATGTATTCATTGTGCGGCATGTGACAACGTATGTCCTGATAACTGTTTTGTATGGGAGGAACAACCTGATAAAAAAGGTCGTCCACAAATGTTCCTACAAGGTATCGACTATCAATATTGTAAAGGCTGCTTAAAATGTATCCATGCTTGTCCAACCGATGCATTGTCAGAAGAACGGGAAGAGGACGATTATGCTGACAATAATCGTGTACCTCATTTATTTGAGCTGGCAATGAGTAATCGTTAAAGAATACGAAAGAGAGGCGGGGCTAAGATGGCAATAGATATTCAAAAGGAAAAAACAGTAGGGCAAGTAGAGCAACGTGTTGTTTATGAGTCAGGCAATGAAATGGCAGCTTATGCCGCACACCAAATTAACTATCATATTATGGGATATTTCCCAATTTCACCTTCTACAGAAGTGGCACAATTTCTTGATCTGATGAAAGCAAATGGAGAGCATGATATAAAGCTCATTCCTTCAGACGGGGAGCATAGCTCGGCAGGGATTTGTTATGGGGCATCTACCGCAGGCGGACGGGTATTCAACGCAACAAGTGCAAATGGATATATGTATATGCTAGAGCAGATGCCTGTTCAATCAGGGACACGTTTCCCAATGGTTATGAATCTAGTATGTCGTTCTGTATCTGGACCTCTTAACATTCATGGCGATCATTCGGATTTATATTATGCACTTAACACGGGTTGGCCAATTTTAATGTGTCGTGACCCGCAGGCTGTGTATGACATGAACATCATGGCAATTAAGTTAGCAGAGGACCCAGAGGTGCGGTTGCCAGTTATGGTGGCTTCAGATGGTTACTTTACATCTCATCAAAAACGTCGTGTGCATACCTTTGCAAATCGTGAAGATGTACAAAAATTTGTTGGAGAACAACCTCCAGCAGGTTTTGCCCATACGTTAGATCGTAACAATCCAATTACTGTGGGTCCTTATATGAATGAACCTGACTTTATTAACAATTGCTATCAACAATCTGAGGCGATGTACAAGGCAGAAGCAGTATTTGAACGGATTGCAGGTGAATATGCACAGTTAACAGGGCGCCATTACGGTATGCTGGATACTTACCGCATGGAGGATGCAGAGGTTGCTGTATTTTTGATGAATTCTGCTTCTGAAATTATTAAAGATGTGGTAGATGATTTACGTAAGCAAGGGATAAAAGCAGGCTCGATTGCACCAAATATGATTCGTCCTTTCCCACAAAAGCAAATTGCTGAAGCATTAAAAAATGTAAAGGCGATTACGGTGGGGGATCGTGCTGATTCCTATGGCGCGCATGGTGGCAACATGGTAAATGAAATTAAAGCTGCTTTATTTACCCATGGTAATCATACAACTAAAGTGATTAGTCGGATTTATGGTCTTGGGGGTAAGGAGTTCTACGCAGAGGATGGACACCATTTATTCCAGCTAGCGATAGATGCAGTAGAAAAGGATAAAGTTGAAGTTGCGTTTGATTATTATGGTCATTCCGCAGGTGACTTAGAGCATACACAAGAACGTGTGTTAAAGCCACTTAATTTTGACAAATTAAAAACAGGATTAATTACAGTCACTCGTAATGAGGAAACTGGCAAATTAGCTGTACGGATTCCACCACTTCGTTCGTTGACCAAAAAGCCAAAACGGATTGCCCCAGGTCATGGTGCATGTCCGGGCTGCGGTATTTTCTCAGGTTTAGAGCTGTTCTTTAAAGGCATTGAAGGCGATATCGTTACATTGTTCCATACGGGTTGTGCGATGGTTGTAACGACAGGCTATCCTTATTCCTCCCATAAAGCAACCTACATTCATAACCTGTTCCAAAATGGCGCAGCAACGTTGTCAGGGGTCGTTGAAATGTTCTGGGAGCGTAAACGAAGAGGGGAATTAGATAATCTTGGTCTTCAGGATGATTTCACCTTTGTTATGGTCACAGGCGATGGTGGGATGGACATCGGAATGGGGCCCGCGATTGGTGCTGCATTACGTAACCATAAAATGATTATTGTGGAATACGATAACGAAGGTTATATGAATACAGGCGCGCAATTATCCTACTCAACACCAATTGGACATCGTACTTCTACGTCTAATCTTGGTGAGGTACAACAGGGTAAGGTGTTCCACCATAAGGATACAGCACAAATTATGGCGGCAACGAACATCCCTTATGTATTTACAGGCAGTGAAGCCTACCCGCAGGATTTAGTAAAAAAAGCGGCAAAAGCGCAATATTATGCTCAAAATGAAGGTCTAGTATATGGTAAAATATTAATTGCTTGTCCACTTAACTGGATAACGCCAGATGATGTTGGTACAGAGGTTGTTGATGCTGCAGTTAGCTCTTGTTTCTTCCCATTGTATGAGGTGGAGCATGGACAAACCAACATTACGTATAATCCAGAGGATAAAAATAAACGTGTGCCAATCGAAGACTGGCTGAAAAAAATGGGGAAAACCCGCCATTTATTAAAGCCACAAAACGCAGCAGCGCTTGAATCCTTCCGCGAGGAGATTGAACGTCGTTGGCAACGATTGCTTGCGAAGCATGAAAATCCATACTTGTAATCTATTTAAAGAATGGTGGATAACAAATGAAACAACAATTTTTGGCGTATCAGGTCAATAAAACTGAAAATACCTTTGAAGCAGGTTTGAAGCAAATTACACCATCAGATTTACCTAAAGGCGATGTAACAATTGCAGTGCAATACTCGAGCGTAAATTATAAGGATGGCTTAGCTAGTATTCCCGATGGGAAAATTGTAAGCTCCTATCCATTTATTCCGGGTGTTGATCTTGCTGGTGAGGTTGTAGATTCTGATGACTCACGTTTTGCTGTCGGTGATGTTGTATTGTGCATAGGTTATGGCTTAGGTGTGTCTCATTACGGAGGATATGCTGAATACGCTTCTGTACCTAGTGAGTGGGTCCTTCCACTTCCACAAGGCTTGTCTGCATTTGAAGCCATGGCAATTGGAACCGCGGGTTTCACGGCTGCGCAATCGATTCATTCATTGTTATATCATGGACTTGCTCCTGATCAGGGACCGGTACTTGTTACAGGCTCTACTGGTGGGGTGGGCAGTATGGCTGTCTCAATTTTGTCCAAATTAGGATTTGAGGTTGTAGCTTCTACAGGGAAGCTAGAGGCTAGTGATAAGCTAAAGGCGTTAGGTGCATCGACCGTTATTAGCAGAGAAGAAGCCTCCCAAGCTAAGCGTGGTGTTTTATCTAAAGAGCATTGGGCTGCTGTGGTTGACCCTGTTGGTGGGGCGGCTACGGGTGAAATTGTGAAATCAATAAAATATGGCGGAGCCATTGCCTTGTCAGGATTAACTGGCGGGGGGAAAATCGAAACCTCGGTTTATCCATATATTTTACGTGGAGTTAGTTTGCTTGGTATTGATTCAGTCTATTGCCCTGCTCCCCTGAGAAGTGAGTTATGGAGCAAACTTGGGGACGAGTGGAAGCCAGAAAGCGCGTTAGAGCAACTCATTTCAACGACCACCTTGCATGATTTGCCAAGTGTACTAGATATGATTCTCAAAGGTCAAATGTTAGGTAGATATGTTGTAAAATGTAGTTCAGAAGAATAGTAACCTTCATTGTGGTTTAAACGGAAGTTGATAAAGTAGTAGCTAATATATATGGAGAAAACGATACACATTTAAGAAATTTAAATGCTGTGTCGTTTTTTTTGTAAAAAATCATGTTTTTTTATTCCTATGAATGTTTAATTTCTACAAAGACGAAAACATATAAATATGCCATACTAGTAAAAGAAGCATGACTTTTTACTTCATTATTTACAATCAGTTTCACTTCAATAATTACAACAATATTACAAGCACTTTATTCTAGTTCATTTTAACTTGAAAAAGGAGATTTACGAACGATGAGTGATTCTACGACTGGAGTATCTAATAATGGAATAGCTAAAGAAGGTCCTAAAGCACCAAAAGATCCAACGGCAAGACGTAGTGGCTTTTATATTATGTATGAAAATATGGTCGAAGCAAGCGCTACACCAGATGGGAAGTTTTGTCACCCTATTTTTTTAGAAGGTAGAGTGGTTGATAAGGCTAAGTTTACAGGTGGAGTGACAGATGAAAACATATTAAACCTATTAACGAATTGCGAAGGCATTTCTAAGTTAGTGCATAGCATCGGAATTACAGTTACAGCAAAAAGTGCTGACTTAACTAGCGTGGGATTCGCATATCACAATTTAGGCAAAACAAATCGATTTGAATCAGGCACTCGTATTGAGCTTACCTGCCCAGCTGATGGTTCAGAAACCTTGCTTGTTTTAGATGATTATGAGTGGTCGGCAGATGACGATGTTCCAGGTAGCTTTACTTTTTTCTTTGATCAGGTTGGTCAATTGGCATCCGTTAGCGTAATGTTTTACTTAAATGATGGTTATCATGTTCCAGAAGTTTCCTTGGAAGCTGCAGTTGATTATGAGTCTAGTGCGTATGAGGAAATGATTAAGAAATCTTTGCTCAATGTGGGAAATAACAAGCGGTTAAAAAAAGCAATTGAGAAGGCAAAACGTGGTGAGGAGGTAACGATTGCTTGTATTGGTGGTTCTATTACGCAAGGTGCAGGGGCGGTTCCGATACAGGAAAATTGTTATGCTTATCAATTTTATAATAAATTTAAGCAGCAATTTGGTAAAGACGGTGGAAAATCGATTTCATTTATTAAAGCAGGTGTAGGTGGAACGCCATCAGAACTCGGGATTGTTCGTTATGATCGCGATGTGCTTCGCGAAAAAAGTGTGGAGCCTGACATTGTTGTCATTGAGTTCGCAGTGAATGATGCAGGGGATGAAACGGAAGGGAACTGCTTTGAAAGCCTTGCTTTGAAGGCACTACAGGAGCCAAATCAACCTGCAGTCATTTTATTATTTAGTGTATTTGTAAACGACTGGAATTTACAAGATCGCTTAGCGCCTGTTGGTTGGCATTACAATCTACCTATGGTTAGTGTTAAGGATGCGGTTGTTGATCAATTTAAGCTAAGTAAGTCAGAAGGTAATGTCGTCTCTAAGCGTCAATTTTTCTATGACATTTATCATCCAACAAATGATGGCCACCTTGTTATGGCAGATAGCTTGCTCTGGTTAATCCAAACGGTGGATGCTGCTGATATGGATGAGGAAGATATTGAGCTAAATAAAGAGCCGATTATTGGCAACGACTTTGCAGAAACAAAACTGCTTGATCGAAGCAATGCGGGAGAGCTTGCAACGATTGAATCGGGCGGTTTCATAGACATAGACACCGATTTGCAAATGGTTGAGATGGATGCTGATCCACATCGCTCACCTCAGTTTCCGCATAACTGGATGCACAATCCACAGCAAGGTACACCAGAATTTAAATTAACGATCACAAGCAAGCGACTGCTTTTGGTGTTTAAGGATTCAGGCAGCAATGAATTTGGGAGTGCAGATATCTATGTAGACGGTAATCACTTAAAAAAGGCCGATCCTCACGAAAACAATTGGACACATTGTAATGCGGTCATTTTATACAACGAACAGGTGGCCAGAGAGCATAAGATCGTAATTAAGATGGCTGAAGGTGACGAACAAAAATTGTTTACGATTTTAGGCTTTGGTTATTGTTAATATCGTTTTTGTTAATCACCCTCAAGATGTTTTTATAAATTTTTTCTAATTGACGACGGAGAATATCCCTTTATTTGCTTAAACAGATTACTGAAATATGAAATATCGTGAAAGCCACAACGCTCGGCAGTTTCAGATACGTTAAAATCGCCTGAAGATAACATCATTTCAGCATTATTAATGCGAATACGATTGACATATTCTTTACACGTCGAGCCTGTGGCTTCTCTGAACAATTTACCAAAATAGATCGGATTTAAATTTGCTTGCTCTGCTAGGCTTTTAACGGTAATCTCCTCATAATAATGCTCTGTAATATAATATGTCGCTTTTTTTATGCGGGGGTCTATCGTATCCATCGCTAACATATGGTGGCTTGAGAGTAAGCGATGGAGTATAAGCTCAAACAAGGCGCGTGCCTGAAACGTATAAAAGGGTCCACGATTCATCCATACCTGCTTAAAGTCACGTATGTGGTCGAGAATCTCTTTTGTAATCATTTTTTTCATAACATGCTCAAACGGAAGCTGAACGTGGTTATAGGGAGCCGCCCAATAAAAGTTAAAAGGGTAGCAATGCATAGGTGATTCTTCAAATGTATACGCTTCTCTACTACACCCTTCCGGTATATATAATAAATCTCCTGCTTCCACAATATGCTTTTTGCCATTGATGTAATAGCAGGCTTTTCCGCTAACGACGAAGGTAAGGTCGTGAAAGTCAATTTTTGCTTGTGCAATCGACCAATCCGCAAAACATTTGCGGTCTACAAACAAGATGACTTCAGGAATTAAATGATTATGATTAACGAGTTCTGCTAATTCCAAATTACGTTTCCTCCTAGACAAGATGATGTAAACGTTATCACGTATAGTTTGAACTAATTATTTAACGAAAATTATTGATTTCAAAAATTAAGCACAAAACAAGAAGGAGTTGCTAAGTATGCAAGTTTCACAGGAAAACACATTTCAGAGCGCTGTACTTGTTCAACATGGTCAAGCAACACCAATTTATATTGACCCACAAGGAGCAGACTTTGGCGGTCTAAAGCTTGTAGTCTCATCTGTGGCTAAGGATATTGAGCTGGTAACCGATGTCCTGCCTGAAATCGTAACTGAGAAAAGCAAGCTAAAGGGCACGGCCATCGTTGCAGGCACTATTGGAAATAATGATATCATCGATTCACTGATTGCAAAAGGTAGAGTTGATATTTCAGAGCTGAAGAAACGTAGAGAGAGCTTCATAATTAGAGTTATTGCACAACCTAGTCCAGAGCTAGAGACAGCGATTGTCATTATCGGAAGTGAAAAAAGAGGCGTCTTTTATGGACTATATCATATTTCCAAGCTATGTGGAGTAAGCCCATGGGTGTATTGGGGAGATGTTCATCCTGCTAAGCAGTCACGGCTTGTTTTTACGAAGGAGCAGCTTGAATATACCTCTAAGGAACCTTCCATCCGCTATCGTGGCTTTTTTATGAATGACGAATGGCCTTCGCTTGGCTCATGGTCTAGGGATCATTGTGGTGGCTTTAACGAAAAAATGTATGAGAAGGTGTTCGAGCTTCTACTACGTTTAAAGGCAAACTATTTATGGCCTGCGATGTGGAGTGCTGTATTTAGTGAGGATGGAGAAAGTTATCCGTTAGCAAATGCAGAGCTTGCCCATGAATATGGCATCATTATGGGGACGTCACACCATGAACCTTTGTTCAGAGCAGGTGAGGAATGGAAACATATCAATCATCGATATGGAGAAAATGGATTATGGGATTACTGGGAAAATACAGAGGCCATCACGAGATTTTGGGAAGATGGTGTCATTCGAAATAAAGATTTAGAAAGTATTATTACTTTAGGGATGCGTGGGGAGCAGGACTCTGCATTAGGCGGTACTTTTGAAGAAAATATACAGCGTCTAAAGGATATTATTATCACTCAAAAGGAATTGCTTCGTAAGCATGGACTTGAGCATGCACCCCAAGTGTTAACAATATATAAAGAAGTTGAAGCGTTTTGGTATGGAAGTGACGAAGTTCCTGGTTTAAAGGATTGGGATGTTTTAGATGATGTTACGATTATTATGTCTGATGATAACTTTGGCAATATGAGAAAATTACCTGATGAAGAGGCACGCACCCGTAAGGCAGGGTGGGGAATTTACTATCACTTTGATTATCATGGGGGTCCACGATCCTACGAATGGGTAAATACCGTTCCACTAGAAAAAATATGGGAGCAAATGTCGCTTGCTTATGATTATGGTATCCGTGATCTGTGGATTGTAAATGTCGGTGATTTGAAGCCAATGGAGCTCCCGCTTTCCTATTTTATGGAGTTAGCTTATGATTTTGAGGCTTGGGGAACAGCGAACCCGAATAAAACGACATTGTTTTTGCATGATTGGGTAAAAACGCAGTTTGGTCATACCGTACCGGAGGACGCGCTAAGTGGTATCGCAGATGTTCTAGAGAAATATACACGGTTAAATGGAACTCGCAAGCCAGAAATTACTTATGCAGATACCTACAGTGTGACTCATTATAATGAAGGACAACGTGTACTAGCAGAAGCGATCAAATTAGAAGAGCAAGCAGAAGCGTATTATACGCTCACTGCTGATGAGCATAAGGATGCTTATTATCAGCTTGTCTACTATCCTGCTGTTGCTAGTGCAAATGTGAAAAAAATGCATGTGTATGCGGGGCTAAATCAGAAGTATTACAATTTTCAGCCACAAAGCATGCTTGCTAATCACTATGCTGGTTTAGTAGAGCAAGCCATAAAGAGGGATATTGAGCTACAGGATTTTTACAATAATGAGTTATCTAATGGAAAGTGGAAGGGCATGATGTCTTCTCTCCATATTGGATATGTGAATTGGAATGACGAAGGTGCGCAGTTCCCTAATGCAGTTTATATAGAGTCAACACAAGAGGCGCCAGTTTTAATTGTGGATGTAGAAGGGAATTCGGATTGCTTTACATCTGGTGAAGTCAAACTTCCTAACTTTAGCAATCTACAACAAGAAAACTATCGGATTACGGTAAGTAATGGGGGTACACAGCCATTACAATACAGACTTGAAGCTAGCCATGATTGGATTAAAGCAAGTCAGCAGCAAGGAAATGTTATTTGTGGCGACGATATTATCGTTTCAGTAGATTGGGATCAGGTACATTCAGATGTCACAGGTGAAATTATTATTTCGTCTGGAAGTGACAGTGTGAAAGTAATGGTACAGGCACAGGTTATCCAAGCTGACCAAGTTGATAAATTGCCATCCATGACGTTTGTGGGAAGTAACGGTGTCATTGTGATTGAGGCAGAGCATACGTGTGATCGTCAGCCAGCGGAAGCAACTCATTTTGAAGTGATTGAGAAATATGGTCGCTCCTTATCTTCAATGAAGCTATTCCCAACGACATCGCAATTTGAATCTAGTGAAGAAGCACCTTATCTAGAATATCGTTTTTATGTGGGTGAGGAAGGCACCTATACGGTGATTGTGCATACAGCGCCAACCAATCCATTGGCTGAAGAAAGTCGCTTACCGTATGCGGTTGGTATCGATGGCGGTGAGCCAGTGAAGGCAGACATGTTGCCTGCTAATTTTGCTGCTGGTGAATCATGGGATTGGTCAGAGTCAGTCATGAATAATGTTCACACCCATGCAACAGAACATCATTTGACAGCAGGTGTGCATACTTTACGTTTTTACGTGCTACATGCGGCTATCGTTTTACAGAAGCTAGTTATTACAAAGGAAGCTCTTCCTTATTCCTATTTTGGCCCTCAGGAAAGTTATTATAAAAAATAAAAAATATAATAAAGGCTCATTATTCAAATTAGTGGTTGACTGCTAACCCCAAACTAGCGAAGAGACAGAGCGATTCTGAAGATTGTCTTTTAAAATCAAATTTCATCCCTAAATAGGCTTTAATAAGCCATAATAAAACGATTAAAAGGAGAACCTCATGAAAACAAAAAGCTATCAATGCTGGTTACAATTTGACAAAATTCAAAATGAACATTTACGACTAAGTTACACCAAGCAATGTGGGGCTGTAATTGTCCCGCGTGCCTCGGATTTATTAAACACTGCTAAAAACGAACTTATTCATGGTCTACAATCTCTATTAGGTGTGAATCCAATTGTGGAAGAAGAAGTTGCGCAAGCGGGTAATGGACGTATCATTATTGGAACAGCAGGGGATCATCCTTTACTAGAGGGGGCGTTGACACAACTGACTTCTTCCAACGTCAAGGCCAGCACAAACATCCATGAAAATGCAAACGATAGTTATGTGATCTCCACTGGTCAAGATGAATTAGGTAGCTATATTGCACTTGCAGGTGCCAGTGACCGCGCTGTCATTTACGCGGTATTCCATTTCCTAAAGCTGTTACAGCTTGGAGAAGATGTAACTGACCTTAACATTCAAGAGATGCCTGTAAATGGCATTCGTATGATGAATCAATGGGATAACATGGATGGTTCTATTGAGCGTGGTTATGCAGGTGAGTCTATATTTTATGAAAAAAACAAAATTGTTGAGGATTTAAGCCGTATTCAGGACTATGCGAGATTGCTTGCCTCGATTGGCATTAATACAATTACGATTAATAATGTGAATGTGCACGCCCATGAAACAAAATTAATTTCTGATGAGCAGCTTCCAAATGTGGAGCGTCTTGCCGCTGTATTTCGTGCATATGGTATTCAGCTTTTCCTATCCATTAACTATGCAAGCCCAATTGAGTTAGGTGGATTAACCACGGCTGATCCACTTGATAAAGAGGTTGCAGCTTGGTGGATTGAGCGGGCAAAAGCAATTTATAATGTAATTCCTGATTTTGGAGGTTTTCTTGTTAAAGCAGACTCTGAAAATAGACCAGGACCGTTCACCTATGGACGTAATCATATGGACGGTGCAAATATGCTAGCAACCGCTTTGGAGCCTTTTGGTGGTATCGTGGTATGGCGTTGCTTTGTGTATAATTGCCATCAGGATTGGCGGGATCGCAAGACGGATCGAGCTAGAGCGGCTTATGATCATTTTATGCCGCTAGACGGACAGTTTAAAGATAATGTCATTTTACAAATTAAAAATGGTCCGATGGATTTCCAAGTTAGAGAACCAATTTCACCGCTGTTTGGTGGATTAGAGCATACAAATCAGATACTTGAGCTTCAAATTACACAGGAATATACTGGACAACAACGTCATGTGTGTTATCTCGTACCTCAATGGAAGGAAATCCTTGATTTTGATACGTATGCAAAAGGTGAAGGCTCTACCGTTGCTAAGGTTGCATGCGGCGAATTGTTTGGCAACCTGTATGGGGGAATTGCTGCTGTATCTAATATCGGTAACGATATGAACTGGACAGGACATGATTTGGCTCAAGCAAATTTATATGGCTATGGTAGGTTGATTTGGAACCCAACATTATCTGCGGAGGAAATTACAAATGAATGGGTTAAAATGACCTTTAGTGCATCAGTAGAGACTATGAATCTCATTTCGGATATGTTGTTGCGCTCTTGGTCTATTTACGAAAATTACACCTCACCACTTGGGGTCGGCTGGATGGTTAACCCTGATCATCATTATGGTCCAAATGTGGATGGTTATGAATATTCGAAGTGGGGAACCTATCACTTCGCAGACTGTAAAGGAATTGGTGTGGATCGCACCGTTGCCACTGGAACAGGTTATTCGGCACAATATCGCCCTGAAGTTGCTACAATGTATGATTCGCTAGAAGCTTGTCCAGATGAATTACTTTTATTTTTCCACCATGTTGCTTATGAGCATGTATTAGATTCAGGAAAAACCGTGATCCAACACATTTATGATTCTCATTTTGATGGAGCGGCGCAAGCGGAAGAGTTGATAACATCATGGAAGGAAACAGAGAAGGATATTGATGCTGAACGTTACCAAGCTGTTTTGCAAAGATTAAAAGAACAAGCAGAACATGCAGGTTTTTGGCGTGATATGATTAACACCTATTTCCTTCGTAAAAGTGGAATTCCAGACCAAGGAAATCGCAAAATTTACAGCTAATGATATAAAAATAAATCTCAAAAATCTCAAATCTTCTCAATATTACTTAAATACTATGAAACCGGCTAACTACAGACATCACGTCTCTATTAAGCTGGTTTCATTTTTTATCCATTTAGCTTTTAGCAATAATGAAGTCTCGCGTTTGTAAAACAATATTTGAATAGTTAAAAAAAGGGGATACATATGATATGATTAACATAAATACGCTCTCAATTACACAGGCGAAAATATTGATTTAAATGGAGGGGGCGAGTAAATCATGATGAATGTATTGTTAGTTGATGATGAGCCGTGGGTGCTTGAAGGACTTCGCACCATAGTAAATTGGAACAAGTATGGGTTTAAAGTTTGCGGAGAAGCTGCAAATGGTAATACAGCTTGGGCAATGATTGAAGAGCTTCAGCCTGATGTAGTATTTACAGATATTCATATGCCTGCTGTTAGTGGTCTTGAATTAATAGATCGATCGATGCATGAGCTAACTAAACCTCCTAGATTTGTAATATTAAGTGGACATGACAACTTTGAATACGCCAGAGCAGCACTGAAGCAACAGGTGGAGGACTATTTGCTTAAACCGATTGATGAAGATGAGATAGAGCTAGTATTGAAGCAGATGAGTCAAAAAATTCAAAATGAATTAGAGTCAGAGTCGCTATATCGGCTTGAACGTTCTCTGTATGTTAATCGTTTAGTGAATCGTTTGCTGCAAGGAGAATTTAGTGAACAATTAAATGATGAAGCAGAAGCGCTTTTAATGATAAAAGGTGATGAGGAAGTTGCTTGTGTCTTAATTGAAACAGAGCTTAAAGAAGAACAATTAAAGGAAATTGTTGCAGGACTAATAACGCCTACGGCTCCTGAACTATTTTCAGATTCAGAAGGAAGATTAGGACTTATTGTTCCTAATAGCTTATACGGTATAGACGAATTAGAGCTGCTTGGCTCCAAAATTTATGAGCAATGCCCTCAAGAGGTGCCTATAATTGTTGCAGTAGGGCATAGCACTGGAGGCGTAGCCTCTTTACATTTAGCATATCAGAAGGCATTATCAGCACTGGGGTGGAAGCGTTACCATAATCGTGAAGGGATTATTGATTTTAATGACCTCTCACATAGTTATGATCCCAAGGAGATTAATAAGCAAGTAAATAAAGAAGCATTGTCTACCTTAATGGAAGTAATAAATGGGGATGAATCCAATCACATTGAAGCTGCTGTAGATACATTACTTGCCGCGCCTTTGTCAAGAATTCCGTCCTCCGATGAGGAATATGTACGGCTCCAATTGCTTTCCCTAGAAATGGATATTTTGAAAAAGTTAAAGGAACTAGGTGGCAATGTGGATCAATTTGTTCAGCGTATCCAGCAAAGCCTAGGAAAATTAACTGAAATTAATAGTTACTCTGAATTCCATCAATATGCGGTGACATTAAGCTTAATTGGTTTTGAAACACTCCTTAAGCAACGTAAGCAAAGTGAAAATAATACATTATTTCATGTTGTACAATATGTGAACCAACAATTTCGTGAAAAAATTCAACTTCAGGACCTTGCGCAAAAATTTCATATGAATCCAAACTACTTGGGACAAGTTTTTAAACAAGAGACGGGGAAATCATTTCGTGAATATTTGAATGATAAACGAATTGAAGAGGCAAAACGACTGTTAAGACAAGGACGGCAAAGCATCAGTGAGGTTGCAGCTAATTCAGGTTATCCCAACACGGATTATTTTGTTAGTCAGTTTAAGCGAATGACGGGTGTCGCACCATCTGCTTATAGAAAGCAGGAGAAAAGTGAATATATCGACGGTTGATGAAGATGACGTTTAAAATTCAATATTGATAGTGGAAACGGGTTTGTTATGTTGCTTTAGGATGGAGATTACGTTATGAGAAAAAAATTCCGATTTCGTAGTATCGTCAATGATATTCCTTTAAACTACAAATTTACTTTCATTGTAATCGGAGTTTTACTTCCTATTATTGTGATGAACTTATTGTTTATGAATCGGATGTCAGGAATTATTAAAGAGCGAGAAGAACAAAATTTACAAATTTCATTAGAAAGAGCAAGGAAAGACATTCATAGTATGATTGATGGTGGGGTTGCTGTGAGTCATGCCATCATTACGGATAAGTTTTTGTCTGATGCAATGGATCAAATCTATACGAATCAATTTGATTTTTATTACACCTTTGATGAACAGCTTCGGCGCCGGGTAACGTCCTATATTCCAGTGAATAATCAAATTCAGCGTATCGGAATTTATACGAATAACCCTACGATTGTTCCTGGTGGTGACTATTACCTCATTGATGAGAATGTTCTTAATAGTAATTGGTATGCCGAATGGCAAAAATCAAACGGTTCATTTAAAGTATTAGCATATCGTGATACATCCGTAAATAATGCTGTGTCCATGTCATCCTACCTCAGTATTATTGAAAAAATGAACTATTACAATCCAAATGGTTCGTATCAGAAGCTAGTTAAAATCGATTTTTATTTGAGTCGTTTTTATGATGTAATTGCAAGGGAGCGAAGTTACCTTGATTTGTATTTAGTTAACGATAAGGGACAAATTATAGTTTCAACAGATGATCGTTATCAAGGTGAAGGTGATACTGATTATACGTTATTTGATATGAATAAGTACACTAAGGACACTAATAAAGATTTACATGTGATTCCGATCGGAAACGCAAGTTACGTTAAAGGCTGGAAGCTGATTGGAGTTCCGCAGGAAACCCGTATCAAAAAAGCAACGCTTGATATGTGGCTTTATTTTGGATTGCTAGCAGCTTTAATGACATTAGTTACGTCTATTTTTATTTATGTGATGTTACGCTCTTATAACTATCGTGTAAAACGACTATCCAGACATATGCAGAAGGTACGCAACGAAAAATTTGAATTAATTAACATTGATGGTGGTCGGGATGAGATTGGGGATTTAATTCGTAACTTCAATATGATGACCGCACAGATTAATTCATTAATCAATAACGTATATAAGCTTGAAATACAGCAACGAAGTCAAGAGGCTGAGCGTGTGAAAGCAGAGCTTAATTTATTACAAAGCCAGATGAATCCACACTTCTTATTTAATACATTAAATGCGCTGCTTGTTGTGAGCACAAAAAATAACTATACAGATGTTAAGGATATAATTAAAGATTTGTCCAAGCTGCTTAGACGTCTATTAAATTGGAAAGATGATTTAGTAACATTAGAGGAAGAAATAAGTTTTACGATGATGTATCTTGGGATTGAGAAATTCCGTTTTAGAGATAAGTTTCAATATAAAATAGATATTCATGATGATGTTCGACATTACAAAATACCTAAAATGAGTATACAGCAACTAGCTGAAAATGCGTGCAAGCATGGGATTCAAGCGATTGAAGGCGTAGGAACGGTTACGATTAGTGCAGAAATTGTGGATGGATATTTAAATATTGTAGTTGCTGATAATGGACAAGGGATGGACAAAGATCAACTTAAAAAAGTGTTAAGTAACATGCGTAGTAAAGAGGAAAGTGCAGGAAGTAATATCGGGATTCGTAACGTGTATCGACGTCTGGAGCTATATTATGAAGATAAAGTTAATTTTAACATTGTAAGCACACTGGGAGAGGGAACTGAAGTGTCCTTCAAAATTCCGTTAAGTCTGCTTGAATGGCAGGATGGAGAAGGAGGAATTCGTAATGGCATTTAAAGTATTACTGATTGATGATGAGCCTTTAGCACTGGAAGGATTGCAAATTTTGGTGAATTGGGACGAATTAGGGTTTGAAGTATGTGGAAGCTGTGAAAATGGACTCCAAGGCTTAAAGGCAATGGAAGAGCTACAGCCTGATCTGGTCATGGTAGATATTCATATGCCTAAAATGGATGGCCTACAAATGATAGAAGAATGGCGTAAAAAAGGTAATCATCATACCAAATTTATTATTTTAACGGGATATAGTGATTTTGGTTATGCACGTAAGGCACTTAAATATAGAGTTTCTCGCTATTTGCTTAAACCACTTGATGAGGAGCAAGCACAAGTTGAAATAAGTGCGGTTTTAAAGGAGTTAATCGAGGAAAAAGCCCAACTTCATATTGGTCAAGTGGCTCAAAGAGAAAAAGAGCTTATCTTGGTTAAGGATTTACTTCTTGGAAAGCCATTAAATTTAGAGGATGAAATGTATGCGGGCTCCTTATCCTTACAGGCAAACGATTGGAATGTATGTCTAGTCCAGGTGCCTAAAGATCAGCTAGTACGTGTAAGCGAAATTGCAAAAGAGTTTTTGGAAGGAATTTACACTGTGTATTTTATACATCTTCGTAAGGAATACTTCTCTATTGTTTTTGGAAATACAGCGAAGCAAAACGAAAAGGAAGATGTATGGGATAAACTACAAAAACTTGCCTGCCGTTTGGCGGGTTTTCGTCTGTTTATGGCAGTAGGAAAAGCTGAACCTTTATTAATTAATATTAGAAATTGTTATTTAACTGCCACGGAAGCTTTATTACATGCATTTTATGAGACAGAGGAGAATGGGATTGTTAGCTACAATCAAATGGGGAAACGACAATTTCAAACTTATTTTAAGCAAGTAGAGCTATTGGAACGTATTATTAATTCCTTGCAGCTTATTGATCACGCCAGCTATCAGGAAACAGTGAATCATATTGAACATACATTTCGTGAGATCAGGGTACATCCTGATGAGGCGCATAAGTTTGTCATTTATATTTTGCATGAAATTAAAATGTACTTGCGTGGGCAGATGGAGAAGGAGAAAGAGTCCTCTTGGCAATTATTTGATATCCCTGATTTAAATGAGACATTAATTACCTTTGATGATTTAATTGGCATGTTGCGTTCTTGTGGGCGGGTTTGCTTTGATTATCTGCTAAAGGAAAACACGATGGAGTCACAAGGTATTGTACAGGAGATTAATGAATACATTATGACGCACTATCGTGAAGGCTTAACGATTAAAATGTTAGCTGAACGGTTTTTTCTTCATCCCGCTTATTTAGGACAGCTTTTAATGCGTAAAAATGGGATTGGTTTTAATGAGCTACTACATGATTTAAGAATTGAGGAGGCTTGTCGCCTACTTCGCAGCAATCAATATAAAAATAGTGAGATTTCTGAAATGATGGGCTACACCAGTTATAATCATTTTTTAAAGCAATTTGAGAAAAGAATAGGTGTTTCACCTAACGAATATAAGAAAACCTAAGGTTTTCTCGGAAACACCTATAATTCGAATATAGTTTAAGGTTAGATATAAATTTATAATGAAATCAGCCACTTGAAAGGGCTTACATTTCTGAAAAACAAATATTTTTGGAGGTGCTTTATGGGGGACAGAAAAAAATTGCTTCGCGTCGGAGTAACCCTACTGTTAACACTGAGCGTTGTGCTCGCAGGTTGCGGTGGCGGTAACAACAAAGAGGCTAGCAATGGAAAAACAGGATCGGATAGCGAGGTAGTTGATGTTAGTCCACAAAATCCACTTGAAATTTCTGCGTTTTTGAATGAAGCTGGACAACAACCAACAGCAGACAACAAGATTTACAAACGTATTAAAGATGAGTTAGGCGTTACATTTAAATTTGAATTTTTAGCAGGTGACAAGGATCAAAAGCTTGGCGTAATGATCGCGGGTAGCGACTATCCAGACGTCATCTCTGCTGACATCAAGCTTACTGCTGCTGGAGCAGTAATTCCTTTGGAAGATTTGATTGAAAAATATGGACCAAACTTGAAAAAACATTATGCTGCATATTGGAACCAAATGAAGGATCCTAATGATGGTCACATTTATTATTTGCCAAACTATGGTGCATATAATGGTGAAGTTGCTGGTACCTATTATAATGGCCCAGGATTCTACATTCAAAAGGCAGTATTGAAGGAGTTTGGGTATCCAACTCCAAAAACATTGGATGAATATTTTGATTTAATTAAGAAATATAAAGAAAAATATCCAACCATTGATGGTAAACCAACAATTGGATTTGAAATTTTGAACTATGACTGGAAAAACTGGGGCTTATTTAACCCACCTCAACATTTGATCGGACATCCAAACGATGGTGGCGTGGTAGTTAAAGATGGTGTTGCTGAGATCTTTGCTGACAAAGACTATGCTAAACAATACTATCAAAAGCTGAATGAAATCAATGAACAAGGCTTGCTAGATCGGGAAACGTTTACACAAAACTTTGATCAATATTTAGCTAAAATTTCTAATGGTAATGTGCTAGGAATGTTTGACCAACGTTGGAATTTCCAACAAGCTGAAGATTCTCTTACGAACCAAAAGAAATTGGAACGTACTTATGTTGCGCTACCATTGACATATGATGCTAGCATTAAGGACTACTATCGTGATCGTCCAGCACTTAACTTAAACAATGGTTTTGGTATTACTGTTAATGCTAAAAATCCTGAAAGAATCATTATGGCACTTGACAAGTTGATTGATGAAAAATGGCAAAAGCTATTTACTTGGGGTGTTGAAGGCGAAGACTATTATGTAAATGAAAAAGGTCGCTTTATGAGAACACAAGAGCAACGTGACCATGCAACTGATGATACTTGGAAGCTTGCAAACAAGGCTGATGCATTTTACAAAACTGCACCTAAAATGCAAGGTTTCTTCAGTGATGGCAACGCAATTGATGCTAATGACCAGCCAGAAGAATATCAAGAAGGCTTGAAGCCGTACGATAAAGAAATGTTAGATGCATATGGATTTAGAAGCTATATTGACTTCTTTAGTCCTCCGCCACCAAATGCGGTGACGTATCCAGCTTGGTCCGTTGACTTGGTTGACGGTTCTCCAGCTAAGTTAGCTAGCAAAAAATTGCAAGATACACAAACTAAATATTTACCAAAAGCAATTTTGGCACCAAAAGCTGATTTTGATAAAGTTTGGGATGAATTTGTTGGTGAAGTAGGTAAAATCGATATCAAAGCATATGAAGATCGTATTAATGAAGTATTAAAATGGAGAATTGACAACTGGACGACGAAATAAGTTGTGGTTAAATGGAAAGGGAGCAAAAACTCCCTTTCCTTCAATCTAAAGGATGGATAGGGAGTTTGATACTATGGAGGAGATTGTGACTGGCACTGAGCCGTTAAAGCCGTTGAAGAAAAAAAGCAAGAAAAATAAACGGTGGACTTGGAAAACGATCGTAGAGCAAAGACAATTAATTTTTATGTCAGTACCACTACTAGCTTATATTGTTACATTTGCTTATGTTCCAATTTGGGGCTGGACAATGGCTTTTCAAGACTATAAGCCTGCACGTAGCTTTAGTCAACAAAAATGGGTAGGATTTAAGCATTTCGAATTTTTATTTAGTGATGATAACTTTTTAAGAGTACTACGTAATACGATAGGCATGAGTTTGATTAACTTAGTTTTAGGATTTACAACCGCGATTCTATTAGCATTACTATTAAATGAAATTAGAAAAGTATTTTGGAAAAGAACGGTGCAAACGATTTCTTATTTGCCACACTTCTTGTCTTGGATTATCGTTACAGGGATTGCCGCTACATCCCTAGCATCTGATGGTATTATCAACGACGTTTTGATGAGATTACATCTCATTGATGCACCGATTTTATGGCTAAGTGAAGGTAAATACTTCTGGGGTATCGTTGGTGGAACGACGGTATGGAAAGAAGTGGGATGGAATACAATTATTTATTTAGCAGCGATGGCATCTATTGACCCTGCTTTATATGAAGCAGCGGATATTGATGGAGCAAATCGTTATCAAAAAATGTGGAACATTACTTTGCCAAGTATTAAGCCAACGATCGTCATCCTCTTAATTATGCAGGTCGGACACATTCTTGAAGCAGGTTTTGAGTTGCAATATTTGTTAGGCAACGGACTTGTTGTGGACTGGTCAGAAACGATTGATATCTTTGTCCTCAAATACGGGATTGCGATGGGGAACTATTCATTGGCTACTGCTGGGGGTATATTTAAAACAGTCGTTAGTATTACGATGTTGTTACTTGCGAACTGGACTTCCAAGCGGCTTGGGGAAGAGAGGCTGTTATAATGAAAAAGAAAACTCAAATGTCCGGTGGCTCAGCTGCCATTCCAAGACGACTTGGGAAAACAGATGCAGAGTCGGTCATATTCCATACATTAAATACAATTTTTATGATTTTGTTAGTAATCGTAACGTTATACCCGTTCTTAAATACAATCGTTGTATCGTTTAATGCGGGGAACGATACGATTAGAGGTGGCTTATATTTATGGCCACGTCAATGGACGCTGCAAAACTATAAAGCGGTATTTGCATCGGGTACAATCTTTAATGCATTTTGGGTCTCTGTAGCAAGAACTGTAATTTCAACGATATTGAACATATTCTTAACTACCATGCTTGCTTATGCACTTAGTCGTCGAGAATATATTTTCCGTAAACCAATTACAACAATTTTTGTATTAACGATGTACTTTAATGCTGGTCTAATTCCAGGGTACTTCTTGATTAAAGATTTAGGTTTGCTTAATAGCTTCTGGGTATATGTAATCCCAGGTATGATCAGTGCCTTTAACTTAATCGTTATTCGGACTTATATTTATACCATTCCTGAAAGCTTAGTAGAATCCGCACGTATTGATGGTGCAGGTGACTTTAAAATTTTCTGGAGAATTATGTTGCCGCTTTGTAAACCAGTATTGGCAACGATTGCATTGTTTGTTGCAGTAGGTGCATGGAATGCTTGGTTTGATGCTTTCATCTATACCTCTTCTAGACAAGAATTAAGTACGTTGCAATATGAATTGATGAAGCTGATTTCTTCTAGTATGAATGCGAACAGTAACCCTTCCGTTTCGGCAGGGGTTGGGATGGAAAACACTTCACTTGTTACACCAGTTTCGATTCGTGCAGCGATTACGATTGTCGCATCTGTTCCAATCTTAGTTGTGTATCCATTCATGCAAAAATACTTTGTCGTAGGACTTAATGTAGGGAGTGTTAAGGAATAAATGGATCAATTAACTTCACAGAAATATAGTTATTCTAATCCAATACTTCCTGGCTTTTATCCTGATCCAAGTATTACAAGAGCAGGAGAGTATTTTTACCTCATCTGTAGCTCGTTTGAATACTTTCCCGGTGTTCCGATTTTTCGGAGCCGGGATTTGGTTCATTGGGAGCAAGTCGGAAATATTATAGACCGCAAGAGTCAACTTGATTTAACGAATCAAAAAAGCTCTGACGGAATTTTTGCACCAGCGATTCGTTATCATGACGGAACCTTCTATATGATCACCACCGATGTAAGAGGAATTGGGAACTTTTACGTGACGGCTACTGATCCAGCAGGGCCTTGGTCTGATCCAATCCTGATTCCACATGGTGGAATTGACCCGTCATTATTTTTTGATGATGATGGCAAGGTGTATGTGACAGCGCAACAAGGTGCGGATTATGATTCACATGCAATCCAATATGAAATCGATATTAAGACAGGGAAAGCTCTGTCTGAACCACAGATCGTATGGCATGGAGATGGTGGTCCATGGACAGAAGGACCTCACTTGTACAAAATCAATGGCATGTATTATATGATGTCTGCCTCTGGGGGCACAGCAAAGGATCACCGTGAAATTATTGGACGTAGTGAAAATCCATATGGTCCATTTGAGCTATATCCTGAACCTATTTTGACGCATCGCCATTTAGACCACCCGATTCAATATTTAGGTCATGCAGATTTAATTGATGATTTAAACGGCAATTGGTGGGCAGTATTTCTTGGCGTGCGTTTAACTGAAGAGAGTTTCAGTGTGCTTGGACGTGAGACATTCCTAGCTCCAGTGATTTGGAATGATGGTTGGCCTCATATTGATAACAATGAAGGTATCGTGAGCCTTAATATGGTTGTTGATCAATTGCCAATGATTGAGAAAAATCCTTCTCATTCTGCTATTATTACAGGTCGTGAACATTTTGATGGTGAAAAGCTTGGTTTTGAATGGATGTTTGTTCGTAATCCAACGCCTAATGTCTGTAAGCTTGATCAACAAAACAGCAGATTGACACTAAGTGGTCAAGCAACAAATCTTAGTGAAATTGGCCAGCTTACGTTTGTTGGAAGAAGACAACAACATGTGAATGCAAGCTTTGTGACTTCTATGGCATTTACGCCAACAAAAGAAGGAGAAGAAGCTGGTTTGGTTGCACGTCGGGATGAGGATGCTCATTATGAAATTGGGGTCATTCATTCTGGGGGTAGTAATAAGCTCATCGCACGTCTAACTGTTCGGGGACAGTCACAAATTGTGCATGAAGCGGCTATAAACAGCAACCATATATTCCTTAAAATTAACTCTAGTGAGACTGAATACACATTACTATATTCGGAAAATGGGGAAACTTGGACAAGTGTTGCATCAGGCTCAGCAAAAGCTTTATCTCCAGAGGATTTCGTAAGCAAAATGTGCTTTACTGGTGTCGTTATTGGCTTATATGCTACTGGAAACGGACAAGACAGTCAGGCAGAAGCTCATTTTGATTGGTTTGAATACCTCCATACTTAAAATAGGAAGGAGATATGAGTGAATGCATCAGGAAGAAGCGTTAAAGGATTTATTTAAAAATGATTTTCATATTGGTGCAGCGGTGAATCCAATCACGATTAAAAATCAAAAATCGTTGCTCCTCCATCATTTTAATAGTATTACAGCTGAAAATGAAATGAAGTTTGTCAGCTTACATCCAGAAGAGGATGTATATACGTTCCAGCAAGGGGACGAAATTGCAGCTTTTGCAAAGCAAAATGGGCTTGCATTACGTGGTCATACGTTAGTCTGGCATAATCAGACGTCAAATTGGCTATTTGAGGATGGAAAAGGTGGAGTAGCTAGCCTTGAGTTAGTATTAGAACGACTTCGCTCACATATTAATACTGTCGTTGGAAGATATAAGGATACGATATATTGCTGGGATGTAGTTAATGAAGTCATTTCAGATGATTCCGAGGATAAGGATGCTTTCCTAAGACCCTCAAAATGGCTAGATATCGTTGGTGAAGATTTCATTGCAAAAGGTTTTCAGTATGCACATGAAGCAGATCCTAACGCTTTACTATTTTATAATGATTATAATGAATCTCATCCTATCAAGCGAGATCGGATTTATAAATTAGTTTCTTCTTTACTAGATCAAGGTGTACCTATCCATGGTGTTGGTCTACAAGCGCATTGGAATTTGTACGATCCGCATCTTGACGACATTCGGGCTGCAATTGAAAAATATGCGCAGCTTGGTCTACAGCTTCAATTGACAGAGCTAGATGTTTCTGTGTTCCGCTTTGAAGATAAGCGCACAGATCTACTAGAGCCTCCAGCAGAATTGCTAGAGCTGCAAGCAGCACGCTACGAATCTGTCTTTAGTATGCTTCGCGAATATCGAGATCATATTAGTGCGGTTACTTTTTGGGGTGCAGCGGATGATTACACGTGGCTGAGTGATTTCCCAGTTAGAGGACGTAAAAATTGGCCGTTTTTATTTGATGAAGCTCATAAACCGAAACCAGCTTATGAACGGGTAGCACAGCTAGTTAAGAAATAAAAATATAAACACTTGTTAGAGATAAATATATAATTGGAAGGAGTATTTCAATGTCTGAATTGCCTAAGCAGCATCAACCCTTAGTCTCTCATATTTATACTGCTGATCCTTCAGCACATGTTTTCGAAGATCGTATTTATATTTATCCTTCTCATGATTTGGATCATGATGGAGAAATTAATGATAACGGTGATCAATATAGAATGGAGGACTACCATGTATTATCTATGGCTGACTTTAACTCGCCAGTTGTAGATCATGGGCAAGTATTGCATGTGAAGGACGTGCCTTGGGCATCTAGTCAGATGTGGGCTCCAGATGCAGCGTTTAAAAATGGAAAATACTATTTGTTTTTCCCAGCACGTGATCATGAAGGAATTTTCCGTATCGGTGTAGCTACATCAGCTTCTCCTGCGGGTCCTTTTGAGCCTGAAGCGAACTATATTGAAGGAAGCTTTAGTATTGATCCTGCTGTATTCGTGGATGAAGATGATCAAGCTTACATGGTTTTTGGTGGATTATGGGGTGGACAATTAGAGAAATGGCAAACAGGTAAATTCGTAGAAGATGCCGAAGGGCCTGCTCCTGATGCACCTGCACTTGGTCCAAGAATTGCCAAGCTAAGTGATGATATGCTTTCTTTAACAACTGAAGCACATGAAATTTTAATTGTAGATCAGGATGGAAATCCAATCCCTGCTGGCGATGAGGATCGCAGATATTTTGAAGGTCCTTGGATTCATAAATATAATGGAAAATATTATTTATCCTTCTCTACTGGATCAACGCATAAATTGGTTTACGCGATTGGGGATAACCCAATGGGACCTTATACGTACCAAGGTACTATTTTGCCACCAGTAATCGGTTGGACGACACATCATTCTATTGTTGAATTTCAGGAGAAATGGTACTTATTTTATCATGATTGCTCATTATCCGAAGGGGTTGACTATAAGCGTAACGTAAAATATGCTGAGTTAACCTACAATCCGGATGGCACAATTCGTATGATTGATCCTTATCCGGAGAGCTAAAGCAACTGCAACCTGCTTCATTTACACCTATGATTAGAGCCCCTTGTGTATATAGCCCTATCCTTACGATTGGCTTTTGCTTCAAGGGGTTATTTTATTTCTCCTGAATTTTTTTGCTTTATTTATGTAAGCGCTTAAATTGGGTTTTATTATGTATTATTTAATTAATAAATATTTCACATTTTAGTTTAAGGGGTGCACTAGATGAGTAAAAAACCATTAAAAGTATTTTTATCTAGCTTGCTGACGGTTGCATTATTGGTTCCTATGGTAGGGCCAAGTGCAACAGCACAAGCAGAGCAATCAGGGAAAAAATTTACAACCATCACTTTTGAGGATGGAAAAGCAGGACCAGTTACAGGAAGAGCAGGAACGGAAAAGCTGACGATTACAGATAAAGAAAACCATACCGAAGGTGGAGGTAAAGCGCTAAAGGTTGAAGGAAGACTAGATTCCTGGCATGGCCCTACTGCTCGTGTGGAGGAATATGTGCAAGCAGGTAAGCAATATGAAGTGAGTGCATGGGTTAAGCTGATTGAGCCAGCTACAACGTCATTACGATTGTCAACCCAAGTGGGTCAAGGCAGTGGGGCAGGTTATAACTCGATTAGCTCTAAAACTGTAAATGCAAGTGATGGATGGGTTCAGCTTCAAGGACAATATCGCTATAATAGCACTGGCGATGGATTTTTGACTATTTATGTAGAAGCTCCAGATAGCAAAACCGCTTCCTTTTATGTGGATGATATTAGTTTCACAGAAACAGGAGTGGATGCGCATGAAATTCAAAAGGATATTAAAGCAATTAAAGAGGTTTACAAAAATGACTTCTTAATTGGAAATGCAATCTCTGCCGAGGATTTGGAAGGCAGAAGATTAGAGCTTTTAAAGATGCATCACGATGTAGCAACAACTGGCAATGCAATGAAACCAGATGCGCTACAAAAGGAAAAAGGTGTATTTACTTTTAAAGATGCAGATACGATCGTCAATAAAGTTTTGGCAGAGGGTATGAAAATGCATGGTCATGTATTAGTATGGCATCAGCAATCCCCTGCTTGGATGTATAGTAAACTAGACAGTCAAGGTAAAGAAGTTCCATTGTCTAGAGATGAAGCATTAAAAAATATGCGTACACATATTCGTAAAGTTGTTGAGCATTTTGGAGATCGTGTCATTTCATGGGATGTCGTAAATGAAGCAATGGGTGACAATCCTCAAAATCCAACCGATTGGAAAAATGCACTACGTAAATCCTTATGGTTTGAATCTATTGGTCCTGATTTCTTAGAGCAAGCCTTTTTGGCGGCAAGAGAAGTGCTAGATGAGCACCCAGATTGGGATGTGAAGTTATATTACAATGACTATAATGATGATAATCAAAACAAATCTACAGCAATTGCTGCAATGGTTAAAGAATTAAATGATAAATATGCTGAGAAGCATCCAGGTAAAAAACTCATTGATGGAATTGGTATGCAAGGACATTACGGGATTAACACCAACCCTACAAATGTTAAATTGTCATTAGAGCGTTTCATTAAAACTGGTGTTGAGGTTAGTGTGACTGAACTCGACATTTCAGCTGGAAATAACTATAAAATGACAGACAAAGAAACTAAAGCGCAAGGTTACTTATATGCACAACTTATGAAATTGTATAAAGAGCACAGCAAAAATATTGCACGTGTTACTTTCTGGGGACTTGATGATGGCACAAGCTGGCGTTCAGAGAACAACCCATTAGTGTTTGATAAAAACCTTCAAGCAAAACCTGCTTACTATGGTGTTGTAGAACCGGATAAGTACCTAGAGGAGCATGTTCCTGATACATCAGAAGCAAATCAATCGAATGCATTTTATGGAACACCAGTAATCGATGGTAAAGTAGATGCCGTTTGGAATAAGATTCCAGCTATGCAAGTGAATAAATATCAAACCGCTTGGCAAGGTGCAACAGGAACTGCTAAAGCAATGTGGGATGACAAAAACTTGTATGTTCTAGTACAGGTTAGTGATAAAGAGCTAGACAAATCAAATAAAAATGCATGGGAACAAGATTCAGTTGAAGTATTCCTAGATCAAAACAATGAAAAAACAACCTTCTATCAAGAGGATGATGGTCAATATCGTGTTAACTTTGCCAATGAAACCTCATTTAACCCTGATGGAATCAAAAAAGGCTTTGAATCCAAGGTAACGGTATCTGGTACAAACTATACGGTAGAGATGAAAATTCCGTTAACTGCAGTGAAGCCTAACAATGGTACGAAGCTTGGCTTCGATATTCAAATTAATGATGCTAAGTCCGGTGCGCGTCAAAGTGTTACATCTTGGAATGACATTACTGGTAACGGATATCAAGATACTTCTGTATATGGCATCTTGAATTTAGTAGGAAAACCAGATCCAAAGAAACAAGAAAAAGCAAAACCAGTAAAAGCAAAACAAACTAAAACTAAGCAAACAAAAGCAAAGCAAACTAAAGTTAAATCCACAAAATAAAGAAGTAATTAGCTACACCTCTTACTAGCATCAGCTAGTGAAGGGTGTAGCTTTTTTGTCCTCTTATGAAATAGCCAGTCTGATCAAAATTATGATAATATTAAAATGATCGTTTATGAAACTTTATGAAACATTGGAGGGTTTACATATGACACAGCAAAATGGGGTTACACCTATTTATATATTATCTGGATTTTTAGGTAGCGGCAAAACGACGTTATTACAAAAAATGATCTCCTTTTTACAGGAACAACATGTCAAGCCCGCAGTAATTATGAATGAAATTGGCGAAGTTAATCTTGATGGGATGTTGGTTGATGCCAAGGTTCCAATGTCAGAAATGCTAGGTGGCTGTATATGCTGTACAGTCCGTGAAGATTTAAGTACTGAATTGTCGCAGTTAATTGAAAATGAACAACCTGATGTCATTATTATTGAAGCGACAGGGGTAGCGAATCCAATTGATATTTTAGATGCTGTGACAGAGCTATCTTTATTTATGAAGTTAGACATAAAACCACTAATTACAGTAGTAGATACTGCTTATTTAAATGAGCTTTACGAAGCCCAAAGTGGCAAAACATATTCCTTAATGATGGATCAAATTCGTGCAGCAACATTGCTAATTATGAACAAAATAGATCAAATTGATGACGTAAGGCAAGCTGAAATGAAGCAGTTTTTAAAGCGTATGAATCCTCATGCACATATTATAGAGGCAATAAAATGTGAGGTAGACTTAACAGCATTATTAGAAGGAAATTTCTTTGCATCAAATGGTTTGGATACATCCATGGTTGAACAATCTAACTGTGCATGCCATAATCATTGTGACCATGACCATGACCATGACCATGACCATGACCATGACCATGACCATGACCATGACCATGACCATGCTTCGCATGAGCATGTTACAGTATATACGCATTATTTTCAAAAGCCAGTGGATAGTCACGCATTTGAACAGCTGATTAAGCAGCTCCCAAGAGAAATATATCGTGCAAAAGGTGTACTTAGCTTTACGGATACATCAAAACGCTTCCTGTTTCAATATGCTTATCGGGAATCTGATTTTATGGCGATCACAC
Source organism: Paenibacillus turicensis (assembly GCF_017873435.1). Taxonomy (GTDB): domain Bacteria; phylum Bacillota; class Bacilli; order Paenibacillales; family Paenibacillaceae; genus Fontibacillus; species Fontibacillus turicensis. The sequence continues at coordinate 220,870 of NZ_JAGGKG010000002.1, read as the reverse complement.
CACAAGGTGAAGTAGCTGATGTTGCTGTATTTATCGGAGAGCATTTTGACCAGCAATGGATCAGCAATGAACTACGAAAGCTGGAAGGTTTGCTATGAGTGATTCATTATTAAATGAGCATTTGCAATCTAGAGAGTTATTTGCTTACTTTGGGTTAGCCGTGTATTACTCACAAGCACTAGAGCAGCAGATGGCAAATTTTATTATTTTGATTAAAGTTGCTTCAGGGGATATGACGTCAGAGGAGGAGCTAAAGTTACATTTTGATAAAAAGCTAAGCAATTCTTTAGGGCAGCTTGTCCGAGAAATAAGTCATTACTTTACGTTTCCTCCTGAGGAAATGGAGTTGTTAAAACATATTTGGAAGCAGCGAAATTATATCGTACACGATTATTTTAAACAAAAAATTCATGCTACCTTCTCCGAGAAAGGGAGAACAGAGATGATTAAAGAGCTTAAACATTTTTGTGAGGACGCATCTAAGCTACAAGCATTACTACAGCAGCATACACATGACTTATATCGTAAGCTTGATTTAAATGAAGAGTGATAAAAATAGCTAAAACTGAAACATTTTATACAAACTCCACGTCAGAGTGTGCAGAGGTGATAAAAAATGAGAAAATCAAAATTTAAAGTTGCAGCGGTTTTAGCACTCTCCACATCCCTTTTACTTAGCGCCTCTGCATCTGCCTTTACAGATGTTACAGGTGAAGATGCAAAAATAACAAAGGCGTTATTGGATAAAGGGATCATTCAAGGCATTAACAACGATATCTTTGCCCCAAATCAAAAATTAACTGGAGCACAAGGGATACAATTAATCGTTAAGGCACTTGATCTCAAGCCAAAAGCTGCTAGCAATGATGATTTGAAAATGGAAAAAGCCCCATGGTATACAAATTCTTTGAATATACTTAAAGACAATGGGGTTGAGCTTCCAGCGCAATTTAATCCAACAGCAGAGCTATCACGAGAAGCCTTTGTTTCTATTTTAAGAAAAGCATTGTATACGACTGGCAATTACCCTCTTGTTAAAATGTATATCTTTATTACAGATGAATCTGATATTACACTTGATTATAGTGGAGATGTACAGGTTATGCTGTTGCACAAAATTGCGACGTTAGATAAGGAAGGGAAATTCCATCCTAAGCAATCCATCACACGTATGGAAGCTGCAAAAATGGCTTATAAAGCAAATGAATTCGTGCGTGCCTTTAAAGAGGCTAATGAGCAGTTAAACGATCAAGTATCTTTTAAGACAGAAAAAGTAAGTGATGCTATCAATAAAGTGATTGTAACGCGTGAAAATCAGCCTCATCCTGGTTACGGAATTGCCGTTGAGAAGATTGAGTTTACGGAGCCTGACCAAGCGACGATTTATTACAAGTTGCTTGATCCAGACCCAGATAAAATGTATATTCAGGTCATTATGGATTCATACACAGAAACGTATGTTTCTAGTCAATACAAAAATATTAAGTTAGTTCAAACTCCTTAATCCAAGCTAAAAAATCCGCCTTTTCTATTATAGAGAGGGCGGATTTTTATTTTGTGTTTTTTATGTGGCTCTATTAGAAATTAGTACTTGCCAACGTTTATTTTCCAACAATGCTGATTAGCTTGGTGTCACGATCGGTTGCATAGGTTTTATCACTCCAGCAGGTTGTGTAGAAGTATCTACAGAGCCGCCTTGTAGCTGATACATTTGATAATATCGTCCACCTTTAGCAAGCAACTCATCATGTGTACCTTTCTCAACAATTTCTCCACGGTGCAACACTAAAATTTGATCTGCGCTACGAATGGTAGAGAGACGGTGAGCAATGATGAAGGTAGTGCGGCCTTTTTTCAGCACTTCTAGTGCCGATTGAATTAGGGCCTCTGTTTCGGTATCAATATTTGCTGTTGCTTCATCTAATATTAAGATGGCTGGATCAAACGCCAACGCTCGTGCAAAAGAAATTAACTGACGTTCACCTGCTGACAGAGTACTCCCTTTTTCAATGACAGGCTCATCAATTCCTTGCGGCAGATGTGATAAAATTTTAGTCGCGCCAACATCCTCTAAAGCTTTGACAATAGCTTCTCTAGATATACGCTTATCACTTAGGCTGACATTAGAAGCGATCGTTCCCGTAAATAGGTAAGGGTCCTGTAATACAATCCCCATATGGGCTCTGATCCATTGCTTAGGCAAATCTTTAATGTTTTGCCCATCGATCGTAATCGTCCCTTTTTGTGGATCATAAAAGCGGAATAACAAATTAATAATGGAGCTTTTGCCTGAGCCTGTATGCCCAACTAGCGCTACCGTTTGACCTTGCTTCGCTTGGAAATTAATATCTTTTAGCACATAATCCTTTTTATAAGCAAAGGATACATGATTAAACTCTACATCCCCACGATAACGTGGCATTGTACCATAATCAACCTCTTCACCAGTTTCCTCCATGAGCTTAAATACACGCCCTGCCGAAACGATAGAGGAGTCAAGCGCAGCAAGCTGATTGACCATTCCTGTAATTGGGTGGAAGAGACGGCCTAATACATCAATAAAGGCATACAACACACCAAGAGAAATGATACCTGCACCTGTTAGCTGCTGTGAACCAAAATACCAGAGAACGACGGCAAACGAGAAGTTTCTTAGTACACCAACGAGGTTATGTGATGTAAAGGAATTAAGGTTAAGCATTTTGTTTTGATGCTTCATATAATCGTTGTTAAGATGTTCAAATTCGGCTTGGGTTTGCTTTTGCCGCCTAAATATACGAATAATGGACATTCCTTGAATGGATTCATTAATGATCGCATTAATTTCACTTAATCTTGAACGGATAATCGTATTGAAACGCGTTGCAAATTTACGGTACAACACAATCCATAACCAAATCATCGGAACAACAAACAAACAAATCAACCCTAGCTTGAAGTCTAAAATGAATAAGGCGATGTATACGCCAATCATATTGATCGCTCCAGAGAAAAAGTTGGATAACACCGCAATAAATAAGTCCTTCACTGCCTCGGTATCATTTGTCACACGCGATACGACCTTCCCTGCAGGGAGGTTATCAAAAAAGTGAACGGGCAAACGTTGAATATGTGCATATACATCCATTCTAAGCTTGCGAATGACTTGATTTGCTGAAGATTGTAGCCAATACGTTTTACCAAATTCCATTAAGATGGAGATTCCGAGAAATACAAGGTACCACATAATAAGACTGTAGATCCCTGGTAATTCAGGTTTGTAAAACGAAAATAGTTGTGTAGAGCTTAGCTGTTTAGCAGGGTAGGTTGTAATGATACCGTTGTTCTCTAAAGAGAACTGACCATCCTGAAAGCTACGTTTTCCATCAATTTTGTCCATGGCACCTTCAATAAAAACAAAGGATTTCCCAACTTGAAGGATATGAGCTTCGTTTCCAGTTGCTTCGCCTGCGACAACCCGATCAGAACGTTTAAAATAACGATTTTCAAAGCTAACCGTGTCAGCATCCCAATTTTTCACTTCGTAATATGGTTTTTCAATCGCTAACATATGATTATCTATCATTGCTCTAGCCAGAAAGGGGCCTGCAAGCTCTGCGCCTACCCCAATGGCTAACATAATCAATGCTAAAATGAATGTTTTTTTAGCTGTCAGCGCATATTGAAACAGTTTTTTTCCTGTACTGCTCTTTTGCATAATTTTTATTCCTCCTCTGAACTGAGGTTCGCTTCAACTTGCTGACGTTCAAATTGCTCTTTATACCAGCCTTCCGCCTGTAGCAAGTCAAGATGTGATCCTTGTTCAACGATATGTCCTCGCTCAAGCACTACAATTAAGTCTGCATGCTCGATTGCGGAAAGACGGTGTGTAGCAATAAGTGTTGTTTTGCCAGCACGCTTCGTGCGAATATTGTTAATAATTTTTGCTTCGGTTCGTGCATCAACAGCTGATAGCGCATCATCTAGCAAAAGAATTTCAGGGTCAGAGATAAACGCTCTTGCGAGGGCAACACGTTGCTTTTGACCGCCAGATAGGGCAACCCCTTTTTCTCCAACTAATGTATCTAGTCCATCAGATAATGTAACTAAATCTTGGTCAAAGGCAGCGGTACGAATCGCCTCCATAATGATCTCATCACTTGCATCCTGTAAGCCAAACTGAATATTTTCTCGAACTGTCTTAGAAAAAAGCACCTGCTCTTGTGGTACATAACCAATCCAGCTGTATAAGTCATTTAATGCAATTTGCTCAATAGGTACATCTGCAATTAGTAATTGTCCTGTACCTATAGGATACTCTCTTAAAAGCTGTTTAATTAAAGTTGACTTTCCGCTGCCTGTGCGCCCAACAATGCCAATGGTTTGACCTTGCTTAATTTGTATATTGATGTTACTTAGGTTATCACTTACTGCCGTAGGATAACGAAATGTGACATCTTTGAACTCGATGGAGTATGGATTTTCCACATGGATAGGGTGATCTACATCTTTTACATCCTGTGGTGTATTAAGTGTTTCGTTTACACGATCAAGGGAAGCGCCACCTCGTTGCATCACGTTAATTAACTCCCCAATGGCGAACATCGGCCAAATCATCATCCCAAGGAACATATTAAAGGTAACAAGGTCACCTAAAGTGATTTCATTATGAAACACCAGATACATGCCATAGGCTAAACCAATTGCATAACTTAATCCAACAAATAAGCGAATGGTAGGTTCAAAATAAGCATCTACCTTCGCGACAGCAAGGTTCTTCTGGTATACATCCTCAGTAATATCAGCAAAACGTTCTGTATCGTGGGTTTCTTGTACATAAGCACGAATGACACGTATTCCTGCAACAGATTCTAATACTTGATCATTCATATCCCCAAATGCATCTTGTGCTAAGGTATAACGCTGGTGAATGACCTTACCATAATAAGCCATAGACAAGGCAATAAAAGGAAGAGGGATAATCGCTGCTAAGGTTAGCTTCCAGCTAATGGTCGTTGTCATAGCTACTAAAATGGTAAGCAAATAAACGGTCGAATCTGTAAGGGTGAGCATCCCAAAACCTGCTGTCTGTGCAACAGAACGCAAGTCATTGGTTGCTCTAGCCATAAGATCTCCTGTACGATTACGTTCAAAAAATGGGGGTGTCATACCCAATAAATGATTCATAAAGCGTGTACGAAGCAAACGCTCAACTAAGTTGGAGCCACCAAACAATTGTCGCATCCATACGTACGTAATGCTGTAAATGAGAATTAGCAAGCCAATAATGAGCAATACATGCACAGTAAGTGAAGACATTGTCATCATATTACTTGCAATCCCATCAATCGCGTTTCCTAAAATTTTGGCAGGAAACAGTTCTAATACGCCACATAAAATTAAAAAAATAACTCCAATGGTGTAGCGCTTTCTTTCTCGTTTAAAAAACCATCCCAAATCTTTAAGTACGGAAAACATTAAGGGAAATCCTCCTTTTTGAAACCACAAAAAAGGCATACCGTTACAAAAAACTCATAACGATATGCCTGTATGTATGGCTTTAGTATCGCAACGTTTCTTGATAAAATCAATGAAACAACGCCGCGACGATGAATAACACAATCAATGATAGATACAAGATGGGTTAAAGTGTGCGATCCAAATCTATACGGGTTGTTTCAGTATTCAATTGTGGTAAATCTCCGGTAAATGCATTGCCACGATCAAAAATCTGCACTGTAATTGTCAACACTGAAATCACCCTTTCTTTGTAAGATATTGAATGCAATGTGCACTCTTGTATGTTGAAAATTTTAACACTAGCTTTTGTTATATGTCAATTGTTTTTTTGGCTCTATTCATAAATCAGTACTTGACAACGACTGGAGGCTAGAAGCTACGATCCAGAGAGTTATTGCGATTGTTGTTAAAATCATATTCCTTTTTAATTGGAGTAAATATAGGATGGAATTTGATTTTAGAAGACAATCTTCAGAATCTCCCTGTCTCTTCGCTAGTTTGGGTTTGTTGTCAGGCACTAATTTCAAGATTGAGCCGTTTTTTTAAAGGTTAGTTATGAGGGGGAATGTGGCTTTTTGTATATGTTTCCGATACAATGAGATATAGATAGGAGGAGAGATACAATGATAAATGTCACTCATGAAGCAACAGATTGGTTTAAGCATGAGCTTGGAATTGAGGAAGGTCAAGCCGTTCGTTTCTTTGCTCGTTATAGTGCAGGAGGTGAATTGCATCCTGGATTTTCACTAGGACTTCAAGTAGAACCACCGATGTCAGCAGGATTATCCTCTGTCATTGATGGGATTACTTTTTATATGGAAGATAAGGATATGTGGTATTTGGAGGGTTATGATCTTCAAGTAGCCTATGACCAAGCATTGGAAGGTATCGATTTTAAATATGTTCCTCAGCACGCTTAAATTTACTCAGGTACTTAAAAATATATATTGATTCAGAGCTTTTGGTGCATGCTGCAGCAAAGGCTCTTTTTGTTTTAAAGACTAGATTGAAAACTTACCCTCTAGTGCGAATTGAAAATCTGCAATATCAAAAACCTGAACAGGGACGTGCCCCTCTACAATTTTGCTTATAAATTCGATTTGATCTGTTAGCACAGGCACCTTTTCACGTTCTGCCACTAAAATCATCTCAGTTTCAATCGGATCAAAGTATTCACCATATTGCTCTTGCTCCAACGCATTAATAACTGTCCATTTAATGTTGTTGCTAAAAAGAATAGATGTGCTTCGTACCCAAGGGATATGAAGTGATTGTTCTAGTTTTTTGCGATGAAAGGGCATGTCTAAATAAGCAATCAATTGTCCTATTCTTTCTTTTACTAATTGATCCTGCTTAGTATTATTAATGATCGGGTCAGGACTATGATGAAGTTCATATAATTCCATGATGGTGCTATAAGGTACGATATATTCTATCGCTGTTTTTGGTGTCAACAATTCACCATAAATAGCTACCATCACAGCTTCGATAACAAAGCGGCGATACATCGGTAAAACCTCCTGTAAAAATTCGGGTATTCATCCCGTTCATACCAATTAGATATGCACATCATTAAGGAGTATACCATAATGAACTTGAATATTCAGCGTTAGGATCGGAAGCTTATAGCTTTCCGATCAATAATGATAGTAGGCCTGCGGCAATGAGAGGCCCTACAGGTACACCACCGAACAGAGCTACACCAAGAACGGTACCAATTAACAAGCCTGCTACGATAGTTGGATGATTACCCATAAGTACTACCCCTCGTCCACCTAACCAAGCTACTAATATCCCCACTGCGATGGCAAGCAAGGATTTAAAATTAAAAAAAGATGACCATAAGGTTTGAAGTGGAATTTTCCCACTAGCTACAGGAGTCATTACACCAATCGTTAAAATAATAATGCCAATCGTAAGTCCATACTTTTCAAGCCAAGGAAATACTTGATTCATATGTAACACTCGAAGCAGTAACAACACAATCATTGCTATTGTTATTGGCATATTGCTACTAAAAAAACCTAGACCCGCCAACAACAATAGCAGTACAGAGGTCATATCAACCTGTGCCATGGCTCTTTAACACTCCCTTCATTACTTTTTAATAATATGCTCCGCAATCAATGTACCATGCCCTCTTCCGGTTTCAATAAAAACTTCATTTGCATTACGACCAGAGGCAATAACACCCGCTACATACAGTCCTGGCACATTACTTTCCATCGTATCAGGATTAAACATAGGTTTTTCTAATTCTCCAATCATATCTACGCCTGCAGAGAGGAGTAATTTGCGATCGGGTCTAAAACCTGTTAAAGCTAATACAAAATCATTTTCTAGCCGGCTGATTTCTCCAGTCTCTACTGACTTGATCTCAACGTAGGTAGAATGAATTTGAGACACATAAGCTGAGGTTAACAGAGAAATTTTGTTTTTTGCCACCATGCTATCAAATATCGGTTTAACCCAAGGCTTCACTGAGCTTGATAAGTTTTCACCTCTACACACCACTGTTACCTGAGCCCCAACACGAATTAATTCCATCGCTGCGTCAACAGCAGAGTTACTGCCCCCAATTATCACTACCTTTGTTCCGGCATAAGGATGAGCTTCTGTGAAATAATGGGATACCTTTGGCGTAACCTCTCCGGGAATCCCTAACAAATTAGGGTGATCAAAATAACCTGTTGCAATGACTACATGCTTAGCATGATACTCAGCTTGTTCTCCAGTATGCTTCAGAGAAGAGATGATAAAGCTTGAATCTGCTTGTCGTTCAATTTTGGTTGCTTCTTCATAAGAATGGAGAGGAACTTGATAAAAATCACTAACCCCTCGATAATACGCTAAGGCTTCATGCCGAAATGGCTTATCATGATGAGAAGTGAAAGGAATATCCCCAATTTCTAGCGTTTCTGGTGTACTAAAAAATTGCATATGGGTGGGGTAAGAATAAATTGAATGAACTAAACATTTCTTTTCAAGGATAAGCGTCTGGAGTCCACGGCGTGTACATTCGATTGCAGCTGATAATCCACACGGACCTCCTCCAATAATTAAAACATCAAGCATATTAAAAACCTCCTATTCAAAACATTATTATCCTACAGCAAACCATATAAAATTTCCAGTTTCAAGTGAGGAGGTGCGTGGTAATTAAAATTAAATAGAAAATTAGTACAAATTTAAGGCGATACTATGAAATTTCCCTTAAAATAGATCAAAGAGATTTTTTTTGGATATAATAAAAGTGTAAACGTTTTCTGTTTAAATATTGACAGTAAGGAGGTACGATCATGTTATCTTGGTTCAAAAGGAAACACAAGCACATCGATGTCAGACCTCAGGCCGTTGTAGAGACTACACTTGAACAAGTGAGAGAAGCAGTGTTACAGTTCGAATCTGACATGCCAGAAGGCATTAATCGAATAGCGCTTCTGAAATCAGATGGGCAATTAGATTCTTCACGCTTAACTAGATATTTGGGTGGAGTAAGTGATAGAGACTATTATGTTTCTAGAGAAACGTTTGAAATTTTCGAAGAAAAGGATCGGGAGATTCCATATTATTTAGATTTAGTCCAAGCGGCGGTTGATAATTACATGGACGAGACAGGTAAACTTCCTGTTATTGATGAATCAGCACAATATCAAGTTGATTTTTCCGTGTTGCTGCGTGGACACTATTTAAAAGAAAAGCCACCTTTTCCGTTATATGTAACAGATCAAGAAATGATGTTGACTCATCGACCGAAGTAAATCACCTAATTTTTAAAGTAATACCAACATTATTTACACAGAGAATATGACTGATAGAAAATGCATAAACCACGTTTTGAAGTGTCTTTAATTACTTCAAGACGTGGTTTTATATTTTTATAGTGCTATACTTAATAGATAAGCTTTAAGGTGAGGGAAGACAAGTGACAGCAAAGGGGGGACGGGGATATGGGATTCCCTTGGAAGAAAAATTTATATGTATTATGGTTAGGCGTCTTTTTTTGTAGTATGGCTAATTCCATGGCAATTCCGTTTTTATCTCTATTTTTAGCACATGATTTAGGGGTGGAGCATCACCTTACACTTTGGTCGGGGGTTGCTTTTGGAATTACGTTTTTAGCAGGCGCATTGATTTCACCTTATTGGGGATCGTTGTCGGATAAGTATGGCCGTAAGCCGATGTTGCTAAGAGCTGGGTTTTCACTCAGTCTTATTTATTTTCTAACCTCGATTGTTCAGGATCCATACCAACTGATTGGTGTGCGGATTTTGTCAGGATTACTAGCAGGATACGTGCCTTCTGCTATTGCTTTGGTTGCTACGAATACGCCAGAGAAGCATGTAGGCTATTCTCTTGGAATTATGTCAACTGCGGGGGCGGCAGGTGGGATTGTAGGTCCGATGATCGGAGGGATTTTAAGTAAATACATTGGATATCGTTTTTCTTTTTCTGTAGCAGGCATCGTCGTATTGTTATCTGCATTGATTGCTTGGTTTCTAGTAAAAGAAGAAAATTATGATCGTACGAAGGAACGTTCGCATGTGAAGGATGATATTAAAGAGGCAGCACAAAATCCTGCTTTCCTCCGTGTTTTGATGATTGTTCTTATCGTAACTGCATCTGTGATGGTTCTCGAGCCTCTGTTATCACTCTATGTACTTGATTTAGGTGCTTCTAGGGAGGATGCGTCTTTTAGCTCAGGCATTATTTTCTCGGCAGTCGGTATTTCGACGGTCATTGCAGCTCCTTTCTGGGGGAAAATTGGTGGAAAAATTGGATATCGTAAAACATTAATGATTGGTCTCATTGGTGGAGGTATCGGAAATTTAATACAGATCTTTTTCCACAACGTTGCTAGTTTCGGTATTTTACGTTTTGTTTATGGATTATTTTTTGCTGCGGTTTTTCCTGCCTTAAATGCGTTGATTGTGCAATATACAAAACCGGAGTTTAGAGGTAGAGCCTTTGGTCTTAACCAATCGGCAAGTCAATTAGGTTATATGGCAGGTCCAATTGCTGGTGGGGCTTTGGGAGGATGGGTTGCAATCCCAATCGTATTTGTACTAAATGGCTTATTGCTGATCGCAACATCGTTGACTATTTTTATGAAATCAAAATTTAGTCGTAATAAACCATTAGAGCAAACCACGATAGATAACACTAATTCTAGTCTATAGGCAAAAGAAACAGTGGATGAAAAAAATCATCCACTGTTTCTTTGTTTACCATGACTACCCTGTAGCTTAATACAAGGACAACGCCAACGAATCAAATTCACTTTTACTATGCAATATGGCCTCAGAGCCTTCAATTTCGATGCTGATTAATGAGCTTAAGCATTTCTTCAAGGCCTGTTTGCCTGTCTGGATTTTGTGTTCAAGTGCATTTGTTAATAGTCTTAATGTTCGTTGGATCGGTTGTTTGTTATCCATATTAAAATATACAGGAACTACTGTGTTTTGAAAGTTAATAAGTATTCTCATTGTCAAATCACCTCTATACAATGGGTTCATGTTACTTATTGTAGAATAGAAATCTTAAAAATAGATTAAGAAAACATTATAATTCGATAAATGTTTAGTAACAATTACAATAATAGATTAGCATTTTCATCATTTTATTTGGCTTAGCATTCTAAAAAGATTGATACAGATTTATTGTAGACTAATTCATTTATTATGAAGTATACGTTCATCTTTTGCAGTTCAATGTCTTAAAATGATATAATTTTTATACTTCATGAATTGACTTGGACATTTGTCAGGGGGTGAACTGTTGCATTTTAAGGAAAATTCCTCCATCACTGCTTCAGTATGTCAATTTAAATTACCAATAGAGAGAGACTTTGAAGGTAAATTTTGTGAGGCTTGTTATGAGATTAAGGGAAAAGAGCGAAGAGAATATTTATGTGCTTCAGATCAAAAAAAAATAGATCTTGAACAATGCGAAGCCTTTGCTGAAAAAATGTTGTGGAGTAACTGCTCCATTGGAGACATTCCTGCCCTTACCTTTTCTAAGCATAAATTTGATGAAATACTTCTTTGTTTTGATAAACTGGATAGTGAAGACATCATTCATGAGTTGCTTCAATCATGTCAAGATGAGGCAAGCGTAATTTCTTTAGTACGATGTATGAAAAATGCGAACTCTAATGGCACAATTTTTATGCGTGCTTGGCAAGAAAGCAAATGGAACCAACAACAATTTTCATTTATATGTAGTCAGTCTATGAATTGGATTATACGTTCAAGCACGGTAGCTGAAGAGGATTGGCTCATTGCAAGTCCAATGTCACGCCAAACGTTTGTACAAATGTTATTGTTATGGTATCAAAATTAACTAGAGCTTAAATAAAAGTATAAACAAATAGAGTAAGCACATATTTGTTAGTACTTGATTATTGCTTACTATACCTTCAAGCCTTTCTTAGTCATAAAGAAAGGTTTTTTTGTACTTGTTTTTTTTAATTCAAGTGTATATATTGTATATATACATGTATTACGAAATATACATTTAATGAATTAAGGAAGGTGAACATGAAAATCGTATTATCCTCATCCTCAGATGAGTCAATTTATTTGCAAATTGTGAGACAAATTCGGGAAAGCATTTTACAAGGTGAGTTGATGCCAGGAGAAGCGTTGCCATCGATTCGTCAGCTCGCTAAGGATTTACAGATCAGTGTGATTACAACGAAGCGTGCATACAATGAACTGGAGCAAGCGGGACTAATTGATTCAATTGTAGGTAAAGGTTCCTTTGTATCTGGTGGGAATAAACAATTTATTATCGAGCAGCGTACAAGAATGCTTGAGGATAAGCTAAGAGAGGTGCTTGCAGAGTGCCGAAGTTTATCCATAAGTACAGATCAGTTGATTCAAATGATTGAAGTGTTGCAGGTGGAAGAAGGGGGAGAAAACTGATGAATGCCGTAGAGTTGCAAGGTATTTGTAAAAATTATGGAAGCTACAAGACACTAGATCATGTGTCCATTGAAATACCTAAGGGGTACATTACGGGCTTAATTGGTCCAAACGGAGCTGGTAAAAGTACACTAATCCGAATGATGATGGGCCTAGTTTTGCCCGATGAGGGTGAAATTGTCGTTTTAAATAACAAAAATATGATGTTAAAAAACGGAAGCTATAAGAAGCAAATTGGTTATGTAGCAGATGAGAGTATATTTTATGACCATCTTAACGCAATCCAAATGAAAAGTATCATTGCACCATTTTATGATAACTGGGATAATTCCATTTTTAATAAATATATGAACTTGTTTGAGATTCCTTCAAAGAAGAAGCTACGTACCTTTTCTAAAGGTATGAAAATGAAGTTCTCCCTAGCGCTTGCTCTTGCGCAGCAGCCCTCCCTATTAATTATGGATGAACCAACAGCAGGTCTTGATCCGATTGTCCGTCGTGAATTGCTGGATATATTAGCTGATTACATTTTGGATGAAGAAAAAACCGTATTGTTTTCTACTCACTTAACGACAGATTTAGATAAAATTGCTGATTATATTGCTTTCCTTCATAAAGGCAAAATGGTGATGCATGATACAAAGGATCAAATTTTAGAACAATTTGTATTGGTCAAGGGGCCAACGAATATACTTGATGCGGATACACGTAAGGAGCTAATTGGCATAAGAGAAACGGCCGTCGGTTTTGAGGGGATGAGCAAGGATCGGCAAAGAGCAGTCTCTTTATTTGGTGACCAAGTCATTTATGAGCACCCTACATTAGAGGAAATTATGTATTACACAGTGAAAGGAGAAAAGGTCAATGTCTGATATGTTTAACCTTATGCGTAAGGAAATTATTATGATCAAAAATTACTTATGGTTTATAATAGGTTACTCACTTTTGTTTAGATTTGCTTTCCAAGGCCAACAAAACTTAATGCTGGAAGTACTTATTCCTTCAATGATTATTGTTATTGTTGTAGGAAGTGATTTAAAGCTAGCCTATCAGCAATTTCTAGTTAGTTTACCACTCAGTCGAAAAATGCTAGTCGCATCCAAATATGTAACATCATTAGTTCTTATTCTAGCTTCCCAAATATTGGTCGTTAGTGTTGATGCGTTAGTTTCTTTTGTGTTAAATGGAAGTTGGCAGTGGAATTGGGTGAATGCTCAATTAGGTGCTCTAATTATTTTGTTATTTTCATTTGTGTATTTACCAATCAGTTATTGGTTAGGTCATATTGGTGCCAAATATATAAACACCGTGATGATGGTTGGTGCTATGATTGTGAGTGGAATTTTTGGTGATATATGGCAAAAAAATCCGAATGCAACATGGATCATGTGGGCGAATACGCATCAGACAGCACTTATTATTTTTATTGCTTGTATATCACTGTTATTTGGCGTTATTTCCTATATTACATCGGTTTCCTTTTACAATAAAAAGGATTTTTAAATATAGGGTGTAGACTAGATCCCTTGGTTTTTGGGTAATATGAACGTGAGTAAAACCAAGGGAGTGTTTTATTATGACTACAGCACAATTTCACGATCAGGTTGCTATAATTACAGGGGCAGGCTCAGGAATTGGACAAGCGGCAGCAATGAGATTAGCACAAAGTGGGGCTAAGGTCGCTTTATTTGATCTTATTGATAAACGTACAGAGGCAACAAAGCAAACCATTAATGAGCGGTTTCCTGGACATGCTGAGGCTTATGATGTAGATATTACGAATGATTTGCGTGTTAAAAGGGCAGTGGAAGAGGTCGTTCAACAATTTGGTGGGGTGCATATTGTTTTTGCGAATGCAGGTATCAACGGAACACTTGCTCCAATTGAGGAATTAAGCTTAGAGGAGTGGCAGAAAACATTAGATGTGAACTTAAACGGGACATTTCTAACGGTAAAGCACACCGTTCCTTACTTAAAAAAGCAAGGTGGGAGTATCGTTATTACGAGCTCTATCAATGGAAATGATCGTTTTGCGGGATTTGGTATGTCTGCCTATAGCACAACAAAAGCAGGACAAGTTGCATTCTCTAAAATGCTTGCACTGGAGCTGGCAAAATATAACATACGTGTAAATGCCATTTGTCCAGGTGCGATCGATACCAATATTGATGCCTCTACTAAAATAAGTGAAGAGCTACGAGAAATCGTCATTCCAGTTGAGTATCCTGAAGGTTCTCAACCACTTGCACATGCCGCAGGTAAAGCTCATCAGGTGGCTGATTTAGTTGCCTTCTTAGTTTCTAAAGAAGCGAGTCACATTACAGGGGCGCGAATTGTAATTGATGGTGCCGAATCTCTCCTTTAAATTGTAATTCAGCCCTAGGAACATTTTAGAAATTAAAGCTACATTGCAACCTGCTCTTGCGTTTTTCTGCGTAAGGGCTTTTTACGTTGTCTATTTTTATTGAAAAATTATACAAATATTGTGATTTAACGTACAATCATCATTATAGGTTTTTTACGTTAGCTAAAAATCTGAAGGGAGAACAAGCATGGCGTTTATGATCGCACAACGGGCTTATTTAAAGCTGTTTTTAATTGGAATGGTGGAGAAGCGTAAAGGATATGGTTATGAAATGCTGGAGGAATTAAAGGAGCAGTTCCGTCCATTTGGTTATGTTCCTCCTCAAAGTGAAATTTATCGGGCATTACATGAACTTGTCCAAGAGGGCATATTATATCGAACGAAGCGATTAAAGGGGAATGATCCATCGATCGATTTTCAAGAAATTGTATTGTATCATTTCACGGAAGATGGAGTGACGAAAGCAGATTTATATAAAAAACAAGTGAAAATAGATTTGGATCGATGTCTTGGCATGTTAAACAAGGCAGTACATGATCATTACTAAATTGCTCGTCAATTTATGTAACTCATTATTATTTACTGAAAACTTGAAATTTACATGAAATTTGTATTGACAAATATCACACGATAAACGATACTGTTAAATAGAAAGTAACATTACTTTTAAACATTACTTTACAAAAATAAGCATAGTTAATCAGGAGGAATTATTTAGATGGCAAACGTATTATTCGTTAAAGCAAACAACCGCCCGGCGGATCAATCACCAACTGTACAATTGTATGATGCATTTCTTCAAAATTATAAGGAAGCTAATCCTAGTGATCAAATTACTGAGTTAAACTTATTTGAAGTTGACCTTCCTTACTATGATAACAACATGATGAATGGCTTGTTCAAGCTTGCTAATGGTTACCCAGTTATTGCTGAAGAACAACAAATGGCTGACGTTGCAAACAAATATTTAGATCAATTTATGGCTGCAGATAAAGTTGTATTTGCATTCCCTTTATGGAACTTCACAGTACCTGCACAATTAGTAACTTACATTGGCTACTTGAGCCAAGCAGGTAAAACGTTCAAATATACAGCAGAAGGTCCTGTTGGTCTAATTACTGATAAAAAGGTTGCTCTTCTTAATGCTCGTGGTGGCGTATATTCCGAAGGTCCAGCAGCATCTGTTGAAATGTCATTAAACTTTGTTAAAACAATGCTTGGCTTGTGGGGAGTTAACAATGCTGACGTGGTTGTTATCGAAGGACACAACCAATTCCCAGATCGTAAGGATCAAATCATTGCAGATGGCTTGAAGGCTGCTGCTGAGCTTGCTTCTAAGTTCTAATTAAAGGCTAAACAACACTCGAAAGTAATTAACGTAACTTAATTTTAGCTTAAAATCAAAGCATCCAGTACCTGGATGCTTTTTTTTATGGCATAATATATAACTAAAGAACAGGAGGACATATCATGAAATTTACTTTTAAACCTACTTTATCCAATGAAATCATTACCTTAAGACCATTTCGTGAAGGTGACATTCCAGCTATGCTTGAGATTATAACGATGCCAAATGTAAATAATCTAACGGGGGTATCTGATACCTTCTTGACAGAAAGAATTCAATTAACAGATGATGTAATACAAAAAACGACAGAGTGGTATAAAACAAGAAACAGCCAGCAGGATCGCCTTGATCTCGCGGTTGAATATAATGGTGTTGTGGTCGGTGAGGTTGTTATTAATTCATATGATGAAATAAAAAACCAGGCTAATTTCCGTGTGTTAATATCTGATGATTATGTCAATAAGGGAATAGGGAGCAACGCCTTAACATTACTTCTTCCTTATGTTTTTAATGAGGTTGGATTAAGCGCGTTAACATTAGATGTATTTGAATTTAATCCAAGGGCAAGCCATGTATATAAGAAAGTAGGCTTTGAAGAAATTGGGCGTCTGAAAAATGAAATCGAAGTTGATGGCCAAAGCTATGATTCCATTGAAATGATTTTAACACAAGAAAGATATCATGAAATTTATTAAGCTAACTAACTTTCTGCTGTATTAAGTTTAATTTTGCTTAGTGTACTTTGTGAAAAAAATGCTTATATTGTTGTAAATGAGATGTTGAGGTGAATATCTTCATGTTGATAGACTGGATGGTTATCGTTAAGCTGTGTATTGCTTTATTGTTTGGGCTTTTTATTGGCATTGATCGTCAATTAAAACAAAAACCTCTTGGGATCAAGACATGTATGGTCATTTGTATCGCCAGTTGCTTGGTAACGATTGTATCTATACAGGCCTTTCATAAGTTTTCAGGACCGGACCATCCTAACATGGACCCAATGCGTTTAGCTGCACAAATTGTTAGCGGGATAGGTTTTTTGGGTGCGGGTGCGATTTTGCGCAGAAGTAATGAAGGGATTTCTGGGTTAACCTCAGCAGCGATGATTTGGGCGGCTTCTGGCATCGGAATTTCGATTGGGGCTGGTTTTATTATTGAAGCTGCAGTTAGCGTTATTTTACTTATTGTTGCGGTGAACTTTATTCCACATGTATTTCGACTCATTGGCCCCTATCGTATAAACCAACGTGATGTTGGTGTTAAAATTGTAATGAGCGAGCAAGGGGATATTGCTGAGCTTGTACGTGTGATCGAAAGAAAAGGTCAAAAAGGAAAAGTGGCGAAGGAAAATGAACATCGTATTCATCGCCTAAAAATTAAAGATTTAGAGCAAGGACGCCAGCGTGTAGATATGGTTATTTCAGCTTCTGAGAAGGAATATGCTACAGATATTTATCAGTTTATCCGTCAAATTGACTATGTGATTAGTGTCGAAGTTGAGAACTTATAGTCGATGTGTACAGATCGTAATCAAATTTTAACCTTTTATTATCTAACTTCGCCATGTGTCATGATAAACTAGTAAAGACGTGCACTTTAGTCTAATAAAAGGATGATCCCAAATGAGTAAACAAATATTAATTGTAGATGATGACGAAAAAATAGCTAAGCTACTAGAAATATACCTCGTTAATGAAGGATTTAATATCTTTAAAGCTGATAATGGGATTACTGCATTAGAGATTGTTGACGAACATCCAATCGATCTCATTATTTTAGATATTATGATTCCTAAAATGGATGGTATTGCAGTATGCATGAAAATTCGTGAGAGTAGAACAACCCCAATATTAATGTTAAGTGCTAGAGATGGCGATATGGACAAAATTACGGGCTTAATGACAGGTGCGGATGATTATATGGTAAAGCCATTTAATCCACTAGAGTTGATTGCTAGAGTAAAATCCTTACTTCGACGTTCTTCCTACGCCATACAAAACAATCCTGTCCCGACGGACAACATGATTAAATGTGGGTCTTTGCTAATTGACAAGGAAACGCATACAGCAATGGTGGATGGTAGGCCAGTGAAGCTAACTCCTATTGAGTTTAGTATTTTGTTTTTACTTGCCAGCTACCCAGGCCGCGTTTTTGGTTCAGAAGAAATATTTGAATTGATTTGGAGAGATAAATTTATTGACAGTAGCAATTCGGTGACCGTACATATCAGTCGATTGCGAGATAAGTTAGAAAAAGAAATGGCTGGTGAAAAGCTTATTCACACTGTTTGGGGAGTGGGATATAAAATTGAAGGCTAGTCTTAGGTTTTTGGCGTGGCTGTTTTGGACAATCGTGACTTCCTTATGTTCCTTGCTTTTGTTAATTTTGCTCACTAAATTATTTTATTTTATGTTCCCAGAGGTTAGTTTATATAATTTACTGGCATGGATAAATAGAAATATTGGTTTTCCTTTGGCCTATTATATTTCCGGTGTCCCTATCCTTGTCCTTTTTTCCTTATACTTTTATCGCAGAAGCGTAAGAAGACACGAAAAAAAATATTTAAAGGAAATTATTGAACAGGTTCATAAAATTGAAGAGGGTGTTGTTCAGAAGATTACGGTAGAGCATGTCGGTGAATTAGGGCAGCTTGCAAGTGATATTAATCGGATGCTAGAACGCCTAAGAACATCGATGGAAGAGGAGCGAAGAGCAGAGCAAACCAAAAGCGAATTAATTACGAATGTGTCTCATGATTTACGTACACCGCTTACCTCAATTACGGGTTATTTAGGGCTCATTGAGCAGGATCATTATCGTGACGAGGTGGAGCTACGTTATTACGTGACGATGGCTTATGAGGAATCGATTCGTTTGCAGCAACTCTTACAGGATTTATTTGAGTATACAAGACTCCAAAATAAAGAAATGAAGCTAAATCGAACAACCTTAAATATAGTGGAGATGTTGTATCAGATTCGAGCGAATTTCTCCATTCAGCTTCAGGAAGCAGACATGGAATGTGATTTAAGGCTTACGACACAGCCCATTATTATATTTGCTGATGGAAATAAGCTTCGTCGTGTATATGAAAATTTGCTAAATAATGCGATTCGTTATGGGAATGATGGCAAACGTATTAATATTACGTGTTTCCAGGATGGAGAAGAAGTCGTGACAGAGGTAATAAATTACGGTGACCCTATTCCTGAAAATGATCTTCCTCATTTATTTGATCGGTTTTATCGTGTTGAAAAATCTCGTGCTAAAAATACGGGAGGTTCAGGAATTGGACTTGCGATTGCAAAGCATATCGTGGACCTGCATGGAGGTACGATTGAGGTAAGTAGTGATGAGAGCAGAACCGTGTTTACGGTTAGGCTGCCACAGGCTGATTTGTTTTAAAGTGAGACTGAAAATAAAGGACACAGGAGGGGTGCGACATTTGCACCTCTTTTTGCTGAAATATAAAATATGAAATTTGTGGAAAATGTTATTATGCTTAAAGGGGTGAAACATTATGGAATGTACAGTGAGAAATATCAAAGTTAGTTATGAGATTTATGGTGAAAAAGATGCTCAATTTCAGGTGTTTGAGGAAGATGTCCTTTTATTAAATAAGCTTAGTGAAGAAGAACGTGGTCTTTTCCATGCAGAAGGGATAATGTAATTCGAAATAATTATGTATGGGATAGGTATAAGGAAGAAGTCCTCCCAGGGTTAAAGATAGCAGATTCAGCGTTTTTGAAGAAGTGTACGGGAAAGTTTAGCTTTGAAGTGGATGAGCTTGAAGAGCCTTATTGTAAACCTACACTGATGCTTGCAGGAAGGCAAGACTCCATTGTGGGGTATCGTGGTTTATGGAAACTTATTGAGACTATTTACTAGTAGTCTGTAGAAAATAAATGTTGGGATTTTATATAATCTGCATCATTAAATCAACTGGTGTTGTTTTTGCTCATTATATGTTCCTTATTATTTCTTAATATATTTTTAATAAATATTTAGCAAGATATTAAACTCTTCCATTCATAATGTATTTATGAGATAGAGGAGGAAGTTGGAATGAACGCTACTGGTATTGAATGTATGTATCGCAATTATAGTCATGATATTTATCGTTATATATTGTATTTAAGCCGCAATCATCATATTGCTGAGGATTTGACACAAGAAGTGTTTTTTCGAGCATATAAAAATAAAGATCAGCTTGATGGGAAAAAAATGAAGGCATGGCTTTTACGTGTGGCACATAATTCTTATATTGATTTGTTACGGAAAGAAAATAGGTGTATTACGTTAGAAAATGAATATTTTCACGATTGTCCTTGTCTTGAAACGCCTGAAAGTAACATGCTTGCGAAGGAAACCTATGGTGAATTTACTAGCAAGCTAGCGATTTTGCAGCCCAGACAGCAGCAAGCCGTAATGTTATATGACATTCATGGGTATTCTTATCAGGAATCTGCACAGATGATGGGAATATCTCTATCCCAATTTAAAATTATTTTATATCGTGCTAGACAAAAACTAAAAAAAATGAGAGAAACAGCTTAAATTTTGAAGCGTTTCTTTTGCTTTTGGATGAGACATGCTTCATAATAAGAAAGGAATGTAACTGCAAAAAGGAGGCTGTGAAGCATGTCGAATGAGCTTAAACTTAACAGCAAGGTTACTTTGAATAATGGTGTACAAATGCCTTGGCTTGGACTAGGTGTTTTCTTGGCTAAAGAGGGAACTGAAGTGGTACAAACTGTAAAGGCTGCACTTAAGTATGGTTATTTAAGCATTGATACGGCGGCTGCCTATAACAACGAGGAAGGTGTAGGACGTGCGATTGCCGAGTCTATTGCAGAAGGCACTGTTGCTCGTGAAGATATTTTTGTAACCTCTAAAGTATGGAATAGTAACCAAGGTTACGATTCAACGCTGGCAGCATTTAATGAAAGCTTATATAAGCTGAACTTGGACTATTTAGATCTGTATTTAGTACATTGGCCTGTAAAAGGTAAATATAAAGAAACTTGGCGTGCTTTAGAGAAAGTGTACGCTGAGGGGAAAGTAAAAGCGATTGGGGTTAGTAATTTTCAGGTACATCATTTGGATGATTTATTGCAGGATGCGACGGTAGTTCCTGCTGTAAATCAGATTGAGCTTCATCCGTTGTTAGCACAACAACAATTAAGAGATTATTGTAAAAGTAAAAATATTCAGGTAGAGGCATGGTCGCCGCTAGGTCAAGGAAACTTGTTAGATCATGAATTACTGAAGAAAATTGCAGCCAAGCATGGAAAAACGACAGCGCAAATTATTTTGAGGTGGGATATTGAGTTAGGCGTGGTTACCATTCCTAAATCTGTTAAGGAACATCGCATTATCGAAAATGCAAATATTTTTGATTTCCAATTGGATGCTGAAGATATTGCAGCAATAGCTACATTAAATGAAAATAAAAGGTTTGGTTCAGACCCAGATAATTTTAATTTTTAAAAGTTTTATAAAAGTAAAGTTGAATCAGACTTACGTCTTGCTCTTAATGTACAATTGAAGTGAAGATAAAGAAAAGAAGTGAGAAACTTGTCCCGGACTAGCATGAAGAAATTCATCTGGACCGGGATTGTTATTGAAATGGGGGGGTAGCGTGAAATCATCGCGGGGATACGGTTATTATATATTTTGGATCATTGGTGCGATCTTACTCGTGTATTATGGAAATCAATTTTTAGATTATGTACAACAAAATGGTGGCACGCTGCACAAAATTAATTACATGATACTCGCCAAGATTGCTTATGGCCTAGTTTTAGGAGCGTATTTATCTCTGTTTGAAGGATGGCCAAAACGAAGGAAATTTCACAAACCGATGTTTTTAATCGTGTTTATTCCTAGTATGCTGTTAGTTTTGTACCCCATCATTAATATTTATGTTGAACTGCCTTATCATACCTTGTATCAGCAGGCAACAAAATGGGATGGTCAATTTTGGTTTGGTTTACTAGCGGGCTCAACTCTATTGAAAAGCTTGTTTGGAAAATAGTCTATTAGCAACACTATTAGGCTTTATCGCTAACGTGTTGCTTAGCAGACTTCACCATAACAAGGTAACAGAGGATGGCGATGATTTCTGCACTTGCAATGACAATCCCCATGGGTAGCGCATTATGATCACCAGCTAAACCAACAAGTGGTGCGACAGAAGCACCTAATATATATGGTGCAAGTCCTAGTAGTGCAGATGCACTACCTGCATGTTCATTTTGAGTTTGCATAGCTAATGAAAAGGTTGATGTACTTACCATTCCAACAGAGGCTACAACAAAAAATAGTGGAATAAGTAATAGGATAAGTGAACCTTGGGCTAATATAACAAAAAGTAAGCTAATCGCTGCAACTACAGCAACGGTTAAACCAATAAGAAGTAATCTAGCTTCCTTGATTTTTCCAGCAAGTCTACCCGTAATTTGACTAGCAAAAATAATACCTACACCGTTTAATGCAAAGATTAGACTATAGTTCTGCTCAGAAACATGATAAAGATTTTGTATTACAAAGGATGAGCCTGATATGTAAGCAAACATCGCTGCAGCAACAAAACCTTGGGATAAGCAGTAACCTATAAACCTTTTATCCTTAATTAATTTACCAAAGGTAGTTAGTGTTCCAGCCAATCCTCCAGATTGGCGTTTCGTTGTTGATAATGACTCAGGAAGTCCTAAAACAACCGAAATTGTCATAAGGACACCGATGATGCTTAAGGTTACAAATACTCCACGCCAAGATACATAATTTAGTAGCTGTCCGCCAAAAATAGGAGCAAGGATAGGAGCAGCGCCATTGATTAGCATTAAGGATGAATAAAATTTCGTTAGTTCAGTACCTGAGTATAAGTCCCTAACAACAGCGCGGGAAATGACGATTCCAGCAGCGCCAGCTAAACCTTGCATAAATCGAAACGTCACTAAAAGAAGTGCATTTGGTGCAAATACACATAGTAATGAACTGATGGCATAAATTATGAGTGAAACAATTAATGGCTTGCGTCTACCTAATGCATCACTTAGTGGTCCTGCTACAATCTGTCCAAGAGCAAGTCCAAGGAGACAGGATGTAAGACTGAGTTGTACGGCGGAAGCGGTGGTATGTAGATCTTGAGCTAACTTAGGTAGAGCTGGAAGATACATATCTAAGGAAAGTGGGCCAAATGCGGATAAAGCGCCTAAAATAAAAATTTTTTGGGTGCGGTCTTTTTTATGATTCATAATTGTAGCAACACTTCTTTCTAAAAATATTGACATTTTATCATTATACTTCAGTTCCTAAATAATTGTTAGTATCAATAAGTTGGATATATCAAACAGGATATTAGGTTAGGCAATGGGTCAAATTTTTGTTGTAATCATGTTAAGAATGGTATATCATTGTGCCTGCTAGAGGTGAACGGAAGGAGTGTCGCTTTAAATCTTTAATTATTGAAGATGCATTAGCAGGAGATTTGGCGCAAATTGTCGAAGTATACATTCAGACAATCACAGGACGGATGGTTACAGCGTTGGAATGCTACTAGGATTTGTTTTTGCTCACAACAACCTAGCCTAAAATTGCTACATAAGTTTATCTTCGAAGAGTAGATTGAAAACTAGAAAAATGAGGTGTACTGGATTGTGAGTGTGGCTGAACTGCTTAAGAAGCCAAAGGAACGTAAGCTGTTGATGAGTGCTGGATTAAGTTGGATGTTTGATGCAATGGATGTCGGGATTTTGTCGTTTATTGCTGCTGATTTGACCATAAAGTGGGGGCTGTCTCCGCAGCAGACAGGATTATTTACAAGTGTAAATTCAATCGGAATGGCATTTGGGGCAGCAATTGCAGGTTTTATGGCAGATAAGCTTGGCCGTAAAAATGTATTGCTGTGGACCTTGCTTATTTTTTCGATTGCCAGTGGATTGTCCGCAGCAGCGACAAGTTTCGCAGTTTTGTGTGTGTTAAGATTTATTGCTGGTTTTGGTTTAGGGGGAGAGCTTCCTGTTGCCTCAACACTCGTATCTGAATCTGTTCCTGCACAAGATCGTGGCAGAGCTGTTGTTTTATTGGAAAGCTTTTGGGCAGCAGGTTGGATTATGGCGGCATTAATAGCTTATTTCATAATTCCTGATTATGGCTGGCAAGCGGCATTCCTGATTGGAGCATTGCCTGCGTTATATGCACTATACTTACGTAGAGCCATTAAAGATTCTCCAAAGTTTTTGAATCAGCAAAATGGGTATAATGTAGTTAAGAAGCTAAGCTTCAGACAGTCCTTTGCCTCAGTGTGGCATGAAGAACATCGTCGTTCCACCGTGATGTTATGGATATTATGGTTTACAGTTGTTTTTTCATATTATGGTATGTTTTTATGGTTGCCTTCTGTTATGGTGCTCAAAGGCTTTAGTTTAGTGAAAAGCTTTGAATATGTACTCATTATGACATTGGCGCAACTCCCGGGCTATTTTACAGCGGCTTATTTTATTGAGAAATTTGGACGTAAATTTGTTTTATTTATTTATCTCGTTTTTACTGCGATTAGTGCAGTCTGGTTTGGAAATGCAACAACAGAATGGATGCTCATTGCTGCTGGAATAAGCTTATCCTTCTTTAACTTAGGTGCTTGGGGAGGAATGTATGCTTACACTCCAGAGTTGTATCCAACAAAAGTGCGTTCTACAGGAGTAGGCCTAGCCGCTTCCTTTGGTCGCATAGGTGGTGTCATTGCTCCGTATTTAGTAGGTGTGCTTGTTGCTGGGAAAATAAGTGTAGGTTACATTTTTTGGATATTTTTTGTGACTATTATTATTGGCGCACTTGCTGTTTTATTTTTAGGGAAAGAAACAAAGGGCCAAGAGTTAATTGACTAAATAATTAATGGTATTAACTAAAAAGTAACCGTTACGTTTAATTACATAGCAAAAGGGGAATGTATATGAAGATTATCATTACACAACTGGAAGCTGTGGAAAAAGGAATTTGGGCTGATATTATGCTGATGTTTGGGATTACTGAGGATGATGAGGTTTGGGAAAAGGAGCAATTTATTTTAACTGAGGAGCAGGCAAAAAATCTTGGGATTATATCCTAGTATGATGAATAAGTCAATTCCTAAAAGTAAACATTATAAAAAGAGCCAAAAAACGAACAAAATCTATCTATATTGACTTTATTCCAACAAAAAAACCACTTGTATAAAACAAGTGGTTGTGTTAAAATGACGGATAGTCGATATCAATTAAATTGCATTAAATAATATAGTGCCATAATAGCATAATTATAATTTTTTGTCAAATGTTTATACAGTTCTTATAGATGTAGCAGTAATGATTTTAGGGCGGGGGTTTTTTCCATGACAGAGGAATTGAAACGTGATGAAGTAACTTATACAGATGATCTATCTTTGCCACCAGGCATAAAAATTGATGATCCTGTTCGTATGTATTTAAAAGAAATCGGAAGAGTACCGCTCTTATCTGGTGAGGAAGAAATTGAACTTGCTCGTCGTATCGAACAAGGTGATGAAGAAGCGAAACGTAGGTTAGCTGAAGCGAATCTTCGTCTAGTTGTAAGTATTGCTCGCCGTTATGTTGGACGCGGTATGGTCTTTTTGGACTTGATTCAAGAAGGTAATATGGGCTTAATTAAAGCAGTGGAAAAATTCGACTACTCTAAAGGTTTTAAGTTTAGTACGTATGCAACTTGGTGGATTCGCCAAGCCATTACGCGTGCAATTGCTGACCAAGCGAGAACGATTCGTATTCCTGTGCATATGGTGGAGACGATTAACAAGCTGATTCGAGTGTCCAGACAACTTTTGCAAGAAATCGGGCGTGAACCTACTCCTGAGGAAATTGCAAAGGAAATGGAATTAACACCAGATAAAGTGCGCGAGATTATGAAAATTGCTCAAGAGCCAGTTTCATTGGAGACTCCGATTGGGGAAGAAAATGATTCTAATTTAGGTGATTTTATTGAAGATCACGAGGCCCAAGCTCCAGCAGAAGCAGCGGCATACGAATTGCTAAAAGAACAGTTAGAAGAAGTATTAGATACATTAACTGAACGTGAAGAAAATGTATTGCGTTTAAGATTTGGCATTGACGATGGTCGGACAAGAACGCTTGAGGAAGTTGGGAAAGAATTTGGTGTAACGAGAGAACGTATTCGTCAAATTGAAGCCAAAGCTTTGAGAAAGCTTAGACATCCAAGCCGTAGTAAACGATTAAAGGACTTCATGGAATAAAAATATATGATTTTAAGCCAAACCTATACAAATTAGGTTTGGCTTTTCTAATTGTTTCTAATTGAATTGCTTAAATAATATTACTTCGTTTTACAACATTTTTTTGGAGTTAATACCTTGATTTTTCGTAATATATGTTTAGGTAATGGAGCGGTGTGCAAGTACCGGGACTTTACTTTGTGACGACGGTGGCATTTTTTAGGTGAGCCATTTGCAACAGAGGTGTTAAAAACCTGCATAAACCATTCAACAGGATAGGAAATGGACATCTTTCCGTCTGCTGAGCCTGCAAAGTTCACCGCTGCTGCACGGTTTCCTTTACGAGTTAGCCATACGGAACCAGAATCGCCAGCTAAGGAAACAGGTCTTTTACCTCGAACTACACTTTGATTTTTGAATAAAATAGTTCCTAAATTACCATAAGGGCCATAGTTTACTTGGATGTCTGTATGTGTAGAATCTACAATCCCATGAACAAGACCTGTTGTTCTACCTACTTTTTTAAAGCGATCTCCAACTTTATATGAGCGAACATGGCCATTTACTTTACCAAATACAGCATAAGCAGGTTTTACAAGGCGTGGACTAAATGGTTTAGAGGTTGCCCCATCAATATAGTTAATCCCTCTTTTTTTTAATCTAACGAAACGATTCATACAACCAATAGCATCTTTTTTAGGAATCCCTAAATCAGCGGCACCGGGTTGGAGCGTTAAGGATGGCTTTCTTGTATTTTCATTTACTAAAACATGATTATTACTTAAAATGTATTTGGAGCCTTTCTTATTATTACAAGAAACAATAAGGCCAGCAGTACCAGATCCGTCTTTTGTTCCAACGCTATAACCCGCAATAAGTGGGCGGATTTTTGACCTGTACTGGTAATCAAGTGGCGAATTATGCTTAACAAACTTACTACATTTTACAATACGAATAGGGACACCACTTTTTCGAGCCAACATTTCTAATGATGGTGTATTTATTTTTTTGGATTTTTTCTTATTCGTTTTTGTTGCTAATACAGATGTGCTATAGATGATGACAGCTGCACCTTGCTCTGGTGAACCTGGTTTTTTTAAGCCAACGCCTACACCTTGCACATCAGGTCGGTTTAATATATGTTTAGCAATTCTGCTTTTTAACTGGTACGCTTGACGGAAATTAGCCAATCCAATCACCTTTTTCTATAAATTTGATATTATTCTATGCAGGAGGCGGGCAGGTTGCGTGCCTATTTATGGAGATGATCTTAATGAATAACTATCGCTTTTCTTTTAATTTTTTTGTTAAATTTCTGTGGCTTAGTGGCATAGTTGGCTTGTTGGTTGGGAGTGCATGTGCTGGTTTCTTAGTTAGCTTAGCGAAAGTGACAGCTTGGCAGATGGCAATGCCTTGGTTATTATTTCTATTGCCAATTGGCGGTGTGCTTGTTGGTTATGTATACAATGTATATGGCGGTAATAGCGGCAAAGGAAACAATCTTATTATAGAGAGCATTAGCGATGGACAGGAAGTTGTTCCTTTACGTATGAGCTTTTTAATTTGGTTTGCAACTTTAGTCACTCATTTATTTGGAGGTTCTGCGGGAAGAGAAGGCACTGCTGTTCAGATTGGTGGGAGTATTGCAGAAAGAATAGGCAAAACATTTAAAGTAAACAAACACGATCGTCGTATTTTATTAATGTGTGGCATTAGTGCTGGTTTTGGTGCTGTATTTGGGACGCCACTGGCGGGAACTATATTTGCATTAGAGATATCTATGATTGGTATAATCACTTATCAGGCTTTATTTCCTTGTCTTATTGCTAGTCTAACCGGTCATCTTACAGTGATTTACTTGTGGGGGGTTGGGCATATGCATTATAGTTTAGGCCTAATTCCTCCAATATCAGTGTTAGTATTAGTGAAGGTTGTAGCAGCAGCAATTATATTTGGGTTTGTTGCGATGATGTTTAGTAGACTATTACATAAAATAAAGCAGTTATTTGCTTCATTTTTTCAGCATTATATGTGGAGAAGTCTCGTTGGTGGTGTTATAATCATTGCTTTAGTTAGTATCATTGGGAGTCGAAGTTATTTAGGTCTTAGTTTGCCACTATTAAGTGATGCTTTTGAAAGTGAAATTAATCCCTTTTCATTTGTTTGGAAATTTTTATTTACTGTAATTACGCTTGGAAGTGGATTTCAAGGTGGGGAAGTGACACCTTTGTTTGTTATAGGGGCAACACTTGGCCATACATTATCAATATTGCTACAAATTTCAGCGCCATTTTTAGCGGGACTTGGTTTTGTTGCTGTGTTTGGTGCAGCCGCAAATACTCCTTTGGCTTGTATATTTATGGGCGTTGAATTGTTTGGCGGGGATGCTGTTTTATATATTTTTATTGCTTGTGTAGTGAGTTATTTGTTTTCTGGACATCAAGGTATTTATTCTGCTCAACAAATAGGTATATATAAGCATGGAGTGAAAAGATTATAAAGGAATGAAAAGATTATAAATGAGAAGTCTCCAAGAAGGAAAAATCTTGGAGACTTTTTTGTTATACTGCTCATTATTAAGCTTGATCATCTTTACATTTATGGAACCTTAGCTAATCGTAATTGTTGGCGTAGAAATTACTGGTGGTGTAGATAATGTTGAGCCGGAGTTTTGGAAGTTAGTAACTATGAGTAAAATAGGTACGCCTTCGCCAATTGTAGTATCATCTAAAACGAGATTTTCTGCTGTAAGTGTGGATAATGAAGCTTGTTGCGGTATACCGTTAACGTATACAGTAAAATAATCTTCAGCAGTAATGGTTGGAAGTGTAGTAACAGCTGTACCTGCATCATCTACAAAGCTTGCAGCAGGAATAGTAGTATCAGTTGCACCAATCATTGCAGGAGTAATAAAAGCTAGCAATCTCGAAACAACAGGGGTAACTGTAGTAGTTACAACACCTCCGGTAGCAACAGGTTGTGTTGCAATTGCAGTGTAAACCGGTTTAACAACAGCCATAGATAACCCAACTCCTTTAATAGTTTGAACCCAACTAGATATGACTAAATTGGAATTCTATTACGAACATAGACTATGATTTATTAGCATGTTCACTATAGTTAATGCTCTTTCAAACTATTTGGAAACGGCATTTTCATTAATCTTTGTCTAACTATATCAAATATGGTTTATAACTCATTATGAGCAAAGTAATAAAAAGAACCTCCAATACCTTCTTTCGACAAAAGATTTTGTTAGACCTTGTACTCATTAGCTAAGAGATGCACTTTGTATAAAGTTATGAATGATGAAGTTAAACATGTACCATACATACAATTTCTATGTGTATATGAAATTATGTTTAGCAATTTGGGCTCAACACAAAAATCAGTTCTTGACAACCAATGAAGTAAGAGGCTGCGTAGCAGGAAGTGGCTTCAACCGCTGTTAAGGCCCCATTTTCTTTATAATATGTGTTGAGTGGATGAAATTGTGTCCTTAAAGGCGGGCGCGTTCGCTTCTCCACCATCTCCCTGCTTCTTCGCTACGTTAGCTTTTTTGTCAAGAACCGATTTTAAGATTGAGCCACAATTTGAATGAAAAATTTTTGCCCGTAGTATTTTTAGGCTCAAATTATTTAAATCTGAATAAACTATAAAAGCTAGCCATTTAATATCAGTATGTTAACACTCAAAAGATAAATTTTTAGTATATTCCTCTCAATTTAAACGTCTTTGGTTTAGCGATTAGCATATATAGAAGCAAAGAGAGGTGAATTATGTGGTAACTCAATTATCAAATAGAATATTGAATCCTAATTTTGATTCAGGTTTCACATCATGGTACTCTGTGAATGCAACTTTAAATCCAGTGAAAAAGACGGGTATTCAAAGCGCAGAGCTTCTAGGTGGGTCACCAGCAACATCGTTGCAGCAAATAGTAGGAGTTACACCAGGAGAAGGTTTATTTTTATCTGTTTCCTTAACCAAAAATCAAGCAATAAGTGTAAGCCCAGTAGTCGTGATTACAGTGAGCTATTTTAATTCTCAAGTGACATACTTGGGTAGTGGTTTAAGTTTAGTTATCCCATCAGGTATATTTGTTAATTCACAATGGCAAACCTTTGAAGCAGTAACCTCCGTTGTACCAGTTGGAGCCAGCTTGGCACAGCTATCTTTTAGTTTGTCTCCACCAAGCTCCTCAGTAGGCGGTATTTTAATTGATAATGTAATTTTAATGTCAGCAGATTCAACAGCAGGAGTCACTGGAGCGACGGGTGCAACAGGACCGCGGGGAGCGACGGGTGCAACGGGCGCACAGGGAGTGACGGGCGCACAGGGAGTGACGGGTGCAACGGGCTTACAGGGAGCGACGGGTGCAACGGGCTTACAGGGAGCGACGGGTGCAACGGGCCTGCAGGGAGCGACGGGTGCAACGGGCCTGCAGGGAGCGACGGGTGCAACGGGCCCGCAGGGAGCGACGGGTGCAACGGGCCTGCAGGGAGCGACGGGTGCAACGGGCGCACAGGGAGTGACGGGTGCAACGGGCCCGCAGGGAGCGACAGGTGCAACGGGCCCGCAGGGAGCGACGGGTGCAACGGGCGCGCAGGGAGCGACGGGTGCAACGGGCTCACAGGGAGTGACGGGTGCAACGGGCCCGCAGGGAGCGACAGGTGCAACGGGCGCACAGGGAGCGACGGGTGCAACGGGCGCACAGGGAGCGACGGGTGCAACGGGACCAACAGGTTCGGTTGGAAATGTTACTCTTTTATCCACCGCAAGAAGATATTTTTATTTTCCGGATACGCCATTGCAAGGTATAACGAACCTGCAAAGTTCGCAATTTACTAATGATTCAGGGCAACCTACTGTAATCTTTGAAGGACTAGATCAAAGTCATTTTATTAATGTATATATTAATGGGTTGATGCAGGAAGGACAATTATCTACAATTATTCCTACTAACTTAACTTTATTTCTAGAGGATGATGATATTATTGCTATCGGAACTCCGATTACTGTTGAAATTGTAGCTTTCCAAATTCAAATCTAGTCATGCGTTGAATCTATATGAAACAAATGATACACTTTTGTTGATATTCATCACATCATAAAAAAATATTAAACATAAACCGCACACATAGGATAGGAGAATTATGAAAAAGAAATTCAAAAAATTTTATATCGAAACTACAAGTATTTGTAACTTGGCTTGTAGTTTTTGCCCTCCAACAGAACGAAAATCACAATTTATTCAGCTCGATGAATTTGTTCATATATTAGATCAAGTGAAGCCATTCACTGATTATATTAATTTACACGTTAAAGGTGAGCCGTTGCTACACCCAAAAATCGATCAGTTACTAGATGTTAGCCACGATAAAGGCTTTAAGGTGAACATAACAACCAATGGAACTTTAATAGAAAAAAACCGAAATAAGCTTTTGGGAAAACCTGCATTAAGACAAATCAATTTTTCATTGCATAGTTTTGATGGACACGAAGGATCACAGGATCGTGAAGGTTATTTACGTCATATTTTATCCTTTGTGAAGGAGGCAGTTGCCACTAGCGATCTGATCGTGTCCTTCCGTCTATGGAATTTACAAAGAGATAATCAAAGTAATTTGGCACGGAGCCGAAATCGAGCAACATTATCTATCATTGAGCAGGAGTTTGGTCTTGATTACTATATCGAGGAGCAGGTCATTCCAGGAAACGGCTTGAAAATCGCAGATCGGATTTATTTAAATCAAGATATTGAATTTGATTGGCCAAGTCTAAGTGCACCTGAAGATGAAGGGAAAGGCTTTTGTCATGCTTTACGTAATCAAGCGGGGATTTTAGTAGATGGGACTGTCATTCCTTGCTGTCTGGATGGTGAAGGTGTGCTTGGATTGGGGAATGTACATAAGCAGCCCTTTGCAGAAATCATTGAAGGTGAACGTGCGTCTCGTATTTATGATGGTTTTTCTCGTCGTGAAGCGGTGGAGGAGTTATGTCGTAAATGTGGTTATCGCAAACGATTTGGTTAACCATCAATAGATGTTGAGGCCGATAGTAAACCAATTAAGCGCCTGACAGCTAGTTAATTGCAAATCAGGCGCTTATTAGTGTTGCCTTAAAGCTTGCTAAGGTCTATTTCAGGAAGTAAACCCTCCTGAGCAGCCCTACCTAATAATGCTTTAATTGCTCCGTAGCCTTCCTCACCAAGGTCATAGCTAAATTGATTCACATAAAGCTCAATATGAGCTCTAGTAACTTCATGAGACATTTCCTGCGCATGAGACATAATGTAATCTTCTGACGCTTCAGGAAACTTCCACGCGTAATCGAGAGATTGTCTTATCCAATTATTAATTTCTACTGTGTTCATCCCACGTTTGGCTACGATCGCTCCAAGTGGGATGGGTAATCCAGTATCTTCTTCCCACCAGCTACCAAGATCACTTAACATATTTAGATTGTATGAGGGATAAGTAAATCTTGCTTCATGAATGACAAGTCCTGCATCAACCTCACCACGCTGAACGGCAGGCATAATTTTTTCAAATGGCATGACGATAATTTTTCCAATCCCATGTGGAACATACTTTGCAGCCCACAACCTAAACAATAAGTAAGCAGTAGAGCGTTCGCTTGGTACAGCTACCGTTCGGCCTGACAAATATTGTGGTGTGCATTGCTCTGCTGTAAGCACAAGTGGGCCACAACCTCTACCCAATGCGCCTCCACAGGGGAGCAACGTATATTTATCAAGCACCCAAGGTAATGCCGCATATGAAATTTTCATAATATCAGGGCTCGATTCATTTGGATTGGTAGCAATATTGTTAGTAATATCCACATCCGCATACATCACATTGAGCTTTGGTGCATCTTGAATGAGACCATGTACCCAAGCATGAAAAATGAATGTATCGTTAGGACAGGGGGAAAATGCAATATTAATCATTGTAATAGTACCTCCGGTAAAATTGAGCATATTTGCTTTAATGTACGTAGTGCAGTTGGGATGTCCCACTTATCACGTTGACGAGGACCTACCATATTAGAAATGGAACGTAATTCAATCACTGGAATGCCTGCATTATGAGCAGCATAAGCAACACCAAAGCCTTCCATTGCCTCTGCATAAACGTTAGGATAACGGTTTGCTAATTGTTGTGCAGTGGCTAATGTACCTGTTGCTGTAGAAAGTGTAATAATATCTCCGATATGTACACGTGTTTCTAGCGATGATGAAGCAGATAAGGCATTATATATACGTGTAGCTAAACCTTCAGGAGTAGAAATACAGTTGGTACCAAAGCCTAGCTTGTCTAATGAAAGAAAACCATCCTCACTTTGGGCACCTAAATCCCCGCTAATAATTGTATTTGCTATGACTAAGTCTCCTATGTGAGCTTTGGAGTTAAAACCTCCTCCGATGCCTGCGCTTATAACAAGATCGTAACGCTGCTTCGTTAGTTGGATTGCAGTATTGGTTGCAGCCGCAATAGGTCCTACCCCTGCGAGTTGAACGTCAATTTGCACCCTTGGATTGGCGACGTCTAGCAACATTTCACGCTCAGCTTCAACTGCCACCATAATGAGTACGCGATGGAATGGCATAACAATGAGTCAACTCCTTTTGTGCTTTAAACATATCATCCTTATCTATTATAAAGTTCATAGGTGATAAAACCAAGTTTTACTCTTTTAAGACAAAGGAACATCCATTTGATCCAAATTAGGTCAAAAAAGCCGACCCTTACATTACATAAAGGTCGGCTCAACAACAAATTCAATTGTAATTAGAATATTATATACCCAAAGTGAAATTGATTAATTAATGACATTAATTAAATTAAAGTTATGCTCTTTTATTAGCCTGAGCAAATCGGTCCTTGATCTGTTTATTAGCCTGCTTCATTGCTATACGTTGATCGCGAACAATTTGGGAGGAATTTTTTTGGGTGGGCGCGAAAAGTAATGCATCTTTTGGTTGAGAACCTTTTGCTCTAGACACTATTCCATTTATAGATACGAAAACGCCAGCACTCATGATGTAACCCCTCCTAGAAAAAGTTTAATGAATTGTATTACTAGTGGATTTTTACTAAGTATAGCATGATTTGCGTATTCTTTGTAGTGGATAAACATCACATAATCCCAAGCTGGATTACATGGAAAATGTAATGTTAATACATATTTACCCATTCTGATGCAATAATAAAACATCGCTTTTGATTCTTTATAAAAAATTTGTTCTTCTTGATCACCCATGTTATAGGTTAGGACAGCATATGAGCTTTGATTATCTAACTCGTAGATGTCAGGACCTTTAGCATCTCCAGCAGCGGCGACGAGTACAAGCTTCGAAAGTTCATCCTCAAAGCGATACAAGGTAGCCCCGCTACAGTTTTCATAATAGCCTACTTTTTCAGACATATATGGGCCGTAGTTTTGCTCAATCACTCCACCCTGTAGGCGAGAGACCAATGACTCTAAAAAACGATTTGCATTTTTCAAGCTACTAATTTGGATTTCAGGGATAAGTCCGCTTAGAATATCAAAAGCCTCATCAAATTGCTCAAGTCGTGTCGTATTATCCTCAATAAATGGTTCTAGTGGTAAGAGAAGTGAACCTCTTCTTAATAAATCGCTAAAATATGCTCCCCAATCAATTGGAACACCTAAGCTAAGATCATCGATGTATACCTTTCGCATCAGCATATCGTAAAGAAAATACCATACATAAGCATCAACATGAGAAGGTACTTCGGCAGTGGCACTTAATTTGTTCATTATATGCAGAGGGCTTGGGAATCTTTCTTGCTTTGCAATCGATTGCTCTACAAATTGTTCAATAATGGGTTTAACTTGACCAAAAAATAGTGACTTTAATTCTACATCACCAAATACCAAAATCGTTTTACCTTGCTCATGAGCTTTAATAAACTCCATATGGGTCACTGTTCTTTGGGCAATGGGATCATAGGTTCCTGCTTTATTTCCTAAAAACAATAAATAAATGTCGCATTGTTCAACTGCCTCAAGGCATTGTGTAATTGGGTCACTGTGAGCCGGCCATGGCCCCAGATTTTCCTCCCACATCAGTGGTTCATGTCCTAATGCTGTCAGCTGTCTAAATGCGTTTCTCCGAAGAGACTTTAAGCCATCCTGATTAACAGAGCTAATAAATATTTTTGTTCTTGGCACTGTATTTAAACACTCCCAAAACAATTTAATATTTCCATTATAACCCATTAGGCTTAGTATTTCATCTTTTAAGAAAAATTAATAAATGTGTATGAAATGAGCTAGATGGTAACAATCAATTAGTAGTGCCAAAAAATATTTGAATAGGAGTTAACTAATATGAGTGAGTTTTTAAAAGCAGTGAAGGAAAGACGCAGTATTTATGGATTAAGCAAGGAAGCTGTTATTCCTGACGAACGTGTAGAAGAGCTTGTAGGTGAAGCGGTTTTACATTCTCCAACATCATTTAACTCCCAAAGCTCGCGTGTCGTTATTTTGTTTGGTGCCCAGCATGATAAGTTTTGGAATGTGATTGTAAAGGAAGCGCTAAGGAAGGTGGTGCCTGAAGCAAACTTTACGCCAACCGAAGAAAAACTAGCTTCTTTCCAAAGTGGACGGGGGACAGTACTGTTTTTTGAGGATCAGGATGTAATTAAAAGTCTTCAAGAGCAGTTCGCGTTATATGCTGATAATTTTCCGATTTGGTCTGATCAGGCATCGGGCATACTTCAATATGTAGTATGGACAGCATTGTCAGATGAAGGTGTAGGAGCGTCATTACAACATTACAATCCACTTATTGATGAAGCGGTGGCAAATGAATTTAACATTCCTGCTTCTTGGAAATTAAGAGCGCAGATGCCTTTTGGTAAACCAACTGCTGCACCAGGGGAAAAAGAGTACAAGCCGTTAGCTGAGCGGGTGAAGGTTTTTAAATCATAATCGTAGGTGAAAGGGGATGCTTCTAATAGAGGTGTCCCTTTCCTATGTCGCACCAAATTGTAAAAAGTTGAGATGTGTGTAAAATGCGTGTAACATGGAACAATAAAATTGTTAGGATGGATATACACCTAGATAGAGGATAGGATGAGGAGAAAGTAAGATGAAAAAAGAAAAGAAAATGCATATTTCAGCGATTTGGACCATGGTAGCGATTGGCTGTATTTTTATTTTTAGTGCAATTGCAATAAATATACATAGTTCATGGATAAGTTCATTTGATAATATTGTAATCAGTAAGATTCAAGGCATGGAATCACCACCGCTTACCCAGGTGATGTTGTTTTTCACTTGGCTTGGGAGTACCCCTCAGGTGCTCGTCATTTCAGTCATAACGATGCTCTTTTTATTTTTTGGACTCAAACATCGTAAGGAATTATGGTTATTTCTAATTTCAGGTTCAGGTTCAGTGCTCCTCAATGTTTTGCTAAAATTAAAATTTTCGCGCCAGCGTCCAACGCTACACAGACTAATAGAAGAGACGGGGTATAGCTTTCCTAGTGGGCATTCTATGGCTGCCTTCACTTTATATTTTACAATTGCCTTTTTGATATGGAAGCATATGCCTAATACGTTTTCAAGGGTACTCACCATTCTAGTCAGCGCCTTCTTAATCGTAATTATTGGTGTAAGTCGGATCTATTTAGGAGTCCATTTCCCAAGTGATGTCGTTGGTGGTTATTTTATTAGTGGATGCTGGTCAGCAGTATGTATTATGACTTACCAATATTTACTAGAATACAAGTGGAACCCAAAGCCTCAAAATGCGATGTAGATTTAAAACACCGCCTAATGCATGAAGTTGATTTAATTCATTGCATTGGCGGCGTTTTAACCTATTTTACGACAATATATTTAGGCAAAGCTTGACTTACTAATTTTTAGTGTTATGGTCTGGGTCAATATACCCGGTGGGTTTAGCTACCCATTCGTCTGCTTCGGGTTCAATATCGACTCCTTGCTTCATTTTCTTTTTTTCTGCTAACGAATCACCTGCGTCGTCTCGTTTGTTTCGAAGCTTATCTTCTGAGCTGTATTTCATCTCTGTCATCTCCTTGACTGTATTAGTAGGTCTTAGGGATACTCCCTTTTTGTAGGGTTGCCTAATTTATTGATTCTATAACTACATCATTTTTAGTGAATTTTATTTTGTATGGTATAGTAGGAATGTTAAAACTTGAACTTGGAGAGGATATTTTATATGTTAACGATTACTGAATACAGTGTTGAATTAGTTAAGGACCCTTTTGGCATATTGACAGGGGAAAGATATGAGTTTTTGCTGGACATTGCTGTTGATGAGGAGGACGAGCTTTACTCTGAGCAAGGGGTTTATATTCGTGCGATCTATGGCATTACCCCAGAGCAGGAGGGGATTATTAAGTATGAGCTATATGAACGGAATAGCCGTAAATATCTTGATTTTGAGCTTGAGGATGATGAGCTTGCAGAACTTGAAGTATTTTGTAAAAATCATTTAACCTAACGTAATTAAAGTTAAAAAGTAGAAAGCTAGTAAGGAAGGAGCCTGAGGATGGCAAGAGAGCAAACGATGATTCCTTTTGGAGCTACACCAGCTACGCCTGACAGGAAGGGAACTGTGATCTATTACGATGACTTTCAGG
This sequence comes from Paenibacillus turicensis, assembly GCF_017873435.1. Lineage (GTDB taxonomy): Bacteria > Bacillota > Bacilli > Paenibacillales > Paenibacillaceae > Fontibacillus > Fontibacillus turicensis. The sequence continues at coordinate 182,838 of NZ_JAGGKG010000002.1, read as the reverse complement.
ACACAAGTGATGAACAACTTAGTGTGGCACTTAACTATGTTAGGGAGCACAAGTTTAAAAAATTGATCCTTTACCCCTTACATGAGGAAACAGTAAGAAGAATGGATAGTAATAAAAGGGTGGATCGCTTCTATAAAAGAGAGCAAAGGCTACAGGATTGGATACAGCAATTACCAGATACATATGATCTAGGCATTGAGCTGTGGGAAGAAAAACGTAAAAAGTATACGCCAATGGAAGCGGCATTTAGGCATATAACGACAAAATATGCTGCACCTTATTTTATTTATATGTCACCTTACTATAGCCAGCTGTTTGCGTCCTATCCTTCCTTTGAGGAATGGATCACCAAGGTACGATTGATTGTGTCTGAACCGATGTCCTCTATACCTTCAAACTTACAAAAATACGAAAAAAGATGGGATACAATTTAAATTTAATATATTTTACGACATAACTCGTTTTGATATGCTATAATAAAATTCGCTTGCTTATTTTGAGTAAGTGTAAGACCCACTTCTATAATTTTAAGCAGCCGGTTTCGGCTGTTTTTTCTCTGCTTTTCCTTCTTCGGTTAAATCATTTCTAAAATAAAAATTTTAAAAACTTTTAGAAGCTTTTAAAATCAATATGTCTCGGGATTTTCAGCACTATTTTTTCTCCTTTCTAGGCTTTTGATAGATTGACAAACACTACATCTTGGTTTAGATTATTAAATGCAATACAATATATAGCGTTATAGCTATTGTTACATACAAATAAATTAAAGCTTAAAACGTATATATATTTTGATAGAAAAGGAGCTAGAGCCATGCTGATTGCGTACGATTCCAAGACGGGAAATGTAAAGAGATTCATCAATAAATTGAGCCTTCCAGCGATTCAAATTGATGAGCAGATGAAGGTGGATGAGCCTTTTGTGCTTGTAACTTATACAACGGGATTTGGGGAGGTTCCTCCACGCGTTCGGGCGTTTTTGGAGCGTAATTATCAGCAAATGCTTGGAGTTGCTGCAAGCGGAAACCGAAATTGGGGCAATAAATTTGGTAGAAGTGCAGATTTAATTGCGGAACGTTATCATGTGCCGATTATTAGCAAATTTGAGATGGCAGGAACTAAAAATGATGCCCTATTATTTGAGAGAGAGGTGAGCCGGGTTGCAACATATTGAACTAAATAACCTAATTATGCAACGGAACTCGGCAGGCTTTTTCCAATTAGAGAAAGATGCCGAAGCTGTAGAAGCGTTTATGAACGAGGTTGAGCAAAAAAGCGTGAAGTTTGATAGTATCGCTTCACAAATTAAATATATGATTGACAATGATTATTACGAAAACTTGTATGAAAGTTATACGTCAGAGCAAGTAACAGAAATCTACCAACTAACAAGGGATTATAACTTTAAGTTCCAATCTTATATGGCAGCATCGAAGTTTTATACTGACTATGCGCTTAAAACAAACGATCGCGCCAAATACTTAGAGCATTATTCTGATCGTGTCGCAACTGTAGCGCTACATTTAGGTAGAGGGAACTATGAGACGGCTAAAATGCTTGCGGTATCGATGATGGAGCAACGCTTACAGCCCGCTACACCTACCTTTTTAAATGCAGGTAAAAGTAGACGTGGTGAAATGGTATCTTGCTTCCTGCTTGAAATGGACGACTCTTTAAATTCGATTAACTATGTTATTAGTACATGCCTTCAGTTATCCAAAATTGGCGGTGGTGTGGCAGTGAACCTATCCAAGCTACGTGGACGTGGTGAAAGCATTAAAGGTGTAGAGGATGCAGCCAAAGGGATTATGCCAGTACTTAAGTTGCTTGAGGATTCCTTCTCCTATGCGGATCAAATGGGCCAACGTAAAGGTTCAGGTGCAGGTTACTACAACATTTTTGGTTGGGATGTACTGGAGCTACTTGATAGTAAAAAAATTAATGCCGATGAAAAGACACGCCTCAAGACGTTGTCAATCGGCTTAATTGTGCCAAACCGCTTTTATAAATTAGCTGAAGACAATGAACTGTTACATGTATTTGCGCCTTATAGTGTGTTTAAGGCTTATGGTACACATTTGGATGATATGGATTTGGATGAAATGTATGATGTGTTATTAGCTGATCCTCGTGTTCGCAAAAAGCCAATTATGAGCGCACGTGATATGTTGACGAAAATTGCAACGATCCAGCTAGAGTCTGGTTATCCATACATTATGAACAAAAGTAATGCGAATTCCGCTCATGCTTTAAAGGATATCGGTCCAATTAAAATGTCTAATTTATGTACCGAAATTTTCCAGCTACAAGAAACGTCTGACATTACGAACTACGATCAAGAGGATATTATCCGTAGAGATATTTGCTGTAACTTAGCGTCTCTTAATATCGTAAATGTAATGGAAATGAAAAAAATTCGGGAATCTGTGCATGAAGGTATCGTTGGTTTAACCTCTGTAAGTGATATGACCAATATTGCAAATGCTCCAGGGGTAGCAAAGGCAAATCGTGAAATGCATTCCGTAGGTCTCGGTGCGATGAACCTCCATGGATATCTTGCTAAAAATAAAATTGCTTTTGAAAGTGATGAAGCAAAGGAATTTGCGCGTACTTTCTTTATGATGATGAATTTTTACTCCATTGAAAAAAGTATGGAAATTGCACGTGATCATAAGATTACGTTTGAAGGCTTTGAACAGTCTGAATATAGCAAAGGCACTTATTTTGATCGTTATTTGTCAGAGGATTTCTCACCTGTAAGTGCAAAGGTACAATCCTTGTTTGAGGGTATGGACATTCCAGGGCCAGCAGAGTGGGCAGAGCTTAAGGCAAAAGTGCAGGAGCATGGTCTTTATCATGCGTATCGATTGGCGATTGCACCAACACAAAGTATTTCGTATGTACAAAATGCGACATCTAGTGTAATGCCGATTGTAGAGCAAATTGAGACTCGTACGTATGCGAATTCAACCACTTATTATCCAATGCCATATATGAATCAAGAAAACTTTTTCTACTATAAATCTGCTTATCAAATGAATCAGTTCAAGGTGCTTGATCTGATCGCTGAGATTCAACAGCATATTGACCAAGGTGTATCTACAGTTCTGCATGTCAATAGTGATGTTACAACAAGAGAACTAGCACGTTACTATGTGTATGCTGCACGTAAAGGCTTGAAATCACTTTATTATACACGTACCAATCGTCTGACGGTGGAAGAGTGCATTAGCTGTTCAGTGTAATGTGAAGGTAGGTTGAGGAAGGGGCAAGTAAAAATGACTAACAGCATCCAAGCCGTTAACTGGAATCGGCCCGATGATGATTTTACTAATATGTTTTGGTATCAAAATATTCAGCAATTCTGGACAGATGATGAAATTCCGTTGTCTGACGATAAAATGTCATGGATTACGTTAAGTGATGCAGAACGTGACACCTACATGAAGGTGTTAGGTGGACTGACTTTGCTTGATACCGTCCAAGGTGGCGTAGGGATGCCTAAAATACTGGAGCATGTGGATGGCTTACAGCGTAAAGCGGTGCTTGGCTTTATGGCAATGATGGAGCAAATTCATGCGAAGTCTTATAGTAGTATTTTTACGACGCTTGCAACGACAGAAGAAATTGATGCTGTATTTGCATGGGTAGAAAGACATCCTAATTTGCAATACAAGGCACAAGAAATATCTAAATATTATAATCAAATTGAGACAGACAAGGATTTATTCCTAGCGATGGCATCTTCAGTGCTACTAGAAACCTATTTGTTCTATAGTGGTTTCTTTTATCCATTGTACTTAGCTGGACAAGGTAAAATGACATGTAGTGGGGAAATTATTGACTTGATTCTTCGTGATGAAAGTATTCACGGTGTCTACGTAGGTTTGCTTGCGCAAGAAATCTATAACCAATTTGATCCACAAGAGCAAGAAGAGCTGTATGCTACGTTTAAGCAATTGTTTGATACGTTGTATGCCAACGAAGAAGCCTACACAGAGGAATTGTATACACCAATTGGGCTTACAGATGAAGTAAAGGCTTTCCTTCGTTACAATGCGAATAAGGCGTTTATGAACCTTGGTTTTGAGCCACCGTTTGATGAGCCAGAGGTTAACCCAATCGTGTTTAATGGCATCAATACGCGCACAAAACAACATGACTTTTTCTCCAAAAAAGGAAATGGTTACGTACGTGCGATGCATGTTGAGCAATTGACGGATGATGATTTTAAGTTTGATTTTTAAGTAAGTTTGCGCTACTGAAGCTTCGTTACGTTTTGAAGGATGCCTCCAGCGCTCTTAAATCCGGATTCCTAAACTGTAATTTTGAGGATGGAATCCGGATTTTAAATGCGCACGCTTTGCTTGTCAACATTCCTTCAAAACTCCACTCAGCTTGCAGTATTGCAAACTTTAGGGATTGTAATAGAGCCTACTATCTTAAATTTGGATAGTAGGCGTTTTTGTTAGAAACGAAAATTTTTCATAAATTTTTGTGCAAATGTTTAGAATTTGTCTAGAAATTGTTCAGAATGATCTGATATAAAACTCCATAACTAATAAAAATATAGCTGATGTTGTTATGGAGGAGAAGAAAATGGGACGCCAACGTATTTATCCTATGAGGAAATGTATAGCAGAAGGTTGTGAAAATAAGCATTATGCTAAAGGTTTTTGTAGGAAACATTATGGAACAGAGTGGCGTAAAGCTAAATCTTTCAAAAAAATAGAGAGTGCAAGCGCTATGAAAATAGAAAAGATCTGATAAATAAAATTAATTAACAAGCAGAAATTTATATAAGGAAACTAGGAGAATGAGAGAACAGGAATAAATTTATAGATAATTTGGGAAACTAGACCATCAGCAGTTTGCGATTACGTTGTATAACATTGTGCTAGATGGGAGTGTTTAGGATCAAATGTGGTTTCAAGATTATTTATGTGCACTTGGGGGGAAATTATCTCATAGTGATTTAAACCAATATCAAGCATCCCCTCGTCTACAAAACGATGCTTTTGTAAATGCACAGCCCTACAAAAAAGAAATTACGGTAAGTGGAGCTATAAGCACTTGCTATGACATTGCTCGTCCTATACCTCAGCTGCGTCCACAGCAAGCCTTACCCGTTCATTTAAGTACAGCACCAGAGTATAATCAACAACAGGATTACGTTGTCTGGTATGGTCATTCTACTGTCCTGCTTCAAATTGATGAGAAACGGATATTAATCGATCCAATCTTTAGTGATGCACCTGCACCGTTACCGTGGATTGGGACAAAGCGGTACAATCAAGGCTTTATATTGCAAATAACTCAGTTACCTCCAATAGATGTTGTATTGGTGTCACATGATCATTATGATCATTTAGATTATCCAACGATTATGGGGATACAGCACAAGGTAGGCAAATTTGTTGTACCACTTGGTGTAGGCTGTCATTTGCAAAAGTGGGGGATTTCCTCAGGAAAAATTAAAGAGCTGGATTGGTGGCAAACTGAGATGCTGGAGCACATCCCCTTAATTGCTACACCAGCTAGGCATACCTCTGGAAGAAAAATTGGAATGAAAAATAAGACGTTATGGAGCTCGTGGGTTGTACAAGGTAAAAATCATAATATTTTCTTTAGTGGGGATAGTGGATATAGTGCGACGCAATTCCAAAAAATTGGTGAAAAGTATGGTCACTTTGACTTAACACTTATTCAATGTGGTCAATATGATCGTAGATGGAAGGATTTGCATATGTTCCCTGAGCAAAGCCTTCAAGCACATCACGATCTACGAGGCAAAGTGATGTTGCCTATTCATTGGGGGGCTTACACCCTTGCATTTCATCCTTGGATGGAGCCAATTGAAAGGCTGCTGAAGGTAGCTAGGGATCAGCCTGAAGCACATATTGTTACACCGATGCTTGGGCAAATCGCTAATATTGATGGAATTGATAACTACAGTGTAGCATGGTGGAGACAATAAAAAGAAGCATTGGCTTAGTCGCCATGCTTCTTTTTATATTTCTCATTTTTTCTCTTTGAATTCAACAATTGATTTAATGATGTTCATAATCAAATTAATCTTTTCAGGAGAGCAGTTCTCTAATAAAAGAATAATTTCATTTCGCAAGTAATCGGAGGAATGGCTATTTGCTCCACTGAGGATATATTCAGGTGTTTCATCTAAGATGACGCACAATTGAGATAAACGATCCAAGTTAATGGGTGTTTTCCCTCTCTCAATTTTACTGATATATGCATTTGAGACATCCAGTTTTTCAGCTAATACCTCTTGTGTAATTCCCTGTTCTTCTCTTGCTTGTTTAATTCGTTTGCCGATTAGAGAATAATCAAAACTCATTTGCATCACCTACATAATTGTAGCAACCATTGGAATCGCTTAACATACTCATAAATTCAAGTTGAACTTATGAGTTAATAGTGATAAAATAATGATTGAATTTACTTTATTGGTTTTAATTGTATTAAATGGTTGTTATATTCCTTGCTGGAGGTGAGTATATTGAGGCAAGAAAAGAAGATAGCAGACCTTATAAAAAGTCATATGCAAAGACATCACTTGACGATCAGGGTGCTTGCTCAGCAAAGTAATCTTTCTTCTATTTCTTTACAGTCTATTTTATATGGTAGATTGCCCAATATGATTGAATTAGACCACTTAACTACAGCAATGGGAATGCAGACTGGTGATTTATATGTCCTATACGAAACACAACTACGTAAGCTCAAATTTGCTTGGCCCAAAACGTCCCGATACTTGATTCATTGTGCCAAAAATGCATTAAATGAGCATTTAATAAGTGGAGTGAAACACTGTTACAGAATAAAAAATGCTAGTATTCGTTTATTCCATTTAGCAGAATATCTATACTCTATTGGTATATTTTCATCTGCAGAAATTGTATATGACTTATTACTTAAAGCAAATACAGATGAAGGATATGCCTCTTTGGTTATGAGTAGAGAAATGATTTCCATGTGTCAGTTTCGTATATTTCAGCAGGCGTGTAGCAAACAGTTTGGACATGCTCCAAGTGCACTGCGTTTTATTCCATTCAGAAATAGCCTACCTACAGAATACGCATTAGAAGGACTACTCTTATTATCCCAAAATTTTATTGCACAAGAAAGATACGAATCCGCTGAACTTTATGCTGATGAGCTATCTAGTATAGCTTATCATGTCTATAAAAAAAAGCGTAATTATTGGCGAAGGCATACCGTTAAGACATTACGACCTTTAGTTGTTTATTATGGTCAGGCTTTGCTAATAAAAGGAATATGTTATGAAATGCGGGGCATGTATAGTGAAGCCAAGCAGTGGATTATGAAGTATAGCGATCTTAGCTGGTTAGCACCAAAAGATCAAGAAGAGGAGCTTGCTGCACAACGATTTGCAGTTATGGCAGAAGGAAATATGATGTGTTTAAATATAAAAAGTGGGGATTGGAGTGGAATACCAAAGTATATAGCCTTTCTAAAAGACCACCCAGAGGAAATTATTGAAGGACTCATTACATTACTTACCTCTGCCAATGAGTATCACTATTGTATTGATGATGTCATAAAACAATTCACAAAGCAAATCCATACCTTTAATAATGAAATTATTTATTACAGCGTTCAAAAAGAACTGCTTTTGTGTCAGCAATATGTGCAATTTCATTATCAATATGCCATTTACTGCTTTCAACGTGGGAAGGAAGACCAAGGAATCGAGCACACATTAACAAGTCTACAATACGCTAGGGGAATGAAAAATAATCGTATATTTATAAATTCCATGACTTTATTTGAAAAATATCGGACTTACGCAACGGCTAGGCAACAACATTGTTATGAGGAACTCTGTCAAAATATTTTAAATGAAACCAATGAGGAGAAGTCCTTTTCATATAATTTCTTTTGGCAAATGATGATGTCGGTTTAAATGAAGCAGGCACCCTAGTTAATGGGGTGATCTGCTTTTTTTATTTAACATTACTACAAGTGACATAAATATTATTATGTTAACTAACATGGATACTCGCTATACTGCGATTTTAAGGTATTAAGTGAAAGATACACTATATGAAAAATTCATAAGAGAAAATCAAAAAATGAACCTAGTTCATACTACATAAATCAACATACAATGTTTTATCTAACTTTATAATAAGAAAAAAGAGAAGTTAATATTTACATAAATAATATTATGTTAACTTTATAAATTATATTCATCTTAAAACTGTACTTTTATCATTTTTAAATATGGATGATGGGTTGACATTAATTTTTGAGTTAGCTATACTGACTGTAATTCAAATGTAAATAGGATTATATACGTTGAAGGAGCTAGTAGCTTTCTATGTCTCTGTTACAGAAAGTCAGGGGTGATGGAACCTGATACATGCACAGATAGCGAATTACACTCTGGAGTATCTTGGGTAATGCCAAGCGGAAGTAAGCGAACGATATTTCGCTGTAAAGTGGCTTGAATGATGACTTTAATGTGCACGTTAATTTCTTATTCATGCAATTTGGGTGGTAACACGGTATATACAATCGTCCCTATGGTCTTTTTGCCATAGTGGGCGTTTTTTTGTTTTTAATTTACTTATCTTGAAAGGGTTGAATGAAGTGAATATTATTGATGAATTACAATGGCGTGGCGCGATTAATCAACAGACAGATGCAGAGGGACTTAAGGAATTAACACAAACGAAGTCCATTTCATTATATTGTGGAGTAGATCCAACAGGGGACAGCATGCATATAGGACATTTAATTCCGTTTCTTATCCTCAAGCGTTTCCAGCTTGCAGGGCATCGTCCTGTGATTCTGATCGGCGGGGCAACAGGTACAATTGGTGATCCAAGTGGGCGTAATTCTGAGCGTTCCCTACAAACGCTGGAGCAAGTGCAGGATAATGTAGACGCTCTAACGAACCAAATGAAAAAATTATTTGTAACAGATGGCGATAACCAAGTCCGTATGGTGAACAATTACGATTGGACACACCAAATTAATATTATTGAGTTTCTGCGTGACTATGGTAAAAACTTCAGCATTAATACGATGCTTGCTAAAGATGTTGTAGCTAGTCGTCTGGATAGTGGTATTTCATTCACTGAATTCGCATATCAAATTTTACAATCTATCGACTACTTACATTTGTACAAAAATGAGGATGTGCAATTACAAATTGGTGGCTCTGATCAGTGGGGTAACATTACAAGTGGGCTAGATTTAATTCGCAAAAAAGAAGGAAATGAAGCTAAAGTATTTGGTCTTACCATTCCACTTATGCTTAGAGCAGACGGAACTAAATTCGGCAAAACTGCTGATGGTAATTCCATTTGGCTTGATCCTAAAAAAACAACGCCATATGAATTTTACCAATTCTGGGCAAATACAGATGATCGCGATGTCATTAAATACTTAAAATACTTTACCTTCTTGAGCCAAGAAGAAATTAATGTACTAGCTGAAAAGGTAGAAAGTGAGCCACACAAACGTGAAGCACAAATCACCTTGGCAGAACAAGTAACACGTTTTGTACATGGTGAAGAGCTTCTTGCTCAAGCCAAACGCATTACAGCGGCATTGTTCAGTGGAGATATTTCTTCCTTAAACGCTGAAGAAATCGAGGAAGGCTTCAAAGAAATGCCTACCTTCACAGCGGATAAGGAAACAAAAAATATCGTGGAATGGCTAGTGGATCTAGGTATTGAGCCTTCCAAGCGTCAGGCACGTGAGGACATTACAAAGGGCGCCATCTCCTTAAATGGGGACAAGGTTAATGATCTTGAGTTTAATGTCACCGCAGATCTAGCAATCGGGGGTAAGTTTATTATTATCCGTAAGGGCAAGAAAAACTATAGCTTAGTGAAGTTAGGTTAAGCTTTAAAATTAATACATTGTGTTGCAAGCTGCGTCCTAATTTTACTCCACAGTAGAAGCTAGGGCGCAGTTTTTATAACTTGGCACTTTTCACAACTTGAAGGAGGAGAAACTATGCTAGTACAAGTGATTGAGCAGCATGATGGAGAAGGTCAATTTGAGACCTTTGCCAAGGGAAGTCAGATTACAGAACTAGTGCCATGCCAATATTTTAAGCATTGGAGTAGCTGTAAAATAAACGGGGTATCTACTTATGTCCCTGACTATTATGTCGCTAATCATGAGCTTTTATATGATTATAATCCGACTGAACTCGTAGTAAAGGGTGGAGAGGTATTAGAGGTGCTTCAGGTGTCATATAGTTGGCTACTTGTATGTTGTCAAGAAAGTAAAGAAATAGGATGGATACCAGCAGAAAAGGTGATCTCTAATATTATTCATATAATTAATTATTAATGATATGAAATAAAAAACCATCAAAAAGATGGTTTTTTATTGTTTATATCAATTTTAAGTATCAATCGTGCTCATGAAAATATTGGTGAATGATCGCTTTAATTTTTTTTCTAGTTCGAAATATTCGGGTTGTAACTGCGCTTTCAGATATTACGTATTTAGCTGCTAATTCGGAAACCGTTAAATGTTGATTGAAATATTCCTCATACAAATTGTATTCAGTGTCGCTTAAATGATTCAAAAGATCTTCTTTGACTTTTTCATAGTTAATATCAGCATCTAATATTTTTTCTAAATTCAAATCACAACACATATAACTTCTCTGGGATTGATTCAGGTCTATGTAGGTTTCATATTTTCGTTGGGTATACAATGTTCGAAAGGCGAGGTTAACTTGATTTCTGGCTGTTACATGCAGCCATCCTTCAATATTAGGGTGGGATTTTAGCTGTGGCATCTTTTTCTTTGCTTCTAAAAACGTTTCCTGCGTACATTCCTCAATAAAATCCCTCAATGAGTTTTGATTTTTCACTAGTCTTCGACAATAAAATTGAATCGGTTCATAGTATTTACTACACAGCTCTTCATAAAAAAAATCCTCACATTCACTGTTTTTCATAACAGAGCCACCTCTCAAAATTAGCAAAATACTTCTTTATACTAAATGAAACATATATTAAAGAACATAAATGTTAAATGTTGTAAGTGCAAGAGAAATTCTTAATGTTACAAAATAATTCACAATTAGAAGAAAAATGAAATGTTTTTTTATTTTATGTGTGATTTTAGTAGTTTGACGTAATGTAATATAACGAAGGGCAACTTGGAGATAGAGAGGAGGCACCTGTGCTAGATAACAACCATAAACTAATTAAAAATATATATTTGCTATTAAAGAAATATAAATCTTCAATTATCATATCCTTATTTTGTACAATCGTAGTGACTGCGATAAGTATTTTAATGCCAAACCTAAGTCAACACTTAATGGACGACGGGCTTATTAAGCGTAATATGAATAACACAGTTAAATACATTTTGACTATTATTTCTTTAACTTTGATCGAACAAGCAGTAAGTGCTTCACAATCACTTATACACACACATATCCAAAATAGCCTTTATCGAGACTTATCCGTCTCCGCCTTTTCTCACACGATTAAAACGAAAATGCAATATCTTAAAAATAATAACTTCTCTCAAATTATTAGCAGTATCAGTTATGATGTGCAAAATATTGCACAGATAGCGGATCGTGATTTTTTAGTTTTAGTTATTCAAATATTTAAGGTTATTGGTGGTGTGATTGGTTTAACACTTATTCATTGGAAGTTAGCAATCATTATTTTAATGATGATTCCTTTAAAATTCATGATTGTGAATTATCTCACAATGTTAAAAAAGAAAGTGTTTGAACATCTATTAGAACAAAACCGAAAATTTTCTTTTTGGTACGGAGATACCCTAAATGGAATTAACGAAGTCAAACTATGGGGCCTATATCGCAAAAAGGAAAAGGAATTTCTGAGCTACATAAATCAGCGAATCAAACTAGAATCAGAAAGAGCGATGCTTGATGAAGTAAATCAATTTTCAGGATTAACGTTAGAAAATATCGTTTTTAATTTTCTATACATTGTAGGTTTATATTTTATTATGGGTAACGAGCTTACCATCGGCGGATTATTTGCCTTCATTATGTATTCTTCCTTAGTGATTGAACCCGTTACTTTACTAATTAATATTAAATACCAGCTAGCAAATATTATACCTTCGTTACAAAATTATATTGATTTTTTAAATATAGAGGAGGAGCAGTGTGAAAATGTTAACAATGAACTAATCACTGAATTTTCCACGCCGAAGCATATCCATTTTGAAAATGTAAGCTTAGCGTATGAGGAAGAGCCTATTCTTCGGAACTTAACACTAGATTTTTTTAAGGGTGAGAAAATTGCCTTTATTGGATCAAATGGGAGTGGTAAAACATCATTAATCAATTTGTTATTGCGGTTTTATGAACCCACAAGTGGAACTATTTATATGGATGGGGTTAATATACAGCAACTTGACCTTTTCCAGTATCGTCAGAAATTTAGTGTGATGTTACAGCATGTTTTTCTATTTAATACTAGCTTAAGAGACAATATTATAATGGGATCTGATCTGGACGAATTTGATTGTACAACCTTTAATAATAAAGTCATCATAGCCGACTTACTTCAATTTGCAAATCGTTTCCCTGATCAGTTGAATACTCTCGTTGGTAATAACGGAACGAAACTATCGGGTGGAGAAAGACAAAAGTTGGGTTTAGCTAGGGTCATGCTTAAAACGGGGAAAATATTAATTTTAGACGAAGCCACTGCTAGTTATGACGCTGAATCTGAACAATTATTTAATCAGTTTATTACGAAATGCACTGATTATGATTACGTCTTTATGATTACACACCGACCAGAAATTTTAAAAGCAATGGATAAAATTGTTGTTATTGAGCAAGGTGATGTCATCCAAGTAGGAAAATATGAAGAAGTAGTTGAGAATAAAGCACAGTGGATTGGAGGGTAATAAGTAATGCAAAATGTGAAACCACAAATTGTGTATAAATCTTTTGCAACGCCAAACGGGTTTTATGTGTATGACAGAAATAAAAATGCGGTAATAGGAATAAGTAAAGAGGATTATGTTAGCCTAGAGAGCAGCGAATGGGATGAAAGTGTTTCCAAGGATATTTTAATGAAGTATCAGGCTAAAGATTTTCTATGTCCAAATAGATTGAAAAAAATTGAGCATCCCGCTACAAAATATCTTCCTTATTATTTAGAAAATCGTGTGGAGCAAATGGTGATCCAGCTAACTCAAAACTGTAATTTAAGATGTAGTTACTGTGTGTATTCTGGAAATTATGTTAATCGACAGCATACTGGAAAAAGAATGAGCTTTAATATTGCTCGAAAGGGTATTGATTATCTATTATCCCATTCTAAAGATTTAGAGGAAGTGACGATTGGTTTTTATGGTGGGGAACCACTGCTAGAGCTTAATCTTATTAAGCAGTGTGTAGAATATGTTAAGGAAAACGCAGAGGGTAAAGACGTGCTGTATAGTATTACAACCAATGGAACATTAATTAATGGTGAAACTGTGAAGTTCTTAATGGAAAATAATTTTACACTTATTATTAGCTTAGATGGTGGCAAAGAAACCCATGATGTCCATCGTCGATTCGCAACGACGGGTAAAGGTTCATTTGAACTCATTATGGACAACATTAAAGACATTAAAGCAAAGTATCCTGAATACATTAAAAATATTTTTTTTAATTCGGTCATTACACCACAAAGTGATTATGGTTGTATGAAAACCTTTTTCGACACAGATGAGATAATGAATGAAGCACACGTCATGACCAATACGGTTTCTGAATTTTATACGAAGGATCAAGAAAAATATAATGATAAATACTATGTTGTAAGTAGTTATGGCTATTTTAAACTTTTATTGTGTCTTGTGGGGAAAAGTGAAAAAAAGCACGTATCAAAATTGTTTTATCCTGATATTGCAAGGTTACGAAAAAGCTATAAAACACTTGAGAGTATACATGATATTCCAGAGGTATACCACCATGGTGGGCCCTGTATCCCTGGAGCAAAACGAATTTTTGTAAACTGTGATGGAGAGCTGTTCCCATGTGAACGAGTAAGTGAACAATCTAGTGTAATGAAGATGGGGGACGTCGATACAGGAGTAGATATTGAGAAAGCAAAACGAATATTAAATGTAGGACAAGTGACCGAAAATGAGTGCTTAAATTGTTGGGCATTACTTCATTGCTCTATGTGTGCGGCAACAGCAGATAATTTGAAAACATTATCTTCCACCAAAAAGCTTGAAGGCTGTGATCATAGTAGAGCACAAGTACTAGATACGATGCAGGACTTGTGTTTGCTAAAAGAATTTGGATTCCATTTTGAGGAGGAGGCGTAAATGAAAAAGCTTGCAATTTATCCTTATCATAAACAAAACTGTCCGATAGCTAGATATAAACATCTGTTGGAAGGGTATGAATTAACGTCCATAATTACAGCAAAGGGATGGGGTGGCAATGGACAAGACGCTAGTTTTTTTGATGGTGGAGTAAGTGTAGGTATAGGAATGACTGACACCTTTGAGGAAGGGATTAAAGATAGTGATGCTGTATTATTTTTAGAACCCTTGTCTGATAAACTGTTATCTACTTACCCTGCCAAATTTGGAATTGTTAAACGATATGATAAGGAAATTATCATTACGACTCAAGTCGAAGAGAAGCTACTTCTTCTTGGAGTTGAACGTAATGAATTACTAAATTACACCGTTCTTAATCCAGATCGTAAGGTGAATTTTGAAGTATTGTTACATGAACAAGCTGATGGAAAATTAGCTAAAATTGATATACCAATCCTTCTAGTGTTAGGTATGGGTGAAAATTGTAATAAATTTGAATTACAGCTAAGTGCAAGAAACTATTTTTTGAAGAAAGGTTATAAGGTTAGTCAGCTAGGAACTAAAAATTTCAGCCCATTATTTGGATTTTCAGCTTTGCCAGGCTTTCTATATGCGAAAGATATTTTTGTTCAAGATAAAATTATTGCCTTCAACCATTATGTCCAGCAGATCGCAATTACGGAGAAACCTGATGTGATCATTATAGGAGCACCTGGAGGGATTATTCCAATAAATAACAACAATACAAACCATTTTGGGCTAATTCCTTATATGATCTCTAATGCAGTAAAAACAGATATTACAATTTTAAGTACCTATTTTAATTATTATAATGTTGAAGTTTTAAATGAATTTAGAAAATGCTGTAAATACCGTTTTAATTGTATAACCGACTATATTAATATTGCTAACACAAGATATATGCTTAATCCAGAAAATGTAGATCAATCTGTAGATTATATGTCCCTCACTAGTGAGTACGTACTAGAACAGCTGCCTTCAATTTCAACAAAGGAATTTCATTTATTTAATATTTTAAATGATCCTGATGCTGAATTTATATTTGAGCGGATTTGTAGTGAATTAGAAGGAAATATTGTTGCGATTTAAGGAGTGATTTAGCAATGATTTTAAGTTTAGAAGAAATTGAGAGGCTAATCATCACAACGATTACTGACATAACAGGGAACACGATAACGGATAGGCAGCTAAACTTATTTAGTGAAGCGGTAAATATTATGCCAAGGGATATGGTGTATGTGGTTCAAGCGATTGAGGACCAATTGGAGCTAGGTATCACTTCTATATTTGATCATAACGATGAGCGGATCATGACAGTTCATGACCTTAGTGTAAATATTCATCAGCTGATTCAAACCACTTTAAGTGAAATATATAACTAGTGCTGATTTTAATTATTCGCATGAAGGGAGGTGATAACAATGAGTAGATTATCTAAGAGAAATTATGATGTGACTAATACAATTGAAACTTATTTTGATTTAATGGCTTGTGGTTGTGCATGTAGTTGTGATTGTGCCTGTGATTGCTCTAAGTCTAATCCTTCAGCTTCGTTTAAAAGTAAAGGGTCTTCGTCAACCAGATCTATTGGAAGTAGCTCTGCAAGAAGTACAGTAGCAAACTAGTTTTCAATACTAAGTCCTTTCCATATTACCCGGAGAGGACTTAGTGCCATAATAAGGAGCGAATCATATGAACATTCAAGTTGCAATTATTGATGATGGAATAAATGAACATTTTATCCCTTTCAACCTTCATAATTATGAGGTAAAGGAAGGAGAGGTAAGTTTAATAAATAATCATTTTAGCCCAAATGAGCTAACACATGGAACAATTTGTTCAGCAATTTTTTGTCATTATGCCTCTAATTATGAAATACATAGTTTACAAATTATGCAGTCAGGCCAACATAAAACAAATGTGAAACACTTGGTAACTGCATTAACATGGTGCTTAACCCATGATATTCAACTGATACATCTCAGCTTAGGAAGTATTTATTTTGATGACTTTAAAATTATAAGCCAAATCATTAGCGAATTAATTAACCATAATGTCATTATTGTAGCCGCTTGTAACAATAAAAATATTACAACGATGCCAGCATCCTTACCTGGTGTAATTGGTGTACGTTGCGATCCATTAGGACAGCTTGGCGAAGGGCAATTTTATTATAATGATACAACCATTCATAACATAGAGGTTGTAAGTAGTTGTGAATATACTTTAAAGGATGAGAAACTTGTTAATGCTATCGTTAAATGTAATAGCTTTGCTACTCCATTTATTTCTGCAACAGTTTGTAATATTATGCAGCAAGGATTTTACGATATTGATTCGATTAAAGAAAGTTTACAAAGAAAAAGTGTGGAAAGTCGTCATATTTATAATTTTGCTTACTACGAAAGATGTATAGATTCTAGCAATATTATTGATGTTCCCATTGTTACAATAATAGATGATACAAACAACCTAGCAAGAGGTTTGATCATTGAGCTAATAAAACATTTCCAAAGTGACGGCTATCATTGTATAGGAATTACCCCGCAAAAGGATGATATTAAAAATCAAATATATAAAATGAAAAATTATTGGTCAGATTCAACTTTTGATTTATGGACCACTGTAAGAATGATTTATTATACAACATTATGTGATGTTATCTTAATGGAAGTAAGGAATGAGAAAGAATTGCAGGAGCTACAGCAACAAGGAAATGTTGATTTCCATATACAAATTACTAAGGGAAGAGAAGGGGAGAAACAGCCTCTTAATCTACATTATGAACTTCCAATAGCGACATTTCATGCGAGTGTTTACACAACAAATAATTTATTTTCTATTTCCAGAGATTTATACACAAAAATTATTAAGGAGTTAGATAGAGATTAATACATATATTGACAATAAGGTTCTACAATTGTAGTATAGAGTTATAGCTATTCTACAATTGTAGAACCTTATTGATTATTGTGTTGACGATTAGTAAGAGTGATAAAGGTATGAGGTGAATCTAATGACTATTGAATTAGCTGATTCAGAATTAAAGATTATGAACTTAATATGGGCTGCGGGGAATGCACATGGGATTGCAGCAACAGAAATAGCAAAGCAAGCGAGTGAACAATATGGTTGGAAAAAAAACACGACCTACACGATTATAAATAGATTGATGAAAAAAGAGGCTATTAGAAAGGTAAATCCAGATTTTAGATGTATCCCTCTTATTACAAAGGATGAGGTACAGCAGCGAGAATTAACTGGTTTAGTGGATAAAATTTTTGATGGCTCTCACAAGCTACTTTTTTCTACATTACTTAAAAAGGATGTATTGTCAGAACAGGAGCTACAAGAGCTAGTAGAGATCATCCATGATCAGAAGAAGTAAGGAGGGAGGAGGACATGAATATGATTTGGGTGTTTTTATGGAAAAATAGTATATTAGCAAGTGTAATCATTTTAGTAATTATAGTTCTGAGAATAAAATTGTTACGTAAATGCCCTCGAATAATTACACTTGTATTATGGGGAACACTAGGATTCAAGCTTATTATTCCTGCTCAAATCCCTATCAACTTGATTATTAGTCCACAATTTATGGAGACACAAAATGAATTCTCCACTACAAATAACTTTATAACCTTACTAACGCCATTAAATGCAAATCTCCCCCACCTTGAAAATACAGGTAGCCTGCAAAATGTTCTACTGCCTACTTATTTAAGCATAATTTGGTTTATTGTTGTTGTTATTTTACTTACTTTATATATTAGTTTACATCTTTATAACCATCACAGATTTAAAACAGCTTGTATTATAAAAAATGATTCACAACTCATAGCTTGGCAAAAGTATTTTGATATTCCACTGCATGTACCTATTTATCAATCAAACAGGACACAAACCCCAATAGTGCATGGCATCATGAAGCAAAAAATCATCTTACCAACAAATCTACTCAACAAAAGTACCCCCACAACTAGAAATGTATTACTTCACGAATATACTCATTTACGACATCGAGACAATCTACTCCTATGTATCGCTACATTAATCACTATTTTGTATTGGTTTAATCCTTTAGTATGGCTCAGTTTAACCTTGTTTATGCAGGACATCGAATATAGATGTGACGAAAAGGTTGTTAAGCAAATTGGCATACAGCAGCGAAAAGAGTACGCATTGTCCTTGCTAGAGATGGTAACTCCTTTAAAATCAAATTACTTTACATTAAATAGCACGTTTAAAAGTAAGCATTTTAAAGTTAGAGTAAAGCGTATTATGAATTATGCAGAATTTAAATCTAAGTCCATCATACTTGGTATTATCACGATTATAGTTGTCGTTCTATTAACAACATTTTCTCTTGTTGCAAAAGCTGAACCTCCCAGTGCAGAACCAGATTATTTATCTAGAGCTCACGTCGAATCATTTATATTGAATAATAATGCTTATAAACAATCTGAGATAGCAGATTCCTATTCTAATAGTGATTATAGTGTTACAACCTTTGTTGATCCATTTACAATTAGCGTAGAAATAGTTCAAGAAAAAATAACAGCAAGCAACCCTGAAGTAAACCTAAGTCCAGATGACGAAAAGCAATTGAATCAAATACAAAATATGATATTAAGCGTCATTAAGCAAACAGTATCACATAGTAAACCAGATGAAGATATCAATTCAGTTTCACAAGACATCTTAGTAGGTTTACAGCAGCAGTTTAAACTTGCCAATACAAATGGTTTTAAGGTTTATATTACGAAGTAAGCTTAGGTTGAATAAATGAATAATTGATTGGTTCTATATTATGATTGATTTTAATTGGAGGATATAATATGAAAAAATGGTTATCTAGTATGGTGTTGCTAAGTCTAGTTGCTGTTATCATGACAAGCTGTACGAATCAACAAGGTAGTAATACTTCATCGACAAGTAAAATAAAAATTTTATATTACGATAAAGAAGCCTTTTTTGAAGAGTATGGTAACTTCTTGTCCATTCAGTATCCGAATATGGAGTTTGAAGTGATTTCAACAAAAGACATAGATTACGCTTCTGAGTCAGATTCTAATGTAGTATATGAAAAGTTTATTGAGAAAGAACGTCCAGATATTGTTACCATTCAAGCCGATCAATATCAGCAGCTTGTTCATGATGGTTATCTCGCTTCATTAGATCAATATATCGAAAAGGATAAATACAATTTAGATACTGTACATCCTGCTATTACAAGTTTGTTAAGGGAGTTAGGCGATGGGAAGCTATATGGTCTTAGTCCAAAATTTTATTATCAGGCTTTATTTTATAATATTGATTTATTTAAGCAAAATGGGGTTGAACCGCCTAGTAATAGTATGTCATGGGAGCAAGTCTTGACATTAGCCAAGAGGTTTTCATCAAATAACAACTCTACTGATCGTGTATATGGTTTGGGTATTGATGATTTAGATACAAACAATATCGCTGTCAATCTAGCTGATAAAATCGCTTTTACGCAAAATTTAAACGATGTCAACCTTAAAGCCAAGCAGGTAACGGCAAATACGGAAGGTTGGAAAAATATATGGAAGCTTGTGCTTCAAGCTACGGGATCAAATGTCATTTGTGATCGAGCTAGTACATTAACGATGGGTTCTGCGGAACAATTATTGGAGATGAAGCCCTTTTTAACAGGAAAAATTGCAATGACCCTCGATGATTCTTATTTATTTGAATATATAAAGCAAGCCAAACAAAATATTAAGGATTTTAAGGAGTTAAATTATGGGATTGTAACAGCCCCTGTAGACCCAGCTAATCCAGATATGACAAGAGAGATTCGTTTAGAGGAAATCTTTGCAATTCGTAATGGCTCTGACCATAGTGACCTTGCTTGGGATATAATTAAACTAATTAATAGCGAAGATTATGCCAAGGCAAAATCTCATTCCATGAACGGAAGCTTATTATCTAGAACAGGTTATTATAATGATATTAAAAATATTGAAGCATTTTATACGCTAAGACCGATTGCTGCAGATTATTATAAGAATGAAAAATATACTGATTTTTATCAACAATTCGATCGTGTGAAGAAAGAGGAAATTGGCTTGGTTGAAGCAAAGAAAGCGAGCATAGATGATGCTGTTGCCGCCATACAAAGTAAAGGGCAGGCATTACTTAATCAAGCATTAAAGAGAACAAAGGATTAGGGAAAGTTGAGATTAGAATGGGTTTATCAGGGAGCTTCATTCGATGTATGGGCTCTATAGGATGGTAACGCATTCAGTTCCATAGAGATACAAGGCAGTTTAACTTCATTTTATAGATCATAGAGGATTTTTGCAACAAGTTAATCGTTGGGTATGAAGCAAGCAGGAATAGGGAAGGAGCTTCGTTATGGAGGAAATTGTAACAGACCGATTAGTGATCCGTAGTTTTAACCCAAATGATTGGAAGGATCTATATGAATATTTGTCAGATGAAGAAGTTGTTAAATTTGAGCCTTATGATACCTTTTCAGAAAATCAGGCGATAGAGGAAGCAATGAGAAGATCGCAGGATGAATCCTTTTATGCAGTTTGTTTAAAGGAGAAGCTTAAGGATAATCAAAAGATAATTGGAAACCTGTATCTTGCTAAAGGGGAATTTGATACTTGGGAACTAGGTTATGTATTCAATTCGAAGTATCAGGGTATAGGTTATGCTACGGAGAGTGCAAAGGCATTAGTTGAGTATGCTTTTACAAATTTAGGAGCAAGAAGGATTTTAGCTCACTGTAGCCCCCAAAATGATTCTTCTTGGAAATTGCTTGAACGTCTCCAAATGAGGCGAGAAGGTTTGTTTTTAGAAAATGTTTATTTTAAAAGAGATGATAACGAAATGCCGATATGGCTTGATTCTTATCAATATGCGATATTAAAAACGGAATGGCATAGTTAACTTACAGATTTAATTAACGAAAAAGGGAGCTAAATTTAGCTCTCTTTTATACCTTTATGGGCGATTTTTAATTTTTTATTCAATCCAACTTTAATTCATTAGCTGATTCAAACCACTATATGTGAAATATATAACTAGTACTGACTTCAAATATTCGCATGAAGGGAGGTGATAACAATGAGTAGATTATCTAAAAAAAATTATGATGTTACTAACACAATTGAAACATATTTTGATTTAATGGCTTCTGGTTGCATATGTATTTGTGATTGTTTCTGTGGTTGCAGTAAGTCATATCCTAAAGCATCTACCAACAGTAAACTTAGTAGTAGTATTAGCTCTGTGCCACATAGTTCATCAAGAAGTAGAAATTAATCTTAATAATAAAAGTTGATTATTAAATTATACAAGCCCTTTCCATCTTATTTGGGAAGGACTTGTGTTTAAGGTAAGGAGTCTTGTGATGACTAATCGTGTGGTAATTATTGATGCTGGAATCAATGAATATTTTATCCCTTCTGAATTAAATACCTATCAAGTAAAAGAGGAAGATGTCTGCTTGATAAGCAATAGTTTTAATAAAGATGAGCTTACACATGGAACAATTTGCGCTACAATTTTTTTATAAAGATACAACCATTCATAATATAGAGGTTGTAAGTAGTTGTTGATATATTTTAAAGGACGAGAAACTAGTTAGTGCTCTCGTTAAATGTCATAACTTTGCTGCTCCGTTTATTTCTGCAACAGTCTGTAATATTATGCGGCAAGGATTTTTACGATATTGATTCCATTAATGAAAGGTACAAAGTAAAAGTGTGGAAAGACCTAACAAAATCACTATATTGACCTGGGACTACTTCCCATCAGAAATATCGAAAGAAATACTTGAGTTTCATATGCGATTAAACCAACGGAATTCTGTATAATTATGGTTAATTAATAGGCGTGATAGACGATAATATCTAATTATCTGACTTTTTGAATTTATTAATTAGCTCAATATACTGAAGATCCCCATATCCAATATTCGGAAATAGCCGAAACAACTGCGGGAGTAGCTCAGTGGTTGGTACATTTATGTGTTGATGAATGTATTTACTCACTGGATTCTCCTCTTGTAACATCTCTAAATACAAATTTATAGCTTGATATATAACTGGGATTGGCTTAAATGACTTAAATGACGGCTGTTGATGGTTAACTACGACTTGTTGATAGATGTTATTATATTCCCCTAGCGTAAGCTCAGTTTGATTTACTTTGAACTCATCTTCTCGAAAGTTATTTAAAAATACAGTACCCTTATAATCTATCTGCTCTAGATAAGCAAGTAAAGTCAGTAGGTTGATCTGACAAAACATGTCTTCGCCAAACCATAATACAATATAGGAGTAATTTTTTTGAGAAAGGTTACGAAGTGGCTCGATTACTTTTGTTGTATACTCTTCAACAGAGCTATGATGACCTTCTGCTCTTACCGTAATAAATTGCTCATTAAAAATGTCTGAAGTGGCTGCATGAACACACATCGCTTCATTAAAAGGGGCATAATCTGAGTTTCCCATCAACTTCTGGTCCCTAAATTCCTCATACATGACTTGTCCATTTAAAATATTAAGAACATCATAGTCAAATAACTCACCTTGCTTGTCCTGCAATTTTAATACCTCAGCTTTTCTAGATCTCAATATTAAATCCTCCTCATTACTTTGAATAGAAAGCTTCATAAATGATTGGATCGGCAACTGTTGCCGCATAAATTGCTTAGGACTGACCCCAAACATAGCTTTAAAAGCGCGGCTGTAGGCCTCTTGCGATGAATAATTGTAATCTAACGCAATATCTATTATTTTTTTACCATCTCCTAAATCTTGTGTGGACATAAATAATCTACGAAGCAAAATATAACGTCTAATACTAACACCTGTCGTTTGATGGAACTTAAAAGAACAATAGTAGGGTGAATACCCCATATGATTTGCTAATTTCTCTAATGAAAAGATATCCTTTAAGCGTGTCTCAATCCAATCAATCATCACTTGTACATGTTCATTCATATGAATCACCTTCCTATTTCATTATAAAAGAGAGGCTTCTTTTTGTTTTGATATTTGTTGTGTAATTAAGAAATATGAAGTGAAATTATTATTTCATGACATTAAGTTTACATAATAATTTTTATGTCGCATAAATGGTTTGAATTATAAATATTGCTTTCAAAATGGGTTCGCATTTATGATGGATTGGTTAAAGCATGTATATAAATAAAAAAACTATTAATTTTGCTAGAAGGGGGTTTTATGTACGTAAATGAAAAATTTTAATGAGTTATTTTTAGATCAAACACATTGCATGATTTTTCAAGCTGTTTCGCACACAGCGGAGAGCCAAGGCTGGATGGGTGGAAATGCACCAAATTATTTTGATGACAAGCAAGAAATGATAAACGGAAATGGAGTAGATCATTATTTTTATTTATGTTTAATGCATCCCTTTGAAAATAAACGTATGATTTCTATTTTTGTTCCTAAAAAATATGATGAGTATTTAGAAAATAATATTTACCCAAACTGTTCCATTCAGGTCTTTGAACATCCAGTTAGCGAAGAAAGTATACACAATCATTTTACTAATTTTGGATTTAGTAGGCATTCTATTGTATTGGACAAAATTATAAAGGATAGTGAGTTTTTTGACCAACCTTTTTTGATTAAGCTTGGTAGTACTCCAAGATTAATTCAGGATGAGGAGTACTATTTTACTGAACTCAAAAAACATAAATTTGATTTTTTGTTGCAAATCGATGAGGACGGGTATCCAGATTCTTTTCTAGATGATACGGACTATCCATTTAGTTTTGGTGCATTATATTTATTTGCTCATTTATCAGATCCTTCTTCTGATTTAAACCCAATTGCTGGGTTCTGGCAATACTCCTAGCCACATTAGTATTGTTATTATCCCCAACTCCTAGCAGGGAAGAGGAGTGGATAAAGTATAAACTTCATAATCACGCATATAAAGTAGGTCTAGTTAGTTCTTGCATAGTACTTTTATATGTGTGATTTGCGTTTTGAATAAAAGTTTACATAATATATAATATGTTAATTTTAATCCTTTAGTATAGTTTACTATGAATTATAGGTCATTTTTACACTATAAAAAGTGCGCAAAATCAGTATTTTGCGCACTTTTTGTTTTAAGCGATTTTTATATGATAAAATGGATAAGAGATTGTGCTAAATTACGATAAATATATACATATTTCTATTGATATACACAAAAAAAGTAAAATAGATTATTCACTACTAGAAAATACGCAAATTAAGGACTGAGATCAGCACATGGCCAAAAATTATGAATTGGAACAATTGTACGAAGAACCAATACGCGCCTTCGATATTTGGATGAAACAATCTGGATACACCCTGACGACTCAAAAGGAGTATAAACGGGAGGTACTGGCTTTTTTAGAGTCACTACAAGATAAAGCAGTACAGCTTGTAACTAAAATGGATGTAATTAGTTTTTTGGTGAAGAAGCAAGGCCAAGCTGGAGATAAAACACGTAATCGCACATTGTCTGCCTTGCGCACATTTTATATTGCGCTCATCGATTTTGAGCTAGCGACTCGTAATCCTGCTATGGAGGTCAAAAAGTCTAAAACAGAAAAAAACAGAAAACCTATCTATTTAGAAGAGCAGGAGCTCACTGAAGTGATTGGATATATAAAGGGGCGCTATCGGTCACGTAATATTGCTATTTTTTTGCTTATGGGGTATTGCGGGTTACGTGTAGGGGAGGTACATCGACTTAACCTAGACAGCTTCAAAAAATCAAAAGGAACGATTGAAGTGTTAGGTAAGGGGAGGAAGTGGAATGAAATTCCTTTGCCTGATTTGCTGATCCAATACTTAACGGAGGTAGAAGCGAGTCGAATAACACCTCATCGTCAAAAGGAGGAAGCTTTTTTTGTTTCACAAAAAGGACAACGCTTGTCGATAAGGCAAATTCAGAAAATCACAAATGAAACCTTTGCTATTTTTAAAAAACAACGACCAGAATTAGGGGATCTAAAGCTATCATGTCATAAATTACGACATTCCTTTGCAACGATGCTATTAAACAAAGGTGTAGATATTCGGATTGTGAAGGAATTGATGGGGCACGCTTCGATTGAAACTACGATGATTTATACACATGTGAATGATGAGCAGAAGAAGCAAGCGATGTTAAGCATAGAAATACCGCGGGTAGGATAATCATTTATATTTGAAGTAGTATCCTGTATAAGTGAAAATTTTAAATTTTAGATTATAATTTTTCAAGCGTTAATTAAACAAAATTTAAACAGAATTTAATCTAAGCTTCTCCTTTATTTTAAAGTGAATGCTTTACACTTAATTGAAGTCCTTAAATTATGGACTGATTTATAAGGAGATGAGGGATACGAGTTGCGAATATTAGAAATAAGTCTGATCTGTATTGATTTTATTATGATTATTTATTTGTTTTGGTTCCAGCCAAAGCACAAGAAATACTTAAAATATTTACTTATTGGATCCACCATTTTGTTTACTATGTTGTTAACTCATCTTTTCATCGAAGGCTATAGATGGACGCTGCTTCCCCTATATGTCGCGACTGGAATTTTGTTATTGCTTCATGTATTAAAGCTTGTAAAACATTTAAGGATTAATAAATTTGAAAAATTAATTAAAGTGGATAAGGTGCACTTGCTCTGGCGCTACACTGGCTATATACTACTTATCTTCCTTATAATACTTAGTGCCTTTTTATCTATTGCATTGCCAATATTTAATCTACCTCCCCCTACAGGGAAATACACCATTGGAACTCAGACCTTCCATTTTGTTGACTCTACCCGTGCTGAAACTTTCACCGATGATCCTGATGACAAGCGAGAGTTAATGGTGCAAGTATGGTATCCTGCTGAAGCGCCAAAGGCGAATAAAGATTATTTGTTTATGATGAATGATCAATCTTTCACAGCGATAACTACCCAGTTTGCGAATTCACTTGGTATTCCAGGATTTACACTAAAGTATTGGAAATACATTGGTGCAAATTCATATTCTGAAGCACAGATATTACGTACTGATGCGCCTTATCCCGTTATTCTTATGAGTCATGGACTTGGCACGATGAGAATGCTACATACATCACAAGCAGAAAATTTGGCGAGTCATGGTTACATCGTGTTAGCTATGGACCACACCTATAGCAGTGCGGCTACTTTATTTCCAGATAACAAGGTTACATCTTTTCTGACGCCGTTGTCTGAAGATCATTTTCAGGAAGATGCGATGAAGCTGGGAGAAGTATGGATAGAAGATATTAAATATATGGTTCAACAAATAAAACGCATAAATAGTGGTGATGTAAAGGGAGCAAAACAATTTAAGCAACTATTGAATTTGAACAAAGTTGGAATTATGGGGCATTCGTTTGGAGGAGCAGTTGCCTTTGAGGCAATTCATTTAATTCCAGAGTTACGTAGTGGTATTAATATGGACGGCACGTTAATAAATACAAATAGAAAAAACGAAGAAAACAAGCCATTTTTGTTCATGGTTTCAGATTTTCTTGCAATAAGTAGTTTTGAGCTAGCTAAAAATACAAATATACCAAAGGATGCCCTAGAAAATTTGAAAAGGGAAAGAAAAGTTATCGTTGATACAATTCAAAAAGGTGGATATGCTGTTAATATAAAAGGAGCAGAGCATTATAATTATACTGATCTTCAATTATTTTCTCGTTTGTTGAGTTATACAGGTATGACAGGAAAGATTGATGGAAAACGAAGTTCTGAAATTGTTAATGAACTTATTATTCGCTTTTTTGATCAGACCTTGAAATCCCAATCATCACAACATAAATCCTTAAGGGATAAAGTGAGTTTCCCACTTTCAAATATAACAAAAACCTATCCTGAGATTGAATTTATTTCATCCGTTGGCAAATAAAAAACTAGCCAAATAAAAAAGGAATAACGAAATTCGCTATTCCTTTTTTGGTATAGTTAAGGATAAAAAGTTACTTACCTTACCTGAGTGAATTCGGTCTAACACATATTTTTTAGAGAACCCCACATCGTCTGCAGCTTGCTCCCATAGAGTGAGACCTTTAGATTGCAGCAATTCTTTTGAAGGATCAGCACCAGAGAAATATAACAAGTCAACGGCTGATGATACCTTCGCCATGTCCTGTCGATCCTCCATAGAATAAGGCAATTTATCTAGCGTTTTGGCGATACGTTTAGAAGAGTTTTCATAAAAAAAGTGATGTGCATAGGTGTCAAAATTGTTTAGGTCAGGATTGCTTATCCCTTTTTCTTTACTCCATTTCGCAACAGGTGTTTGCTCTGCAGTGTATGTAAGCTGCAATGTATCTGCATTATAATGGATTTTACCATAATGGTGTGGGTATACGCTGTTTGCACTTGTTGCTATATCAAAAATCTTGCCATTTGTCGCAATATCCTGAATATGAATGTGACCCGATAAAACGAGTGGAATATTGTTATTTTGCAAAATAGGGGTTAATTCATCCGCATTATTTAACGTAAATCCACCATCAAGCAAATCACTGTGATCCAACAAATTATGATGCATGACGGTAATGATTTGTATGTTTTTTTTCTTTGCCTGCTCACTGTATTGTTGAACCCACTTTAGTGTGCCTTTTCCAAGCTGTCCATCGGTTTGAGGGATATTCATCATCACGTTATTGTCATATCTAGATGTATCTAACATCAATAGCCATAAATCATCAGATACCTCAGCAACATAGCTTAATGAATCCTTATCTCTAGTTAAGGCAGTACGATAGCCAAAATCCTCATATATATTGGCAAAATCCTCTGGTGAAATATAAGGGGTTTTATATTGTCCGTCGCCTTTGAACTTTCTTGCCCAAGGGTTAGAAATATCATGGTTTCCAGGAATGACATAGACAGGCGTACCTGAGTCTTGTACACGCTTAAGCTTTTTGGCTAAATCCACATGACTGCTTTTTTCCCCGTTATTCGTTAAGTCTCCACTTAAAATAAGTGCTTGGGGTTTGTCTTGAATGACGGTATCTACTAGCGCATCAGTCAGTTGATCACTGTAATTTAACAGCTTTGAATTTCCTGCCGCAATGTATTCATGAAAAGCTTGACCATTATCATGTAGGGTAGGGGAAAGATAATGAAGGTCTGTTGCTACATACAAATTCATTTCCTTTACATGTGGCTTCTTCCCCCCAGCTTGCGGTTGTGCCTGACATGCGGTGAGTGTAGATATAGTTAATAATAAAATACATAATCTTTTGAACGAACGTCGTGTTGACATGGTTTCCTCCAATGTTTGTAGCTAAATATTCTAAATATTAACTATATCGTAGCTCGATTTGTCCCAAAATGCTGTGTCATTTAGATGAATTTATTATTTGAATACGCCCGACTATTTTACGCCTGACGGTTAGATCTAAGACTTCTCCATATTTGATAAACGATCACCGCTAAAAAGGCTACAATACAAATAATCACGGTTGTCTTAATTGCTGGATATTGATTATTCCATCCATCTGGTGATTGGTGTTTTACTAAAATTCCGTAATAGGCCCATACCATCACAAGTCCGTAGGGGATGTCATGATTTTTTAGAATGACTGTTGACCCCAGTAATAAACCAACGATTAAAATAATAATCGTCCAGAGCACCTGATGACTTTGGAAGAAATCTAACTGTAGGCTAACGATCCATGCTGTAATATTGGCAATCGTTGCAATTGTGATCCAGCCAAAATAAACGCTAAAGGGCAACCGTACAAATATATAATCCTTTGTAGATAAGGACTGTTTCGTTAACAAAGTCACAATTCTAATTAATGTGATTAATAAAATGAGCATAATGATGACGGATAAACCAATTTGTTTATAATGCCATGCAAATAACCAACCCATATTGGCGGCTGCATTGATGATAAACCAAATCCTTACCTGTCTCCATACCTCATCGCTTATTTTGGACCCACGATTAAACAATCCCCATTGATATAGGACAAAGCCCGCTAGTAATACATAAATGACGCCCCAGATCGAAAAGGTAAGACCTGCAGGTGCAAACAAATTAGGATAGGAATCCGATACCTGCTGTGGTGTGAGGTTGTTGAGTGGTAAAAGAACAGAAAGGGCATTAACAACAATCATTCCAATATAAAAAAGGGTGACCAAGATGCGTAATACAATTGGTTTTTGTGTATTCATTTGTTTTTCCTCCTTCACAGATAAATAGCATATATTTACATCTTACACATGCACAACACTGATTATTCATTTTGTCTATTACGTTGTCTCCGATCATATAGTTCTAGGTTATGACTGGCTATAGCAAATAGGAGTTATATGAAGCAAAACTATTTATGTTATCTTTTTATTAACAAATATTTAACCAAAAAACAGAAATTCAAAAAATATTTTATGAATAGCAAAATGGAAGAAAAATGGATGGCAATGTGTATAGAAAAAAACTATCAACTTTGTTGAAGGAGAGAGAAGCGACATGAAAAGCAGTAACTTAGGATATCCACGTATTGGTCAAAACAGAGAATGGAAAAAAGCACTTGAAGCCTTTTGGGCAGGAAAGCTAGAAGAGGCAGATTTTCATGCACAGCTCAAGCAAATCCGACTACAAAACCTCAAAAAGCAACAGGAGCAAGGCATTGAGATTATCCCTGTTGGTGATTTTACGTATTACGATCATATTTTAGATACGGCAGTGATGTTTGGATTAATTCCAGCACGCTTTGAGTATAACGGGGGAAAGGTTAGCCTAGCGACGTATTATGATATTGCACGTGGGAATACAAAGGCGACGGCTGGAGAAATGACTAAATGGTTTAACACCAACTACCATTATATCGTGCCAGAGTTAAAAGGAATTAAGCCGGTTTTAACTGAAAACCGTCTACTTACTGCATATCGTGAAGCGAAGCAAGAGCTAAATATTGAGGGTCGTCCAGTATTAGTAGGCCCATATACGTTACTAAAGCTGTCCAAAGGCTATGAGCAACAGGAGCTTGGTGCATGGATTGAGCAATTGCTTCCATTATATGCACAGGTACTTACAGAACTACAAGCAGAAGGCGTAACATGGATTCAAATCGATGAGCCGATTATTACCACATCCTTATCCAATGATGATAAAAAGCATATCACACATATTTATAATTATTTAACTAATTCCGTTTCTAGCCTCAACATTTTACTCCAAACTTATTTTGAAGCTGTAGATGATTATGAGTTTGTGACTGGGCTGCCAGTTCATGGACTTGGACTCGATTTTGTACATGATCGTGGCGCAAACTTAGCAGCCATTTCAAAATTTGGTTTTCCAGCAGGTAAAGTGCTAAGTGCGGGTGTAATTGATGGGCGAGGAATTTGGAAGGCAGATTTGCATCAGAAATTAAAGCTACTAAAAGAATTAAACCAATATGCAGCACAAATTATTATTGCACCTTCTAACAGCTTATTACATGTACCAGTAACCACGGCTGGAGAAACAAAGCTAGATCCAGTTTTGCGTGATGCACTGTCATTCGCAGATGAGAAATTGACTGAGATTGTTACTTTAACAAAAGGGATTAATGAAGGGGAAGCAGTCATTGAGTCTCAACTGATCGATGTGGCTAAAAGACGCGATACCTTAGCACAATCACCTTCTCGAGATGTGAAGTCTGTTCATGCTCTTGTAGCGAATTTAACGGATGAGCAAAGCAATCGTAAAAGCAAAGCAGAGGTGCGGAGAAAGCTTCAAGAACAAAAGTTCAAGCTACCTTTATTACCTACTACAACGATTGGTAGCTTCCCGCAAACGCCAGAGGTACGTGCAGCTAGACAAAAATGGCGTAAAAAGATATGGAGTGAGGAGCGCTATAACTCCTTCATCGAGAATGAAATTAAGTTTTGGATTGAGGAGCAAGAAAAGTTGAATTTAGATGTACTTGTGCATGGGGAATTTGAACGCACAGATATGGTGGAGTTTTTTGGAGAAAAGCTTGAGGGCTTTGCATTTACTTCCAATGGTTGGGTTCAATCCTATGGTTCACGTTGTGTAAAACCGCCTGTGATATATGGGGATGTAGATTTGTCCCAGCCAATGACCGTAAAAGAAACAGTGTTTGCACAATCGTTAACGAAGTTACCTGTAAAAGGTATGCTGACAGGTCCAATTACCATTTTAAACTGGTCGTTTGTACGTGACGATATTCCGCGTAAAGAAGTGGCTTATCAAATCGCCTTTGCACTACAAAAGGAAGTAGAAGCACTTGAAAATGCAGGTATTGGCATGATTCAGGTAGATGAGCCCGCACTTCGTGAAGGCTTGCCACTCAAGCGAGAGCAATGGGCGGAATACTTGAACTGGTCAGTCCGTGCCTTTAAATTATCGACAGCAACAGTACAGGATGAGACCCAAATTCATACCCATATGTGCTATAGTGAATTCCACGATATTATTGATGACATTAGCGCTTTGGATGCCGATGTAATTTCAATAGAGACGTCCCGTAGTCATGGCGAGTTAATTAGTAGCTTTGAAAGCTATCATTATGATAAAGGAATTGGTTTAGGCGTTTATGACATTCATAGTCCACGTGTCCCAAGTGTAGAGGAAATGACAGTGATGATTGATCGGGCATTACGTGTTCTTGACCCAGCTTTGTTCTGGATTAATCCAGACTGTGGGCTTAAAACAAGAAAATATGATGAAACCGTAGCGGCATTAGCTAATATGGTTAAAGCCACAGAAGCGGCACGATTAAAATATAACAGCGTTAAAGCGAAGTAAGGCAATACTAAGGAAAGATTAAGTTATGGTGCTTGTATGGAGCAATAGTCCGTTACACATACTTTAAATTCTAAATAAATATTGAGTTAGCGATACTGACGTGGTACGCTTGATAACGATCATGTTTTGAATTTTAGGGTATGTCGTAAAGGAGGAAATTTTATGTCAGTAAAATGGACAGAAATTACAACAGAACAAGAATGGAATGAGATTTTAAATAAGTCATCAGAGCGAGGCCAAGTGATTTTAAAGCATAGCACAACTTGTCCAGTTAGCTCTAACGCACTTAAAGAATACGATGCCTATTTAAATGGCAATCCAAATGAGGATACAGATTATTTTCTAGTTAAAGTCATTGAATCTAGACCTGTATCCAATAAAATTGCGGAGGATTTGAACGTGAAGCATGAATCACCACAAATCCTATATGTAAAAGACAATGCAAAATATTGGACAGCGTCACATTGGGCAGTGACAACAGAGCATATTACTGCGGTGTTAGACTAATTTAAGACTAATTTATAGAAAAAAACGGTACATGGCGATTGTTAAATCGAAAGCTATCCTTTGCAAATGAGTGCAAAGAGGACAGCTTTATCCAGTACCGTTTTTTTATGTTGATTCAGAGATAAGGGCTATTATTTAAGGCTCTTTATTTAAATTAGTGGTTGACAACACCTCAAGCAAGCGAAGGGGCAGAGAGATGGTGGAAAAGCGATAGCGACCGCCTTTATGGTCACATTTCTATCTAATCTCATACCTGTTATAAAAGAAATGGGACCTTAACAGCGGTTGAAGCCACTCTCTGCAACGTAGCTCTTCCTTAGGCAACCACTTTTTTTATTTAGAGCCTTATTTTAATTTATATTTATTGCGATCCTCTTCGGTAATTTCACGTAAAACTCGGCATGGATTGCCCACTGCAATTACACCTGATGGAATATCACGCGTAACGACACTTCCAGCACCAATGACACAATTATCCCCAATGGTTACCCCAGGCATGACGATCACATTTCCACCAAACCAAACATTGCTTCCAACAGTAATTGGATAAGCATATTCTAAGCCAGCATTACGTTGCTCCACGTCAATAGGATGTCCTGCGGTATAAAAACCACAATTAGGTGCGATAAACACATTGTCGCCAAACGTTACTTTCGCACAATCTAAAATGACACAATTATGGTTTGCATAAAAGTTGTTTCCGATTTCAATGTTATAGCCATAATCACACCAAAAAGAAGGTTCAATCCAGAAGGTTTCCTCTGTTTTCCCAAACAATGCAGTAATGATTTCTTTTCGAGCTTGTACATTTGAAGGTAGCAGTTGATTGTATGTATGACATAGATCCTTTGCCTTTATTCGTTCCTGTATTAGCAACGGGTCGTTATTAGCATCATATAGTAACCCTTTAAGTGCCTTTTCTTTTTCGTTCATTTTAGTACCTCCACGTTTAGGCTTATGATATCCATAAGATAATAATGTTTCACTTATTTCTTGTCAAGGAGTATGATAAGCATCGAAGGGGAGAGAACGATGAATAAAATAATGAATAAGCTACCAGGGATTACATTGACCGCAATGATTGCAATTCCTGCATGGCTCATCGGAAAAGCTTTTCCGATCGTTGGGGGTCCAGTATTAGGGATATTGTTTGGTATGTTGCTTGCTTTTTGGAAACGGCCACAACTTCTGCAAAGCGGTATTTCATACACATCGAAAAAGCTATTACAATATTCCATCATTTTGCTTGGCTTTGATATGAACTTATATCATGTGATTGCAGCTGGGAAGCAGACCATCTTGTTAATGGTCTTCACATTACTAGCTACGTGTCTCACGGCTTGGTTGGTGGGAAAACAATTAAGAATTGAATGGAAAACGACTACGCTAGTAGGTGTGGGCACTGCCATTTGTGGCGGATCTGCTATTGCGGCTACAGCACCTGTTATTGGGGCAAACGAGGAGCAGATCGCGCACTCCATTTCTACTATATTTTTATTTAATGTGATTGCCGCTTTTTTATTTCCCTTTCTGGGACATCTACTTGGGATGAGTGATTACAGTTTTGGGTTATGGGCGGGAACTGCTATTAATGATACATCCTCCGTTGTCGCTGCGGGTTATACGTATAGCGATCCAGCAGGGGACCTAGCTGTTATCGTAAAACTTGCAAGAACGCTGATGATCGTTCCGATTACGATTGTGCTTGCCATCATCATGAGTAAAAAATCACGTCATGATCAAAAAGAAGAGAATGGGCCCAAAAACAGTTATAGCCTTGCTCGTATTTTTCCATGGTTTATTGTTGGTTTTGTGCTAGCTTCAATCATCAATACTTTTGTGGCTTTACCCGCGGGATTTGGAAGCGTACTTGCCCAGTGTGGTAAATTCGTCATTACAATGGCAATGGTGGCGATTGGACTAAATACTAATGTGGTTAAGCTATTGAAGAGTGGGGGGAAGTCGATTACGCTAGGCTTCATCTGTTGGCTCATTCTTGCGGTCACTTCGATTGTGGTACAGCATTTTATTTTACATGTTTAACTAGCCCATATTAACTAATACTAAGACAGGCGATTAAAGCCTGTTTTTATTTTTAGCTTTTTATTCCGTTGATTTGCTTTAAGTAGAAAGAAATTTAAAAATTTAATCAAATTTTAGTACCAGATACTAAGACTTAGTGCTATACTATAAAAAACAAATAAAACCAATGAGGTGAAGGTAGAGATGATTATTTCTAAGGCGAAAATTACAGCGATGGGCACCTATGTACCAACTAAAATATTAAGTAATGCAGATTTAGAAAAGCTAGTGGACACAAATGATGAGTGGATTGTACAGCGTACAGGAATGAGAGAGCGGAGAATAGCTGAACAGGATCAATTTGTATCCGACCTTGCCGTTTTAGCTGTAAAGAATATGATAACTCGCTATCAAGTAGATATCTCTGATGTAGATATGATTTTAGTGGCAACAAGTACACCAGAATATGCATTTCCGAGCACAGCAGCTAGAGTACAAGCCAAGCTAGGAATTATGGCAACTGGAGCGATTGATTTAAATGCAGCTTGTGCAGGCTTTACGTATGGCCTTCAATTAGCCAATGGATTAATAACGAGTGGAATGTATCGCAAAGTGTTAGTGATTGGCGCTGAGACGTTATCCAAGATTACAGATTATACTGATCGAACGACTTGTATTTTGTTTGGGGATGGCGCTGGGGCTTTTCTAATTGAAAAAACGGAAGAACAGGGCGACTTTATTACTGCCGTTTCAGGAACGCAAGGTGAAGGTGGAATTCATGTCTATAGTGCTGGTCTATCTTCTGTCATGAATGATATTGCCCTTCAAGGTGAAGGAAAGCTTGTTCAAAATGGCAGGGAAGTATACAAATGGGCAATTCGTACTGTCCCTGAGCAATTAAGACGAATGTTGGATTTAGCAAATTTACAGCCAGAGCAAATTGACTGGTTTGTGCCTCATAGTGCGAATCTTAGAATGATTGAAGCGATGTGTGAACGTGGAGTAATTCCAATTGAACGGACATTAACAAGTGTTGAATGCCGTGGAAATACATCAGCAGCGTCAATTCCTCTAGCGATTCAGCTTGCAGTTGATGAAGGGAAGCTAAAAAAAGGACAACGTTTAGCTTTAGTAGGTTTTGGTGGTGGGCTTACGTATGCAGGGATAATCATCGACTGGAGTGTTCCTGATTCCCAAGTGGCAAATACTTAATGTGAACCGAATATAGAGTGATTAGGTATAATTCGTGCTGGTTTTAGGAAAGGTAACATTTGAAAGTTGAAAAAAATTACGTTCTAAAAAATGCTTTACATTTTCTTATTAATTGTATACAATTTAATTGTTAAAGGTTATATTGTGTAAAATATTAAATCAAAGCTTGATTTATTGATAAGGAGACGATAATGATGAAAACATTGTATGAAACAACAATTAGCAATACGGGTGGTCGTTCAGGTGTTGTTCAATCCCCAGATAGTGTGTTTATGTTAGAGGTAGCTACACCACCTGAGCTTGGCGGAAAACAAACAACGGCAACGAATCCTGAGCAGTTATTTGCAGCAGGGTATAGTGCTTGTTTTAACTCGGCTTTAGAATATCAACTCAAAAAAAGTAATGTGGAAATTGAAAAAAGCACTGTGACTGCAACGGTCATGCTTAAAACAGATCCAGCTGATAATGGTGTAAAATTAGAGGTTGAATTAGAAGTGAAAATCGAAGGATTAGATGAAGAGACAGCAAATAAATATGTTAAGCTCGCTCATGATTATTGCCCATATTCCAAAGCAATCAAGGGCAACGTGAATGTTACGGTTACAGTAGCTTAATATAAGTAATAGGAATGAATGAACAAGTACGCATTAGCTAAGCTGGTGCGTGCTTTTTTCTGTTATCTTGTTATTTTATGAAAAAATGATAGGTACTCAAAAAAATATTAATGTTTGCATACCTATGCTAAAATAGAGTTCGTGATGAATTTTATAGAACTTATTATTAAAAGGAGGCTACTATGCAGCCAATACAGCCCCAAGTCATCCAGTCTGTAATCGATCAGCTTGTTAATCAAGAGTTGTACATACATCTTGAGGTAACGTCTGGTGCTTATGCGAATCATAGAGACAGTAGCAAGCATCCAGGATCAGCTTTTATTACAAATGCCCGTATTCAATATAGTAATGGAGCAATATCAGGTCAAGGTCCCTATCGAGTGGGTTTAAAAACAGAGCAAGGTTGGGTGTATGCAGAAGGACTTACTCATGTGGATGAACAGGAAAAGGAACGGTTAATACTTGCTGGTCATGATAGCCAAGGCAAGCTTGTTGTGGCTTTGCAGCTTAGCAAAGAGATGTTTTAAATGAAAGCGGAGGATCACATACAGATGAATAAAGAACAATATAAGGATAAAACGATTTTAGTTGTATTTCCTCATCCAGACGATGAAGCATTTGCCGCAGCAGGCACTTTAGCGATGTATATCGAGGGTGGTGCTAAGGTGACTTATGCTTGCCTGACACTTGGGGAAATGGGCCGAAATATGGGGATACCCCCTTTTGCAAACCGGGTTACGTTGCCACAAATTCGTAAAAAGGAATTAGAGGAATCAGTGAAGGCCATCGGCATTCAAGATTTAAGAATGCTTGGTTTTCATGATAAGATGGTTGAATTTGAAGATCCAAAAAGGTTACAGGACATCATTACTGATTTGCTTAATGAAGTGAAGCCAGCGCTTGTGATCACTTTTTACCCTGGTTATAGTGTGCATCCCGACCATGATGCTACTGGAGCAGCGGTTATTTCAGCTATAAGTGATCTTCCAGCCACACACAGACCTACAGTACATTGCGTCGCATTTTCCAACAATCATGAGCAGGCTATAGGTAAACCAGACATCGTAATGAATGTAGAGACAGTCATTGGGAAAAAAATGAAAGCAATACAGGCGCATCGTTCTCAATTTCAGGCAGCAGAACTTGTTGGGAATCAGACCATAGATACGCAACAAAGCCTTCAGCGCTTCGGCAGAGAGCCATTTTGGACTTATCGATTTGAATAAGTAAACAGATGATAAAGAAGTAAATTGTTAACTTAAAGGGAGATGATGGAGCTGTAGCCCACTAAAGCTATAGTTCCATACAGTTCCACAAGTTTAATTTGACGGATTTATTTTTTTATGTTATCTTCTTGAATGAAAATTCATTCGAATATGAGGTAATTAAAATGTCTAAAGATAAGCAAGGAGATATTATTATAGCTGCATTAAAACTATTTGCAGAACGCGGATATGATGGAACAACAATCCCGATGATTGCTAAGCAGGCAGCGGTTGGGGCTGGAACCATTTATCATTATTATGAAAATAAAGAAGCGTTAGTGAATAGTCTTTTTGTTCACTGTGTTACAGAGCTTACTGAGGTGCTCATCTCCAAATTTCCTCACACCAAAACTTTAGAAGAACAGTTTATTTATATTTATCAGCATTTGTTTACTTACGCCAAGGAAAACATAAATGCCTTTCTATTTATTAATTCTCATGAAAGTGGACATTATTTAGACGAGCATAGTCGATTAAGCTTTCAACGCTTCCTTTCATTTTTTAATGAGTCGCTTGAAAAGGGAAAACGGGCTGGATATATCCGTCCAATGGACACATCTGTCCTCATTTCAATCGTATATAGTCCAATCTTGATGATAATTAAGTTCATCAATAAAGGTCATTTAAGCTACTCTGAGGAATTGCTGGAGAAGCTAATTGAAAGTGCTTGGGATGCTATTCGAATCATTTGATTCGTTAGCCTTGTTATATTTCGAATGAATATTCATTCGGTTAAAAATATAGAGGAAATCAATAAATCAGAGTTGTAATTGG
This sequence comes from Paenibacillus turicensis, assembly GCF_017873435.1. Classification (GTDB taxonomy): domain Bacteria; phylum Bacillota; class Bacilli; order Paenibacillales; family Paenibacillaceae; genus Fontibacillus; species Fontibacillus turicensis. The sequence continues at coordinate 144,303 of NZ_JAGGKG010000002.1, read as the reverse complement.
AAGGAGAAATCATGATGAGAAAATTAACAGGTTGGAGAAGCTTGTCTTTTATTATGTGGATTGTGGTTACAATTTTTGCTTTAACTACGATGCCGGACTTAGATCAGTTAGTTCGAGAAAAGGGGAAAATTAAGCTCCCAGAATCGGCACAAAGTAACGTGGCTATTTCACTAACTAAAGAGATGAGTACAGAAAAAAGTGATGTTTATGATATTATTGCAGTGTTTAATAGTGGGAATGATCAGCCACTACAGGCCGAGCAGAATAAGGTCATAAATGCTACGATTCAAGCATTAAAAGATAACAAGGAAAAATTAGGAATTACAAAAATAACTTCGCATCTAGATAATGAAGAAGTAAAAAAGCAGTTATCCTCTAAAGATGGCACGACTATTTTAACGCAATTTTCAGTTTTAAAAAGTGATGACATGAATGAAGTCAAAGCTGAAATACGACATTTTTTAGATGAGCAATTGAAGGGAAATCATCATGTCCAATCCTACCTAACAGGTAGCAGTTTAATCGAATTGGATTTTTCTAATTCAACACAAGAAGGCGTTAAAAAAACTGAGATTATCGCCATTATATTTATTCTTGTTATCCTTACCCTTGTGTTTAAATCACCTGTCGCACCGCTTGTTTCACTTATTACTGTAGGGGTGTCCTATTTAGTATCATTAAGTGTTGTTGCACATCTTGTGAACACATTTAACTTTCCTTTTTCTAGCTTTACACAGGTATTTTTAGTTGTTGTATTGTTTGGTGTGGGTACAGACTATAACATTTTGTTATATACCAGATTCAAGGAGGAACTAAGCTCAGGGCAGACAAATAAAGACGCAGTCATCGCAACGCTTCGATCGGCAGGAAAAACAGTCATTTTTAGCGGTATTGCCGTATTGATTGGTTTTGTTTCTTTAGGGCTTGCCAACTTTAAATTATATCAATCTACTTCTGCAGTAGCCATTGGTGTCGGTGTGCTGCTTCTCGTTTTATTAACCTTAAACGCATTTTTTATGGAGTTATTAGGCAAGAAACTATTTTTCCCTGTTAAAAAATTTAAAAGCCACGGTGAAAGTGAGCTATGGGCTTGGCTTGCCAAAAACTCAATTGCACGTCCCATTCGTTCGATTTTATTGGTGCTGATTCTTTTAGTGCCTTTCATCATTAATTACACAGGTAATCTTAATTTTAATGATCTCTGGGAAGTCAGTGATAAATATGAATCAAAACAAGGGGTTAATGTCATCGAGGATCATTTTTCTCCAGGCTTTTCAGCTCCCGCTACCCTTTTTATTCAGGCAAAAGGTGAACTTAATCAACCTAACGATTTGCAAAAAATTGACGAATTGACAGAAAAAATTTCAAAAATCAAAGGGGTTGCTGAGGTATATTCTGTGACAAGACCCACCTCGGAAAAAATAAAAAAACTATATATTAACGATCAAACGAAGCAACTAAATACTGGTTTAAATGATGCGAATGATGGAATTAACAAAATAAATGAAGGCATAACTAGTGCAGATAATCAATTCAAAAATAATCAAGTTAATGATATTGCCAAGATTCAAGATATGATTCAGGGCACAACAGATATGAAAAATGGAGTATCGAAGCTTAAAGGTGCATTAGATCAGCTTTCAACAGGAATCAGTAGTGGAGCTTCAGGTGCGGAGCAAATTAAGGAAGGGTTAAGTTCACTTAATCAAAATGTCGACTTATTGTCTAAGTCTACCACTCAACTATATGAAGGCTACCATCAGCTTGAAAATGGACTAAACACTTATGAGCAATACTTTCAAACTATAGCTCAGGCATTGTCAGGAGCGACCCAAGGCTATCAACAAATCGATAATCTGATGAAAAATTTAATTTCAGAAAAGCCGGAGCTTGCAAACGATAATAATATAAATCAAACGATATTAATTTCGAAAACTGCACAGGAGCAGCTAACGCAATTATCTGCGCAATTTAATCAACTAATAAAGCAACATCAGTCTGCGATGCAGTCATTTAAAATCGCCAATGAATCTCTATTACAAGTGAATACTGGAATGAAACAAATCTATGGTGGTATTGAAAAGCTTCAGGGTGGAAGTGCTGATTTAAGTAAAGGATTAAATCAAGGCGTAACCGGATTAAAGGAAATTTCTAAAAAATCTGCCCAGATGGAATCAGGCTTAACCCAAATTAATGAAGGACAAAAGCAGTTGTATTCTGGCCTAAATGAGCTGCAAGGTAAGATGGGAGAGCTTCAATCTGGATTAACGCAAAGTACTGATGGGCTTTCTAAAGTAAGCTCGGGGCTAACTGAGGCTCAAAATTATTTAGCAGAATTAAGCTCCTCCCAAAGCTCTGAAAAATTTTATATAACCAAAGAAGCACTTGAAGGTCAAGATTTCAAGAAATCGTTGGATATGTATATGTCACCAGAGATGAGAACAACAAAAATGATCATTATTTTAGATCAAAATCCTTATTCAAGACAAGCAATGCCAATTATTGAAGAAATATATGCTCAAGCTAACGGGACATTAAATGGCACAGAATTAAGTGATACGACTGTAGCGATAGGTGGAATTACAGCTCGCAACGTCGATTTGGAGCAAATATCTACAAGCGATTTTGTCCGTACCGCCATCATTATGATGTTGGGCATTATGATTGTTCTTGTGATCATTACAAGATCATTTAAAAACTCAATCTTTATCATTTTGTCCTTAATATTAGTTTATTTCTCAAGCCTTGGCATTAGTGAGCTAATCAGTAAGCATATTTTTGGCGTTGATCTGTTAAGCTGGAACGTACCATTTTTTAGCTTTATTATGATCGTAGCGCTTGGTGTAGACTATAGCATTTTCTTGATGATGAGTTATAACGAATTAGAAGGAGAGTCATCAGAGCGCATTATAAAGGCTTCTCGACATATTGGAACTGTAGTTATCTCTGCTGCACTTATATTAGGAGGAACGTTTGCAGCGTTAATTCCTTCAGGTGTACTTACATTGATTCAAGTTGCTTTTGTCGTAGTTGTTGCATTAGCCTTATTAAGCTTTATTGCGATGCCAATCTTATTACCAGCACTAATAAAAGTATCTTCGATTCAGAATTGGAAGTTAGGGAAATCAAAAACTACAGAACAAGATGGTAATATACCGACTTCTAGTGAAATCTAAAATATGAAAAATAAAAATTTAATATTATAGTCATAAAAAAAGGCCTATTGACATTTCGACCGATAAAAAGGTTGGTTTTCATGTCAATAGCCTTTTTTGTATTACTTTACTACAGGAATATTATTTTCCCCCCAGGCAACAATAGATTCGACTAAAGGAACTAACTTTTTGCCCGCTTCAGTTAAGGAATATTCTACTCTAGGTGGAACTTCATTGTATTGCTCTCTATGAATAACCCCGTAGTCAATTAAATCCTTTAAGCAATTCGTTAACATTGTGCCTGTAATCCCATTTAGACTTCTTTTTAATTCATTATACCGAATAGTGTCATTTTCACTGAGTATGGCTAATATAGGTAGATTCCATTTGCCACCAACCACTTGAAATGCAAAAGTCGCAGGACATAATTGTTCTAAATTGACATTATATTTCACCGTTATCACTCCAATAGTATATTTTTTATACTTAGTCAGAAAAATAATCGTACTTGTTAATATGAATTCTAGTCATATAATTATACTACATAAGTAATAAAAACAGGAGGGACTATGATGAGTAATCATAACATGATGTGTGATCTAGAAAGTGGTGTTTGTGGAGTTGTAGATGAAGACACGATACAAGAAATTGATTTTAAAGTTATCGAGAAAAAAATAACACTTTATTATACGACAGATCCGATCTGTTCACATTGCTGGGCACTTGAGCCAGTATTAAACTCGTTTATTGAACAATATGGTCAATACTTTAATATAGAAGTAATTATGGGTGGATTGTTAGCTAGCTGGGAAGGTTTTTCAGATGGAGCAAATGGGATTCAGCAGCCATCAGATGTCGCTCAGCATTGGCAAGAGGTAGGGCAACATTCACGTATGCCTATTGATGGATCTCTGTGGCTCACTAATCCAATTTTGTCTTCCTATCCCCCCTCTAGAGTGTATAAGGTGATCGAAAGTAAGAAGGTAGGCAAGGAAGCTGAATTTTTAAGACGTGCACGAGAAGCTGTATTTGCGTTCAACCGTAATATTGGCGAAGATGAAGTTCTTGTTGATATTGTTAATCAGCTTGGGATGAATGGAGTACAAATTGTGGAGGAAGCTTCAACGCAGTCTGCCCAACAATTGCTGGAACAAGATTTTGAAAAAAGTGCTTCGCTTGGTGTCCGTGGTTTCCCAACAATTATTATGGTCAATGAAGAAAATAAAGGGGTCAAAATTGTAGGAGCTAGATCAATAGATACGTATATTGATGCATTACAAAAAATAAGTAAGGAACAGATTCAAGCAAAGCCAGTTCCAAGTTTAAGCAAGTTATTACGGAATAATAAGAGGTTGTTTTCTAAAGAGATTGAAGTGATGTATGGGATTGAGCAAAGTGAAGTACAGAGCTTCATTCAAACCCATTTATCTGAAGGCGAATACCGAACCCAATTCATAATGAATGAGTTGTATATTGAGTTAGTGTAAGACCCATTTTACTATAAGCAAGGTGATTACCTATCTTCCTTCCTTTTATTCTGAATAGAATATCAAGATATATGATCTGTTTGAAGGTAACTGAAGGGAGAGCAGGGAATGGCACAACAAAAACCGCGTAGATTTGTGGTTAGCAAATGGACTAAAACCAAAGTACTTCTTGGCTGTAATGAGGTTCGACCCTATATTCCAGATACAGAAAAACTGTCAAAGGCTTCACTGCATACAATGCTTAAATTATACGGGATGGTGTATGTGAAACCGGAAAAAGGAACGCACGGAAAAGGGGTTATTCGTGTAGAGAAACGGGGGATTGGCAACTATACTTATCAACTTGGTATTAAAGAAAGAAGCTTTGATAATTACGAGCAAATGTTTAAATCCCTAATAGATCAGACTAATAACAAAAGCTATTTGGTACAAAAAGGGATTCACCTAATGAAATATAAAAACAAGCGTTTTGACATACGGGTTATGGTTCAATTAAGTCCTACAGGAGTGTGGGAGACAACTGGCTTTTTAGGAAGGATAGCGCATACAGGAAAGATTGTAACGAATTATAATAGTGGTGGGAAAATTACGGATGTTGATAAGCTGCTTGGTGAATATCTCTCAACTCAAGATATCATGAAGGTTTTAAAACAGTTAGATAAAATTGGGGTGGCTACTGCTAAACATCTGTACAAAAGTTACCCTGGCATCCAGCAAATCGGCTTAGATATAGGATTTGACCGTTACTGGATACCTTGGATTATAGAAGTGAATACAAATCCCGATCCTTATGCTTTTAACAAGCTGTCAGATAAGTCGATGTATAAAAAAGTGATGAGGTATAAAAGGGCTGCTTCAAAGTAGTTTGCCTGTACAAAGCAGATTGCCAGTCGTTGGGTAATATTTATCCATGACTGGTTTTTATGTTATCTTTACTTAACCACTCCGATTGAAGAATAGCATACTGATACTCATCAACCCAGTTCCCTTTTGTCATATAATTTTGCAGCAAATGACCTTCACGTCTCATTCCTAAACGCGCTAGCGCTGAAATTGATTTTTCATTTCGTACATCTGTGAAAGCAATGACTTTATGCTTATTTAGTGTACTAAAAATGTAGTCAAGTAAAGCACAAAGGGCTTCGTGAATATATCCCTTACCTTGATGCTCCCTCGCGAGTGTAAAGCCGATTTCCGCTATTCGAGGTTCGGCTCCCAGTGTGTGGACTGCACAATCTCCGATTAATTGGTTAGAATCAGCCAAGGCAATGGCATATTGAAACCACCCTCCGGGTTGATCTGGGATTAACGTTTTTTGAGACCTTACAAAAGAATCTGCTTCTTCATATGTGAAATTTTCCCATGATTGAAAACGAGCAACAGTAGGGTCTGCTCGGTATTGATAAAAAGCTTGTATGTCCTTCAAGGCAAACTGCCGAAGAATTAGTCGTTCTGTTATTGCGTACACATGTTCTTTGGTATTCATACGGTTTCTCCTCATCCAATACATTGTTATTTATCTAACGTGAATTTTAAACTGTTCTAGACTTGAAAAACTCAATGAGCGAATGGGATAGCTGGTGTTGTGCCTTGCTGATATAACGGTCTGAATAATATATTAGCTCTAAATGACGAATGGGAGTAGGTTCTGCGATTGGAATCGATACAATATTTGACCATTCTGGATGCTGTTTTAACAATGTTCTTGGTTGAATGGTAGCACCAATACCAGCAGAAACTAACTGAAGCAGCGAGGATGCGGAGCCAACCTCCATCACGGTGGATAATTCAAAACCATGTTTATGGCAAACGTCATCAACCAAATCTCTCCCTAAATAACCTTTGGGGTACATGACTAAAGCATGGCCCGTTAACTCTTCTAGTGTTACCTCATCCCTACCTGCCAATTCATTAGCTGAATCCACAAACAAATTGTAAGGCTCGCTTCCGAGGGGAATTTGAGCCAGTCGTTTATCCACAGGACCACGAAGTCCAATTCCTAGATCAACCTTATGAGCAAGCACTTCTTCCCGAATAAAGATGGTTGAGAACGCTTGAAGTTTAGTTTCTGGATATAACGTCTTAAATTCAACGAAAAGTGGAACAAGCTGAAAGTCCAAGTCGGAGGGCAATACCCCAAGTCTAACTGTGCCACGCTGTTCAGATAACAATTCCTTAATCGCTTTCTTGGCATCCATCTCAGCTTGAAGCATTTTTAGACCATATTCATAAAGTAATCTTCCTGCTTCGGTCGCAATTACTTTCTTACCTATTCGATCAAAAAGTGGCATGCCCACTTCGGCTTCAAGCAGACGAATTTGTTGACTTAGGGTAGGTTGTGAAATTCCTAAAAACTCAGCCGCTTTTGTAAAATGTAGATGTTCAAAAACAGCCATAAAATAGGTTATGTTTCGCGTATCCATTTTTAATCCCTTTCTTTTATTTTATCATAGTTTTTTACTATCATTATTATATAAATTATTGGATTGATCAATTGTTTTTTATTATTTATACTCATAATAACTTCAATAACTATTCAACAAGAATCAGGAGGAAAAGATAATGAAAAAAACATTTTATATTATCGCTTTATTTTTAGCTGCATTAAATTTACGTCCAATCATTACATCTGTTGCCTCCATGATGGGGATTATTCAATCAGAGTTAGACATTAGTGCGGTAACGGCAAGTCTTCTCACTACTTTACCTGTATTATGTATGGGGATTTTTGCGCCAGTTGCTACAAAATTAAGTCAACGATATGGACTAGAACGCACAATTTTTATTTCGTTGCTCCTCATTACACTGGCAACTGCTTTGCGTGTTTCTGATCGTTCGGTTACTATACTTCTAACTACTGCATTGGCAGGTGGATTAGGGATCAGCTTGGCAGGACCTTTATTGTCCAGCTTTATAAAAAAGTATTTTCCGTCTAGACCAGGTGTGGTTAGTATTTACTCTGTATCTATGACGATAGGAGCTGCACTTGCTTCTAGCCTTACCATTCCAATCTATACTCGGAGTCAACAGAATTTTCCATTTGCTTTATCATTCTGGACTGTTTTGGGATTGTTGGCTCTGATTGTGTGGATGGCTTTTATTCCTAAAAAACATCATTCCAGTAATGAAACTCTACGACCAAAGTTACCATTTCGTAATAAGAAGGCAATTCAATTTACTTTATTTTTTGGCTTAATGGCTAGTATGTTTTACACTATGACGACCTGGCTTGCACCAATTGCCTTAAGCTTAGGTTATAGCCAGCAAGACTCTGCGGTTTTTCTTACTGTGTTTACCTTGATTCAAATTCCAGTTGCCTTACTCGTACCAAATATCGTTAATCGCACTGGAAAACTAAAATTGCTCCTTGTTTTCTGTAGTTTATCTGAGCTTATCGGTTTAGTATTACTTCTATTCCCGTTTCCAATGCTTTTAGCTGTAGTTTTTTTAGGAATCGGAGCGGGAGGATTATTTCCTTTAGCATTGATGTTGCCTATTACAGAGACTCGTAACGCTGAGGAAGCTGGGACTTGGTCAGCGATGACACAAATGGGGGGGTACATTATGGGAGCTTTCGGCCCGTTGCTCATTGGCTGGATCTATGATTTCAGTGGTAACTTTAATACTTCTATTATAGGGATGCTAATTATCGTGATCCTAATGATTGGGACTCAGCTATCCATGACTTTAGGTAAAAAAGTTGTGAAGGATTCTTCTAATTAAATCTCAATAGTTAGACTATATATATCCAGTGTGTCCTATATCCATTTAATAACCCATTTGCCTACTACAAGTAAAATGCTCCCGTATAGAAGCATTCCTATTACTAGACCCAAAGGGTTAGGAAGGAGCAAACTACTGTTTAAACGAAAAACGTAGCCCAGCGGAATGCCGGTTAGTAAGAGAACGATAGAGGAGCCTAATATTTTGCTAATTTGAAGGTTATTTAACGAAAGCCGTAGAGCAAACACATTTGCTATAAGTATAATTATTTCCATCAAAAGAATACCTATAATTGCCCCATAAAGAGGTATATATAGGATTGGAATGAGAAAGTAATGGCAACATACAGCGCAGATAATGCCGATTACTGTAGCTATAAACGTTACCTTTTTTTGCTCCTGTGCCCATAGGATACTAGTTGTGATTTCCCTTATTCCTACTATTAGAGGAATCAAGGATAATGCTTTTATAGCAGCACCTGCCTCTGTAGAATTAAAGATTAAGAAGGCTAATTCCTCTGCATAAATCCATAAAAAAAGTGAAGAGATAATACCCCAAAACCAAGCATACCGAATCGCTTTAAGACTATAGCTTCGGAATACTTGGTTTTGTTTTTCTTTCCATGCAGCCGCAAGCTTCATTGTCATGGTGTGGGAGATCGCTGCAGTAACAAGTGTGGGCATATAAGCAATTAACAGAGCCATGCCTGTCAACATACCAAACAGTGCGGTTGCCTGACTGGGTGAATATCCTGCGCTTTGCAGCCTTAAAGGGATAATCAGGGCATCAGTCATATCAGAGAAGGGGATGAGTAGTCTTGTAAGGCAAATAGCAAGAGAGCTGCGTACAAACCAAGCACCTTCTCCTTTAGCTGGAGAATAAGAGGCAGTAGCTTTATATGAAGATGGCTCTATTCCTTCTATATAAAAGAAAAATAAGATCGCAAAAGCGGAGATAGCCCCCAAGGTAGTTCCTACTAAGCTGAAGCCACCTGCATAGAACGTGCCCTGTTGCAAAAGCAGATAACATATTGTCAGCATGACTGTAACTCTGATTAGCTGCTCCGTAACTTCTGAAAGTGCGATTGCACTATACTGCTCCAAGCCCTGAAGGTATCCACGAAGCAGAGCAAGCGAGGGAACAACAACAAGAGCTGGTGCAAGAGCTCGAATAAAGTAATAACTGTTCGCATTGCCAAGTAGATGTGGAATTTGCTCCGAAAATGTTAATGTAACAAAAAAAGCGATGGCTCCACATGTCATGAGCAAAATGGATAATCGCTTGAACCAAATCCACCCTTGCTGCTTATTTCGGGCTGTATACATAGCTAGAGCAGTAGGAAAACCTCCAGTAATTATCATTAGAGCAAAACCAAAATAGGCATAGGCAATCTGGAATAAACCAATACCTTCTGCACCAATCATTCTGGTTAATGAGATTCGTCCGATAAGTCCCATCATTTTAGACAATCCAATTGCGCTCAGACGAATGCCTGTTTGTCTAATTAGCGATGACTTGTGCATTACCTCTAATTTCTCCTTCCACACCCACTTGTCCATTCAAGTTTATGAGGATTGAAGGGAATTAAGTACAATTAAGGTAAGACGCAATAAGCTAGTCTTTAATATGGATAAACAGATATTGTGTTTCGTTATCCCATCCTAAATCAAATGGAGCTCTGTAGCGATCGGCTGTATGTGAGTTAACTAAAGGATAGCCACGATGGTCAAAGCCCGTAACTATAGAAAAATGATCCACATCATTGTGCATCACATGAGCAATGAGGTCACCCGAATCTAACTCCCACATTACACTATATGGATGCTTATCCGTTGATTTTACCAGTTCCTCATAATGTCCTTTAGCAATTTGTTTACCATAACCACTATGAAGTAGAAAATGCTTAAAAGCATCCGTTTGTACCCAGGTTCGTGTGCCTCCGTTTGGATAGTTGTACCGCCACCCGCCCCTCATCTTGAAGCCGCCACCTTCTTCAGGATCACCCAACACTTGTGAGGCAAAGTTTGTACAGTCTCCCCCTAAATGATTATAATTTTTATATTTCCCATTATACTTCCCATCGTTTCCAGCTCCCCAAGCCAAACCCGCGTATTTATTGGCATATGCGACCGCACGTTGACGATTATAATTCTGACCATTAACAATGCTACGTGTAGAAGGGGGAGAAGGAGGTATACCTTCAGGAATTTTTTTGGGATTTTCCTCTAGTGGATCAAGAAACCATTCCTTGGAGACCACCCAGCGGTCATTCTGTTTACTTAGTGTCATAACGTGCCAAGTTCCTAAGCCAAACCACTGCTTAATTGAGGGTGAATCGTGGTAAGCGTAAACAATCTTCTGAGAATGACCTAACGTTAATCTAACTTTGTTATCAATAAAATTCATTTTCCGAATACGAATTGTAGACTCACTATGTGTGATTGCCATCTCTCTTTGCTTTGCCCAAGCGTTCAAATAGGTTGTCCTGTTTTTTTGATTAGCTAAGGCTTGACGTCCGAGCTTAGAATCCAGATCATAATAGGGATCAAGAGAAAGATTAGAATTCGTAATAAATTCAGAACGTACCTTAAATAAATCATTTAAAAAAGCTTCTACTTCCTGTTCTTGCTTTGATATTTCTGGCGATTTTACAGTGTCAGCATAAATGGAGGGAGCGATATAAAAAAGGAAAGTGACTGATAACAAAACCACTCTGACAATTAACTTGCGTGCATGCATTGCGATCTCCTTTTTTTAATTATTGTATATGTACAAACTTAGGGTTATACATAAATAATGTTGGCTAAAGTAAATAATTTTATGTTGAAAAAATATCTCAATTCACGAGCGCTAGCTATTTAAACAAATCTTAAACTTACAATTATCCTGAACTTAAACTTGTACTGCTAAGCTAATACAGAACAAAAAAAGAGGAGTGTTACATAATGAATTCAGGTTTTAAAAAGGTGTTATTGTCTACAGTGGTTTGTAGTTTATGTGTATTGGGTGTGGGTCAAGTTGCTTATATGTCCGAAGTACCTATTACTCCACATGCCAATCTCATTACATCAGTGCTTACAGAGAAAAATGACTCATATGCTGATTTAATGTTTTTAAAAACGATTTTAAAGGATAAACGCTTGGTCAGCTTGGGTGAAGCCACGCATGGCGCATCTGAATACAACTCAGTAAAGGTTAGACTCGTAAAATTTCTGCATGAGCAGTTGGGCTATAACGTCATTGCATTTGAATCCAATCTTTCTGATGCCACTGTGGCATATGAAGAAATCGATAAGCTAACACCAAAGCAATTGATGGAAAACGCCATCTATGGTGTTTGGCAGGTAGAAGAAAACTTGCCTTTATTTGAATACATCGCAGAGCAGAGTAAAAGTGATCATCCACTTATATTAACGGGTTTTGACTCCCAAGTGTCTACGGATTTGTTTATTAACTACATAGAGGATTGGTTTGCAAAGGTAGATAAAAGTAAAGCTAAAGCATTTGAACAAACGGAACGTTGGTACGAAAGGCTGAACATGATTGACAAAATAGAAGATTTTAATAGCCAGCACAAGAAGATGAAAGAAAAATATATCGCTCTACAAAGCTTTGTAAAGAACAACCAAGTAGAATTAAGCAAAAATCAGGGAAACCCGAAGCTAATATCTATAATTGAACGTGTCTTCCAAAATAGAATAGACATGTTGGATAACTATCATCCGCATATCGTAAACCTACTTGCAGGGGAAGAGCCTGAGAAAAATGTGAAATTAGGAAGTTACGAACGAGATCACGTCATGGCTGGGAATGTAGATTGGCTTGCCAACAGCCTATATCCAAATGAGAACATCATTTTGTGGGGACATAACTATCATATTCGGAAAAATAATTCTACGATGATTACAGAGCATAACGGATTTGGATATGATCATCAACCTTATCCAACGATGGGAGAAATGCTGCCGTTCTCACTTAAACAAAATGGTTATGTTATAGGCTTATACGCTTATGAAGGAAGCTCCTCTAAAAACAATGGAGAGGAAGAGCAAGTCAAGCCTCACGTAAACGGTAGTCTTGAACAAATTTTAGCTACGGATATGGGGACAGCACGGTTTATCGATATGAAGGACACAACATTAAGTCCTGCAACAGAATGGATGTATACCCCTCGTACAGCCAAAGCATGGGGAGTTTTAGATGAAAAAATGATTCCTCGCGATCAGTATGATGGAATATTACTTATTAAAAAAATCCATCCTTCAAAGCATTAGTTAGCTTCATCATAAGTTAAATTTATTTGTCGAAGCTCTTTAATCCGAAATCAATGTTAAAACTGAGCAAGTTGCCTTTAGCGGCTTTTTTAGTCTGTTTTATTTAGTTAGTAGTACTTTTTATCTATGATTAAGTTTTTAAATAAATATATAGACCTATAAAAGTCATATTGATATAATAGTAAAAATGTTTTAACTACAATAATCGACATTTAATTACATATTCTATTCTGTTGAAGTCCCACATAAGACAATAGTAACTCGCAAAACTATATATAAGCTAAACAAAGTCGCTAACCAAGCGACTTATTCCATATACTCAGAAATTTTTCTGAATTTAAGATTTTTAGGCTCATTTGAGAAGAGAATCGCTTTTATTCTGACATGAGTTTAGAACTCAAATACATAAGGAAGGTTGAAATTGAATTGCGTATTTAAAAAAAAGATGATGATGAGGAGAGTTTATTACATGAGAAGAGGTAGTATTTCAAAAGTTTTATCCCTAGCTTTGTCAGCAAGTTTATTGTTAGGTAATTGGGCCATTATGGGTGCAGGTAAGGCTAATGCTGAAGGAGCAACATCACCAGCAAGTAGCACTGTAACAGAAGGAAAGGAGGCTCCTTTTGCACCAACCGGTTTTTATGTTACAACAGATGAAACTACATTGACAGTAACTTGGAATGCAGTCAGTGAAGCAACAGGATATAAGGTGTATATTGATAATAAGCTTGTTTATAGTGGTGCTGATCTTACATATAAAGCCACAGAATTGACACCTAATAAAACTTATGTTGTAGAGCTAACCTCCTTTAACTCAGCAGGTGAGAGTGGTAGATCGAGACATACCAGTAAAACAAAAGACCCTGAATTAATGCCAGCCCCTACAAATATTAAAGCTGAGACAACTTCTAATTCTGCAACAATTAGTTGGGATGCGGTAGAAGGGGCTAATCATTACTGGGTAATTTTTAATAATGATTTAGTTTATTCTGGACCAAACCTGACAACGGTTGCTAAAAACTTAGGCTCTGACCGTCCGTATACTGTATATGTACATGCTATAAAAATGTCGGGTACCGTAGTTATGGAAAAGGGTGAGCAAGGTTATGTAAATATTGTTACAAAAGAAGAAGCAAAGGCAGAAACTCCTGAAAAGCCAGTGACTGAGGAGAGCCCTAAATCTGATAGTCATGAATCTACTAGCGAAAACAACAATAACTTTTCAGATATTTCTGGAAACTTTGCTGAAGAAGCGATCAAGTCTTTAACAAAAGAGGGTTTTTTAAAGGGCTATGAGGATGGTACATTTGGTCCTAATAAAAAAATCTCCCGCGCAGAGTTTACTATTTTAGTTAAACGTGCGTTAGACATGGAAAATAAATCCGCTACGGATGTACCAGCTTTGAAAGATTTAAGTAAAAATGCTTGGTACACAGAAGAAATTTTAATTGCTTTAAATCATGGTCTAACAAATGGCTATGAGGATGGAACTTTCCGTCCAAATCAAATTATGCAAAGAGAACAAGCTGCAGTTATGCTTGCTAATGTCCTAGTGAAGAATAATTTCGAAGCCAAGACTGAGGAAAAAGACTTCGCGGACAATAATATTGCTCCTTGGGCAAAATCTTCTATTCAATTGCTGCAATCCTATAAAATAGTTGAAGGACAAAGCAACTTCTTCTTTCCAAAACGTGAAGTTACACGTGCAGAAGCTGCTGTGATGATTTACAGGTTGCTTAATGTTTTGAGTAAGTAGTTTTAACCATAAATTCCCATTCGTGAAAGCCACCTTTTTGGGTGGTTTTTTTGTAATCAGCGGCCAAAATTATACTTGGTCTGAGTATTCAGCATGTTTAACGGAGGTTGGCTTTATAGATATAAGAAGAATAGAGCTTTCTTACCAGCAAGCAATGGGGTACTGATTGGACGTAAGCCTTAAAAAACTGTTGTTAATGTAAATAAAAGTTATGTCAGTGATCGTACACAACGTTATTTAATTGTTTAGGTGATGAGTTTTAAGTAATGATTTAATATCTGGCTCAATTTCAAATGGTTCTATCGTTGTCTCAAATCTTCTGTGCACCTGGCCATTCTGATCGATCAAAAATTTAGTGACATTCCACTTAATCCCGTCATCCTTGTATATATCGGGGTATTTCTCGTTTAGGAAATTGTTCATAAACTTCCCGCTATCCGATTCAGTATCGAACCCTTGAAATGGCGCTTGTGCTGCCTGCCTACCATCGATGTAATGGATTTTCATATCATACAAAGACATATGAACCCTCCTCCTAAACAATTTAAATTGTGACATAATCATAAGCCAACACTCCCTATTCGAGAAATATATAATATCAATTGCATATATAGGTAGAACCTATAATTAAGTCATTTAACTTGAAACCAATGATTCATCATATTTTGAGTCTAGTATGTGCATACTATTACTGAAGGATCCTACTATCTCTTTACAAATGAAAGGATGTTAAATTTGATTGATCACCTCATTATTTTGATCAGAAGTATTTCTGCATTTATTCTTCTATTAGTTATCGCGCGAATGCTTGGAAAACAAACTTTGTCAAACATGAATTTTCATGATTTTGTCACTGCGGTAATTATGGGGGCTATAGCAGCTAATTTGGCTTTTAATGAAAAAATGGAAGTTACACATTTACTTATATCGCTTATTGTGTTTACTGGAACATCCTACTTACTTTCTAAATTAAATCTAAGAAGTAGAAAAATTCGTTTGTTAGCTGAAGGTTCTCCTACGGTATTAATTGAAGGTGGAAAAGTTTTGGAGCAAAACTTGTCAAAGAATAAAATAACGTTAGATTCACTTAATCAGGCGCTTAGACAAAAAGAAGTGTTTGATATTAATGAAGTTGAATATGCCTTACTTGAAGTTAATGGCCAAGTTTCGGTCATGAAGAAAAAAAATTCAGAACTGTAACAATGAATGACATTAGCAAGGAAGAGAGCAATAAAGAAAATATGCCAATAGAAATGATAATGGATGGTAATTTACTTGAAAAAAATATAAGTGTAAATCATGCTTCTAAAGACAAGCTAATGGAACAATTAAAATCGCATCAGAAACAAATCAGTGATGTTTTTTATGCAGTTTTAGGAAGCAACGGTAACTTATATATTGATTACTATAAGGATGAAATAAAACATCCTATTGATGTGGAATAAATACGATTATTCCGCTGATAGCCCCTGGGGGGTGTTACTTTAAAGTAACTTATGGCGTCACTTATAATCTGCTCAATAGATTGTTCCATTTTCCAGCATCCATGATAAAATTGGTTTAGCAAACTAAGCCTTACTATACAGAATAATAAAGGATTGTTAACGTTGCCATCATTCTTTCATATTAAAAAAAACATATCCAAACATAGGCTGGCATGGATCATTCTCGTATACTTAGTAGCTTTAATTAGTATGAGGCTGTTATGGTATATGGAGTTCGCCTCGCCCAGTCAGCCCCATGCAATTCAGGGTGAACTAGATTTATCTAACTGTAAATTTGATGATCAGCAGACAGTTACACTGAACGGGCAATGGGACTTTTACCCTGATAACTTCATTTCTCCAAACACACCGTTAAATGATACATTCCATCTCGCGAATTTAACACAGGTTCCTGGTACTTTTAAAGATACGAGTCCAGAGTCTAATTTTGGAACCTATCGACTTCGCGTGCTTTTGCCTGCATCAAATGCGTCTTATGGCATTCATATACCTGAAATAAAGACAGCTTATCACTTATATATTAATGGGAATCTTATATATGAATCAGGTTTTCCTGATAAAACCTCGAGTGGAACAATTTCCAAGGTTGTCCCCTATACAGGCAATTTCATAGTGGAGCAGTCCCAAATGGATATCGTCATTCATGTCAGTAATTTTCACTATCATAATCAAGGTGGAATTGTTCAATCCATAAAGTTTGGGAATCCATATGCTGTCATGAATGAAACTCATTTCAGCGAGAATATGCAAATGCTAGTTTGTGTTATTTTATTACTTCATATGATATATATCGTTATTTTGCTTTTCGTTGGTCATCGACAGAAAGAACTGTTTTATTTTGCTGGAATTATATTATTTGCATTGCTTGTTACGTTAATCGATGATGACAAAATGTTGCTTCAGTGGTTCCCAATTAATTTTGAATGGTCAGTACGCTTAAGAATTATTGGATACTCCGCACTAGCATATTGTCTAGTATTGTGTACAAGACACCTGCTGAGTGTTCAAAGTTTTAAAAAATTGATTTTACTTTTTTCTATTATTTTTTACACATATGTAATCGCAACTCTTTTATTTCCTATAAGTTGGCTGGATTATTCGTCTAAGCTGATTGGTGTTTTTATGATCTTAGCTATCATACTTGTACCTATTATTTCAAGACAGGCCATCAGAAAAGGTCAAGAAGCATCTATCATCTTGCTTGACGGAATCGCTGTTTCGTTAAATATGGGATTTAGCGGATTATTTAAGTCATGGTTTGATAAAGATCTACCTTATTACCCGATTGATCTTATTGTTGCTTTTGTTATTTTTGCCTCTTTTTGGTTTGTGCGCTTCACGAAAACTGGAATGCGTGCTGAAAAACAAGCGGAAGAGCTCAAAAAAGTAGACAAGAAAAAAGACGAGTTTCTTGCTAATACGTCACATGAGCTTCGGAATCCGCTCCATGCGATCATAAATATGGCTCAATCGATCATGATTCGGGGGAATAGTTCACTTACCCAACCTGATCATGAAGATTTGATGCTAATTACTAAAGTTGGACAGCGCATGTCACAGCTACTGGATGACTTAATTGATATTACGCTTCTTAAAGATAGTCGAATTTCTCTTGATACAACAAGCGTCTCTTTACCAGCAGTGGCAAAGGGAGTAGTTCATATGTTGAACTATATGACGTTGAACAACAACGTGAAGCTACAGAACGAGATTCCTGATACAATGCCTAATGTAGTCGCTGACGAAAATCGCCTTACCCAAATTATGTTCAATTTAGTTCATAATGCTTTGAAATTTACGAAGGAAGGAAGTGTTACTCTTTGTTCAGAAGTTCAGGATGGAGTAGCTTATGTTCATATTATGGATACGGGTATTGGGATTAATGAAGAACTGCAACAAAGGATATTCTCACCGTATCAACAAGCTGATTCCAGTATCACTTCCCAGGGGAGCGGCCTAGGTCTAGGACTCAGTATTTGTAAAGAATTAGTTGAGCTTCATGGAGGTACATTGGCGCTTAAATCTGAGCTAGGACAGGGATCTGTCTTCACATTTTCGATACCTTTGGTAGAGGACACACCCGTTATAAAAGGTTTAAAGAATGATGAAGTGATAGAGGAACCTACTACCGTTCAGCTAGTACAAAACGCAATGGACGTAAATATGGAAGCAGCTATTTCTTCAGAGAATAGCGATCCAATGGATATTGTCAAAGGAGCTATCCTTTTAGTGGATGATGATTCCATCAATTTGAAGGTTATAAAGTCATTGCTGGAGCTGGATAACTATGAAGTTACCGCTGTAAATAGTGCTCAGAAGGCCCTTGAACAAATGAACCATAAACCGTGGGATTTGGTTATAACGGATGTGATGATGCCCGAAATGTCTGGTTACGCTCTTACTGAAATGATACGTGAGAAATTCACTATTTTTGAGTTGCCAGTATTGCTATTGACGGCAAGGATTAGACCCGATGATATTCAAGCTGGCTTTCTTGCAGGAGCTAATGATTACTTAACAAAGCCGGTTGAAATGTTAGAGCTGCAATCAAGAATTCGTGCATTAATCCATTTTAAACAATCCGTTGACGAGCAATTGCGGATGGAAGCTGCATGGCTCCAAGCTCAGATTCAGCCTCACTTTTTGTTTAATACAATTAATTCTATTGCTTCACTAAGTTTATTAGATTCAGATCGTATGATTAAATTGCTTTTAGCCTTTAGTGACTACTTACAGGGAAGTTTTAATTCAAAAAATTTACAGCCTCTGGTCCCACTGTCCCATGAGCTTGACTTGCTGCGAGCGTATTTATATATCGAAAAGGAACGGTTTGGAGACCGATTGGAAGTCGAATGGAATCTGCCTGATCATTTGGATACGAAACTTCCGCCACTTACAATCCAGCCTATCGTAGAAAATGCAATTCGCCACGGCATATTGAAGCGTACAAGTGGAGGGAAGCTAAGCCTATCTGCTATGAAAGAAGAGGATTATATCAAGTTTGTCATACATGATAATGGAGTTGGTATGGATGAGACCAAGCTGTCTTCCATCTTAGATGGCAAGAAGAAGGCTGGGACATCCGGTGTGGGATTAACGAATACCGATCGACGCCTTAAAAAGATTTATGGGCAAGGTTTACTGATTCAAAGTATACCTGGTGAAGGAACTACCGTTTCATTCATCGTACCGAGACTATAATAACTTATCACGATAAAGTCGCTATTTTAGCGGCTTTTTTATTTTACTGTCACATGCTTATGTAAGTCTTTAATAATTGGTATGCAAAAAAATGAAATACAGTGGTACTTAAAACATTCAAAATGTTCATGTTAGCATAAATTTAACAGCATGCTGTATTAAATGCACATTAATCATAGCTATGATTATCCAACAGTAGCAATAGCTTTAAGTTGGATTGAAAGGAGAGCATATGAATACAGCAGATCTCGCAACGAATAAAATAGGCAAGCTGCCTTACGTTATTGCGATATCATTTATTGTATTGATGGTTAGTTTATCCGTATGGTTACAACATTCAGAGATCATTTTACCAGAAGTCGCGGCGATGGCTATAGCGATGTGGGTATACAGAGAACCAGGGTGGATCAGACGTCCATACGTAATTTTCATTGCACCGACCGTGACAGCTGCTATGGGTCTTGTCATCAATCAGTTGCAGATTCTGATTTTATCAATATATAGAAAATTTGGAGGTCTATTTTTATGAAAATTTTTGTAGCTGGTGCTAGTGGTGTTATTGGGAGATTGTTGCTACCGCAGCTCGTACAAGCTGGTCACGATGTCATTGGCATGACAAGGAAAGAAAAGCAACGACAGGCCATTGAACAAACTGGAGCCAAAGCAGTTCTTGCAGATGTGTTCGATCGGGAGCAAATGGTGAATATTTTAACGGAAGTTAAACCTGATGTTGTCATTCATCAATTAACCTCATTAAGTCAAGGCAGCTCAGCAGAAAATGCTCGCATACGGATTGAAGGAACTCGCAACCTAGTGGATGCAGCAAAACAAGCAAAGGTACAAAAAATAATCGCACAGAGTATTTCATGGGCATATGAACCTGGCACAACTCCTGCAACGGAAGAAACTTCATTGGACCTCGATGCCCCTATGCCTAGATATACAACGATTAACGGTGTTGTGGCCCTAGAGGAAGCTGTAAAAGAAATTCCGGAATATGTAGTTTTACGATACGGTACTTTGTATGGACCCGCAACTTGGTATGATCAGGCTGGGTCTACGGCTGAAAAAGTAAGGAAGCAAGAGGTAAAGGCAACAGACGGCGTCTCTTCTTTTGTGCATGTGCAAGATGCTGCGAATGCTGCTTTTCTGGCATTGGAGTGGCCTACAGGAACGTATAACATCGTAGATGATGAACCTGCTAAAGGTATAGAGTGGCTACCTGTGTATGCAGATGCATTACACGCATCTAGACCAGAAATTGGGTCCGATTTTAGTCCGTGGGAGAGAGGTGCTTCTAACAGCAAAGCCAAAAATGAGTGTGGTTGGGAACTTGAGTATCCGACCTGGAGAACTGCGTTTTCAAGAAGCCAATACCAGGTTCAAAAAGAATAGCGTATAATAATGGTAATCCGAAGTATAAATCTAAGTCTAAGCATAGAAGTTAGGGGGATTGATCTGATGCTAATCAGAGAAGCAAGTATTAAAGACTATCCACAATTGAGACAAATTTATCTGGATTCCCGTCGTGGGAGTTTTCATTGGGTCAATACAGATGAAATGACGCTTGATGATTTTGATCGGGACACACTGGAAGAACAAATTCTTCTGGCAGAGGAGAACGACCAAGTTCTCGGATTTGCTTCATTGTATGTACCTAACCGATTTATTCATAATTTGTTTGTACACCCTAATGCTGCTGGCAAAGGTGCTGGTGATTTGCTACTCAAAGCGGCTGTAGCCGAACTGGGAACACCAGTCACATTAAAATGTGTCTCCGAAAATACAAAAGCATTGAATTTCTATAAGAAGAGGGGTTTTAAAGCCGTTGTTGAGGAAGGGGAACCCGGAGCTAAATATTGGGTCATGGTTTATGAGTAAATCTTAATACAACTTAACATTAACGTAGGAGGGGTTGCAGTGGAGATTCTTGTAGATGATTTGAGTAGGCCACAAGTGATTGGATTAATTGCAGAACATCTTCAAGGAATGGCAGAGGACTCTCCACCTGAAAGCATTCATGCTCTTAATCTGGACGAGTTGAAGAAGCCGGAAATTACATTCTGGTGTGCTTGGGAGGATGAGGAGCTTCTTGGCTGTGGGGCTATCAAGGAATTGGACAAAGAGCATGCAGAACTC
The DNA here is from genome assembly GCF_017873435.1 of Paenibacillus turicensis. Taxonomy (GTDB): domain Bacteria; phylum Bacillota; class Bacilli; order Paenibacillales; family Paenibacillaceae; genus Fontibacillus; species Fontibacillus turicensis. Next base: position 123,063 of record NZ_JAGGKG010000002.1, on the reverse strand, counting down.
AAATCGATGCGGACAGCTAAAAAGCATTTGCGCAAAGGTGTAGCTAGAAATATTCTTTCTCATATTATTGAAGTGGCCATAAGCCGCGGATACAAGAAGATCAGTCTCGAGACTGGTTCGATGGATTCATTCATCCCAGCTCACAAGCTGTATGAAGATTTTGGCTTCACATATTGTGAGCCATTTGCAGATTATGTCCTAGATCTCAATAGTTTTTTTATGACGAAGGAACTGTAGTACAGGTTTTGGGACTAGTCACAACGAACAGCTGGATTACTATCTAAATTTTTAACAGCGTAGTAACAGAAGAGGGGCCCTCAATTGAAGGGCCTCTCTTCTGTTATGTCACCCGCTACCTTAAGCAGGGATCACTTTAATCGTTGATTGGAATACCCGCAGCTGTTAAATGTCCATGAGTTAGAATTTTTCCGAATTGAGAAGCGAGTTCATTTGGAGTATACGAAAAATCATTTTTAACCCACCATATTACAATGCCCATAAAAGTAGATGCGATATATTGGAGTAATAAGTCCTTTGAAATCTTCAGGGTCGTATTATGCAAGCCATCTTCCACTGTATTTTTTATAATTTCTTCCATCTTTGATTGAAAACCATATATTCTATTCTCATCCAGTAACAATGCTTTGTAAAAGGGAATATTTTCTTTAATTTTCTCCAGTATGGTTTGCATTAATTGTTCAAACATAGTGCCGCTTATAGGAGATTTGCTGCTTGAACAAAGATTGAGTGTATTATTTAATTCCTCTAATAATTCGTCCATAGATTCATTTAACAAATGGGGTTTGTTCTGATAATGAAGGTAAAATGTATTCCGGTTAATCATCGCTTTGTCGGCAATATCCTGAATCGTAATCCCTTCATATCCCTTTTCATTAAGGAGTTCTATAAATGCCTTTTTTATCGAATGTTTGGAGCGAAGGATACGCAAATCGGTTTTTTTGTTCATTATGGCTCATCCCCTTAACTTTTTTTGTTAGATATACGACATTTGAACTCAAACTGTATTTTATCTCTCAAAATCAAAATTATTAAACATTGAAGGCTGACCTTTCATTAATTATAATGAACAAAAGATAAATATACAACACGTTGACCATTATTTATCAGGTTGATAATTAACTCTAACTAAAGGAGAGATTTTAGATGAAAACGATAGCGATTGTTGGAGCAGGAGCAGGTTTAGGGATGTCCATTGCAAAGAAATTCGGACAAAATGGCTTTCGCGTAGCGCTTATTGCTCGAAATGAAGAAAAATTGAACCAACTGGTTATTGAGTTAGAACAATTGGGGATCGAAGCTGCTTCATTTCAAGCGGACATATTAAATAAAGAACAAATTGAGAATGCATTTGCTGCTGTTAAAGAGAAGTACGGATTTATTGATGTTCTTGAATACAGTCCAACGCCGAGCTTTGACTCCGTAGCGCCAACATTAGATGTAACTGAAGAAAATGCGTTATACCAATTTCAATATAATGTTTTAGGTGCTTTATCGAGTGTTAAACAAGTACTTCCGGATATGTTGGATAAGAAAAGTGGTGCTCTGTTATTTACAACTGGAGGTGCTTCAGTCCACCCGGTTCCAAGGATGGGTAACGTCGGAATTGCAATCTCAGGACTTCGTAATTATATCTTTAATTTGAACAGCGAATTAGCAGACAAAGGAATTTATGCAGGTCACCTTTCGATCGGAATCTGGATGCAGCCGAATTCAGGAGTTCAGGTTAAAATCGCTGATCTTTGGTACGACATGTACACCAAAAGAGACAGAGTAGAAGAGTTTGTAACTGAAGATAAAGTTTAAGTTCAATAATTTATGTTAAAGGAGATTTAAAAAAATATGAATATCACTATTTTTGGTGCAAGTGGTGCAATTGGAAAGCTTGTTACTCAACTAGCTTTAGATCACGGAGATTCCGTTACGGCATACGTTAGAAACCCCCAAAAAGTCGACCTCAAACATCCGAATTTGAGTCTTGTACAAGGGGAACTTTCGAATAGCTCAACCATCGAGAAGGCCGTTGCCGAATCCGATGTCGTAATCAGCACATTGGGGCCAGGGTCCGATATGTCACGAAAGCTTAAAGGTACGCCGATTGCTGACGGACACGAACTGATCATTAAGGCTATGAAGAAACATAACAAGAAAAGGTTCATTACACTTGCGACGCCAGCTTTGCAATCCGATGACGATAAGAAAAATATGTCCACGATACTTCCAGGTGTTTTAGCCAAAGTGCTCCTTCCAAACGGATATGCAGAAATGAAGAAAATGGAAGGAATGATTAAGAAATCGAATCTGGATTGGACAGTCGTTCGAATTATAAATCCCAATGTTAAATACACAGGGCAGTCTTATGGCTATTCCTTCGGAGATCAATCGGCTAAAATGTCTGTTTCCAGAGAAAATGTTGCTAAATTCATGTACTCTGCTGCTCGTGACAAAAAATTGATTAGAAAAATGCCTATTATTTATAACAAATAATAGGGGCAAAAATGAAACATTCAACTATTAGTGGTTAGTGAAGGAGGATTCAAAATGAAAATCGAGATATGGTCGGACTACGTTTGTCCATTTTGTTATATTGGGAAACGACGATTAGAATCTGCACTGGAGCAATTCGGCCATCAGGATGAGGTGGTTATCGAATATAGAAGCTTTGAACTTAATCCGCAAGCATCCATGTACTCAGGCAAAAATATGCATCAAATACTTTCTGAAAAACATGGTATGAGCATTGAGCAAGCGAAAAAAGCAAATGCTGAACTGGGACAACAAGCGGCTATAATGGGTCTCGTGTATAATTTTGACCAAATGAAGCCCACCAATACGTTTGATGCGCATCGTTTAACCCAATATGCCAAATCTGTGGGTAAAGATCAGGAATTAGCAGAGAAGCTGTTCTATTCTTATTACACGGATGCCAAGCTAATTAGCGATCATGATACTTTAGCAGATATTGCAGAATCAGTTGGAATGAATAGGGACGAGTCAATGGCAGTTCTCCATGATTCCTCCAAATATGCTGGCGAAGTGCGTTCAGATGAAGCTACAGCAAAACAATTAGGGATCACAGGAGCACCTTTCTTTGTCATTAATAGAAAATACGCAATATCCGGCGCACAACCTACAGAGGTATTTTTAAAAGCTCTTAACCAAGTATCTTTCTAAATTTTTTAAATCACGGACGGGGATGTCCTCAATTGAATATAGAAAATATTATAGATTAGTGCTAATCAACAAGCTGAAGCCAGACCCCTATGATCGTTTACAATGCAAAGTAAAGAAAATGTTTAAACATGGACAATGTACTGCCTTTAACGGTACCACATATTTTAGAGAAACTGGGTTAGTCAAATGGGCTGAACCGTTAAATGTTCATGAATGGGGTGGGTGGCAATGGCAGTTAAGAACGGAAAAGAATATATTGAGGGTATAGACCGCCAGCAAATCAATATATGGTATCAGGGTAAAACCATCGAAAAGCCTTTATCCAGTCATCCTGCTTTCAACGGGTTATTAAAGACCCAAGCGGAAATGTATGATATGCAGCATCAGGAGAAAATCATGGAACAAATGACCTTTCAGTCCGGGACTGACGGGGAACGTTATGGACTTTCCTTCTTAGCACCGAGAAGCAAGGAAGATCTGGTCCGTAGGAGAATCATGATGGAGTTGTGGGCGGAGAAGCACCATGGGTTTTTAGGGAGATCCCCAGATTATATGAACACGACGATGATGTCTTTATATACCGCGGCTCATCTGTTACAAGAATACAATCCGGAATATGAAGATAATCTCATAAAGTACTATGAATACTGCCGCAGTAAGGACATCACATTATCCCATGCATTCATTCAGCCGTTTGCCAGCAGGTTGTCCGAGCTGTTGGACGAGGCCCAGGATTCAATTACAGCTAAAGTGATCGACCGTAATGAAAACGGAATTGTGGTAAACGGTGCGTTTATGATGGCTACGCAAGCAGCAACCTGTGATGAAATACTGGTGTTCCCCTCACCTCTGCCTTCCATGCTGGAACCGGATAATCCATATGCCTTTGCCTTTGCAGTTCCCAATGATCTGGAGGGGATGACCTTCATTTGTCGTGAAAGTTATTCAGACACATCTCATTATGATCATCCGCTAAGCAGCAGATTTGAAGAAATGGACGCCATGGTGATCTTTGATCACGTATTCATCCCACGCAACCGAATTTTTTACTTAGGGAATGAAGAGATTGGAGTGCGGCTGTTCAGCGAAGGGAATTTTCACAGTTATGCCGGTCATCAGGTGCTTACACGTTACATTGCCAAGACGGAATTTCTTCTCGGCCTGATCTCTAAATTGTCGGATGAACAGAATATCAGTCTCGAAGCGGTAACTATGGAGCGGATTTCCCGTATTTTGACCATGCTTGAAAATTTGAAATCCCTTCGCCTAGCTTCGGAAATGATGGCCGAACCGGATGCAAAGGGCTATTATGTGCCAGCCAAAAAGCCGCTGATTGCTGCTACGATACAGTATTCCTCTTTTTATCAGGAGATGCTGAGTATGCTCCAGGACATCAGCTCCAGCAGCCTTGTGATGCTTCCTACCGAGGCAGACCTTGCATCTGATGCTGGCGACTTTATCTCTCTATATCTTAAAGGGCAGGATACATCTGCCTGGGACCGAATCTCTCTTTTCCGGCTCACCTGGGAACTGGCAATCGGTCCCTTCGGCGGTAGACAGAAACAGTTTGAACGCTTTTTCTTTGGAAACACCCGCACGCTTACTTCTCGAATGTATAACGTGTACAGTCTGGACAAATACAAAGCGATGATTGATGAATTTTTGCACCATGGGGAAACTCAGGTCTTTTAAAGACTCTGGGTTTTTTTGTATTTCAATGGTAAGCCGTAATTGCTGCAAAATAGCGAAATAAGTATACAGATGGCCCACGGACTCCATGATTGGACTTGAAGCATCAGTAGCGAATATACCGATTTTTCTGGGAACTTCTGGGACCCGATTTGTATTGCGCTATAGCCCGGCTGAAATTAGTGCTATATAATGACTATTGTATGGCTTGACAAATTAATGATTCAGTTCTAAGAAAAGGAGAGTTATGTAGAAATGATTACCAATCCTATTCTAAGCGGGTTTCACCCTGATCCATCTATTATTCGTGTAGGTGAAGATTATTACATCGCAACTTCAACATTTGAATGGTATCCAGGTGTACGAATACATCATTCTCGTGATCTTAAAAATTGGCGAATCGTATCTCATGCTCTAACCAGACCTTCTCAGCTTCATATGGCTGGAAATCCTGACTCTTGTGGGGTCTGGGCTCCTTGTTTGTCTTATGATAAAGGGATATTTTATCTGATATTTACTGATGTAAAAAGCAGGTTAGGCGCATTCAAGGACACACATAACTACATGGTTACAGCGACAAACATTGAAGGGCCTTGGTCTGACCCAATCTACTTAAATAGCAGCGGATTTGACCCCTCACTTTTTCATGATGATGATGGTCGAAAATGGTTGCTGAATATGTTGTGGGATCACCGCGCCGGGCGTAATCATTTTGCAGGAATATTGCTGCAGGAATTTTGTACAGAGCGACAAATGTTAATTGGAAAAGCGAAAAATATTTTTCAAGGCACAGAGTTGAAGTACACTGAGGGGCCTCATCTATATAAACACAATGGTTATTATTATTTGTTGACCGCAGAAGGAGGAACCTGGCACACACATGCTGCAACAATGGCACGCTCTAGGTCAATCGAAGGACCATACGAGGTAGACCCTTGCAATCCTATTCTGACATCGTCGGGTGACGATAGTCTAATCCTGAAAAAAGCAGGACATGGTAGCTTGGTAGAAACACAGAATGGTGAGTGGGCTATGGTACATCTCACTGGCAGGCCAGTCAATAACGTCAACTGTATCCTTGGAAGAGAGACTGCAATTCAACGAATGGAATGGACAGAAGACCACTGGCTTAGAATCGCTGGTGGAGGAAATGCGCCTAAATTAACGATTGATGAATTTGAATTACCTCATTATCCGTTCCCGTCTGTTCCTGCCATTGACTACTTTGATAAAAAAGAACTTGATCATCGTTGGAACACTTTAAGGATGCCACCAGATTCTTCATGGCTTTCCTTAACAGAAAAAGCAGGGAGCCTGCGAATTTATGGCCGGGAATCCTTAAGCTCAACATTCAGTCAGAGTATGGTGGCTCAGCGACAACAAACAATGAATGCTGAAGTGGAGACGGAGCTTGAATTCGATCCGGATCATTTTCAACAGATGGCGGGTTTAATTTTGTACTATGATACGAGCGACTATGTCTACTTAAGAATTACGAGGGATGAAAATCTCGGGAAATGCTTGGGGATTGTAAGATCCTTTCAAGGGAATTGGGAAGAGTTCCCGGAATCAGAAATTTCAATCGAAGGAACTCAACGTTGTAAATTGAAAGCGAATATAAACAATAACCTCGTACTTTTCTCTTATGCTCTTGATGATGGAGAGTGGAATACAATTGGAAAGGCGATGGATATTTCGCATTTAAGTGATGAAGCGGGAGGAAAAAATAATTTCATCCGATTTACCGGGAACTTTTTAGGCCTATGCGTTCAAGATTTAAGTGGAATGAAGAAATATGCTGACTTTGATTACTTTAGATGTGAGGCAATTGAAGTTCAGCTGCATATGGACACAACACCATTGAAGGCTAGTAAGTAACATTAACCCACAGGGCTATCACATAAAAAAGTGATGCCCTGTGGGCATTTGTAATTTAACCTTCTATTATTTGTAATCTGCGTTTATCGTTCGCTTATCGTTGTTATCTATAAGACGTTTTAAACGGAATGGTTTCTATCCATCTCATAAATTTCTGGTTCATTTGACCTCAATTTGCCTATCATCTTTCCAGTACATGGCATAAAAATATTTAAAATTGCCCCACTGAGACAGACAGCCAGTGCAGTTCCTATACCTATGGGTCCATTAAAAATGAATGCCATAAACAGAAGTACAACATTAATTAAAGTTCTCGAAAAAAATATGTTCGTTCGAGTTATTTTTTTTAATGAGAGTGTTAACCGATCGATCGGAATCGGTGCAAAATTGGTCTGTAAATACATGGACGTACCTATTCCTGCAACAATTAAACCGCAGCCGAAACACAGAAATTTGAAAAACAATAGATCAGGTGCCACCCAAGTCCGTAACAATAACAACCAGAAATCAATACAAATGCCTGTTATAAGGGCAGTTACTAAGCCCAAATATTCAGGTTTCTGTTTTTGTAGCAACGAATTAATAAATATCATAACTAGAGCAATAATAATCTCCCAGCTACCAACAGTTAAACCTACGTTTAGGGACAATCCAACCAGAAGAGCATCGAAAGGAGAGCTACCAAGATCCGATTGTATGGTTAACGTAATGCCAAGAGTTAGAATTAAGATACCTATTGCATAAATTAAATATTGATTTACACGTGATAACGGCATCATTTCCATAATAAATCTTTTACCATTAGGTAATGCGGAATTCCATCTTCCATAAATACATCGGAGGTAGTCTGGTATCCTAGCTTGTGATAAAATCCCTCTGCATGTGTCTGTCCATGTAATTTAACTTTGGATATTTCTTTATTTTCTGCAATTTCTTCTAGTGATGTAACGATTAATTTACCAAGACCATATTGACGATAAGGTTTTAAAATACATATTCGATCTAATTTACCTACGCCATCTCGAATAATAATTCTACCTGTTCCGGCGGGTAGTTCATTATAATAGACTAGGATGTGCTTACACTGTCCATCTAAAGTATCATAATCATCAAACTCATCTTCAATTGGTACATTTTGTTCTCTCACAAACACTTCTTCTCTTATTTGAAAAGCGATGTTGAGCTCCTCAACTGAGTCTATTTTTTTTAATTTCATTAAGTCTTTGATCATCAAAAAATGTGGGATTCCATCCTCCATAAATTCATCTGAGATTGCAGTGTAACCTAATTTCTCGTAGAACCCCTTTGCTTGTGATTGTCCATGCAATTTAACCTGCCAAAGTCCCTTATCCCTTGAATTTTCTTCTAAGGAGTTAATTATTTTTTTTCCAACTCCAAATTTGCGATATGGTTCTAGAATACATATGCGTTCAAGTTTTCCTTTCCCATCAATGAAGCGTACTCTTCCTGTTCCAATCGGTACCCTATCAATATAGGCCAGTACATGTTCACACGTTCCATTCAACGTGTCAAACTGATCAAACTCATCCTCCAGCGGAACACCTTGCTCTTCAACAAATACCTTCTTTCTTATAGAAAACGCATGTTCAAGTTCAATGGAATTGGAAACCTTAATGATTATAATCTCCATGCTACTCTTCAATCCTTTCTGTGAAGTAACGCAAGTATATATTAAAAATGTTGCAAATGCAATATTATTAAACATGAGATAATTTGCACAAAACCTTCCTGCTGTGACTGCTTGGGCTAGCGTTGAGTTTTTAGAATATATCCAGCATAATAACGATATATAGTTAATGTGCTTTGAAAGTTGGTGGATTAAATGCGAGAAATTCTGCGAGAGGTTGGCATGATAGCGAGGGCCTTGGACTCGATAAGCAATGTGGAGTTTAAGGAAATTGAGTTAACTAAAGGCCAATATCTTTATTTGGTCCGTATCTTTGAGAATCAAGGGATTATTCAGGAAAAAGTAGCTGAGATGTTGAAAGTGGATCGTACAACAACAGCCCGTGCGATACAAAAACTTGAATCGCAAGGTCTTATTGAAAAGAGAAACGACACGATAAATAAGCGAATCAAACGATTATTTACCACAACGAAAGGTGACGAGGCGTATTCTTTCCTAGAAAGAGAGGCGGTTCACACCGATAAAGTTGCATTAGCAGGGCTTAATGAAGAGGAGAGGGAAGTATTGCTTCACTTACTTCAACGGGTGAGGAAAAATGTCGAGTTTGACTGGGATTTTGTAAAGAAAGGCAATAAACGCGCATATTAGTAACGTTTAATTTGAGCTAACGCGAAACGTTAGTTGAATGACTATAGAGGTAGGCTAAGACTTTATTTACAAAGTCTTGGTCTGCCTTTGTTTTTGTTAATGCAAAGGTTTTAAATCCTCCTTTTCGAGTGCTGATACACAACAGCTAACTGTAAGGTTGCTGTAAGGTTGAGATTATCACGGTGTAAGGTGAGCAGTGTAAAGTGGACTTATCTTTAATTCACGAGGAGTGACAACATGAAAATCATACTGAAATCAACAAAGGTAAACAAAATCTTTGGTACGAAAGAAAATCAGTATACTGCATTGCAAGACATTAATCTAAGCATTGAAGAAGGAGAATATGTTGGCATCATGGGCCCATCTGGAGCGGGAAAATCGACCCTGCTGAATATGTTTTCGACTATTGATACACCTACCTCTGGTGAGATTACAATAGATGGACAAAACATTGCTACCATGGACGAAGAGAAGCTTTCAGATTTTCGCTGAAATAAACTGGATCTCGTCCCAAGCGAAACTATAAACATTCGATAACAACACTGTAGATTGATACTTGAATAAATTGTGAAATTTTGCATAGGGTGAAATAACAACAAATTTATGGAGAGGGAAATTATGAAAGCGCTATTATATCCACTACGATGAAGTAAGCTGTTGAAGCCTTGGTGTTTACGATATGGGTAAGCCGTGGGTACACGGATCGAAAAAAAGGAGGATTTTCAATGATGTCAAAACGATTTGGCAGAGTGCTAGCGTTCCTCTGTTGCTTGCTAATGGTGGCGTCACTAATTCCTACCAGCTTTGCCGCCGCCACTGACAACAACGAGTATACAGAAGCACTTAATGGCGACAGCAGTTCTACAGCTCTTACAAGCTTGCAGACAAATGAAATGCCGACCGCCATTTTTGGAACACCCGAACTTGGGTCAGACGACCCGCTGTGGGCCCTGACAATGGAGCATCTCATCAACAAAAGCACTGTGCCCGGCGACCCAAGGCCCCATTCCACAGGCACAGCCAGGATCCTTTGGGACCAAGACTACCTGTATGCCCGCGTAGTCGTGCAGGACAGCAATCTATATCAGGGACCCGGCAATTATTATCAGTATGACGGCCTGGAGTTTTATGCCGGCGCTGGAACCCAAGGCGCGAATCAATGGCGCATCAGCGCGACGGGCGTGTTCTCAGGGCAAAACGCTCCGGGCAGAGCTGCTTGGACTGAGATCACAGACACAGGATATATCGTGGAGATGAGAATACCGAAAAGAAGCTTGAACTTGCAGGCAGGCCCGTTTACCTTTGAAGTATATATCAATAACTCGTCGGAAAAGGGCGGTGACCGCTATGAAGTCGTTTCCTGTTTCGGAACTCCGGACGCGGCTTACAACAATTCTGCTTCTTTTACAAACAGCCTGAATCTCATTGCCGCTAGTGGAGCGGACGACAGATTCTCAATCACCGCCACGGCGGAATCGGGCGGCCGGATAACGCCGAACGCACCCGGCAATGTTCTGAGAATAGCCAGCGGCTCAGACACAACCTTTACGGTTACCCCCGATTACGGCAAAATTGTAGATACCGTAAAGGTAGACGGAGAGGACGCGGCTCTATCCGATGATGGCACTTATACCTTTTCAAATGTTGCCGCTAACCATACCCTTCAAGTGACATTCAAAAATGATTCGACCGCGGAGTTGCTCCCCTTTATTGTATGGAATGACAACTTCGCCCGTGGCGAGTATACGACGGCTGTCATCATTGACTTAGGCGAAGGGAAGGCAGTGGAAGGCTCCAAGCTTAATCCGGACTTGTTTACCGTCTCGGCTAGGAACACTACCCTGAACGGCGACTCGGTAACCTTTGAAGGGACGCGCAAGATCACTAGGGTATACGCCAATGACGAACCGAAGGTACGCGGCTATCTGGGGACGGTAAGCCGTTCACCGGATTATGAGGACGGACTGGAAAGCGGACGTTACATCGTAGTTGAGTTTGAATTTTATTCAGAGAGCGGCGGCAATATCACGCTGGATGGCAATATGAACTCAACAAAACAGGTTTACAGCGTCGTCCAAAACGGCGAGCTCGTACTGACAGAAGGAGATCGGCTTAAGTTCGCAGTTTTTGAACAGGAAAAAGTTGTGAATCCGATCCTTGACCAATTTACAGCACCTACGGGCAATTCGGTCAATCGCGCACTCTACCTTCACAAGGATGGAAACGGTGAGGTGTCGCGGGGCTTGCCGCTGTATGTCTATACCCACGGCATGGGACGCGGTGGCACAAGCGCTGCGACTGACCCAAAAGCGGCCATGAAATCCGCGAACGGCTCGGTCGCTCTGATGAAAAAAATGGAAAAATATCCCGATAAATACGCCAGCCATATCCTGAATATTTCCTATAATGGCACGAGTACTCCCTCTACAGCCAATGTTAAGAAGGTTATAGACGACCTGGTTGCCAGCGGTGCAGTAGACCCTAACCGTATTTACGCGGCGGGCTTCTCATGGGGCGGTCAGTATACGAACAGCTTAGTTAACGCTTATCCCGGCTTCTTCGCGTCCGCCGCACCTATGTCTCCGGTAAGCGGCTCACCGAACGCGAACGCCAACTACGTTCACACCAACCTGGCCTATTGGATGTTTATCAATGAGTATAACGTTGGAGTATACCAGACTAACCTCGCTAACTTCATAACGACCAATATGCCGAAAATGATCAACGCGAGAGCTTCGCGCTTTGAGAGCAATGAGGCTCTTGTATGGCCTTACAATCAATATGATCAGCCGAATCAGAAGCCGAATCCGAACCATTCACCTGCCCTGAGTGATTCGGTGGCGCATGAAGTGGAAGCGGCTGTTCTTTACAATGACATAACAATGGGGACGTGGAGCATAGCACCAACAGCGCAGTCCTCTAACCTGCCGGCTTGGAACAATGACTACACTGACGTCTTTGATTGGATGTTTGCGCAGACCGCAGCAAACCATCGGCCTGTTGCCGGATACGGTTCACCTGTACTCGGCACAAACGACAAGCTGTGGGAACAAGCTGCGGCGTTTGACATCAACAACAGTAGCGCACCCGACCAGAATATAGGCCCCAAGGCCACCGGCAAAGCCAAAGTATTGTGGGACGAAGACTTCCTGTATGCACGCGTTGTGGTTACAGACCCGAATGTGTGCACCGGTCACACGCCTGGCACGGAGTACATGACCGACAGCGTGGAATTTTATGTCGGTGACGGAAAAAGCGGCTCAAACCAGTGGCGTATTGGTGCAAGCGGTATTTTCTCAGGTCAAGCCGCTGCGGGCCGCGACGGTTCAGTTACACGAACGGACACCGGGTATATCGCGGAAGTGAAGATACCTAGAAGAACCATTGAATTCACGAGCAATTCCCCGATTACGTTTGATGTGTACATCAATAACTCAACTGCTGCAGGGAATGACCGTTATGAGGTTGTATCCGCTTTAGGTAAGCCCGACGCGGGTTATAGCAGTTCTGACAGCTTCAAGAACAGCTTGCTGCTGCTTGGGAGCCCCACGGTAACCAGACACCCCGTTAACGCCACGGCAGGATTAAACGGCACCATCTCGCCATCCGGCTTGATTCGGGTAGCTGACGGCGGAAGCCAATCCTTTACATTCACTCCGATCGGCGGTTATGTCGTGGATACCGTAACTGTAAATGGAGAATCTGTAGAGATTGCAAACAATACCTATACCTTGAAAAACGTGAACACCGATGACAAGGTAATCCATGTTACCTTCAAACCCGATCCGGCTGCAACGTTATTTAACTTTATCGTATACAACGATAACTTTGCCACCGGTGAATTTACCACAGCCGTTATCATCGATCTGGGTGCGGGAAATGAAGCTGTGGGTGCCGACCTTAGTTCAAAAATGTTTACAGTCTCGGCGAGGAATACTCTGCTGGACGGTGACCCGGCATATCAAGGCACACGCACTGTCAATAGAGTATACGTCAATGACGAACCTAGACCCAGAGGGTATAAGGGTGTGAACGAGAACTCCCCTGATTATCAAGCTGGACTTACTAAAGGCCGCTACATCGTTGTAGAATTGGAATTTTGGACGTTAACCGGCGGACAGTCCACTTTGGAAGCATCCAAATCCACCGTCCAGAATTACAACATTGTATCTAGTGGCGATATCAAGCTTGATGGCAAGGCTGCCATTGTTAAGTCGTCTTTCGCACAGTCAGGTACCGTCAATGAAATCATCGACAAATTTGAGGTTGGTCCCAAAATTGACAAAGCGGAAGCGATGCAGTATGGACTCTATATTCATAAGGACGGCAACGACGTTCCGGTAAAAGGGCTTCCCCTGTACATCTACGCTCACGGTTCTACCCGCGGCGGTACACAGGACGGGGATACCTTTGCGCCCATCAGGTCCGCCAACGGAGCCACCGCGCTTATGAAAAAAATGGAGAAGAACGCTAAATACGCCAGTCATATCATCGCTTTGCGGGCTCAAAACAACGTTCAGGCAACACCCGCTACCTTAAAGGCTTATATCGATGATCTGGTAAGTAAGGGACTTGTTGACCCCAACCGTATTTACATGGCAGGCTTCTCTATGGGATCCGCTTATACGAATACTTTCTTGACAACATATCCCGATTTACTCGCAGCCGCGGCACCTATGTCTTTTCCACCATCAATCAACGCGAAACAAGCCGAAACTCTTAAAAACTTTGCCTACTGGTCATTCGTGAACACAACTGATTCTTCAACAATAAAAACAGGGGCGGAAACTTATATAGCGAATATAATGCCCCTATTGGACAACGCTAGGCACACGTTCATCGACAGAAATGAAATATTCGTTTGGCCTTATGACCAATGGACAAAGGCGGAAGCACCTGTTAATGGAACCAATTGGATTCCTTCTGGCCATGAGATGGAAGCTTCAGTTCTGTGGAACAATATTTCAGGGTACACGGATACTTTGTCCAATGTAGGTTCCAACAAGGAGTGGAGTCTCAAGCCTACGGCGCAGTCCTCTAAGTTGCCGGCCTGGAACAATGACTACACTGACGTCTTTGATTGGATGTTCGCGCAGAGAAAAACGAGCGTCCACAATCCTTCTGGTGGCAATAGCGGCAATACGGGCAATACCAGCAATACGGGCAATACCAGCAATTCGGGCAATATGAGCAATACCGGCAATATGAGCAATACCGGCAATACGAGCACCGGGACAGTCACTGGATCGTTGAAGCCGACCTACACAGTGAACACACCGAAGGATAAGCCCGCGGTCACGGACAAGAACGGCAACACCACCCTGCCCGGCGGCGGCGAGATTACGACCAAGGGTGGGACGAAGATTAAGGTACCCGAAGGCACGACTATTGACTCAAAAGGTAAGGTGACCATTCCGGCGGGCAAGAGCGCCGAAGTGACACTACACGGCGGTGCGAGTGCCGGCTTAGACAAAGGCATGTCGCTGAACATCCATGAGCGTACGGTATTTGTGCTCGATGACGACACCCCGCTGGGCTTCCTTGTGGTGTCTGGCAATCCTTTCAAGGATGTAAACATGGACGACTGGTTCTACAGCTACGTAAACTCCGTCTACACCTACGGTCTTTTCAACGGGACGACGTCTACGACGTTCTCACCGGGCACCTCAATGACGCGTGCGATGTACGTGCAGGTACTGGCCACTCTTGAGCACGTCAACCGCTCCGGCTACACGAATTCCCGTTTTAGCGATGTTGCGGATGGGGAGTGGTACACGGCGGCAGTCGAGTGGGCAGCCGAAAGCGGCATCGTCAACGGTATAAACGCAGACCTGTTTGAACCCAATTCACCGATTACACGCGAGCAGATGCTGGTGATGCTGTACAATTACATGAAGTACAAGGGCTATGAGATACCTGAAAATCAATCGAAGTCCTTCGCGGACGAGAGTCAGATCAGCTCATGGGCGTTGAAGGCCGTTCAGGCACAGCAGGGCATCGGAATTGTCTCGGGCAAGCCGGGCAACTTTTTTGCCCCCCAAGCCAACGCCACCCGCGCTGAAGTAGCTACTATCTTTATAAAGTTCATCGAATATCTGGCTAAGTAAAAGTGTAAACAGAAGCATGCGGACCCTTTCGGCTGGGCAAGATCCAGCCGGGGGATTGGATCACGTTTCCATGCAGGGATATGGCTTAACCTGCGGCTATGTTCATTTTCTGTCTCATGCTCTTCCGAAGGAAGTTATTCTTCGTCGCGACGGAATATCTAATTAAAAGCAGCAAAAAAGTTAGATTCATAATGGTTTATGTGCATGAAGGATCGATAAGGAATTTTAATCTTTCGTCGTTGACGTTCAGGCATCCATCCGTGATGGCGTACTGAATATCGAGAGCTGCGATCTTGAGAAGCTACTGAACCGTCCGCTTATCCCGCTTAGTGAGGTGTTCGCGCGTTGCTGGCGTAACTCAATCTGTTAGCAGGTTATATCATTACAAGAGGCTGCCCATTCCGGTATTTGATACCAGCGGGCAGCTTTTTTGGAAATATAATGTATATGTTTGATGCTTTAAAAGGGAATTTGAATTTTTAGTAAATTATCTTAAAATATTCTTAAGAATAAATATTTCCCCATGCCATTCCAAAATGGATTATTGCGTGTTGGTTCCGCTACATACCAAAGAGTAGAAGAAGAACTACTAACAACTGTTTTGGATGAACATAGACATTGTATTTCTCAACTAATGGAACTCAAAAAAACAGATGAACAAGCTGAATATTTTTATTGTGACATTATGTGTAGAACAGTATAAAATGATTCTTTCTATAGAGGAGCATTATAATTAATCATAAGTATCAAGGGATAAGAAAAGGGGGCTGTCCCATTTTTTTATCTGCCAATCTAGTCATCAGCAGAAGAACAGACACTGACTGGAGAAGTTTGTAAAGAATAAGGTACTTGAATTTAATCATCAAATAAAAAGGACATATGTACAAAATACGAGTTTTGTGAATATGTATGTAAAATTGCACCTGATCTCATTTAATCATTAGCTCGGAGTCACTAGAAAAACTACAGTACCACACTGGATGAATTCTCTTATAGATACTGTAGTTTTTTGTTTTTAGCGATATTAATCTACTCTCTTTTCAAACAAGGCTACCCACAAACCTGATTTACCAAAACAATTACTTGGTTGTTCAAAATCGCGCATTCTCCGAATTTCAACAATTTGAAAGTTTTTAAATATCATCTTTAATTTTTCAGGTGTATATCCAAGTCCACCTCTTAAACTACGCTGGCGATACACTTCCCAATCACTAATATCAGAACCTCCTAAATTACCATTTTCAGCAAAACAAGTGATTCCAAAGAACCCACCTGGTTTTAAGCCTCGATTAATCAGGTTTACATAATCAATCCTTCGATGTGGAGCAATATGGTGGAAACAACCAGAATCATAGATTACATCGTATTTTGTCTTTTGAATATCTAAATCAAAAATGTTTTTAAAAATAAAATTAATACTGAGCCCTTGCTCTTTAGCTCGCTCAATTCCCCATTGTAAAGCCTCACTCGATAAATCTACTGCATCGACGTCATAACCTTGTTTGGCAAAATAAATCGCGTTTCTTCCCGCTCCACAACCCAGTTCTAGAACTGTACCTCCTGGTGTAAGAAAACTATTCTTAAAATATTGAACCAAGTTTTCATCTGGAGTACTCACGAAAAAAGGAATCGGCTTAGCACGATCAGAATAGAAAACATCCCAATTAAATTTAGTTTGTTCTTTTAATAAAGAATCTAGCATATAAAGAATATCCTCATTGGTATAAATACTCTCAGTCACAACGTACCTCCCCCTTATCAATGTAAATAAATAGTCAAGTTCGGATACGACAAAGCTAATTTTTCTAATTGTTGATGAAGTGTATCCCTATCGAATCCTTTGACAAATATTTCAGGATCAGGTCTAAAGGTTATACTAGTACCATTAGATTTCGTAACACCTACCGTCATAAAATCGGATTGTGGAATACCATGCTTATAATCTTGACGATAGATATAACCTTCCCTTTTGACTTCAACCGTAAGACTGTATGCAAGAGCATTGACGATTGCGATGTTAATTCCTTTTTCCGCACCAGGCACCTGATATGGCGCCTCACTGCTAAATCTTTCGATGTCAGTTAGTATAGTTTGAACAGTTGATTTATCGTTGTCTTGAAATGCTTTTACGGGTATCCCTCTCCCGTTATCACTAATGGTTACAGCACCGTGTTGATGTAAGAAAATATGAACTTCATTTACATAACCAGCAACGTGTTCGAGTACTGAATTCTCCAATACTGCGCATAAAAGTAAGTTAGCATCAAAACCATCCTTACTTATTTCTCCAAGATATGAACCTGCTGAATTTTTTACTTCGAGCATATCTAAATAATCGCTCGTATCTAACATATCCACTACAGCTGATAGCAATAAAAGTAGAGATAATTTACGGTGATCAGGCAAGGTATAACGTCCGCTTTTGTCCTGTGTTAACAAGTCAGCACCTTGTAATGCCTTTAAATGATGATATAGCTGCCCAGTGGTTCCCAACCCTAATTTTTCTACAATTTCTGCGCCTGTAAGTGACTCTATAAGAATGGATGTTATTATATCGAGACGTGGTTTACTGCCTAAAGCTGAGAGTATTTTAGAAATTTTGTCATTGCCTATACTAAGTAGCTGCTTTAACTGTCTTTGTTTTGGTTCCCAACGCAATGATTGCCCATTGGATTGATAATGACCAGCATAATAAACGTAACCTACAGAATTCTCGTCATCCCCCTCATTCCTGTTATTATTTTCATTAATTTCTTTCGGAGACTCAACATAAGGGCGACTGGCCGTAAAATTTCGAACAAGTCGTTCTAATTCTGCCATTTGTGTTTTTAATTCGTTAATTTCAATACGTAATTCTTCGTTATTGATAACTAGCACCTCCAATAATACGTAATTACGTATTTATTTTATCGAAATATCGACACCATGTAAATAGTTACCATTTAGACGAATATTTTTTTAAAAGATATTATCCCCCGCGTCTTGCCCATAGAGATCTTATATGTTATTGTGATGACAATAGAAATCGCTTAATTGTAATATTTCCGTTTAGCTTTTGTTTTTGATATAATTATGACAACGCCTAACAGAAAGGTGATCATTTATGATACAAAAGACAGTCGAAGAATGTGATGTCAATTGCTCTGGTGCAGCTGTGGACCTAGATGCGATCAAGGCGGAGCTTATTGATGAGCAAGAAGCGGTGAAATTTGCGGATTGGTTTAAGGCTTTTAGTGACCCAACGCGCGTCAAAATCATTAGTGCCTTACTAAAAAGAGAGCTTTGCGTACATGATTTAACAGTGCTGCTCGAAATGGGACAATCTGCTGTTTCTCACCAGCTACGCTATTTGCGGAACCTTAGAATTGTGAAAAGACGCAAGGATGGAAAAACAGTGTATTATTCACTTGATGATAGTCATATCGAACAAATATTTTTGCAAACACTTCAGCACACGAAGCACGCATAATGCTGTTGAAGCGTACGACAGTAGTAATTTAACAACGAATAAGCAACTAACAAAAAAAGGACTGTCCCTACCAGCCCTCATGGCTTAGGAACAGTCCTACTTGTTTACCTTATACTACAGATTACCTAAGTTCAATTAATCTAAATTTGGTTTAACTTTTAATACACGCATTGCGTTAAGAACGGCAACTAAGCTGACTCCAACGTCCCCAATTACCGCTTCCCACATCGTTGCGATACCAAATGCCCCAAAGATAAGGAACACAGCTTTTACACCCAAAGCAAAAATAATGTTTTGCCACACAATCTGGCGGGTGCTCTTAGCAATTTGCATTGCTGAAGCCAACTTGGAGGGTTCATCTGTCATGATAACGACATCAGCAGCTTCAATCGCTGCATCAGATCCCAGGCCACCCATTGCAACACCAATATCTGCTTGAGCTAATACTGGTGTATCATTAATACCATCACCTACAAAAATAATTTTTTCTTTAGGACCCTTGGCAGCATCCAGTTTCTCTAGCTCTTCTACTTTATGCTGAGGTAACAGTTCAGCATGGACTTCGTCAACACCTAATTTACGGCCAACATCTTCCCCTACAGCTTTATTATCCCCAGTTAGCATCACAATTTTATTTACACCAAGCTGTTTAAGTAACCGAATCGCTTTTGATGCGTCTTCCTTAACCTCATCTGCAATGACGATATAACCAGCATATTGTGTATTAATCGCGACATGAACGATCGTTCCTACCTCTTTAGGCTCAGAAAAAGGAATCTGTTTTAACTTCATTAGCTTACTATTCCCTACTAGTACTTCATTATTATCAAAGTGAACTGAAATACCATGACCCGAAATTTCATCATAATTCGAAATCAGCTGCTCATCTAATTGTTGCCCATAAGCCTCTCGGATAGATTGAGCAATCGGGTGAGTAGAATGCATCTCTGCATAAGCAGCGTATTTCAAAATGTCCTCTTGTGCCCATTGTGCTGTGGCAATAATATTATTTACTTTAAACGATCCTTTCGTAAGTGTGCCTGTTTTATCAAACACAACATACTTCACGTCATTAAGACCTTCCAAGTAATTACTTCCTTTTATAAGCACACCATTTTTAGAGGAAGCTCCTATCCCACCAAAGAAGCCAAGTGGTATCGAAATAACGAGTGCACACGGACATGAAATAACTAGGAAAACTAATGCACGGTATAACCAATCTGAGAACGTTGCGCCACTAATTAATAGGGGTGGAATCGTTGCAAGCAATAACGCAACAATGACTACAACTGGTGTATAATAACGAGCAAACTTTGTGATGAACTTTTCTGTTTCTGCTTTTTTACTACTTGCATTTTCTACAAGATCTAAAATTTTAGCAACGGTAGAATCACCAAATTCCTTAGTAACCTCTACAGTTAGAACCCCATTTTTATTAATAAATCCACTTAAAATGTCATCGCCAATAGCTACTTCACGTGGCACGGATTCTCCAGTTAATGCTGAGGTATCCATAGACGAGTTACCATCTACAACTTTACCATCAAGAGGTACCCGTTCCCCTGGCCGAACAATAATCATATCGCCAACCTTAACCACTTCAGGGCTAACACGCTTACTTTCATTGTTAATTTTTAAATTGGCAAAGTCTGGGCGTAAATCTAACAATGAGCTAATTGATTTACGTGAACGATTAACCGCAATGCTTTGGAATAGTTCTCCAACCTGATAGAACAACATTACAGCAACGCCTTCTGGATACTCACCTATTGCAAATGCACCAATCGTAGCGATTGACATTAGGAAGTATTCATCAAAAACCTGTCCTCTTATAATATTTTTAACTGCTCTTAAAACAATGTCTCCACCTATAATAAGATAAGCAACGATAAAGAGCATAAGTTCAACTGTACTATTTAAGGAAAGAAGAATTGCTGCAGCACCTATTGCAGCACTAGCTATTAACCGTATCATCATTGTTCGAACGCTACTGTCACCGTGATCATGGCTATGTCCATGTCCGTCATCTTCAGCATGGTCATGATTATGTGACTTGCTTTCACCATGATCGTGATGCTTATGATTATGTTCGTGACTATGCTGATGGTTAGCGTCTGAGTGATCATGGGTATGAGGCTTATTATGAGTTAAAGCTCCTCCATTCCTAGAACTAGAGTTACCCTTCCCCTGTTCGATAAATTTGATATGTGGCTCTAGCTGCTTAACTTTCTTTTTAGCCGCATCCATAATTTCGACTTCCTTTGATGCATCGAATTCCATCATCAATGTTTCATTAGCATAATTCACTGAACATGAGGAAATACCCTCAATTTTTTCGATTCCATTTTCAATCTTCATCGCGCAATTGGCACAATCTAGACCCTTTAACATAACTTTTCGTTTTACAGTAGCTATATTACCTTGCATAATCGTTCAGCTCCCTGATAATTAACATATGATCAAATATTCATATGTTAATTATATCCTGCTTAATTTAGTTTCGTCAAGAGTTAGAACGTACATTTTTCAGGGTACACTATTGTGTAAATTATCTCCCTTAAGTCATTCGTTTATTCAAGGCGTTTATTCAAATTGATAACTAGAATCAACGGAGTAGACTCACTTTTACAGTTTCACGTTTCAATTTTAGATAAAAAAAGCTACAGCACCACTATGAAGTGTGTACTGTAGCCTGGCATTATTTCTGAATTTCCTTCATATAAGCTTTAAACTCTTGGGCAATTTCTTTGAACTTTGTATGGTGCAGATAATGTGACCCTTCCATTGGGATCATTTTTCCCTGTGCTGATTGCTTAGCCTGTGCTTCATGTAATGGAACCCATTGCGGATTGTGTTCGTTGTTGGATTGAACAAAAAGCAGCACTGGCAAATCATGTGGGTAAACTCCCTTTTCTCCATTTTTAAAGTTGGAGCCAAGGTGCTCTAGCTCATTAATCAACGTTGAATTGCTGGATACTTGATTGGAAATCAAATTCATTTGTTCTTTTGTATGTTCATCAAATGCCATTGATTTATAGGGATCGTCACTCACTTTTTTGATTAATCTCATTAAACCTGATTTTTGCATAAATTGCATTGTAGTCAGTGGTAATTTGACATCCATACCAGGTTGGTTTGGCACACTGCTATCGATACCAACAAAAGCAATAACTTCATCACGATAATTGTTGACATAGGGTACTCCGTATAAGCCTGTGATGGAATGCCCCATCAAAATATAACGTTTGATCCCTAACTGCTGCACAGCCTCGTGGATTTCACTGACAATATTTTCGGTTGTTCTTTCCTTATCCGTCTTATCACTTAAACCGTAACCAAAAGGCTCAATTGCCACGACTTTGTATTCTGGGGTCAATTCATCAATTAACAATTTAAAGTCAAGCACTGGCGATGGTGTTCCTTGCCCTGGTAGAAGAACAATCGTTTGCTCACCGCTGCCTTGAATCGATACATTCATTTTTTTGCCATCCACATCGACATATTGACCATATTGCTCGATATTTTTTTTCTCAACACTTGTACTGATTGCATTAACCACAAATAAAGTCACCATAAACAGGACAATCGTGCCCACTAGTCCTACAACTATTTTTAACCATAAGCTCCACTTCTTACGGCTTTTCTTCTCTGGATTCCCTTTAAATTGTTCCACTTGTTCCATATCCATCTTCTCCATTCCTATAGCTATAGTATCTGTATATCCAGCTTAGCTTGTAATATAAGCCTTGTAATATAGTGAAAGTATACTTAAGCATTGTGTCCTCATCATGATGACAATATGAACTGAATATGAACAAGCACGAAAAAGAGCGCTACCTGTAACCGTTCTACAAGCAGTACTCCTTTTATACATCATTTTATTTTAGTTTTGGTTTTAGTGATCTAGAAATACGAGCTGAATAAAAAATAAAATAGCAAAAATATAAAAAATCGGATGAACATCTTTATATTTTCCGCGAAGCAGTTTAAGTACAGGATAAAAGATAAACCCTACACCAATCCCTGTTGCAATGCTATGTGTCAGAGGCGTAAGTATAATAATCAAAAAAGCAGGAAAAGCTTCTTCAACGTTCTTCCAATCAATTTTACTTATCGTGCTGATCATAAAAAATCCGACAATAATTAATGCAGGTGAAGTAATTGCAGGTATGCCTGAAATCACGCTGACAATGGGGGTGAAAAATAAAGTTAAGGCCATTAGCACACTTACAGTTACTGCGGTTAAGCCTGTTCTTCCTCCTGCCGCAACACCTGTACTGGATTCAATATAAGCCGAGGTAGGGCTTGTTCCGAGCAAAGCACCGGTAGTCGTCCCTACGGCATCTGCCAATAAAGCACCACGTGACCGTGGGAATTTACCTTCTTTAAGTAATCCAGCTTGTTCTGCTACCCCAAGCATTGTGCCTGTTGTATCAAACAACGTGATCAGCAAAAAGGTAAAGATGATCGTATATAGACCACTTGAAAAAACACCAGCGATATCGAGCTCGAATGCAGTGGATGACAATCCCTTTGGTAAGGATAGGATGGATGCCGGCATTTGAAAGAGCCCCATAATCCATGACAAGATCGCTGTAATGACCATGCCTATAAATAAATATCCTTTTACATTGTAAGCCATTAGCACAACCGTCACAATTAAACCGATAATCGTTAGGTAGGTCATTGGCTCCGCTAAATTTCCGATAGAAATCAAATTAGATTCTGAAGCGATAATAATTTTTGCATTTTGTAGTCCTACTGTTGTAATAAACAATCCAATCCCTGCGGTTATCGCATGCTTTAATGTTGCAGGAATAGCATCTAGGAGCATATAACGGAAAGATGTCAACGATAGAGCAATAAATAAAAGCCCTGCAATAAATACTGCACCAAGTGCAACTTGCCAAGATACGCCGTACCCAGCTACAACACTATAAGCAAAAAATGCATTGAGTCCCATGCCAGGTGCGATCACGATAGGATAATTAGACCCAATTCCAATAATAAGCGTTCCGACAATACTTGCTAATACTGTTGCAATAAATACACCGTTAAAATCCATCCCAGTGCTACTAAGAATTCCCGGATTTACAATTACGATATAGACCATTGTGAAAAAGGTCGTAATTCCTGCGATAATTTCTGTTGAAACCGTTGTACCTCTTTCCTTCAGCTTGAACCAATTGTCCATAATAAAGCTAGCCTCCAACTTATGTAATATTCTCCAATCTCCATAGTGAAACAGAAAAGATAAAAGCAAAAACAAAAAAATCCTAATCTACATATAGGATGGTAATATAATCGCTCCTATATTCTCGTTAGGATTTATTCGATCTAAACTTATTATCCATATCGAATTTTAATAAAAATAGCATTCTTTGTCAACGAAGTCACTTATAATACATATGAAGATAACTAAAAGTATAATAAAAAACTGGAACGGAGAACAACATATTCTCCGCCCAGTTTCTATTACGATTCAAACTATTTACTTAAATATTACTTAAAAATACGTTGAGCGAAGTGATACAAGCCGCTGCTCCACACTTTTCCTTCATGACCACCTACATCTAGGAACCATTGGTGAGGAACATTCATGCTAGTTACAGCATTGTGGAAGTTTTGGCTTACCCATAATAAACCATCAGATGCTCCACATGAGAGCCATAAGAGTTTTAATTGGCTAGCAGTATAGGATGGATTTGTAATGAGTTGATTTGCTGCTTTCGTGTTTGGTGCAGAAGAGAACGCGCCAACATAAGAGAACTTGTCCAAATGTTTGAGACCAAAGTTCAACGATTGCCCCCCACCCATTGACAAACCAGCTAAGGCACGATTATTTTTACCTGTGAGAACTGGGAATTTAGAATCGATATAAGGAATAAGATCTTTGGTTAGGTCAAATTCAAATCTCTCAAAAGCAGCTACTTTATCTGCTGCATAAATGTCACCAACTGGACGATCATCCCACATCGCACGGCCATTCGGGAATACGACAATCATTGGCTCCAATTTGTTCTCAGAATATAGATTGTCCAAAATATTTCTAGGGTTCATCCCATTTAACCATTCATTTTGGTCCCCACCAATACCATGCAACAAATAAAGTACGTTGTATTTTTTGGAAGGATTATAGCCAGGAGGTGTGTACACATTTGCGTTCCGCATCTTTCCTACTGTGGATGAATAATAGGAAATTTGTTGTACATTACCATGAGCAATATTATTGCGATAACCATCATATCCCCAAGGTGCTGGAGTTATGTTGTGATTAGCCGCTGTGGGTGAAACATCAGTTAGTGGCTGTACTTCAGGAGCAGCAAATGCCATAGTTGGTACTAGTAGTGCAATGGTCAAAGCCAGTCCTAAAACTTTAGTTAAACTTTTCTTCTTCATCTCATATTCATCTCCCTAATTAATTTGCTGGATCTAATAAATCCATATTTAAGTTATTCTCTCAGAAGCAAATCTCTTATTTGTAAACCCTTTCAAATCTAGTATCACTCCTCCTCTTAAGTCTCATACTACGGCGCACAAAACATGACAAAACAAAAGTAGTATGAGTAGTTAAAAAATGGAAGCGTATTCACGTTTATAATACCATTTATAATATATTATGTAAATGTATTCCTTAAAAAATTTATTATTTTTCATAATCTCTTTATTTTTAGCAAAAATAGACTTAATACAATAGCAATTTTATTGCTTTCACATCAGCAGTGTAATACACTAAAATCTATGTATCTAGAACTAGGTGATATTTATCATACGGAAGGATGACTTATAGCGTGGATCTGTATCTAAAATATTTTCTTATTGGTTTAACCATAGCATTACCTGTTGGTGCAATTACGGTTGAGATGACAAAGCAAGGTTTGAAAAATGGATTTATTCATGGCTGGGCGGTTGGTTTAGGTGGCATGACGATTGATCTTTTGTTAATTTTAGCGATGATTTTTGGGTTTGCCTCCATCCTCTCTATTCCATTTGTTCAGATCCCACTGTGGATTGTTGGTGCAGGATTTCTAGCCTATTTAGGTTATGATTCTATTAAAAATTCTGATAAAGACATCACACTCCCTGATGAAAAAACTAAAAAGTCATTTTGGCATACATATCGGAACGGATTGCTGGTTGCGGTTTCTCCCGGAAATTTAGTTTTTTGGATTTCTGTATTTGGAGCGGTATTGTCAGACTCTTATATCTCGTCTAATGTTGGAAGCTTTGTACTTGCAGCATGTGGTGTGTTAAGTGGTATACTTGCTCATGATTTAGGACTGTTATCTATCGTTTCTGTGACACGTAAAGTGATGAGCCGAAAAGCGATTCAGATAGTTTCGATCATTGCTGGTGTTCTGTTAATTAGTTTTTCTTTCTATTTTGTATACCAGTTTATTTCAGCTATACAAGCGCTTTTCTAAATGCATATGTTATGACTCTAAAGTATTTGAAGGAAGCCATTTTTATTTTGGCTTCCTTTTGTATAGTGGTGTAAAGCACATTAAATTATTAATATCATCTTATTTATAGGTTTTACCTATCAAGACTAGATACAGAATAAAGGCTCTACATATTTTTTAATAAATTCCAGTCTATCCTTTGTTTCTTGCGTATAAAGGGAAGCGATAGAAACGACCATTTGCTTTTCTGTATTCACATAAATCACATTGCCGCTATCTCCCACTGCTGCAAAGCTTTTTCCCTCTTCTATCCACCATAAATACCCATATGCTAGATTTAACTGCGTGGCTCGACTGTGCTCCCTTGTACTCTCCTGTATCCAAGAAGCTGATAGTAGCTGTTTTCCATTCCAGTTGCCTTTATACAAGTAAAGCTGACCTAATTTTGCCATATCCATCACCGTTAGAGTTAACCCCCAGCCCGCAGTGTTTACGCCATTAGGATCAGTAACCCATCCACTTCGATCCTTAGCAGCTAGAAATGAAAGTTGCTCCTCTTGACTATGGAAAAAAATATTTTGCTTCACAGAAATCCCTAATGGAGAGAATAAGTTCTCGGTTGCAAAATCAAGCACGGTTTTTCCAGTTGCTCTAACAAGGATTCCCGATAAAATATCTGGACCAATTAGCGGTGTATATCTAAATTGTCCAATCTCCCCTTGACCTCCAACTAAACCAAGAGAAAATTTTACCCAATCCTGACTTGAGAAATACTGTATATAGGGCTCTTCCTCGTATTGATAAGGGGTTGTCATCGTGAGCAGGTGTTTTATTGTTACATTTTGAATGATATGATCCGCTTGCTCCACTTCGTATTCTGGGAAAAAGTCTAGTACTTTTTGATCTACACTCTTAATCAACCCTTGATCAATCGCAATCCCAAATAATGCTGAGATGATACTTTTGGTGACTGAAAAAACATGAATAGGACTTGTTATCAAGCAGTCGTTAAAATATTGTTCATATCGTATGTCCCCATTTTTTAATACAACAATCCCAGCGATATTTCCATACTCTTTTAAAATGATTTCCTCAAGTTTCTTTAATTCTTCCTTAACTTTCTTAACTTCTTTAACTTCATTTCCATCTTGTTTCATTTGATTCTTCATCTCCATTTCAACAATTTTTCAAGCAGGTCTTTTTGTTTCATAACCTCCTTGGACAAAAGTGTAATATGATTAAAAATAATTATCAACACTTAGTTTTTAATTAATTTTTTTAATCGTTATATTTTGTTGAGGATGGAATTTGGAGATGAAATATTTAGGTTATAATTCAGGCTAAAATAAGGAGGTGATGAATTTATTAATTGGCTCATAAAAATTTTTCATCAATATCAATGGACTTGGAACATTTATTTTAAATAAAGCAATGCCAGCCGAGCATACACTAACGATCCACACTGCAATCCATACTATTAAGTCACGCCTCATTTTTTTACCTTTAAAAAAAGGAACATCAACGACGACAAAAATACTAGTAAGCACTAGTAATGCGACAGCATTGACCATTAGGTTCACTCCTTCACATCTAGAATAAAGGTCTTGTCTACCAGTCCAATTCGATTAATAATCACCTTTGCGTTATAGTGAATCGGAAGCTGTTTTAAATAGTTATGGCCATATTTATTCAGCAGTTTTCTCCACTCTTTTGGTTTTGATTGATAAATCGTTCTCCCAAATCCAAAAATATCTACATTAAATTTATCGTTAATTTGGGTCACCGCAGTCTGCATACGTTCAATTATTTTTTCTGCCGATTTTTTTTCCAACTCTTTAATGACCTTCTCTTCCTCTAAGTTATCTGAGCTCATAACCTCTTGCACGTTACATAAAGCTTTTACTTCAACGTAAATATGCGGTTCTCCCTTTTCCATTTTCACCGATTTTTTTGTCTTTGTTTTAATCGCTTCTATTACAATGGGATTGCCATCTGCGCCCTTAACAATACCAGAGGAGTTAACAACGTTGTCGGTTATATAGTTATAGCCGATCGTTTGCACATCATCTAGCCATCCAACCATTTTATCCTTGCGAAATACAGCTACATTATCATACATAGTTTCAGTAGGCGGGGTACTGTGCTTTAAATTATCCTCACTCCCCCCCTCCTCAACATTTCCTATTACTTTGACCCCAGTTAGAACGGGACTTATTCCTCTGTTTATAAAATCTTCGATAAATCTGTTTAACGGAACCGCGGCAGTTTTCGCTGATAATTTATGAGATTTATCTAAGGATTCAAACAATTTATTTGCTGGCAGTTTATTTACCGGTGTCAATATTTTTAATACATTTTCCGCCGTTGTTTCTTTAGCAACCATAACATAGAAGTCAGAACGTGGTTCTCTACTTCTTATAAACACATCTAGCGTTTCACCAATTCCATCACGCGCCAAAGCTTCACCAATGACAAGCACACGAATATGACCATAATATACATTTCTAGAATTCCCCAAGGAGTACTTGCGTTGTGTTTCATAAATCGTTGGCACTGTTTGAGTAGTGGTTTGAATGGGGACACCACCACCAGATCCTCCTGTTGCTTGGGAGGCAATAGAGGAAGGGATAACGACCTGCAACGTAACCTTAAAGCCCTTTTCCGCTTTATCAATGCCCATCCCTATCACAAATGCGGTCTCATTTAATTCTGCACGTTGCCAGCAGCCAGTTAGCATTATAGAGCTAGCGATAGTTAAAATTAGAACAGAGATTATTTTATTTTTATTAAAGGTCATCTTAATCACTCCTATTATTTAGAGGAAGGAGATTGTCGCTGAACGTTTTGTGGTCGATCCTCCACAGGTCTTGTTCTAAGAAATGGCCATGGCAAGCGGAAAATTGAATCCTTCATATCTGAAGCTCGATAAGGCGCAAACGGACTCATATAAGGTAAACCAAAGGAATGTAGGCTACACAAATGCAAAACAATGAAGAATACGCCAAACAAAATTCCGTAAAGCCCCATAAAACCTGCTAACCCAATTAAAGCAAACCGTGTTATTCTTGCAGCGATGGCTAATCCTGGTTCGGGAATAACAAAGCTAGCTATAGCTGTAATGGACACGATTATAACCATAGCCGAAGAAACAAAACCAGCAGACACTGCGGCTTGACCGATAACAAGCGTGCCAACAATCGAAATAGCTTGACCAACATTTTTAGGTATTCGAACGCCTGCCTCACGTAAGATCTCATAAGTTAGCTCCATAGCTAAAGCCTCAACAAACGCGGGAAACGGGATGGTTTCCCTCTGAGCTGCAAGACTAATAACAAGACTTGTTGGAATCATTTCCTGATGGTAGGTCGTTAACGCTACGTAAAAGGATGGAGCTAACAAAGTAATAAAAAAGCTTAAATAACGAATGAAGCGTAATAAGGTTGAAATGTCTGCGCGCTGGTAATAATCTTCTGCTGATTGGAAAAACTGAACAAAAAAAGCAGGCACCAGCAATACAAATGGGGTGCCATCTACGATGATTGCCACCTTACCTTCTAAAATGCCTGCGGCGATCGTATCTGGCCGATCACTGTTATATATCGTTGGAAAAGGGGTGAGTGCCGTATCCTGAATAAATTCTTCAATATACCCACTTTCTAAGATGCTATCTGTATCAATTTGCTTTAATCTTCGCTTGACCTCTTTGACCAGCTCTGGATCAGCAATGTTTTTTAAATACATCAGAGAAACATTTGTTTGTGTGACTTTGCCGATTTGTGAGGTTTCAAGCCATAATTGACTATCCCTAATTTTTCTGCGAATTAAAGCAGTATTCGTACGTAAATTTTCGGTAAACCCCTCCATTGGGCCCCGAACAACAGACTGTGAGCTAGGCTCACTTACGTTACGATCCTCCCATCCTGGTAAACCGATACGGATGGCTTCATAGCTGCCATCTACCATCACCATGACATTACCAGACATTAAATCGCGAAGAAAAGGATCTACTTCTTTAGTAACAGAAACATCGCCTGCAACCAGCAAATGAGTTCTTAGTAGCTCAAGCTGATGATGTGGTTCTTGGTCAGCGATTAAAAGTGCAGTTGTAGGTTCATGCAGTGAATACAAAATAGAATTATGTAATACTTGAGTATCGATAAGACCGTCTATATAAATAACTGCGATTTTTGCTGCTTTACCCAGCTGAATTTCCTTCATAACAAGATCCGCACTTTGTCCTAGCTCTTTTTTTAGGTAATCCATATTATCAGCAAGCCGGTTTGATAACTTTAATGATGAAGATGATGCATCCATGTCTACCCCTCCAAACTATACGTATTTTCCAATTAGTATGAAGAGAGGCTTGGTTTATTATTCAAAACATTTTTATTGATCATTATGCAAAAAATACATAATTAGGATTTTATAGTGACATCCTAAGTGTCATAATGTAATCCATGGAGGAAACTTGTTATGAGTATAGAAAAAAGTCGCCTTAGTTCTAGACAGTTATCGATATTAGGAATGCTTGTGTTAATTGGAGACATGGCACTTGTTTATCCTACAACGATGGCAAGTGGCGCTAAGCAAGACGCATGGATTGCTGGCTTAGTTGGAATTGTATTTGGTCTTATCATCATCAAAATTTTACTGATTACCTCTAATATTGATCCGGAAAAAACATTAATTGAGTTATCACTTGAGGTATTTGGTAAGTGGATTGGTGGACTTGTTGCGATTAGTTATTTAATATTTTTTCTGCTTGCTGGGTCAACCTATATCAAGGAAGTTGAAGATTTCTTAACCACACAAATTTATGAGAATACCCCTGGTGGGGTCATACGGGGAATGGCAATTATATTGCTGGCTTATGGATTAAGAAAGGGAATCGATACATTAGGCAGGACTAGTCAAATTATGTATCCTTTTTTTGTTTTATTTCTAGTTTTATTGGTTGTACTTTTATTCCCTGAAATGGATATTAAGCGAATTTATCCGATTCTGGATAGATCCCCTTTAGACTTTTGGGAGACGGTTTTATTTGGTTTATTTTATCCCTTTGGAGAAATGTGTGTGTTCCTGATGGTACTCCCCTATGTAAAGAAGGAACAAAAAACGGAACGAAATTTCCTCTTCATGGTCGCGATGGGTGCGCTTGGACTTAATATTATTTTGTTTTTATCACTTACGGTGTTAAGTCCCTATTTGTCACACCATCAATTTTATTCGACTTACATATTAGCACGTCAAATTAACATTGGGAACTTTCTGCAAAGGCTTGAAGCACTTATAGCTACAGCTTGGATAATAAGTACTTATTTTAAAACAGTCCTATATTATTATGCCTTCGTTTTAGGATTTGCCCAATTGCTTAAGCTTAATAGCTATAAATATTTAATCATTCCAGTCAGTTTTTTACTATATGGACTTTCAGAAATAATTTCGCCCAACATCATATTTTTGTTGAAAAGTATTCCGAAGTCGTGGGTAGACTGGGATATTACACATGGGCTCTTTTTTCCATTAATGCTTATTTTGGTCAATAAAATTCGAAAAAGGCATAGTCAAAAGAAGCTAAAAAAGCAAGAGCAATAATCAAAAGCAAAAAAATAGATGCAAAATATTAAATCATGGAAAATGAACAATAAAAAAGCGGTATATGAACCTGGAAAAGATGATATAGATTAATATGCCGCCATCGTTTTTACTTTTAATCTTTACTTGTAGGCAAAACTACTATAAATGTAGTTCCCTGTCCCTCCACGCTTTCCACTGTAACCTCTCCCTGATGTAATGCCACGATCTTTTTCACGATCGCTAGCCCCATACCACTCCCTGCATATTTACGGCTATGCGAGCGATCTGCTTTAAAGAATCGTTCAAAGATTCTCTTCTGATCTTCAGATGATATCCCTATCCCAGTATCAGTTATACGTACAATAGCATTACCCCCCTTTTGCTCAAGTTGAACTGTAATCCAGCTTTCCTGCTCAGAAAATTTAATGCTATTGCTAATAATATTTGTCCATACTTGGTTTAATAAATCAAAATCTGCACTGAGGCTTACGTCCTGTAGATGGAGATCAAACTGTATATTTGCAGCAGACCAACCAGGTTGAAGGGCTACAATGACACGTCTAATCTGCTCATCTAGACTAAAGGAGGTTAGCTGTAGCTGGTGTGATTGTGATTCAAGTAAGCTTAGCTTAAGTAAGCTGTCACTCATCTTGGACATTCGTTTTGCTTCATCAATAATAATATTTAAATAACGCTCCCGATCCTCATCCTTGATATTCATTTGTTTTAGTGCCGTTGCATAACCAGAAATTGAGGTTAACGGAGATTGTACCTCATGGGACACATTCGCTACAAATTCCTTACGCATCTGTTCAAGCTGCTGAAGATCGTAGGCCATATTTTCAAAGCTTTCCGCTAAAGTCCCAATTTCGCCACCCTGTTTAATATCTAAGCGTACCTCGAAATCTCCCCCAGCAATTTTCTTGGTGGCGGAGGTTAGTTTTTTAATAGGTCTAACTAAAAACATCGCGGCGAGGCCAATTAATAAACTTCCAAAAATAAAGAAATAAAGTAGAAATAAAGATACCCATTTGACTAAAAAAGCAGAGGATGATGCTACACTTCGTTCAACAAACATTGCCTTACGCTCTATCCCCACTTTTATAGGTAGACCGATATGTACAGCATTGATCCCGTTTGTCTCCATTTTTGATATATACCCTTTAAATACAGTATCTAATTGCGCCTGCGTGACAGGGATTGGCTCATCGCCTTTAAATATGCCAAAGGACTGATCAATTTGACCACCCTCATTATAAATTCGAATGTAAAAAGAGTTTAATTGCTTCATTTCGCTTACGAATTTCTCGGCGTCTTTGGCTGGAAGTATATCGTAAATCTGTGCAACATCTTGGGCAAAATCAAGGAGGGTTTCTTGTAGGCTGTCATTTAGCTCGTCTTCATACAACCATGTGACGAAAAAAAATGAAATAACGCAGCCTAACAAAATAGAGGCGATGAAGGTGACAACAACACGAGTGTATATTGATTTCATCCTTCATTTACCTCTAGTCGATAACCAAGTCCGCGTACCGTTTCAATCTGGAAATCCTGTATATTAGCAAACCGCTCACGAAGACGTTTAACATGGACATCTACCGTCCGATCATCACCTGTATAATCGATTCCCCAAATTTGATTAATTAATTGCTCACGCGTATATACTTGCCCAGGTGTGCTTGCAAGCTTATACAGGAGTTCAAATTCCTTTAATGGAAGTGTTGTAGAGCTTGAATCTGAATCCATCTTTACTTTATATGTTTGTCGATCTAAGCGCACTTTGCCAAGCTGTATTTGCTGAATGGAGCCTATGTGATATCGCTTGAGCAGAGACTTAACTCGAACAGTTAACTCCAGTGGATCAAAAGGCTTCGTTAAATAATCATCAGTACCCAGCTCAAAGCCCTTTACCTTTTCCCAAGTTTCTCCTCGGGCAGTAAGTATAAGTAATGGAAGATCGGGATTGGCTCTACGTAGCTCCATACATAAAGCCCAGCCATCCATAATTGGCATCATAATATCAAGCACAACAAGATCAATTTGTTCTTGTTTATAGAGCTGTAGCGCTTCTTGTCCATTTGCAGCCTGAAACGTTGTAAAACCATCATTATGTAAGAATAAACACACGAGTTCTCGGATGTTTACATCATCATCAGCGACGAGTATTGTTGGCAAAGTTGCCTGCACTCCTTTTGTTGTTGTAATTTTCATTGTCAAGTACTGATTTTGAGGTTGAGCCAAAAGTATTAATCAAAATTGTAGCTTATCGTTTATGTTTTGTCTAACTTATGTGTGTAATGCGATAAATCAAGTTCCGCAAAACGTACGATAATTACAATTTGCTGGTGCAGATTTTGAGTATTCACTTGGTATTTCCATCTTATGATCAAATGGATTTGCAAGCAACTTCAATAGCCCTAACAGCTTACTATAGTCATCGCGATGTAGAACCGCCTCTAATGCTTCCTCCACCAGATGGTTGCGAGGGATAATAACGGGGTTATTCTCCCGCATCAAAGTCAGGCTTTCTTCCCTTGCTAAGTCCTGCTTGTCTAGCTTGTGAAGCCAAATTAATTTCCAATGTTTGAATTCATCAGAACCAAATAATTCAAGGATCGAATGATTAGGATCATGATTAGAACGATGAGTATGATCAATATCGTCATGATCCTCACCATGATGATGATTTTTGTCCTTAGTCCAGGTAGTCTCTGTTAACAACTTCATTAAATGAAGGAACGTGTCTGTGTAGTCTGCCTTATACTTTTGCATTAGATTAAGCAAGGTCTGTATTATTGTATCATTTGACGTTGGCTCTTTTTTATTTTGTTTCTCTTGTTTGGATTCTGGTAGCAGTCCTAATTTATTGCACATGCCAGTGGTCCATGCTTCATCAAAATGTTCCCTGTAGCTAGATAATGCCTCTTCCGCTAACGAAATTCCTCTTTCTTGATCCTCATGTAGCAGCGGTAATAACGCCTCGGCAAATCTTGTTAAATTCCATAAGCCGATCTTAGGTTGATTACCATATGCATATCTGCCTTGCGTATCAATAGAACTAAAAACCGTATTTGGATGATACACATCCATAAAAGCACAAGGGCCGTAATCAATGCTTTGCCCACTAATCGTCATATTATCTGTATTCATCACACCATGTATAAACCCAACCAATTGCCATTTTGCGATGAGGAAGGCTTGACGCTTGATCACTTCTTTGAGGAAAATGACATATCGGTTTTCATCTGATTCCGTTAATGTCTCAATGTGTGGGTAATGCCTATGAATGGTATAGTCCGCTAATGCTTTTAATTTCTGATTATCGCCTTTAGCTATTGCGAATTGAAAGGTTCCTACGCGAATATGACTTTGCGCCACTCTTGTCATAATTGCACCTGGTAGCTCTGTTTCACGAATAACCTCTTGACCAGTAGTAGCAACAGCAAGCGTACGGGTGGTTGGAATATTAAGCCCACACATTGCTTCACTTATAATGTACTCTCGAAGCATAGGTCCGAGTGTAGCTCGACCATCACCTCCACGAGAATAAGGGGTTCTGCCAGAACCTTTAAGCTGTAAATCAACCCGCTCTCCATCTAGCGTAAGATGCTCCCCAATTAACATGGCTCTGCCATCACCCAGCATCGTAAAATGACCAAACTGATGTCCTGCATAAGCTTGAGCAATAGGTGTTACATCATCTGGGAAATAGTTCCCTGCTAGTGCCGCAAGTCCCCTCTCACTTTGGAAATTAGACTTTGTTAAGCCAAGCTCGTGTGCTAACCCTTCATTAAATAATACCAGTTTGGGATTTGGAACAGGATTAGGCTTAACGATGCTATAAAATGTGGAAGGTAATTGTAAGTAAGTTGTATCTAGCTCAAGACCCAGAACGTTTGACTGGTCATTTATTTGATTGTTCATTATATCTCCTTTCATGATGGCAAAAATAATGTAGTCATTTCACCACTTAGCTTTATTGTTTCCTTCATGAAGGGGAAAGAATGCATATTGATATTGATAATTATAATGTACGATACCACTGTGCCGCCGCATCCAATTCCTTACGTGATAGCTGGTGACCTTGATTGTCCCAATGAATATGCACATTTGCGTTAGCTGCTTCGAGTAGTTGTACTAATTCTGAGGTTTCTGCTTGTGGACACAAGGGATCATTTGTACCTGCACCGATATAAATGGATTTGTTCATTAGGTCTGGAAGCTGAATTCCTCTTCTTGGGACCATCGGATGAAATAGAATAGCATGTGAAAGTGAATGCTGATGATGGAATAACAAGCTGGCAGCGATATTTGCGCCATTTGAATAGCCAACTGCAATAAATTGATTGCGGTCAAGCTGATATTCCTTAGCTGCTTCATCAAGAAAAGCATTTAGCTCGTTGGTACGAAAAATCAAATCCTCTTCATCAAATATCCCTTCTGCTAATCTTCGGAAGAAGCGAGGCATTCCATTTTCAAGTACATTCCCTTTTACACTGAGGATATTTGCTTCTTGGTCTATTGCTTCTGCTAATGGGAGCAAGTCACGCTCATTTCCGCCTGTACCATGTAATAGTAGTAAAGTTGGCCCAGTTAAATTCCTTCCCTTTTGAAAAATATGCTTCATTTATAATTACCCCCTTATTGTGGTCTTTCAATCGTAAAAATGGAACCAATTTTCGCATAGTTGTTGCCTGCAAGCCTGCTGACAGCTCCTAATTGATCAGAATCAATTTTACCCTCCTTGTAGATCGTGTCCAAAATGTGGAATTGAACAACCTTTCCAATGATGAGATCGGTTTGAATGTGGTCACCTTCCCCTAACTCTACGATCTGCTCCAGAACACACTCCATACGTATCTTCGCTTCCTTTATACCTGGGACAGAGATTCGGTTACTTTTTGCCAACTGGAAAGTGGTTAAATCCAATTCACTGACATCTTGGGGGAGATTAGCGGCTGTTGCGTTTACCTGCTCAACAATTCCGTCATCTACAATATGGATAACAAACTCCTTATTTTGCTTAATATTTGCAGCTGTGTGCTTTGAAACACCATTGATTCTTTGAATCGCCAAGGAGATCATTGGTGGCTTGGATGACACGATATTAAAATAACTAAAGGGTGCGGCGTTAAGCACCCCTTGCCCTTCTGCTGATAAAGAGGTAACAAAGGCGATGGGCCTAGGAATAATGCTTCCAATGAGAAGTTTATAGTTTTCTCTTTCGGTTTGCATGTTAGGATCGATGGAGATCATGTCTTATTCGCACCCCCTAGAAAAGTGTATTAATCTAACGTTCTAACTTCAATTGGAATTAATACTTCCTGTAGCTTCGCTCTATGCTGTTCGTATTGCTTAGGTAACATTAATTGTTGTCCCATTGTGTTGCTTGTTTCATCATGAGCAAAGCCTGGGGGATCAGTCGCGATTTCAAATAAAATATGGCCACGCTCTCTAAAATATATAGCATTAAAGTAGTTCCGATCCTGTACAGGCGTAACACTATACCCATGCTCACCGACATATTTTTGCCAATCTAATTGATCCTCATCGTCGTGGGCGCGCCATGCAATATGATGAACAGTGCCAACACCCATTGTACCTAGACCAGTTGCATTTAATTTGAGGTCTATAATGTTTCCAATGTCCGCAGTGGATTGATATCTTGCTAAACCATTTTCTTCACCAACAAAGTGAAGCCCCATCACGTTTTCTAACAAGTCCGCAGTTTTCTCAGGTAATGCAGAAAATAACGTTGCCCCGCCAAAACCTTTAATCGCAACCTCTGGAGTGACTCCACCGAAGCTCCATGTGTTTTGCTCACCCTCTGCACGCTCCACTAGTTCAAGCTGTAACCCATGTGGATCGTTAAATTGCACATATTGCTCACCAAATCGTGTTGTTTTCGTATAAGCAATATTAAAATGGTTTAAACGTTGCTCCCAAAATGACATCGCGCCAACTGGAATTACATACGAAGTGACCCCTACTTGCCCATCTCCTATTTTTCCTTGATAAGCATTTGCCCATGGGAAAAACGTAATTATGGTGCCTGGTTTGCCACCCTCATTTCCAAAATATAAATGATAAGTTCCCGGATCGTCAAAGTTTACCGTTTGCTTCACTAGACGTAAGCCTAATACGCCAGCATAAAAATCAATATTTTGTTGAGGATGTCCTACAATTGCGGTGATGTGATGAATACCCATCGTTTTTTTACTCATTTTAAAACCCTACTTTCTTTTTGAATTTATTTTTAAATAATTTATCTTAATATTAAGTTAACTTATGTTGAGATAAATTTAAACCCTTTTTAATGAAATGTCAACCTTTGATTATGAATAATTTACTTAATGCTTGTTTTTATATCCTTAACTTGCTAATGGAATTTAATCAAAATATAATAGATTAGATGAGTATTTAATATGTATGAGATTATGTGGAGGCGTTATGAAGGAGCAAAATACGATGTTAGAGCTTGACCCTATTTTTGAAACACTAGGTCTGTTGTTTATATCAAATAATTTGCACAAGCAGCATAAGGATAATGCTATTGAAGAATTAGATAAATTTATGATTAATGGTGAGGAATTTTATAATAAACATTTGAAATACCTAGAAAAATACATTCAAAGCTTTAATAGTCACAAAATACCGCATGAGCTTGAGCTCTTTTTTTTCGGACAGGATGAGGATGAGCTATTTATCCTATTTGCGGGTCTGTTAGGGATGAACAGGCATTGGCTCCAACCCGCATCGCAAGGTTCTCAACTCAATTCTGATCATGAAATTAGGTTGCAGCTACTTAACTTTTTAATAGAGGAGCAAAGTGGTAACGACCCCCTTCCATTTCCACTTCAGGAGGGCAAACTGGATGATCTCTCGTATATCATTTCCTATTTAAATCAAACTACTCTCCGTGAGTCATTAAAATGGAAGCTCATGATGATTCTCGAACGTCCGAAATATTATATCAAAGAACTAATCCAGTTAGTCCAAAGCAATCTGCCCGCTTTTGAGCAGGCTAAACAGGATATTGACAAAACATTACAAAAATTATTAAAAAATTATGAGAAAATGATCGTAAACGGAAACTTCGAGCCATTAGATTTCGCCACCCTATTAGCTGAGAAAAAAATTATTTTCCCTACATTAATTATGCCATTAGGCCAAGTTGAGATTAGCAATCTATGTTACTGTGGACTACAGGTCTATTTATTGCCGGCATTTAAAAAGAATGCAAGTCAAAGTAACGAGTTATTGCTATCACGTCTCAAAGCGCTTAGTGATCAAAGTAAACTACAAATTATGCAGTCTTTGAAATCAAGTCCCAAATACAATCTTGAAATTGCGGAGCAGATTGGACTAACCGCTGCCACGATGTCACACCATATGAATGTCCTTTTAGCCTGCAAGTTAGTTAAAATTGAGAAAAGAAGTGGGAAGGTCTACTATACCGTAGATATAGAAAGTGTGGAGCAGTTTGTAAAAGAACTGGAGTCTTTTTTGCTTTAAATGTCTAGCAAATCACCACATATCCTTACTGCGTATAGTTTATAGCCCATATAGTATAAAAAACAGCAGTCCTATTGGGCTGCTGTTTTCATACCTTCTACCTTTACTGCTTTATAAAATGCTTGATCATCCTGAACGGCGATAGAAGTATCTGTTCCTTCGTTTTTAATTTTAAAAAGCTTTGTTCCTTTAGGATACTTATTAGAAAATAAGTTTGGGATTGTACTGGATTCGTTTGAAGAATAGTTTTTTATCGTGCCAATTTGCTTTCCAACCTCAGCAACAACCTCATCTGTCATTTTATATACGTATCCATTCCAAGTAACCAACGAATAGGCCCAGCTTTGCAAGCTACTTTGCGCAACATCTTGTTTGTCTACATTATTTTGCGCTGACATTGAGCAGCCCATTAGAAAAAGTGGTATGGCAAGAAAAGCGACAAATACCTTTTTCATGTCAAACCTCCAGCTACGAAATTATTACATGCTTGTAGCGATTATAGCACATGGGTTATTAATGATTAAAGCTGTTTAAAACTCCAGCTTATTCACAGCGACAGCTAACGCATTGATCGTTGCTCTCATAATATCCTTATCCATGCCTGCTCCCCAATATAGCTTATCATGCTGTGAAATCCCGATATAAGCAGAGGCTTGAGCTGTTGAGCTTTTACCTAAAGAGTGCTCCTCATACACTTCAATATCAAAGTCTAAATTAAAATGCTGCTTCAATGCATTGCTAACAGCATCAAGGCTACCAGTACCTTCGCCATACAGCGTTGTATTTTCTCCATTTACTGAAATTTGCAACTGAGCTTTATGCTGCTCGCCAGTGCTCACCTCGTATTTATGGATACTAAATTTAGGCGCAAAAGTGATATACTCCTGTTGGAAAATATTATAAATTTCATCTGCAGATAGCTCTTTGTTTTTGGCATCAGAGGTTCGTTTCGCCGCATAACCAAACTCCTCATTCATCTTGTAAGGCATTTGAATGCCATAGCCATTTTGTAGTACGTATCCAACTCCACCTTTACCAGACTGACTATTAATCCGAATGACATCTGTTTCATAATTTCTGCCAAGATCAGCTGGATCAATCGGAAGATAAGGTACATCCCATTTCTCGGATTGCTGCTGCTCCCGATGCTTCATCCCTTTAGAAATCGCATCCTGATGTGAACCAGAAAATGCAGTGAACACAAGAGAACCAGAGTATGGTTGTCTTTCTGGGATATTTAGCTTCGTAATTCGTTCATAGGTCTTGCAAATCTCGTCCATTTGACTTAAATCAAGCTCTGGATCTACCCCTTGTGAATACAAATTCATCGCTAAAGTAACTAAATCAACATTCCCTGTGCGCTCTCCATTACCGAACAACGTACCCTCTACACGATCTGCACCTGCTAAAATACCAAACTCGGCATCACTCACCCCGCAACCACGATCATTATGAGGGTGTAACGACAACACAACCGCATCCCGATCAATAATATTTTTGTGGATGTATTCGATTTGACCCGCATAGATGTGAGGCATTGCATTTTCAACGGTGGTTGGTATATTAATGATTGCTTTATGATCCTTAGTTGGCTTCCAAATTTCTAGGACACTGTTACAAATATCAAGGGCATAATCAACCTCAGTACCAGGGAAGCTTTCAGGACTATATTGGAAATAAATATCTCCTTTTGTCGTTTTAGCAAGATCACGGCATAACACAGCACCATCCAACGCAATTTGCTTGATTTCCTCTTTGGATTTCTGGAATACCTGCTTGCGCTGGGAGACCGAAGTCGAATTATAAAGATGGACAATCGCTTTTGGCGCACCATCAATCGCTGCAAAGGTTTTTCTAATAATATGCTCTCTTGCTTGTGTAATGACTTGAATCGTCACATCATCAGGAATCATTTTATTTTCGATGAGTATTCTTAAAAAATTAAAATCGGTATCGGATGCGGCTGGAAATGCAACCTCAATTTCTTTAAAACCAATCTCGACGAGCATTTTATACATATCGAGTTTTTCTTCTAATGTCATTGGAACAGGTAATGCCTGATTGCCATCTCTTAAATCAACGCTACACCAGATTGGTGCTTTTTCAATAGTGTCCTTTTTTACCCAATCATAAGTAAGTGTAGGCGGCAAAAAGAATTTCTTTTCATATTTCTGATAGTTAAACATTTACGTGTTCCTCCCTTTTATATCCTAAATTAAAAACTAAAAAAGCCTCTCATCTCCAGCCAACTGACTAGGAGACGAAAGACTTATTCTTCCGCGGTACCACTCCGATTCATAATAATTACTATTATTATGCTCTTGATCAGATACGGGCATTCCTTGTTCACAAGCTATTGTTATTATGCCTTATATCCTCCCCTACTAACGGTGGTTTCTCCGTCCTTAAATACTCTCTAACGATTTCTCTAAGGCTGCTCAAAGGTGAGTTCACTGTCTCTCTTCTATTGCTTCGCATCAACCAGCAACTTTCTGATGACCGATCCACAGTTACTATTCCTTTTCTTAGCATTTATAAATATTCATTTTTTATCATATTAGCAAATTCGAACTCAACTGTCTAGTGTCACGCTTAATTATTTTATTTATTAGATAACAGTCTAATTACTTTGACACATGTTAAATTTAGATGTTATATTAATCTTATAAATTAGATATAAATCTAACAAAAGGAGAGGAAGGGCAAAAATGAAAACCTTATTAAAGCAAAATAAACTGCTATTTCTATTGACCGTATTCATTAGTATCCTCAGCTCTGCACTCGTTGTTTTTATTGCGATTGTAATTCAAAGGTTGATTGATACCGCAACCCAAAAGGATATCCATGCCTTTATGCAAATGGTATTTCTGTCCATTGGATTTCTTGTACTAACTGGGACCATAGGTTATTTATACCGCTTAAGCACACGTGCACTAATCCGAAATTTAACGATACAGTTGCGTAAGGAAGTTTTTCAAGGAATTTTTAAACGCAATATGGAGGATTTCAGCAATACAGCTGACTATATTTCTGCAATGAGCAACGATATTAAGCTTGCAGAGGAAAATTATTTTGAGCCGATCTTACTTACTTTGCAAAATATATTTATTTTTATCATCTCATTAACGGTTTTATTGTATTTAAGTCCGATAGTCACTCTAATCTTACTTTTATGTGTTGGATTAATGTTTGTAATTCCTGCTCTTTTCAGTAAAGCAATGCAACAAAGGCAGTCTGACGTTTCATCACAGATGTCGACGTTTACGACTAAACTTAAGGATTTATTATCTGGTCATGAGATTATTAAATCTTATGGGATGCAGCGACATACAGAAGAGGACTTCAAAGAGCAAAACATGAAAACAGCAAAAACAAAATTTTTGGCTGATCGTATATTTGCCGTAAATGAAAGTGTATCTGAGCTAGTAGGCTTTTTAACGCAATTTATCGTTATTTTTGTCGCTGGGTATTTAATAATTAGTGGCAATTTATCAGTTGGTATGCTGGTCGCTTTAGTTCAGTTAAGTGGTGGTTTTGTGGGTCCTGTTCTAGTTATTATGCAAAATGTATCAAAGCTGCAAGGAGTTAAACCGATTATTACGCGGCTTGAGGCATTTATGACCTATGAGGATCATTCATTTAAGGGCAAAGCTTCCCCCCAATTTAACAAAAATGTGATTGCAAAAAACGTGAGCTTCTCCTACCAAGAGCAACAGGTATTAAATGATATAAATTTAACCCTCGAAAAGGGGAAAAAGTATGCGATTGTTGGGCCAAGTGGTTGTGGTAAATCGACATTAATCAAGCTTCTTAGTGGTTATTATGCTGGTTACTCAGGCACGATTAGTATTGATGGTTTGAGCCAAAGAGAAGTAGATATCTCACAATTACAAGGGATGATTGCAACGATTCATCAGCAGGTATATATGTTTGATAGTGATGTATTGCAAAATATTTGCCTGTACGAGAAATTTTCAGAGGAAGCAATTAAAGAGGTCATTCAGTTAAGTGGAATTTATCGATTTGAAGGTCAGCTGCCAAACGGATTATCGTCTTTGGTTGGTGAAAATGGTGCTAATCTATCAGGTGGACAACGACAACGTATTGCAGTGGCACGAGCGTTAATTCGTAACAAACCTATTTTGATTTTAGATGAGGGGACATCCGCGATTGATGCTCAAACTGCGTATGAGATTGAAAGCAAGCTGCTTACACTTGAGGACTTAACACTAATTACGATTACACATAATTTAAACCCCGATGTACTAAGCTTATACGATGAAATTATTTATATGAATCAAGGTGCAATCGTGGCACAAGGTTCATTTGCCCAGTTAAGAGAGCATAGTCCTAGCTTTTGTCGTTTTCAAAGTATTACGGCTTAGCCGCATAATAAACAGAGAAAATTTAAAGTCATCCCCTTCGGTCACAAAAGTATAATCTGCGCACCAAAAATTGCGTGCCGAAGAGGATGGTATTTTTTTTATAATTAATCTACCTTCGCGCCAAAAGCACGTAAAAAACTAGCCGCTTGCATCGTATCCATACGTACACCACGCACATCTAACAGTTTGAAGTCAACACCTTCTACCGTAGCTCCCCTTAGATCAGCACCCTTCAGTGTAGCTTGAGCTAAAGAGGCACGAGTGAGATCACAACGACGTAAATCTGCCTTTTCTAAATTTGCCCCCATTAAATCTGCTTCTAAAAAGTTAATGCCCTGTAGATTTTGTTTCTTTAGTAGCTGGTTCCTTAAATTGGTATAAGACCAGTCTCCACCTTCGATCGTAATCCCATCCATACAGGTCTTTAAAAAATCTGAGCCAGTCATTTTACAAGCTGTAAACTTAGATACAAAAAGATTAGCACCCATAAAGTTACAATTTACAAATGCGGACTCTGTATGAAGTGAAGCATTTAAAGCTGCTTCTTCAAAGCTACAATGCTCAAAATGACAACGATATGTAGAAATTTCCTCTAAAGA
Source organism: Paenibacillus turicensis (assembly GCF_017873435.1). Lineage (GTDB taxonomy): Bacteria > Bacillota > Bacilli > Paenibacillales > Paenibacillaceae > Fontibacillus > Fontibacillus turicensis. The sequence goes on along the minus strand of NZ_JAGGKG010000002.1, from coordinate 78,953 downwards.
AGCACGAGTAAAATTACAATCTCTAAAGGTGCATTGTACAAGCTCGCCTTCTCTCATCTCTCGTCCACTAAAATCAACGGCTTCATATTTTTCCCCAGTGTATTGGTACATCGACTTCCCGCCTTATTTATATTTAAGATAGCTTCAGTTTATCATAATGAATGGCTAAGAAGCATATAGCGAAATTGACAAATAGGCGAAGTTAAATAAAAAACGAAGCACCACAATATAAAAAATGTAGTACTTCGTTATGTTGCAATTAATTTGTAATGCTTAAAGCTTTAGTATGATGAGTTTCTTTGGAATACTGCTTAATCATATTTACAAAATATTGATGAAGGCCTGTATCATCTGTTAATTCTGGATGGAAAGATACTGCAAGTAAATGTTCTTGTTTTGCAGCAACTATACGACCTTCATGCTCTGCAATTACTTCAACATTTTCGCCAATAGAATCTATAAGGGGTGCACGTATAAACACAGCTTGGAGCTGACGCTCTAACCCTTTAAGATAAAGACTTGTTTCAAAGCTTTCCTGCTGTCTGCCATAGGCATTACGAACAACATGGATATCCATCAGTCCTAAATGCGGCTCCTGTCCCTCCACACTTTTCGCTAGTACAATCATCCCAGCACAAGTGCCTAAAATTGGCTTTTTCTGGTCGGAAAATTGCGTTATAGCTTCAATGAAATCAAAGCGACGAAGGAGTTTACCAATTGTGGTGCTTTCCCCGCCAGGTATAATTAAGCCGTCAATATCAGCTAATTGTTCTTTACGTTTAATTTGGATGGCTGTTGCCCCGACTTGTTCGATCAAGCTAATATGCTCAGCCACTGCTCCTTGAAGTGCCAATACACCAACTTTAAGCACCGTAGTTCCCCCTCTTACCTAACCTGATAAACCTAATAACCTACTACCCTCTTAATTTCATTACTTTGAACGATCCTGCATACGATCTGCACCTTGGAGTGAAGAAATTTCAATGCCTTTCATCGGTGTGCCTAGGTTTTTAGATACCTCTGCAATAAGTGCATAGTCTGTATAATGTGTGGTCGCTTCTACAATCGCCTTTGCAAACTTTTCAGGCTGATCTGATTTGAAAATGCCTGAACCAACAAAGACACCATCCGCGCCTAAATGCATCATGAGTGCTGCATCTGAAGGTGTTGCTACGCCACCTGCTGCGAAGTTAACGACAGGTAACTTCCCATCTTCATGCACCTGTAATAATAAGTTGTAAGGTACACCAAGCTCTTTAGCCTCTACCATTAATTCATCCTTGGACAGACCTTGCACTCTGCGGATTTGCCCATTAATTTTACGCATATGACGTACAGCCTCCACAATGTTGCCTGTGCCAGGTTCTCCTTTTGTTCTAAGCATCGCTGCCCCTTCGCCAATCCGACGAAGCGCTTCTCCAAGATCACGAGCCCCACATACAAATGGCACAGTAAAATCATATTTATCAAGATGGAAAATATCATCAGCAGGCGTTAGCACTTCACTCTCATCAATATAGTCTACGCCCAAGGCTTCAAGCACCTTTGCTTCAACAAAGTGACCAATTCTCGCCTTTGCCATAACAGGAATACTAACCACCTTCATGACCTGCTCTACAATTGTAGGGTCCGCCATACGTGCTACCCCACCTGCTGCACGAATATCTGAAGGAACACGCTCAAGTGCCATTACTGCCGATGCACCAGCCGCTTCAGCGATTTTTGCTTGCTCCGCATTCATAACGTCCATAATGACGCCACCCTTTTGCATTTCAGCCATACCTCGTTTAACACGCTCTGTTCCTGTTTTCATCCTTTATCTGCCTCCAATTGTTTAATTAAGTATTAGTATAGTTCAATATTGACATATAAAAAGATCCAATATAGTCTATTTTTAATGTACCACTTTTAAATAATCCCGTAATACGGATATATAATTAGGAGGTTTATATGCATTTTCAGCTTGCCTATAGTAACTATTTAGAGCGTTATAGTACAAAAATTCAGGCATTATATCATGCCATTCGTGATGCGATTGTAAGTGGCTTATTTGTGTATGGGGATAAGCTTCCCTCCTCTCGTGAGCTTGCTGCTATGTATGAAATTTCAAGAGGAACTGTTAACCAAGTGTATGATATGTTAGCTTCCCAAGGGTATTTAAGCTCTATACATGGAAGTGGTACATTTGTAGCCTATCGCACTGAATCGACAGAAGAAGCTACGCATGAAAAGTGTACTGAATTCATTGATTCTAACAATACAGAATATTATTTATCATCATGGGGAAAACAAATTTCTACATTGACTATACCGGCTGCCAACTATACCCAGACTTTTGGAGACAATCCATTGCCAGATCACATTGATTTTAGTCGGTATGCTCCAGATTTAACTAAATTCCCTTATGATGAATGGAATAATCGTTTATATGCAGAGGTTCGTGCGCAGGAAAATGATGCTAATGCATCACATCGTTCACTTGGTGACCTCTCTTTGCGGGAAGCAATTTCCGCTTATTTACGACGAATGCGAGGCATTGTTGCACAACCAGAGCAAATTGCGGTAACCGCAGGATCGATGCAGGCGATTGCTCTTTTAACGCAATTGTTAGCAGATTCAGGGGATCATATTGTTGCTGAAAGCCCATGTTATGAAGGCATATCCTTAGCGATTAAGGCTGCTGGGGCAACGCTCATTGAAGCGGGTCTGGATGGTCAAGGACTTGTGCCTAAGGATTGGAATGCACGTATGCTGTTTGTAACACCTAGCAGACAGTTCCCAACGGGGGAAGTATTAAGCTTGGAGCGTAGACAAACATTACTCCAATGGGCAAGTAAGCAAAATGCGGTCATTGTAGAGGATGATTATGATAGTGAGTTTAGATATCGTGGTGTCCATGTGGAACCACTTAAAACACTAGATAAGGAGGATCGTGTAATTTACTTAGGTAGCTTTACCAAAACATTGCCGTTAGATGTGCGGTTAGGTTATGTTGTATTGCCATTGGCTTTAGCAGACGTGTTTCGCAAGGCTCAGGCGCTCTATGAACCTAAGCCCATTAACTTACTAGAGCAACGTGCGTTAGCCGCCTTTATGAATAGCGGACAATATGAGCGTCATTTACGCCGAATGAATCGGTTATACAGTCGAAAATTCAAACTCTTGTTTCAACTTCTAACAGAGCAGCTTAGTAATTTCTTTGATTGGATCGAAAATGATGCAGGGTTACACATCTTTGGGTGGTGGAAAAGGGATAAGCAGAGTTATGACCTCTTTGCTCTTGCAGCAAAGCAATTAGGAGTTTTTTTTGCGGAAGCAAAAAGTACCGAAGCAAACCAAGTTCGCTACGGTATCATTTTAGCCTTTGCCCATTTAACAGAGGATGAAATTACAGAGGGGGTACGTCGTCTAACCCAAGCTATGCAACATTGTACGGACCTTTGTGATTAAGGTATTAAGATAACCGGTACTTTTTTTGCACACCAGGAAGAAGTGTCACAATTTGAATAATAATCCCTAATGTGAAGTAAACCAAATGTACAGCATAAACCGCTTGGAAAAAATAAGCTTGCGCAAAAATCCATATTAGTAATGCAAAGCCGGTATACAAGGTAAAGCTCCAAGCCCAGTGTTGCTGAGGAAACACGTTCAGTTTATTGGCAACACTGGAGGCTCTCTTAAAAATTAATCCTAAGCTAATCCAGATTGGGATCACTCCTAAAATGAAGAACAATAATACACCTGGAATAAAATAGTTAGGAAAAGGTGACTGCTCTAAAAGCGATAGTGGCATTTTAAGCAGTTCACCACTTGGATCAATAATAAGCATACCTCCACCAAAGATTGCGCCTAGTGCTAAGAAAATTTGTAACACAATTAATACGATAGATATATCTGATGCCTTTGTTTTCATTCCCCTTCGTCCCTCCCCTATGCACTATGAATATTTGACTAATCATATTACATTTATATTGCATGGGACGTAATGAATGCACTATGTGATTTATCATATTTGAAGGGATTTCATACTGAAATTCATTTTGTTATTTGTGTTAATTGTTTATTCAACCTTTAATTTTCAAGCTGAAGGGCTGCACTGGCTGCCTCATAACCGTTAATAATTAAAACGATGTTATGCTTCCCTGCATAATGGCGACGTGTCGTTAAGTTCTTCCAATTATGACGTCGTTTGCTCTTTATTTTTGTGTGGGGAGCTATAGTTTTATCGGATAATAAAAATAATTTGCGTGAGATTTTATTTCCTGCCTTCACAAAGTCAATCCCGTATTCAATACGTAAATGAACCGGCTTATCGTTATTGAACTCAATGCTATATTCAAGGTCAGTGGTTTCACCAATGTATACTTTTTGTGGATTCACTTGTAACGCTGCCTTTGCAATAATAGAAGATGAGTCTTGAGAAGGTAGGTAATTAAATAAAGCCATTGCACCAGGATGACACTTACGTACTAATGTGCGACAAGCATGACGAATAATCCAATCTGTGCGTTCACTTGCCCCTTGCCAGCGTGCTGCGATCTGAACAACAAGGTCAGGATGGTCCTTTGCAATATCATTAAGATTGTTGGCGACACTTTTTCTAACATATAAGGAAGGATCGTCTTTTAATAATTCCAAGATGGGTAAGATTAAAGCAGGGTCTCTCTTAAAAATAGATAATGCTTGTCCCCATGGAAGACGTGGTCTGCATCCCTCGCTAGCCAATCTGCGAACATGTTCATTTTGATGACTTGCCCAGCTTAACATTTGAGCCATCATTTTATCTGGATTGTTCAAAATAAAAGCACGTACTGCAAATTCCGCTGAAGAACCACTTGTAAAAGAGGCTAAAGCTTCCATGGATAAATCCCAATGCGCTTCATCTTGACCATATACCTCAACAAAGTCAGGGAAAAATAAATAAGCTAAATGCGTGCAATCATCAGTAACTTGAAGTAATATTTCAATTGCTCCGGGATAGGATTGAGGCAAGCATTTGCCTAAACTTTCAGTGATGCGGCGTGTACGAGCCTTGAGTGCTAAATTGTCCCAATCCTCCGCCATCGTTAACTGGACAAACTGCTTAATATCAAACGAAGCATAGACTTCTCGTACCTGTTCTCCAAACTCAGTTAGAAAGTCAAGATGATACATATCCTTTAAAGCTTCAGCCATGTTAGCAACCAAACTCCTTTATTGCTTAATATTAGATATCGGAACATTTGTTCTATATTATATAGAAGTCCACTTTGTTTGTCTATACAAAACGATCTCCCAAACGTTTAACTACGTGCTAAACATTAGAAGATCGCTAACAATTACATATCATACTTAGAAAATTAAAATAAGTGATAATATCTAAGTATTATTTATTAAGATTCCGACACAATTGTAAAGCGTTGGTTAAGATGCTGGGGTTGTTCAATCTCATCGATGACCGCTACAGCAAAATCCTCATAGCTAACATAGCTTTCGCCTTTGGAATTTACAAGTAAATGATCCATTCCCTTTTCATATGCACCGGTGCGTTCACCTACTGCAAAGTTAGCGGATGGGCTTATGAATGTCCAAGTGATGCCTTTTGTATCTTGTAACGCTAATAAATTTTTAAGCTGATTTGAAGCTGTAGGCTTGAAAAGGTCTGGGAAATCAGGGGTATCTACGACACGCAATGTTTTCTCTTCATCTACAAATAAGCTACCCGCACCACCAACCACAATGAGCCGCGTATTTGGTACAGCCTTTAAAATATCAATTAGCTTGTCACCCGCATCTACATGTAAATGCTCTTCCCCAAATGGTGCACCAAAAGCATTAACAATCACATCAAAATGCTCGATATCTTCACTTGTTAACTCAAAAATATCTTTTTCAATCACTGCTAAAGATGGATCGGCAAGCTTGGAGGCATTTCTCACAATTGCCACAACCTCATGGCCTCTTGTTTTAGCTTCTTGTGCAATTCTACTCCCTGCTCGCCCTGTTGCGCCAATTACTCCGATTTTTGCCATTTATAATTCCTCCTAAGAATAATAGTAAATTGATGATAAAATGCTGTAAATCAACTCAAATTTAAGCTTCTACACTTAGCTTTACGCCTACGCCAAAAGGTGCATTTAATGTCACGTTAGTCCCTTTTTGGTCATAGCTGATATTTGCTTGGTTTAAACGCCCAACGACCTCTTCTAATGCTGCTGAATTAGGTAAAACAATGGTGAAATATTTAATTCCAACGGCATGCTCTGGGGTAGGTGGAGCATCTTTTCCTGCCCATATGTTCAGTCCGATATGATGGTGATACCCACCGGCAGCGATAAACAACGCTTGATTTCCATAGGTGGATGTCTGCTCGAAGCCTAATACATCACAATAAAACTGCTTAGCCACGTCAAGATTTCCAACATGGAAGTGGACATGGCCAATTACAGTACCCGCAGGTAGCCCTTGCCATGATAAGCCCCCAGATGCTTTAAGCAAGCCGTCTACATCCACAGGGTCAGTCCCCATTCTTACGCTTCCATCGAGATTGACATGCCAAGTATTACGAGGGCGGTCTCTGTAGATTTCAATTCCATTTCCATCAGGATCATTTAAATATAATGCTTCACTTACTTCATGATCTCCTTGACCAAGTGGAACATTATGCTTCGCTAAATTTCGTAGCACTAATCCTAATGAAGCCTGATCAGGTACTAAAATAGCGAAGTGATACAGACCTGAATGAGATTGCGCTGGTAAAATTTCAAAAGTAGGATCTGCTTCAATAATTAGCAAGGTTTGATTGTCTATGGTCGCAAATTCAACAATATTTTGCTTGCGCTCTATCGCACGTAAACCAATCACGTCCTCATAAAACCGAACTGATTTATCAAGATCTGTCACTTTAATATGCACTGGACCAAGCTTTGTAGCAGGATGCAATGACTTTGACATAAAAACACCTCCTAATTTTATAAACAAAGTGAATAAAGTTATATTTGAAAAAGCTAGCTACATATCGAGATGTAGTAAGTATTACGGTTGTAACTTCGTTAGTTACAACTCCTGTAACTATTATAGTTACAACTATTTTGTTTGTCAATATATTGAGTTATACTCCTATACCGATTTTTTATTTAATTAAATTCAAAGAAAGAAGGCCATCCGTCTAGGATAACCTTCTATGGTAGTTCGCCAATACTGGCTTATTATTATGTTTCATCAAATTGGGCAGATTTATCCGCGATATCATCTACAATTTGTTTTAATGTCACATGCTTTAATTGGTCTTCCATCGCTCTTTGTGCCATCGTAAAAATAGGTTCAATTGAGCTTTGAATATTTTTACCCACATTACAATCCGGGTTCGGACTGTCATGGACAGCAAACAAGGCATCCTGATTCACGACCTGAACGGCACGATAAATATCAAGCAGGTTGATTTCCTGAAGTGGTTTTGCTAGTTTACTTCCCGCAACACCTGGTTTAACATCAACAAGTCCTGCCTTATTAAGCATTCCAATGATTCGACGAATGACAACAGGGTTGGTATTGACGCTGCTAGAAAGATATTCTGAAGTGCTTATGCCATCTTTGTTAAATTCGAGTAATGTTAAAATGTGAATAGCAACCGCAAATCTAGAGCTGATTGTCATAATCTCCCTCCCCTTTTTAAGCTAATTAAATATGTAACTATCTTAGTTACAACTAATAGAATTGTCAAATGCGAAAAAAGAATAACACCATTTAGCTAAGCTCCCTAGTGTTATTCTCTCCACAATTTTAATACAGCATCATTCGTATACTAAAATATCCTTTAGTTGTTTTGCCTGTTCAATATATGGCCCTTCAGATAAATTATTAAAAGCCAAATGCGTTGCACGTAAGCTTAACAATTTATCTCCTACATTCACACCAAATTGATGCCAAGTACTTGCAGGCAAAGTAATATAACGGTCCCTATTTAAATATGTCCAACAAAAGGTTCGTTCTTTAAATGTAATCGTCTGTCCTTCAGGGATACTAAAATTAAGCAAATTAGGAAGGCTCGAAAAAACAGACGCTAAAGGTGAATTAGCAATAAGCTCCTTACACACAACACTAAAGCCCTTATTGGTGTTACGTCCCGTCATTAAAATGATTTTGGAATCTGGTTTAATATTATACTCCTGCAAGGCACGTTCTGGCAGGTAGAAAGATCCATCTGGGAGTATTTTGCTCCATGCATAAAAATACTTTGCACCTCTGGCATTTATAGCCACTTATATCATCCCCCAAGAACTAAATGTTAATCAGTCTTTCATTAGATTAATCATCTCGTAGCTAAGGGGAAGTTGATATGATTTTCATCACGATTTGTTTAGAAATAAGAAACTTGAACTATGATTTAGGCAATATTTCTTCTATTTCTGGCTCGACTTTTTTGTTAGAATAAAATGTTTTGTATAGTTGAACAATTAATATTTTTGCGATCAAATAGGCAGGTATGGCAAGGATCAATCCTAAAATACCACCAAAATCCCCTGCGATTAGGAGTAAGATCACTGTAGTCAAAGGGTGAATACTCACTGTTTTTCCGTAAATATAAGGTGAGATCAAATTCCCTTCAATTTGCTGTGCTGCAACGACAACAACAATGGTCCACAGTGCCATCGATGGAGATACAGTAAATGCGACAATGACAGAAGGAATCGCTCCAAGCAGTGCCCCAAAATAAGGGATAAAGCTAAATAATGCCCCAACGACGGAGAGCAAAAGAGCGTAAGGCAAACCAATAATCGCAAATCCAATAAACGATAACACACCAAGGAATAATGCACCTAACATTCGGCCTGCGATAAAGCCCTTTAGTGCCCCATCCATCTCGTGTATTGTTTCCTTGCCCTCTTCCTGATATTTTACAGGCAACATATTGACTAGGAGTGGATTAACCCGATCATCATCCTTGAGCATATAGTACAGCATAATCGGGACAGTACCAATAATGATAATAAAATCATTCAAAAATGAAAATACTTGTGACATGTAGCCTGTTGCAAATTGGAACGTTGTACCTACATAATCTGACAATTTTTTAGTTAAATCTGTATTTACATCTTTTCCCTCACCAACAAAATAAGAGAACAATTTGCTATCTCTAAGCAAATCGAGTTGTACTTGCAGCTCTTTAATAATTTTAGGAAGGTTGTTAATGAATTCTGAAATTTGATATTGCAAAGGCGGTAAAATAACGATCAAAAACAACGTGATCACACCTGCAAATAATAAATAAATTAACAAAATAGATGTTATTTTATTTAGTTTGCGGTTCGTTAAGAAGCCCACTACAGGTCTTAATAAATAATATAGAAAACCTGAAATTGTGAGTGGAACGATAATTATACGAAATAATGTAACGAACGGGTTAAAAATAAAGCTTACTTTAGACAACAAAAAAACGATAGTTAAAATCATAATCGTTCCTAAAGTTATTCGAAAAAACCGCTTCTCAAGCAAAGAACCACCTCCAGCTAGTAAAGTTTAAATGTCTGTTTCATCCATACTGTTCCAAGCAGCATCTAATAATTGATCAAAATCTTCATCACTTTGTTCAATATGAGCATCTACAGCTAACAGCAACTCTTCATTACCAGGCTCATCGGCATAATGTAAGCTATAGTCCCAGTCCTTTCCCCTTTTGCTGAAAAAAGTGATTTCATATTTCGTAGGATCCTCATTCGCCTGAAATATTGTTTTTCCTAAAAATGAACCATCCGCCTCTTTTTTCATGGAAGCTGCGACAACATTTATTTTCATTATTTATGATTCTCCTTTATCTTTTCTTCCATATAGCTTACAATATCTTATCATGTTTTATACTAATATCAAGATGTTATCCTAGAGGTGGAATAAAAATTGAACATAAAATCAAAAAAACAAATCTCCTATCTTTCGCCGGCGAAAGTTTTAACCTATGGCTTTGCGATTATAATAATTTTGGGCACATTTTTGCTTTCCTTAGATATTGCTTCTATCAACGGTTCTGGAATCAAGCTTGTTGATGCTTTTTTTATCGCAACGTCTGCAACCTGTGTCACAGGGCTTGTCGTCGTTGATATTGGCACTCAGTTTTCTGTCTTTGGACAACTTGTTGTGATGGTTCTTACCCAAATTGGTGGACTTGGCTTTATGGCGCTAGGTACACTTATCGCGCTTGCATTTAACCGTCGTATTTCGTTGCGAGAACGACTTGTTTTGCAGGAATCGATGAATTACAACTCTATGGGGGGACTCATTACCCTTATGCGCAGAGTACTCTTATATTCACTTGTCATCGAAGGTGTGGGCGCAGTTTTATTAGCGGCTCGCTGGTCATTTGATATGCCGATTGGAAAAGCTCTATACTTCGGATTATTTCATAGTATTTCAATTTTTAATAATGCTGGCTTTGATTTGTTTGGACAAATACATGGTCCATTTTCAGGCATGGGTAAATACATTGGGGACCCCTTTGTCAATGTCATTTTGATGGTGCTTATTTTTCTAGGTGGGATTGGTTTTATTGTCATATCTGATCTGTTAAATTATCGTACAACTAAGCAATTGTCGCTCCACTCCAAAGTGGTATTAACGATGTCTGGCTCTTTAATACTTGTTGGCGCAATGCTATTTTTAATTATGGAATGGTCTAACCCAGCAACACTTAAGCTTCTTACGCTTAAGGATGATATTCTTGCCTCCTTCTTTCACTCCATCAGTGCTAGATCAGGTGGTGTAAGCACGTTATCGATTTCAGACTTACGTCATTCTACTCAATTTTTACTTATTATTTTAATGTTTATTGGGGCTGCTCCTGGTTCTACAGGCGGCGGGATTAAGGTTACGGTGTTTGCCATATTGCTTGGTGCCATCTATGCGATGCTACGAGGAAAACAGGATATCGTCTTCTTTCGCAAAAGGCTATCAAAGGAATCCATTTTACGGGCGATTACGCAAACTTGGCTAGCGCTTTTTCTAGTTGTATTTATAGCGATGATTTTATCCGTTGTTGAATCTAGAGATTTTCTCGTTCTGTTATTTGAAACGACCTCTGCCTTTAGTACGGCAGGACTAACGCTTGATTTGACGCCAGATCTAACAAATTTAAGTAAAATTATATTGTGTCTGGTGATGTTCCTTGGACGTGTTGGCCCGATGACGATGGCGTATGCCATTACTGCTAGCTCTGGGAAGGAATCATATCGCTTACCTGAGGGCAAAATTACTATTGGATAAAAAAAATTAACCATTGTTCAAAATAAAATAGATACGAAAGCGTAAACGTAGTACACTAGTAAAGTTAAGTTAAAAAATTGGTTTGGAGGTATTTTTATGGATAACTTTGAGCAAAGCTTACACAAATATGCAGAACTTGCTGTTAAGGTAGGTGCGAATGTTCAAAAGGGACAAACCCTTATCATTAATACGTCTCTTGATGCAGCGGAGCTAGTACGTCTGATTGTAAAACAAGCGTATGAACAAGGAGCTTACCATGTTAAGGTAAATTGGAGTGATGATACAGTTACTCGTTTACGTTATGATATGGCGGCAGAGGAATCGTTTCTTGATGAGCCTAAATGGTATGCGGGTGAAATGCTTGAGCTTGTTCAAAAAGGCGCGGCTGTGCTACATATCGTCTCTTCTGATCCAGACCTATTAAATGGTGTGTCTACCCAAAGACTACAAAATCATCAGATTACGTACAGAAAAGCAATGACCACGTATCGTGAGCTACAAATGTCCGATAAATTCAGCTGGTCTATTATTGCTGTTCCAAGTAAAGCTTGGGCTGCTAAAGTGTTCCCCCACCTTCCTGAAGATCAACAGGTGGACGCACTATGGGAAGCTATTTTCAAAGCTGTGCGGGTTGATCAACCGGATCCGATTGCTGCTTGGGAACAGCATATTGCGAATTTGTCCAGTAAAGCAGCATATTTAAACGACAAAAATTATAAAAAGCTCCACTATATTGCACAAGGAACAGATTTAACGATTGAATTGCCAGAGGGCCATTTGTGGGTAGCTGCGGATAGCATCAATAAGGATGACAATTCATTCTTAGCTAATTTACCAACAGAAGAAGTGTTCACAGCACCTTTGAAAACAGGTGTTAATGGAACAGTATCTAGCACTAAACCACTTAGCTATAGTGGCAACATTATTGATGAATTTACAATTACGTTTAAGGATGGAAAAATTGTTGACTGTTCTGCTAAGGTTGGAGAAGCTTCATTGAAGCAATTAGTTGAACTCGACGAAGGCTCTAGCTATTTAGGTGAGGTTGCACTTGTGCCTCATGGCTCACCTATTTCACAATCTGGAGTATTATTTTACAATACTTTATTTGATGAAAATGCATCCAATCATTTAGCAATCGGGTGCTCATATGCCTTTAATTTAAAAGGTGGAAAAGAAATGGCGAAAGAGCAATTAGAGCAAGCTGGTATGAACCAAAGCTTAGCGCATGAAGATTTTATGATTGGCTCTGCTGACATGGATATATTCGGAATTACAGCGGATGGAACAAAGGAACAAATCTTTGCAAAAGGTAATTGGGCATTCTAATGAAAGCTCAAAAAAAGATCAGGTGTTATCTGTACTAACAGATGCCCTGATCTTTTTAGCTTTACAATACTGAAATGATTAACTGCTTAATTCCTCAAGCTGAGCATACGATTCTTCTCGTATTAGCCTAATACGGGCGATACGTTTGTGATCCAATTCTTCTACTGCAAATAGGAAGTCTTTATATTGGAAGCTCGCCCCTTGTCTTGGAGGCAATACAGGTAACCGTGAATATAACCAACCACCAATCGTGTCATACCCTTCAGAATCCAAATCTAAGTCAAAGATATGATTAATGGAATCAATCAGCATCAAACCATCCACAGAATATGCATTTCCTGTCTGTTCAACACTTGGTCGTTCCTCATCAAACTCATCTTGAATTTCGCCAACAATTTGCTCCACAATATCCTCTAAGGTCACCATGCCTGATGTACCACCATATTCATCAATTAAAATTGCTATTTGCGACTTGGTACGTTGTAATCTCTTCATTAGTGTACTAATCGGAATGGATTCAGGCACTGCCATGATTGGACGTAAAAACTCCATATACTGCTGCTCGTTGCTCTTGATGAGATCTTTTATATGAAAAAATCCAATAATATGATCTTTATCCTCATCACATACGGGATAACGTGTTCTCGTTCCTTCGAGCGCTACATTTAAGTTTTCCTCTAACGTATCTTGAATATATAAGCATTGCATTTCCGTTCGAGGAATCATTATTTCTTTGGCTGTTGTATCTGCAAATTCAAATATGTTATCAACCAAAGACATTTCAGTGCTGTCGAGTAATCCACGTTCACTGCTTTCCTTCATCATGATTCTAATCTCATCCTCGGTATGAAGCTGAGTTTGCCCAGAAGAAGGCGTAACACCTACAATTTTAAGTACTGTCGTAGATATTTTTTGCAGTAGCCAAACAAGTGGATACATTAGACTGAAAAACAATTTCATCGGTCTAGCAAACCACATTACAATGCTTTCAGCCTTTAAAATGGCTACGGTTTTGGGGGCAAGTTCACCAAATACGATATGCATTATAGCAATAAATAAAAATGCGATGGTTAGTGAGATTACTGACATTATTCCGCCCTGGAGCCCAAGCATTTCGAATACCGGATATAGTAGTGACGTAATAATGGGCTCACTCAGCCAACCTAAGCCTAAGGAGCATAATGTAATACCGACTTGACATGCAGATAAATATTGCTCAAGCCGCCCAAGCATACCTTTTACAATGATGGCTCGCTGTTTTCCCTCTTCTGCCAAAGCATTTATACGATGGTGACGTACTTTGACAATGGCATACTCAATGGAAACAAAAAAACCATTTAGTAAAATAAGTAATACCATAAAACCTAAAAGCATCATACTCGGTAAAGGGTCATCGTTCAATACAGTCCCTAATTCCTTATCCAGAAATTAGGAGCACCTCCTTTATGTAATCAATTTTATTGATTTGATACTATTATACACTACATAGTCAAACTGCTCAGTATGCAGTTAATGTTAAGCTCAAATTTAACTTCAAATGATTACCAAAAAGAAGTTAAACATCATATCTGTGAATTTCCCTTAGATTGTCCTGATAACTTCTCACGATGCGATCAAAGCCTTCAAATCTTTTGCCTCTGAAGGTTAGCTTTCCAGTATCGCCTTCTGTATGCTGGCCAAATACTGAGCCACTCACCTTAAATTCTAAACGTTCGCCACCTTCTACTTCAAACGTAAGATAATAAGTACTATCTGAACGATTAACAGATGTATCTGAATCAAAATAATGAGATACTTCAGTTCTTTTTGCGATAATGGTGGAACTAACTATAAGTAAAGGTTGCTTGCTGTCAGAGTAATATCGTCTAATGCTGCTCGAGGCTAAGATAACGATGATGCCTAAAATAACAACAATAAATATAGGAAAAGCCAAATTCATGACCCCGAACATTTCACCCCATGTCTGCATATCTTCTCCTCCTCCTTGCAAGTGTACCAATCACTGATGTATATGCACGCCTGCTTGTCCGCAATGCACAAAATAATGATGATCCTAACCGATTTTATGACAAAATAAATAGCCTTTGAGCACTTCATTGTATGAAGGTCAAAGGCTATTGAACAATCTTATATAATTTTAGATTAAGCATAGTAGAATTGTAGCAATTGTTGTGTTTCATTTTCATTATCGGCTTGATTATCAAGTAATCCTTGTCTAGTCCAACATTCCATACATGCATCCTCTGTTGTGCACAAATGAGCATCTTCACAAGTATAGCAAAATTGAAGTAAGTTGCGAGTAACTACAGTTTCATGGTTGTTATTTTTCATTATAATCACTCCTAAATTAATTTATATAGCTTAGCTCTTAATGTGATTTTTTTCACTTATTCCTTACAAGTTAAATATATCACAAACTTTAAGTAATACATGTGATAAATTTCACAATTGTGTGAACATTTAAACGGTGGCTTTGGGCGTGCTGTTTAGAGCACGCTCCAATTGGCTCCACCGTCGGTAGTTTGAAGTAATAAAGAGCGTTTTTGATCACTTTTAGCAACAAGCAACCATCCTACTTTAGATGTGAAAAATTGTAGCTTTACGACTTCTGGATAGTCTTTCATAATCTTTTTTAATGTTGAGCTTTCAGGTAGGGTTGTCCAATTCTTACCTTGATTCGTCGTATGATAGATTGTAGCATTATGAATACTCCATCCCTCATGCTCATTTAAAAATACAGGGCTTAAGCTTTCATTCACTCCAGATTGCCAAGGTAAATCAAAGCTAACAAAGCTCCAGCTTTTTCCTGCATCCTTCGTAAAATACCCGTTATATTTCGTCTTATCTCCACGAACACAGCCCACTGAAATCCAAACATTAGCACTTTGCTTCGTAAACGCAGAAATAACTCCGATTTTAAATTGATCCTGTGACTCATATTTAGAGCGATCAAAGAAATTATCTTGTACCTTCCAATCAATACCACCATCATCGGTAACATATAAATTTGGTTCACCATTTTCTATAACAGTTGCATAACCTCGCTCAGCATTACTAAAATCCATAGAAATAAAGCTGGCTTCCTTAGGAAGAACATTTTCTCGTTTTGTTTCATTCGGTAAAGTATCATTTTTCATATTAACGACCCAAGTTGCCCCGCCATCTTCAGTTTCAAATAACATTTTCGCTTCCTTCTCAGACCCTTGATCAGCCGTCGTCATAATCCAGCCATGCTTCGGATTAATAAAATCAATGGCCGCAATTTCTAAAGAATTAGCTATAGAAGATAACTTCCAGGTTAAACCACCATTTATTGTTCTTAAAATTATGATTTGATCAGAGCCAACGGATCTTCGTACAATCCAACCATGATCCGGATCAGTAAAATATATTTCTTGCCCGTATTTTGGATTACTTGGAAATTGTATGGCAGAGGATGGTGAAATATTGGTCCAAGTTACACCATTGTCCTTCGTGGAGTATAACCTAAGCTCACCTCTTGTTGTTCCCCATGCCAAACCAGTAGAAGCACTTAATAGCTGAAAATCAGTTAATCTGGTCTGAATCTGATATTTAGGGCCATCTGGCTTGGTATCTCCTGTAGAAATATTACTTGGTGATGGCTCTAAGTTAGTAACAGTAATCGTTTGACCTTCCTCTGCTGGCTCCTGTTTTTGTTCAGGAGCATTAGCTTCTGGCTTGGATGAACTGCAGCCTACGATTACAAGTTGAAATATAATGAATAATGCAATATATTTACGCCATGGCTTCAACAGCATAAACCTCACTTCCTATACTTGATGCAGATTCAAAAAAATTAAATCTAAATCTCGTCTTTATATCGTTTATAAACGTTTGTCTTTAGCAAAATTAACTGACAAATGATGGTCAGGCTTATACACTGCAAATGAATACCCTTTTTTCTGGGCATATTCGATGATCTCTGGCAACACTTTGACCGTTTGCTCACGCTCATGCATTAAAATGACTTCTGTATTAAGCGTTAGGTGTTTCTTCACTACCTGTACAATTTTATCAGGGTTACGTGGATATCTCCAATCGTTAGAATCAAGAGTCCAATCCCACATTTTAAAGCCTGCTTTTACAATATCGTCTCTAAACTTTTTGTTTATGTTTGGCGCACTACCATAAGGTGGGCGAATAAGAACAGGTTTAGTTCCAATAATATCCTCTACAAGTCCTTGTTCTTTTTTGAATTCATTAATAAAGTTAGCTGAGCTTCCACTTTTGTATAATTTTTTAGCGTTATGACTCATACTATGAAGACCTACATAATGTCCAGCAGCAGCAGTGTCCTTTAGGGCTTGTTCATTGCCTTTAAGATTAGAGCCAATTGCAAAAAAAGTTGCATGGACACCGTATTTATCTAAGATTTTAAGAATCGCTTCTGTATGCTCATTAGGTCCATCGTCAAATGTAAGATAAACTGTTTTTGGTCCTTTTTTGTCCTTATCCGTGATCGGATTTGTATTTGAGTTGTTGTTATTTGTATTTTGACTATTTTGTGATCCATTATTGCTTCCGTTTATTGCTTCATTATTATTAGGGTTATTTTCCTTCCCATTTTCAGACTCATCGTCATTATTTTTTTCTTTGTCAGAGTCTTTGTCCTTATCTTGATCTTTATTATCTACAGCTGGTGTTTTGCTAGCCTCGTTTGGATCATTTGGGTTACTATTTGGATCTACTTCCTTGGTTGGAGACTCGTTAGGAGCAGTTAATTTAGGTGTTACTACTGTGGCTTCCTGCTTTACCGTATCATTATTTCCTAACATTCTAATTGCTAGAAAAACTACAAAAACTAGTGCTATAACTGAAAGGGACAACCCTAGTATTTTCACTGTTTTTTTCTTTTTTTTATTTTGTGCATTTAGTTTATCTAATGCTTTTTTTGTCTCTACTCTACTTATGTACGACATTTGATTCTCACCAAAATCCTCTCCGTTTTTTATCTATTACTAGAATAATACAAAATATGATGATCGTCCTTACAGAAAAGTTACATCTCTGGTTACAATGTCATCATAATACCAATATTTCTACAAAAAGTCGTTGGTAAAATGTCGCATTTTGAGTAGTTCTAATAGACACATCGCCTCTTTTTTCGAGGAAATCTACTTTTCTTTTACATTATACTAGATTGTATATTTGTACTCTAATTTTTTTGTTTTGTTTCGATAATTGGTAAGATTTACTTTAAAATTTTAGTGATTAATGTACAATAAGAGTGAGATTATAATATAAAAGTTAAAAAACTTTAAATCTTTTTATTAATCAGATTAATTATTAAGGAGATGAAATTAATGACAACTGAATTACGCTCCAGCAGGGTAGTGATTATTGGAACAGGTGCAGTCGGAACCACAACAGCGTATACCTTATTTTTAAGGGAGCGTGTTTCTGAATTAGTGCTTATTGATGCCAACAAGGAGAAAGCACTTGGCGAAGCACTGGACATGAATCATGGATTACCTTTTACAGGTGGGGTGAAGTTATGGGCTGGGGATTATAGTGACTGTGCCCAAGCGGATATTATTATTATTGCAGCTGGTGCTTCTCAACGTCCAGGCGAAACCAGAATTGATTTATTGAAAAGAAATGCAGATATTTTTGATCAAATTATTAAAAATATTGTGAAATATAACAATCATGGCATTATTTTAGTTGCTACCAATCCAGTTGATATTTTGTCTTATGTTTCCTTAAAGAAAAGTGGCTTCCCCTCCAATCGAGTTATCGGTTCAGGTACATTATTGGACAGCGCCCGGTTCCGTTATTTAATTGGTCAAAGCAAAGGTATAAATCCACGTAGCATCCACGCCCATATTATTGGTGAGCATGGTGACTCAGAGCTTCCTCTGTGGAGCCTAGCAAATGTGGCAGGGATTGGTTTGGAATTTACTGAAGAAGAGCAAAAGGAAATTTTTAATAACACAAAAAATGCCGCCTATGAAATTATCAATGCAAAAGGCGCTACATTTTATGCGATCGCCTTAGCACTGGATCGGATTGTGGTCTCCATTTTGCAAGATGAGGGCTCAGTATTAAATGTATCGACTTTACTGACAAATTATAACGGGGTTTCAGATGTTTATCTTGGTGTCCCAAGTATTGTTGATCGTAATGGGGTCCGTAAAGTGCTTGATCTTGAGCTTAACAATGAGGAATTAGCCCAATTCCAACAGTCAGCTGAAAAGTTAAAAAGTGCGATTGCTGAGTTGTCCTTGTAACTACACTAATACAAGAAAACTATTTTTATATGTAGTCCTTGTTGGGTTCTTATTTTGCCAATGAGGACTTTTAAACATGTAAATGCGCAATATGAGCTTATAAGAAGTATGTAGCATAGCCAATATTGTTTTTCTATTATGAATTTTTCATATAATGATTTATTATAAACAGTTAGATTGACAGTTGTTCATTAACGTACTAATCTGATATATGGAACGCTTTTTTTAGCTTTGGAGGTGTTTTATTATGAATCATTTAAATGAACCTGCGGTACTTATTGAACGTTGTTCCTCTTCTCGTGGAGAAATTCAGCTTCAGCGGCGTGGTGAATATTATGAAGTGATTAGTAATGGGACTTTCTTAATGGCTACATATAATGGGGAGTCTGAACGTCTGCTAGTCAAGGCTGCACTTGATCGGTGTCAGTCACCGCAATATGTGCTGATTGGTGGCTTAGGCGTGGGCTTTTCTCTACAAGAGGTTTTAAAGGATGAACGACTTAAACAAGTCACGGTCGTAGAAATTGATGAAAACGTCATTAAATGGAATTCTTCATGGCTAGCTAAGTCCAATCATAATGCGACGGGTGATGCTAGATGTCATCTTATTCATGCTGATATGATTACTTGGATGAAGGAAACAACGATGAAGTTTGATTTAATTTGTTTAGATATCGACAATGGTCCAGACTGGGTTGTTTATGATGAGAACTGTTCCCTTTACAATCAAGCAGGACTACAGACATTACAATCTCTAATGCGTCCTGGCGGATGCATCACGTTCTGGAGTGCAACTGCCTCCCCTGAGTTTGTACTACTCCTTCGTTCATTTTTTGGAAAAGATGCTGTTGAAGTTACAGAAGTAACACAGCAACGTGGTGAACCTGACTATATTTTTATTGTGAATCCATCGTAAAAAGGAGGGTTAACAAATATGAGCATTCAGAAGATCGCTGATCGAAAAAAAGTAGATAAGCATGTATTAGAAATGCCGTGGTTTGTTCAGCAATTTATTGATTATAAGCTCCCTGACCTCTCCCCTTCTACACTGCTGGAATACATTCGTGATTATGAGCAATTTTTTAACTGGTTACGTGCTGAAGGTTTATCCCAAGCATCTGCAAATACAGAGGTAACCTTAACCGAGCTTGAAGTTTTACGGATGGAAAGCATCGTCGCTTATCGATTACATCTGGCTACCCGTTTAGAGGGAACAAATTCTAAAATTACGATTTCTCGTAAAATGTCCTCGTTACGATCATTATTTCATTATTTGAGTCAAATTGCAGAGGATGATGACTTTTATCCTTTATTAAAACGTAATATTATGGCTAAGGTTGAAATCAAACGTACCCACAAGCCTAAAGATACTGCTGCTAAACTAAGGGGTAAAATATTAGAGGAAGATGAATTGATTGAATTTATAGGCTATATTGCAGAAGGGTACCGAGTAGATATCGAAAATAATAAACAAGCCCTATACGCATATGAACTAAATAAAGAACGTGATGCCTGTATCGCCAGTCTTATACTTAATTCGGGTCTTCGTGTATCAGAGGTTGTGAATTTGAATCTGGATGACCTTGATCTTGACAACAAGCTGATCTATGTATACCGTAAGGGCAATAATGATGAGACGTTTAAAACACCGGTATATTTTCGGGAGCAATCTAAGGACGACTTAACACAATACTTAAAGTTAAGAACAACAAGATACAAAACACCTAAAAAGGAAAAGGCATTATTTGTCGCAATTCCAAATGGTAAGCAAGAAGGTAATCGAATGAGTAAGCGTGCGATACAAGCGATGATTATTAAGTATGCCAAACGCTTTGGTAAACCTTATCTTACCGTTCACAAATTGCGTCACTCCTTTGCAACCGACTACTATTTGCAAAATGATATTTACAAAACAAAAGAGCAACTAGGACATGCTTCTACAGAAACAACTGAAATTTATGCTCATCTTACGGATAAAACGATGTCTGAGGCAATTGAAAGACGGGGAGATTAAATATTTGATTCATTTGATTCTGGCGTAGCCGTTAAAACGGGCTTCTTGGTTGTAATCTACTTTATTGTGATTACAGCAAAGAAGCCCGTTTCATATTCTTGTTTGATACGAAAGGTTATATTCAGATTTAATATCTAATTGAACTGATTAATGGTTATATGATTGCAGGAATTGTTGAAACAATTCCTCCACCCGATCTGAAATTTGTAAAATCTGTGCTTTGTTGAGGTTGTCATAATGAATTCCCATCACGACGCTTACGGTACATTGAAGTTGATTAGCTGCACGTTCAGCGATACTTTCAGTTAACGTATGTTCTTTATGATGTGGAATAGCTATAGTTTCAACCTGACATTGACCATCATGCCAATATGCAGTCGAAGTGGCACCAATATGTGCTTCACCCCCAGTGATGAGCAATAACACATCTCTACCCGCTTCAATCACTTCTAGCTTAATATCTTGAAATGTCATCATGACCATCCCCCTATAAGTTCTTCTTAAATAATTCCACGAATTTCATCTAGGCAACTAATTTTTTCAGCTTGCATCCATGCTTCAAGATCCTGAAGTAATTGTGTGCCTGCATGCAGATTCATAAAATTATATGTGCCAACTTGTATGACCTCTGCACCTGCCATTATAAATTCAATAATATCAGTTGCACTTGTAATTCCGCCCATCCCCATCACTGGTATAGTAACAGCCTTACAAACTTGATGTACCATTCTAAGTGCAATTGGCTTAATCGCAGGACCTGACAATCCTGCATACGTATTATCAAACACACTACGACGTTGCTTGATATCAATCTTCATGGCAGAAAACGTGTTAACTAGGGACACGCCATCTGCACCTTCCTCCTGACACATGACAGCCATACCAACAATGTCTTCGGCATTTGGAGATAGCTTGATCACTAATGGGAGTGATATCGTTTCACGTATTTTACGTACAACCTCTCTAGCTACTTCCGTTTTGATCCCGTACGCCATTCCACCTGCTTTAACATTTGGACACGATATGTTTAATTCGATCATATCAACAGCTTGTTTATTAGAAGCAACACGTTTTAGGTTATCCTCGTGAATTAATCTCGCACCCTCCACATAATCTTCGATCGTATTTCCGCCAAGATTGGCAATCCGAACAAGATCAAGACTTTCCCATTCGGGACATTCTTCTTGGAGAAAACGTTCAACACCAGGATTTTCTAATCCTACACTATTGAGCATCCCAGAAGGGGTCTCATATACTCTAATCCCTTCATTACCTGGCTTAGCATTTAACGTTAAGCCTTTACCAGATATGCCCCCAAGCTTATTAATATCATACAACTTGCCATATTCCTGGCCAAAGCCAAACGTACCAGAAGCCATAATAATCGGATTTTTGAATTGAATTCCAGCGATATTACAGGACAAATCTATCATGCTAAGATCACCTCCTCTGCACGAAAAACAGGGCCATCCGCACATGCCTTTTTACGCTTGTCCACACACTTAACACTGCAAACTAGACATGCACCTACCCCACAGGCCATCCGATTTTCAAGGGACACATATACATCTGCTTTACTATTTGTATGTAGCTGCTTTTGCTGAACAGCTCTAAGCATGGGATGAGGGCCACAGGAGAAAATATAATCATATTCATAGAAATCTACCTGATCTAATATAATACCTCCGATATTAACTTCAACCTTCCCCGTTGTTGCTTCTTGAAACTCCTCTATCATATACCCTTCCTTACTATAACCAAGATAAACATCAGCATGGGGAATGCTTCTAAGGGCATGATAAAAAGGCGCAATGCCAATTCCGCCACCAATAAATGCAACTTTAGCTTGTTCATGCACCTCAGGAAAACCATTACCAAATGGTCCATCCAATGAGATTGGATCACCTGGCTTTAGTTTAGAAAAGAGGCTTGTTCCTTCTCCTACAGCCAAATATAAAAATTCAATATAATTTTCGTCAAGATCAAAAATACTTAAAGGCCTGGACAATACAGGATAGTTATCCCAAGCTCTTAGCATATAAAACTGCCCCATCTTACCTGCAAACTGACCTGCTACTCTCATTCGGAACACACTAGGTGCTACTTCTAAGTTTGTGATAACCTCTGCCATGTTCTCTCCCCTTCCTATCGCAACCAAACACTGCATATTAAGATGCAATTTTTCTCCCGTTAAGTCTGTGATATTAATCACATTATAGCACAATGAACCTAATAAAGCGTATAAATTCACAATGTTAACAAAACTCATTATAAAAATCAAAAAAAAGGGCATAACATTAAGACATCACTCAAAGGAGATTATTTCAATGCGGATATGTAAGACATCTATTTTGCTTGCGTTGTGCCTATTCATTACAAGCCCTATATGTGTATATGCTACTAGCAATTCTAATCATTTAGTTCAGACATCTAACCCCATTGTTAATATTGAAGATCAACAGGAGGATATTCCTGTTTCAAGTCGACCTTTAAAATTAAAAGATTTAAGAAAAAAATACCCAGATACATTTAAATTTCAAGGGCCGCATGTTCAGCAAATTGCCTTAACCTTTGATGATGTTCCGGATTCTAGATTTACCCCCAAGGTTCTCGATCAATTAAAACGACAAGGGGTTAAAGCTACTTTTTTTATCGTAGGTCATCGTGCTCAAAAACATCCTGATTTAGTTCGTAGAATTCATGCAGAAGGTCATATTATCGGTAACCATTCTTATACACACCCTCAGTTTAAACGGCGCACAGCCAAACAATTCGAAGTTGAAATAAAAAAAACGGAAAAGATCATTGAAGATATTATTGGTTACCGTCCTAAGCTGATCCGTCCTCCTTATGGTGAGATTAATGAAGCTCAATTGAAGTGGGCTCAAAAAAATGGTTATTGCGTCGTAAATTGGAACGTGGATTCATTAGATTGGAAAGGCCTGAATAAGCAACAGGTAAAGAAGAATATAATGAAGGGAATTTCCCCAGGTGCGATTGTGCTACAACATGCAGGTGGTGGAACTAGCTCTACTTTAGATGGTACAGTACAGGCAATACCTGAAATTGTGCAAGCGATTAAAAAACGTGGTTATAAATTTGTTACCTTACCAGAGCTATTGCACACCTCAAAAGCAGTAATAAAAAAACAGCTTCCTAACTGAATAGGAAACTGTTTGCTGAATTAGTCTAAAATATAAAGCTTAACATCTTGAAATCCAAATGTGCTTACACTTGCCTGACTACCCGGAATAAAAATGTCGATGCGATTACCTTTAATTGCGCTTCCTTGATCTGTCGCTGTAGCAACAAACGCCTTTTTAGGTAAACCAGGATGACTATGGCCAGTCACTAGTACCTTAGTTCCCATCGGAATCACCTTAGGATCCACTGCGATAGTTCCTAGCTTTAACGGGCTACCAAAGTAGTCAACAGCACCCCACTTGCCATTTTCACTTGCTGCAGCAGAATATGCTGTTGCTCTCATATCAATGGTGCTTGAATAATTGAATGTTTTACCCCAAGCCTCAACTACCTTCTCGTTTGCAAAAACATTTAAGGATGGCTCAGGTGTGCCTGTGTTTGAATTTAAAATTTCAATATCCTTATTCGAAGATTGTGTTACTTTACCATCTGGAATCGTGATAGAGAGCCCTGCGTAAATATTGTTTGCTTCAATTGTGGGATTGGTATTCATCAATTTGTCCACATTCACATTATACTTTTGCGATAGCAAATAATAAGTATCTCCTTCTACCGTTGTATGTACAGTATCTGCATATACAGGTGCACTTTGTAGCAACAAGCTCACTGTGACTGAGGCAACAATTGGCTTCAGACTTTTAATTAAAAGTTTAGGTTTTAACATGATGTCCTCCTTTTGTTTTGCCTGTTTTAATATATCACATTTTTGTAACCAATTGCAGATGAAATTGTTTCCATTTTGTAATATTTAACTTAATTTTTGAGGTGATCCTATGTTGCTTGAAGCCTTTTATCATGTTCCACGAGACAAGTGGGCCTATGCCTACAATGAAAATACGATTCATTTACGAGTTAGAACAAAGCATCTAGATGTTGAAAAAGTAAATGTGTTAAGTGGAGATAAATATGATTGGGCTGGAACCTTTACTGAAATTCCCCTGGAAAAAATCGCACATGATGTCATGTTTGATTATTGGGAAACCGCTGTTACACCAAAATATAAGCGGTTGTCCTACTACTTTAGTTTGAGCGCTGGTTCTGAGACTCTCTTTTTATTGGATACGGGCATCCAGCATGAAACTCCGAATCCTCCAGAGCAATGTTTTGAATTTTCATATATTCATGAAATTGATGTATTTAAAGTTCCTGAGTGGGCAAAAAAAGCAATTTTTTATCAAATTATGCCTGATCGCTTTGCAAATGGAGATCCCTCGAATGATCCAGCGAATGTCGTAAGCTGGAATTCTATACCTGATAGACATAATTTTATGGGAGGAGATTTGCAGGGGGTAATCGATCATTTAGATTATTTGGTTGACCTAGGAATCAACGCGATCTACTTTACCCCACTATTTTTGTCTGATTCCAATCATAAATACGATACGATCGATTATAGGCAGGTTGACCCCCATTTTGGCAATAATGAATTACTTAAAGTACTTGTAAAAGCATGCCATGACCGTAACATTGCAGTTATTTTAGACGCGGTATTTAATCATTGTAGTGAAAAATTCCCTCCCTTTCAGGATGTATTAAAGTATGGGGAACAATCGAAATACAAGGATTGGTTTCATATACGTGAATATCCAGCCCAAATTAAGGACGGACGTCCAACGTATGATACGTTTGGATTTTTTGGTTATATGCCTAAATTTAATACAGCCAATGAAGAGGTACGGCAATACTTATTAGATATTGCACAATACTGGATTAAAGAGGCGCAAATTGATGGGTGGAGACTGGATGTTGCCAATGAGGTAGACCATCATTTTTGGCGACACTTTAGGCATGTGGTGAAGGAGGCTAATTCTGAGGCTTACATTATTGGTGAGGTGTGGAGTGATTCGTTAAATTGGCTGCTTGGCGATCAATTTGATTCTGTGATGAATTATCCCTTTGCAAATAAAGTACTACAATTTTTTAATGGCGGAATGGATGGATATCGATTTGCTTGTGAAATGGGCGGTTTAATTATGCGCTATCCGCAACAAACCAATGAGGTTATTTTCAATATGCTCTGTAGCCACGACACACCACGTTTATTAACAAGTGTAGGTGGTGATAAGCGTAAGCTGAAGTTATGTGTAGTCTTTTTGTTTACTTACATTGGAACACCTTGTATTTTTTACGGAGATGAGATTGGCTTAACAGGAGAAAGCGATCCGGACTGCCGCAAGGGCATGATCTGGGGTTCAGATCAACAGGATCATGAGCTTTATGATTTTTATAAATTAATGATTAAACTTCGTAAAAAGCATGATGCTTTAAGGCATGGACGTTTTTCCTTTTTAAAAGCTGAGATGGGAGATCCTTGTATTATCTATGAACGGATTGATCAAACCTTTCATTTTACAGTTTGGATCAATAATACCGACCAGACGGTTACATTAAGTCATCCTATGCTCACTAATGACTGGCGTGATGCACTTAGTGAAGATCTGCTTCACAGTGAACCAAATCAGCTAAATGTAACATTAGAACCGTATGGTTACCGTATTTTATATCGTAAGCTGTAGAGAAAAAGCATTCTCTACAGCTTTATTTATTTTGAACCTGGTGATGTTGAATAGAAGCATTGTAGACATCAATATACGCTTGCGCTGACTTAGACCAGCTATGATCTTCACTTAATGCACGCTGAACAAGAAGGTTCCACTTTTCTTTGTTATGTCGATACATGCTGACCCCTCGCCGTAACGTGTACAACATATCGTGAGCATTATAATTTTTAAATGTGAATCCATTTCCACGATCTTCATACTCCTGATAGCTATGAACAGTATCGTTTAATCCCCCTGTTTCCCGTACAACAGGAATGCTACCATAACGTAATGCAAGCAATTGGCTAATCCCACAAGGCTCAAATCTAGACGGCATCAGAAAGAGATCACTGCTAGCATATACTCTATGGGATAAACCTTCGTCAAACCGCATAATGGCGGCTATTTGTCCTGGAAAACGATGGGCAGCATCACTAAACCATCGCTCATAGTGAGGATCTCCCGTTCCAAGTATTACAAATTGAACACCATCCTGTATTAGCCATTCATCCAATACACGTGTAACTAAATCAAGTCCCTTTGGCTCTACAAGTCTTGTGACCATACCTATAAGTGGGACATCCGGTTGTACATACAAACCAACCTCTTGCTGAAATTTCGTCTTATTTTGGGACCGTTTTTGAAGGCTTCTTTGATACTTTACTGCAATAAGCTCATCATGGTTTGGATCATACAGAGCGGTATCAATTCCATTTACAATCCCTGTTAATCTGTCATCGATGGATTGTAATACGCCTTCTAGACCATAACCGTAAAAGGCAGTTTTAATCTCATTGGCATAGGTAGGACTGACGGTGGTAACATGATCCGCATACTTAAGTCCTGCCTTCATAAAGCTAATATTTCCTTGAAATTCAATTCGTTCTGGATGGATATAATGTGCTGGTAAGCCAAGGACATCACCTAGCATCTCAGGAGGATATATGCCTTGATATAATAAATTGTGAATCGTAAACACAGTGGCAATGCCCGCATAGCTCTCCCGACCTTGATATTGCTCTTGGAGCAGTAAAGGGACCATCGCTGTATGCCAATCATGGCAATGCAATACATCAGGATAAAATTCTATCAAGGGCAAAACCTCTAAAATTGCTTTATTTAGAAATGAGAAACGCTCTCCATCATCATGATAACTATACACTTCATCGCGACCAAAATAATATTCATTATCTATAAAATAAAAGGACACGCCCTCTAGCTCTAAAGTCTCTATCCCTGCATATTGTTTTCTCCATCCTAAACTAACCTCGGTATGACCAATATGTCTCATTTGAGCTTTATATTGAGCTGGTATTTTTGCGTATTTAGGCATGATCACTTTTACATTATGTCCCTTCTCACATAACACCTTAGGTAAGGCGCCAATGACATCCGCCAGCCCCCCTGTTTTTATAAATGGTGTAGCCTCTGCTGCCGCAAATAAAATTTTCACCCTTTGCCCCTCCTCGACTTTTCAGTGTTTCTTTTCCAAATCGTAATACTTAGCGCAGGAATATCCATCACGATGCTTTGCTTTTGCTCATGCCAAGCGACGAGCTCTGATTTTAGCTGGGTATTTATAGTGTTGCCTTTTCCACCAAAATTTACATCATCACTGTTAAAAACAAGCTCATATTGGCCTTGCATGGTGACACCTACTCGATAATTTAATCGCTCAACTGGTAGAAAATTAATAACAATTAATACTTTATCCTTTTCCTTTTTCCCTTTACGCATATAACAAATAACACTTTGTGTATCATCATGGGGATTAATCCACTGGTAACCATCAAAGCTATGATCTACTTCCCACAATGCACGCTCCGCTAAATAAAATTGATTAAGGGCTTGGTTATACAGAGCCATTTTGTTATGCATTTCATATTGCTCCTGCAAAAACCAGTCAAGCTCGCCATCCTCTCTCCACTCAATAAATTGGCCAAATTCCGCACCCATAAATAACAATTTTTTACCAGGAAACGTCATTAAATAGCCAAGCAATACACGCAGTCCAGCAAATTTTTGTTCATATTCCCCAGGCATTTTGTTCAGTAATGATTTTTTGCCATGTACCACCTCATCATGTGAAAAAGGTAATATATAATTAGCAGAATAGGCGTAGCAAATAGGAAAAGTTAGGAGCTGGTGCTGTAATGCTCTTTCTTCAAAAGGGGTTTCTATATACTTGAGCGTATCGTTCATCCATCCCATATTCCATTTATAGTGAAAGCCCAGACCACCTTGGGCTACAGGAGCGGTTACTCCTTCCCAAGCACTTGATTCCTCAGCAATCATCATGGCATGAGGACAATGTGAGCGCACAGCTTCATTTAATTTTTGCAAAAAAGCGATCGCTTCTTTATTTTCCAATTCCCCATCTTCATTCGGCTCAAATTCGTCACTTTTCTTCTCAAAATCAAGCCGTAGCATACTAGTAACTGCGTCAACGCGTAAACCATCAAAATGATAATAATTAAGCCAATAGAGCGCATTAGAAATTAAAAAGGAGACTACCTCTGGCTTACTAAAATCAAAGCTCAACGTACCCCAGCCGGGCTTTTCTGCCTTTAATGGATCACTATATTCATACAAAGCAGTACCATCAAACTGTCTAAGACCATGTTCATCCTTCGTAAAATGACTTGGAACCCAATCCAAAATAACACCTATATCATGATTGTGACATTGATCCACAAAATACATTAAATCCTTAGGTGTACCATATCGACTTGTTGGTGCAAAATAACCGGTTGTTTGATAACCCCAAGATCCATCGTAGGGATGCTCTGTTAACGGCATTAGCTCAATATGGGTATAACCCATCTTTTTAATATAAGGAATAAGCTCCTTTGCTAATTGTCTATAGCTGTATAGTTCCCCTGCACTTGTCTGCCTCCATGTTCCAGCATGTAATTCATATACATGAAGTGGTTTTTGGTAAGGAATGCGCGCCTTTCTACGCCAAGCCTGATCCTGCCAACGATAACCTGCAAGCTCATAAACAATCGATGCTGTTGCAGGTCTTACCTCTGCATAAAAAGCAAATGGATCTGCTTTGAGGCTCCGCTTGCCTTCCGCACCAATGATATCGTATTTGTAAAAAATACCTTCGGTGATCCCAGGAAAAAAGCGACTCCAAATTCCTGAATCGGGTATCTTATATAATACATCGTTATCCCCGGACCAATGATTAAAGTCTGCGGCAAGACCTACCTGCTTTGCATGTGGAGCCCATACTGTAAACCTGACACCAGACTCGCCATTTTCAATACTAAAATGAGCGCCGAAGCTACGGTAGCAAAGGTATAACGTGCCTTGATGGAACAACTTGATGTCGCTTGCTGATATGATTTTGGCTTTATCTTTATTTGACATAAGATCACCTATTTTAAAATAATGTCTGCTTCACCTGCACGCAGCGATGGAATAAAGGTTAAACGTATAGAAATTACAGGATTGAAAAAGTATATGTAATATTTTCTGAGAATTTCCATATTTTTAATTTCAACGGTATTTATATCTAAGTTTATGTATGGAGCACACATGATAAACATACGGGAGGAATCAAGCATGAGTAAAAAAAATTGCATCGCCATGTTGCTAGCTGGAGGAGAAGGTAGACGCTTATCACCACTCACTTCAAAACAAGCTAAACCAGCGGTCCCCTTTGGTGGGCATTATCGGATTATTGATTTTCCTCTCAGTAATTGCGTGAACTCAGGTATCGATACGATAGGCGTACTTACCCAATACGAAGCCGAATCTCTACATCATCATATCGGTGAAGGGAGCGCGTGGAAGCTCCCACGGTGTGATAACAATGGCATTACATTACTCCCCTCCTATAAAACTAAGGGAAAAGAGTACGCAGGTACGGCAGATGCCATTTTCAAAAACATCGCTTATATTGATCAACATGAACCCGAACAAGTACTCATTTTATCAGGCGACCATATTTACCATATGGACTATCAAGCTATGTTAGAGTTTCACCTTAGTCACAATGCTTCAGCTACGATTTCCGTTATGCTTGTGCCGTGGGAGGAAGCACATCGTTTTGGTATTATGTCTACAGACAGTAGCGCCAGAATTACGGAGTTTACAGAAAAACCTCAGCTTCCCAAAAGTAATTTGGCTTCGATGGGTATTTATTTATTTGATTGGCAATTTTTAAAAAGTCATTTGTTGCTAGATGCTGAAGATGTATTTTCAAGTCATGATTTTGGTAAAGACATTATCCCTAAAATGCTTGCAAGTGATGCGCCACTCCATGCTTATGAATTTAATGGATACTGGCGTGATGTAGGCACAATTAACAGCCTATGGGAAGCCCATATGGATTTGCTGGATGAATCACTTCCATGGCATCTCCATAATGAGCAATGGCCTATGTTTACAAAGGAACATGATTATGGTGAGTTTAACAGACTCAAGCTTCCCTTAAATACAATGGATCATTCGATGATTCACCATCGGTGTTATATGGATGGTCAGGTGCAACGTTCTGTGATCTTTGGAGGTACACAGGTTGGACGAAACTCAATAATTAATGAAAGTGTAATTATGCCAAATGTTACAATTGGAAAACATGTCACCATTGAGCACGCCATCATCGGTGAAGGTGCTGTCATTAAGGATGGTACAATTATAACTGGGAATCCCAATGATATTACAGTGATTGGTCCTAACGAACTGGTATCCCCTAAAATGGTTTTACGTCCACAGCCTTCCCGAATCCTTCAGGATGTATACGACCAAACAGCTCGTCTTCGTGCAGGAGGATTATCATCATAGTAACTAACAATTAAAAAAAGAACTGGATTAAGAGTCCTTTCTCTCATCCAGTTCTTGTTGTTCTGTTGAATTATTTTGCTCTGCTAACAAACGTTCTGACTCACTTTCACCCTCTAACAGAGGTAATGTTACAGAAACTGTCGTACCAACACCTAGTTCACTCGCAATGTTCATTGTCCCATGATGCAAATCAATAATTTGTTGTGTAATCGCAAGACCAAGTCCAGTACCACCACCTTGGTGATTTACTTGGAAAAAGCGGTCCTTTACCTTCTTTAGATGTTCTTCACTAATACCAAGTCCACTATCTCTAACCTCAACTAACACTTGATTTTCATTTTGAATGCTCATGACGATATCGATCCAGCTGTTTTCATTGGAAAATTTCACAGCATTATCTACGATGTTTAGAAATACCTGCTTTAAGCGATTACCGTCACCAATAGCAAGCACGGGCTTCTCAGACTGATTATCCAGCTTAAGCTGGATTTGTTTTTTCTCAGCTTTTGCCCATACATTTAGCATCGTTTCCTGCAAGAGCTCTTTCATATTGACTTCACCGACTACTAGCTTCATTTCATTTTGCTGTAGCTTTGAGAAATCTAATATTTCTTCAACTAGGCCAATGAGACGATCGGTTTCCTTTGCAATGATCCCCATTCCTATTTTCGTTTCCTCGGGATCAAAGCCACCAGAGGTTAAGGTTTCACTCCAGCCTTTAATCCCAGTTAGAGGTGTACGAAGCTCATGCGAGATTGATGAAATAAAATCATCTTTAATTTGATTACTACGGACAATCTCTTCAGCCATATAATTTAATGTTGTGGCTAGCTCTCCTAATTCATACTTATAATCGCCTTTAATTCTCGTATCAAATTTTCCTCTCGCCATTTCAGCAGAGACAGCCCTAATATTATTAATTGGCTTTACAATGGAGTTCGCTAAACCAACACTAAACAATGTAACCAAAGCTAACACTGCACCACAAATTCCAATAGAAATAAAGGTTAAATTCAATAAGCGCTTATTAACGAGTTCCAAGGAGGTAACATATCTAATGATATAACGATCTTCACCCTTTAGCCTTAGTGGTGTTGAAACTGCCATTACTAGCTCTCCAGTACCCGATTGTCTACCAATCCACTTGCTCCCAAGATTACCTGATAAAGCACCAGTCACATCACTTGTTTGAATTGGCTTGTCACTTTGAAACTGAGTACTGCTTGCTCTCACTTCGCCTTTACGATTAAGTACAGTTAGCTCTGTATTAGGAATAGCAAGAAAGCGCAACATTTCAGTAAAATAATTAGGATCATTTTCAGCATAAGCTTTAAAGTAATTTTCATAATCATTCGCTAATCTTGAAGAAGGATTGGAGATATGATCATAAATAGTATCGTAATAATAAGCTCGAATGGATACGGTAAAAATGCCTCCCACTAAAAACAAGGTCACAAATACAACGATGACATAGTGGAGAACAATTTGCCGACCAATCCCCTTTTTGATCATTGATCTTCGCCCTTCCATTTATAGCCATGTCCCCATACAGTTTGCAGGAAGGCGGGTTCAGATGGGTTGTCCTCAATTTTTTGACGCAAGCGGCGGATATTTACATCTACAATTTTAGGATCGCCCATATATTCTTTCCCCCACACATGATCTAGTAATAGATCGCGACTGAGTGGTGTATTTTCTTTTTCTAGGAAAAACTGAATAAGCGAAAATTCTGTTGGGGTTAGCTCTACAGGCTGTCCATTTTTTTTAAATTGTTTAGATATCAAATCTAATGTGAACGGTCCAGAGCTAAACGATACTTTCGCATTACTTTCACGATATACATTTACTCTACGTAGCAAGGATTGAATACGAGCAATTAATTCTGTCGGGCTAAACGGCTTACTGATGTGATCATCTGCACCTACAGACAATGCGTAAACCTTATCTTGCTCCTGTACTTTCGCAGTTAAAAATATAATACCTAAACGTTCGTTGGTTTCACGTATGCGTCGACATACTTCAAAACCATCGATGCCTGGAACCATTACATCAAGTAATGCAATATCAATGTCAGGTACACGTTGTAATTGATTCAAAGCATCATGCCCATCCCCTGCTTCTAATACTTCGAAGCCGTTTCGCTTTAAATTGATGACAATAAAACTACGAATTGACTCTTCATCTTCTAATATTAATACTTTGCTCAAGTATATCGCCCTCTTTCTCCCATTTTTTTAACGCTTTATTTCTTTTTCGCTTTTATCGAATTTTAAGTCAGTATGGCTGCGAAAACCGATCATTTTATCTTTATCACTATCTAGTAGCTCCCATTCATCCTTGTTTTGCTCCCATTCTGAGCGCGAGAAAAATCGAATTTCAGCTAATGTTTCACTATTGTCAATTCGTATAAAACGAATATAACGATTTTTGTCTGAGTTTTTTGTATCAATTGTAACATTCCCATACCATTCAGTAGGGAAATTAAAATAAAAACGACCTGCAGAATCCATATATTGCTGCATCACAAACTTTAATCCTTTTTCATCATCCCACTGGTAATAAGAGTACAACCAAGGTATTTCATCGTATGAAATGTACTCCCAACCTTTTGGCCTTTCCGGTCTTCCTATTTCTAAAATCCCATCATCGTTAACATCACCACTTAAAATAGGAACTGCTTTGTACGTATAATCCTGGTTAACCAAATCAACGAGCTTCCCATCACGCATAATAATAATATGTGAATATGCGTCTTTGGCTCCTAATGCTGCGTCAAGAATAATACCACGCGTTTTAGGTGTTACATTACCATGAACAATGTTGTAGTATTCTTGAATATGATCATCGAGTTGAATATGGTCTAACTCTTGAAATAAATTGTTGTTATATTGATACGTAGTAATAATCGCATATTGCTGCTTACGTAGTGTTACAATCGTTAAATCCGCTTTGCCATCGTGATTGAGATCATCAATCATATAATAATTGTAAGGCAGTGAGACTAGCGTTTCCACCTTGCTACCTGTATACGAATATACCGTTAATCCCTTTTGCGCCTCATTATTTTCACCAGAGTATCCCACGATAATATTAATATGACCATTGCCAGTCATATCCCGAAGTTCAAAAGATTCAAGAATTTGCCCCTCAATGTCAAACTTCGTTTGTACTTTCCATTGATCATTAACATTACTTAATATTAAACCATGGAGACGTACAACCTCCTCAGGTGTTTCATAAAAAACAATCGCTTCCTTAACCCCATCCTGATTAAGATCCGCAACCCGAATCGAGCTTACATCATTGGAGTTACGCGGCCTGACAATCGTGGCGCCCTTCATCTCACTTCTGATCTCATTGTTAATAACACTCAGCAAAGTAGATTTATCTGAAGATAATGAAGGCTCACGCATCAACAGCTTAGGGTCTGTTATGATGCTACAGCCACTAAGCAAGATGAGGACGAAGCTGAGCCACATCAGATTGATCCCTTTTTTTGTTCTTTTTTTATTTCTCATAACAAGTGAACCGACCTCTTCTCCTCTGCAGTTAGTCTACGACCTGCCACATCAAATGTAATTGTACCATCTGCAATGCCAATCACGCGGTGACAATACCGCTGTGCTAAATCTATAGGTAATGCAGTTACAATAATTTTATTTTGCTCCTCACATAGCTTCTTTAATGTAAGTATAACCTTTTCAGCCGTTTTTGGATCAAGTCCTAGTACGGGTTCATCCGCTGCCATAAATGTAGCACCATGGACAAGTGCCCTGCAAATGGCTACACGTTGTAGCTCCCCACCACTTAGAACACCAGCCTTAAGATGAGCTTTATCTAGCAAGCCAAATTTCTCAAGCTCATCCATTGCACCCATATAATCATCAGAACGAATCATACCTGTTAATCTTCTTAGCCAAGATGTTTGTCCTGCTTGTCCGATAAGTACATTTTTTAACGCAGTTTTATCTTTATTTAATGAAGGATTTTGCTCTAGGTATGCTGCTTGGGAGCGATATTTTCGGGAGGCTTTTCCCCCACCAGAAATTACTTTTTTACCATCCCACTCTAAATCTCCAGCATCCCATTTAAGCTGTAAGGCAATGGAGCGCAAAAATGTACTTTTCCCACTCCCACTCGCTCCGATAAGTCCTACAAATTCACCTTGCTCAAATTGTGTTGTAATATTATTGAGGATCGTTTTTTTATTTTGCTCATGTTCATCATAAACAGATTGCTTCAAATGAGTTACTTTTATCATTTCCGTATTATCTCCTTTTCGCCTCTCCAGCTCCAGCTTTCCTATCATGAAGTCAAATACGTAGGCTCATCCCATTGATTATACCTAAAAAGTGATTAAAAACGATTACACCATTTTAACATTTAACGTATAATTTACGTTGTTTGTTGTTGCTTTTGCTTGAAGAGAACACCTGAAAATGTAAAAATCAAATAACTAATTCCTAAAAATACAAATAACAGTCCTGCATTTCCAGCCTGCATCACATAACCACTTACATTTGGCCCAATAATACTACCTATACTAAAATGAAACGAAGCAATTACGTTAGCAATTGGCAGCATATGCTTAGGTAAAATATCAGCGGCATAAGCTAAGCCAAGCGAGAAAAAGGAACCAACAAGACCACCTGCACCTACAAACAACAATAAGGTAGCTATAAGATGATTACCAACAAACGGAACAATGAGGAATAAAATACCTCCGCCAAAACCAGCCAACATCAAAATCGGCTTCCGACCATATCGATCGCTTAAATATCCCAGAGGGAGCTGAAGAATCAAACCACCTAAACCGAAGAAAGGAAGCAAGGTTGCAATTTCATTTGAAGTAAATCCGATCCGAAGTCCGTAAATAGGAAAATTGCTGTTCATTGCGGCCTCCATATAACCGTATAATAATGAAGGTAATAACGCAAACCAAGCAAGCTTATATATTTGTAAATAGCTACGTTTGGGCTTAAATTCATGGTCTCCTTGTTTTACTTTTTCTGGGTAAACCTCTGGCATAAACCTCATTACAATAAGAAACGAAAGTAAAAACAACAAAATAACAACCACAAAGGGAACCCAGTCACCTAAAAACATTAGCCGAATCCCTAAAGGCCCAATGCTAAAGCCAAGTCCATACGACATACCATATAATGAAATATTTCTTCCACGCTGCTCCGCAGGTGTTATAATTAACATCCATAGCTGTGAGGCAAAATGAATCGCACTGTCGCCAATTCCAACTAAAATACGTAGCAATATCCACCATCGCATATCTGTCACCCATAAAAAGAGAGGCATCGCAAATATAACAAAAACTAAACCACCCGCCATCAGCTTTTTGAAGCCAGTTATTCCTAGTATTCGTTCTGCTATAATAGACATTGCAAAGGAACCTACGTATAATGCTGCTGCGTGTAGCCCATTTACTGATGCA
The DNA here is from genome assembly GCF_017873435.1 of Paenibacillus turicensis. Taxonomy (GTDB): domain Bacteria; phylum Bacillota; class Bacilli; order Paenibacillales; family Paenibacillaceae; genus Fontibacillus; species Fontibacillus turicensis. Next base: position 42,143 of record NZ_JAGGKG010000002.1, on the reverse strand, counting down.
GGAACTCCCTGCTTTTCCATCATAATTGATAGTAATGGAAGTAACATGCCTTGACTTAGTCCAGACATAATAATGACTATAATTAAAATTTTAAAAGGTGTAAAAAAGGTAGAGCTTGGTCGATCTATTGCAGACATGTTCAAAATACTCCCTCTTGCATCGTTACAAAACAAAGAAAATCGTCAACAAACTGTGACGACTTTTCGCTGAATTGGTACAGTTATACATTCCTATACACATTATAGTGGACAAGGCGACACCTAACAAGAGATAATAAAATGGTATGCTAAGTAATCAAGTGAAGGAGTGCTAAACTCATGACCTATCAATTAAAGATTGATGTATCGCCTGTTTATGAATTGATTAGCAGCTTTTTAATATATACAACACAAAAATGGGTTAATAATTTAGATGTTGGTTCTCAGTGGATTGAAGATGCACATCAAATGATAAGTTCTGAGCATCATGCTGACTTTGAAGCGGCTAAATTACTTCCATTTACAGATTACGATCATCTATACGCATTAGCAATTACACGCGAAGCTGAAGCAGGGATCCCTGAGTTTCTTGATTTTCTTAATATGCAAGAGGCGACTGAGCTCGCTGATTGTATCTCCTCGCTTGTTCCTCATGTTAAAATAGAGGATATGATACGTATTAAGGAAAAATATACCCCATTACTACGTGTATGGTACGAAAGCTACTTCACTACAGTAGAGGATCAATATGTCCCCCTACTAATGGAAGATGCCGCTGAAAAATTAATATTAGCTAATAAAATGGATATGGATATGTTAATTGAGTATGCTTCAGGTGGACTTGTGCTTGAACCAGAGCAACATATTGATAAGGTTATCCTGCTCCCCACTATTCATCTTAGACCACTTAATACTTATTATTTTTATGAAAATTTATTGTTTATCCAGTATCCGATCGATTTACCTCAGTGTGATGAGGATGAGCCTCCAATTTCATTGCTTCGTTTAACAAGAGCGATATCTAAAGCGGAATATCTTCGTTTATTACGTTATGTCGCACTTGGACCTAAATCAATGCATGAAATTGTTACAGCACTTGGAATCACCAGAGATGAATTATTACATCAGCTACTTATTTTGCGTGTAGCAGGGCTATTACGTACCCACCTTCTTGGGCAAGATGACGAGAAATTTAGCATTCGCCCAGATGGTGTAGCAGAATTACCTATCTTCTTAGAATCATATATTCGTTTGTAGCAAGGAGTGAGCTTTTTGAAATACGCACAACAAATTTTATTTGACTTAGATGATACACTTGTATATTGCAATCGTTATTTTGAAATGATTTTGGAGCAATTTTCTGAAAAAATGATTACGTGGCTCCCAGCTTCCCGGTTAACTAAAGCAGAGGTGCGTTCTAAGCAAATTGAGATTGATGTAGCTGGCGTGCACATTGTTGGTTTTACCAGCATTCATTTTCCAAATTCATTAATTGAAACTTATCATTATTTTTGTAAGGAATTAAATCAGCCTATAGTGCCACAATATGAGGATGAGTTAATGTTGCTTGGCATGAGTGTGTATGAGCAACCCGTTGAAGCTTACCCTGGGATGGTAGATACGCTTACCTCGTTGCAAAATCAGGGGCATGAGCTTTTTTTGTACACTGGTGGGGAAGCTGTCATTCAAAGCCGGAAAATCGAGCAAATGAAGTTGGCTCAATTTTTTCAAGATCGGATTTATATCCGAAAGCATAAAAATATCGAAGCATTAGAAGGAATTTTGTCATCGAGACACTTTAATCGCAATCATACTTGGATGATTGGCAACAGCTTACGTACAGATATTATGCCTGCGTTAACGGCAGGATTAAACACAATTTATATTAATTTGCCTGATGAATGGGCATATAATGTCATTGAATTGCAACCTCCAACTCGTGGCACAATGTATACTGTAAACTCACTTCAAGAAGTTCCCGACATCATATTCCACAATACATCTTTTGCAAAAACACAACAAAATTAATTTTCTTAGTTGATTTCCTTAATGACTGCCAAGCCTTCTTGGCAGTTCTTTTTCACAATTTACATATCAAAAGGTGGTACACATGAGTAATCAAATAAAACAACAAGGTAGCAAACCTACATTAACAGAAGGTCCAATTGCCAAAACGTTATTTTACTTTTCTTTACCGTTACTATTTGGGAACATTCTTCAAGCACTGAATAACTCCATCAACTCGATCTGGGTTGGGAAATTGTTAGGCGAAACCGCACTCGCAGCAACGTCCAATGCAGGGATTATTATGATGTTCTTGCTTAGTGCTGTATTTGGAACCTCCATGGCAGCAGTTATTTTAATTGGACAAAATTTAGGCGCCAAAAAAATCGATGAGGCGAAAAAGGTTGTAGGTACAAGCGTTGTGTTTTTTATTGGCCTGTCGTTAATCATTGGTGTAATCGGATTGTTATTCACGCCAACTATTTTGGAGCTAATGAATACTCCATTAGACGCACAGGAAATGGCGATTTCATATACTCGTATCTTATTTGCGGGAATTCCCTTTATGTTTGGATATAACCTAGTTATGGCTGTGCTTAGAGGTTCAGGCGACTCTAAAACCCCATTTTACTTCATGCTTATTTCAGCAATTATCGATATTATTCTTAACCCATTACTTATTAAAGGAATTGGACCATTCCCTGAAATGGGCATTGCTGGTTCATCAGTCGCGACCTTTATTGCACAATGCACTTCGTTAACACTGTTAATTATTTATTTATATCGTAAAGAATACTTTTTACGTATTCAAAAAACCGAACTACATCTATTACGAATCAATTGGAAAATTATCCGTACGTTAGTCAACAAGGGTGTACCGATGGGATTACAAATGGTCGTTGTGTCATTAAGTAACTTACTTTTAATTCATATCGTAAATTCCTATGGCTCAGAAGCTACGGCTGCATTTGGCATATCTAATCAATTATCTGGTTACGTTCAGATGCCTGCAATGGCAATTGGTGGAGCAATCACGTCAATGGCTGCTCAAAATATCGGAGCTGGTCGATGGGATCGGATTCATAAAATTACAATCACAGGCGTCATCTTCAATATCCTGTTCACTGGTTTTGCTTCTGCCTTAATTTTATTTTTCAATCGCCCTGTATTATCTATTTTCCTCCCTGCTGAAGGGAAAGCGATTGAGCTTGCGGCACATATTAACATGATTACTTTGTGGTCGTTTATTTTATTTGGTATCTTCAACATCGTTGCAGGGGTTGTCCGCTCGTCTGGTGTCGTGATGATTCCATTGTTAATCACCACCTTCTCCCTACTATTTATTCGTAATCCATTTGCCGAATATTTAAGTAGTCATTATGGATTTGATGCGATTTGGTGGAGCTTCCCAACGTCCTTCTTGTTTGCTGCAATTATGAATACCTTATATTACGTATTTGGAAATTGGAAGAAAAACAAGATGATGACGGCGACTTCATAATTCATTTTCACTAGCCTTGATTTACAAGATAAAAAAGGTGAGCGGACGAAATGTCCTGCTCACCTTATTAACGTGTTTTATGAACCTGCTCCGCGGTACCGCTTCACACCTTGATTCCAAGCAATGATCCCAATCGTAAAAAAGACAATTCCTACGACCGGGGTTAGGAATGCCATCTGGGACAACCCTTCCTTTTGCAAAAATAAAGAGGCAGGGTAGACCCCTACAAATGCAAATGGGATAATCCATGTTAATAACACTTGAATCGCTCGATTGTAAATCGTAACTGGATAACGCCCATAACCTTGAATGTTATACATAAGGGGTAAAATCCCCGTTGGGGCATCAGAGTAAAAAGAAATCGATGTCAAAATCGTATAAATCCCTGTGTAAATGGCTACAGCACTTAACGTAAGAATAATAATTGCTGGAATGCTCCACCAAGGCCACACGAGATCAAGCTGTGCGCCACTAACGATCATAATGACAATACCAACAATCGAGCCCATTAATGCAGGAGGGTCTACATTTTCAAGAAAGATTTGAAATAAATTGTGGGCTGGTCTTGTCATGATTCGGTCCATTTCCCCTTTTACAATGTAACGCTCACTAAAGCCCCATAAGTTCACAAAGCAGCTAAACACACCATAAGGAAGCATAAAAAACCCATATACAAAGATAACCTCATTTTGACTCCAGCCACCTAAGCTATTTGTATGCATAAAGATGACAAAAATAAAAATCAAATTCGTCACCTGGAACATCAAATCTGAAATGACCTCAACCCAAAAATCAGCACGGTATGTTAAACGAGATTTCATATAATTTTTAAGATATTCATTGATTAGGCCTAAATAATACACTATTTTTTAACCTCCTTGCACAAATACACGTCGTCTTGAAGCGTGGTACAACAACACCATAGGTAGCAATAGAACGATAAACCACACAACTTGAATACCTAACACGTTCCATATACCCACGCCTTCAATCCGACCCGTAAATACAGAGCCTGGAAGGTATGTGATCGCTTGAAAGGGCAAAAATGAGAGTAGCTTAGACAACCATTCTGGAAACAAGCTAATTGGAATGATTAATCCAGAAAACAAATCCACCACAACCCGTTTCATACGCATAAATCCTTCATTATTTTCCACAAAAAATGACATAAGACCTGTAATCATATTAATTTGAGAATTAATTAAAAAGCTAAAAAACAACATCACCAAAAAACCTATCCACGCAACCCATGAGGTGGGCAATGTCACTGGAAATAATAAAATCGCGATCAGCATACCAGGAATCATAAACAACAAGAAACGAAATAGCCCTTCGCCAAAGCCTTGCATCATTTTAACAAGCAAATAATTGTAAGGACGAATAAACTGGATCGCAATGCTCCCATCACGAATATCATTTGAAATCTCACGATCTAAATTGTTAAAGTAAAATGCTCTTGCCATCCATGAAACGGCAATATAGGTCGTCATTTGTGATGCGCTAAAGCCCCCTAGCTCTCCTCCACCACCATAAATCGCTTTCCATGTGAAATAATAAACCCCAATATTCAGCGTATAAATTAAAATCCCTGTATAATAATTAACACGGTAAGCAAGCATGGTCAAAAACCGAATTCTTATAAAATCAACATAAGCGCTCATTTGACTTTCTTTAAACATGTGCAGCTAACTCCTCATGTTGTTCAGATGACTTGGTCTCTGGCTTCTCAGCCGAACCTGAGCTATAAATACTTCGCACAATTTCATCCGTATTTGTCTCAATAATTTTAATATCTGTAATGTCAGCTTGTCCGACAACACGGCTTAACACCTCTGACACGTTAATTTCAAGTGGAATAAATACCTTTGCTCCAAGTTCATTTTCAGCAGACCATGTCACGTCTAGTCCAGTCGTCCATGATTTCAAACGGTCAATTTTTGTCCCAGTACCAAATTGGAAAATAACCTCACGCCCGGTTCCCCAACGGGCCTTTAATTCATCCAAGCCACCATCATAAATGATTTGACCATCATCCAGCATAATGACACGCGAGCAAAGTGCTTCGATATCTTGTAGATCATGTGTTGTTAGCAATATGGTTGTGCCATGCTCTCGATTCATATCCTTCAGAAATTCACGAATTTCAGATTTCACGACGATATCAAGTCCAATCGTTGGTTCGTCCAAAAAGACGATTGATGGATTATGAAGTAAAGCCGCTACAAGCTCACAGCGCATCCGTTGCCCTAAACTTAATTTACGTACAGGACGATGAAGCAAATCTTGTAACTGTAATCGCTCCACCAGTTCATCCAAGCGCTTCTTGTACGCTGCCTGTGGCACACGATATACTTTGCGTAATAGCTCAAACGACTCGATGACACCGATATCCCACCATAACTGACTACGTTGTCCAAACACAACACCGATATGCTGAACAAACTTTTCTCGTTCTTGAAAAGGAACGTATCCGCCAACCTTTAAAAAGCCTGATGTCGGTACTAAAATCCCCGTCAGCATTTTAATTGTTGTTGATTTGCCCGCCCCATTTTCACCGATATATCCACAGATTTCCCCTTCAGGGATTTGGAAGGTAATATCCTTCACTGCAGGTACTTCACGATATTGTCGCTTAAATAAATCTTGAAAAGCACCCTTTAAGCCTTCTCTATTTTTTTGAACCTTAAATGTTTTCCGTAAATCCTGGACCTCGATAGCTGCCATCCTGAAGCACCTCTTTTCACTTTAAGCCTATTTTGCCTGTATTTTTGAAAATCTAGACTTAATGATTATAGTCCAAGCCATATTTTTCGTAAACCTTGTGAAAAGTATGAAAAAGTAAAAAAGCGCTCTCATGGAAGAGCACTAACAAAAAAACGCCCCTCAGATTGAGGAACGTTTATAGCATAATAAACTTGGGTTCAATTTTATTTCACTGAATTCCCTGCATAATTGCATTAATAATGCCTTGCTGTGTCACTGTATTATTGTAGCGATTAAACAAGGCAAAGCCATATTGGCCATTAAATCCGTTATCCCAATACACTGGAACAAATTTATATTTTTTAGCTGTTGCGGTGACTGCTTTGGCATACGCTTCTCTGTACTTATTATTGTTTGAATCATGTGAGGTTTTATCTACAGAGCCAAATTCACCGATCACGACAGGATAACCTTGGACACCAAATTTATCATACATCATTTTAAACTGGGAGTTTAAGTAGTCCTCTTGTCCCCAGTTTGATTTTTTGGCAGGGTTGGTAGCTGTTGCACCCCATTGTGTAATGTTTCCATTTTCTTCACCCGCAAAATCCCATGGAGAGTAGTAGTGTGCAGAAATCATAATTCTTTTTTCATTACTAGGAATACTCGTGGATCTAAAGTTATCACTTGGCACCACAAAACCATAGTTACCAGCGGTAAAGTCAATATTCGTATTCCAACCAGGGACAAGCAACCATCTTGAACCGTTATTTCCACCTGTTTTTCTTACTGTATCTACAAAAATCTGATTATACGCGTTGAGGTTAGCGTAATATGATGGATTCGGATTACCATATTGACCATCAAATACTTCATTCATCGATTCAAAAATAAGGCGTTCACTATAGCCTTTAAATTTATTTGCAATTTGTTGCCATACCTTTTCAAACTTCGCTTTAATTTCATTTTGGTTCCAGCCATTTACGAGTAGCCAGCTCCCTTGCACAGAATTGAAGCCATCTCCATGAATATTAATGATGACATATAAGCCTTCACTATGAGCATAATCAACTACCGTTCTAATACGATCAAGCCAAGCACTATCAATTGTATAATTGGGAGCGCTTCCAATTTTACTTAGATAAGATACAGGAATCCGGATTGTTTTAAAGCCTGAAGCCTTCACCTTTTTAATTAAGTCCTTCGTGATTGTTGGGTTGTTCCAAGCCGTTTCACTAGGGGTACCATTTACAGATGCTTCTAAGGAATTTCCTAAATTCCACCCTGCCCCCATCTCATACACAACTTGATTCGCATTCGCCGCAGATACTGGAGCCGTCCAGCCTGTTAAACCAACAGTCGTTAACAACGCAGCAACAAGAGCTAACATCCCATATTTTTTAAGCTTAGCTAGCATATCCATTCCTCCATTTTAAATTAAGAGATTTAACATATTGAGTTTTAGAATATAATGTTTAATGTTTAAAATTATGAAAAGATTGTGTTCCCAAATTATACCTAAACTCTCACTCCTTTCTATTAAATTAGGAAAAGAAATTACGATACTAGCAGGAAAACTTTTTCATAAAGGGAAAAATAACCTATTTCACCATAAGAATATCATATATATGGAAAAATAGGTACTCTATTTCATTATTTTTTTACTTTTTTTTACACGGAAAATATTATTTCTGAACAAGATATGATTTTATCCTATTCTTTTAATCTCTTTTATTTTTTATTCTTGCTCTATAATAATATCACGACAACGTAAAATCAGCTCTGCCATACTCATCCCTTCAAACAGCACATGAACCTCATAACCACCATCCACGCAGTACAATTCACTGTATAGCCATGCATGATTTACAATTTGCTCTTGTTGCAAAATTATTTTCGACTCAACAAAAGTAATTTTGTTATTTAGCGTAAAGCCCCCACTTGTATCTAAGTAGAGGATTAGATCAGGATTAGATTCAGTCTGAATGTTAGCGTCATTAGCATTAGTATCTACAGGATTAGTTTCAAACTTCAATTCTTTTACAAGACAATCGTGAAAATTAAATTTCTTATGAAGCTCTTCCGGTATTACTTCTTGACTTTGTGCCTTCCGAAACTGCTCTAAGACATCATTCGTATTTTTTTCGCTTTGTTCACTATACTTACTTAATAGCTTTAAAACCTCTTTCGTGCAATAACCTAGAGCAAAAACCCTAATATCCGCAATCTTATGTAAAATAGGCGCAGGAAGTTTAACACGATAATGTTCGCAATTCCACTGAAGGCTTTCTTGGAACTTCTCCTTCCATTCTATTTCATCAAAAGGAGGCCTTGCATCAAATTCAGCAACCTGCTGTTCAAATCTAGTCCGCTCCTCTAAGCTCATCTTAGCAATGATTTCATCGATATTTTGGGTTTTCTCTTTCCCTTCAAGCCACACCTCTACAGGAATAGTATCCGTTAAGTATCTTCTCGGGTCATAATTGTAAAATTCGAGCTGATCCTCAATAAAACGCTTCTCTTTCTCCTTATAAAGGTGTAAAAATAACGCTTCGCTAAATTGCCCCACTTTTTTGTGAACCTTTTTACCTGTGTGTAACCCCATTTGCTGACTTTGCATATACCATTCCTTCGTTAAATATTTCATTTAACCCCTCTTTTCATTACACTTATGTGTGATCATGGACATGCTCATTTTCTTCTACGATTTCTATAATTTATTTTTATTGATTGTAGACAATCGCTTTAAACACTTCATCTAGACGTTTAGTAGAATCATTTTTCTCTTTTAAGTAATTAGTTTGTGCTTCTGAGTTGCCTTGTGAGCTCATGCTCGTGGCCAGCTGCTCGAAATAATTGATACGCTCCTCTAAATATAAGTTTAAGGCAGGAATTTGCTTACCATGGTCAAGCTCATCGCCACTTTTCTTTTGCTCTAATAAAGCTTGAACGCTATTAAAAATTTCATGCTCCTGTGGTATTAACTCATCAACAAGGGTTTGAAATTGGACAGGCGGAATCGTATCATACTTTTCAATCCATCCACATGCCAAAATAGGTCGCAGCACATAAAAATATTTTTTAAGCTTAACTTGCTCCCCTTTTAAATACTCTCTATAGTTTCCCTTTGCCATATGCAAATAATGAAAAATACTTGATTTTGCTGAAAATAAATCAGATACCAAATTGTACAGGGGAATTGTCAGATGCTCCTGATTTAAATATTGAATAGGTGAATGAAGCCATTCTAGTAATGGCGGATTTGATTTGCGTAATAGCTGTAATGCCTTCCGTATATCCCAACCGTTTACATCCAGCTCATCATGTAAGGGGCGCTCAATCACATCTCTTTGCTCAAAAATTGTTAAATAATCGTCAAGAGGACGTACATATATAAATCGCACATCATAATCGCTATTTTGGGATTCGAACCCCCATGCCCGACTCCCTGACTCACATGCGTATATAATTTGAACCTGCTCTTCTTGCTCAATTTGTTGTAGCTTATGTAAAATTTGCTCCTTCATTTTCACAACCTCCTTAAATACATCCTTATAGCAACAAAAAATCATTTATAAGTCTATCATGAGGGAAATTCCCACACATGAACATGGCAAAAGTATTACAACATCCAAATTTTATAACATTTCTGGTAAAATAGAAAAATATACAGCACAGAAACGAGGTTAGACATATGGCGAAAGAAAGCTTTGATAAGGAAATCCAATTGCTCCGTATGCTCGTATTAACAAGTGGCTCATTTAACCGAACTGAATACGCGAAAAGACTAGGTATCTCTGTACATACTTTAGATAAAACGTTACGTAGATTAAAGGATATGATTGAAACTAGCTATCAGCCTGAAACTAATAAATCAGAACAAAGCTTTGACTCAGCGATCGCCTACAATTATTACGATGCCCACGATCCCTTGCTATTACTACTATTTAGGGCAAAGTCAGTTAAACAAAGTGAGATTGTACGTTTGTCTCTTATATTAGCAGCATTAAATGAGGGGCCACGTACCGTTATGGAAATATTAGAATTATCGACAAGTGTGACTACAGAGGATTCCACTTTGCCTGATGAAAAAACGGTTCGTTCTGACCTTAAATATTTAGAAAGCGTTGGGGTTATTGCGAAGCTTGGCACACAACGCCCTTTTCGTTACAAGCTAAATAATGAGCTGGTTACAGCGCTTACTAGTGAGGAGCTACTAGATTTATATGATTATATTGATGTGATGTCCAATACGCAGGTTCCCGCCGTTCCAGGGTACTTATTGCGTGATGGCTTAAAAAAGCAACTCTCTTTGTTTGATCAACAGCATGAACTCTTTTTATATAAATATCATTATTACTCTAGAATTTTAGATGAAGCTCATTTATTTTCGTTACTAGCTGCGATTGCTTCTCATCGTTATATTACATTTACTTATTTTTCACCCAAAAAGGAAGTTAGCTACACGTCACAAAATAGTAATCCGCAATTTCAGAAAGCTTCTTCAGGTAGTTTACAAACAACATTACCTTTAAAAATCGTTTATGATCACCAGTATGGTAGATGGTATTTGATTGGCAGCAATCGAGATGGCATTCGAAAATTTCGAATGGAAGGCATGACTGGCATTACAGAAGGACATGTGGCAGAACAAAAGCATTTTGAAGACAAGCTACAGTCATTAGAGGACGCTTTGAAATATAGTTGGCTTATCGATACAGGTAAAACCGTCAAGGTGCGCGCCTTCTTTTACACTCCTACTGGTGCGCCAATTAATTTTGTAAAGGAACGTGTTCTTCTTCAAGGACAATGGGGAGAAATTGTGGAAGAAAATGAAGAGGGTTTTATTTATGAAATTATGGTGAATGGCATTACTGAGATTAAGCCTTGGTTAAGAAGCTTTGGATCTAGCTGTGAGGTGCTGGAGCCAAGATCACTTCGGCAAGATTTAATTCAAGAATGGCAGGAAATCAAAACCTTTTATGAACAGACTTAATAAGCTTAGTAAAAAAAGAGGATATATTTGTAATAATTCCAGTTGATAACATTTTTTATATTATCTATAATAGAAATGACTTCCATATATTTCTTACTAACATTTTATGAAAGCGCTCTATTTTAATAGAAAGGGGCTGAGCTGCTTCCAAAATTGATTTGATAAAAAATAGATTAGAAATGATTGGGAGGTTTTATGATGCTGAAAGGTAAACTTTTTAAAGGTGCTTTAATCGTTACATTACTTAGCTCTATGTTCATTATTCCACCAGCTCCAAAAGCTGAAGCAGCTGACTTTAAATGTACAAACGGATATGTTGGTCTAACCTTTGACGATGGCCCAAGTCCACAACATACTCGAAGGTTACTTACTGCATTAAATCAAGCTGGCTTACGAGCAACTTTGTTTAACGTTGGACAAAATGCACAAAATAACCCTGGTTTAGTGAAGGAGCAAAAGGATGCTGGAATGTGGATTGGCAATCACTCCTTTACACATCCTGATCTGACCAAATTAAACAACTCTCAAATCACCTCTGAAATTACACGTACACAACAAACGATTCAATCTTCCGCAGGCGTGACACCTAAGTTGTTCCGTCCACCTTATGGCGCTACAAATAACAATGTAAAAAATATTATAGCTCAAAATGGCCTGAAGGAAGTACTGTGGAATGTCGATTCTATGGATTGGAATGGCGCTTCCACAGCACAAATCGTAGCTGCGGCTAACCGACTTAACAATGGTGACGTTATTTTATTACACGAACAATTTAACGCAACCATTCAAGCCATTCCTCAAATCGCGCAAAACTTGCAAAACAAAGGACTTTGTAGCGGTATGATCTCTCCTACCACGGGCAGAGCGGTTGCGCCAGATGATAACCCAGGTAACCCTGGAAATCCTGGTGGCACTGTAGTTAGGGTTGAAGCAGAGAATATGACTAAGAGTGGCCAATATACTGGGAATATTACTTCTCCGTTTAATGGTGTAGCCTTATACGCTAATAATGACTCTGTAAGATTTACTCATAATTTCACTAGTGGAACGAACAATTTTTCACTCCGAGGGGCATCCAACAACTCCAATATGGCACGGGTTGATCTTAGAATTGGAGGCGTGCACAAGGGAACCTTCTACTACGGAGATAGTTACCCTGCTGTGTATACGATAAATAATGTAAGCTCAGGCACTGGGAATCAGGTCGTTGAGTTGATCGTAACAGCAGATGATGGTACATGGGACGCATTTTTAGATTATTTAGAGATTCATTAATGGCATAAATAATATAATAATGGATTATCACTAAATGAAGAAGTCCTGATAAGATGAGCTACTCAACTTTCAGGACTTTTAATACTACAGCCTTGGATCGATTTCCTTTTCCGCTGCTACTTCAAATAATAGATTTGCTGCAATATTTGTATACTCCTTATTTTCAGGTGTAATATCAGCTAACTTTACACCTAGCATTTGCCTTCCTAACCGATACTCATTTAAAGACGTCTTTAATTTACGTTGAATATTTTTTTGCTTGAACAGTTTTTTGTATTTGTGTGGGAAACGATAATCATAACCATAGACAATGCTTAAATATTGTTCATTTCGCACCTTCATATAAGGTACAACGTTATCTGTTACATATTCTGGCTTAATGACCACGCCTTCCATCTGCTTCGTTGTCGTGAGCGTATTGAAGTATTCCCTTGCTACTGAATAACTACCTTCGTCTTCTAAATCTAGCACTAGAAATTCATCCTCAGACAAAAAGGAATAAATTTGAGATGTTGCCCAGTCTGGTATAGACTCATTTCCATTCTCATAAATAAACTTTAAGATTGAAAATGGTTTATAGTTAATTTCTACATTAGAATCATCAGAACCATCTGAAGCATAAATTTCAAGCTGCCGCTTATACACTTCAAATGCCTCCTGTTGATCTGTCACAGGAACATGTCTTTCCATAATTTCACCAACATGCTTATACGTTTGATAGACTGCTGAACCATATTTTTCGTTTAATTCAGCTTTTGTCACTTTAAACTGCTCTTGCTTAAATCCACTTGCCTCAAACTGATTCATAAGCTTACCAAGCTCATGATCAAACCCATGTTCAGCGAGAAAACTTAACTCGTCTCCTAAGGCTTGCTCTATCACTTTAAATTGGCGATCAATTAAGCCTGCACCCATCACACGCCAAGGCAGTAGTTCACCATCCAGCACCATCACTGTAATCTGATTTTCATTCATATAGCTACCAAATTTATTTAAGAATGAAGTATAAATCGAAGTGAGGTCTACCCCTTTTATTTTATATCCGTTCCGACTAATTGCATAACAGGCTTCAAGCTCACGATTCAAGTAAATATTACACCGAGAACCCATATATTTGGGTTGGAGCACTACCTTTCCCACGCCACGATGTTTAAAGTAATCTAATCCTCGCTCTAACGATTCAAGTTCCCCTGTTTCTTCATTTTTATCTGCAGGTGACATCGTGCCTGAAATAAAGTTAACTTGGTTGTGTGTACAATAAGACAATCTACGTAAATCGGCTTCTGCCAACTCATGAACCATTACCCCAGTATTTTCGCGTGCAAACAAGATAGGAAGCTCATCATTTTGCATTACCCCATTTTCACAGGATACTGATTTAAAAAATGGCTTATGCGCAATTTCAACTCCAGTTAGTTTATTACCATGTACTGCACCTGAATCCACATGCACTTTATTTTTCACTCGGAAGGCATGCTTGGCAGCGACATGACCAAAAATATGAAAAGGATGATTACTCACAGCTTCATGCTCAACAAATTTAATTTGCTCCTCAATCGACTCAGTTCGATCTAATCTAAAATTGCGCTGGTGCTTCAAGGACACATTGTCTAGCTTACCAATATACTTATTCTGACATGGAGCATGGGTAATATAAAAGGAAGCGTGCTGTCCGCCTTGACTTGTATAAAACGGCTTCGCAATTTCACATAAATGATTAAACTTATCCCGTAACTGTGCATCTTCCATCAGTACCTTTGTCGAATCAAAGTAGGAGTTTAGCAAATCCTGATCTATTCCCTTTAGCTCACCACGCAAGTATTTGTATACAAAGTTCTCATGGTTCCCAAGTACAAAGTAAAAATATGCTTGATTATCGTACAAAAAGTTAATGATTGCGGCTGTATTTTTCCCTTTATCAATCCAATCCCCGACAAGCACTAATCTTGTATTATCTAACTGTGCGTTTGACACAAGTTTCCCATCTTTAACATCATAACCATAGCGTTCAAGTAAGGAAATTAAAGATGATAGACACTCGTGCACATCCCCAATGACAATATAGTTATATTGACTAGGCAAAAAGGTTTGATGATATAACTCAATATTAGCTATTTCTACAGTGTAGGCTGGATTAGGTAGATCGGCTAATATAAAGTCTTTAGCACGAACCTTGTGAATTTGATGATAACCTTCACGCGCTAACGCCCCTAATACTTCCTTACGCATGCGGTTAAGATGCGCTGTAATAACCTTTTTAGAACGATCCGATGCATAATAATCCTTACGATCCCGATAATCAAACAATACCACTTCTAGGTTGTAATGGTTTTGCTTCGCAATGGCACTCACCTTTTGTCTAAAATCCTCTGCAAGTCCAGTTGTATCTACAACTACAAATTGAGCATTGATCGGAAAGCTAGTCACTGCCTTAAGCTTCTCAAACAACATATGAAACGCACAACTGCTCGCCTCCAGCATAACCTGATCGTATTTATCATATTGGTAGCCTAATAGCTCCTGTCTGATTTCATCCGACGAGATATATTGCACATTACTTTGAACTGTGTTTTGCACTGTACTTTGCAGCGTGCCTTGTATCGCGCTTTGAACAGTATCGTCCGTTGGATCATTAAAAGCGAGCCCCGCCTGTAGCTGAGGAATTAAAATTTGCTTCGCAAAGGTTGTTTTTCCACATTCCGTAGGTCCAACAAGCATAATAATTGTATGTGTATTGAATGTAATTTGCATTATTTACTCCTCCTTCCCTTTTACAATGACGCCTTGAGTTGTATGAATTCCATTTACCGCATCACCGATCTCAATATACTCATAAAAGAATCCAAGCTGCCCCAGTAACTCTTGTATCCAATCTTTAAACTGCGCTTGCCCCATTTCCCACTTGTGATCCTCATGTCTAAACTCAGTAAGCCCATAATAGGGGTTAAAATCCGCATTCGGCGTTGTGATAATCAATTGTTCAAATTTAACATGAATACATAATTGAATAATCAGCTCTGTCGCTTGCTCCATCGTCATATGCTCAATGACCTCAGTCAAAATCACATCACATAACTCTCCGTTATATTGCGCTAAAAACTGATCTAATGAGCTGAAAGTTGCTATATTATCTATATTTTTATTTTCTGCCTTACGGGCTACGGTTTCGATACAAGTTTCGTCGATATCAATCGCATAATAGCTGTCTTCAATTTTTCCCGCAAAAGGAATCGCATAAAAGCCTTCTCCACATCCAACATCAAGTATTGACTTGTTAAAAGGTAAGTGTTCTCTAATGAAGTTACGGCGTTGTTGCGCAGTACCCCCATAAGCAAAATCAATGTTGTACCATTTCGTTTGCTCCAATACTGCTTTATATTTTTGGAATCTATTTTTTCCATTTAAGAAATTACGAACAAATAAACTACGAATATAAAATGGAGCATCGATAATCCCAATACTTTTAATATATTTATCTAAAATACTGTCCGTCACATCCAAATGTTCATTACCAAACATTGCTAAAAATAGACAAAGTACATTGGCAGTATGGAGAAGCTCATATAAACTAGTTTGAGACGTTAGTGTTAAGGAATAGCTTTTATGCGCCTTATGCTCCATTTTGAACTGAACATCTGTAATATGTTGCTCAAAAAATATAACATATTTAGGTAGCTCAATATGAATTAGATTAATACATAACGTATGTGTATAGCCTGCTTGATCTTGCTCATGTTGTGCTTTGGTTGGTGCAGAGAAAAACTCATGAAACGCATTAAGCGGAAATAGCGGCGTGTTGTATCTGGATACGTTTAAATATTCAAATTCCTCTTGCTGGTGCTGCTTAAAGGAAACCTCATTATCCGCATCTCGAAAATAAACATTGTAGGTTGCTTCATCACTGTACCAGCCATAGGCTAGCCCTTTACGAACTGCACGAACCTGCATCCCTGATTGTGGATTTTTTCTTATTAAAAAGCTGAATGCAGGATTAGTTGATTTTAATTGTAAAATTGCCATGTTCTTTCGCTCCCAACTCATTTCTTATGTACTTATTTTGCATTAAATTCCCAACCCTGAACATGGCAAAAGTATTACAAAAGCTATTTCTTTAAAATGCGTATGCACGATTTCCCCAATTGAGCTACAATAAGGAAATACGGACTCAACTTAGAAATTAGTGGTTGAGAGGAGGCAAAAATAGCGAAGGGGTCAAAGCCACCCTCTTCACCGCAGCTGCTTTCCCCCTAAAGTTAGCAACCACTAATTTTGGTTTTGAGCCAATATACACCAATATCTACCGAAGGAACTAAAAACAATGATGAATCCATTTGAAAAAGTATTTAATTACCAGCTCATGAACAGTCTAGACTCATCTGGTATTTTTATTGTCACTACGCAGGAACGAGCTTGGTTAAAAATGATGTTAGCTCATCCTGCGGCAAAAAGTGCTTTTGATAACGCTACTTTAGAGAAATTAACTACTATATTAGCTAACGATAAACAAATGGAGCTCTCTACTCATCTCATGCAAAAGGGTCAAAGTAAGGAACGGGAGATTTATCATCCTCTTCTCCGCCCGCTACGAAAAATGATTATGGATCAACAAGGAATGAAGTTATCTTACGAAATTAAACGTGGGGGAATTCATGAGGAGATTAGCGGTATCCCTTATAAGCTTGAATTTTCAATGGTAAAAAGACAATGGTTTTTATTATGGTTTCATATGAAAAATCGTAGATTAATGTCCACACGCTTGGACAAAATTGTAAATTTAACCTCGCAGGAAGTTGAGGTTGAGGACTTGAACCGCATTTTGAATCATGTAGAACAGTTCATTCAGAAGCATAAAACTAAAGCAAAAATCTTAATTAATCCTATGTTTAATGGTGAACTATCTAGAATTTTATACGCTTTCTCTTATTTTGAAAAAAAGGTGCATTACGATGAAGAAGTGCATACCTATACCATTGAAATCCAATATGCAAGTAATGAAGAAGAATTTGTGTTGTCCCGAATCCGTTTTTTAGGACAGCGGGTAAGGGTGCTAGAAGGAGATTATCTCAAAAAGCGGCTGCTTGAGGCTGCAACGAAGGCGCTTGAGCGGTACGGAGTCCTAGATAAGGAAGGAAAACATTAACGAAATTTAGAAGAGGACATGATGATGAAAATAATAACTTTATGTGGCTCTACAAAGTTCAAGGAACAATTCGAACAGGCTAATGCATTCCTTACACTTCAAGGAAATATTGTAATCAGCCTCGCTTTCTTTGAGCAAAGTGAAGGGTTTGAAATAACTGATAAACAAGCCGAACTACTTGGAAATCTCCATTTTAGAAAAATCGATATTTCTGATGAAATATTTGTGATTGATGTGAATGGTTACATTGGAAGTAGCACAAAAAGAGAGATTAAGTATGCCCAAGAAAAAGGAAAAGCAATTCGTTACTACTCTAATGGTGAAATTTCTTCAAATATATTCAACTAAATGACAACAGTATTCAATAAAAACCACCTCTTTTGTTTAAAAAAAGCAAGTATAACAATACTATAAAAATATCGTTATACTTGCTAATCTATTAATCCTCTGCACGCTCTACCGCAAGCTCACCAGTCTGTACATCCTTTAGCACAATTCGTGCTTTGTAGTCTCCCTCTGCATCTCCTGTCCCTGCTTTAAACGTTAACAATTGTGTTTGACCTTTAGAGATTAAAGACTGTAGCATCGAAACTGAAATCTGCTTACCTTCAAACTGCTTCCAGATAACAAACTTACAGCCTTGCTTGTAATGTAAGCAGCCGTATCCTTTTTTTCCTTCGATCAACTGCCCACCACATCCCTGTCTTGGACAGTCAGCAAGAGGTTGCAGGCTTGCTTTCGCATCTGTAGTTTCTTTTACACTTTTTGAAGCTGTAGTTCTCACAGCTTTTTCAACTTTTTCACTCTTTACTGCCTTCTTAGCTTTATCTCCCGTTTTCTCATCCTTTGATTCAAATAAAGCGGCATCTGCCTTTGGTTGTACACGCACTTTTTCGATGATGGACACTGTAAATCGCTTCACATTTTCCATAAACTTTTCTCTCGCCGCTTCGCCTTTAGAGATTTGGTGTAATCTTCGTTCCCATTGGCCAGTCATTTCAGGTGATGTTAGTAGCTCTACTCCCGCATGGCGAATAAGCTCAATCGCAGTGCGTCCCTTTTGGGTTACTGTAATCCGCTTGCCTTGCATCATAATGTAACCTACATTTTTTAAACGTTCAATCGTTGCAGCTCTTGTCGCAGGGGTTCCAAGTCCCCCCTCCTTCATCGCATCTCTTAATTCCTCATTTTCAAGCTGCTTGCCTGCACTTTCCATCGCTTTTAATAATGTACCCTCTGTATATGATTTTGGAGGTTGCGTCGCTTTTTCCTTCGCTTCTGCTTCCACGCAATTTACAGGTGCATTTAGTTCCACAGAAAAAGGCTTGTCCACAAGCTCTTCGCTTTCTTCGTCCTCGTCCTTTTTCTTGCTGCGCTTCGCCGTTTTGTCCTCTGCAACCTGACACACCTTCCAGCCAAGTGAAAGAAGCTCCTTCACATTCGTTTTAAAGGTCTCCTTCTCCACCTCTGTTAAAACGGTATGCTGTTTATACGTAGCAGGAGGATAAAAATGGGACAAAAACCGTCTCACCACAAGATCATAAATGTGTTGTTCCTCCTTGCTTAACGTACCTGGCTTACGAAGTGTAGGCAATATCGCATGGTGATCCTCAACCTTTGTTGGATTACATACGGCTTTATTATTGACATGCACTAGCTTGGCATTGCCACCATTTACAAGCTCCTGATAGCTTGTTGCTCTTAGCATCTGGAACACCTTGTGCATGCCGTCAATATTTTGTTCTGTCACATAGTTGGAGTTAGTACGTGGATAACTAATGACCTTATGTTTTTCATATAAGGCTTGGGCAAGGTCTAACGTCTTTTTGGCAGAATAACCGTATTTCGCATTAGCCTCTCGCTGTAATAAAGTTAAATCATATAGCTTATAAGGATATTCCTTCGTATCCTTTACTTCGTAGGACGTAATACGTCCCTCTTTCCCTCTGACCTTGTCCGCGATCCCATTAGCCTTATCCTTATCTGTTAGACGGTCACCTTGCCACATTCCACTATAAAGTCGTTCATCCTGCTTAAAGCTAGCTTTCACCTCATAATATGTAAGAGAATCAAAGCTTTCAATTTCCTTTTGTCGATCATAAATTAATGCTAGCACTGGCGTCTGTACGCGTCCTACAGACAGCAATGTTCGATGCTTCGTCGTAAAAGCACGTGAGGCATTCATACCAATCAGCCAATCTGCTTCACTTCTTGCTCTAGCTGCTTGAGTTAGATTTTCAAACTCAGAGCTATCATGCAGCTTATCAAAGCCCATAGAAATACTTTCTGCAGTCAAATCTGAAATCCATAATCTTTTCACAGGCTGATTCAGCTTTAATTGCTGCTGGATGAGTGCAAATATGTATTGACCTTCACGCCCCGCATCACATGCATTCACAACTGCATCACAGCGCTTGGCTACTTCCTTAATAATTTGAAGCTGATCCTTTGTTTTAGGATTAGGTACAATTTTAAATTGCTCTGGTAAAATAGGTAAGTCCATAAAATTCCATTTCTTATATTTCACATCATAAGCATCCGGCTCTGCTAATCCTAGTAAATGACCAATGGCCCATGTAATGATATAGCGCTCCCCCTCCAAATAGGATCTGTTGTTTTTCGCCTTTGGCTCAATAACAGCAGCAATTGTTCTGCCCATATCCGGTTTTTCGGCAATTACGAGCGTTTTCATTGATATAGCGCCCCTTAAAATCTAATATATTCGCTAAAAAAAAGCTACGCACAATGCGCAGCTTTAACCGCTAACCACTATTATATCATATTATGGAAGCAATGATGAACCCATCAAAAATTTGTCTACCTCGCGCGCTGCCTCACGACCTTCATGAATCGCCCATACGACCAAGCTTTGCCCTCTACGCATGTCGCCTGCAGAAAATACTTTATCTTGATTCGTTTTATACTTGCCATAACGTGCTTTTACATTGCCACGACGGTCTTGCTCTAATTCAAGCTCATCAATCATGGTGCTTTCAGGACCATCAAATCCGATCGCAATCAGAGCCATTTGTGCAGGAAAGACCTTTTCTGTGCCAGGGATTGGCGCATATATTTTGCGACCTGTCTCATCCACAGTACGTTTAATTTGCACCGTATGCAATTCCTTCAAATTTCCCTCTTCGTCCCCAACAAATCGGGTTGTCATGATCGAGAATTCGCGAGGATCTTCACCAAAAATCGCCTTTGCCTCTTCATGTGCATAATCTAGTGTGTATACATTAGGAAATTGTGGCCAAGGGTTATTCGTTTGATCTCGCTCTAGTGGTGCTTTTTCGTGCGTACCAAATTGAGTTACACTTTTACAACCATGACGAAGAGCTGTGGCTACACAATCTGAGCCAGTATCTCCGCCACCAATAACGATGACGTCCTTGTCCTTCGCTGAGATATAATTCCCATCCTCAAGCCCTGAGTCTAAAAAGCTCTTAATTGTACCATTTAAGTAAGGCATCGCATAATGTACACCTTGTAAATGACTGCCTTCTATCTCAAACTTCCGTGGCTTAGTCGCGCCCCCACAGAGTACTACAGCATCATATTGCTCCGTTAACTGCTGAGCTGTAATGTCCTTGCCGATTTCCGTATTTGTTATGAATGTAATTCCTTCTCTAGCTAACAAATCTACACGACGCTGGACGACGCCCTTATCTAGCTTCATTGATGGAATCCCGTACGTCAGCAACCCCCCGATACGATCTGCACGCTCATACACCGTAACGTGATGACCTGCTTTATTAAGCTGTGCAGCACAAGCTAAACCTGCCGGTCCTGAACCAACGACAGCAACCTTATGTCCTGTACGATGCACCGGAACTTCGGGTACAATCCAGCCTTCCTCAAAGCCTTTATCTACAATTGCATGCTCAATCGCTTTAATGGTTACCGGCTGTCCGATTAAACCTACCGTACATGAGCCTTCACATGGTGCAGGACAGACACTCCCTGTAAACTCTGGAAAGTTGTTTGTTTTGTGCAATCGATCCAATGCATCACGCCAAAGTCCACGATAAACTAAATTATTCCATTCAGGAATTAAATTGTGAAGTGGGCAACCTGCTGTTCCCCCGTGCATATCTATGCCTATATGACAATAAGGCGTTCCGCAATCCATACAACGGGACCCCTGCTGTCTAAGTTCTTCATCTGACATTGATTTATGAAATTGCTCCCAGTCCTGTACCCGTTCAGAGGGGCTACGGTCACTTGGAAGTATACGCTTATATTCCATAAACCCTGTTGGTGTTGACATTTTTAGTTCCCCCATCCGCATCATCATTTAAAAGTTAGCAACGTTGTGCTAGTCGTATCTTGATGTTAGCATCAGGGGGAAACGTTATTAATGGATAATTAACATAATAATTTGCACTATTACGATTTTTACGACAAACGATGATAAGTTAAAAAGCTATAATCATAGTTGTTTTTTTCGTCACGAACACCTGCGATTTCTTGCACTAGCTTGTATTGATTCCAATCGATTTCAGGAAAAACAACGTCACCAGGTACATCTTCCTTAATTAGCGTCACAAGCAAAACGTCCGCATAAGGAATTAAATGCTGAAATAAACCAGCCCCACCAATCACCATGATCTCTTCAGTTTTAGCTAAAGCTAATACTTGGTCAATGTGATGCAAAACTGTTGCACCCTCAGCAACATAAGAGGTATCGTTTGTAAGAACAAGGCTTTCACGTCCTGGAAGCGGCTTGCTCCCCATTGACTCCCATGTTTTACGACCCATCACCATCTTTTTGCCCATCGTTTGCGCTTTAAAATACTTTAAATCCGCAGGTAGTCGCCACGGCAAAGCATTATCTCGTCCGATCACACCATTTTGCGACATCGCCCAAATGAGTGTTAAGCTCATCCCATCACCTTCCTTGTAAAAAATAAGATATATAAATTTTCTGATATTTCCAATTAAATTCCAATACCTCAGCTATTAATTAAGGTTGTTAAATCTGGAAATCAGTGCTTGACAGCCACCTCAAACTAGCGAAGAGACAGAGAGATTCTGAAGAGCGTCTTTAAAATCAGTTTCTCACAATAAACTTTATTTCCATTATAAGAACTGATTTTAACAACGATCGTAAGAACTCTCTGGAACGTAGCTTCTGTCCTCAGTCCTTGTCAAGTACTGATTTATAAATAGAGCCTTAATTAAACAGCCACAATCCCTTTAATTGTTGGATGATGCTCATAATCCACGAACTCAAAATCATCGTACGTATAGTCAAAAATAGAATCTGGCTTACGCTTAATGACTAGTTTCGGTAATTCAAACGGTTCCCGTGCTAATTGCGTATGCACCTGCTCCATATGATTGGAATAAATGTGTACATCCCCGCCAGACCAAATAAACTCGCCTACTTCAAGGCCACATTGCTGTGCAACCATATGTGTAAGTAGTGAATAGCTAGCGATATTAAATGGTAAGCCTAAGAAGGTATCCACGGAACGCATCGTTAACATACAGGATAGCTTGCCACCTGCGACATAAAATTGAAACACAAAATGACAAGGAGGTAGCTTCATATTATCGACCTCTGCTACGTTCCATGCGCTCACAATATGACGTCGAGAATCTGGATTTGTTTTGATCGCTTCAATCACCTTTGAAATCTGATCAATTTTTGTACCGTTAGGACTTTCCCATGCACGCCATTGCGAGCCATACACTGGACCTAAATCCCCATTTTCATCTGCCCATTCATCCCAAATACGCACACCGTTTTCTTTTAAATAAGCAATATTGGTTTCACCCTTTAAAAACCACAGCAATTCATGAACTACGGATTTTAAATGAATACGTTTCGTCGTCACAAGTGGAAATCCTTTGCTAAGATCAAAGCGAAGCTGTCTACCAAACACAGATATTGTCCCTGTGCCTGTACGGTCTTCCTTTGCAACACCGTTATCTAATACGTCCTGTAATAAGTCTAAATAGGCTTTCATATTTTAAGCACCCCGTAACTTTTTATAATCTAACTCATTATATCAAACAGACCTTTTTTTTCAATCGGTAGCTAGGTCGTGTCTTAAAGTTATTAGATACCCCCTCGTCCTTCTTAATAGTTTGCTTTCTAAGAATTGTTTATTACGACTTTGTTAAGTCTTCTAATTATTTAGCTGTAATAAAATAACAAACTGGACTAAAATAAATGTAGAGTCGCTTGTACAAATGGAGGCGGAAAAATGAACGAATATATTTTATATTTAGAGGAGTTATTGGCGGAAAAGGTCAGCTTTAAGCTAATAGAAAAAGAAGCTGAGCAATTTTATCATGCGCATTCTTTAGAAGATTGCTACAAGACAGGGCTAGAACTGTATAAGTCAAGTAACTACCAAGTTCAAGAGGCTGGTGTTTATCTGTTAGGATATGCGGCTACTGAATACAGTCCCGCTTTTTCTTTCCTTAAAGACGAGGTTAGTCGTCATGAGAACTGGAGAGTGCAAGAGATCTTAGCGAAAGCCTTTGATATTTATTGTAGACTCATTGGGTATGAGACAGCATTACCTGTTATAAAGGACTGGCTTGCCAGTGATGTTGCGAATACACGTAGAGCGGTTTCCGAGGGACTAAGAATATGGACAGGACGTCCCTATTTCAAAGAAAATCCACAAGTAGCCATAGATTTATTGTCTGCTCATAGAGAAGACGAAAGTTTGTACATGCGTAAGTCGGTCGGAAATGCTTTAAGAGATATAAGTAAAAAACACCCAGAGTTAGTATCAAAGGAGCTACAGCAATGGGATCTATCCTCAAAAGAGGTAAACCAGGTTTATAAATTAGCGAATAAATTTATTGGCGAGTAATACCATTACTTTTATTGTTATAATGGTTGTGTGTTGTGTAGCAGGACTATTTCATACAAAGCCTAATACTAATATGTAATTTGTAGTTAATTCATAGAGGGTTAACTACTTTTTTATGTCTATTTTTTATGTCTATTTTTTATGTTTAGTTTTCATTTCTATTTTGCAGTATTTTTCCTTTGTACGTTAGGATATTTTAAGTAACCCTAGGACAGTTCAAGCTAAATTATTTTTTATCTTGCTACAGTTAGCTTTGCGTGTCTACGATTAACATGTAATTGTATAACTAATCAATAAAGGTTTCATCACAGAAAGGAATAAAAGAAATGTTTGATCCTTTATTTTCATTTGTTCAAAAACCTAAACTTTGGGAACGAAGCAAAAATCCCTTTTGGGATGACCATCATATCTCGGCTAAAATGCTTGAAGCTCACCTCAATCCACATTGGGAGGCAGCAAGTCGTAAACATAGTGATATTGAGGAATCAGTAAACTGGCTTACAAGCATTATCCCCCCATCTAGCAAAATACTTGACCTTGGTTGTGGTCCAGGATTATATACTAAGCGCCTTTCTATTCAGGGATATGACGTAACTGGAATAGACTTTTCTAAACGCTCTATCGCCTATGCAAAAGAGCAGGATCAACAAAGCAAATATATTTATCAGAACTATCTGGAGCTTGATGATACTGAATCCTTTGATGCTATTACTTTAATTTATTGCGATTATGGGGCACTTACTTTTAATGAACGACAAACCTTGCTGTCAAAAGTTTTCTGTGCTTTAAAACCTGGAGGTCAGTTTATTTTTGACGTCTTCACTAACAAAACTCAACAAAGCAAGAAAGACGCCTCCTTATGGTCTATGTACCAAGACGGTGGTTTTTGGAGTGCAGAGCCACATCTCTGTCTTGAAGCCGAGTCTATTTTGAGAATAATTCTATAAAAGCTAGTCAAGCCATTACAGTTACAAAAAATGAGGTTCATAACCATGTAATCTGGAACACAGTATTTGATCTGGATACCCTTATCCGTGAGGTACTTCCTTTTGGTTTTCAGATAAATGGAAAATACGATGATATTTGTGGCAGTCCATTTACTGGGGAAGCAGATACGCTTTGCCTTGTTTTAAAAAGAACTAATGCATATGATATTTTTACATAAAACATTTTATAAGCTGTTGAATAGAGCAACACAGGATAAGATAAATCGAAGTTTAAACCCTACAATAAAATTAACCGTACGGGAGAAACAGAGGTGATGATTTGGAACAAATAAAAGCAATACAACGAGCCATTGATCTTATAGATGAACAGATTACAGATAAATTAACGATCACTGAGCTCGCTAATGCAGCAAATTTTTCAGTATATCATTTTAGTAGAATGTTCACTAATTTAACAGGGATGTCCGTCATGTTTTACGTCACTCGAAGAAAACTGCAATTTGCTCTGTATGACCTTTGTCGAGGTAAAAAAATTGTGGATGTGGCTATGAAGTATGGATTTGAAACTCATGCTGGATTTACTAAAGCGTTTAAACGATGCTTTGGATATCCCCCTTCCCTGTACCACATTCATGCTAAAGCAACTTTACCGAAGAGAATTATACTATCGGAAACCAAAAAACATTTATTAGGAGGAAATATGCTGCAACCTCAAATTATTAATATGAACGCTTTCATCATTGTTGGATATATAAGCCAACATATTATGCCTGATGTAACCCGAACAAGTGATATTCCAGCTTATTGGGATACGATTAACATGGAGTATGCTAACCCACTCACCCTGCTACATGATAATTTTACAAAATCTAAACATTGTGAGTATAGCGTTTGTTTTGATACGAACCTAGCAACAGGAGCGTTTACTTATTTTCTTGGCGTTGGTGTGGACAACGACGAAGATATGGCAAAAATCCAAAGTGATATGTTTAAAAAGGAAATGCCAGGTGGTTTATATGCTGTATTTACAACACCACAGGTTCAAAGTGAAAAGTACACAGAGTCCATTCATGACCTTTGGAAAACGATTCTAGAAGATTGGCTTCCTAATTCCCAATTCGAATATGATGAGGAACGCTGTGATTTTGAGTATTACGATGAACGTGATCATGCGTGAGAGCATAACAATAAGGTGCAAATGGATATTTGTATTCCTATCCGCAATCGATAGTAGATGTATGTCACTATCTTCAGACTTAAATACTGACTTGGAATACTATTCCGGATCATAAAAAATGGCACATGAAGAAGAAAAGCCAGTGAATTTCACTTGATTTTTACTCATTGTGAAAATTCACTGGTTTTTTATTATAGCGACTTTAAGCTAATGATTATGGTTCATATCTTATAACTATAATCCAAAATGTAAGTTTTATAACATCCAAAATCATTGTATGGTCTTCTCGAAAGAAAAATCATTTTTCTATTTCTGGATATCCATAGGATCAGCAAAGGGTGCCAACAACAATATAAAAAAACTTGCTCAAGGGACTCAATCCTTTAAGCAAGTCAAGTGACATCGACACTATCATATTCAATTTAGGGTTCTTAGTTCATTTCCTCAATTAAAAACATACTCCCCTTCACCAAGCACAATACTTTTCCCTTTTAGTGTTGGCGCATCACTTTCAAATACAACCTGTTTGAACTGATTTTCATCTCCTTGCTTAAACACAAAGGATTTATCACCAATTTGCAAACTAAAGGTATTATTGTCTAGCTCTGTAGCGACTAGTCCAAACAATGAAGCCCAATGGTTAGCCACAACAGCAGGATTGGAGACATGGAACACAGCGCGTTTAATTTCTACCTGTCCCGCAGGATGTGGCTTGATGACGCCAGATGAAGTGAGTCTCTCCAATCTTTCTTCATCCGTCCCACTCCACTGAATAATAAACGGATACACTAACCCCTCAAAGTCGCCATCTATGGTCATCATCCGCCACTCTATTAATCTACCTTCGTTGTCTAATCGCTTACCATCGAGAATTGGAGATATTGATAACCCTGCCGCATGAAGAGAAGCCGCTACTTGGTCGATATCATCTGTACGAAGCACAACTCTGCTTAACTCCTCATGCTCGGGTAAAGTCTTTACCGCATCTCTCACAACGATATTATGTTCACTCGCCTTAGCTAACTCCTCATTTTCAATGCATAAAAATTCGAGATAGGTTAAGCCAAAGTAACTCAAAGCGTTATAGGTTCCCCAATCCTTATGAGAACCTCCCTTAAAGGCCGCCAGACCATGTTCCCCAAACACTTCAATCGATTTAGACAAATCGTTAACGTAATGCACCAAATGATCCCATTTTATCGTTGCCATCGTTATTTCACTCCTAATTCCGTAGTACGTTTCACAGCAGCAAGTACACTTCTTTGTAGTCCTGCCGCAAAATCACTATGATTTAATTCGTATAAGCCATGCATTCCAACGCCTCCAGGAGAATTATTAATATCAAGCAACTGTCTTGGATGTAGTCCTGTCTGCTGTAGCATTGCTACTGAACCAAGCATGTTTTCTAGTGCTAGCTTCCAAGCTTGTTCACGAGGTAAGCCTGCAAGCACCCCTGCATCAACAAAGGATTCAAGAAAATAATAAATATAGTTCGGCCCTGCTACACCAAACCCTGTAAAAGTATCTAGCAACGCTTCATCTATATATTGCACCTTACCAAATCCGAGTAAAAAGGATTCCACCTGTTCACGTGTAGCATGTGCATTTAAAGTAACACCACTATATCCGTATCCTGTATCTGTGAGTGTATTTGGAATAACCCGAATAATCGGACGATTAGCCCCAAAGTATTGAGCTAATTGTTCAAGTGTTACCCCCGCCACAATGGATAAGATGGACGCATTAGATGGGGCAAATTGCTGAACAAGTTGTCCAAGTGCAATTAAATCATCTTGGGGTCGTACCGCAATGACAATTAAATCTGCGTTAGATAAATGTTGTTGTTGCGTCCCATCCGTTTTAATTCCATATTTACTGTTCAATAATTGAAGTCGTGCCTCATTAATATCCGCGACACTAATTTGCTCCACAGCTAACGTCCCATTGGCAATGCTTGCGCGAATGATCGCTTCCGCCATCTGTCCGCCACCTATAAAATGAATTCTTTGCTTGCTCACAATAACCACTCCCCTGATTTAATAGCTTTATAATAAGGGCTCGATTTAGAAATTAGTACTTTACAAGATAGGAGTCTGGTAGCTACGCTCCAGAGCGTTCTTGCAATTGTTGTTAAAATCATATTCCTTTTTATTTAAGTCTATTTATGGATGGAATCTGATTTTAAGAGACAATCTTCAGAATCGCTCTGTCTCTTCGCTAGTTTAGGTTAGCCGTCAAAAACCAATTTCAAGATTGAGCCATAATAAGCTTGTACCTAATTAATTATTTTTCCACGCTTCTGGCATAATGAAGCCTTTATATTTATCTAAGCCTAAAATGTATTCCTCAAATTCCTTAGATTCATAAGCCGCTTTTAAATCTTTAGCCCACTGGGTATTTTCATCTTTTTTATTTACGGATACGATAATTCTGTGCTGCATCGGTGTGTTTTCAATTTTTAAAGCATCTGTAATCTTTCTGCCTGAGCTAGCGATAAAATTACCATTAATAATTCCATAATCTACGTCCTGAAGTGACACTAAAATTTGAGCTGGGTCCAATATTTTGATATCAATTTTATATTTGGCTGGCTCCATGGAGTTAATGTTAAAATCAGCGACACCAGCACCGTCCTTAATTTTGATCCAACCTAATTCCTCCAAAATACGAAGCGCGCGCTCTTGATTTACTGGATCGTTAGGTACAGCGACGGTAGTCCCATCTTTGACATCATCTAACGTAGTATGATTTTCAGAATAAATACCTTGTGGCGCTCCAGGTACATAAGCAATCCCGACCATATCTGCATTGATTTCCTTGTTAATGGCCTCCATATAGGCAGTACTTTGGAATATGCTTGCATCAATCGCCCCTTCCTTCATCGCTGGGTTTACCTGCATATTTTGCGAAAAGGTTTTAATCTCAACCGTGTATCCCTTTTTCTCTAGGATTGGCAATATAGATTGGCGGAATTGCTCTTCATACGTACCTACACCAAAACCAACTGTGATTTTCTTTTTATCCCCGTTACCTGCTTCTTTACCGCTACCATCGCCATTCCCACAAGCGGTTAGCAACGCTAAAATCCCAATCAATAATATGCCTAATAGTTTTTTTAAGTTGCTTCTTTTATTCGTCTTCTCCATCTTTTCCATCCTACTTTCTGTCTCTATTCAAATATAGTATTTTTAAATTGCTCCAGCGCTTCATCCGTTACATTTATTGGAATTGCACAATTAGGAGTAAGAATAAACGGCTTGTCCTTCATAATCCCTAAGGCTGCTCTTGCCTGCTGCTTAATCTGATTAATATCATTAACTGCAAATAACCCGTGATCCACGCCCCCAACTTTCGTCGCGTTCACCTTTGCTTCTAACCCTGCGTTCCCCTCTGCTACCGTATCCCAACTGATTCCGTCAATGACATAATCATTAAATTTCTCAGGTTGTGCATAAGAACCGCACGTATGAAGGATGTTTTTTCCATAACGTGCAGCCTCTAAAACGATACAATCATAAGGCCTAGATAACTCATCAAAGCTTGCTTTATCAAACAAATTGGGGTGAGCCGTTCCCGTCACCGCGTAAAATAAACCATCAGAACCTGCTTGCTGTAATTTTTGCACATAATCTGCTAACGTTAACGAAATGACATGCAATGCGTGATGTGCCGCAGCACGATGCTCTTTAAACAAGGAGTCTAATGTTATCGGCTGCTCAATGCCAAACACTGTTTTTGTCACATAAGCAGAACGACCAACAATAAAAAGCAAGACCGTCAACGGTGAAAATATCGTTTGAATAAGTGGTGTGTCTGGAAGTCCTTGCCGAATTTGCTTAACTGCATCTAAATGCTCTTTTAAGGAAGGGGCTTCTTCTGCCTTTTTAACTTCTAGCTCCCAGAGATTTGCTGCTGTTGGAATCACCGTCGTTACTTGTCTAGGGAAAACTGTCTCATAATGATCAAAATCGTATTGATTTCCCCAAGCCTCTGCCAAGTAAGTGGCTCTTGGATTTATTTTTACAAAGTCCCAATCATATCGGTTCGTAAAAGAAATCGTAGCTTTAGCTAAATCATCCGCAGTCTGCTCTTGATCGATAAAATGGCGCCAACCACTGACAATAGGACGATCTGCCTTTTCTCCCGACAATATGGCTTTAAAGCGTTCTTGCTTACTCCACTCACCCATTTCCCCCTGCTCCTCTCAAAAATACAAATCAGTCAAGTTTCATCGATCAGCTTAGTTAACTTAGTTAATATAATGTTTAGCATCTATCCAGCGTCTATATAGTGTTTGTCGCCTTTAGTAACGACGAATTTTTCTAGCTAACTTATTCCCTAACGACTGAATGCCTTGTACTAAAACAATTAAAATAATAACAGTAGCGATAACTACAACCGTGTCAAAACGTTGGTAACCGTACACAATCGCCAAGTCTCCTACACCACCACCACCTACTGTACCTGCCATTGCGGTTGCCCCGATAAGTCCAATGGTCGCTGTCGTTAACGATAAAATTAATGATCCTACTGCCTCTGGCAATAAAAAGTACCAAATGACTTGGAAAGGAGTCGCGCCCATCGATTCTGCCGCTTCTACAATTCCTGGGCTGACCTCTAATAATGAATTTTCAACTAAGCGTCCAATATAAGGTGCAATGTATATAATTAGCGGTATAATCGCTGCGCTTGTTCCGATAGAGGTGTGAACGACAAATCTAGTAAACGGAACGATCGCCACGAGTAAAATAATAAATGGCAAGGAACGAACAATATTAATAATCGGATTAAGTATGCTGTAAATCACCTTATTTTCTATAACTCCACCAGGACGAGTAATGACAAGCAATACGCCAAATGGAATCCCTAACAAGGAGCCAAAAAACAGCGAGATACCAACCATCTGAACCGTTTCAATAAACGCCTGCAAAAACTGCTGACTGGTGATTGTGGTTGAGAACATCAGATTCCACCTCCTCTACTGTAACGCCATGACTTATTAAGAAAGACACAGCCTTATTAATCTCTACGGGCTCGCCATCAAATTGAATAATCGCTGTACCCAAAATCGTCTCTTGGATTTCAGTCATATTGGCAAATAGAAGATTAAATCTAATTCTAAATGCTGAAATCATTTCATATAAAATAGGCTGTGATGCAGACCCACCTACAAAACTAAGCTTATAAAGTACGCTTTGAGGCCCGACATGGATCAATTTTTGTACTGAAGGGGTCATGCTGTTCTGAATGACTGTTTTTACAAAGTTTTGTGTAGTCTGATGTTGTGGGCTTCCAAATACCTCTAACACACTACCTTGCTCAATAATTCGCCCTTCCTCCATCACAGCAACTTTATTGCAAACCTCTTGGATCACGGACATTTCATGTGTAATGATCATCACCGTAATGTTGTATTCTGCATTAATTTTTTTTAATAGCTGTAAAATAGAATGCGTAGTTTGTGGATCTAAAGCTGAAGTTGCTTCATCACATAATAAAATAGAGGGGTTTGAGGCAAGCGCTCTAGCAATACCAACACGTTGCTTTTGTCCACCCGATAGTTCACTTGGGTAACTGCCCGCTTTATCGCTTAATCCAACGAATTCTAGTAATTCTGTCACACGCTTAGAAATTTCTTGTTTATTTTTTTTAAGGAGAACGAGGGGGATCGCTACATTATCAAACACTTTTTTAGACTCTAGCAAATTAAAATGCTGAAAAATCATACCAATATTTTTTTTTGCTGTGCGTAGCTGCTTGTCGCTATAATTACCTAAATTATGACCGTCAACCCAAACCTCTCCTTTTGTTGGTCTTTCTAAATAGTTGACTAATCGAATTAATGTGCTTTTGCCAGCCCCGCTATAACCAATAACTCCAAATATATCGCCCTTTTCAACCTTTAAACTAATTCCCTTCAAAGCCTCAATCGTTTTCCCTTGTCGAGTGAACGATTTATGCACATTTTTTAATTCGATCATGTCTATTCCCCCCCATTTAAAATCCGTTGTTATTTTTATTTAGTTTCACTAACGCCTGCTCTGCTAATAGCGCAAAATATTTAGCGGCTGGTAAAATCGCAGCTTCATCCACATCAAAGCGAGGATGATGTAATGCATGCGCTGGACCAGCTCCAATATTAACAAAAGCACCTGGGATATGCTGTAAATAAAACGAGAAGTCCTCCCCGCCCATTTGTGGTGGGATATCAAGCACCTCATATCCAAACTGTGTGGCAATCTCCTTCGTAAAATCCGCCCACTCGCCATCATTTATCGTTGCTGCTGGACCTGGATACCAATGTAGCTGTGCCTGCGCTCCTGCTGCTGCTGCAATTCCTTCAATAATGCGTGTCATTTGTATCGGAATTTGCGCACGAAGCTCCTCATTATAAGTTCGCACCGTTCCCTCTAATTCAACCTTTTCGGGTAACACATTCCATGTAAAACCACCATTAATACGAGTTACGCTTAGCACCAAAGGTTCTGTTGTAGTATTTTGACGGCTCACAATGGTTTGTAGTGCAGTAACGATCTGCGCCGCTGTAACAATCGCATCCACCCCATGCTCTGGTGTCGCCGCATGTGCGCCAACTCCTGTAACCGTAATTTCAAATCGATCTACACTCGCAGTTAAAGCGCCTGATCTTGTTCCAAAAACACCAGTATTTAAAAATGGTGAATTATGAATACCAAAGATGGCATTTACATCTGCAAGTCCACCTGAGTCTAGAACACTTCGTGCGCCATGTCCTGTCTCTTCGGCGGGTTGGAACAACACTCTGACTTTTCCAATTAATTCACTTTCACGCTCTTTTAACAATAAAGCCGCACCTAAAATCGTTGCCGTATGAAAATCATGTCCACACGCATGCATTTTTCCAGCGATTTCTGAGGCAAAAGGTAATCCCGTCTGCTCCTCTATTGGAAGCGCGTCGATATCACAACGAATCGCTACAATTGGCCCAGTACCTTGCCCTATTTCTGCGATAAGTCCCGTTTTTAAAGGTAAATCAAGAATGTGAATATTGGCATTGGTTAGCCATTCCCTAATTTTTTGCGTCGTTTTAAACTCTTCATTTGCTAATTCCGGCTCTCTATGTAGATTTCTGCGAACCTCTATTAATTGATTAGCTAATGCTTGATAAACGTCATTATTTAATTTACTCATAGGTTGAGCCCTCCCTTTTTTTGATATATATTTTTCTGTAATTAATCTAAAATCTTATCTAGCCGTTCAAACTTTTTTATACTATATTCCAATTATTCCACTTAGTCAAGTAGGAATTAAAGTCAAAAAGTAGCCTAAACTATTCATCCGAAAAACTGATTAGAATTTCGAATAATAGCTTAGGCTCGGCTATAAGTTATAAAGAAGTAAATTCTATTTAACTAAAGCTTAATGTCCCTCACAGATCCAAGCAAATCCTCTGCCATTACGGCAAGCGCCTGTGAAGAAGAATTGATCTCTTCCATCGTCGCAAGCTGCTCCTGTGTCGCGGCGGAGACACTAATTGCACCTGTTGATGTCTCTTGTGCAACAGCGGCAACCCCTTGCAGGGATTCTGCTAACAATTGTGTAGCATTTGACATGTGCTGAGAAGCTTCAGATACCGTTTGAATTTGATAATTTACAGCATCTACTGCATCCTGAATCCCTGTAAAGGCTTGTCCTGCTTCAGTGACAGCTACAATTCCTGCCTTCACGACTTCTGTACCTGTCTGTACCGATTCAATGGTACGTTCGGTATCTGTCTGAATGGAACGAATGAGCTCATAAATTTGGCTGCTTGATTCCGCAGACTGCTCCGCTAATCTACGTACTTCATTGGATACGACTGCAAAACCACGCCCTGCTTCTCCTGCCCGCGCTGCTTCAATCGCAGCATTTAGCGCTAGTAGATTCGTTTGCTTTGAAATGCCTGCAATAACATCTACGATTTTCCCAATTTCTTCGGATCGAGCCCCTAAGCCACCCACTTCTTCAGAAATTTGTCCAACTGTGCTTTGAATATTTCCCATTTGCTCTACTACTGTCTGTATTGAAACACGACCCTCTGCTGCATTTTGGGCGGCTAAAAGAGATTTTTCAGCGACTTGCGAAGCGGTATCCGCAATATTATTAGCCTCCACAGATAAATTTCCTACAAATGTAACACTTTCTTGTACTGCTGTAATTTGCTTCTCAGCGCCAACAGATACCTGTTCAATAATTTCGACAACCTGCTCCGTTGCTTTGGTGGTTTGCTCTGCGCCAGCGGTTAGCTGCTCGGAGGAAGCGGCAACCTGCATGGCATTTTGTGACACTTGTTCAATAAGACTGCGTAAAGTCACTAACATGGCATTAAACGAAGTGGCTAACACACCAAGCTCATCCCTATTTTTAATTTGGATAGGTTCACTACTAAGATCCCCACTTGCAATAAGCTGCGCAGCTTTTGTGATCTGGATCGTTGGTTTTGAAATCAATCTAGCAATCCAAAATGAAATAACAAGACCTAACAAAACAGCACCAATAGATATAAACATACTCGTCCGCTTAGTTGTTTCCATATTATTAGAGATCGTCTGCGTTTCTTTAACTAGTAACTCTTCCTGCTGCTTTATATAACGATCTGCTGTTTCTAGAAATTTATCAATGATTGGATCATTGTTTTGAGCTGTACGCATGTAATCTTCCACTTTATTTTGCTTCTTAAACTCTATCATCGCTTCGGCATTACTGACATAATTTCCTTGTAGTAGATCGAGTCCTTGTAATAGTAACCAGTCGTTACGATCTGTCGTTTTGCTCTGAATTTCTTTGCTCACTTGATTATATTTTTTTACTGCCTCTCGATATGCCTTTAAATCCTCTTCTTTGTTCATTAATAAATAATTTGTAATTGTTAGGTTTTCCTCTTTGATTGCGATACTCAAATCTTTAACTTGACTCACGACTTGAGCGCGTTCCTTCAATAACTTCTGATACATATCATTTGCTGAGTTGAGTTCAATATAATTAAGCCCAGCAATAACAATCAGCAGGAGAAGAATAGACAAGAAACCTGCATATAGTTTTTTTGCGATCGTTAATTTTAGTTTCAGTTTCATTGTTTATTTCCCTCCCCTATTCATTGTTTTGTGCAAAAATTTCTTTTGCACCGTCTCTAAATTTCTGTGCTGCTTCCGTTGGTGTAATTTGCCCATCTAACATTTGGTTTCTCACCGTATTGAACAAAATATTAATATTAGTTGAAATTAATGGGGCAGGCGGGTCAATTGGACTAGAGTGCTTTTCAACATACTCCATATACTCATATTGCACTTTATCGCGATCCTCTAACTTTTGCTGGATATGCTTGCTTACTTTATCTGAAGCTGGAACTCCACGTTCTCCTAACAAAATGTCATTGGCATCTAAATTATTAAAGAAGAAATCAATAAATTGGGCAGACGCTTCTGCGTGTTCGGTATACGCTGATATTGAGAAAAACATTGACGGCTTCACATAGTTTGCCTCCTTACCACCTTGCATTGATGGTAGTGGCAACAGCTGCATGTCTACGCCTGAAAATTTGTTGTAGGAAATGACATTGTTACTTGTAATACTATGAAAAGCTGCAAGCTTATTCGCAATAAGTGAATCTTTATCGGAGGAAATTTTGTTGATAATATCAGGAGGTACCATCAGCCCTTCATCCACTAGCATTTTTTCCATTTCGAAAAATTTAGACAATAGCTCATCTTGCTCATAACCAAGCGCATTTCCGTCCTTATTATATAAGTTGGCTCCATTTTGTCTCAGGTAATAAGCAAAATCTAAACCCGCTGATCCGATGGGATAAAAATCATCTTTATCCACTTTATCTTTGAGTTCTTTTGCAGTTGCAGTCAAATCTTCATACGTATAGCTAGGCTGAGGCACAGCTACACCTGTCTGGTCAAAAATTTCTGGGTTGTACATCATCGATTGCGCATTGACACCCGTAGAAATTCCATATAGGTGATCGTAAAAAGTTGCAGATGCTACAGAACTGTCAATCATATCTGAAATATTTAGCTTGCCTGCTTTCACTAAATCATCCAGTGGCATAATCAACTTACGTTTTATGTATCCATCAATATATTTGTAGTCCATTTGGATTACATCAGGAAAATCCTGATCTGCTGCTTTGGAAGCAAGTAAAATCCAGTAGTCACTGTTAGAAGCTTCGATTGGTTCAATTTTTATGTTAGGATACTTGCTTTCGAACAAATCAATTACTTTAAGTGTTCTTTCCTTACGGCCATCATTGCCCCACCAAGCGACTTTAAGCACAATCTGCTCATTCTCTTTCTTTTTATTTTCTGCTTGCTCACTCCCCTTTGAATTCATGCATCCACTAAGTATTAAAGCAAAAACAGATAAAATAATAGCAACCCTCTGAAAGCCTCTCTTTTTTCTCATATTATCCCCCCGTGATTACTTAGACCTATGAAATAGGTATGAGATATATATCGGTATTGTGATGGCATGTTGAGAGAGCGTTATCATGAAAATTTTGGAACATAAGTTTGATTATTAGTAGGTGCTACAAAAACACAAAGAAGTTTTATATTTTCCACTCAAATTGATACGATAAATACTGTAATTAAAAATAGGATTATTAGTGAAATAGTTATCCAATAAATTGAATTGGTGCGAACCCCAAGCTCACATAAAAACCCCGGGTCCTCCGCACCTCTTGTCCCACAAGGGTTTGTGGCTTTTTGAGCATTTTTTTGCTATAATTAAAGCGCTTTAAAAGTTCCTTCGCACTTTTGAGCCTGAAAACCCTTGTCCTGTAAGGGCTGATAAGAGGCGCTGTCGCACTCTGTGTGAGTGCGTGGATTGAAATTAATGCCCATTGCATAGTCTAATCCTCCAATCTTGTCGCACTCTGTGTGAATGCCTGGATTAAATCATCACTTTCTAACAGAAAATCTAAACACAAAAAAGCTGGAGCTAAGGAATCCCTTGCTCCAGCTTTTTTCATTGCATTACCCTTTTTACTATCTACTACAACTTATTTCAATTCTGCTGCTGCAGTTTGTCCAGCAATACGTCCGAAAACGATAATATCAGCTACTGCATTACCACCAATGCGGTTTCCTCCATGCACGCCGCCAACAACTTCACCAGCTGCATAAAGTCCTGATAAAACTTTTCCTTCTTTGTTTAGAACATGAGTTTTTGTATCAATCTTAAGTCCACCCATCGTGTGGTGAACACCAGGTGTAACTTCAATTGCATAAAAAGGTCCTTGTTCAAGAGAATGAGTTAAATGTACTCTTTCAAATTCAGTATCTTTGCCATCTTTAATAAATTGGTTATATGTCTTCATTGTTGCTTCTAAAGTAGTTGCATCTAGTCCCAATTCTTTTGCTAGACTAGCAATATCATCACCTTTTTTAGCGTAACCATCTTTAATGTAGCCAGCTAGAGATGCATTATCATCTGCAATTGCTTGGTTAGTGATCAAATAAGCAACTTTATCCCTTTGTTTCAAAATATTTTGAGATACAACGTCACGTGTAAGCAATTCGTTAGTAAAACGTTTAGCTTCTTTATTAATTAAAATTGCGCCATCTCCACGTAGACCTTCTGTAAATAAATAACCTGATTTAGGATCCGTAGTTGGGTGAATTTGGATTTCTCCGATTTGCATCAAATCTGCTCCAGCTTCTTCTGCCATTGCAATACCTGTTCCAGTAGCGCCCGAATGGTTTGTAGTAGAGAAGCCCTTTAATTCAGGACGGTATTTTACTACCATTTCACTGTTAGCTCCAAAGCCACCTGTAGCCATAATAACCGCTTTTGCATTTACCTTAAATGAATTGTTGTTCTTATCTACTGCCTCAACACCTGTTACAGCCCCATTTTCTGTAATGAGCTTCACTGCTTTAGTTTGAAGCATAATATCAACTTTAAGCTCTTTTAATTTTTTAGATAAAGTTTCGACAACAACCGGTCCAATCGGTGAACCGTCTGCTGGTGTGTGAATTCTCGGATTAGTTGCACCACCAGACAAGGATACACGAGCAATGCCTGCTCCCATGTCATTTAACCAATAAATTGCATCAGGTGCATTATCAACTAAAGTCTGTAGCAAGGCTGGATCATTTTTCCCTTTACCACCCTTTAACGTATCTTCATAAAATACTTTCTTTGAATCTTTAATCCCATTATCTGCTTGAATCGTAGTTTCAGCTGCATTAAGTCCACCTGTTGCACGATTCGTATTTCCGCCAATAATCGGCATTTGTTCTAAAATCACAACTGATTTTCCAGCTTCTTTAGCTTCAATCGCAGCAGATAAACCTGCTCCGCCTGAACCTACAACTACGATATCTACATTCATATCTTCTTGTTTCTTTTGCTCAACTACTAATTTGTTTGCAGGATCCTTTAATGCTGTAATATCAGCGCCTGCTTTTTCTAACGCTTTCGTTACTGCTTCAAGAATACCATTACTAGATTCACTTGCACCTGCTACAGCGTCAACCGCCAAGCTTTGTGTGCCGATGATTTGTTCTGTCAACTGGTTTATTGCGCCATCCCCGATTGTTCCAGTTTCACCAGTAGCTGAAATTTCAATCGACTCGATCTTATCAGTGCTTACCGTTACTTTAGCAACGATTTCCCCGCCATGTCCTTTAGAGACTCCCTCATAAGTACCGGCTGTAAATTTACCTGCTGTCTCTGTCTCTTTTTTACTAGTTTCTCCTTTACTGCATCCAACTGCAAGAATCATAATTAGACCAATTAAAAGAGTGCCCATGATGTACTTTTTCACTTTTTCTACCCCTTTGTGATTTTTTATACAACTAGGGTATACTTTATCACACTTCATATCGAAAACATTGTGATTTTTTTTACAAAGTGAAAAATACGTAGTAAGTAGCACATCACTAAGCCTTTTCACCTAACATATTTTCTATTTTATTCCATACCAAAAAGTACTCTTAAAAGTCCTATACAGCAAGACTTTAAGAGCACTTTTCGAACTAGCAATGGGACTAAAATAATGTTGTAAGTCTACTTCATTTTCTCTTTTTCATCACAATAAATTGCAATTGCCTCACTAATAAAGTGAGCTAGTCTATCATCACCATAGCTATTAATTGTTGCTTCAAAGCGTTCATCCTCCACATAAAGTAACCCTAAACCACGGAAAATTT
This sequence comes from Paenibacillus turicensis, assembly GCF_017873435.1. Lineage (GTDB taxonomy): Bacteria > Bacillota > Bacilli > Paenibacillales > Paenibacillaceae > Fontibacillus > Fontibacillus turicensis. The sequence goes on along the minus strand of NZ_JAGGKG010000002.1, from coordinate 2,405 downwards.
CAATTTTGCAATCATAGTAATTTTCAGTAATAAAACTTCTCCACTCATCAATAGCAGCTTGCACATCAGGATGACTTGGAGCTTCATCAATATAAGTAAAAATATTACCGAATATTTTTCGAGCCGCTAGATCAAAGGTTTTCCACCCAGTAGTATTACCACCATTAGGATGTTTCTCATGATACTCTTTAAATGCGGGTGTATGTTGCCAGCGTTCTTTTGCCTCCTTGTAATATTCCTGTTGTAGCTTCATAATTTCTTCTTCACTAAATGCCTGAAAGCTCATAACGTCTTCCCCCTTCAACGTTTGTTCAACTAATGCAATTAAATTGTCTAATCGTTTACGTTTTAGAAGCAATAAATTTTTGTGCCTTTTTAATGCCTGTTCCTTGCTATATGCAGGTGCATCCATCATGCTTTTTATATCTTTTAACTCAAAACCAACTTCTTTATAAAATAAAATCTGTTGGAGCTTGTCTAAATCCTGTTTGGAATAATAGCGATAATTGGCTTCAGATAATATTGACGGACATAACAAGCCGATTTTGTCATAATAATGCAAAGTACGTATCGTGATGCCTGTTTCTTTTGCCACCTCATTGACGCTCATTAAATTTTGTTTATTCATCCCAAAAATCCTCGATCTCTTTTAAAATTTGATCTGCTGGAATTAAAGTGGCTTTGACAATATTTTTTCCTGTCTTGTTCAAATAGTGTTTTATCATATGATAACCACAAGCATATCCTGCACAATAAGGTAGGCCAACTGGTTCATACCCTTGTAGCTTCGCCATCTCATCTCCATACAAATACGAGGTTATGCCATCTAAACCCGTTACATGTAGCCCCTGCTTGATGACAGGCTTAATCTTTTTATGAAGCACATCCACCTCTGTTTTACTTACCCATGGCCCCACCATCTTTTCACCAAAAAGTGAAACTGCGAAATTTTCTGCCAATCCTTCGTTCACCATCATTTCAGCTAATGAAATGTCATTTCTCCACTTTTCGAACTGAAAACGAATATTATGATTACACTCGTGCGCTAACGCTACAGGTATTCTTTCTAGTGTATATTTGTTAGGTAAAAGAGAACCAAAAATATATCCCGGTATCCCGCCATCCCCGCTGTACCCCTCATTCATGATCGTATACGGACTTTCTGGGTTAGCTAACACAAGCGTGTATAAATAATTTTGCACGGGCAAATCAATCCCTGCATCGATAAAGCATTGAATCGAACGCTGGATTGCTTGCTGGCATTGTTGCCAAAGCTGCTCATCTGAAAGTAAATCAATATTTTGCTGCTGATCGTCATTCAATTGCTCTGGTGCTAATAAACCTAACATCCTGCTAGCCATAATTACATCATAACCATTAGGTTGCTTCGCCTTCAAAGGAATGTTGTAATAAGACCATTTTTCCTCAAATGGCGCCATTAATTCATATCGATAAATATCTTCCTTTTGGTCTGCTGGAGCTTGCATCATTTTACTGTAAATTTTATCTGATCGAACACATTTAATATTCATTTCATAACCCCCTATGTCAAAAACTATCTTACTTTTCTCACTATATAGTATGACGTAACGTCAGGGTCAACCTAGAATATTAACAAAGTAGCTTCACAGTATTATAAATTATTGCTATCATTATAAAAAAAGAGCGAAAAATAAATTAAAGATTCGTATGTTTAAAAAGCATTTGGTGCGAACCCCAAGCTCACATGAAAACCCCAGGTCCTCCGCACCTCGCGTCCCACAAGGGATTGCAGGTTTTTTGAGTATTTTTCAACATAATTAAAACGCTTTAAAAGCTCCTTCGCACTTTTGGGCCTGAAAACCCTTGTCCTATAAGGGCTGAAAAGTGGTACTGTCGCACTCTATGTGAGTGCGTGGATTGAAATTCTGTACCACAATCACAACGGCAATTGTAGTAACGTCGCACTCTATGTGAGTGCGTGGATTGAAATCTCCAATCGTGTAAACTCTCTCTCAAACTTACCAGTCGCACTCTATGTGAGTGCGTGGATTGAAATATGGCAAACATGGTGTAATGTACTATCCTAGTAGGTCGCACTCTATGTGAGTGCGTGGATTGAAATTTTTTTGTACCATCCATGTATAGCCGATAACTCCAGTCGCACTCTATGTGAGTGCGTGGTTTGAAATATACTTACTCAGTCGATAACATCATCACGAACGACAAGTCTCATTCCATTTCAGTGCGTAGTTTTCAGCTACATATCACAACCTACTACTTTCCTCATTTTTGCAAACAAAAAAGCCCCAACGGGCTTTAGGCGGAAACGGGACTGACCCCGTAACGTGAGACAAATTAAAACACCTTCAAGAAAATGAAACCATGTCGTAAGATATGGATATAACTTGGAGGTGTTTTTTGCA
>NZ_JAGGKG010000001.1 GCF_017873435.1 Paenibacillus turicensis | reverse complement strand
GTATTTGGACTTATTTTAAGCTGCTTAGCCTCAAAGTTTGGATTGGTTTTGTGCTGTAAACATCGTATTACAACCTGTATTTTAGTTTCATATGATATCTTGCTTCTTTTAGACACTATAAAAACTCCCATCATGGTAGAAGTAGAATTTTTGTTTTTTCTACTGTCTACTATGATGGGAGCATATCATTAATTCAGTGAACTGCTTCTTTTTCTTTATTAAATAAATCTGCTAGTGTTCTATGTGGCTTATCATTAAGGCTATACAGTAACTGTTCAGCTACTGCTCTACCCAATAAGGGTGGAACTGCATTACCTATCTGTTGATATTGAGAGTCTTTTGTTCCAGTAAAAATATAGTCATCAGGGAACGATTGCAATCGTGCTGCCTCTCTAATACTAATTGCTCTATTTTTCCTAGGATGTATCCACATTGATTTTCTTACATTTACAACGGTATTGCAAACATCAGTATAATCTAATCTTTTATATATTGTATTTTGAGTTCTTTTAGTATCAGTATAGGTTGATTTTAATGAATCATCTAAATCATGAAAATTTTGACCAGGTGTAAGACTTTTAAACCTTTTGAGAGCAGTTTTTGTTGATTGTGTGACAACATGATTTGAAAGAAACTCAACACCTGCGTTTAAATAGTTACTTAATGGATGGTCTAACCATTTGTTTTTTCTAATTTGTGTATCATCTGATGCACTAAAACTAGGGTGGAGTTCTTCAAGATCCTCAATAGCGTATCCAATAGTAAAAAAATCATCTTCAGATAAAATTGATGAAGGAAGTGATGGTTGTGAATTCAGATGTCCAATAATAAAGTATCGATTTCTTTCTTGTGGTACACCATATTGAGCAGAATTTAATACACCATAATCTAATAGATAACCAAGTGATTCAAAAGTTTTTAGTAAATAATCGATAACAGTAAAGGTAAAACCTTTAATGAAAATCCCCTTATCTTTTTTAATGAATGTTGTAGAGTACTCTATTTTTTTCTCAATAATTTCTTTGAATATTAAGGTTATGTTGTGTATTTCTATAATTTGTTTTGCTTGAGCAATTAAATTTGAATTAAATTCTTTGTATTTCTTTTTATATTCAAGACTTATTTTAAAATTTCTGATTAGATCTCTAAGTTCTTTGTAATCGTAATTATTAAAATGTTGATTCCAGTCTGGAAGATACCTATTAAAGAAATTGGAGTTTTTATCAATAAAGTCTTTAACATCTTTGTGTTTATTAGTGTATCTAATAAGGGATTTGAGTTTAGTAATTATTTTATTATCTGCAAACGGACTTAATATTTTTTTTTCATTAAATAAATTTATAAGCTGTTCATTAAAGAAATCTGTGTTGCCAATAAAGATATCTTCTTCTTTAATTTGAACACCTATTGAAGCTATATCCTCAAGTTCACCATTAGTTACGAAGAACTTATGTTTATCTGAACTAATAGCTTTTACATTTTCCATTACAAAAGCAACTGGCTGGATTTCTTTTATTGATCTTACAAACTCTTTAACTAGAAGGTTGTTATTTGAGAACAATTCGCTTTTTTGTCGGTTTGCATTTGAGAACCCCTGACATGGGGGACCTCCAATAATTAAGGAAACATCTTTAAGTTTAGGATATTTTTTATAATTCTTAAAATCAATATTTTTAATATCTTGAGTATTAACTTCTATTCTATGGTTTCGAGCATATGTTCTAGCCGCATTTTCATTAATTTCTACAGCCATTACAGTTTCAAACCTACCAGTTTGGTGAAATCCAAGACTTAATCCTCCGGCTCCAGCAAATAAGTCTAAAACCTTATACTTTTCCATATACTCCACCTTCAGCTTTAATAAAATTGATATTATATAATTATAAATCAATTATGTATAAATGTGCAGCTGTTATTTTATGAGATTCTAAACTAATCTAATTCGTTCATTGTAAAATGAAATGCAACCAGAAGGTATAACAAAAGCCAAGGTAATGCCGATGTAAAGATTAGGTCTGCAAACCAATCTAGACAAGGGGATTACCAATGGCTCACACACATCATACCAAGACGAAGAGAAGCTTTACACATCTAAGTGCAATTGACCGAGGTCGGATTGAAATTCTCCGAAAACAAGGCCATACACTCCAAGCCATTGCAGATGAAATTGGTTGCCATAAATCCACCATTTCAAGAGAACTTAAGCGTGGCAGTGTGTTGCAACGTCGTTCTAATTTAAGAGAACATTACGTGTATTCCCCGATCGGGGTCAGACTGTGTATGAAAAGAATCGTGTCGTTGTGGTGCGAAAATTAAGCTTTTACGTGTCTGTGCCTTCCTCACCTATGCCATAAAGTAAATCAAAAAGGAAGGTTGGTCGCCAGATGCGATTTGTAGCTATGCCAAGGCACAAAAGAAGTTTCATCAGGCTAGCGTTTGCACAAAAACGTTTTACCACTATATTGACCTAGGCTTACTTCCTATTCGAATATTGATTTACCTGTCAAGGTATCACGGAATACAAAAAAACCACGTCTTCGTCAGCACAAAAGAAGCTAGGAGCCAGTATGGAAATACTATTATTTAAACTAATTCCTTATTATAGTAACTAATGATATAATTAACAAAACACCTAAGTTCACTACCCATAAGCTCTTTGTTATAGATGCTGCGGATGTTAATATAGGTGTTTTTATTTTTATCTAAAGGGAGGCTAATTAATGAAATCAGTTTTTGAACCTAGTGAATTGGGATTACTATTAAAAAAGGTTATGTCGCTATTAATCGCATTTTTTCTTATCGCTCCTTACACAGGCAATGTTGCTTCTGCTAATACTGATCTTTCACTTAATAATGCTAAATTTCTTGAGAAAGAAGAAGTTTTACAGATTGTTCAAAATAATTTAGATGGGTATCTGAGTACAGATATTCAAACCTACGGGAAAAAGTTAATAGCTTCTAAAGATTTTTTACCATTGTACGATCTAGATCACAATATATTTGCATATATGGTGCCTATAATTGAGCAAGATCAAGAAGTAGGATACATTACTGTTGGTGCAATCGTAGATGGATATGCAACTTACGAAATTAACATTCAACCTCAGAAGACACTTAGTAACATAAGGGCTATGATGCAGAAAAATGAGGATGATATGAAGGGGAATAATGTTGAAATTGTCTTCATTCCACCTTTTGACTATCTTCTAAAAGTTTCAGATTCAGATGGTAATGATCGATATTTTGATCTAGCCATAGATGATCAAGATGTTACAGAAAAAGTAATTCAAAGAAAAGCTGATCTAGTTGAGGGTTATGCGCGTATTCGAAAACCACAAAACGAAGAGCATATTCAAAGTCTGCTAGAATCGACTTCCTTTACTACTACTGCAGTTCCAGTAGAAAATGTGGCACTAACTATTGAGAATAATTATGGAATGTTCATTCCAGTAGAATACTCCTCTGGCAATTACAGTTATGGTGGAGATCAAGGATGGTACAGCACCTCCACTAAGCGTGAAAGGGGCTGTGGTCCAGTTGCTGCTGCGAATATTACAAATTACCTAGCAAAGATTAAGAATTCTAGCCTATATGGAAATTTGTATGTTGGTAATACATCATCAAAAACCGATTTTGTCTCTCACATGGATAAACTATATTCTTATATTAATCCCGGTTTATTTGGGGAGATTTCAGTAAATAGCTTCAAATCAAGTGTAGAAAAATTTGCAAGTGACCGTGGTGTTTCTTTAAATGGTGTTACAAACTCTTCTTCCTTCACTCTAGATAATGTAGCTAATTATATAAAAGCTGGTCTCAATATTAACTCACCTGTAGCCACACTTAATACAAAGAAGTGGTCAGACTATGAATATGAATGGCATTGGATGACGATTACTAAATATTATCGGGATGGGAACGATAACCGTTGGATTGCTGTTTCTACCTGGGGACAGCGTCGAAGCATTGATTATCGAGTTCACTTTGATGCTATGAAATATGGATATTGGATGGGTGGGGTAATGTATTTTAATTAAGGCGGGACTAGTAAGTACTCTCTAAACAAAGAGCTATCCATTGTTAACAGGAGGTCGGCATCATTGAATAAAGGTATTCCCTTCCTATTTATTTTCCTATTCCTTATAATCGGCTGTACACCCTCCAAGAGTATCTCATCAGAACAACTAACCGATTTTAAACAAAGTATAAGGTCTCAATATAAAGAAATCACTGATTTACAAATTCAAATGGCTCCCACTCGAATAGAGTTTAACTATTTTATTGATAACAATGCAGATAGAGAGAAAGACAAGCAAATTTTCACATTGACAAAAGAGCTTGTTCTTACTGAGGAGTTTCAGAAAACTATAATCGAAGATACTTATTTTAAAAAATATCCTAAGGGTGACCAGCAGTCTTATCCTAAAATCATCATTCGTTTTCACACAGAACAAAAAGAAGAGGCTGATTATGAATATACCTCTTCTTATTATGGACCTGGAATCGAGGGAGAAAAAGATCGACCTATTGATAGCTATCAGACATGGTTTTTTAATGACTTTAAGAAAACGCCAGCCCCTGTAAAACCTTAGTTTAATGTTTATCTGCCCCATGATTGTATGTGATCATGGTTTTTTTTATATCTATAAACTCTTTTATTTTGATCTTAATTAGCATAGCCAGTTCAATTTCACTCCATAAATCCATTGATTTTTAAAATTAAAAGCCTTATCATACTATATGACTATAAATGAATTTTTAGTCATAAAATACCGAGGTGATAATATGGCGAAACGATTTAGCGAAAATGAAAAGAAGGTTATACAGGATAGGCTCCTAAATATAGCTGAAATATGTTGGGGGAAGTACGGAATAAAAAAAACAAGTGTGGACGAGCTTGTCCAAATGGCAGGTATTTCAAAAGGTGCATTTTATTTATTTTATGAATCAAAGGAGCTTTTATTTTTAGATGTTCTTGTACGTATTGACAAACGCATAAAAGATTCATTGCTTGAAGCATTAAAAACATCAAAGGAGTCGAAAAAGCAGGGCTTTATCAATGGAATCAAAAAAATGTTTTTAGAAGTCCAAAAAACGCCATGGATGCTAAACTTGCAAAACGGAGATTATGATCTTCTCATACAAAAGCTACCGGAAGAAACAGTTAAAGAGCACCTAACAGATGATGAATCTGACATCTCATTGATTCTAAAATCCGTTGATATTAATTGTGACACTAGTTTTGTATCCTCCGTGATGAAATCCATTTTTTTTACACAGCTACACAAAAAAGAAATCGGTGAAGAACAGTATGAGGAAGTGACACAGTTCTTTATCGAGAGCCTTGCAAATAGAATATTTGATCGGAGCTGAACCCATGAAATCAATATATAAAATGCCAGCAGGTAAAGAAAAAATACTTGCTATGTATGATAAGCTCCAATCTTCATTAGACGCAAAATTTGAAAGCCAATATATAAATACTCGATTTGGGAAAACACATATTTTAGTTGGAGGTAACGAAGCTGCTCCGCCATTGATTTGCTTTCACGGTGGAAATGTAGTAAATCCAATAACCCTTAAATGGTTTGAACCTCTTTCAAAGGAATACCGAATTTATGCACCAGATACTATCGGACATCCAGGAAAAAGTGATGAAATTCGTCTTAATCCTAGAACAGATGAGTATGCTGAGTGGGTTTGTGACTTTATGGATGGTCTGCAATTACAGAAAGCAAAGTTTATTGGGCCTTCATATGGGGGAGGAATACTTATAAGATTAGCCGCCTATGCACCTGAGCGTATTGAAAAAGCAGTGTTTCTTGTACCATCAGGTATTGCAGGAGGTAGAATGGTGGATATGATTGGAAAAATACTTTTACCCCTTGCTGTATATAAATTATTCCCCACTAATAAAAACTTGTACAAGGCTTGTGAAGCGATGTTTGATGAAGGAATAAATGATGATTTATTATTGCAGATAAAATATGTGTATGATTATGTCCGATTGGAAACTACATTTCCAAAGTTTGCAAATAAAGAGGAGCTAAGCGCTTTTACATCCCCAGCCTTATTAATTGCTGCCGAAAATGATGTGTTTTTTCCTGCAAAACATGTCATCCCAAGAGCACAAAAGATTTTTAATAATCTGAAAAAAGTTATTCATTTAGAAAATGCAAGTCATTTTCAAAATAACAGAAACCTCGAACTTATAATCAAAGAAATAAAAGATTTTTTAACAAATGATATATAACACAAACCAAAAAGAAGAGGCTAATTAAGATTACACCTCTTCTTATTATAAATTTTGACGAGGGAGCAAAAAATCGACCTACTGATCCCTATCAGAGACGGTTTTTTAATGACTTTAAGAAAATTTTCTAAGCTATCGACGTAACCGGATGCTTCACCTTTGCAGGGTACACGTTGTCACCAGTTGCTCTTACAAACAAACCATCATTAATAATCTGGCTTTTGAGTTCAATACCCTTATAATCAGGCGTGAAATGGAAGGTGGCTTTTACCGTATCATTACCGCCAATTAGAGCTAAAATATGTTGAATGGTGTTTTCATTCATTTCATTAATGCTAATAATATCAAAGATGTCCATGTGGTTATTTTCCTTGCTAAAAATCGCAATGACGTCTTCGTTTTCTAGGTAATAAATATGATCACAAAACACGTTTAGGCAATAATACATGAGAATACCCTTGGTGTTATTTGTTCCGAAACGCTGAGAGACAGGTAATCTTTGTGATGCAAATTTAGTAATTAAACGTAAGTCCTCTGGTTGGCTCACGTCTAGTTTTCTAATGCCAGTCTGCTCATGTGGGTTTGGTGTAAGGTTCGTAATGTTTTTAAAGTTCTTTGTAGAATCCAATGGGAAGTTGATTGAGAATATATGCTCTTCTACAGCTTCAAATCCAAATTTTGGATAAAACTCCAGCACGGTTTCATTGGCAAAGAGATACATAAAATCAACCTGATTCTCAAATTCCTCTATCACCTTGTTCATTAAATATGCAGACAACCCTCTTTTTTGATAGTCGGGATGAGTCATGACGGTTCCAATTTGGATTGCTTTTTTCTTCTCTCCATTAATCACTAACTCCAGCACGTTAACTGAAGCATTTGCTATAACCTTATCTCCCTCAACAAATGAAAAAGGTATGTATCCTTCACCCCAAAAACCTTGCTCATACCAGTCCTCAAAGCTTATATCAAAAGTACTCTTAGCGAGCTCAAAGAAACTTTTTCTAAGTACCTCATTGTTTTTATAATTCGTTACAAATGAAAATTCCTGCACGATTTTTGCCCCCTTAATTTTCTGTTTTGTTTTCTGTTTGGTTTTGGTATTACCTTCTGTATATTAACTAGTTTATCTCATACTTACTAGGTAAAGTATGATTATATTTAACAATTTTGATTATTGTAGCCAATCAGATGATCGATTTGCATCACGAAATATTATAATGTGAGCTATGTGTTAGCTAGCTCAATCTCCTTCTGGCGAAGCTTTTTTATATCGTTTATACTTGTAAAGTCAGTTTAATTGAGGAGTTGTCTAATTAATTATGAATAAAAAAGAAGTAGCACATATACGCAAGCAGTTTAAGTTGGATCACGATTTATTGCATATTTACGATATTCTTAACGTGTATATTATGAAGGAAACAAACGAGGTCTATCACTGGGAGCGCCATCCGTTTGAACTGGTAGATCGCGAGAAGCAAGAGCTATACATGGGTAATTTTAAAAAATTGCTGATGGGTGAATTGGATCAGAAATTGTTTGAACTGAAATTCCAGGAAGCGGCTGAGGAACCAGCTCAGGTGTTGCTTCACCAGGCACTGGCAACAGGAGATCCGGAAGAATGGCAGGATTTAATGATGCTACTAGTAGAACGAATGTTGGTGGATGCTAAATTTGAACGGGATATGGTGGTTACATTCATACGTGGACAATATTATTTGCCTACCCATGCTAGAAATGAAGCGACAGAAGAAAGCGAGAAAAATGAAGTGTTTGCCCATCCGTTTATTTTGTGCAGCGTGAATTCCACGGAGAAGCAGCGGAAAACGCTTTTGTTTGATTACGTGGAGAGAGAATTCAAATACAACGTAATTGTAGATCCTATTATCAAATTAAGCACTCCAGAGCAAGGGTTTCTGTACCCTAGCGTGACGGACAACTACTCCGATGTGAATCGTGTTTTATATTGTACAGGAAAATCGAATTTCCCAGACCCACATTTTGTTGAAAATGTATTGAATGGAGAAAGATCCGTGACCGCACTGGAAGAACGGGCGATCTTCGAAGATATTGTGAAGGAAGTAGCTGGTGAACAACTCGACTCGTCTACCATTGCACATGTGTATGAGGAGATCAACCGTGTTATCGAAATTAATGAAGAGTCCAAGGAGGAAGAACCTGCGAAGCTGGATTATAGAGATGTGGAACGTGTTTTGACAGCAAGCGGCGTGGACAATGTGACAACAGAGAAAGTCGAACGTGCATTCGAAACCATCGTTGACAACAAAAATTATGAGATGAAAGCGACCAGTGTTTTGCCGAAGTTTACGTCTAAATCTATTAAAATTGAAACCAAGGTGGCTACAATTTCGGTTAGCCCACAAGACCTGAGACATGTGAAACAGGTGAATTATCAAGGTAGACGTTGCATCATGATTGAAGTGGACGAAGATGTCGTGATCGAAGGTTTTACGCTCAATACAGAAACTTTGTGAGCTGATTTTTTTAGATGTGTGTTTCTCAATGACAACATATGAGTGGATTCAAAATTGTTTGATGGATAGCAAAATCAATCGCACAATAAGCAGAGTACTCTGACATTCAGGGTACTCCTTTTTGTACTGTGACACTGTTTCAAACTCAAATAAGTAGGATGTTACCCCAAAAAGTATATTCCATTCCTGCACTTGCCCGTTATAATGGTGTTAATAGAGGGGACGGGGGAAGGGGAACACAACCGACATGGGATTAAAATCGATATGTAAGCGCATTCAGAGAATTGGGCAAATTCATCATATTCACTTTCAGGATGATTGGAGTTTAAAAACAAAGCTGTACTTACTATTTATTTTTTGTGTGTTGATCCCTGTGCTGGCTACAAATGCTGTGTTTTATCAAAGTATTAAAGGGCAGATTGAGGCAAAGGAGCAAAGCCGGATCAATGAAATGCAGCAACGGATTCGCTTTAATCTACGCAACAGTCTAGACAATAGCTTATATGTATCGAATTTTTTATATACGGATGCAACACTAAATCGGTTTATGGAGTCTACCTATCGTAATCAGGAAGATTACTATCTTGCCTATTACGATATGCTGGGTGGCAACAATCTAGTTCGCTATTATTATAGCTATCAGCAAGTGAATCAGGTGACGTTTTATGTTGATAACGAAACTTTTGTGAATGGTGGCAACTTCATCAAGCTAAATGATGAAATAAGAAACAGTGAATGGTATCAAGCGCTGATGAACAGTGATAATCATATGATGATCTATTCTTATTTTGACAAACAGCAAGCAGAGATGTCACAAAGCCAAGGTGGGCGGAAGGTCAGCATCATTCGCAAATTAAATTATTTTGGGAAGCAGAAGGTAGAGAAGGTATTAAAGGTTGACCTCGACTACGCCTTTATTAACAAATCGCTAAAAAATGAGGGCGCAGGCGGGAAAATTTACATCGTTTCAAATGATCGCATTATTTTTTCGAATGATACAAGAATGAATGAGGCAAGAAAGCCGTATAACTTCATGTCCAGCATTGGGATGGATACGGAGCAATCCATAGAATCTATGCCTATCGTATCTGAGGACTGGCAAATTATTTTGCGCGGGGAGAAGCTGGATTTCTTGTCCGAAATTATGGACTCCAAGTTTAATCTAATGTTGCTTATTATACTTAATTTACTAGTGCCCACCCTGCTCATTTGGCTCATTTCCAGATCACTTGTGCATAGAGTAGATCGAATAGCGAAGCATCTGGATCAAGTGAAGCAGGAGAAATTCGAGGTCATCACAGGACCAGTAGGTAAGGATGAAATTGGGAGTCTAACTCATAGCTACAATATGATGGTGCTCAAAATTAAAAATCTAATCGAGATTGTATTTAAAGGACAGGTTGAACGACAAGCACTTGAGCTTTCCAAGAAACAAGCTGAATTAAAGGCGCTACAGAGTCAGGTTAATCCACACTTTATGTTTAATACGCTGGAAACGATTCGTATGCGGAGTCTGATCAAGGAGGAGCATGAGACCTCTGACATTATTCAGAAGCTGGCGCTACTGATGCGGCAGACGATCAATTGGGGCAACGATCTCGTTACGATTCAGGATGAGATTACGTTTGTAGAAAGTTATTTGGTGATTCAGCAATATCGCTTTGGTGAGAAGCTACAATTTGTGATTGATGTTGCAGAAACGGACATTTTGAAAATGAAAATTCCAAAGCTAACCGTATTAACCTTTGTAGAAAATGCCTGTATTCATGGCATTGAGGGTAGTATGAACGATGGTGTGGTGGAGGTTAGTTTTCATAAGCAAAACGACCAACTGCATATCATGATACGAGATACTGGGGTTGGCATGGAGGAAGACAAGCTAGTTTTGCTCCGCAATCTGATGCTTGATCCAAGTCTGGAGCGACTTAGCGAACTAAGTAGTATCGGTTTTATGAATGCGTATATTCGGCTTCGCATGTATTTTGATGACAGTATACAGGTGAACATAACTAGTGAGAGGTACAAAGGAACAACGATTATGATACAGATACCTCTTATACAAGCATCTTAGGGATAAGGAGTAATAATATGGAAATGATCAACGTGTTGATTGTGGATGATGAGCCATTTATTCGCCAAGGACTTGTTTTGTTAATCGATTGGAACGCGCTTGGATTTCAGATTTGTGGTCAAGCTTCTAATGGAATACAGGCACTGGAGTGTATTGAGAAAGTTCAACCAGATCTCATAATTTCAGATATTAAAATGCCAGAAATGGACGGCTTACAGCTCGCTAAGGTTTTATATGAAAAGTATGACGGCGAGATGAAGCTAGTGTTACTTAGTGGGTTTTATGAGTTTAAGTATGCCAAACAAGCAATTAAGTATAAGGTCAATGATTATATTCTTAAGCCAATTGTTAAAGACGAGTTACTTCAAGTGCTGACAACATTTAAAAAGGTTTTTCGAGAGAGAGCAGAAGAAAAGCGACAGCAGAAAAAACAGGAGCAACTGGTGTTGGCTCAGCATGTACAATCGCTCCTGCTTGGAACGGGAAATCGTGATAACGTCGCCAGTGTACAAAGCCAGTTCGGTCATGCGAATAAGTTCCGATGTATCATGATCGAAACGGAGTCAGGAAGTGAGCAACAGCAAGCGCAGTGGTGTCTACAGGTAGAGGCATTAGTGAATCAAAATGCTAGAGGACATGGACTTAAATCGTTCACTGGCGAGAAAAACAGGGTGTACCATATTGTAACCGATCTGTTGCTAAAGCGTGAGGGGGGATCGCTCCAGCAATACGTTGCCCAATTGTATACCGAGTTGAATGTGATCGAGGGATCAATGGAACCAACGGAACGGATGGAAGCAACGGGATCAAGGGGACCAGAAAAATCGAGGTCAGGGGTTGCCATGTATGTGGGTAAGGAGGTCAGTCGACTGGAGGAGCTACACGAGTCTTATTATTCTTGTAATAAGATCAAAAGCTTGCGTTTCTTTAGTGCATATGGACCGATCTACTATTTTGAGCAAATGGATACGACCGTTTTTAGTCATCAGCCTTCGGGAAAAGAAAAACAGCTTTTTGATGAACTCATTAAGGCAATTGAGGAATATCGTACAGGGAATATTCGCAGTCATGCGCAGGCCATCTTTCAATTTTTTTTAGAGGAACGAATCGAGCCGGGTATTGTGGGCATCCATCTTCATTATTTGGCGTACTCATTACTTGGGCTTGTTAATACGGACGAAGCCTCTGATCTAAACCCAGATGTAGAATGGATGCAATCCACGTTTCTTCAGGAAAATTATGCGATGCTGTCTATGGAAGAGAACATCAATAATCTGTGTCAATTTTCATACAAATGTGCTGAAAAGCTTAAGGAACGGCAGAAGTGGAATGCGATGGGGGTGCTTGCCCAGGTTGAGGCTTATATTCGCGAGCATTACATGGAGAGTATTAGCTTAAAGCTGCTAGGAGAGCAATTTTACATGAACAGCTCGTATCTAGGGCAGATTTTTAAAAAGCATTATGTTAAAAGCTTCAGTGATTATTTGAATGAGATCCGTATTGAGGAAGCCTCTAGACTACTCCGTAGAACAGATTACAGGGTATATGAAATTGCCACCATGGTAGGGTATCGGGATTCTGATTATTTTATTAATCGATTCGAGAAAATCAGGGGAGAGACGCCAGCCCAATATCGCAAAAGGGCACAAGCGTTATATACTTCAGATTCATCAACCTGCACTCCATAAGGGGGAGCAGGATTTTTATATAATTAGGTTGTGTCTGAAAAGTCATTACTACCTAGAATTATTGGGATTGTGTCTATAATTTGTCCTGTTGAGGAGTGTGCGTAACAATGATAATTTTAAATCAGCCTTTAGAAAGCGCTTTCTAAGGAGCTTCTGATCACATACTTGGCTGGAGGGGTCATGATGAAAAAGGATGTCAGAAAAAGATTTAGGCAGTTAATTTTATTGACTTTAATGCTTACGATCGTGCTTGCTGGATGTTCGTCGGGAACAAAACCAGCGGCTGAGAAAAGTGCTGATGGCAAGGAATTGAAGCAATTTTCCGCATTTTTTGCTGTACCAGGTAAGATTGCACCTGATGATAATCGGGTGATGAAAGCGATTGAAGAAAAAACGGGTGTGCGTGTAACGATGGATTGGCTTACGGGGCAAACTGCAAAAGAAAGAATTGGGGTTTTAATCGCAGGTGGCGAATATCCAGACTTTATCGATGGTAGTGATGGCACGCAGCAATTAGTGTCTGCTGGCGCACTCGTGCCACTTGAAGACTATATCGATAAATATCCTAATATCAAAAACTATTTAGGTGAAGACTGGAAAAAAATGAAAAACTCGACCGATGGTCATATTTACTTCATTCCACAATTCGGAAACATTCAGGGTGAATCGATGGAAGTGACGCATGGTGGAGAAGCGTTTTGGATTCAGAAAGCAGTGTTAGAATGGGACAATTTTCCGACGATCAAAACGTTGGACCAATATTTTGACTTGATTGAACGTTATAAGGAAGCACATCCAACGATGAACGGTCAGCCAACGATTGGCTTTGAAATTATTTCTTACGACTGGCGTTACTTCGCACTGGAGAATCCACCGTTATTCCTAGCTGGACATCCAAATGAAGGTGCCGCTATCGTTGATAAGGAAACGTTAACTGCGAAAAACTACAATACAATTCCAGAGGCGAAAGCTTATTTTAAAAAGATCAATGAAGTATATAGTAAAGGGCTAGTGGATACGGAGACATTTACAGCGAACTATGATCAGTACATTTCTAAAATTTCAACAGGACGTGTATTAGGCATGGTCGATCAAGGATGGCAGTTCCTTGATGCAGAGGCCTCCCTTGTGAAGCAAAAGCTGTTTGACAAAACGTATGTACCATTGTCCATTACTTTATCTGAAGATGTGAAGGGGCGTTACCGTCATAAGCCGATCCTGAACGTGAACGGTGGGCTTGCAATTACGAAGAGCTGTAAAGATGTTGAGGGAGCACTTCAATACATTAACGATCTGCTTGACCCAGAGATTGAAGTTCTAAGAACATGGGGACAAAAGGATGTAGATTATCAAGTGGATGATAAAGGTATATTCTCTCGTAACGAAGAGCAACGTGCGAATGCGAAGGATCCTGACTGGGTACTTGCGAATATGGGCAGTCCACTTGTCTATTTCCCACACCATGAAGGGATGACAGCAGACGGTAAAAACGCATTAGATCCAAAAGAGCAACCCGAAGAATACCTTGCAACATTAAATGATATTGACAAAAAAGTACTCAAGGCTTACGGCTATACCAAGTTTACTGATTTCCTAGAGCCTCCTACAGATAATGAACCTTGGTTCCCGATTTATACGTTCAACTTTGAACCTAATAAACCAGAGACGATTGCTAGACAAAAGATGGATGATGTAAAACGCAAATGGCTACCTAAAGTCATTATGACGGCACCTGCCCAATTTGATCAGGCATGGGAAGAATATCAATCCACATTGAAGCAAAGCGTAGATATTAAAGCTTATGAGGATGCGCTTACTGAAGAGGTTCGTAGACGTGTAGATTTATGGGGTTAATCAGTTGAAGGTCAGAGTAAAGGCTATGGGATATCCTATAGCCTTTCTTATTCACTGATATGACATATAGATAAAACTAGTAATTAAGGAGAGAGAAAGCATGGCCAAAAAGGAGTTGCAGCCTGCGGTAAATACCAGCCATATTCCTTCAGGGAAAAGCTGGTTACGATATAACTTGTTAAGGATGAAAGGTCAACGTCAATTGTTATGGATGTCTTTTCCCTTCATTATATTTATCGCCATTTTTGCGTACGGTCCTTTATGGGGTTGGCTGATGGCCTTTCAGAATTTTAGACCGGGCATTGGCTTTATGGAGCAGCAGTGGGTAGGGTTAGATCATTTTATGACGTTATTTACGGACCCTACATTTTTACGTGTCATTCGAAACACATTAGCGATGAGTTTAATCAGTTTGTTTTTAGGGTTTGTGGGTTCGATTGGGCTTGCGCTCTTATTAAATGAACTACGTTTCGTATTATTTAAACGTGTGGTGCAGACCGTTTCCTATCTTCCGCACTTTTTATCATGGATTATCGTGACAGGAATTGTGGCGAATGTATTATCAACAGAAACTGGAATTGTAAATATATTACTGATGAAATTTGGTTTAATCGATACACCCATCAATTTTTTTGCCGAACCTAAATACTTCTGGGGTATTGTAGGCCTGTCGAGCATGTGGAAGGAGATCGGTTGGGGGACAATTATTTATTTAGCTTCAATGGCGGCGATTAATCCGAGTCTATATGAGGCGGCTTCCATTGACGGAGCGGGTCGTTTCCGTAAAATGTTTAACGTTACGCTTCCAAGCATCAAACCAACGATTATTATCCTACTCATTATCAACGTGGGTAACGTACTGAATGCAGGCTTTGAGATTCAATATTTGCTGGGGAATGGACTTGTGCAGGATGTATCCGAGACGATCGACATCTTTGTTTTAAAATACGGGATTAATCTTGGTAACTACTCACTTGCCACCGCAGCAGGGATTTTCAAAAGTGTAGTCAGTCTGGTGCTCATCTTTATCGCCAATGGGATTGCGAAGTCTCTTGGTGAAGAGCGGTTGATATGATAAGGAGGTGGAGCTGTGAAGGTTTATAGTAGAAAACGAATAAAACGAAGTCTAGGGGATACGATTTTTTCGGTCACTAATGGCATTTTGATGTTACTTGTGATGGTGGTTACGTTATATCCATTTTTAAACACGATTGCCGTCTCTTTTAATAATGGTCTGGATACGATTCGCGGGGGAATCTATTTATGGCCAAGAGAATGGACGCTACAAAACTATGTTTCGGTGTTCCAAAATCCGCATTTGACGCAAGCGGCATTTATTTCTGTTGCTAGAACCGTAGTGGGGACGGTCGTGCAGCTCTTTTGTACAGCGATGTTGGCTTACGTGCTAAGCCGAAAGGAATATATGTTTAACAAGTTTGCCACAACGATGTTTGTAATAACGATGTATTTTAGCGGTGGACTAATTCCAGGTTATATGTTGATTAAACAAGTGGGACTTTTGAACAGCTTTTGGGTGTACATTATTCCAGGCTTAATTGGTGTGTTTAATATGATTGTTATTCGTACTTACATTCAGGGGTTATCTGAAGGGCTAATTGAATCGGCAAAAATGGACGGCGCTGGAGATTTTCGTATTTTCATGCAAATTGTATTTCCACTATCCAAGCCCGTATTAGCTACGGTCGCCTTATTTATTGCCGTAGGTCAGTGGAACTCTTGGTTTGACTCTATGCTTTATACGGCAGGTAACCGCAACTTGACCACCCTACAATATGAGCTGATGAAGCTATTATCCTCAGCAACTTCACAAGGGGGAACGGTCAATGTGGATCAATATAAAAATGTCACGAGCATGGTCACTCCTGTATCGATTCGAGCAGCGATCACCATCGTGACAGCGATGCCAATTATTTTGCTCTATCCGTTCTTGCAAAAATATTTTGTTACTGGACTTACGATTGGTGGGGTGAAGGAGTAACGTAAAGCATAGGCATAAGCGTAAGCATAAGCAATACAGTCAATTTAATTATGTGAATATTTAAACGTAGAACGTCTCTTAAATATTGAGTCTTTCCCTACTGTAGCCAGTAGCTATCGGTGGATGGAGTGATCTATTTGGGGGCGTTCTTTTTTATGAAAAAAATTATGGACTGCTCGAAGTTATTATTTTTGGATATATAGTAACAAACCATAATTTGATAAGTTAGTAATATTCATATAGAACAGAGGTAATTTCTTTTATTCTTTTAATCACCATGGTGTAGAAAGTAGGGAATGTCATGAGCAATTTAGTTGAAGAAAATCTTAGCACAATAAGACAACAGATGAAGATAGCTTGTCAGGCATCAGGCCGTGATCCGCAGGAAGTACAGCTATTATTAGCAACCAAAACAGTACCCCTTGAAAAGCTACAAATGGCGATGCAAGCAGGTGAGGTATTGTTTGGAGAAAACAAAGCGCAGGAGCTTCGAGATAAATTCCCGCTGATGGAGCAATACAATAAGGTAGAATGGCATTTTATTGGGCATCTACAGACCAATAAGGTCAAGGACGTCGTTAAATATGTGACGTTAATCCATTCTGTTGATCGTTTGAAGCTTGGTCAAGTGTTACATCAACAGCTCCTGAAGGAAAATCGAACCATGGATATATTGGTACAGGTGAATACGTCGTACGAAGAAAGTAAGTTTGGTATTGCGCCTGAAGCAGCGGTGGAATTAGTAGAGCAATTGTCACAGCTTGAAACCTTAAATATTAAAGGACTAATGACAATAGGAAAATTAGGGGCTACCAATGAGGAAACAAGAGGATGCTTCCGCTTATTAAAATCGATTCAATCTCAAATTAAACAAAAAAACATCCCACGTGTAGAGATGGATGTACTCTCCATGGGGATGTCAGGTGATTTTATGGTGGCCATTGAGGAAGGCGCAACGATTATTCGCGTTGGGACTAAAGTGTTTGGCGAGCGTTATTTGCCTGATAGTTATTATTGGAATGAGAATGTACATCTAAAATAATTTCTGCTAGTGAGGTAATTCCCGCTTCGATGGCGTCTTCATCTACTTTGGCAAAACCAAGCACCCAGCCCTTTCGTGTGCTTTCTAATCCATATTGGCTAAGTGGATAAATACGGATACCTCTTTCTAATGCTAGCTTTGTCACTTTTGCTTCATCAAAGGTTGAACTAGCTTCAAGTAACATATGGAGCCCAGTTTCAGCACCAGTAAGTGTAAAGTGCTCGCTTAAGCCGGTTGAAATGATCGCTTTGGTCATGGCAGCATGTCTACGGCGGTAAATATTACGTACTTTCCTCATGTGCCGCATGAACAGGCCACGCTCCATAAAATGGGTTAACGTTAGCTGCTCCATAATTGGTAGGTGGCGGTACGTTAATCCCTGAACACGGGCGAGCTGAGCAATCGCTTCTTTGGAGCCAACTAAAGCAGACATCCGAATGCCAGGAGCAATCATTTTGGAAAAGCTTAGCATGTACAACGTGTTTTGTGGGCGTTGACTAAATAAAGTAGGTAATGGATCACCACGATAGCGAAATTCGCTGTCATAATCATCCTCTACTATCCATAAGCCTTTTTCTGCCGCTAAATGTAGAAGCTGCTGCCTACGCGGCTCCGACATAATTACACCAACAGCACATTGATGTGAAGGCGTGACATAGACAAGCTCAGATTGAGGGTCAATGTGATCTACACACAATCCATGCTCGTCCACGGGCACAGGTACTACGTTCATATTACGGTATTTCATCGCCATCCATGCCGCAGGGAAGCCTGGGTCTTCAACTGAGACGGTCGCTCCTTCATGCAATAAGGCTTGGGCAATGAGATCGAGGCTATGCTGTGCACCTGAGGTTAGTAGGATTTGATCTACGCTAACATGAACCCCTCTTTCAAGGGATAAGTAACGAGCGATTTGCTCTCGTAAGGGCAAAAATCCATACGCATCACCATAAGCCCAGCTATCTATAGTTGAATCTGTGGACGCATGTAAAAAAGAACGTCGCCAATCCTTGAGAAAGTGTTCATCTAAATAGGGCTCGTGGGGGGTAAAGTCAATTTGAATTTCAGCTTGCTCACTAGTATTACTATCGCTATCATTGCCAAACCAGTTGCTTAAATGGCTAAGGGCAGAGTCTAATAACGGTAAAGGGGGCAAGGTAGGTCCTTTGTGGGATAGCTCTTCAGCTAGGTTGGCGTGATACGTCCATTCACTTACTCTTGTTCCACCACGACGAGAGGTTACAGTATACCCTCGACTATATAGCTCCTCATATACCGTTTGAATCGTGGAACGGGAAACACCAATTCGTTGAGCTAGCTCACGTGTGGGGAGAAGCAACTCACCTGGGGGCCATTTTCCAGTCGTAATATTAGAAATCGCTTGATCCAGTAGCTGCTGCCAAATCGGCCGAGGATCGTGACGGTTTACTGTAAGCAAGGCATTTCCCTCCAAATCAATCAATCCATTTCTAACTATATTATCGTGCAAAAATGTTGTAATTACAACGCATTAGAGAAAGGAAGATCACTATGAAAAGGTTAGCTCAGCAAGACAAAACGATATTTAATGCAATTACCCAAGAACTGTCGAGACAGCAGGATAAAATAGAGCTGATCGCCTCAGAAAACTTTGTGAGTGAGGCGGTGATGGAAGCAACAGGATCAGTTTTGACTAACAAGTATGCAGAGGGGTACCCCGGAAGAAGGTATTATGGTGGGTGCGAATATGTGGATCAAGCGGAGGATCTAGCCATTCAACGTGCAAAGGAGCTTTTTGGCGCAGCGCATGTAAATGTACAGCCTTATGCTGGGGCGCAGGCGAATATGGCGGTTTATTTCGCTGCTGTTGAAGTAGGCGACACCATCTTAGGCATGAATTTAGCGCATGGTGGACATTTGACACACGGAAGTCCAGTTAATTTTTCTGGTAGGCTGTATAACTTTGTGCCTTACGGTGTGGATGAGCAGACGGGACGGATTGATTTTGATCAGGTACGACGGCTTGCTCATAAGCATCGCCCACGTATGATTGTGGCAGGAGCTAGTGCTTACCCACGTACGATTGATTTTGAGCTATTTTCTCAAATTGCAGCTGAGGTTGGTGCGCTTTTATTTGTAGATATGGCGCATATTGCTGGAATTGTGGCGGCGGGGTTACATCCAAGCCCAATTCCTTATGCTCATTTTGTTACGACAACGACTCATAAAACCTTGCGTGGGCCAAGAGGGGCAATCATTATGTGCAATAGTGCATGGGGACAAGCCATCGATAAAGCGATTTTCCCTACTATTCAAGGGGGGCCATTTATGCATACTATTGCTGCCAAAGCTGTTGCTTTTGGAGAGGCGCTCCAGCCTGATTTTAATTTTTATATACAAAATGTACTGGAAAATGCTAAGGTGCTTGCTGAGAGCTTATTAAATGAGGGATTCACTTTGGTATCTGGAGGAACAGATAATCATATTGTGCTTGTGGACTTACGTTCTATTGGAAGTACTGGGAAGGAAGCTGAACGTCTATTAGATGAGGTTGGTATTACTGCTAACAAAAATACGATTCCACATGATACACAAAGTCCATTAATTACAAGTGGCATTCGCTTAGGTACACCTGCAATGACAACGCGTGGCTTAGGCGGGGGAGAAATGAAGGAAATTGCCAAGTTAATTGGGTTAGTCCTTAAAAATCCTGAGAGCAGTGCCATTAAGGAAAAGGTATCAAAAAGCGTGCAGGAAATGACGGCGCAATTCCCTTTATATGAACAATTACGGAGGAATTACAGCACACTATTTTAGAGAAATGGAAGTGAATTAGATGAGAGTTCATTATTTACAGCATGTTCCGTTTGAAACACCTGAAAAAATGGCGGATTGGGTACAGGATAATGGATTTACGCTAAGTGGGACTTTGTTATATGAGCATAATCAAATTCCGCTTCAATCGGAATTTGATTTGCTGATTGTGTTAGGGGGGCCGATGAGCGTACATGATGAAGTGGATTTTCCGTGGCTCATTCAAGAAAAGACATTTATTAAAGAGACGATAGCTCAAAAAAAATTAGTGCTTGGTATCTGCTTAGGAGCGCAATTAATTGCAGAGGTGCTTGGAGGGAAGGTCTACAAAAATTCATATACGGAAATAGGTTGGTTTGCTGTAAAAATGACAGCAGAGGCACAAGACACAAAGTTTTTGCGGAATCTCCCTCAGGAGTATACCCCTTTTCATTGGCATGGGGAAACATTTCAGTTGCCTGACACAATAAAAAGCGCCGCACAGAGTTTTGGTTGTGGCAACCAAGCATTTGAATATCAGGGTCATGTTGTTGGACTTCAATTTCACTTAGAGAGCAGTAATGCCAGTATTGAAAGGTTAATTAACCATTGTGGAGATGAAATGACGGCTGGAGAATACATTCAGCAGGCGCCTCAAATGTTGGATCAGACATCATTACTTCGTCAATCTAATGCTATTTTAGTGAAGCTACTTGACGCAATGTTGGAAAGCTATCGGCTATCGAAGTAACCAATATCAGCACCAACTTTCGTCAATTTGTATATTTTGTATCAGACGAAATTGAAAAAACACCAGATTTTAATGTCTGGTGCTTTTCACTCCTTGACTGCTTAGAATAATGCTAAAAATTACATGAAACATGTGTAAACTTGTCTTCTGTTTTATAAAATAATCCTTCGCTTACTTATTATAATAAGAAGTAGTCATTGGGATAAAGAAGCCGCCTTCTACAGGCTGATTAATATCAAACGAAATATTTTTTACACCCGTAATATTTACTTCAATCGTTTGTAGTCCTGAAGCAGGTGTGATACCTTCTACCTTTTTGAGCAAGGCGTTAGTGTCGATATCTCTAATTTCAAGTGTCTTCACATCCTGACCGATTGCGGCAAACTGCACGACAAGCTTTGAATATTTTCCGTTTGGACTAAGCGCTGTGTACTTAAATTGAGAGTTTGGTGCGCTATAGAGCACCTCGCTATAATCCTTGTCACCTAGCTTAGTAAGCTTAGGGTCCTTTGTATAAAGTGTGTTATTGTAGTCCTCTTTACTAATTGGAACGTTGGTTTGTTGTTGACCAGCATCATCACCACCGATAATAACTTCTTTCGCTGCTGCATCGTAGCCTACTGGCACATCAAGTAGAGAAGCTACTGATCTTACAGGTAAGTAAGTAACGCCCTTGTAAGTAATCGGAAGAATAGGTTGACCGTTGATGTCCTTTAACTGAACAATTTCTCCATGAGCACGAACCTTCAGATCCCCATTTAAAAAGGCCTTAATCTCTTGCAGATTGCCACTAGCGAGCGCACCCGCTGTAATCCCAATCAATAGAAGTAGTGAACCTCCGAGTGCAGTTAGCAGTTTTTTCTTCATAATTATCTCCTCTCTATGCAATGCTTTTTTTTTGAAGAGTATAACAAAGTTCGTATTTCTAATCAATACATAGTATAAATATCCAGAAGTGTAAATGTATCTTACTTCATATCGATCAGGGACGAAGACGATGTATATAATTTTTAGGCGTAAGTTGGCTGAATTGTTTAAAATCCTTGATGAAATGATTTTGATCGCAATAACCAAGCTCATAAATATGATCTAGGATATGGGGGTATTCGCTAACCTCTAGCGCTTGTACCACATGCTGAAACCGTATGATTCGGCTGAATAGCTTGGGAGACAACCCTACATACTTTTCAAAAATTTTGACCATATAACGAGTGGAATATCCACAGTCATTGGATAAATCTGCAATGTTGAGGTTTCCATTGGACTCAATAATTCTCTCCGTTGCATATTGTATCAATGGATTAATTTTTAGTTCATCCTTAATATAATCGATGTAATAGCTTTCAAATGCAGTAATCCGTTCCTCAAAATTAGTTGCTTCAGCTACTCTTGATAAGAGAATATCTGCATATGGCAATACATCCTGCACAGGAAACTCCTGACCACTAAACATACCAATAGGATGCTTGAAGAAATGCTCGGCATATCCTGGTAAAAAGCAGATCGAAAAATAATTGCACCCCTGACGAATAAAAAGTCCTTCGGTCCCTTGGTACAAATTACCGCAAAGGTTAGCGGAGGGATGTTCCGGATGACAGCAAATGACCAGATGGACACAGCCATCAGGGATAATCGTAGCTTGATTAATATAATTTGTATCTACATAATGTTCAGTAAAAATGAGGCCTCCGTTAAATAAAGGTGAGCCTTTGGAGCGTGCTTCAGAATAAGAACTTACCACATTCTCTAGCAGGGGTTGAGAAGGCTGATAAATCTTTGATTGGTGTGTAGGTGTCATGAAACATAGGCTCCTTTCTTCTGACGATCGTTCAACAATTAAATTAAACCAACTTAATCTATTGGAAATATAGATTTTATACTATTTTACTGGTTTCAAATTTGTTGTCAATGTCTTTAGTGATATAAACCAGTTCTTATTTTTACTATATTTCTGTGGGCTCGTATTTTAAAATCATTAAAACCACATGTGTTTACTGTATTTTATGAGTAAAAGGGAGGAATTAGAATGAGCAAGCCAAGTACAGCGCCATTTCGTTTTGATGTTGTAGGTAGTTTTTTAAGGCCCCAGGAGTTGAAGACGGCAAGAGAAAAGTTTGCTAAAGGGGAATTTACAGCAGAGGAATTAAAAGCTGTAGAGGACCAAGCGATTACTGATTTGGTGAAAAAGCAAAGGGAAGCGGGCTTAAAGGTAGCAACGGATGGGGAATTTCGTAGAAGCTGGTGGCATCTTGACTTCTTCTGGGGTTTACAAGGTGTTGGTAAAACAACTAATAATTCCACTAGTGTATTCAAAAGTGCAGCGACTCGGTCAGATTCTGCGGAGCTTACAGGCAAGATCAGCGGAGAAAACCATCCCTTTCTGGAGCATTTCAAATTTGTAAAACGTATTGCCGGTGAAGATATTGTAGTACGTCAGACAATCCCCTCGCCAACGCAGTTTTTTCATCTTTTAATTTCACCTAAAAATATAAACAATACGAAGCAATTTTATCCTGATCGAGAAGAGTTAATCCAAGATATTGTAAAGGCGTTTAAGAACGTCATCGGAGATCTGTATGATGCGGGTTGCCGTAATGTACAATTTGATGATTGCTCATGGGGGCAATTTTTTGAAGGTCGCTCTAATGCATTTGATCAGGATAGAAGCACGGATGAACAGCGTAAAGAAGAAAAGCTCAGAATTAACAACCTAGTGTTGGCAGATCGACCTGACGATCTGATTATTACCACGCATGTATGCCGCGGTAATTTCCGTTCATCTTGGGCAACCTCGGGCGGATACGAGCCAGTTGCAGAGGCTTTATTCGCTAAACAAAACGTGGATGCTTATTATTTGGAATACGATTCTGATCGTGCTGGTGGATTTGAGCCATTACGTTATGTCGGCAATGACAAAAAGGTGGTATTGGGCTTAATCACGTCCAAAACTCCAGAGCTTGAGGACAAAGCCGAGATTATTCAGCGTATTCGTGAAGCTGCTCAATATGTTGAACTAGATCGACTTTATTTAAGTCCACAATGTGGCTTTGCTTCCACGGAAGAAGGCAATATTTTGACAGAGGAAGAGCAATGGGCGAAGCTTCGACTCATTAAGGAGATTACGGAAGAGGTCTGGGGCAATAACTAGTACGCATTGAATAGTTAAATTTAATTGTCTGGACAATCTCTATCTGAGAGGGGGATTTTTTTGCAGGAAGTAAGAGTAAGCAGTACCTGGCAAAGAGCGGCTGTCTATTATGTGCGTATTCATACTATGGTCAAAGGCATGAATATTCCTCTGGAGATGGAATTTGATCAGCATGATGGAGAACAGGCAAAATATATGCTGTTGCTAGATGGAAGCGAACCTGTTGCCGCGGCTAGATTGAATATTATAGATAGCGATACAGCTAAAATTGAACGTGTCTGTGTTTTAGCTAAATATCAGGGTAACGGCTATGGACGTATCTTAATTGAAGCAACGGAGCGCTGGGCAAAGGAATTTCAAGCCAAGAAGATCATTATCACAAGCCAAGATCGAGCGGTAGGCTTTTATGAAAAACTGGGTTATCGTGCGGATTGGGATATTAGTTATGAGCCCTCCTTTATTAAGATTGTTTATATGGATAAATGGATATAACGGAAAGAGAAAATATAAGCCGGTACAGCCGAGGTATTAGTTCATGGGCTGTACCGGCTTTTTAATACTTCTTTTTATTTGGAAAATATAGAAAAATATATATTTTATCGCCGCTGAGGGCAGTTGTCAATAGCGAAAATCATAATTCGGTTGTTCTGATTTTTACTATCTTTGCAGGTCACATTGGTTTAAAATCTCTTAAAACACACATGAATACTTGGAATTGATAGGGGAGGTAATTTAATGACAAAAGAGATAAAAGCTACAGAAGGACAAAACCTGTTGTGTTGTACTGAGCCCTGTGGAGGGGAAACGTTGGGATGAGTCACGATATTGAGCAACGTGTATATCCAGAGAGCGGGGATGCTACTTCTAACCATAATAGCAAGAGTGATGGGAATGTTAGTGTGCCTAACTTGGTCATTTGCAATAACTGCAAGGATCGGGAATGGAGTCGTGTAGCTGAATTAATGAGTCATTTTGGTTTATCCAATGCCACACCAGAGATTCATCGGCAAGCATTTGAAAGCAGCTATGCCGTTACATTTATTTATGATAGTGGTACATTGATTGGTTTTGGGCGAGCATTGTCTGACGGAGTATCTCAAGCGGCCATATACAACATCGTTGTCGATGAGCGGTATCATGGCAAAGGATTGGGACGACTGATTATAAACAATTTATTGACCTTTGTTGGGCATTGCAACGTTGTTTTATATACGCACCCTAATACGGTGGACTTCTATCGTCGTCTTGGCTTCAAGTCGATGAAGACGGGGTTAGCACTGTATCGGAACGAACCACTTTTGAAGGAAATGGGATTTATAGAATAGAGGAGGAATATGAAATGGCAGAGGCAGAAATCCGAGTTAGACCTAAAGAAATTGAGCACGAAATTGATGAACGTGGATTTTTTGTACGGCAAAAAAATCGGTTTGATACTCCGTTTGGCGAAGGTGAAGATAAATTACCAGTAGAAGCGGGACGTTATCGCCTCATTTGGGCAAAAGGTTGCCATTGGTCAAACCGTGCTTCTATCGTACGTGAGCTGTTAGGATTAGAAGATGCTATTGGCATCAATCTAGTGGGAAGAGGCAAGCATGAAGTGGATTTGGGCTGGGAATTTGTTTACGACGAGAATGGCAAGGACCCTGTTTTAGATGTACAGTTTCTATCTGAGCTTTATGCGAATGCAGATCCAGAATATACAGGTAGAGCAACTGTACCCGCTGTGATTGACATTAAAACAAAAAAAGTAGTGAATAACGATTATGTGTGGCTAACTAATTACCTTGAAAATGAGTTTGCATCACTGCATAAACCAGGTGCACCTGATCTCTATCCAGAGCATTTAAGACTTGAGATTGACAAGTATAATGATTTCTTATTCGACAACGTTAACAATGGCGTTTATAAGGCGATGTTTGCTCAGACCATTGAGGCGTACAACCTTGCGTTCCACCATTTATACAAGGCATTGGATGAAATTGAGGAGCGTCTGGAAAATAATCGTTTCTTGTTTGGCGATTACGTAACGGATTCCGATGTTCGGTTGTTTGTAACTTTGGCTCGGTTTGATACCTATTATTTTAAAAATCTAGGGCCAATTCGCAATCGCATTGTCGACTTTAAAAATATCTGGGGTTACGCTCGTGATCTATATGAAATTCCTGCGTTCAAAAATAATTCTTATCTTCGTGATATGGCACAAAGTAATAAAAAGAGGGTTGGCATCTTTATCGATTATAACACTCGCTTTTGGGATCAGATCGATTATGAGGGAATTTGGTCCGAGCCGCAAAACCGCAAGGAAAAAAGTAGTGATCCAGAACATAAGTTTTTGACAAAAGAATAGGGGGATATAGAGATGAAAAAGTGGGGGAAAATCGGACTGGGCATTGTAGCAGCAACATTAACGTTGGCACTTGTGGCTTGCGGAAATGAGAAAGTAGCTGAAAAAGGTAATACAACAGCAAATAACACTCAAAAAACTAAAATCACGATTGCAACAGGAGGAAATCCTAAGCCGTTTTCTTATTTAAATGATAACAATGAATTGGATGGTTACGATATTCAAGTAGTGAAAAAGATATTTGAAGGTTTACCACAATATGATGCCACGATTGAAGCAACAGAGTTTGCTTCCGTATTTGCAGGACTAGATTCAGACCGTTACCAGATTGGTGCCAATAACTTTGCTAAAAATGCAAAACGAGCAGAGAAATATTACTTCTCAGACCCTATTTTCAAAAATCAGTATGTAATCGCTGTGGCTGAAAACCGTGACGATATTAAATCCTTTGCTGATCTTGAAGGGAAGTCAACTGAGGTTAGCTCAGGTGTTAACTATACTGTGGCGCTGGAGGAGTACAACGAATCACTTGCTAAAACCCCTGTGAAGCTAAAGTATACGGAAGCGGAAATGGTACCTATTCTTCAAAATGTGGAAAGTGGAGCCAGTGATTTTAACCTGATCGACAATTCAATGCTTCAATTATATATCAATGAATATGGGTTGAAGCTGAAAGCTATACCTTTGTCTCAGGAGGATTCAGACCGAATCGGCGTGCCTTACAGCTATTTGCTCCTCAGCAAAGGTAGCAACAGCGAACAACTACTGAAGGATGTCAACGCTCGAATCAAAGAATTGATCAAAGATGGCAGCATTACAGAAATCAGCCAAAAGTATCTGCATGGCGACTTTGCTCCAGAAGTGCAATAAGGGATCGTAGAGATGCCTAACATATTTGATGTAGAGCTTGTTTTTACGCTGATTCCAAAGCTGTTAAAATATTTGCCGGTTACGTTGTATTTGACCGCAATATCCATGCTAGCAGGGCTATTGCTGGGGCTCCTGCTCGCCATAATAAAAATGAAAAAAATACCTGTATTGTACCAATTGGGTACGGTGTTTATTTCCTTCACACGAGGAACGCCAATACTAGTTCAGCTTTACCTGACCTATGCTGGTATTCCGATTGTACTTAAGTACATCAACTATTATTATGAAACAAGCTATAATGTAAATTCAATTCCTGCACTTTTTTATGTACTATTGGCATTATCATTAAATGAAGCAGCCTACAGCTCTGAAATTATTCGCGGAGCACTACAATCTGTAGACAAAGGGCAAATCGAAGCCGCTCATTCACTGGGGATGTCCCCGTGGCAGGTGCTAAGACGAGTTATTTTGCCAGAAGCCTTTGTGGTGGCACTTCCGACACTTGGGAATGCACTAATCGGTCTGATGAAGGGGACCTCATTAGCGTTTGTCTGCTCCGTGGTGGAAATGACGGCTTATTCCAAAATTTTGGCTGGCAACAACCTGCGTTACTTTGAATCCTATTGTGCGTTGGCATTGATCTATTGGGGACTTACCATTATTATTGAACAAATTATTTCCTACTTGGAAAAGCGACTGGATATAGACTTAAGAAGCGCAAGAAAAAGAAAGGGGGATGTGATCCTTGATTGAAATTAGCGGTTTAACAAAATCCTTTCATGGACACATCGTTCTCAAAGAGCTAGATTTAACGATTAGAAGAGGGGATGTTGTAGCTATAATCGGCTCATCCGGTTCTGGGAAATCTACTTTTCTTCGCTCCATTAATTTATTGGAAACACCAGATTCAGGAAGCATTTCAATTGATGATTTCAAGGTGAATGTCGCTAAAGCATCCCGATCGGAAACACAACGGCTTCGCAAAAGTACAGCGATGGTATTCCAGCAATTTAATCTATTTCGTCAGAAAACGGCGCTTGAAAATGTGATGGAGGGTTTAGTTATTGTTAAAAAAATAGCGAAGGAGGAAGCGCGTAAAATTGCCCATCAGCAGTTGGCAAGAGTGGGATTGTCTGACCGGATTAATCATTTCCCTAAGCAACTTTCAGGTGGACAACAGCAACGTGTAGCCATTGCCCGCGCACTTGCGATGCAGCCAGAGCTATTGTTATTTGATGAGCCTACCTCAGCGCTTGATCCAGAATTGGTGGGAGAGGTACTGGATACGATTAAGCAGACGGCGGAGGAAGGCTATACGATGTTGCTTGTTTCTCATGAGATGAACTTTGTTCGCAAGGTAGCGACAAGGGTGTTATTTCTTGATAAAGGTGTCATTGTAGAGGACGGAACACCAGATGAGGTGTTTGGCTCGCCCAAAAGTGATCGGACGAAGCAATTTCTTGCCAATTACTATCGGGATTTTGAGCCAGAGTTTTCGATATAATAGATTTCATTAGAAAACCGATGGACATTTACGTTAAGTAAATATTCATCGGTTTTCTTTAGCTTTAAAATAAGAAAGGATTGATTATTGATTTGTAACTAAGTAAAGCAATGGATCATCAATGGATCGGAATTTCTACTGAAAATGGCGCGTGTACTTTCATTGGATAGGAGGAGAGCTGTATTTTAATTTCATCCTTTAATGCTGCACCATTTTCGATTGTATATGACATTCTAGGATAGTTTTTATCAGTTGATTCAGCGTGATCCATACGAGAACTTATTACTTCATAAGAATGATCTGCAGAATCTTTTACTTCAGTAAAATAAGGAATATAGCTATTTTTCATGTCGTCCAGAATATCAAGCTGGAGAATTAAATCTTTACCATCTACCGTACTTGTAACAAATTTAAGACCATTTGGGGCACCAATCAATTCTTTTGAATTTAAGTTAAGACGAAAATCTAATTCAGATCTGTCCATACCCGAGAAGCCAGAGCCTTTCAAAGTAAGCTTTTTAGGCATGGAAAAATACATGCTTTCGAAATGAATCGATCGAGTTCCCTCACCACTTGGAGAATTTGTCCTCCATATATGACCTTGTTCATCAATAAGCTGTAGCTCACTGAGACCAAATATTTCTTTGGTATTGCGTGGATCAAATTGCACATCCAGCACCAAATGAGTTGGATATATAGTTGCTTGTTTGATATGAATATTTTGTCCATCTAACGTTAACGTTTCATTTATATTAATATTTTTCTCCATACCTTTGGTTAAATTTTTATCAATTGGCGTCGTCACCTTCCACTGTGCTGAAAGCGTTTTGTCTTCTGGCGTGAGTACAACTGTGAGCTTGTCAGGAGGATCGATGTCACTTGGGAATTTAGCATCTAACACATCACTAAAAACTTGACCCTCTATAACAGAATTAGGAAGAGAACGAATAAATCCCACAGGTAATATTTTTCCGTTTTCATCAAGTAAATCGATTGAGTAGCTACTTTTAGGAGCGTCTTTTAACCCCTTAATCTTGTAGAAAATGACCATACGTGATTTGTCAGTAACAATGCCCTCGACAGTGAGAGAAATTCCGTCATGCTCGTCAGTAATACCTACCTTCTGTGTGAGAGCATGATTCATAGCCGTCATAACTCCTTTGTCCGGAATAATAATATTAACGATGCCCTCCATGCCTGGGAACTGCTTTACAAAGCCTGCAAATGTAGGAGAAATACGAATATATCCAGTAAATATCAAAACAAATACAGCAACTGAGATCGAGCTCATAACCCAGCGCATACGAATTTTATGTTTTCGTGTAGCTTGCTTAATTCCAGTATGGACAGCCAAGGATGTCGAAATACTGGGTACTGAAATTGTGTCATATTCTGTTTTGCGAGTCAGCAGTCTGGTTTCCAATAACTCATATGGATTGTGTTCATCAGTCATAGCTATTTTGCTCCTTTCGGTTCAAGTTGGTCACGTAGCTTGCCAAGGGCGCGGTGCAATCGTGATTTTACCGTACCAGATGGGATTTCGAGAATGTCTGCAACTTCAGTGAGTGAAAAACCTTCGAAGTAGCTAAGAATGATAATTTGCTTGTAATGTGGTTCTAAGTCGGCTACAGCTGTTGCGAGATCAGGGTCCTGTGGGCAATCCCAACTGCTAGGCTCCTCCATACCCGTATGAACATTCGTAATGGGTCTAAACCGATTTTGCCGTTTGCGTTCGTCTGCACAACAATTTAATAAAATACGGATCATCCACGTCCCAAAGTAGTTGGGTTCTTTTAATTTTTTAAGATTGCGGTATGCTCTGTAGGTTGATTCTTGTATGACTTCTAGTGCATCATCCTCGTTATGTAAATAAGCATAAGCAATTCGGTACAGACGGCTCTGATGCATTTCCATTAAGGCAGCAAAAGCTTCTGCATCCCCTTTTTGTGCCGCTAAGGTAAGTTGAGAAGGGGTCACATGGCGCCTCCTTTCATAGAGTAATTTAAAATAAGTAATTTAAACATTAGACAGTGAAAGTAGTCGAACGGTTCTTGTAATTATAAAATATTTATTCTTACTTCTTGGTGGAGTTAAGATTACAAATAAGGCTCTATTTAGAAATTAGTACTTAACAATGATAGAAGTCTGAAAGCTACGCTCCAGAGCGTTCTTGCGATTGTTGTTAAAATCATATTCCTTTTTATTAAAGTCTATTTATGGTTGGAATTTGATTTTAAGAGACACTCTTCAGAATCGCTCTGTCTCTTCGCTAGTTCGGGTCCCGTCAAGCACTAATTTTAAGATTGAGCCATACGTAATTTTTAAAAATTAAGATTACAAATAATTGTTTTTATATACGTAATTTAATAGAGTTAAAACAGAATAAATAAATTTAATTTCAAAAGTCACAGACATATGATGACTAGATCATATCGCTCAATAAGTGGCTCTGCAACGGATGTTCTATAAGACTACATGCTCAAGGGATTACAAAAAGTGAATTTCCACCAACGCAGACTAGAACACTTCCAACAACAAAAGAAAGCACTGCTTCAACAAATGTGTGTATAATTGCATGCTGGATACATTAGAAGTTGGCACATTTAAGGCGTTATCCCAAATTCACAATTATCTGTTTGAAGATATTTATGATTTTGCCGGAAAAGTGCGTGAGGTCAACATAGCTAAGGGGAATTTTCGATTTGCACCTGTGATGTACCTTGAAGCTGCACTTGAGAATGTTTCAAAAATGCCACAATCCACCTTTGAGGAAATCATTGAAAAATATGTTGAGATGAATGTGGCCCATCCTTTTCGTGAGGGGAATGGGAGAAATGCAAGAATATGGCTAGATTGCATATTGAAAAAGAAAATTAGACAAGTTGTTGACTGGAGTAAGGTGGATAAAGAAGATTATTTGCTCGCCATGGAAAGAAGCCCTATTAAAGACGTTGAAATTAAAATTCTCCTTCAAGCAGCACTTACGGATAAGATCAATGATCTTGAAATTTATATGAAAGGTATTGACGCAAGCTATCAATACGAAGGTTATTACATGTATAAGACAGGAGATCTGTACAACGAGTAGTAAACCAATGGTGAGTACCTGAGCTGTTAGAGCAAGACTAGAAGAAATTGCTAAATTAGAGGTTAAAATTAATGAAAAAGAGTCAAGATAGTGTTTCTTGGCTCTTTTTTGATTCTTACAGGTTTACTCCCAATAAGGTATACCATGAAAAAGAAACGATTCATTTTTTAAATAGGCTTTAACTTCTCGGTTAGCTAATTTATGAATATGATTTGGTAACCATTCATGAGCATCAGGAAGACCTAACCAGAAATTCATGGTTTCCAGTTGTCCAGCAATATAAAAACCTTCTAATTGTTCAATATAATTTTCAGGTAACGAATAGTACATCGAATAAGATTTAAGTAAATGTTCTCTAAGAACAGGGTGAATATAAGAAAATGTCCAGCCAAGATCAAATAAATAAAAACCAAAGCCACAAGCACCAAAATCGATAGGTCTACATTCTTGATTCTGAAATACAAAATTACTTGGAATCAAATCCGCATGAATCATACCCCAATTGCTAGTGGTTTTCTCAATCGAGTTCATCATTTGAATGATGCGTTGACCTGCATTTAATAGAGGTTCAACATCACCTGCATGAAGGAATCCTAACTTAGCTTGCTCCTTAAGCTTAATAAGAGAATTGAATATTCGATCGCTATCAAAGGTAGGACGTTCAAACAAAATGGGAGTATCCCATTGAGATGAATGTTTATGTAATTTACCTATCATTTCACCTATGTACCCAGCATCTTCTATTGTAGTAATGAACGGTTTTTGCTCGCCTTCCACCCATTCTACTATGGTGCATTTTGTATTGTTCGCATTTGTAATGAATTCGCCATAATTATTTTTAAGTGGTGAAGGTAGCGTGACATTGGTTTCCAAAGTTAAGGCGTGAAGCCATACCATTTCTGACCGAATCACCTTTTGTTCGGTCCATATATTTTCAAGTATTTCATTTTTTGATCTATGTAAACGAAGACTATAGACATTGTTTTCTAGGTCAGTTATTTTGTAGATCGTATTTGCGCTTTGCCCAATAAATTCAATTAATTTATATGTTATTGGATAGTGATGTAAGGCTTCCTGTGCGATGTTCAAATGATTGTCCAAATCCCAATCACTCCTTATAGAGTAATAACAATATAGTAACACCACTTATTTATTGAATATATGTAGTGTTTGATTATATTTGTTTTTAACCACGTTTTTGTTGTTTAAGGCTGTGTCCAAATATATACAATTAGTAGGGCATATGGTATATTACATGTGTTGTATCGTAGTTTTATAAATGTGTAGAGGAGCTGTTTCGTAATGAAAAACACAAAAACCGTTGAGGTATCCCATACTTAAAACTGAATAAGGGCGCATGACTGAATTTTTGTGGGGATTGTATCCCTTTTATTTAGCATGCCCAAAAAAGTAACCTTTCGTGAATATTGAAGCTTTGGTCAAAAGCAACGGTGCACACTTCTAGGTGTGTTATTTTTATGCTCATTTTTGTTTTATAATCAGACCGCAGCAGACAGCCATGAATGGCTGCTTGCTGCGGTTTTTTTGCATTGCGCCCTAGACAGTAATAAAAGTATGGAACGTAATTTAGTTTCTCGGACATGGTTTTACATTACAAAAAACAGGGAGGCATCCATGAACACTTTTACACGACGTGACTATGGCTTCACGCCACAACATGATTCACTATACACAGATGGAACCTATGCAAGGGTTACCGCTGTGCATAAACAACACTATAGCCTTATTACTGAGCAAGGAGAATGTCTTGCGCGATTGAAGGCAGGTATTTACTTCAACAATTGTACCGAAGAATTTCCTACCACAGGGGACTTCGTGCAAATTCAATATAATCCTGATGGTGAAAGCCTGATTATTAGAACGTTACCACGCAAATCGAAATTTGCTCGAAATGACTTATCGGGTCATACGGCTGACTTTGCAAAAACGATAAAAGAGCAGACGGTGGCTGCTAATTTTGATTATGTATTTATTATGCAATCACTAAACCATGACTTTAATCCCCGTCGGATTGAACGGTATCTGGCTTTATCATGGCAGACTGGGGCTATTCCCGTTATCATTCTGACTAAAGCGGATTTGGTTACCGATACTTCACAATATGTTGCTAAGGTGAATCAAATCGCAATCGGAGTTGAGGTTCATGTCGTTAGCGCTAAAACCGGTTATGGCATAGATGGACTTTCAGACTACCTTATAAAAGGGAACACAATTGTATTTCTTGGATCTTCCGGTGTAGGAAAATCAAGTCTTGTTAATAAGCTTGCAGGAAAGGAATTAATGAAGGTGAGCGACATCCGAGAGGATGACAGTAAAGGAAAGCATACCACTACCCATCGCCAACTTGTTCTTCTAAACAGTGGTGTAATGATCATTGATACACCGGGGATGCGGGAGCTTGGGATGTGGGAGGCCTCCGCAGGTATCCGTGAAGGATTTTCCGATGTAGAACATTACTTTGGGAACTGCAAATTTCACGATTGCAGGCACGTAAGTGAGCCGGGATGTGCCGTCAAAATTGCCATACAAAATGGGGAATTGCCACAGGAGCGTTGGGATAGCTATCTCGCACTCAGAAGGGAAGCGGCATTCGTAGAGGATAAAGCTGCATATATGCGAAATAAAGAAGCTCAGATGGTAGCTTTTAAAGTATTGGAGAGACAGCAAAAAAGAGGGGGAAAGCGTAAATGAATATAACCTATCAAGCAGCTGTAGCAACAGCACAAAGTGTTTTATTGCCTGAAATTAAAATATTATATAACTTAGAGGACTACTCCTTTTCCCAAATTGAACCCCATGAAGGCGGTAGAAATCTGGTCTACACCTGCTATAAAGCAGAAGCAAGAGATATGGTGATAAGAATCTCTTTTCTCGACGATCGCAGTAAAAAAGACTTTCTGGGCGAACTCGAATATATCCGTTATTTACACGAACATGGAGCAAGTGTATCCAATGTCATTCCATCCAAGAATGAGCGGCTTTTAGAAGAAATTCAGCATGAGGATCAGGTGTTCTTTATCTGTTTGTTCGAGTGGGCTACAGGAGAACAGCTTGCAGATAACCACTACCGTTATCGTGAGGGAGTACCACTGACAGAATACTTCTACAATTGCGGACAAACGCTTGGGAAGCTGCACCAATTATCTAAAGCTTACAAGCCCACCCATCGGAGATATGATTTCTTTGATAAATACAATAAAAACTATATTGAACAAATAGCTCCTAATTTTTTGTCGCCAGTGGTCAAGGAGAAGATGTTCCATATTCTTGAGCAATTGCAGGGACTTAATCGGCATTCTGATCATTATGGCATGGTACATTTTGATTACAGTGACGGAAACTACAACATTGATTATAGTAATGGGCAGATCACAGTATTTGACTTCGACAACTCCTGTTTTTGCTGGTATATGTACGATTTGGCGAGTGTGTGGGGACATGGTGTTGGCTGGATTCAATTCGAAAGTGATGTAAACAAACGAATTAAGTTTATGGAGAACTATTTTGAGACTGTGCTAGACGGCTATCGCTCTGAAACTGATCTTGATGATGTTATGCTAGAACAGTTACCTTTATTTCTTCAAACGACTATTTTAGAAAACCTGATCGACACATTTGAAGTAGCACAACAAAGTGGTGAACAAGTAGAGTGTGACGAAGAATTAATGTATCTTATAAAATGTTTGGAGGAAGACATTCCGTATAGAGGCTTTTTCCACAATATTTATTCAAGTGAAGCCCCTTTTCAATACGTTGAGAATAAAAGATAAGTAACAGATATGATCAGTGATGTATTGAATTAGGAAAAAAACCATCGGTTTTCTCTTAGTGTTGAAAGTAACATTGTGGAGGAACCGATGGTTTATAGCATTGAGGTTAATTTCTAGAGATATGCACCAAGTAGATAATAGGTGATATACTTTTAAGTAGATTAGTCCAAATTTTGGAGGAGAGCTGGGAGTGATGTTGCAATGAATATAGAAGCGGTTTTTGCACAGTTTCCTATCTTAAAATCAAAGGATGTTATATTGAAGAAAGTTGAAGATGATTATCTAGACGAAGTTTTTGAGATCTATAATAATGACAACGTATTTAAATACTGTGGCATAATACCTAAACATAATAAAGATACAGTGAAAAACATGATCGGCCATTTTGAAAGAGACTATAATAAAAGGACAAGAGTGAAGTGGGGGATATTTGCCAACTCTGAACCTGATCAGTTGCTGGGCATTATAGAAGCTATAGATTTTAATCAAAAAGTTAATAGCGTGACGATCGGCTACTATTTAGCAGAACCACATTGGGGAAAAGGGATTGCTACAGAGGCAGTAAAAATATTAGTTGATTTTTTGTTTACTGATGCTAACCTTAACAGAATTCAGGCTGAGGTTATGCCGGTAAATGAGAATTCAAAAAAGGTATTATTGAAGAATGGCTTCATTAAAGAAGGAACCTTAAGACAAGCAACAATTTGGGCAGGTAAAGGAGTTATTGATTTAGAAATATACAGTATTTTAAAACAAGACTATGTAAAAAATAAATAGATAGCTCTTGAATTTTGAGGTTAGAATTAAAATTATAGAGAAACTAAGAAAGCGTTCATTTTTAAATGAACGTTTTTCTGTATTTTCTATTTTTTTACACACTTTATTTACTAACATATGTTGTATTTATACGACATTTTTCGTACAATTTGATGAAGTAATTCTGCGCCACGTTAATGTGATTTATCTAATTAGATGTTAACAGGAAATTGTAGACACAAAAAGGGGAGAATCATGTGGAATCAAAGGAACTATCAAGAGGGCTTAAGCCCCGCCATGTTGAGCTAATTGCGCTCGGCGGTACAATTGGTGTTGGTTTGTTTATGGGCTCAGCGAGTACGATTAAATGGGCAGGTCCATCGGTGTTGCTGGCTTATTTGCTGGCAGGGATTATTATCTTTTTTGTTATGCGGATTATGGGTGAGATGCTGATTCAGGAGCCAGTTACGGGTTCATTTGCCACATTTGCTCACAAATATATTAGCCCTCTTGCTGGTTTCCTTACCGCATGGAGCTATTGGTTCTTATGGGTGACAGTGGGGATGGCAGAGGTTACAGCGATCGGCATTTATGTTGGTTACTGGTTCCCCGATATTCCACAGTGGTTACCAGCACTGATTGGTGTGCTGATTATTGCCGCGGCGAATCTGGCGGCTGTAAAGTTTTATGGCGAATTTGAGTTTTGGTTTGCCTTGATTAAAGTATCAGCAATTATCGTCATGATTGTAATTGGAACAGGACTTATTTTCTTCGGCTGGGGTAATGGTGGACAACCTATCGGTTTATCTAATCTGGTGACCCATGGTGGCTTTTTCCCTGGTGGGATTAAAGGTTTTTTGTTTGCATTATGTATCGTTACCGCGGCGTATCAAGGCGTAGAGATGGTTGGGATTACGGCAGGTGAAGCTGAAAATCCCAAATACACATTACGAAAAGCGATCAAAAACATCGTATGGCGTATTCTTATTTTTTATGTAGGGGCTATTTTTGTGATCGTTACGTTGTACCCTTGGAATGAGGTGGGCGAGACGGGAAGCCCATTTGTACTTACCTTTGCCAAAGTAGGGATCGTTGCTGCGGCGGGCATTATTAACTTTGTTGTACTAACGGCGGCGATGTCGGGATGTAACAGTGGGATTTACAGTGCAGGGCGCATGTTGTATACACTAGCGGAAAATGGACAAGCACCTGCCTTTTTTAAGAAGTTGTCTAAAGGCGGGGTGCCGCGCAATAGTATTGTGGTGACGATATCCTTATTACTGATCGGCGTTATTTTGAACTACCTGATGCCGGATTCCAAGCTGTTTCTGTATATTTACAGTGCAAGTGTGCTTCCAGGTATGGTGCCTTGGTTTGCTTTAGCATTTAGTCAGTTCAAATTTCGCAAGCGTTGGGGGAATGAGTTAGCAGAAAATAATTTTAAGTCGAAATGGTTTCCGATCAGTAACTATATTATTATCGTTTATTTAATTCTAGTTATTATCGGAATGGGCTTTAACCCTGATACTCGTTTGCCTTTGATTGTAGGTGCCACGTTTATGGGGATTGTGGTGATAAGTTATTTTGTATTTGGGTTAGGGAGTAAAAAGAGAACTTAGATTTAGCAATAATTAATAGTCAGGTGGCTAGAAGTCAACCCCCAAGAATGCTGTAATATCAACATTCTCGAGGGTTGTTTTTGTCTTTGCTTCACAAATGCGTAGTTTACTTCTGATCAGGTTTTGAATTGAGAACTGCATAGCTTCCAAGAGTAGCTAATTGAGCAGTATCCAAGAGGGTTTCATCCACTTGAGTCAAGACTTCTTTAGTTGCTGTCATGAGTTCATCTGAATTTACAGGAGAAGCGAAGCGAAGGGTCACCTGATATTCTCCTTTTTTTAATTCAGATTCTGTTTTTGTTTTATATTCACTAATGGATGACACTTCAAGTTGGTGTTGTACATAATAATCGTTTGAATTACTATCTCCTCTGAATTGATCTAGTTCTGAATCGATCCAGTAGTCTTTGTCAGCAATAGTATTCAGATTTCTAGCTGTTTCATCGTTAGTATTATACAAGTAATAAGGAATACCAGAGTTAGTTAGATTGTTGGTAGCATCTACATTTAACCATTCACTTCCAATTTTTACTTTATTCCATGCATGAGGTACACCGCTTGCGGTACCAGTTACTACGATACTTTCCAATCCCGCTAAATCAGAGAGTAACTTGTAAGTTGACGCATAACTAGCGCAAACACCA
This sequence comes from Paenibacillus turicensis, assembly GCF_017873435.1. Taxonomy (GTDB): domain Bacteria; phylum Bacillota; class Bacilli; order Paenibacillales; family Paenibacillaceae; genus Fontibacillus; species Fontibacillus turicensis. Next base: position 544,087 of record NZ_JAGGKG010000001.1, on the reverse strand, counting down.
ATTCCTTTAACCATAATACCGTATGTTGTGAATGAGTCATTAAATTGCGGATCTGTCTTTTTAAAATCATTTTTCTCAGCATTTTCCAAAGCAGCATCGTCATATTTGGCATTATCGTTCAAATAATCATATATCGCTTTTCGTTTCTCATCGTCACTCATACCTTGCTTGATGATTGAACCTACAATTTGCTTCGCTTTAGAAATGATTTCTTCTTGTTTTCTTTTAATCTCGTTAGCTGATTCACTATATTCAACAATTAGCGTTAAGGTTTCATAGTTATATTGATAACGCTCTACTCCTAGAATTAATGGGTTTTGGTATATGACCTTCTTAAATGCATCTTCAAGAGTTGTGAAATTTTGGGCCTCTGGAAATGCTTTTAATGATATTTCTCTCTGTCCAGCAATCAAATTTTTAGCTAAAACTTCTTCAAAGGCAGAATCCGCGTTAATCATCGAATCACCAGTAGCGGGTTCTGGTACAATCTCCTGATTACCTTGCTCTACATTATATTTTGTATTGGATTTTTGCTCATCAACAAGACTAGGTTCCGTATCTGAAATTGAATCTTGTTTTTCCTTCGTTGTATCTTCATTTAAAGTGTTATTATTACTTTCGGTTGAACTATTGCTTGAATCTTCTGATTTCGCTGGTTCCTGTTCCCCTGCTGAAGCTGCTGGCTCAGAGGAGGACTTTTCAGGTTGTGCTGATTCCATCTCTGATTTTTGTGTTTCTGGTTGTGCAGGTGCTTCTTGTTCTTCTGTTGGCTCTATAGCAGGTGCATTTCCATCATTAATTATTGTTGGTACATCAGGTGAAGGCACATAAGGTGTATTATTTTCTGGTAAAACGTTACCGCTATTGGCTGCAGCTATCGACTGCTTGGCAAGTTGATCTAAATCATCTTGTGTCACTCTTTCACTTTCCACATTTACATAACTTCTAAGTGCCGTATCTTTGATGTGAAATGGAATAACCGTTACGCCATAATCCTTAAGCTCTACCTCTGCTGTATCATAAATGACAGGTTCAGAAGAAATAGAACCGTCTATAAATTTAACATTTAACGTGCTTGGTAGCATGCTAGTATCACTATAGTTACTTAAATACGTCTTGTTATCTTCTTGCTTATCTATACTCTGAGGCAATTGTTTAGATAATGGGGCTGTTGCTATGCCTTTACTGAAGTTAGATTCCTTGTCTCCGTTAACGGCAGTAACATAGTATTCACCCTCTAACCCAAAGTTTTGATGTGAGGTAATATATTTGTCACTATAACCAAGCCCACCTTTACCTGGTTCAAGAAAGTCATTAAAGGTGGTTTCAGTTGTTGTTGCCTGTAATCTGGGAAGATTGCCTTCAAAAGCCTCCTCCGCCCCTTGCAAAGGAATGTTGCTTGTCTCTCTAAGAATTATTTTGGAGCGTTGATAAATCTTGTATTCAGTTGCTCCTTCAACCTTATCCCAGACTAGTGACAGACGTCTGTCCTTGTCGATGACATAATTTAAGTTAGGAACAGGAAGCTCTGATTTGACCGTGAACGGAATGATAATAGGCTTGTCTAGTAGTGTTAATTGCTCTGCATCTGGATCGTAGTTTAGGCGAATGTAATAGATTGGGGCGCCTCCCCAACTGCTTTCACCTCTTTTTTTCATAGACTCAGATGCTAATACACCCCAGCTCATTGGACGAACCGTAACAGTGTTATCAATATTGTCCGAAAAGGCATACACTTTACTAGCTTTATACGCTTTAATATCGGTATGTACAGAAATAATATCGTAGGACGTTAAATTTGATTTTCTTAAATCAGCTTTAAACTTAAATTTAAATTCCTCATCTTGTGCTATGTTATACATTGGCATAACTTCTTTGGTATCAACTGTACCGTATTTCTGTTTTAAAGTTAAAATAGTGGAACCTTTTTTGACATCGTCAGCTTTTTCAGGGGCTTTAGTTAAATTATTGCTTTGACATCCTGTAAGTACTAAAGTAACGGTAAGTATAATTGCAAATAGTCGTTTCATGCTGCACCACTTTCTCATTTTTTGAAATTGTTAGCTTGCTATACCTAAAACAATTAACACCTCCTAGTATTTTCCTGATAACATTTGCTAGTGTATGATCATATAGATGGATTGTCAAGATAAGAGAATAGGTACTCAGTGCTATGAAATGGAAGGAAAAGGGTGAAATATATTTTTAAGGTGGATAAAACATTTGAAGAGATCATTTGATACAATTGAAGAGCTAAAAAGAAGATATGAAGATGGAGGCAACCATGTCCTGGAGTAAATTAAAGCAACAGCTGGAGGAGTTTCTTAGTCCTTCATTAAGTGAGAGAGTGAAATACAGCGCCACAAGTTATCGCTATTTACCTGACAAGTCGGGCACTTGTTATTTAGTTGTAGATAAAAAGAACATACTTAATTTTAATGATACAGCCAACACAATAAAATGGTATCAGACCGAGCAGGATGTTAAAACTGATCCAGATATTCAAATTCCGATTAGTAATGAAGAAATCGAAGTGATTCGTAAAGATATGAACGGTTCTGTGCCTGAGGATCGTCTTGTTGTTATAGCCAAAGGGAGGAAGCTGTCCAAGCTTGCTAAAGACCTTTTGTTAGCCCAGTCCGCATTAAGTAAATCTAACTTTACCGCAGTAGCTACTAAGTTTCTATCTACTTCGATTGAGGACAGTCTAGAAAGCGACCATATTTTATTAAATGTGTTAGCATTGGTAGACCGACGTGTTGGGAAAAAACGTATTCAAAATATGGCTGACAGTATAAAGCTAAAGCATCCGATTGTGCAGTATTTTTATGAGTTAAGACTGGGTAAGTTATAAAATAAAGCTGGGCGGAACAACACTGAAGTGCATCATGTTCTCCGTCCAACTTTTCTTCACTTTTCGTCTATTTGGTTTATCCTATAGTTATTTTTTACTTGTATTAGGTAAGCACTTATTTAATATTATAGCCGCCATTGCTGCAGCCAAGATTGGTGAACCTAATAAATATTGCACAAAGGTAGGCAAGGAATACAAGTAATCCTTCGGAATTAGCACTAAAGCTAACGTTAAAATCATTGGAATAGAAATGACGTACATTTCTTTTTCTCCGATGTGCGTATTTTTCATGACCTGTATTCCGTTAATCGCGATAATGCCACACACGATCGCAAACACACCACCAATGACAGCCGTAGGAATCGATGCAATTAAAGCGGCAAGCTTACTGGAAAAACCAAATACAACAAACCATCCACCTACAGCAAGAAAAACACGTCGGCTAGCAATCCCCGTTATGGAAATAATACCTGCATTAGTTGAATACCCTGTAACTGGAGTTGAACCAAGTAATGAAGCGATAAGACAACCGATGCCTTCTCCGATGACCCCACGATTAATATGTTTATCCGTCAAAGGCTTATCAATCACATTACTAACCGCAAACCATGTTCCTGTCGTTTCTGCGAGTAATACAAGGTAAATAATGATCATCGTTATGATTGCAGAAAAATTAAAGGAGAAACCAAAGTCGGCAAAAGGAATTTGCGGCAGGCTAAACCATTTTGCATCCCCAACCGCAGAAAAGTTCAATACCCCCATAAAATTAGCAGAGATACATCCTGCAACTAAGGCAAACATAACAGACATAATACGAAAAATAGATCCTTTTTTACCTAATACTGAGCCTAAAACAACGAATAAAAGCAATACACCTGCAGAGATGAGTGCTAACATCACATTTTGATTAATATTTGCCCCAGAGGCTTGATATATGTTGTCTCGGATCGCGACAGGTAATAGGGATAAACCTACAATAAATATAATGGTACCGCCAACGATCGGGGGAATAAACGATTTTACGATTTTATTAAATAGACCTGTCATCCCTAACAAAATAACAAGACCCGCTCCAATTAAGCTCGCGCCTAAAACGGAATTCCAACCTAATTGTCCGCCACCACTAGCGGCATAAATACCTACAATCGCACCAAGTGGAACATAGGAAGGCCCTTGAGCAACAGGAAGCTTCATACAAAAATAGCTTTGAATTACGGTTGCGAGCCCTGCCGCGATAAAGGTGGATTGAATTAATGCACCTGATTGATCTGCTTGTAAGCCAATTAACATAGCAATGAGGAAGGGAACAACATAGACATCCATTGCTAACACATGCTGAAGACCTAAAAGGGTAGACTTACCAAACGATAGCTTTTCATCTGGTAATACTGTCAGTTGACTTGTATTATTTTCATTTGCTTGTTGCGTAGCTGACTGTGTTTTCACTGAGATGTACACCTCTGATTTTTATTTTGTAAGCTAAGAAGCTGAGAGATAGAACAAAAAATGAACGAGAAAATCTGATCTAATTTAAGAGATAAGTCTGTTTATAGAGTCTTTGAGTCGCGAGAGTGTACCTTTTCACCTTGTACCCATACCTCACGGATATTTTCAGGTCTACTTAAATACATGATTTTCTGGAAAATGCCATGCAAATCTTCTCTATTCGTATTTATATCCCTATTTTCTCCATTCTTGGCATTATTATTGTCCGTATTAAAAATAGGTAACTTAGCAGAAGGTAACGTAGTGTCAATGATCTGCACATCCCATGCATAGCTTGGCTGAATCCGACCAATCGGTAAGCTTAAACTTTCACCGCCACCCGCAGTAGCTAAATAAAAAGCCTCATCAACTGTCAGTCTTGAATTTGGAACCCCACGTTCCTCAGGGGATATTGCAGGGTTTACACCATCCTCCAGCATTCTCGATGAAATTACCGCTTGTCTTACATTATCAAATAAGCTAGGTGAAAATCCGCCTGAAATATCTGTCCCTAAACCAATGTCGATGCCTTTCGCTTGAAAGCGGGCAGTAGGAATGACACTATTAGAAAAATAAGCATTAGAAATTGGACAATGTGCAATAGCAGTTCCTGTTTCTGCAAAGAGATCAGCGTCTGCATCATCAAGGAAGTTGCAATGTGCCATCACTGCCTTGTCTCGTAGTAGTCCAAAGTCATGCAAGGCAAAGGCGTCATTTTTATGACAACGATCTTGCACAAAACGGTGAGCCCAATCGCTTTCACTACAATGAGATTGTACATGGGCATCATATTTAGCAGCGAGCTTGCCTAGTCCCTCTAGTGCTTCATCTGTACAACTTGGAATAAAACGTGGTGTTACAACAGGATACACACCTTGCTTCACATTTTTAGCAAGCTCCTGCACCGCAACTATAAAGTCCTCTGTATCTTGCAAAGCCGTTGCTGTGCTGGCGTCTCGATAGTAATGGGGTGTTTGCTCAGCATCATCCATAACAACCTTGCCAACGAGTGCCCGTTGCCCTTGTCGTGCACAGATTTCAGCGAGTAGCAAACTAGCTTCTTTATGCACTGTAGCAAAATACAACACTGTCGTGGTTCCATTGGCAAGCAATGTGCTGACTAAATCCTCATAAACTAGCTTTGCAAAATCTAAATCTGCAAATTTAGATTCCAATGGGAACGTGTACGTGTTCAACCAGTCATAAAGCGGAATATCTAAAGCTGTACCCGATTGTGCCCACTGTGGCGCATGTACATGTAAATCGATAAACCCAGGGAGTAAATATTGACCTTCATCTAAGCGATGAAAGCGGTCTGTGCCTTGATAGGCTTCTATTAAAGCTTGATATTCCTCATCCTGTGGTGCAACGACCTTTTCAATGATTCCATCCGCATTAATCGCAAATAAATAATCCGCTAAAATTTCGATTTCTTTGGGAGACTTACTGGAAAAAGCAGTTCCTTGAAACAATAACATATATTTATCCATAGATATCTCCTTAATGTTCGTATTTTTATGGTTTTTTGTTATTATAAATCTCTAATAGTGATTAGTCTATAGAAAAAGGCGAATATATAAATGATTGAACTATCAACTAGGGGATAATTTTAGGCTATCTGATCTAAATATTGGATACAAACAGGGGCTATATACCTAATCGGAATAATATTGTAAAATATCAGTTAAATGCTGGAAATATGATTTGAAGATGATAGAGACTTTCTAGGCGGTGGGAAAATGAGAGTAGCACATAATATCTCGGCGATAAATACATTAAATTCATTAAATAAAAACAATAAAGCTTCAGATAAAGCTGTAGGGAAGCTATCTTCTGGATTGCGTATTAACAAAGCGGGGGATGATGCGGCAGGGCTAGCTATATCTGAGAAAATGAGAGGACAAATTCGTGGATTAGCGCAGGCAGAAAGAAATACACGTGATGGTATTTCTCTAATTCAAACAGCCGAAAGTGGAATGCAAGAAATAACAAACATTTTACAACGACAACGAGAACTGATTGTGCAAGGCTTAAACGACACAGCAACCGACGAAGATAGAAAAAAGATTGACGAAGAAATTCATGCTCTTACAGCTGAGATTGATAGCATATCTACCAAAACAGAGTATAATACCATGAACTTATTAGGGAGAAATAATTATCAAATATTAGAGGATCGATCCAGTAATAATGTAGCTGTTTCTATTAGTGATCCTCCTACAACTAGCTCCACAGCTATTAATGTAGAATATAAACCACGAGGAACAAGTGAAGAACCTCGCCATTTAATAAGCGATACAGACACATCCAAGACGACAGATACATATTCGAATACGAACAATATTACCCCTATCTCTCTACCAGATGGAAGAACGGGTTATAACGAATATGAGGTTGATATACATACTTCAATACAAAGTGATACAAATACTAAAGTGTATGAATCGTTACTTGCCTCTGATGATCCCAAATATACTACATCAGCTTATTGGTATTCTGCGGGATCAAATGAAACATTGTTTGGTCCCAAAAATTTAGGCAGGGCTTATGGAACAATGTTTGAAAATATGGAAGCTAATGGAGTGAAAAGAAGTGTAGAATATACGGCAAGTAGTGGTGTTGGTTCTGTGCCTGCTGTTGATTATATGAGATTTTCTAATACGAATGTAACAATTACAAGATACAGAACAGTATTAGCGGATAATTCAATGGAAATTAAATATGTGATTAACAATACAGACTCATCTGATTCTAACATTAAGCTCAGTAATAAAATTGACCCACCAGTAAACTCAGTAATTATGGATGCGGACGGTAATCCTTTACCAGTTGGAAACAACAATTTCAATCCACCATCTGGAAACACATTTAGCATGACGGGAAGAGACGCAAATGCAGGTCTAATATTTGATGATGCGCTTGGTTTCACCTCGCCGACAACGCTTACAATCAATAATCCAGCTGGTGGTCAACCACAGATTGATTTTGAATGGGATTTAACGATCCCTCAAGGAACAAGTGTAACGCTTGGCTTTAAGTATGGCCCATTTTCGCTAAATTTAGATGTGTATGAACGAACACGAGAAACCGAAGTCACTAAACATATTGAAACGACTGTAACGACAAAAATTAAGGATATTGATTTTATCTCGCCAAAGTTAGATATCCAGACAGGAGCTAATAGCGGACAGACCATTTCTATTCCGTTATTTACTGTAGATGCTAAGGGATTAGGGATTTCAAACCTAGGATTGTTACCACCTTCTATCCCTGAGCAAGCGTTAGCCAAAACCGATGGAGCAGTAGCAAAGGTATCACATTATCGAGGGATTTATGGAGCGCTACAAAATCGAATGGAGCATTCTTTAAATAATGTAGGGAATTCGCTTGAAAACTTAACCTCCGCCGAATCCCGCATTCGTGATGCCGATATTGCTAAGGAGATGTTAGATTATACAAAGTCAAATATTTTAACGCAAGCGGCACAAGCGATGTTAGCACAATCTAATCAAAGCTCCCAAGCGGTGTTGCAGTTATTAAAATAAAATGATTTGTGTTCATACTTCAAAAAATAGTACAATCAAATAAGAATATTTGTTCCCTTTTTTTGAAGGAGTTGACGTCTATATGATTCAGTTGACGAAACAACAAGCACGACAATTTTTATTATTAAAGCATGGTCTAATGGATTCATATCGATTTCTTGGAAAACAAGGCGTTGTTGATTTTGTGCGACAGGTTGGATGTATTCAGTATGATCCTATTGATGTATGTGGAAAAAATGCTGAACTGGTATTGCAGTCACGAGTTAAAGGCTTTAATAAGGAAATGTTGGAGGAATTATTATATCAAGATAGACTGCTAGTCGATTATCCAGATAAAAATTTAGCGATTATACCGCTAGAGGACTGGCCCTATTTTGAGCGTTATAGACAAGCTGCCCGCCAACATGAACAGTCTTTTCCACAAATGAAGGAATTGAAGAGGCAAGTTTTGACTTCTCTCCAGAACAATGGCCCGTTAAGCTCACATGAATTGAAAGTAGATGGAGACTTTACTTGGCAATCCGCGATTCATTGGAGTGGTGGCACTAATGTATCTCGATCGATGCTTGAGCAGATGTATTCGGCAGGGGAGTTAATTATCCATCATAAAAAAGGCACACGTAAATATTATGATGTTGCCAAAAACTACATCCCATCCAATTTGTTAAATGCAGCGGAGCCGTTGGAGGATGAGCTTGAGCATTACAAATGGCGTGTACTCCGTCGAATCGGTGGTGTTGGCCTCTTATGGAACCGAGCTTCAGATGCTTGGCTTCATATTTGGGGATTAAAAGCGACACAACGGAACGAGGTTTTTCGTCAATTGCTAATCGAAGATGAGATTGTTGAAATAAATGTAGAGCCTATAAAGGATACACTTTATTGTCTTAAGGCAGACCTACCACTTGTAGAAGCGGTTATACAAAATACAAAATCAACAACCAAACAACGTTGTGAGTTAATTGCTCCGCTAGATAACTTAATTTGGGACCGAAAGCTGATCCATATGTTGTTTGACTTTGACTATACCTGGGAGATATATACCCCTGCATCTAAACGGAAATTTGGCCATTATGTGTTGCCTTTATTATATGGCGATAAATTTGTGGGAAGGGCTGAAATTGTTGCCTTGCGAAAAGAGGGCATCCTTGTTGTTAAAGGAATATGGTTGGAGAGTGGCATTAAGTTAACGAATAAATTACGGACATCCTTGAACCATTGTTTCCATAGATTTGCTCTGTTTAATGACTGTCAAGTTCTAAAGATAGAGTCTGAGTTTTAATCGTATAGAAGGAAGGCGCTCACAAGCTGAGCGTCTTTTTTTTCTCTGTTAAAATAAAAGGCTCAACTTAAGAATCGGTAATTGACAATAAGCTAACGAAGCGAAGGAGCAGGGAGATGGTGGAGAAGCGAACGCGCCCGCCTTTAAGGTCACAATTTCATCAATTCAATACATGTTATAAAGAAAATGGGGCCTTAACAGCGGTTGAAGCCACTCCCTGCTACGTAGCCTCTTACTTCATAATTGTCAAGGACTGATTATTGTATTGAGCCAAATAAAAGACTTCATAAAAAACATAAAACATGCAACAATACTAAACAAAGCTGCAAGAATTATAATCTCGATAACTTTTGCATCAGTGGTTAAGTCAGTTGTTATATCAATGGTTGCAAAGGTAAGCATTTGGCACTAGAATCCCAATATTCATGATGAGGGGAACATAATTATGCGCAAGAAATCTTTAGTATTTAAAATTAGTGCGGGGACTTCAGTCGTCATGATTGTTCTTCTTGCTGTCATCATTACAAGCAATCTCTATTCTCTCCATGTAATTAGAACCAATACGGTCAATTCAGCCATGAATGAAATGAATATTCATATCCGTGATATTAACCATTCTTTAAATAATGCAGTGAAGGATTTAAACGATGTCGCTTTGGATGGTGTAAATGACATTACGAGCCTGAATAATGGAAGTGAGTCAGAAAGATATTTTGCTGCGATGAGATTGTCTAGTATTTTGGCGGAAAGAATTAGCTCCAGTGCAACAACAGATGCACTTGCTGTGTACAACAAACAAAATGATAGCTTAATTCTATATAGTAGTGGGCGACTAACAGCACAAGATAAGGTAGCTACCTCCGATATGATTAGGAACAAGCTGAGTCAACAGAAATATACGCTTCAAGATTTATGGAGTACGATCTCCATTAATGGAAAGGTCTATTTTGTTAAAGGTTATGATTTCTCAGGTACTTTAATCGTATCTTTGGTTAATGCGGAGACCTTGCTGTCATTTATTAATGTGATGGATAATAATGCGGATCAGCAAGTTGTTTTAACGGATATGGCGGGCAATTTTTTATTTACAGCAGGAAATATGAATCTTTCAGACATCACCTATCCACTACCCAATGAAAGTCAAGTTGTAAATAAGCTCAACGGAAAATATTTAATGATTTCAAGTGATCAAGAGACAAGCTCTACGCGGCTGTCCATCATAATTAAAGAAAAAAGTATCCTGCTTGGACTTGGATATATTCAGTGGATTATCGTCTTTTTAGGTATCATATCCTTAGTGTTAATGCCCTTGACTATTAATTATTTGAGAAAAGAAATCATAATCCCGATTCGTGCACTTGTGGTTGGAACAAAACGATTAGAGCAGGGCAATTTAGATTATCAAGTCGAAGGAAACGGGAAATCACTTGAATTTCAAATTTTGAATCAATCGTTTAATTCGATGGTGATGGAGATCAAGAGCTTAAAAATAAGTCAATATGAAGAAAAAATTGAACTTCAGAAGGCAGAGCTAAAATACCTGCAAATGCAGATTAGACCTCACTTTTTCTTGAATGCACTTACAACCATTCACAGCTTAACGTACAAAGACAAAAATGAAGATATTCGGAAATTTATCGATGCGTTATCAAACCACCTTAGATATATGTTCAAGGGCGGTTTAAATAAAGTCCCGATTAGTGAAGAAATTGAGTATATTAAAAACTATTTTTATATGCAGGAAATTCGCTTTCCGAACAGCATTTTTTACGTATTTGATGTAGAACCTACAATTATGCAGGAGGCGATACCTCAGTTTATTATCCATACATTTATTGAAAATTCGTTTAAACATGCCATGACGTTGGATGAACCCCTTTCGATTTTTGTTAAAATTAATCAGATTAGTTTTGAGGGTAAAGCAGGTATTTTAATTGTTATTGAAGATTCTGGAGAGGGATTTCCAGAGGATATTTTGGAACAGGTAAACCATTCTGATGTGGTTGGCTCAATGGATGGCTATCAAATTGGCATCTCGAACATTAAACGAACATTATCGTTATTGTATGGGAAAAATAACCTGTTAAAAATATCTAATGTGGACGCATTAGGAGGAAAAGTTGAAATCATGATTCCGATGGAACAGGAGGACTAGCTGTGAAACTGCTTATCGTGGAAGATGACCTGCTTACTGCTGAGGTTGTTCGTGATTCGATTGATTGGAGCAAGCTTGGTATTCAAGATGTGAGGATTGCACATCATGTTGCTGGCGCACAAAAACGCTTTGAGGAGGAGCCACCTGATCTCGTTTTATGTGATATTGAAATGCCTAAGGAATCTGGTCTAGATTTATTAAAATGGGTGCGTTCACATCAATATAAAAGTGAATTTATCTTTTTAACGAACCATGAAAATTTTCATTTTGCCTCCACCGCCTTGGAATATAAAGCGAGCAGTTATTTAACCAAACCGTTTAACATTGAGAAAACAGAAATGGCTGTTTTAAAAGCGATCGAAAAAATTAATGAAGAAAATCGGCTTCAGCAGTATAGCGAGTATGGGCAATATTGGCTAGAAAATAAAAAAATAATTTTAAGGAATTTTTGGAGAGATCTTTTATTTTCTAAAATTCCATCTGAAAAATCAGCGATACAACATGAAATAACAAAAAGAAATTTGTCTTTGGACCCTGATGGTAACTATCATTTAGTGCTAGTGAGTGTATTAAAATCAGAAAATCCAACCGGTTCGTCCTTGGATGATCCTAGCTTTGAATATATTTTGAAAAAGATGTCTTCAGAAGTCATTGTTAGTGAAATGGATTTTCAAAATGTGATTTATTATTCAACGGACCGTAACCATTATGTTGCTGTTATTATCCATGACAAGGTGACGGACAAGCAGGTAAAAGAGAAGTGTGAGGAGTTTATTGAAATCTGCAAACAATATTTAAAGCGTATGGTCGCTTGTTATATATGTAGTAATGCTACGCACCAGTCACTCGCTAAGGATCGAAAGCGATTAGAGGAAATAGATCAAAATAACTTCACATTTCGCAGTAAAGTGTTTTATGAAAATGATGCGGAGGTTGTGAATTTTACAGGTCAATATGAGCTTGATGCTACAGCGCTAGAAGAAATGTTTGCAAAAGGTGAAAAGGTAAACATCATCAATTTTATTAAAGATAAGCTTGAGCTGTTGGCGGCTAAAAATAGCTTGGATGCATCAACGATGTATTCCATTCATCAAGATTTTATGCAAATTGTATATACGTTTTTATACAAAAAGGAGATTCAAGCACACAAGCTATTTTCAGATAAAATGTCACAGAAATTAAACGTAAGTGCCAACAATTCTGTTTTTGACATGATGAAATGGGTTCACTTTATTTCGACAAGAACATTAGATTACGTAGAGGAAGTAAAAAAATCAGAGAGCATTATTGATAAGGCGAAGCAATTTATTTTGGAGCATTATATGGAGGACATTTCTAGAAATGATGTCGCGGCAAGTGTTTTCTTAACGCCCGAATATCTTGCTAAATTGTTTAAAGCCGAGACAGGAATTGTGATCAAGGATTTTATTCACCAATACCGAATTGAAAAAGCGAAGGAATTGCTAAGAAACGGGGATACTAGTATTAGCATGATTGCGTCTCAGGTTGGGTTTGATAACTTTTCGTATTTTTCTACCGTTTTTAAAAAGCTAACAGGGGTGAGTCCCCAGACTTATCGCAAGGAGGATGGAGCCTAAGCTACCATCTTCTTTTTATAATCGCTTAAAAGCAAAAATGTTCCCCTTGTTTTTGAAAGCGTTTAATCTAGGGGAACCACTATAATTACATTATATAAAAAAAGCTTAACTTTAATTTATAACTGCTGAGGGGGATTCAGATGAAAAAATTTAAAAAGCTTTTGAGTGGGTTAGCTATTGTTGCACTTTCCACTTCATTATTATCGGCGTGTAGCAGCGGCAATTCCAAAAATTCCGCAGAGGATAAGCAAAGTAATCCGGATGAGATTGTCTATTCCTTTGTTACATTCAATAAAGTCCCTGAGGATACCAGTAAGGTAGAGAAAGCCATCAATGACATTACAATTCCCAAAATTAATGTAAAAGTAAAACTGAAACCAATGGGGGTTTCAAATTATGCACAGCAAGTCAATCTTGCAATTCAGAGTGGCGAAAAACTTGATATTTTCCATACTTTGGGCGACTTGAATCAATATATTTCTAAAAATATGGTGATGCCACTAGATGATTTGCTTGATAAAGATGGGAAAGAGACCAAGCAGATTGTAGGCGAGGATTTCTTGAAGTCCACACAATCCAATGGTAAAACCTATGCGATTCCAGCCTACAAAGGTTATGCGCTTGCTCCGAACCTAGTGTATCGCGAAGATATTATGAAGGAATTAGGCGTTTCACCAGATAATATCAAAAGTATTGATGATCTAGATGCCCTTTTTGCAAAGGTAAAAGCTAAATATCCAAATATGGTTCCAATTGCTCCTGCAAATCAGGGCGTATCTGGTGTTTTGAATACAATGGATAACATTGATTATTTGACGGATGACATCTTTAAGCCAACTGCGGTTTTAGTTGGGGATAGCACAAAAGTTGTGAGCTTCTATGAAACAGAACAGTTTAAAGAAAAAATCAAAATCGCGAGAGATTGGTTTAACAAAGGCTATATCTCTAAGGACGCAGCAACCTCTAACGTTTTAGCAACAGAACTAATGTCGTCTGATCGTGGTTTCTCTTATATTGCAAGTTATGCAGGACTTGAATCAGGTGCTCAAATTGCTGCTATGACCGGTAAACCTGTAAATATGGTAAGACTAGCTCAACCTTATCTATCCACGACAAGTGTGAATGCAGTGAGCTGGGCGATTTCTGCAAACAGTGAAAAACCAGAAGCAGCAATGAAGTTTATGAATTTAACGTTCTCAGATAAAGATATTGTTAATTTGATCGTGTTTGGCCTAGAAGGAGAAGACTACACTAAAATTGATGCAGATCATGTAAATTTCCCTGAAGGTAAAGATGCAAATACTGTCCCTTATACAGCGCAACTTAGCTCTGGGATTGTAGGTAACATGTTTAATCAGTTTGCATTGGAAGGCCAAAGTATCGAGGATATGAAGCTGATGGAGAGTGAAAATAGCTCCTCTGCAAAATCAAAAGCATTTGGCTTCACCTTCGATAGCTCTAGTCTAAAAGCGGAATATTCCTCCGTTATGAATATTATTAATCAATATTTACCTGGATTAAATACGGGTAGTCTTGACCCTGACAAAGAGCTTCCAAACATTATTAGAGCACTCAAGGATGCAGGTATGGATCGGATCGTGGCTGAGAAACAAAAACAGCTTGATGCATGGCTTGCCCAAAACAATAAATAAGAACAAGTCGAATGGAGTGAAGATTATTTAATCTTCACTTCATTTATCACAAGGAAGTGTTTTATTAACCACAGGAAAGGGATAAAAGATATGGCACAAAAAATTAGACGTAAAAGCGCCAAAAGCTCATTACCGTTACTGTTGCTTACCATTCCGGGAATGATCTACTTACTCATAAATAACTATATCCCGATGGCAGGCGTAGTCATTGCGTTTAAGAGCCAAAACTTCGCGAAAGGGATTTTTGGTGGAGATTGGATAGGTCTTGATAACTTCGCATTTTTATTTAAAACCAAAGATGCGTGGATCATGACGAGAAATACGATTTTATACAATTTAGCCTTTATCGTGATTGGTACGATCTGTGCGATCATCGTTGCACTTTTAATGACAGAGTTAACTAAAAAGTTTCTATCGAAGTTTTATCAAAATGCACTCATTATTCCTAGTGTTATTTCGACCGTTGTTATCTCCTATATCGTATTTTCATTTTTAAATTCGGATTCGGGTTTAATTAATAAAACAATTCTCAGTTTATTTAATCTACCTGAAATCTCATGGTATTCAGAAGCTAAATATTGGCCCGTCATTATCGTACTTGTTTTCATTTGGAAAACGGCGGGGTATTCCTCCATCGTCTACATGGCTAGCATTGCTGGGATGGATAAAAGTATTTACGAAGCAGCTAAAATCGATGGCGCAGGCAAGTTTAGACAAATTAAGGACATCACCCTTCCATTGTTGAAGCCAACCATTATTATTATGACCTTGCTGGCTGTAGGAAGAATTATGAATTCAGATTTTGGTCTATTTTATCAGGTGCCTATGAATTCAGGGGCGTTGTACAATACGACGCAGACGATTGATACCTTTGTTTATCGGGCGATGATGCAGCTGAATGATACAGGTATGGCTGCTGCTTCCGGATTATATCAGTCACTGGTCGGATTTGTATTAGTGATGGTAGCAAACGGGATTGTGCGAAAAATAGATTCGGATAACTCTTTGTTTTAGGAGGCAAAGCAGATGACAGAACTTCAAACGCGTGGGGAGAAAAGGTTTACGATTTTTGCCGAAGTCACAATTATAATTCTAGTTATTTTAAGTATCGCCCCCATTTTATTAATTTTTATTGCTTCATTTACACAAGAAAATGAATTGATTGCTAATGGGTATAGCTTTTTTCCAAAAGCTTTAAGCTTGGATGCCTACTCTTACCTAGTTTCAGAATCTAAAACGATTTTTAAAGCATATGGTGTATCTATCTTCGTAACGGCAGTAGGTACTTTGCTAGGTGTGCTTATCACAGCAATGCTTGCCTATCCGCTTTCCAGAAGTGATTTTAAATATGGAAAAATCATTTCGTTCCTAGTGTTATTTACAATGTTATTCAGCGGTGGTATTGCACCTGCATATATTATGTGGACAAGAATATTCCATATTAAAGATTCATTATTTGCACTCATGATACCCAATTATTTAATGAATGCATTTAACGTGTTTTTAATGACAAACTATTATCGTAATAATGTGCCAGGGGCTTTAATAGAGTCGGCTCAAATTGACGGAGCAAAGGAACTAAAAATCTTTTTCAAAATTATACTTCCTTTATCTACACCTGCGATTGCCACGATTGGTATTTTTACAGGAATCGCATATTGGAACGATTGGATTAACGGCTTATATTACATTACTAAACCACAATATTATGGAATTCAAAATTTACTAGTTAGAATGATGGACAATATCCAATACCTCAAATCTGGGGCGGCGGGTTCTGCGATTGGCGCTGTAGCAGTGCAACTGCCAAGTAATGCGGTACGGATGGCTTTAGCTGTAATTGGTGTACTTCCAATCGTCATTATTTTCCCATTCATGCAAAAGTATTTTATTAAAGGTGTCGTGGTGGGTGCGGTAAAAGGATAATAGGAGCATAATAGAAGAGTGTAATAATTTGTAAAATAATAGGAGGAGAAAATGTGATGAAGGTACAACAGGTGATTGATGAAATTTTAAATCAATTTGGTGGTATTAAGTTTGAACAAACGTGTGATCAGTTGATGAGCGGAAGTCCTGACACAGAGGTAACTGGCATTGCCACGACGTTTATGGCAACAGTGGAAGTGATTAATCAGGCGATTGAACAGGGAGCGAACTTGATTATTACGCATGAACCTACGTATTATACTGGACGTGATACGACAGAGTGGCTTAGTGATGATCCTGTATATTTACAGAAAAAACAGCTGATAGATGATCACAATATTGCGATTTGGCGTTTCCATGATCATATGCACGCAGCACCTACAGACTTAATTTATGATGGCTTGATCAAAGAAATCGGATGGAAGGATTATTTAATTGAAGGGCAACAATATCCCCATAGTTATGAAATTCCTGAAATGTCGTTAGTGGAGCTAAGTAACTTTTTTAAAGAAAAGCTAGACATGCAGGTCATTCAAATCGTGGGATCGCCAGAGACGAAGTGTAGACGAGTAGGCATTTTAGTGGGTGGCGGAAGTCTTGGACTTGGCACAGAAGAGATGCCGATGACGTTAATGCGGGAGAAAAATTTGGACGTGATGGTCTGTGGAGACATCATTGAATGGACGTTAACACCATATGTACGTGATGCTGCCGCACTTGGGATGAACAAAGCGATGCTGGTCTTAGGACATGAGCGTAGTGAGGAAGCAGGAATGAAATATATGGCGGAATGGTTAGCACCGATGCTTGATGGCGTACCCGTCCATTTTATAGACTGCAAAGAGCCGTTTACTTACTTGTAAGCAAAGGAGTTTTGGGGAATGTCGTATGAGGAAAAGGTGTTACCTGAACTACGGGATATATTGAATAATGCGCCAAGGTTTGATCTGTCTAAGGATTTAGATAAAATGAGAAGCTTTCAGCCGCCCAAACTGGAGGGCTCGCCAGATGTAAACATCACTACTCGTCATTTTCAAGGTTCAGAATGTGAGCTAAGGGTGAAAATTTATGAGCCAAAGAACAGAACCACTTCAGTTCTACCCGCCGTTTACTGGATTCATGGGGGTGGTTATGTATTAGGTAGCCCTGATGGCGATGATGGATTTTGTGAATACATGGTAAATGAGGTTCATTGTGTTGTGATATCGATTGACTACCGTCTAGCACCGGAACATCCTTATCCTGCGGCGATTGAAGATTGTTATGCTGGTCTGAAATGGGCTGCGGAGCATGCCGATGAATTGCAGATTGACGCTACAAGGCTTGCCATTGCAGGTGCAAGTGCTGGTGGTGGATTAACTGCCGCGTTGGCATTACTGGCTCGTGATCGTGGGGGACCAGAGATTACTTTTCAAATGCCTTTATATCCAATGTTAGATGATCGCAATGAAACGCCATCTAGTTATGAGATCAATGAAGAAAACATGCCGTTAGCTTGGAATCGTGAAAGTAATATTATCGCATGGAACATGTATTTAGGTACCCATGATCAGGTCGCACAGGATAATCATAGTGTTAGATTAGACGAGGTTTCCCCTTATGCGGCGCCGAGCAGAGCTACAGATTTGAGTAAGCTTCCACCTGCCTATACGTTTATCGGTCAGCTTGATCCTTTTAGGGACGAAACGATAGATTATGTTGCTAGACTTGCGCAGGCTGGCGTTGCTGTTGAGTTTCATTTATATCCAGGCTGTTTCCATGGCTTTGATGCGATTTTCAATGAGGTAGATATTAGCAAACGAGCTAGAAGCGAATGTATATATGCATTAAAAAAGGCTTTTAATTGTGGAGAAAAGGAGTAGATTTTGATGGCATTTTTTCAAGTGAACTTTTTTTCTAAGTCATTAAAAAGACAGGTTCCGTTTACTGCGTTTGTTCCCGTGGATACTTTTGACATTCCAGGCCAAGAGCCAGTAGAGCGGGGACCGATAAAATCCCTTTATCTATTGCATGGCTATGCAGGCAACCACATGGATTGGTCATTAGGAGCTAAAATTCAGGAATTATCACTGATTCATAATACCGCAGTATTTATGCCAAGCGGAGAAAATAACTTTTATTTAGACGATAGTGATAAAGGGGAGCTTCATGCTGAATTTATCGGCAATGAGCTAGTTGAATTTACGAGAAAAACCTTTCCGATTTCTTCAAATAGAGAAGATACATTTATCGGTGGATTATCAATGGGGGGATTTGGAGCATTACGTAATGGCTTAAAATATTCCCAGCACTTCAGTAAAATTATTGCTTTATCCTCCGCCTTGATCACACGAAATATCGCAGGTATTCCCGAGGATTTCAAAGACCCTATTGCAGACTATAACTACTATCGAAGAGTGTTTGGCGACTTAAATGAGCTACTTGGGAGCGATAAGGATCCAGAGGCCTTAATCCTTAATTTGAAAAAGGACAATGCAGATAATCCTGAGAATCCTGAGAAAGCAGTGATCCCTCATATCTATATGGCGTGTGGAACAGAGGACTTTTTGTTGAAGGAAAATAGAGCGTATCATGAATTTCTTGAGAATGAAGGTGTAGAGCATACCTACATTGAAGCGCCAGGGGTGCATGATTGGAAATTCTGGAATGAGTATATTGAAAAAGCGATGAAGTGGGCAACAGTATGATGCTAGAAGCAGAATTGGTGCTTGAGCTCGAAGTAGAATTAGGACAAACGCAAGAGGTAGGGGAGACGCCAAAAGGATTTTTAAGGCTAATTCCGATCACAGGTGGGACTTTTTCTGGGCCTAATATCAAGGGCAACATTTTATCAGGTGGGTATGACTGGAATACGACACGTCATGATCAAACAGCACATGCATTTGCTAAATATGCACTTCAAACTGATGATGGGGTTGTTATCTCTGTTGAAAATGAAGGTATATTGCCATCTGAGTCTGAACTTAGTCAAACCAGTCAAACTAATCAAACCAGTCAATCTGTTCACTCTAGTATGATTAAGACGACAACTCGTTTTGAAGTCGCGGATGGAAAATACGAGTGGCTGCGTAGTGGGGTTTTTGTGGGAAGCTTGGAAGCAGGAGCAGGTATAAGTGGAAGTGCAAGTGCAACGGAAAAACCTAGTGTATGCATAAAAATATATAAATTGAAATAGGTGTTGTGATGATTACATTTGACGAGCGTTTTACTTTTGCCAACAAAGAAAATGATCTGTTGTCCATCGGTGAGCTTTTAATCGATATGATCTCGGATGATTACGGTGACAATTTTGAATCTAGCACCTATCACAAATATTTTGGTGGATCACCCGCAAATATTGCAATGAACACACACAGGCTAGGTATAGATGCTAAGCTTGCTGCGGCTGTAGGTAAAGATGGGCTAGGGAGCTTTTTGATCGATCAGGTTCAGGGTGCTGGTGTTGATCCTTCCCTTATACAGCAAGTACAATCTGCCACAAGTATGGTGATGGTCACGAAAAGCATGGACACACCTGTCCCAATCTTTTACAGGGGAGCTGACTACCAACTAAGCTATACCAACGAGCTTGACCAAGCGATCAAAAACTCTAAAATTGTTCACTTCTCAAGCTGGCCTATTTCCAAAAGCCCTGCACGACATACGATAGAAAATGTGATTACAACAGCAAAGGAGCATGGTTCCTTAATTGGCTTTGATCCTAATTATCATCCCATGCTGTGGGACAATGGGGAGGATGGGCTTGCCTATATTAAGTCTATCGTTGGTAAGGTGGATATCGTAAAGCCTTCCGAAGATGATGCAGAACGATTGTTTGGAAAGGACACTCATTTAAATCAAATTGAAAAGTTTCTTACGCTAGGTGCCAAACTGGTCATCATGACCTTAGGCAAAGATGGCGCTATCGTCTCTAATGGTAAGGAAACTGTGGAATTTTCTACACTTGCTAATGAAATTGTGGATACTACCGGTGCTGGAGATGCATTTTGGTCAGGATTTTATGCTGGTATCGTAAAAGGATATACGTTAAGAGAAGCTTTGATGCTTGGTTTTGCAGTCAGCGCATATAAACTGAAGTTTATGGGGGCTGTCGTAGCTATGCCAGAGCTTGAGGAAATAAAGAAAATATATAGCTTATAGTGAAATAACAACTGAGCTGCGCTAATCAGGAGGAGAAATGTGACATGGCAGTAAAAAATAAAGTACAGCTTATTACTTATCCTGACTCTATGGGTGGAGACTTAAAAACGCTACATGAACTATTAAAAAAGCACTTTTCGGACATATTTAAAGGCGGCATTCATATTCTTCCTCCTTTCCCATCCTCGGGAGATCGTGGGTTTGCTCCACTTACGTACCTAGAGATTGATCCTGCTTTTGGAAGCTGGGAGGATGTTAGCGCTATTGGCGAAAGCTTTGATGTGTTGGTTGATTTAATGGTCAATCATATCTCTAGGCAGTCTAAGTATTTCCAAGATTTTTTGGAAAAGGGTAGACAATCGGAATATGTCGATCTGTTTATTACGTTAGATAAAATTTGGGAGGATGGACAACCGGTTGATGAGGACATCAGTAAAATGTTTTTACGTAGACCACTTCCGTATTCTACCTTCCAGATTACTAATACAGGTGAAGAAGAGAAGGTATGGACAACCTTTGGCAAAACCGATCCATCTGAGCAAATTGATTTAGATATTCATTCAGAGCAGGTAAAAGCGCTTTTTAGACAGTTTTTTGAAAACTTCAGTAAGCATAACGTCAAAATCGTGAGATTGGATGCAGTGGGTTATATTATTAAGAAGCTAGGGACAAGCTGCTTTTTCGTAGAACCTGAAATTTATGAATTTCTAGATTGGATTAACGAGCTTGCAAGCTCACTTGGTATTGAACTATTACCAGAGGTTCATTCCCACTATTCCATTCAGTATAAGCTAGCTGAGCATGGCTTTTGGATTTATGATTTTATTTTACCCTATACGATATTGGACACTTTAATCGGGCAATCGAACGAAAAGCTTTATCAATATTTGGAGAACAGACCTGCTAAGCAGTTTACGATGCTGGATTGTCATGACGGTATCCCTGTGAAGCCCGATATGGATGAGTTGATTGACCCAAAGGAAGCGAGAAAGCTTGTGGATGTTTGTCTGGAAAGAGGAGCAAACCTTAGCTTAATTTTATCTGATGAGCATAAGTCGGAGGATGGCTTTGATGTTCACCAAATTCGTTGCTCTTATTATTCCGTTTTGAATCATGATGATGATGCTTATTTGGCTGCCAGAGCCATTCAATTTTTTGTGCCAGGCATACCTCAGGTTTATTATGTAGGACTTCTTGCGGGTGAAAATGATACAGAAGCGGTTGAAAAATCAGGTGAAGGACGTGAAATCAATCGACATAACTTTACTGTAGAAGAAGTTGAGGACGCGGTACAAAAAAGTGTCGTTCAAAGGCTTATGCAGTTGATCCGCTTTAGAAATGAATATGATGCATTTAATGGGGAGTTTAGTATTGTTCCTTGCGCCCAAGATGAAATCATGTTTACGTGGAAAAAGGATACATTATGGTGTAGCTTGTTCATCAACTTGAAAAGCAATCATACTGTCATTAAATATATTGACGATAACGGGCAAGAAGTTGAGTATTTGGTTTAAATTTGTATATAAAGCGAGCGTCTCTTAAATGGGATGCTCTTTTTGTACTTAATGGAATTGCGGAGAGCATTGATCTTGATGATTAAACAATGTTACACTGTCATAGATTATTTATGTCAATTTTAAAGGTTTTAAAGAGTTATTTAACACAATTTTTGGACAACGGTCCTGTAGCTATAGAGGAGATTTGAAATGTTGAAGGAAAATTTTTGGCGTGATTTACCACGACCCTTTTTTATATTAGCACCGATGGAAGATGTGACGGATGTTGTTTTTCGTCATGTTGTAAGCAAAGCGGGGAAACCTGATGTGTTTTTTACGGAGTTTGCGAATACGGAAAGCTATTGTCATCCAGAGGGACATAAAAGTGTGCGTGGACGTTTAGCTTTTACCGAGGATGAACAACCGATTGTTGCTCATATTTGGGGAGATAAGCCTGAATTTTTTCGTGAGATGAGCATTGGGATGGCGAAAGAAGGCTTTAAGGGCATTGATATTAATATGGGTTGTCCTGTCGTCAACGTCGCAGAAAATGGAAAGGGAAGTGGCTTAATTTGCCGTCCTACGGTTGCCGCAGACATTATCCAAGCAGCTAAAGCTGGAGGCTTGCCTGTAAGTGTGAAAACGAGATTAGGCTTTACTGCAGTTGAAGAATGGCGTGATTGGTTAACTCACATTTTACAGCAAGATATTGTAAACCTATCGATTCATTTACGGACGAGAGAAGAAATGAGTAAGGTAGATGCGCATTGGGAATTGATTCCTGAGATTAAAAAGCTTCGTGATGAGATTGCACCGCACACGTTGCTAACGATTAACGGAGATATCCCTGACCGTCAGACAGGACTTAAGCTGGCAGAGCAATACGGTGTAGATGGAATTATGATTGGACGAGGTATATTCCAAAATCCATTTGCATTTGAGGTCGAACCAAAGGAGCATAGCAGCGAGGAGTTGCTTGATTTGCTTCGCTTGCACCTTGATCTTCATGATTATTATTCAGCCGAGATTCCACGATCCTTTAGTGCACTTGCTCGTTTCTTCAAAATATATGTGCGTGGATTCCGAGGGGCAAGCGAGCTTAGAAATAATTTGATGAATGCTAAATTGACAGATGGGGCGAGAGCGTTGCTGGATGAGTTTGGGAGAGAGAGTGGTATGGAGTAGTGATTAAAAGTATTGTGAATTTTCGCACAAAGAAGCCCGTCGTTAAAGCATAACGAGGGGCTTCTCCTACTTCTGTTTATGCTTATTTACCTATATACATCCAATTTCCCCCAGAGTACATTATATTACCAACCGACTGTACTTTAGTGTAACCAACTGAAAAGGTAATTTCCTCTGTATAAGTCTTTCCTCCTGCTGAAACTTTTATCACTGTTGGATACAGATAATTTGTCCCTGTAGATGAAGAGCGGATGTATTTTGTATAAACATCTGAAATGTCACCTACAGCTCTATAGTCATAAATTCCATTAGTTAAGTAACCTGTATCAAACCAGAATTGATCTGTTTTTGGTTGATATGAGAAATAACCATTGCTATCTGTTAGTATAGTTTGGTATATTCCACAGCCCCTTGTTAATGGCATATTAATTGTTACGCTTGTATTAGCAATTGGATTTCCTGAATCTGAAATTAATCTACCAGAAACTTTAAAGTCAACCCCAGTTACTATTTTATCTGGTAATGAGGAGGGGAAATTGTGAGAACCAAAGTGTTCGAATAAATATTCTGCGCCAGCTTGGCTTGCCTCTACATCTGTACTAATTGCTCGCTGATTATCTACCCACCAAGCTGAGGTGCTGGTTGGTTCATATATACCATTTATCGTTACATCAGTCATAGAGGCACTTTCTACTGCAACTGTAAGAATAGTCCAATCTGACCATGCGTTATTTTTATCTCCAACTCTGAACCATATTTCGTAATTACCAACTTCATTGAAAGATAGAACACAATTTGTTTGATCCATTTGTTTAACAAAATCAGTTAGTGGCGTGGTTACACCATCCTTAATTACCATTCCGCCAATATTGGCTATCTTATCAAGATTGTCAGATCCCGCCCAAGAGATCATCATTAATTGATTAGGGATTAGCTTGTTAGAAGAAAAGCTAATTTTGGCTGTTGGTCTTGCGCTTCCATCAGCTGGTTCTATATTAAATACATATTTTGCTGTATTTGACCATGCACCTCGTGAATCTTTCACCTTGAATGTAAGCTGATATTGTGCTGCGGTATTAAATTGAGTTGCAAATCCGATATTTCCACTTATTGATCCTATAATATCACTATTAGAAATACCTCCAACCTGCATATCTACAATATTATCCCCATCAGGGTCATAGGAATAGTTTTCACCATTGTATGACCATAACCATGCAATTTGTGTTTTAGTTGTAAGCTTACCATTTATCATTGACGCTGGATTAAGCACAACCATTCTCAAACCTGCAACTGGTGGTTGGTTTTCTTGGGCTTGAATATTTGAAAGTACTTTTGAATCATTAATAATGCTTTCTTGTATTTTAACATTTGAGAGTAGTTCATTGTTATTCAATGGAATTTCATTTAATTGATGCTGTATTTCAGTAATGCTAAGAGATGAGGGGACTTCATCTTTTGCAATTTCTGATGCAGATGCATTACTAATACTGTATACCAAGGAAAGACATAATATAGTACTTAAGAAAGTAGTTGTTACTTTAAAAAATAACTTTTTCATACTTATCCTCCTCTTATTTTAAACTTATCTACTACAGTAAAATAGAGTTATTCCTAGCCACTTTTAAAAATACTAAAAAATGAAATTCGCATTTTATCACCTGCTTTCTTTTTTGACATCTGTTTATTATATCGGCTATAAATTGGATTTTATTAGCATTAATAAATAATTATTGTATTTTAATTGATTATTATGGAAAATAGTAACTGGGTTACCAAAATAAAAAAAACGGCATTTCTGCCGGTTTTTTTATGTTAATGCACGCCTTTATCCTATCTCATATTTCCCTGCATCACATCAACCCAATTCCCATTATGCATCATCTCAGCATCCTCGCCATAAAATGCCTTCTTAGCTTCTTGATCACCAAGCAGATGATAACTCATCCACGCAGTTAAGTAGCCTCGATGATTACCACCATCACCTTCAATTGCAGTATGTGCTGCACCTTTTGCGATTCCCATCATAACCGGTGTGTTTTTGCTAGTGTGTTTTAAAGCTAGTTGATTGCTTGATCGTGGTGAAATAAGAAAATCTCGTGTTCCGCCCATAATGAGAAAAGGAACCTGAATACGTGCTGTATCGTACACATCCTCTGGATCACAATATTTCAAATCAGGCAGGGCAATCGATACGATCGTTTTAATTAACGATCCATTTTTAAAGTTAGTATGTGCATTAATAACCCCAGTTGAGCCTTGCGAATGTCCAGCTACGCCAATCTGATCTATATTTACTTTTTTATAAAATAAACTGTCTGCTTGTTGGTTTTGACCTACCAAGTATTCAATTCCCTCCATAATTTCCTTGCCTGTTCCTGTTGTTTTGCTATAGGAATCAATCACGATGAAGCCCCAGCTAGCAAGATGAGTAAGAATTTCGTTGTATCGATCAGGTGTAGCGTCCGTTCCATTCCCCCAAGAAATAATAGGGTACGTTTCGCCCACTTGAAATGCGGGATAATAAATTCTAAGTAAATCCTCACCATTAGTGCTCTTTACCTCTTCTATTTTTACATCATAGTTACCCTGTTGTGAATAATGCTGCTCAATACTTCCTTCCGCAAGTGCTGGCACGTTGGAATGGATAATTATTTGCAAGAAAATCGTGAGTGGGACTACAACGATAAGTAATACAGCGACTAACCATAAAATCCACTTTCGGTTCTTAAAGAAAGACATAGGTGTGACCTCTCGATCGTCTTATTATGTTTACTATTTTCTCTATTAATATACTTCTGAAAATGTATACGTGAAAATAATAGGTTATGATTCGAAAAAGAATAATATATTTTAGTTAACAGGAAAAAATTTTCATTTAATGGGTTTTAATGTATAATTGAAATATATTGAATTACAAATTAATACATATTTTATAAAAAGATGATATTTTAATAGAATTCTCCGGCATAATTTTTCCTATCAGATAGTTAAGCTCTAATTAGAATTGATTTGATGCAGAGCATTTAATCCGAAAGAAGGTGAAAAAATGAAGAGGGCTATTTTTTTAAGATTAATAGCTTTTAAATTTGAAGGTGGGTAGTAGATTAAAGTATGAATTAAGAGTTAAATAAAATCTGAAAAAAAATAATATTAAGGAAGGTGTGTTGGTATATGTTTAGATTAAAAAAGTTATTACCATTGATGGTAGCACTTATCATGATTTTTGGAATGAATTCTAATGTTTTTGCAACAGATGATGTACCAAATGTTAATGATGAATCAGAGGGAATAGTGCAAAAAATAAGCAATTCTGATTTTGATCAAGCAGAAAAAATGGAAGCACAGGATATACAAAAAATCACTGTAGATGATAGTAGCTTCCCACAACTAAATGTTAATACAAATTTTAAAATAGATACTCTAAAAAATTACAATAATATTGAAAATAATACTACACAAGGGATATCAACAAATAGCACCTGGCAGATTAATGACCCCGTTTTTGTTGGCGATGGAAAATTAACAGGGGCCTATGACATTTATTTAGTTAATGCTTCTAGTAATAGAACGGCAGCTTTAAAACTAGCTGCTAGCAGTTCTGAATTAATAGCTCAAATATTTATAGTTGACGCCCAAGGTAATTTGCAACCTTCTAATTTTATTGTTAATGCGAATAGCAGTGATAAATTTGGGGCTTTACCTTCTGGTACTTATGCCATTGTGATAGGATCATCCAGTGGTAAAGTTACTGGGACATACACCTTAATGTGGAATTGCTCTAATCCTTCTGGAGCCAAAAGTATCATTAATCGTACATCAGATCTTGCCCGAGTCGTTTTATTTTATAGTAACAATGAAATTCGCAGTAATGGTGATAATATCATAACCAATTTAAAATGGGAGGAACATGAAACATGGTATCTTCCTCTTGGGTATAGTGCAAGAGATATGTCAATTAGCGCGATAACCTCTAAGGGAACTTATTTAGCTTCATTTAATAGCAGTAAGCCGTATACGGCAAATAATGCCTTATTAATCGATGTGTCAAAAGGATCGTACCTCTACTTTAATAGTTATTATAGTAATGATAAAGGTGATGTAGTACATGTTATGAATTATATAGATCCTTCTGGCTTAAAGACACCAAGAACATTAGGTAATTCATCTACAGATTTTGACTGGGGTAATCACTATATTGTTATTAATCTTGATACGTTCGAGGTAGCTGAATTTTTAAGTCCATTTAATTATCATTATACAAAAGACGGCGGCAGAACATATTCATTAAATAACGTGACTAGAGTAGAATAAACACTTAATAAAATAGTGAAGATTGCTAATTAAAAAATAAACGAGGTTACTCTGTCATTTAGAGTAACCCCGTCTTACAATATAAAATCCTTCATATCAACTTGCATTACTTTTTACACATTTTGCTTTAGTTGATTTAGTTCTCGCCGTAGCTTCCTACGAAATCCTAAATTCGCTGTGTCTACAGCGTGATCAGCACTTTTTGCAGTTGCTGAACTACATCTTTTACATACTGTTACTGGTTTACCTTCCGAATTTGTCGCAGAATAAAGCAGCTTGATGCGAGTGGAGAGGCAGATTGGGCAAGTTCCTCTTCCTCTTGACGTTGTGTTCCATAAGCCTTTACCACGTTTTGTTTTAGCCATTAGGGCCTCCTATAACTGAATTATAATGTTATCATACTATTCAGCAATATCCAGTTAAAGGTAAACAATGATTATAGTCAAAGTATCCTGTTAAGGTCTTGGCTATTTATTATTTCTTATTATGCTCCGCTAATTGCACCTCAAAGCCGTCTGGGTCAAGTATATAGAAGAAACTTAAATGAGGATTAGGTGTAATGGGGCCACGAGCTACTTCGATGCCTTGGGTTTTTAAATAAATCATAGCTTCATCTAATGACTCCACCTCAAAGCCAAGGGAGATCCCACACTCTGGCTTCACCACTTGCTCACTTCCTTGAATCAGCTCTAGCTTCGCTTGCCCATCCATAATTAACATCGCGATTTGCTTTCCTCTGCTCTCGAATTTACGCTCAATAGGAAGTCCTAATACTTGGTTATAAAAATGTAATGAAGTCTCAAGATCTTGTACCCTAAGCGTAATCCAATTTAGACGTAAATTCATAGACTCAACACTTCCTTCTATAGCGCTCTTCAAATGTATACGCTAAATTCATGCTATTTTGATTCCATCAATGGCAATAAATATCCATAATTTTCTTCTCTCATTTTATCTAGCGGAATAAACTTAATGGAGGCACTGTTGATACAATAACGTTTACCACCACGATCGGCAGGCCCGTCGTCAAACACATGACCAAGATGGATGTCACCTGCTCGACTCCTAACCTCTGTACGCTCCATCCCGAAGCTAGTATCGGTTTTATACGTGACTACCTCAGGTGCAATTGGCTTCGTAAAACTCGGCCAGCCACAGCCAGAATCATATTTATCTACGCTAGTAAATAAAGGTTCACCCGTTGTAACATCCACATACAAGCCTGGTTCATAATTGTCCCAATATTCGTTACTAAAGGCGCGTTCCGTATTATTATTTACAGCGACGGCATACTGGGCATTGGTTAATCGATCCTTTAATACTTCGTTTGTTGGACGTGGATACATCGTAGGGTCAATCACGATTTCTTGTTTATCCAAAATACTTAAATCAATATGGCAATAACCATTTGGATTTTTTTCTAAATAATCCTGATGATATTCCTCAGCTAAATAATAGTTTTGTAGCGGTTTAACTTCTGTTACGATCGGTTTGTCATATTTCTTTTGCTCTTCGGCTACGGCCTGTTGAATGATTTTAGCGTCTTCATCTGACGTATAATAAATACCTGACCGATATTGAATACCTTGATCGTTTCCTTGCTTATTTAGACTAGTAGGATCAACCACTCTGAAGTAATACTCAAGCAATTTCTCTAGATTTACTTGTTTTGGGTCGTATTTTACATGAACGGTTTCAGCAAAACCACGGTCACCCCGAATAACATCTTCATAGGTAGGTTGCTCACCTTCTCCATTGGCATAACCAGAGGTTACATCTTGAACCCCATGAATTCGTGCCATATATGCTTCGACTCCCCAAAAACAGCCACCAGCTAAATACACCTCTTTTAACTCATCCTCAGAGACGGTTACTATTGGTTTTTGAGGCGAGGGGGCAGCAGCAATTTTGCTCTCAGCTTTACTACCGCATGCAGACAAAACGATAATCATTGTAAGAAGACATAGACCCAGCACACTACTTTTCATCAACTTCATATCGTTACTCCTTCCTCACTTCATTCCGTTCAAAGTCTCAACAATTTGCTCATTGTCAGCATGACCTGGTTGTGATTTAGCCAAAATACCGTCTGAGCCAATGTAAAATGAACTTGGATAAGCTCTGAGTCCAAACTGTTTAGCCCATTCCCCATCCTCATCTAACAAGACAGTCAAGTTACTGTAAGGTTGTCTGTTAAACCATTCAGCAAACTCCTTAGCGGATTTTTCCCCTTTGTAGTTAGGCGTTACGATCGTTATAACTTTAAAATCCTTTTCTTGACCGGCTAATGTATTGAGGTCTTCAAGACCTGCAAGGCAAATCGAACACCAAGAAGCCCAATATTTCACATATACTTTTTTACCTTGAGCATCCTTTAGTTGAAAGGAGTTGCCTTTTAAATCATTTAATACAAACTGTGGAGCGGCTTCCCCCTTGTTCATAGTAGCTTGTGCTCCCATATTATTGCTTTGTGAGGGCTGTTTGGTGCCACAGGCGGTTAAGGTGGCTAATAAGCTACCTATGATAAGCACGTAACCAAGCCATTTCCATGTACGTTTCATCTGTTGTTCCCCCTATTGTTCTCATCATTATTGAAACCAGCTTACAATCATATTAAGCCGATCAGTCATCAGCAAGACGCCCATCACAATAAGCATAAGGCCTGAGCCTACTTTGATTACACCCATATATTTATACAAACGACGCACCCGTTTAATAAAAAATTGTGAAGATAGTGACATGATCAAAAAAGGAATCGCTAAGCCTAATGTATAAAGGAGCATGAGTAATCCGCCATAAGTAGGGGAGCCCTCGCCCGCGGCAATACCAAGTATGGCAGCTAATATAGGTCCGATACACGGCGTCCATCCGAAACTAAATGTTAAGCCAAGTAGGAATGCGCCAACATAACTCCCTTTGTTAGCATGGTTACTAGATAGCTTTCGCTCTCGCTCTAACCAAGGAAATTTAATCCATCCTGTTTGGTAAATCCCAAATAAGATAACGATAGCCCCACAAATCGCAATAAACTTAGAGCTTGTAATTAAATTGCCAAGTACACCAGAACCAAAGCCAAGTATAATAAACACGACGGACAACCCGAGCACAAACAACAAGGTTCTTACAAAAAATCCAGCTCGAATCGTAACCGAGTCATGATTTATATTGCTGTCCTCATTTACGATATTTCCCGACAAATAGGATACATACACTGGCAGTAATGGCAAAATACAAGGGGAGAAAAACGAGAGTACCCCTGCTCCAAATACACCAAACAGGTATACAAAGTCGATACCCATACCTATCACCACCTAACTATGCTTAGTAATTGCTAAGGATCAACGACTGAAATAAATCGGAAGTGTAAACCAGAAGCAACTACCGTTTCCTATAGTGCTGTTCACCCCGATTTCACCACCATGGAGCTGGACGATGGATTCAGCAATGGCAAGACCAAGTCCTGCGCCACCATTATTTTTGCTACGTGCTTTATCAATTCGATAAAAACGTTCAAATATACGTGAAGTTTCTGCTTCTTCGATGCCTTCTCCTTCATCTATAACCGAAATTATTAAAAATTTACCCTTCTCTGTAGCGGATAAAACGATTTTCCCTTCAACTGGAGAGTACTGTATGGCATTTTGTAGTAAATTAGATAATACTCGCTTGATTTGTGCAGGCAT
The DNA here is from genome assembly GCF_017873435.1 of Paenibacillus turicensis. Taxonomy (GTDB): domain Bacteria; phylum Bacillota; class Bacilli; order Paenibacillales; family Paenibacillaceae; genus Fontibacillus; species Fontibacillus turicensis. Next base: position 512,772 of record NZ_JAGGKG010000001.1, on the reverse strand, counting down.
CATCAGTGCAGCAGGTAATTTATGCGGTAAATCAATGTCGACATCCAGCTTTTTCTCAGCGAGGTGGAAAGAGAAGCTTTCCAGCGTACTTAGTAACAACTCATCTGCATGATATGGAATAGGCTCGAACACATCGCCTTTTGCTTCTATACTTGATAATTCAAATAAGTCCTGAATAAGCCCTGCTAATCGCTTTGTTTCTAACCGAATCGTTTTGAGGTAACGCTCAAACGTATCCTTGTCTTTAATGACATCATCCTCTAGAGCTTCTACAAAGGATTGGATGGAGGCTAACGGTGTTCGCAAATCGTGAGAGACGTTTGCAATTAACTCCCGTCTAGCAGATTCAGAGTGATGCAGATCGTTAAAGCTTTCCTCTAATTTGGAGCTCATCGTGTTAAATTGTGCTGCGAGAAGCTTGAACTCTTGGGGGCCGATTAAGGGGACTTTGCTATCGAAATCCCCCTCGGCAATTTGGATCGTTTGTTCTGTAATTTGCTGTATCGATTTCTCTAAAGGTTTTGTCATCAAATACTGAAGGATAAAGGAGAGGACGCCCACCCCAACGGTTACACTAGACAACCAATACAATTGCTCAATAGAAAGAAACATTCTATTATAGCTAACAAATAAACATACTAATAAGACACCAATCCCTGACAGGCTCGATAATAATAAGTAAGTACGTAGCTTCATGAGTTCCCATCACCTGCAAACTTATAGCCTATACCCCAGACTGTTTTAATATACTTTGGCTCAGAAGGAGTGGGTTCAATCTTTTCCCGTAATCTCCGAATATGCACGGTCACAGTCGTTGTGTCTCCCTCATAGCTAAAATCCCATATTTTACTCAAAATCTGTGTTCTAGAAAATACTTGACCTGGATGGCTTGCTAGTAGAAATAGCATATCAAATTCTGTTACAGTCAAATCGATTTCATGCCCGTTGATCTCTACTGTACGCTTACCAACGTCTATAGTAAGTCCTTCATATTTAATGGTATGTTCAGATGCCTTAGTTGGCGAGGAATTTACATAGCGCATTCGACGTAAAATTGCTTGTACGCGTAACACGAGTTCTCTTGGACTAAATGGTTTGGTCAAATAGTCATCTGCACCCATCGTCAGTCCCATCAATCGATCCTGCTCTTCGCCACGGGCGGTCAACATTACAATGGGGATATCTTCCGTTTGGCGAATCTCGTTGCAAACCTCCCAACCACTTTTACCCGGCATCATCAGGTCTAATACAATCAAGCTTGGACTTTGACTTTGCCATAACTCGATGGCTTCTACGCCGTCTTTAGCAGTAATAACTAAATAACCTTCTCTTTCCAAATATCTGCGACAAACATCCGTAATATTTGCATCGTCATCAGCGACTAATATTGTTTCCTTCACACTGAATCACCCCATTATTGAGAAAATTAAATTTGACTTCATCATACCATGGGCTGACGATGCTGCGCAGTCTGTTTACCTCTATTTCATTGAAGCTGTAGGCTTCATATACTGATTAACCAACTTTTTAGTTACATAAGTGCTACCCTTAGAAACTGTAGGGGCAGTATCCAGTTTAATTTGCTTCCCATTAACTGTTACTTTTTTTGATCCGATCCAAAGCTTAATACTTTGGCCCACAGGCTTCATGTCATCTTTCATGCCCATGTCATCCTTCATCATCATGTCGTCTTTCATGCCCATGTCATCCTTCGCCATCATGTCGTCTTTCATGCCCATGTTGTCATCTTTCATCATTCCATCCATCTTACCTTTGTAAACTAAAGTGACGGATCTTTCTTTACTGTTCCACTGTACACTATAGCCATACATTTCTGATGCCTGTCTTAAATTAAGTAGCTCCATTCCATTCTTTTTCATCATTTTGATTCCTGCGGCATTGGTTAATCCAGAAAATGTAAGTGAGAGGATTAATACCGCCATCATCAATAATGTTTTTCCACGATTTCTTTTCATCATTTTATTCAACCTCCAATATTGGTTTTCTTTCATGGTTAGATTAAATAACAGAGCTTACGATTCTCTAAGCTAAGTCTTACAATTTTATTACGATCATTTTTGGACTGCTCATTTTTGTGTTCTTTGGATAGATATAACCAATCCAATTGTTGATATACTAGCAAAAAAGAGAGATAGATGAAGAGGAGGTAGGAGAACGATGAGAAAACATACATCTCCTTTACTACGTGGGCGTGATTTAATATCACCAACGATTGCGGCTTTAATATCGGTTATTGTGAATTACGGAGGAACTTTTATTCTTGTATTTCAGGCGGCGAAAGTTGCGGGCTTAAGCCCTGAAATGACTGCATCATGGATTTGGTCGATTTCCATTGGGGTTGGTATAACTGGGATATGGCTAAGCTATCGATATCGGGAACCGATTATTACAGCGTGGTCTACACCAGGTGTTGCATTTCTAGTGTCAGCGCTGGCCGTCACTCCTTATCCAGAAGCTATTGGCGCTTACATGATTTCCGCAGTAGGTTTCATTATTTTAGGTTTAACAGGGATGTTTGAACGTTTTGTTCAGCTTATACCTTCCGGGATTGCTTCAGGATTACTAGCTGGAATTTTGTTGCAGTTTGGTATTTCTGCATTTGCGGGCGCAAAGATAGATCCGATCCTTGTCGTTATATTGTTTGCCTCTTATATTTTACTAAGGCGATTTACGTCACGTTATGCGATTGTAGGTATTTTAGTCATCGGATTGATTTATTTAATGAGTACAGGTAAGGCTGATTTCAGTGCCATTACTTTAACCATTGCATCACCGGTGTTTGTTGCTCCACAGTTTTCATTACATGCTTTATTAGGAGTTGCACTGCCGTTATTTATTATTACATTAACTGGGCAATACATGCCGGGTATGCTTGTCTTACGGAATGACGGTTTCAAAACGAGTGCAAATCCAATTTTAATTGCAACAGGCTTGGGCTCTCTGATCACAGCACCTTTTGGTTCACATGCCTTTAATGTAGCTGCGATTACAGCGGCGATTTGTACAGGGAAGGATGCACATGAAGATGCATCAAAACGCTATATTGCAGGCATTGCATGTGGAGTTTTTTATATTACTGTGGGCATTTTTGGGGTAACGTTAGCAGCTTTATTTCTAATTCTTCCTGCTACATTTATTGCAACATTAGCAGGACTCGCTCTAATTGGCACGATTGGTGGGAGCCTTGCTAATGCTTTGATAGAACCAAAGGGTCGTGAGACCGCATTAATTACGTTTTTAGCAACAGCAGCAAATGTAACCTTGCTTGGTGTTGGTGGTGCATTTTGGGGACTTGTTGCAGGGTTGTTAGCGCATCTACTGATTAATGGCAAAACTCCATCCTTTACTAGCTTTTTAAGAAGGTAAATTGTGATGAAGTTGTAAAATCAATAGTTTATTAAAGTTTTGATGTAAGCTCAAGCCATTCCCTCTTTAAGATGGCATATTGAAATGTATTTTCATATTTTGGTGTGCCATCTTCATTTTTAGTAAATGAAATGTACTCAATAAAGCAACCTTCCTTACGCATGCCTAACTTTTCGAGCAGTTTTTGTGACCGCAAGTTATCATCCTCAACATAGGCATACACCCTTCTGGCGTCTTTCTCCATAAAGAGATACCTCAAAAGTGCGTGAGCACTTTCAGTTGCATATCCTTTTCCTTCGTATTTCTCATTAAAGTGCCATCCAACACTATAAGTATCAGGATCTTCCTTCATCAAAAATAACTCGCCAATAAGCTGATTATTTTCCTTTAATGCAACTGCGAGATAAGTATCATCCCAACTTCTTTTTTTTACCTTTAGCAATGCTTCCTCAAAGGATGAATTTTTATCAATCAAGAAGCAGTTTACTCTAGGGTTTTCCGTATATTCAAACAATCCTTGTGCATCTTCTGTAGCAAAGTTTCTTAATATTAAACGATTGGTTTCAAATTTAAGCATAGGTAATGCCTCCTAATTATTTTCCCGTCTCATTTTCTGTTTTCGAAAAAATTTGGACTAACTTATCCTTATAAATATAACCGAAGATGAAAGCGACCACAGAGATGACAGAAATAATGATCGCTGATCCGTATTGTTCTAAATGAATCGTGGAGCCAACGGCGACTGAGCCGATAATCCATGGTAAACGTGCAACAAGCAAAATGATGAAGAAACGCAAGGAGCTTATTGACGTTAAAGCAGCTACGTATACGAGAAAGTCCTTTGGTAACCCAGGAATAACGAAAAAGATAAATAAAAATACGGAAAATTTCTTTTCATCCTTGATAAGTGCCATCCACTTGTAATCTTTTTTTTGTAGTAGCTTTTCAATGTAAGAGCGACCAATAAAACGAGTAAAATAAAAAGCCATCGCTGAACCTAACACCATGCCTACCGTATTATATAACGTCCCAAGACCAATACCATAAATGTAACCCCCTGCAATTTGGACGACTTCTCCTGGAATAGGTGCAATTACAATCTGAAGAACTTGAAAGAGAATAAACATAATCGGTCCCCAGCTTCCTGTAGAACGAATATATTCTCTAAAATTATCCATGGAGGATAATATTCTTAAAATTTCAGGCGAATAATAAATAAAAATGATGATTGAAATGGCTGTTAATATGAGCAAAGCTATTTTTAATATATTACTTTTTGATAAATGTCGCATCGCACTGCTCCTTACATGACGGTGATTATATTTTAAGTATAATTTGATTTCATTAAGAGTTATCTATATGATTTCTGAAGAATTCTTAAGTTTGATGTATTGACTGGTGAGGATCAAGACCAAACATTATACTGAACATGAACGGAGGGATCTTATGGGCAAGCAAATTTTAATTGCTGATGATAATAGTGAAATTAGAGAAATCGTTAAAATATTATTGGAAAGTGAAAATTATATCGTCATTGAGGCAGTGGATGGTCAAGATGCAATAGATAAAGTTAATGAAGAAATTGATCTTATCATTTTAGATATTATGATGCCTAATAAATCTGGTCTAAAAGCATGTGTTGAGATTCGTGAAAAAACGAGCGCACCCATTTTATTTTTAACGGCTAAAACACAAGATTCAGATAAACAGCTCGCATTTTCGTCTGGCAGTGATGATTTTTTATCTAAGCCTTTTTCCTATACTGAACTGGTAGCTAGAGTCAAAGCTTTGTTACGTAGATATTATGTTTATCGTGGAAAGGAGAAGGCAGAGGAATTTGATAAAATTATGATTAAGGACCTCATTGTGGAGCAAGAATCTAAAATGGTAACTGTGGGTGGAAAGGAAATTGCGCTCACGGAGATAGAATTTAACATTTTGCTCTTATTAGCTAAAAAAAGAAGAAAGGTATTTTCAGCAGAAAATATTTATGAGAGTGTATGGGGACAACCTTATTTTTATACGTGCAATAATACAGTTATGGTGCATATTCGTAATCTTAGAAGCAAGCTAGAGGATGATCCACAAAACCCTAAATATATTAAAACGGTTTGGGGGAAGGGGTATAAGGTTGAATAAATTACTTATTGGCAAAAAGCTGAAGCTTAAATTAGTATTTGCTGTACTATTTTCACTTCTTATTTTTGTAGGTTCATTCCTTGTTTTGGAAAGTGCAAGTGAAAGTATAATCAACAATTATATAAGCAAGTCGACCTTTGTAGAGAAAAGACAACAAGATGCATTAGACCGCTTTAGCACCTTTGTTCGTGATGAGCATATTTCAACCGGAGATCATGAGCGATTATCCGCATGGATCCGTAAGGAGAGATATTTAAATTTATATCTTTTTGTCGATAAAAAGTTAATTTACTCCTCAAATAATACCGAGCTAACTCCAGCTATGAATGAGCAACTTTTAACACAGCTTATTCCATCTAAAATACCCATCATAACCATTTCATTTGTGGATCAAAATGCGGAAGTGTACTTGGTTGGTTACTATGAATACCAGTATTATAACCTCATTCTTCTATTGTGCTTCTCTGTAGCGGGTATTTTATTTGTAGGCTCGTTTTTATTCATGATCAATAAAAAAACATCCTATATCGGTGTACTGGAGCGCGAGATCAAAATATTAGAGGGTGGCAATTTAGATTACTCCATTACTGTTTCAGGCAATGATGAGTTATCCTCGTTAGCACAAAGTATAAATGAGATGCGGCAATCGTTTAGGGACCGACTGGGCAGTGAAGAGAATATAAGGCAAGCCAATCGAGAATTAATTACAACGATCTCTCATGATTTGCGTACCCCACTTACCATTTTATTAGGCTACATGGACATTATTCAGCTTAATAAATATAAGACGCAAGAGGACTTATTACAATACATCCATAATAGTAGAGAAAAGGCGTATCAGATTAAAGCACTAACAGATAAGCTGTTCGAATACTTTACTGTTGCTTCTAACTCTGAGGAAGAGGAGATTGAGTTTGAAACGTATGAGGCATGTGCATTGATGGATCAACTCATCGAGGAGCAGCTATTTGTATTAAGTAATATGGATTTTGACTTTGAGATGGATACAAAACCTGAGGAAGGTTGGCTTGAAGTCAATTTGGTTTCTATTCGTCGTGTGTTTGATAACATATTTTCCAACATTCAAAAATATGCAAATCCGTCTCAGCCTATAAAAATTAGCTACTATATGGAGCAGTCGATGTTCCACTTACTTGTGCAAAATGCCGTTAAAAAAGTAGATAAGAAAAATGATAGTAATGAAATTGGCTTGGTTAGCTGCCAAAAAATGATACAACAGCTTAATGGGACACTAAATGTTGTTAATGATGAGGAATTATTCACATTACACATCACATTGCCTATTATTATGAAAAAATAAGATGGGAAATTAAAATATTTCCCTCTCTTTAACCATTCACTGGTTTTTCGATATGCACCATCACTTTAACCAAATATTCATCTGGATTTTGGATTGAGACCTCATCCTGTAAATATTCCTCGTAAGCATCCCCAATGATAACGTAATTATTTTTTTCAATATGATCAAAAATTTGTGGATAAATTTTATCTGTATCTCCATAGTCTGCTCTGCTATAAGAAACTAAGTAAAATCCCTTTGGCATATATGCCTGCTTGTGGAATTGGGTATTCATATAGCAATACATATAAGACATCTGATCCCCATGTTTCTTAAGCAAGCTTTCCTGCGGAATAATAACCCCAATTGGATATCCGAGCGGTGCATTTTCCTTCTGGAGACGGAATTGAAAATCATTCCATAGCTCTTCTGGAAATTGTTGTTTGTTGGTGTCTATACGAGTGCTTAAAAGGATCGGTGTTTTATTTTGCCAAATGATATTCATCTCATTAATATCCACATTCAGCGAATGCTCAATATTCTCAGCGCGTTTAACAATCATTTGCTGTGCTCGTTCCAGCTTTGCAATTTGCAATTGGATCAGTTTCTCCTGTTTATGAAAAAGTTCAAGTGTACTGGCGGGTGTACGTTTGCCTAAATGGACTTGAATCTCATCCAGCGACATGCCAAGCTCCTTAAAAATATAAATGACACCAATGGTATCTATTTGGCTACGGTGGTAGTAACGGTAACCATTGTCTGCTACCCATGCAGGCTTAAATAACCCAATTTGATCATAATAAATGAGTGTTTTACGTGGTGTTTCTACCATTTTTGAAAATGCACTTATCGATAATAAGTCGTTTTGATGCATAACTAAACTAACCTCCTAAAAGGAAAAAATAAAATTGACTGTATAGTAACTATACAGTTTATAATACCATTTATCCATTACAGATATGATGTAGGCAGCAGTAGAGAAAAAGTGTGACTATGTTGTGGGCTATCAAAAGGAGAGAGAAAAGTATGCTTAAAAAATTGCTGCAAAGTTTGAGGGAATATAAGAAGGATACATGGTTAACCCCTTTATTTTTACTTGGTGAGGTTGCAATGGAGGTTATTATTCCTTTATTGATGGCAGACCTAATCGACCAAGGGATTACGGGTGGAAATATGAATATGATCGTTAAATACGGTTTGATTCTTGTTTTATTTGCACTGGTGTCACTTTTATTTGGTGCCCTTGCAGGGAAATATTCCGCAATCGCCATGTCGGGTTTTGGGAAAAATCTACGTTATGATCTGTTTCGTCATGTCCAGCAATTATCCTATTCCAATATGGATAAATTTTCAACGTCGGGTATCGTAACACGCTTAACCACAGATATTTCGCATGTGCAAAACGCCTTTTTAATGATTATCCGCATTGCGTTTCGTAGTCCTGTGATGATGATTTTTGCAACGATCATGACTTATCGAATTAGCCCTACAATTGCGGGCTGGTTCCTAGTTGTCATTCCATTTCTAGCGATTGGTATTTTGTTGATTATGAAATATTCCTTCCCTGTCTTCGAACGTGCCTTTGATGGTTATGATGATTTAAATAAAGTCGTTCAGGAAAACGTACGGGGAATTCGTGTGGTGAAGTCCTATGTGCGAGAAGACCATGAAATTTCAAAATTTGAGGCTGTATCTCAAAAAATATTTACACTCATGACCAAAGCGGAACGCATCTTGTCCTATGAACTGCCGTTAATGAATGTCATTCTGTATGGTGTGATGCTCTTAATTTCTTGGATTGGCGCAAAGCTAGTTGTAGGTGGAACGATGACAACGGGTCAGCTTACGAGTGTATTCGCCTACTCCATGCAAATTTTGATGAGCTTGATGACACTCGGGATCGTCGTTATTTTTATCGCGATTGCCCGAGCTTCTGCTGGACGGATTAACGATTTATTAAAGGAGCAACCTGAGATTACAAGTCCTGCTTCACCAGTAACACAGCTTACAACAGGGGATGTAGAGTTTCGTAACGTGTCCTTTAGCTATTCAAGTAAAGCAGACAAATATGCATTATCCAATATCAATATTAACATTAAGTCTGGTCAAACGATTGGGATTATTGGAGGCGCAGGCAGTGCAAAATCTACACTGGTGCAGTTAATTCCACGTCTCTATGATGCAAGCGAAGGAGAAGTGCTGGTTAGCGGTATAAATGTGAAGGAATATGATCTTGGTGTGCTCCGAAGTCAAGTTGCGATGGTGCTGCAAAAAAACATTTTATTTGAGGGCTCGATAAAGGAAAATCTTCGTTGGGGCAACGAGTTGGCTACAGATGAGGAGCTAATTGAAGCATGTAAGGCTGCTCAAGCACATGATTTTATTTCGACCTTTCCGAATGGCTATGACACGCATTTAGCACAAGGAGGAAGCAACGTTTCTGGAGGTCAGAAGCAGCGGCTTTGTATTGCAAGAGCATTACTAAAACGACCTAAAATTCTTATTTTAGATGACTCCACTAGTGCTGTTGATACGCGAACAGATGCGATGATTCGTAAAGTGTTCAAGGAAAGTATTCCTGATACGACAAAAATCATTATTGCACAGCGACTCGCTTCCGTAGAGGATGCTGACCAAATTATTTTGCTAGATGAAGGGAAAATGGTAGATATCGGTACACATGAGGAGCTATTGGCCAGAAATGAAATTTATCAAGAGGCTTATTATACACAAATAAAGGGAGGTGAGGAGCATGTCGGATAACAAGAAGCTGGATAATACGGGAACAGAAAGTACAAAAACGGGAGCAGAGAGTACAAAAGCTGAAACTATCGAAACAGAGAATATAAGCTATATGAAGACGATGAAGCGGCTCTTATCCTATTTTAAATATTATAAGTTTAAGTCCTTTCTCGTGTTGGTGTTTGTATTAATCAGTGGTGCAGTCTCCGTCGCCTCCGCAACCTTTTTAAGGCTGCTTATTGATGACTATATCGTGCCGTTACTTGGGGATCAAAATCCAGTATTTAATGCCTTGTTCCAAGCGTTAAGTATTCTTGCCTTGATTTATGCAGCGGGTGTAATTAGCACGTTTGCGGCTAAAAGGCTTATGATTACAATTTCCCAACAGATTATGAAAAAAATTCGTGATCATTTGTTTGCGCATATGCAAAAGCTCCCTATTAAGTACTTTGACCGCAAGGCACATGGCGATATTATGAGCCATTATACCAATGATGTGGATACACTTAACATGATGTTAACGGACGGATTACCCCAATTGCTATCTACCTTTATTACGGTTTTAGTGGTGCTTGGCACGATGCTTTATTTAGATATCCCATTAACGATCGTTGTATTATTAGGTGCAGCACTTATGTTATGGGTTACCAAAAAAGTTGGCTCAAAAGCAACCGAACACTTTTTCAAGCAGCAGGAATCAATTGGTGTGGTAGATGGTTATATTGAGGAAATGATTCATGGTCAAAAGGTGGTTCAAGTATTTAGCCGAGAAAATAAAACGATTGAACAATTTGCGAAATTAAATGATGAATTGTTTGAAAGCTCTGCTACAGCTAATAAATATTCCAACATCTTGATGCCTGTTAATGCCAATATTGCGACCTTAATTTATGTGCTCGTGGCGATTGTTGGAGGCGCGCTGGCGATCTCTGGCTGGGATAAAGGATTGACGTTAGGAAGCATTGCTGCCTTTCTAAGCTTGTCCCGTAACTTTACGATGCCAATTGCCGAAATATCCTCACAGGTAAATATGTTTGTGGTGGCATTAGCAGGGGCACAGCGTATTTTTAATATGATGGATGAAAATCCTGAAGAGGATGAGGGGCGTGTCACACTTCAACAAGAAGGAAATGGTCGTGGGTGGTCATGGAAGCTGGAAGATGGCTCGCTCGTGCCATTAATGGGAAAAGTGGAGCTAAAGCAGGTATCCTTTTCTTATGATGGAAAGAAGCAAGTGCTTCATGACATTACGTTATATGCTAAGTCTGGACAAAAGCTTGCTTTTGTGGGGGCTACTGGGGCTGGGAAGACGACCGTCGCTAATCTATTGAACAGATTTTATGATATTACCGATGGTGAAATTATTTATGATGGAATCAATATTAAGGATATTAAAAAGGCGGATTTGCGCCGTTCATTAGGAATTGTTTTGCAGGATACGCATCTCTTCTCTGGAACGGTAGCGGATAATATTCGGTATGGCCGTCTAGATGCCAGTGACGAGGAAGTGAAGGAAGCGGCGAAGTTATCTTATGCTGCGAGCTTTATTGAACGTTTGCCAGAGGGATATCAGACAAAATTAGACGGAAGTGGAAACGGACTTTCTCAAGGGCAAAGTCAATTGCTGGCGATTGCTAGAGCGGCAATCGCGAACCCGCCAGTGATGATCTTGGACGAAGCCACCTCGTCGATTGATACTCGAACAGAAGCGTTAGTTCAATTAGGGATGGATAATTTGATGGAGGGCAGGACGGTATTTGTTATCGCCCACCGTCTATCTACAGTACGCAATTCTAATGCCATTATGGTGATGGAGCATGGACAGATTAAGGAACGTGGCGATCATACGCAATTGATTAGTGAGAAAGGAATATATTATCAGCTTTATACAGGCGCTTTTGAGTGGGAGTAAAATTGACTATACAAACGAAGAAAAGGGGAGAGCCAACATCATGTGGCTCTCCCTTTTACACGAAATTATGGCTCCAAGCCGGAAATTAATTGACCATTAACATATCCAGTTACTTTGTCATAGCTTGCAAATTGATTGCCTGTTGCTTTAAATGAATAATCGTTGGTTTGATCATAAGCAGACCAGTTTGCCTTAGAGAATCTGCTATGCACTTCTGCACTTTGTCCAGGCTGGAGTACCCCAGCGGCGCTCGTAAAGCCAACTTCCACATAATAATCTGCCCCTGTTACAGGCGTTTCCAATTTAACAAATGTGCTTGTTACATTTTCATTCCCAATCGTAGCCCAATCTGTCCAGAAGTTTTGCGCTTGCTCCCCATCGATTGTGTAATAATAACGAAGCTTGACATCCTTGAGCTGAATTGGCTCATCCCCTGTATTCACTAGCTTAAATTTAGGAGAGATTCCAGAGGTAGAGCTGCTTGTATCCCCGTTATAAAATTGTACGTCTAATTCTCCGCTCGGAATAGGAATGCTACTGTCAGTTACCGTAATGGTCAAGATTGCAGGTGTTCCGCCGCTAAATTGGAACGTAATGGCATGCTCCCCAACAGGTAATGAGGCAACATAATCCTTACTTAAGGTAACAGAACTCTCATTAGCTACATAATCTTGGCCTGCTACTAGTGCTACAGTTCCATTTGTAAGCTTCGTTAGTTCATGTCCATTTAGAGAGAGGCTGATGACAACATCCAATGGATCGGTTGCCCCTTTGTCAAAGGTTACTTGTTGTGGTGAGATTGTTGCGCTTGGTGAACTATCTGTCACCTTAACTTTAAGCGCAGGATCACTACCTTGGTTAAAGTCAAAAATAATGGAATGCTCACCAACAGAAAGTCTCTTTAGAAACTCCTTTTTGAGTAACACTGTATTTTGGTCCACAGTATAGTCAGTATTTTCGGTTAATGCTTGGTTACCAAGTTTGAGTCCATTCAAGGTGTTACCGTTAAAGTTGATCGTGATGACTTGATCCTCTTGATTGGTTGCATATTTATCAAATTCAATACTTTTTGGTGAGATCGTTGCACTTGGAATTGGGTTTTCAGCGTTTAAATCAGGCAACTCATCTAATGTAATGACATAGTCGCTTTGATAAAGCTCTTTTAAAGTCGCTTTGAAGTTATAAGCTTCATCCATTAGGAATTCACCATACCAAGGGCAGAAATATAACCAAGCTGCTTTTTCATCTAGCAAGTTTTGTAGGCTTGGAACGGTATCGTTTTCCGTCATTGCTACCATTTTTGTTCCCTTAGTCAAATCGACAAGCTGATAAAAGATCGAGCTAATTGCATCTTCATTAGGCACACCTGATAAGCCATCATCTCTGTTGTAGATCGTATTATATTTGTCAAAGCCTACAAGATCGACCTTATCATCACCAGGATACCATGCAGGAGAGGTGCTATAGACATAACTGTTATATGTCCAAATTAAGTTATGCAAGCCATAGGTTTCTGTCAGCTCTGTATAGAGCATATTCCACATATCCTTATAAACCTCGGCACCACCTGATGCCCACCAGAACCATGCCCCTTCACCATTTAATCCACCGTTGCCTTCTGCTTCATGATAAGGACGGAAGATAACAGGCACGTTATTTTCCTGCAAAATTTGCAGCTGCTCTGCGAGGTCGCTGATCGCCAATTGTAGATATTGATATTCCTTTGTACCTGGAATAACTGCATTTTTTGTATTAAAGTTTGTTTCTGTAGGCTTGTATGTGGCTTCCTTCCAGTCTACAGCTTCTCCAAGCTTATAGGTTGTAAAGTTCCTTGGTACATTAATATGCCAAGAAGCAGTTGCGATCCCACCACGGTTTTTAACCCAGTCGATCATACGCTCTGTTGTACCATCATCCCACCCATATAGTGGGTTATAGTTCATTAGATCAAAGCCACGGATTGCAGGATACTTACCACTTAAATTATAAATCCAGTCAAATTCAAGCTCATAATTACCATCATTCCCGCTACCGTATATTTCCTGTTGTCCTGAAAGCATATTTTTACCATAAACTTCGGTTAAGTAGTCCATCAGTCGTTGTGTTGAAGGTGTTGCCTGCTTGTCAGATAAAATAGGCTCTACGTTGAGCGGATCAAGGTCTGCGACATCCACTGTGAAACTGTCAAAGTACGCAAAGCCCCAACCGGCTTTCACTTGAATGGTGTTTATTCCTTTATTGAGCTTATGATAGCCAAAATTAAAGTTAGTCCATGATGTCGTGTAGGGGAGCATATAAGACCCTTTAGATTTGCCGTTAATATTTAAATATTGGAGTCGGCCTTCCTTGCTTAATTCTTGCATAAAGGAAGTGGAGATCGTATACATCCCTGTTTCAGGCACAGTAACATCAAAAGAGATCGTACCTGAGCTTTGCATCCACACAAATCCAGTTCCAGTGTAGCCAGGCTTAGGTACTCCATAAATATCTGTGGTGACTTTAAGATCTGGGGTAAGCTGCGCATCTTCCGCTTCTACCTTAATTAGGGGGTTGTCTGCATGCGCAGAAGGGGGTGAAATAAAGCCAACAACGCCAAATACAAGAGTCACTGCCAACATCACTGCACTTGCTTTCTTGAACCAATTCTTCATCGTCAAAACTCCTTTTCATTAAAATATGAAAATAGTTTCACTTTTGTTGATTCATGGAAGCGATTTCAATCTAAACATAGCATAAAGACCAATTTTTGTAAATATAGCAAATTAGTAATGGTTTTAAGGAAAGAAGCATGGAATTTAACAAGGGTAATTTAAGGAAAATGTATGATAATTCCATGCTATGTCATAGGAAGGTGATGTACGATGGTAGGAGCTTCGGACTATTTGCTAAAGAAGGTGGATGTCAATAAAACATCCTAATACAAGCTAAGTTAATTTCTAAGTTAATTGAAAAAAATGTGTTGAGCATTGATGCCAGTTTCACTAATATCAAGTAATCCAAATGAATATCTTTTCTCACGACGCTTATCGGTTGGTGAACCCGGGTTAAACAACAAAATGCCGTTTTCATTACGCATCAAGGGTTGGTGTGAATGACCAAACAAAATTACATCTACTTTTTGTCCTTCAAAGGCGAGTAACGCATTCCCATCGGTTCCTTTGCGAGAATAAGGGGTATGACCATGGATTAATCCAATCTTCTTTCCTTCCAAGGTTAACAGCTTTTGTTCCCCAAACCGTTCAATGATTTCATACCCATCATTATTACCCGCAATACCATCTACAGGGGCTAACTGGGCTAATTGATCATACACATCCATCACAACCCAATCTCCCAAATGCAAAATTAGATCAACCTTACTAAATTCCTCAATTAGTAGCTGAGGTAACTTTTTACCCGCGCGAAATATATGTGTATCTGATACGACGCCTATTCTCATCACTATCATCTCCTGTATGTTAAAATTAATAATATCTCAAGCTATGTAGCTATTATACCCATAATGAACTGTAAAGTTAAAATATACATATGAGGGGAACCAAATGAGAACTTCTTGTCTACGCTAATTGGAGTTGGAAGATTGATTCGGTAGAGGTTCTGAAAGAGATGGGGAAATGAAAATATTAAAATTAAATAGACTTGGGAATCGTATTGAACTCCGTATATCCCACATATCACCTTCATGATCAGAAGCTTAACATTAGTTAGGGTAACTTTTTTGAAGGTGTTATTTTTTTTAATCCGAATTTCGCATCAAAATAAGAATAAGTTTATGTACAATAATGAAAAAATCCATAACCATATTAAGATTGAGGTGGATAGGAAATGGAATTGCCGTTTTGGCTAAGTCAAGCAATACTAAATAGGTTAGATGAAGTCACGGCTAAAATTGAGAATGACTCCAAATTACGAGAGATACGACGGGAAGAGCGTAGGATGTTTTATGCAATGTTTGATAATGAAAATATAGTACAAACCCCTGAATTCAGAGCATGGGAAGATCAGCATCATTATAGACAGTCGTTAATTCAAGAAAAACTCTACAAGCAAGGCATGGAGGATGGGATACAGCTTGCTTATTCTTTATGGAAGAATGTAATAGAATTGTAAGTTTAAATAATTGATGACTGATATTATATTGGAATTAATGACAAATAGATGTATGATCAGGGCTCAACTTAGAAATCAGGACTTGACAATAAGCTAACGAAGCGAAGGAGCAGGGAGATGGTGGAAAAGCGGTAGCGTCCGCCTTTAAGGCCACACTTTTATCAATTGAACAAATGTTTAAAAAAAGTGGGACCTTAACAGCGGTTGAAATCACTCTCTGCTACGTAGCCTCTTACTTCTTATATTGTCTAGTTCTGAATTATTGTATTGAGCCTATATTAAATCTATTAGGTATGTATGAGGAGGGCAAAACATAATGACAGATATCCTTTTTAAGACAGAAGATTATATTTTTAGCTACAGAGTTGCGGGCATTCTGATTCATAATGGTAAAATACTATTGCAAAGACCTATTAATGATACTGGCTACTCCTTTCCTGGCGGACATGTCAGCTTTGGTGAAACCAATGAACAGACTCTTATTCGAGAATTTTTGGAAGAGATAAATGCGGATATTACTGTGAACGGACTGAGATGGGTAGGGGAGAACTTTTTTCCTTGGGGGGACAAGCCCTGCCACCAAATCTGTTTATTTTTCGATGTTTCTCTTAAAGATGAATCACAAATTCCACTGGATCGTAGCTTTTTTGCGATTGATGAATGGGGGAATGAGCAGGCTAAACTGGAGTTTTCTTGGATTTCACTAGATAAAATTGCGGAGATAGAACTTTATCCGTTGAATACAAAGAAGTTGTTACAGGCTTACAGCTCTGAAATAAAGCATTTTATATACAAGCAGCATTAAGCAAAAAAGTGAAAATTAAAATTCAGGAGGTTTTATTAGTGCTAGTAGAACATTTTTTGGGTAAAGCGGTGTGTACTACCTACGAGGAACTAGAGAGTATTTTGGAAGTTCGTACAGAGAAAGGTGTTAATGAATTTATAATATCTAGTAAAGAATATTATCCTTTTATTATGATGTCAGTAAAAGATGATTACGCTACAATAAGCTATTTTGATAAAGAAGATGAATCTAGCTTTGTATCCATTGGTTTTAATACCGATTTGGAGCAAGATGGAATTACTATATTTTATACTAATACGGATAAGGAAGAAATCGCCGTTGAGAATGGCTTCATACTTCCTTATTCTAAAGCAACGATGGTTATTAAAGAGTTTTTTGAAACGATAAGATTACCTAAATGTATTGAATGGGAAGAGTTATAGAACAAAATAAAAGAAACTGAGAAAAGTTGGGAATTCCTCAGTTTCCTCGTGACAATTGTTATTACTATTGAAATATATTAAGCACTTTTTTTCTCAGTTAAGCTATCTGTCTTTTTACGAATCGGGGAAATAAACCAATAGGTCATACCTACAAATAGTGATCCACCGACGATATTACCTAATGTAACAGGGATCATATTGTGTAGCCAACCAGCAAATGTGATCGTTTCTGGATGTTTTGGCAACATTAGTGCCAAGCTCAGCAAGGTCATGTTGGCAACACTATGCTCGTAACCACTCGCGATAAACGCATATAGACACCACCAGATAAGAACAAGCTTAGCGATATCCTCTTTGGTACGATTACTCATCCAGATCGCAAGGCACACAAGCCAGTTACACAAAATTCCGCGGAAAAACAACTCCATAATTGGGGCACTCATCTTTTTAGCTGTAGCCGCATAAATGAGATGCTCTGCACCAGCGGCGCTAAACAACCCTGAGCCTACAACAAGGAGGGAAAGCACACATGCACCAGCTAAATTAGCAAAAAATACGACGGTCCAATTCGTAAGCATATCGCCTACCGTAGTTTTTCTAGCTAATGTGCTTGCGGTGAAAAACATGTTGTTGCCTGTAAATAGCTCTGAGCCTGCAAAAATAACTAACGTGAGTGCTAGACCAAAGGACATTCCCATAACCATCGGTTGCAATGGTGATTTAACAGCAGCTAAGGGAGCACCAACGCTAAAAATAAGAATGATACCAAGTCCTACATAAGCCCCTGCAAGCATTGCCAATACAAAATAGCGGGAAAAGCTCGCCTTCATCATTTCTTTTTTCTTTACTGCAGCATCCGTAATTGCTTCTAAATTTTGCGTAAACATGATATCCCCTCCATAGTTGGACAGCTAAAAAAACGTAATTGTGCATTTTTTCACAATCTAATTTATATTTCATAGTTTGCTTGATATAAAAAGAATACGCTGTGCGTAGGATCACAAAAAATATAACAAAATTAAGACAAATAGACACTCGATATTAATACTAGTAAAATAAAAGAGCAAATTAAACTGAATATTATTATGTAAAAAATATTAAATCATAGCTTTGAAAGGAGCATCTATGGCTAAAAAGAGAAAAACATTACCCAAAGATTTTCCCGAATTGCTAGAAACCACTAATATAGAAACGTTAATGGCTATTTATGAAAAATGTGAGCTAGATGCCTATGATGGCTCTAATAAGGAGAGCGCATTATTTTTACGTCATATTCCAGATGAGCTTGTAAAGTGGCTTGTTGAACAAGGCGCAGATATAAACCATCGAGATACGTATGGCAAAACAGCACTTCATGCCAAGGTAGGACGTGGAGAGGATATCGCTTTGCTAGTTGAGCTTGGGGCAGATATTAATGCAACGAGTAGATGGGGGGATACCCCGCTACATATCGCCGCAGGTTATTTTAAAGCAGAACCAACTCAACAACTCATTAACTTAGGTGCCGACATTACAATTAAAAATGGAAACAATCACACGCCACTTGAGAGTGCATTAGCACGCTGTTCAAATATCGATATTGTGAATATGGTAAAGGTTGCACAGGTATTTCTAGGCGCTAATACACCAATGACTAAGTCTATGCAGGAGTCAGTTACGGCAATCGGAGAACGTTTTGAGTTTCATCGAGATAACTTTAATAAAGAATATTTACAAGAAACAGAGCAAGCACTAAATGAGCTGTATGCAATATTTGGTGTAACCCCAGTAGGCAAAATCAATAAGCATGATGGAGTTTCGCCAATTGTAGCGATTAGTGAGACATGGCAGCAACAGCACCATGAATTATGGGAATACCTTGTTCCGGGAAGTGGACATGCAGAGACGATTCAAGGCGAAGTCATTCGAATTACTGGTCGTGTCTCCAATGAAATTATGAATAATGGTGCCATCAACTGGGACAAAGAGTATAAAAAGATGCTAAAAGCCTTGCTTAATTATTTAGAGTTAGGGACACCTTTAAGCGCTGAGGATCTAGTATCAGCTACTCAAGCAGTTGCAGAACTGCAATCAGGAAACGGTGATGATGAACCCGCTTTATTATGCCATTTAGCGGTCAAATGGGTGCTAGATAATCCACAGCCGCTAAAGATACGTGAAGTGGACTATCGTCGGTAGTATATTAATCTAAAATCCAATACGGATATTTCAGTAAGTTGCGGACGACAGTATTCCATTTACTTAAATGATAAGTGGGTACTTGCCGTCCTTTTTATACTCCTAGAGTACATGAATGTCTGTTAAATATACTAAATACCCCTCATTACCTTTTATAAAATCGAACATAATTGTAAAATCGTTTAATTCCCCGCCACTTGTTAAATCGTATTCCGTACCGTATCCACTCTCATCCTTATATTCGTACAAATCAAACCGATGGTTGGAAGGAAGCGTAACCTCATTTGGATTATCAATCGTTAAGTAAGGCTCATCCTCCATATTAAGCTCTAGAAAAAGCGCTAAATCTTGCTTGCTCCAAGCATTGCTATGGTTAGAAGCATCGTCAAGCATCAGGTATGCCTCATCTACTTTTTTTGCGGATAATCGTGCTAGAAAGTCCTTGATAAAGCTTAAAAATACCTTTTCGTGTGCATGTTGTCCTTCGTTATTGTAAGGAATCATTAGAAAGCCTCCTGACCCTGATCTTTGTGTAACTTTCCTTGGATGATACCAGCTTTAAAGGAAAAAACCAATATGCCAATAAGAGTTGTATTATATTAATTCAGATTAGAGATAACAAGTAAAAAGTAGAAGCTAATAAATTATAAATTTTAAAAAAAGAAAGGATAAATTTCCCTAAATGTATGCTATTATTTTCCTATAAATATAAATTTAATAGGTCTTTCATGCTTTTTAGGAGGTTATTTTAGAGCTGAATATGTGAAATTATCCTTTTTTTTACTTAAATCACCTTGAGTAGTTAATAGGATGGGAATAGGAACATAGTTTCATATAGGTGAAAATTCCTAGATATGCGGACAGGAAATACATAGTAAGAGATGAGGGGAAATAGACATGCAAATTGAATTAAGAGTTTCTGATCTAGAGGAGCTAGGTTCAAAATTGCGAAGATCAGGAAATGAGATTGAGGGGATTCGCTCTGAATTACGGCGAGCAATGAGCGGGTTAAGCTTAAGAAGTCAAGGGCGAGCAGAAGTAGATTCCTCCTATCAAAGGATTGAAAGTATGCTCAAAGAACTAGAGCAAAGCTTGGATCGATATAGCCGAGGCGTCACGTTAAAAGGGAAAAATTTTGATGAAGCAGATGGTAAAGCACCTCCGTTTGAGTGGGGGAAGGTGTGGGATGTCTTCAAGGTGATAACTAGCATTGTCTTAGACTTTACTCCGATTGTGAGCAATATTAAAGCGGTGGTCGAAGCGTTAACTGGGCGTGACCTCATTACTGGAGCCGAACTGACTTGGTATGAACGTGCTTTAGGCTTACTGGGTCCACTAGGAAAAGGACTCAATAAGGGAGCAAAGCTACTTAAAGCTACTGATGAAGTCGTATCTGGTATTAACAAATTTACAAAAGCAACCCATGTAGTTGCAGAAACTGTGGATAATGGCAAAGGAATTGTGGAAGCCATCACTGGCGTAGATATGATCACAGGGGAAAAACTACAGCCTTGGCAACGTGCTTTAGCTGCCGCTGGAGTTACGGTTAGCGTAGGTGTAAATAAATGGGCGAATCAGAAAAACAATAAGTTCATGCAAGCCGCCAACGAGGTCACTGATGATTCAAAACGGATAACCAAGTCGCAAAATGGGTCACAAGGGGACATGGGATCAGGAAATAAGAAGGATGCTGGAGGGAATTCATCACATCAGAAGGACGGTTCACATACGGAAACCACTGCCCAAAATCAAGTTTCTAATCCTAATGAAACTCATGTACAACAAGGGACAGAAGTTACCCAAATAAGTGACCCGAAGAAAACCGAACAGAAGTGCATGAACGGGGACCCGGTGCATGTGGGTACAGGTCAGCAATTTATGATTCATTCCGCTTTAAAGCTGTATGGGGCGGCTACTTGGGACCTACAGCTCTTTTACAACTCTAACTTATTGCAAAAAAGTGAGCTTGGCTTAGCATGGACACATAACTATGCAATGCGTTTAGATTTTGAGAATGGACAACAAGTCAATCAAGAGGCAGAGTTAGATCCTAATCGTATGGACACAGGAGAGGAATTTAACCAAAAGGCGGAGGTGGATCCACCAGATGAAGCCAGTATGCCAAGACAATCCAGTGGATTAAGCGAATCCAGTATGCCAAGCGAAGCCATCACCATCTGGTGGACAGCAGGACGAAGAAACGTCTTTACGCGTCAAGAGGATGGGGTATACCGTTCAATGGATACCGATGTCCTTCTAGATGAGCTTACGCCAGTGGCAGAAGGATATGAATTAAAGTTAGGCTCTACAAGGGAACGCTACTATTTTAATAAAAATGGAATTTTACAGCGACACGTCAACCGAGTAGGAATGGCGTTACAAGCTACCCATGATGAACAAGGGGTATTGCAGTCACTACAGGATGAGTTAAGTGGGCGTGCTCTACAATTTAAATATGATCAAGGTTTACTTACTGGGGTCATCGATGGCCATCGTCAGATTTCCTTTGCTTATAATGAAGCAGGTTGGTTAGAAGAACTCACCGATACAGAAAACCTAGTGACAAGCTTTACCTGTGATGAAGCAGGGCGCATTTTAACGATGGCTACCAATGGTAAACGTGACTTTACGAACGTCTTTGATGCATTCCATCGGATTGTTAAGCAGATTGATGGTAAAGACAGTGTCACTACATTTGAATATGATGCACATAGTCGTCCAGGGTACTTTCTAACCACCGTCACGAATCGGGCTGGGGAAGTGGAGCATCATGTCTATAATGAGCGTCACCTTTTGCTCGAAATTAGTGGAGAAGAAGGAGTACTGCATCGTTACACCTACAATGAGCGTGGTCAGAAGCTAACAGAAAGTAATGCATTAGGGGAAACGGTCTGCTACACCTATGATGAAAAGGGACAACTCATAAGCTTCCAAGATGCACTTGGACAAGCAACAACGTATATGTACGACAATAGGGGCTTGCTAATCGAAGAGCAAAATGCACTTGGTGCAGTGACAAGATATACTTATGATGAGCAGGAGCGACTCACTCAGATTACACGCCCTGACGGAGTAAGCTGTCATTGGGAATATCATGAAAGTGGTGCACTGTTAGCTTATCACAACTTTGCAGGTGAAACAGTCCGTTATCAGTATGATGACACGGGGTACATCCAAGCGATGCAAGATGGAGAAGGTCGCCAAACCACAATATTGATTGACGAAGTAGGACGGATGGCAGGCGCACAGGATGTCTATGGGGGAACGCTACTTCGGAAATATAATGACGATGATAAGCTTGTTGAGGTCAAGGATGCATTAGGACGAACTTGGCGTTATCAATATAATTTGGATGGTAAAGTTACTGAAATCTCTGATCCTACTGGTGGGACAATCTCATATACGTATACTGCAATGGGGAAAGTCGAAACCACCACCGATCCACTAGGTAATACTCACCATTACACGTATGACGGAGAAGATCGACTGATCGCAGAAGAAGATGCTCGTGGTGGGATCACTCGGCTGCGGTATGATGGACGTGGACGTGTCGCTTCGGTGACGGATGCGTTAGATCGCATGATCACCTACAAATACGATGCAACTGGCCGCCTAGAATCTGTATTTGATGCGCTAGGTCAACCCGTCCAAACGTTAACCAATGATGCCAACGGTCAGCCGATTGCAATCAGTAACGCGCTTGGACATACAACAGAGCGTCGTTTTAATGCATTGTATCAACCTGTAGAGCAGGTTGCAGCAGATGGGATTAAAACAGAATATCACTATGATGAGCTTGCACGTTTGCAGGAGGTCATTGAAGATAGTGAGCAATGGCGAGCACGGTATACACAAAGCTATGATTTCGAGCATCGTCTAACGAAGTATCAAGATGCTAACGGCAACGAAACGACGCTAACGTATAATCGGACTGGACAGATAGTTGAAGAAAAAAATAGCACAGGACATGGGTTAAGTTATACCTATGATGACCGTGGCTGGCTTGCATCGAAGCAAAATGCACGTGGTCAACAAGAAGGCTACACGTATGATGCCGCAGGTCAACTAATCAGCATGACAGATGAAGTCGGTCAGCTTGAAATCCAGTATGATGAAGCTGGTCGCTGGGTGGAAGGGAAGGAAACACTCAGCCAAGCTTCACTCCAAACTAGGAATCAAGGGAAAGAACTTACACAAACGATCCGTCGTAGCTATGATGCTTTAGGTAGATTGATTGAGCAATGGGATGTATGGGGACAACGGATTGGTTATGCGTATGATGAAGTCGGCAACCTTACCCATCTGACGTATCCCGATGGCAAAGTGGTGGAATACCGTTATAACCTTGGTGGTGAGCTGACCGAGGTTAAGGACTGGGCAGGTAGATTAACACGGTATCGGTATGATGCGAACGGACATCTCATTGAAACGAATCGTTCTAATGGAACGAAAGAACGCCGTAGCTACGATGCGTTAGGACAGCTTTTACGTCAGCAGGATGCAACCCCACAAGGCATTTTGCTACAGGATTTAAAATACGAATATAATGAAGTCGGTCAAATTGTCCGAGAACAAAACAAGCAATATACGTACGACCAGCTTCGCCGTTTGATCAGTGGAGCTGACCAAGGTAAAATTACGTATTATCGTTATGATCTTGGTGGGAACCTGACGGAGCAAAATGAAGTAGATGCACAGACAGGGCTTGGAATTGAAGGAACAAGAGGGTTAACAGGAACAGGAGCCATAACAGGAACAAGAGAAACAAACATAGGCGACAAACTAGGTGGATTGGATCAAGGTTCATCTAACACAACGAATACAATGTCTGTATTCAGCTATAGCGCAGATAATCGCCTACGTCGTATTGGCAACTACCCAACAGAGCATGATGCCGATGGGAACCTGTTATACTTCACAGATGGTGAAAAAATGGCAGCGTATGAATACGACGCTCGTAACCGCCTAATCCAAACTGGTCGTATGAAATATCGGTACAACTGGCGAAATGAACGCATTGAAAGCATTTGGCGTGGTAAGGTAACACGCTATGTAGTAGATGATTTAAGCACATTTAGTCGTGTGTTAATGGAGTTAGATGGTGACGGGAATGTCCTTACCCGTTATGTATATGGGCTTGGTTTAATAGGTCGAGAAGACGCAGCGACAGGCACTTACCTAAGCTACCACAGTGATCTACGAGGAAGCACCACCATCCTAACCAATGAGCACGGCTTAGTCACGGATCGTTATGCTTATGGAATTTATGGTGAAGTAGACCATTTTGAAGGCAACACGTCCCAACCGTTCCAATATAACGGTAGAGATGGTGTCATGCACGATATCAATGGACTATACTATATGCGAGCACGGTATTACCATACAGAGCTGAAGCGGTTTTTAAATCGGGACGTAGTCCGAGGCGATATTACTGATGGGCAGACATTTAACCGCTATGCGTATGTAAATGGTGATCCAGTGAGGTATGTGGATCCGTTGGGATTAGCAAGGTTAGGGTGTGAGTTTTTTGAAGAAGCGAAGATAGCTAGAACCGGAGAAGATTGGAATGAGTATTTTAAGAAGCAATATGGCGATGGAAATGTTGCATGGGGAATAGAGGGAACGGGGAAAACCGGAGCATATAATCCTTATTTCTCAGGTGGGACTGGTCAAGGATTAGGAAAACTTGAAGGGATGGAGATAAACGTATCTCAAAAAGGGATCGACATCGTTAAAAACCATATTTCCACATTCGATTCATATGCTCCTAATCAAGCAATGATTCAACGACTAGAAAATGCTTTACAAAGTGGTAAACCATTGACGGGGGCAGATGCAAGTTTTTATATGCATGAAGTTTCTGAGTTTACAAAAATGAGAAAAGGTATGGATTACGATACTGCTCACGCATCTGCAATACAAAAGTATAACGTATCACCGTTTAGTGTGTATCATCCTGATGTTATTAAATCCATGCCGGGAGAATTTAATTCTTCATGGTTTAATTTTTGGGGGTTAGAAAAATGAAAGTAGAGTATGATTTGGGTAAATATAGAAAGGCAGTATTATGGAAAGATGAATTTCCAATACCGCCTAAAGAAGTGGATCATGAGTTGGAAACTTCATTACTATTAAGTAAACCCATAATTTCTGAAAATAAGAAACTAGCATTGGAGTTGAAGTTGCCAAGGAATAGTTCGTATTATGGATTACTGGGGGTAGAATATATACCTAATCATACCTCAGAAGTGAAAATTATTGTTAAACATAGTAACAAAAATAATATATTGTATAATTCTGAGTTAGGGCTAAACGAAGAAGTATATGAAGGTATCTCTACCGAATATGCTAAATCAATTATTAGCAGTACGAGGGATGGAATAATGGATTCCAATTGGCAATATGCAGGTAGCATTACTTTTGTTATAGGTGCCCATAGTATTGTTGGTTCTAGTGAAGCAGTTTTTTCAAAGGTTGTAAAGATTATATTAGCTTTATTGTCAAATGAACTCACTCTAGATTCTTCTTTAAGTGATGATTTTTTAATAAATGAAGAGTTAAACAACTAAAATCGTTGTTAATCTGTTTAAACCTTGATTGGCTAAATGCCTTTCAAGGTTTCTATTGTTGATCTTACCCAGTGACGAATGAAGATAAACTTCAATCAATAACACCAATATCCAATGAATTAATTAGATGAAGACTTTTTCATTTTAAATGTATGTACATTTAAGGCTTTATTTTTATAGCCGAAATAGCGGTATTCCGTTTTGTTGAACAGGTTAATTATGGTCAGATACTACCATGATTGATCTGTTCTTTACTATCTTTTTTATTATCTAACAGAGCATGATGCCGATGGGAACCTGTTATACTTCACAGATGGTGAAAAAATGGCAGCGTATGAATACGACGCTCGTAACCGCCTAATCCAAACTGGTCGTATGAAATATCGGTACAACTGGCGAAATGAACGTATTGAAAGCATTTGGCGTGGTAAGATAACACGCTATGTAGTAGATGATTTAAGCGCATTTAGTCGTGTGTTAATGGAGTTAGATGGTGACGGGAATGTCCTTACCCGTTATGTATATGGGCTTGGTTTGATTGGTCGAGAAGACGCAGCGACAGGCACTTACCTAAGCTACCACAGTGATCTACGAGGAAGCACCACCATCCTAACCAATGAGCACGTCTTAGTCACGGATCGTTATGCTTATGGAATTTATGGTGAAGTAGACCATTTTGAAGGCAACACGTCCCAACCGTTCCAATATAACGGTAGAGATGGTGTCATGCACGATATCAATGGGCTATACTATATGCGAGCACGGTATTACCATACAGAGCTGAAGCGGTTTTTAAATCGTGACGTAGTCCGAGGCGATATTACTGATGGGCAGACATTTAACCGCTATGCGTATGTAAATGGTGATCCAGTGAGGTATGTGGATCCGTTGGGTTTGAGTGCGGTAGATAGTTGTTTTACTGAGGGAACGGGCAGTCCTGTTTCATCAAAAACCATAATGTCGTTTGAGGAAGCGCTAGAAGCTCTCAATAAATCTAATCTAAGGCCAGGACAATCTGTAATCTCAAGAAGACGAGTGATGGAGATAATTGAAAATTACGACCCAGTAAAAGCAAATAGTAGTGTTTATAGCAATGGTACAACCTCTTTTGTTATTGAAGGACATCACACGACAGTGGCAAATACAATGCTTGGACGAGGTGGTAGTTTTAACATGAATACTCCTACAACACAGCTACCTTCAGCTACAAATGTATACTGGACCAAAAGATGGTATCAAATTTGGAGGAAGTCTATTAAAGTATTAGACTAATAAAAGAGAATGTAAATGTTTTGAAAGAAGTGATATATTTTGAGAAAAAATAATATCTATGGTGAAATATTATATATCGGACTTGTAGCAGAAAAAGGTCGGGTCTTTAATGAAATATGGAAATATAATTATAGAAAAACATTAAAATTGCATGTTTCTATGTGGCAAAAAATACTCATGAGAATGTGTGACACAGCATACAACAATGAGGATGAGCAATTACTAAGAGAATTTTTTGAATTATGTAAGAAAAGAAAGGATATAGGAAAATATTATAATACGCTAATTGAATCATTTTCTGAAATTGAACAAATAATAACTACTTGCACTGAAAACGTCGATAATACCCACGAGGAAACAGTGATCATTAGCTTAATGAATGATTTATTCTTGGAATTAACAGAGTTATTGAAGCCAAAACTAATAGTGGATAGAAAAAAAATTCATCTAGTGATAAGAGTGCTTCATAATCTTCCGAGATTCTTTTTACAAAATCCACAAACGTATATTTATGGGTTAAAAAATGTTGCTTCAAGTTTTTATGATGTCATAGAATATTCATTTGGAAACATGGATCAAGATATGAAAGATCGTTATTTTAAATACAAAATTACTTAATTATATAAGTTGTTTTAAAATATTTCTAAAAATAAATAAAAAATCTCCAACAATACTATTTGAAAAGGAAAATAAACTTCTTAAAAGATGATCTCTGTATTTTCAGGGTCATCTTTTTAACGTTCCACTGGTATGAATTGTGATGAGTATTCGGAGTAGAATTCCAAAATATTTTGAATAGTTTGAGTAATATACTAAAAATGGTAGGATAATAGCAGATGAAGATGATTACGCTTAGTATAAGTTGAATAGCAGGTGATCTATTGAAAATCCAAATAGAGTATGGTGAAAATATTATCGTTGCTGTGGTAGTTCGTAAAAAATGGAGCTGGTATGTCACTGAAAAAGAATATTGGTTCTTAGATTTAATAAAATTAGAAAAAGCATTTTTAATTAAAGGGTATCAACTTCCTAATCTAGGAGACTATTCCGATCGTTTTGATATTGGAGTACTAGATGAAAATTCCGCAGACAAATTTTTAAATGAAATAAGCGAATCCAAGGTAAGCTTGGTTGAATTGAGAGAATTAGTATTAAAACTAGCATGTGGTAGCAAAGAAAGTGAAAACTTTCCTACTGAGTTAACTCCATCATTATTAGTTGATTTTGATAATAAATTGTTGATGTCCTATTTCCCTGAACCTGCATCTTTTGAAAACTACATACCTGATGGTTGGGATGGAGTATATGAAAACTTCTTAGATAAAGTACCGATGCAAGAAAGATACTGGGTAATAGATGGAATAGATTATTTTTGTGGTAAATTGTAATAACTAGTGAAGAAAGATAGGATTACAAACCCCACCCCCAAGGAGCGATACACTTGAACAGATCAACCATACTAGAGCAGCTTCAATCCCAACTACATAGTGGCAACCACATTATTGGCGTAGGAACGGGGGCTGGCATTACAGCCAAATACGTAGCGCAAGGTGGAGCAGACTTTATTTTAACGTTGAATTCCGGCAGGTTCCGTCAAATGGGACGGAGTTCACTGGCTGGTTTTTTGCCCTATTGCAATAGTAATGACATGGTGATGGAGTTTGCTTCAAGGGAAATCATTCCTTTAGTAAGAAATGTGCCTGTACTATTTGGTCTAAATGCGAACGATCAAACTAAAAAAATGCCGGCCTACATCAGCAAAATTAAAGAGGGCGGTTTTGCTGGCATCAACAATTATCCCACTGTTGGTTTAATAGACGGAGTGTTCCGCGAAGCACTAGAGGAAGATGGTATCAGCTATGAGCGTGAAGTGGAGGCAATTGCGTTAGCCCATAAGCAAGGATTGTTTACGGTGGCTTTTGTATTTGATGAGCTTCAAGCTACGGCTATGTTAGAGGCGGGCGCAGACGTTATTTGTGTTCATTTAGGACTCACAGTGGGTGGATTACTTGGGGCTAAGAAGGTCGTTTCCTTAGAGACTGCTAAAAAGAAGGCATTACGGATATTTGACGTGTGTGACAAAATTAAGCCTGACATTATTAAAATGATTTATGGCGGCCCTGTAAAGACGCCGATTGATGTTCAATATATGTATAGCAACAATACGCAGATTATGGGGTACATTGGGGGATCAGCCTTTGAGCGCATTCCTTCAGAAAAGTCGATTACCTCGATAACACGCGATTTTAAAGCGTTGGGTAAGCTAGATGAAGACGATTTTATGGTTAAAATGTTAAATGGAATCACGAAGCATTATGACTATGTCGATTTTGTCAAAGAATATGTAGCACAAAACTACAATAATGAAATTGTGTTTTCCGATTTAGCTCAAGTTGCTCATGTTTCACGCAGTTATTTAAGTAGTTTGTTTAAAAAAGAGGTCGGCTGTAGCTTCCAATCGTATCTCGTAAATTTTCGCATTAACAAAGCAGTGACGTTACTTCAAGCACCACAGCTTCAATTATCTGAAGTAGCTGCAATGGTTGGGTATTCGGATTATGCCCAGTTTAGTGCCATGTTTAAAAAGCTTAAAGGTTGCTCACCTCGGCAATATCGCGCTAAACTACTTAAGGACTCTAAGTAACTCGATCTAACTTGAATTTAACTGACACCCTTAAAATTCTAATCTAACCTAATCACAAGTTTATCACACATGAAAGCATTTTCATGAATAGAAGGAGCCAGTATGATAAAGCTATAGCGATCGTACTGGTTTTTGTTTTTCCTTTTGTTTTTCCTCAAAACCAGCATCCTATATTCTAATTTTTTAGTTCAATCTCATTATAAAATTAATATAAGGAGGCAACAGGATGAAAACCATTGCAATTGCAGGCACATTTGACACAAAGGGTGAAGAATATCTCTACATCAAAGGGATCGCGGAGGAGCTTGGACTTCGTACCTTTATGATTCATACTGGTGTATTTGAGCCCGTTTTTATACCGGATGTGTCCAATGAGGAAATTGCTCAAGCTGCGGGCATGGACATGAAAACCCTTGCAAAGAAAAAGGATCGTGCTTTAGCGACAGAGGTATTGTCCAAAGGCTTAGAAAAATTAGTGCCAGAGCTGTACAAGCAAGGTAAATTTGATGGCATTATTTCCTTTGGAGGAACCGGTGGGACTTCCTTAATTACACCTGCGATGCGTGCTCTGCCGATTGGTGTGCCAAAGGTGATGGTGTCCACAGTTGCCTCAGGAAATACAGCGCCATATGTAGGAACTAGTGATATTATGATGATTCCTTCTGTTGTGGATGTAGCAGGGTTAAATTCAATTTCTACTAAAATATTTACCAATGCTGTGTTTGCTATCGCAGGTATGCTGAAATTTGAGCATAGTCACGAGATTGAGAAAAAAACCTTAATTGGAGCTACCATGTTTGGGGTAACGACACCTTGTGTGACCGCTGCCAGAAAATATATGGAGGATCGTGGCTACGAGGTGCTTGTGTTCCATGCAACAGGCGTGGGTGGACAGTCGATGGAGGCTTTGATTGACGCAGGTTTCATAGAAGGTGTGTTAGATTTAACGACAACGGAATGGGTCGATGAAATTGTTGGGGGCGTATTAAACGCAGGACCACATCGCTTAGAGGCGGCTAGTCGCAATCGGATTCCACAAGTGGTATCCGTTGGTGCGCTGGATATGTGTAATTTTGGACCGATGGATACAGTGCCAGAAAAATTCAAGGATCATACATTTTACAAGCACAATCCAACGGTTACGTTAATGAGGACAACTGTAGCGGAAAATGAGCAGGTAGGCAAAAAGATCGCTGAAAAGCTCAACATGGCAAAGGAACGTACCGTTTTAATATTACCACTAAAGGGAATCTCAGGCATTGATGTAGAGGGACAACCTTTCTACGATGTAGAAGCAGATCAGATGTTATTTGACACATTACGTAAACATGTTGACCCTTCTGTTGTTCAAATCATTGAGATGGATTGTGATATTAATGATCCAAGCTTTGCGGAAGCCGCGGCACAAAAACTAATTGATCTAATGAACGTTTAGGAGGAGCTATATATGAACAAATTAACTAGAACTGAAATTATGGCGAAATTTAAAGAAGAAGTGAAGCAAGGAAAAATTTTGCTTGGTGTGGGTGCGGGGACTGGAATTACTGCGAAAAGTAGTGAAGCAGGCGGCGCAGATATGCTTATTGTGTACAATTCTGGACGGTACAGAATGGCAGGACGTGGCTCTTTAGCAGGCTTGTTGTCTTATGGCGATGCCAATCAAATTGTAGTGGAAATGGGTTCAGAAGTATTACCTGTCGTCAAGCATACACCTGTATTAGCGGGTGTGTGTGGGACTGATCCTTTCCGCGTGATGGAAGTGTATTTAAAGCAACTAAAGGAGCAAGGGTTTAGTGGCGTGCAAAACTTCCCTACTGTTGGCTTGATTGATGGTGTATTCCGTCAAAATCTAGAGGAAACAGGCATGGGCTATGATCTTGAGGTAGAAATGATCCGCATTGCACATGAGTTGGATATGCTGACCACACCTTACGTGTTTGACCCTGAGCAAGCAAAAGCGATGGCAGAGGCAGGAGCGGACATTTTAGTCGCGCATATGGGCTTAACAACTAAGGGAACGATCGGCGCAAAAACAGCACTAACACTAGATGATTGTGTAGAGCGAATTGAAGCAATTATTGAAGCAGGACGAGCTGTAAATCCAGAGATTATGATTATATGTCACGGTGGGCCAATTGCGGAGCCTGAGGATGCAGCATACGTTATGCAAAAAACAAAAGGAATTGATGGATTTTTTGGTGCTTCGAGCATTGAGCGTTTTGCGGCAGAGAAGGGGATTAGAGAGCAAGCGGCGGCGTTTAAAGGAATTACAAAGTAATAGTTAAAGCAGGAGGGGCAAATTGCTCCTCTTTTTTCGTTGTGATCAGTTGTTGTGTCGAACGATTCAATCTTTTCCCAACTGTGATAAAGCAGGTTGAAGTATGCTTGAACTAAGCTCAAAATAGACTATAAATGAAGGAAGAAGAGTAACGAAGCTAACGCTGTACAAAGAACGAAACTAATAATTCTTGAAAAAATGGGGGGATAAGATTGGGGAATTACACCAGTAAAATCGGAAATCATGTATATGTAAAAGGTGGTTTAGAAGCGGTCAAGTTGTATAAAGAAGCATTTTTAGTCGAAGAAGAGGGAGAGCCTTGGTTAGATGATGAAGGTTTAATTATACATCAAACTCTTGTGCGGAATGGAGAACTTTTTTTAAGTGTCAGTGAGAACAAGTATTTACCTGAAGGATTTATGGAAAGTTATTCTACTGACGTGTGCCCAACCATGTTATTTTGTGTTTACTACCGTAATGAAGAAGACTTGCGTAGGACTTTTGAACTTTTATGCAAAGATGCAAAGAGATACACAGAGATACAAGCTGAAGGGAAGGACATGATTTGCGAAGTGATTGATAAATTCGGGGTATTTTGGCATCTTCGTTTTCCAAAAGATCAAAACGTATCTTTTATTCCCCAATAGCAGATGTGGAGACATGTTGACACCCTTGTTATTCACATTATTAGCAGAATTAAGCAGAATGAAAAGTATAAAGTAAGATTGAGGTGATCAAATGTTTCAAATTGGGCAATTCTCTAAACTGACGCAAGTGACGATCAGAATGCTTCGTTATTATGATGAAATGGGGCTATTGAAGCCAGCAACGATCAATCAACAGTCTGGATACCGATTGTATGCCGCAGCGCAAATCCCTACTTTAAATAAAATTGTTTATCTTAGAGACTGTGGCTTTAATGTATCAGAAATTGCTACAGCTTTAAGCTTAAATAATATCACTAAAGATGAATCGCTAGATCAGTCACTAGAGCAACCAGTGGATCAATCACTTATAGAGCATCTTGAAAGGAAAAGGCTAGAGGTAGAGCAAATAATTGAAGTGGAGCAGGAAAAACTGAGAAAAATAGAGATGGCCAAAAAAGAAATTTTTAATTCAAATGGCAACATGCATTATCAAGTTTCAATGAAGTCTATCCCTAGCTATTCAGTCCTTTCATTGCGTAAAACAATGCCAGATTACTATGCAGAGGGACAAATGTGGGAAGAGTTATCCAGCTTTGCAGCAAAAGAAAACCTTCAATTTTCTCAAAACACCGCTACTTTTTCTATTTATCACGATTTGGAGTATAAGGAACAGAATGTGGATATTGAATTATGTGTACCTGTCAAAAATTTCGGATTACACAAGGATAAAGGAGACTTTACATATCGAACTACAGAACCCATTCCTAATATGGCAAGTACGATGGTATACGGTGATTTTTCAAACGTAGCAGGGGCTTATATTAGTTTTGCACAGTGGTTGGAGCAAAATAGCCAATATCTAATGTTAGGCCCAACAAGGCAAATTGTACACTATGGACCATGGAATGAAAGCAACCCCGAAAACTACGTAACTGAAATTCAAATCCCGCTCTTGACCCTCACATGATGTGAGGGCTTATGTTGAAATTGGCAATCAACAAAAGGAGGAAAAAATATGAGTGAATTTGTAGTTCGACCTATAGGTACTGTTGGTAGTGATGGCAAAGGGACATGGCTAGAGGTGAAAAAGGAATATATTCCGGCTTTACAAGCTTTAGAAGGATTCAGCCATATTCAAGTATTGTGGTGGTTTAGTGATTTAGATGGTGAGCAATATCGATCTACATTACAAATGGATCAACCATAT
Organism: Paenibacillus turicensis; assembly: GCF_017873435.1. Classification (GTDB taxonomy): domain Bacteria; phylum Bacillota; class Bacilli; order Paenibacillales; family Paenibacillaceae; genus Fontibacillus; species Fontibacillus turicensis. Next base: position 479,160 of record NZ_JAGGKG010000001.1, on the reverse strand, counting down.
AAGGGTGCGCCTGAAACGATGGGAACCTTTGCAACAAGATCGCCCTTACGTCCCAATCCCATTGCGTTAACAACAGCGAAGATACTTCATATTGATAGTGACAACGGATTGATCCATATCACCTTTATCGATGCAAATGATAACACACCAATTCTTGATATTAAGCCATACACACCAAGCTTGGATCGTGTAGAGGCCCCACAGGTTCCCGCATGGTGTAGACATTGGCCTCAAAGCATGGAGAAGTCTGCTGATTTTGCATGGGAAGAAGAGTTTAATTTTTAAGCCATATAAGTTGTAGCATATTATTCAATATGTTAAGATAATAATAGAAATAAGGACGGTTGACAGGCCGTCCTCAGTACAAACAACTTGAGTGGGGAATCCTCCATAAGGTGTTAATTTAGGAAGAAGTGGCCCACAGGTTTGTCGACCTTGCAGTGGGTCACTTCTTTTTTCGTTCGATGTATGTTAAGAGCGCAATAATGAATGCTGCAAACATAATAACATCTGAAAAAGAGAAGTTCATACGGTACACCTCCTTTCTGGAGGAGCCGCACCCACTCAAGGTGTGTTGTACAAGTTAAATTATACCATAAGGGTCTGCTTAATAAGCAGGCTCTTTTTGTCATTCATTTGAAAAGAAAGTACTATATAATAAAGCAGAACAAAGCAGCAAGACACACATGGAGGTGGAATGATGAGTAAACCAGAAATGAATGTAGCTATCGTATGTGGACCAAATTGTGATTTGGAGGTACAAGCCATTCGCTCAACGTTGGAGTACTTAGGAGCAAGAGTGTTTGTGTATTGGGTAGGCAGACCTCTTGATTTTATTTCTGTATTGTCGGGAGACGATTTGTATCCAGATACAGATTTTATTTTACTCTGTTTCCATGGGGTGGATGGTCAATTTGTAATGCCAGAGTTAGCAGAGGAGATTTACGAAACAGATGAACCACGTGGAGACTTCGGTGTAGATCAGGTGGTTCGGTATGCAAACTTAGAAGGAAAAGTGGTATTGGCTAATGGATGCACATTAGGACTTCCAGAGACAGCAAAAGCGTTTTTACAAGCGGGTTGTAAAACATACATAGGTCCAGATGATTATCCAGATGGTAACATGGCTTTGATGTTTGCACTTCGATTGTTTTATGAGTTGATCCAAAATAAAAAGAGCGTACAACAAGCCTTTCATTTGACTCAAGCCATGGATGAAGAGATGAAGATGTACCGTTTATATGAATAACTGCCCCCAACCTTATAAGGTTGGGCTTTTTTTTGTATGTGCTTCAAAATTTTAATTTTAAAATTGACATAAATAAAATATTTAAAGTATGATGCATTATAGCGATAATGATTATCATTTTTAGTGAGAATAGGATGGGTCATATGTTGAAGTCAATGAGAAAAAAACTGCTGTTAAGCTTGTGTTTACTAGTTGGAATGACAGCGGTGTTAGCAGGCTGTACTACAGAGAAACAAGAAAATGCGCCTAGCGCTGGAATAGCATCAAACGAAAAGGTCGTTACGATGTCGTGGCCACGCGATATTGGACCGATGAACCCACATTTGTACAACCCTTCTCAAATGTTTGCGCAATCCATGCTTTTTGAGTCCCTTGTAGCCTATAAGGATGGAAAAATAGAACCTAATTTAGCGGAATCTTGGACAGTTTCGCCGGATGGAAAGGTATATACCTTTAAGCTTCGTCCAAACGTTCAATTTTCAGATGGAACCCCTTTTACAGCAAAAAATGTAAAGCGAAATTTTGATGCTTTTATGAACAATAAAAATATGCATACTTGGCTAGGCATGGTTAATAGGTTGGACAAGACGGAAGCTGTAGATGATACTACCTTTAAATTAACGTTAAAGGAAGCTTATTATCCAACTCTTTATGATCTTGCTGTTGTTCGTCCTGTTCGTTTCCTTGCGGATGCGGGTTTCCCTGACAACGGGGACACTTCTAAAGAAGTCAAAAAACCGATTGGTACTGGACCTTGGGTATTAAGTGAATATAAAAGAGATGAATATGCTGTATTCACGCCTAATGAGCATTACTGGGGAGATAAGCCTAAGGTTGAAAAAATTATAGTTAAAGTCATTCCTGATGGAGAAACCCGTGCACTTGCGTTTGAGAAAGGCGACTTGGATCTTATTTACGGTGAGGGTGTAATTAGCTTTGACGCTTATCAGCAGCTTCAGCAAACTGGCAATTACGTTACTAAACTATCAGAGCCTATTGGTGCAAGAGATTTAGTGTTAAATACGATGAATCCTAAGCTTTCAGACATTCGCGTTAGACAAGCGCTTCATCATGGCTTTAATAAGCAAGCGATGGTAGAAGGTGTTACGCTTGGAATGGAGGAGAAGGCAGATAACATTTTGCCACCTAATTTACCGTATGCTGATGTGGCTCCAATGTCAGTGAATTACAATGTAGAGCAGGCAAAAGCTTTGCTGGATCAAGCAGGCTGGACATTACCTGCAGGCAAAACAATACGTGAAAAAGAGGGACAGCCCTTACAGCTAGAGCTTATTTATGATAAAGCGGATCTAGTTCAGAAATCATTTGCGGAAACGTTACAAGCAGAATGGGCAAATATCGGTGTGAAGCTGGACATTACGGGTGTGGAATTAACTGTATACATTCAGCGAAGAAAAGCGAATGACTTTGATATGAATTTTTATTCTACCTTTGGAGCGCCGTATGATCCACATTCCTTTATGACGGCAGTCATTCAGAATGGGTATGGTGTATCAGACACATTAGTGGCTTTACCGATGAAGGCCGAGCTTGATAAAGAAGTCAAGGAAGGTATGTCTACAACAGATGAACAGCTCCGTACGAAGTTATTTGGTTCCGTGCTTACGACTTTACAGGAGCAGTCATCGATTATCCCGATTTCTTATATTAAGAAAATAGCACTTTATCAAAAACGTGTGGCACAATTTAATTTCCCGTCCAATCGTGACGAGCATCCTTTTTACGGGATTGATACTAAGTAGTCAAATAGGAGTTATGTCATGGGGCGTTATATTTTAAAAAGAATTAGTTCGATTATTCCGATTGTCTTGATCGCATCCTTTATCACCTTTTTGATGATTCATCTATCCCCTGTGGACCCAGCCGAAGCTTATTTAGCAGCAGCACATGTGTATCCCGATGATGAGGTGCTTGCACAAAAAAGACATGAGTTAGGATTAGACCAGCCAATACCTGTTCAATATGTACAGTTCTTATCCAAGATGGTACGTCTTGATTTTGGCTTGTCATATACATCGAATCAGCCGGTATGGCAGGAGGTTGCCTTAAGAATGCCGGCAACGATCCAGCTTGCCTTTAGTAGTATTATTCTGGCCATTTTGATAAGTATACCGCTTGGCTTTTTGTCGGCGGTATACAAAAATGGTGTGATCGACTATATCAGCAGGATGATTTCTTATATCGGCGCGTCCATTCCAAGCTTCTGGCTTGGATATTTGTTAGTTTTCTTGTTTGCCGTTAAATTAGATTGGTTTCCTGTCGAGGGAAGAGGAGGATGGGAGCATCTAGTGCTTCCCTCCATTACGTTAGCGATTTCCTTTGTTGCCGTCTATACTCGATTGTTACGTACAACAGTATTAGAACAATTACAAGAAGCCTATGTTAGATATGCACGAGCAAGAGGAATAAAAGAAAAGGTTATTATGCTGAAATATGTATTAAGGCTGGCGATTTTACCAGTCATTACAGGCTTAGGGATGAATATGGGGAAATTATTGACAGGAGCAGTCATTGTAGAGCAGGTATTTTCATGGCCTGGGTTTGGTCGCTTTTTTGTAGAAGCGATTATTGATCGTAATATTCCTGTTATTCAATGTTATGTATTTATGTCCGCGTGTCTAGTGATTGGATTTAACCTGATCACAGATCTTATTCACTTATACCTTGATCCTAGAATTGCGCGGAAAGGTAGGGCTGCACAGTGATTAGAAATTTATTTGATATTGCCAAGCGTTATAAAATCGCAACCGCCTGTGTTATCATTTTATTTTTGTTTGTGATAATAAGCATTTTTGCACCATGGCTTGCACCTAACGATCCTGTTTCCGTTGATTTAATTCATAGATTGCAGCGGCCTTCTTGGAAATACCCGCTCGGGACGGATCAGCTGGGACGTTGTACTTTATCGCGATTATTATATGGTGCACGTACCTCGTTAGGGTTTGCTTCCATGATCTTTGTATCCTCGCTTGGAATTGGTATAGTGGTGGGGATTATTGCGGGATACAAGGGAGGTTGGCTTGACGCGATATTAATGCGTTTTTGCGAAAGTGTGATGGCTTTTCCTAATCTAGTGCTTGTACTTGGGATTGTGGGCGTATTTGGTCAAGGAATGCTTCAGCTTGTCGTCGCCCTAATGATGGTGCAGTGGGTATATTATGCACGTATGATCCGGAATATGGTTGTTAGCTTAAAGGAACGCACCTTTATTGCTGCTGCTAAAATTAATGGCTCCTCCTCTTGGAGTATTATTAGAAGACACATTTTACCTAATATTTTGCCTTCCATTATTGTCATTGGTACGCTTGAAATGGGATGGGCAATTATGGATATCTCTGCATTGTCCTTTCTTGGGCTAGGCATTCAGCCTCCAACACCAGAATGGGGTGCGATGATCCTTGAAGGAAAATCATTTATCCGTAACCAACCGCAATTAATGATTTATCCTGGGCTCATGATTTTTATCGTAGTGATGTCATTTCATACGTTAGGTGAGACCTTATCAGAAAAATTAGGTGTAAAACGCGGATTATAGTGGTTAACAAAAAGGTCATAAAGGATGAGGGACATGGAACAAAAATCCCCTGTATTACAGGTGCAAAATTTGCAGGTCACTGTTCACACCACACAAGGAGAGCAGCCTTTAATAAAATCCCTTCATTTTAAGCTTGAGGCTGGACGTATTCTTGGGCTTGTTGGTGAAAGTGGCTGTGGGAAGACAGTGACGTCCTTAGCGATTCTGCAAATGCTGGATACAAAAGTGACAACGATCCAAGGTAGTATTTGCTTAAATGGGAAAGAGCTAAATGGGCTAAAACCGAAGGAAATGCGGCATATTCGTGGAAAAGAAATTGCACTAATTATGCAAAATCCAATGAATGCCTTTTCCCCTGTATCCACAATTGGTTCTCAATTTATAGAGACGATTCGTACGCATATGTCCGTAAAAAAGACTGTGGCTATGCAAATAGCAATCACCGCATTGGAAGAACTACATTTGCCACATCCACAGGAGCTGTTAAGACGATATCCGTTTGAGCTAAGTGGGGGAATGCTACAACGTGTGATGATTGCGTTAACGATGGTACTCAAGCCCTCTGTTATTATTGCAGATGAACCAACCACTGCACTTGATGTGAAAAATCAACGTCAGGTATTGCTTGAATTGGACCGTTGCCGACAGGAATATGGCGCAGCTATTTTGTTAATCTCTCATGATTTAGGTGTCATTGCTGAACTTGCGGATGAGGTGGCAGTGATGCAGCAGGGCATGATCGTGGAGCAAGGTGATGTTTACGAACTGTTTGACTCTCCAAAGCATCCTTATACTTCGTCTTTATTAGCGGCAAGACCTACCCTATCAATGAAATGACTATAGCAAGGATACTGAACACCAATAACGGCTAAGCATAACAGCTAATTAAAGGAGAAGAGGTGAGTGAATATGGCGATGCTTGAAGTTAAAAATATTACACATAGCTACACTTCCTCCACTTGGTTCAGAAAAAGCTTATCTAATAAAAATGTCATCCATAATGTATCCCTTCAAATTGAAGAAGGTACATGTATGGGACTTCTTGGGTCCAGTGGGGCAGGGAAAAGTACGCTTGGCAAAATTATTTTAGGGATGGAGAAGCCAAAGCAAGGTCAGGTGATTTTTCAAGGACAAGATGTGTATGCCTTAAATTCAAAGTCAAGCCGACAGTGGCGGCGTGATTTACAGGTCGTTTTTCAAGACTGTTATTCTGCTGTAAATCCTAAAATGACGGCAGGACAGATTATCGGTGAGCCTTTACATAACTACGAGACAATGACTACGCAAGAGCAAAAGCGGTATATCGGGGAGCTGTTGGAATGCGTGGGTCTACCCGCTACAGATAGTAGTAAGTATCCTTATCAATTCAGTGGAGGACAACTTCAGCGCATTAATATTGCTAGAGCAATTGCGTTAAAGCCAAAGCTAATTGTGTTAGACGAGGCGGTAAGCAGCTTAGATATGGTCACTCAAAGCCAAATTTTAAATCTACTACAGGATTTACGGATAACGTTTGGCTTGTCCTACTTATTTATCACGCATGATATTAAAGCTGCTTTTACGATCTCTGATAACTTAGCTGTAATGGAGAATGGGCAAATTGTAGAGCATTGTAAGGATAAGGAGCAATTTTTACAATCTACCCAACCTGCGGTAAAAAGCTTGCTAGATTGTATGGTTTTAGAGCATCCACGCGAGCGGTTAAAAAAGAATGTATTTACCTAAATTAGGGTTTTTCTATTCGTTAAGTAACGATGGAAAGCCCTTTTTTTATCTATTCATTTGATATTGCTTCCGATATTCAGAAGGCGTACATTTCATATATTGCAAAAAAGCTCGATTAAAATAGCTAATGTTATAAAAACCACATTGAGTAGCAATCTCTGTAATTTTAGACTCTGAATTAAGCAAGGCTTCACAGCTTTTACGTATACGCTGCTGGACGATATAAGTAAATGGAGACAACCCCGTTAGCTGCTTAAAGTAGCGACAAAAGGTGCTTTTATTTAGGTCAGCTTGGTTGGCAAGTAGCTCTAGCGATAGGTCGGAGTAAATATGATCATGGATATATTCCATTGATAATTTTAACTTGTGATGAAGCTTTATATAAGCGTTAGATAATTCGATATTGCGAATATGGTGATTAAAATACAAATTCCACAGCTGATAAAGTAAGCCATGTAGCTCAAGCTCCCATTTGTCAATATCTTCACGATTATAAAAGGAAATGATTTTTTTCAGAAAAAGTAATGCATCGTTTTGCCATGGTTGAGAACCTGTTAGGTGGCAAATATAGAGAGAGCCGTGGTGCGTCAATGGCTGGACAAAACGAGCATAGGACGCATGAGAGAAGGCTTCTGTAAATAATACAGGACTAAATAAAAAGGCGTAAAAAGAGATTTCCTTGTTATAGGTGTTCAGCGCATAATGAAGCAAGTTTTGAGGGATAAGTACGGCCTCGCCTGCTTGCAGTTGTATGTGTGTATCTTCGATTACTAATTCGAGTTCACCCTGCTCCACATACAGAAATTCTATTTCCTCATGCCAATGCTGATATAACCCTAACATTGTGTTAGCAGGTATATGTGTATAGTGGATGGAATAAGGCCGGTTAAAGGTAACATGGGTTACATTTTCTTTAAGCTCTGAATCGGTATAGCGAGTATCTAGCATGGAATGCCTTCCTCCAATCGCTGTTTAATCACAATGCTGATCTAATAAAGGGAAACTTTAATAACAAGATGCACTGAATATAGCATAGGAGATAGAAATGTCAATATAGTGTTAGTTTGTAAGCGTATAGTTCAAGCGTTTACCCCTTACTGCCAGCTATACTGAAAAAGTAATAATAACAGATATAGCAAATAGGAAATAAAGTATTGTGCATAGTGATTTTAGGCGAGAAAATTCATACAAGCTCAAGGAGGGAAATATGGGGAAAATTACGTTATATGAGGATAAATTAGTGTTTGAGCGTAAGGATGAATTAACGGTCATTGAGGCATATGGTGAAAACTGCTTACGTTGTCGTTCAACGAAAAATGCACGTCTGTCGGATGAGGCTTGGACATTGCTAGCACCACCTTCACAGGCACAATGTGTCGTTACTGGAAATGAGCAGGTAGCAACAATTACTAATGGCTTTATTTCAGCTACGATTGAGTCGGGCAACATCTGGCATGGAGGTATTATTTCTTATTTTAGAGAGGGCAAGCAAATTTTACGAACGAAATTTGAAGGTGATTATACAACAAGAAACATGCACCGTGAAGGTGATCATTATCAGGTTAAGGTGATCTTTGAGGCGAATGAAGGCGAGCATTTTTATGGGTTAGGTCAAGAGCAGGAGGATCAGTTTGATCGTAAAGGTAGCACCTGTAATTTGCTGCATTATAATACGAAGTCTGCGTTACCTGTTGTGTATTCTTCGCTTGGCTACGGATTTTTTTGGAACAATCCATCACCAGGACGTTGTGAATTAACAAACAATCATACGTTATGGTTATCTGAAAGCGCTTATCAGGCGGATTATTTGGTATATGCGGGAGAAACCCCTGCGGATGTCATGAAAATTTATTGTGATTTAACGGGTTATGCATCTGCATTCCCGGCATGGGCAGGCGGATTTTGGCAATGTAAGCTACGTTATGAGACACAAGAGGATTTATTAGAAGTGGCACGAGAGTATAAACGACGTAATATCCCGATTGATGCGATTGTCATCGACTATTTCCATTGGACGGAGCAAGGGGAATGGAGGTTTGATCCGACGTATTGGCCTGATCCTAAGGCGATGTGTGATGAACTGCTAGAAATGAACATTCGTCCGATTGTATCAATATGGCCAACGATTAATCCCAAAAGTGAAAACTATTTGGAAATGAGCGAAGCAAATATGCTTGTCCGCACCGAAAATGGACAATATGGCACGTTTGATTTTTATGGTCAGCAGACGTTTATTGATCCAATGAATCCAAAAACAGCGCAATTTGTATGGGATAAGGTGAAGCAAAATTATTATGATTATGGCATTAAGGATTTTTGGCTAGATGAAGCCGAACCAGAGGTACACCCTCAACAGTTTGGGCATCTGAAATTTTATTTAGGTAATGGTGCGCAGACCGCAATGCTTTATCCTTATTATTATTCGAAAATGTTTTATGAGGGCTTGCAGTCAGAAGGGGAAACTGAAATTATTTCCTTAACAAGAGCCGCTTATCCGGGAAGTCAGAAATATGGGGCAGCAGTTTGGAATGGCGACATTATGTCTACCTTTGAGGCATTAAGAATGAGTGTTAAAAGTGGGCTGTCGATGGCGATGAGTGGTATTCCTTGGTGGAACTCTGATATTGGTGGTTTTTTCTCAGGGGATATTGAAAGTAGCTATTTTAGAGAGCTGATCGTTCGTTGGTTCCAGTTTGGTTTGTTTAGTCCCATTATGCGACTGCATGGTGCTCGGACACGATCGGAAAATCATGTTCCGAAACACCCTGGCATTATTGAGCAAAGTGGTGGTGATAATGAAATTTGGGCCTTTGGTGATGATAACTATCCTATTTTAAAAAAGTTAATTGAGTTGCGCGAACGTATGAAACCGTATACAAAAAAATATATGGATATTGCAGAGCAGACTGGTAAACCGATCATGCGGCCAATGTTTTTTGACTTTTATGCAGATGAGGTTTGCTACACCTTAGAAGATCAATACATGTATGGTGAGGACATTTTGTTTGCACCCATCGTAAATCAAGGACAAACAGACCGTGATGTTTATTTACCTGAGGGACGTTGGGTGAATGTGTATGATCGTAATGTTTATGAAGGTCAGCAATATCTGAAATGTCATGCAGAGCTAGATCAGTTTATTGCTTTTGTTAAAGAAGGTAGTGAAGCGCTTCAAATCTTTGATGATTTGCTTTATTAATGTACTAGTTTGGTCTGAGATATTGGTATAATATTGAAAAGGAGACACTACCCTATGACAGTCAATTTACAGCATAATATATTCGTTTATACTAGGGAACCTCAAGATGACTATACAACTTCATTAGCGAATAGTATTCACTTCGCTATACGGCAAGGTGAAGAAGAGTTTCAGCCTTTAAATCGCAATTATGGTATTTTATTTGGCGAGGCGACAGTGAATGCACACAATGTGATTCAGGAAAAAGGACTTATTCAACCTTATCTGTTCCATTTGAAATCAGGTGGTTTTGGAATTATAGCTATACGCGTGGATTTGGAAGGGAATGAGGATGAGGAGAGTAAAGGGCAGATTGTTCTTTGGACTTCTGAAGATTTAATTCATTTTAATTCCGTCGGCTTAATCAAGCTACATGATCACTTATTTGTGAAGCAAGTGACGTGTGAATACAATGAAGCTGAGCAAAGCTATCAATTTTGTTGGTTGGGTAGTGATGATCAATATTATAGCAACACGATGACTAGTTTGGCACAACTAGATAGTATTGGCATAGCAAAACCCACATCGATACATCAAGAAGGTGCTCTAAAGCAATTATCTATTTCTTCTTTAGCGGATGCTCCGATTCACTCGGGGAATATGATTGCGGTTGATGATCGTATTTGGAATGCTGTTCAGGCGTATTGGATGCCCGTTCATCATATTGGAACGCAAGTGCCGATGAAGCTACAAATATCATCTAGCTCAGAACTCGATGAGATCAAAGCAACAGCGGTGTATTCAGATGGTTCCACTGCGCTAAAAAAAGTGAAATGGAGCTATGATCATGTTGATTTTTCTAAGTCAGGAACCTACACCATCACGGGTCAGGCTGTTCAACCAAGCTATTCGTTCCCGCTAGCTTCAGGATATGCCGATCCTGTCATTTTGCTCTGGAAGGATAAATATTATTTTATAGCTACGAATGATAACAAGGGTGATATAGGCATTTATGTAAGAGAAGCTGATACGATTGAGGACTTATTTGCAGCAGGCTATAATGAAAAATTAATTTTAGATCTAGATGAAGAAAAAGATTTTATACAAACGTTTTGGGCGCCTGAATTTCACTTTATTGGTGAAGAGTTATATATCTTATTTGCTGTAAGTGGAAAGCAATGGGGACCGCAATGCCATATGATGAAGCTCAAAAAGGAAGGGAATATTTTAAGTGCAAACGACTGGGAAACACCCATTCGCGTAAAAAAGGCAGAGGGTACCTTTCTTACAGAGTCAGGCATTACATTAGATATGACCTATTTTAAAGCGGATGGCTTAAGTTATGTAGTCTGGTCCTATCGTGAGCACATTGGGACACCACTGGATAGCGGATCTATGATTTATATTGCAACAGTGGATGAACAACAGCCTTATATTCTTACTAGTGATCCAGTCCTGATGACAAGGCCACTACTTAGTTGGGAAAATACACAAGGGACAATTAACAATGAAGGCCCTTACCCCCTTATTACGAACGATACAGTTTATATCACGTATTCAGGTGCGAATGCTTGCGGTTATACGTACGCATTGGGACTACTAAGCATTCCACGCGGAAGTAATTTACTTGATGCAAGGGCATGGAGAAAGGCAACAACACCAGTCCTCTCCTATTATTCTGCTGGTAGTGTATACGGACCGGGCCATAATTCCTTTTTTACAGATAAGGAAGGCAATACGATGATTATGTATCATGGGGAAACTGAAATTACGAAGCATGGAACACGTTGCTCTGCCATGCACAGAGTCCATTTTAATCAACATGGTGTACCACGATTTGATGTGGTAAGGGAAGCGGATCTCAAGGCAGAGTTAAGTCATGTGGAGCTTCAGGTTGAGGTAGTGAGTTAAAAGCTTTAAAAATTAAGGCTAGACAATAAGGAAGGTGGAGGCTATGGGACAGAGAGTTCTTCCGATCGTTGTTAAAACCAGATTTCTTTTAAGTTTTTTAGCATTTGTTGATGAAATCTAGTTTTAAATACGAACGTTCCACTTCTCCAGAATCTATCTGTCCCTTCGCTCACTGGGGTTGTTTGCCTAACATTTATTTAATTAATAAACCTTTTTAAATAATAGATATATTAAAGGAGATAAAAAAATGAAAAAGCAAGGTGTTAACCCGTATTTACCTTCTTGGGAGTATATTCCCGATGGGGAGCCGTATGTATTTAATGATAGAGTGTATGTGTATGGTTCTCATGATCGTGCGAATGGATACGCTTACTGCTTAAATGATTATGTAGGCTGGTCTGCATCAGTGGATGATTTATCTGATTGGTGTTATGAAGGTGTGTTACTTGAAGCAACAGATGTTGAGGATAATGCTGACCGCGATAGCTGTCTATATGCTCCTGATGTCGCGGTAGGTCCAGATGGTCGTTATTATTTGTATTATGTAGATAGTAAGCGCTCTATCGTGTCTGTGGCTGTCTGTGATACTCCAGCTGGTAGATATCAATTCTATGGTTATGTGCAATATGCAGATGGAACCTATCTTGGTAATCGAGAAGGGGACGAACCACAATTTGATCCGGGTGTGCTGAGAGAAGGCGATTGGACTTACTTGTATACTGGTTTTTGTGGAAAAGGGGATCGTTCACGTAGCGGCGCCATGGCGACAGTGCTTGGACCAGATATGCTAACCATTATTGAAGCGCCTGTCATTGTTGTGCCAAGTGAGCCGTATAGTGCGGGTTCTGGTTTTGAAGGCTTTGAGTTTTTTGAAGCGCCATCGATTCGTAAGCACGGGGATACGTATTATTTCGTGTATTCCTCCATCTCTATGCATGAGTTATGTTATGCGACAAGCAAACATCCAACAAAGGATTTTAAATATGGTGGCGTAATCATCAGTAACTGTGATATGCATATTAGCTCTTACAAGCCTGCTAATAAGCCCATGTTTTATGGCGGGAACAATCATGGTAGCATCGTTGAAATTAAAGGGCAATGGTACATTTTTTATCACCGTCATACCAATGGCACGAACTTTAGTCGCCAAGCTTGTCTGGAGAAAATACAAATTTTACCTGATGGCACAATACCGCAGGTGGAATTAACCTCATGTGGTCCCAATGATGGGCCTTTACAAGGGGTTGGTGAATATCCAACCTATATTGCTTGTAATTTATTTTGTGATGAGGAATCCGTATATACAGACTTTTCAGCTTCATGGATGAATAACCAATTCCCGAAAATTACACAAGATGGTAGAGATGGCGATGAGGAAATCGGATATATTGCGAATATGAAAAATTCGGCTACCGCTGGATTTAAATATTTTGATTGTAAAGGAATTAATAAAGTAAAAATCAAAGCTCGTGGCTATGCAACAGGGAATTTTGAGGTGAAAACGGCATGGGATGGTGACGTGCTTGGCTCAATTCCGATTGGCTTCTCTAATGTATGGAAGGAATATAGTGCAGACATTACGATTCCAGACGGAGTCCATGCGTTATACTTTACGTTTAAAGGCGATGGAAGCTGTCACTTTGCTTCGTTTACGTTAGAATAATTGCAGAACAGGAATTGGAAGATAACCTAATGGCTGAGTGTGATAAGTCATTGGGTTATTTTTACACTCTGATGTCATTTACTAATGAAGACGGGGGAAGAGCACAGTGAAAACTAACAACGTAAAAATAGAAAATATTCCTGCGGTCATATGGGGAAATCAATCGGAGCATATAATTATAGCTATTCACGGAAATATGTCGAATAAAAGTGATGTTCCCATTGAAATTTTTGCTCAGTTTGCGCTAGCAAAGGGATATCAGGTTTTAAGCTTTGACCTGCCTGAGCATGGGGATCGAACAAATGAAGGTACACCTTGCAAGGTACAGAATTGCGTTCAAGATTTAAAGAAAATAATGAGCTACGCTAAAGAGAATTGGAAGCAGATTAGTTTGTTTGCTAATAGTATTGGGGCATATTTTAGCTTGTTAGCCTATAAGGATGAGACGATCGAGCAAGCTTGGTTTTTATCTCCAGTCGTTGATATGCAGCGTATTATTAACAATATGATGTTGTGGTTTAATGTATCAGAAGAGCAACTTCAACGTGAACAGAGCATTGGTACTCCTATCGGGCAAAAGCTGTATTGGGACTACTATTGCTACGTGAAAGAACATCCAATTGTAAAATGGAATGTCCCTACTACCATTTTGTATGGTAGTAAAGATGATATGTGTGAACGGGATACGATTAACCAGTTTGTGAAGCATTTTAAATGTGAGCTATCTATCGTCCCAGAAGCAGAGCATTACTTTCATACCACTGAGCAGTTGGAAGCTCTTAAGGAATGGCTTAGAATGACGATGTGATGAGATGAACTTATAATTATGACAAAGTTATTTGGGTTCAATCTTGAAATTAGTGCTTGACCGCTAACCTAAGCTAGCGAAGAGACAGAGCGATTCTGAAGAATGTCTCTTAAAATCAAATTCCATCCATAAATAGACTTTAGTAAAAAGGAATATGATTTTAACAACAGTCGCAAGAACGCTCTGGAGCGTAGCTACCAGACTCCTAACGTAGTCAAGTACTAATTCCTAAATAGAGCCGTTATTTGTATATATAAATTACGATTAAAATATAAAGGAGCTCACACAGATGATCAAATCCCTTCTGTTTTCAATGCTATTATATCCTTCACCAACGATTACCTTTACAACAGAGGAAACACGACAATATGACCAATTGCTAGCAGCGATGCAAGAAAACGAAATCCTCATTGACTACAATCTTCCTTATCCTAAATATCGCTTTTTGCACTATTTATCCTTACAGGGTAATTACATATTTCATGGCTCAAATCATCTTAACATTGCTAGCTTTGAGCCTAGACAACAAACGTTGTATAACAACGAAATCACGTCTGCTATTTTTGCAACAACAGAGCCCTTATGGTCGATGTTTTATGCTGTATTTAATAAGGAAAAGATGATTGGTAATTTTAGAAATGGATGTATTATAGGACGCAACAAAAAATACCACTTTTATTCTTTAAGCAAATCCACCTTTGATACCGATCCTTGGACAGAAGGTATGCTGTATGTGCTTCCCCGCGGAGCCTTTCATAGATCTGGAGAATCATCAGGCGAAGCTGTAGCGGAAAAATTACAATTTGATGAGTGGATTTCACTTGCTCCTGTCTCACCAAAATGGAAGCTAAAAATAGCACCTGCTGATTTTTATTTTTTGGATAAGGTTGCTATCCATCCTGATAATGAGGCTTTATGGAAAAGCTGGCTACTCTATAAGGTAAGGGTAAGGACTAGATTGCGATCTCAATAGAGACTAGATTAGTTATTCGCTTATTTACGGTTATTTTTATACTCCAGTGGAGATAACCCAACCTTATTTTTAAATACACGACTAAAATAATACTGATTTTTATATCCAACCTTGATGGCTAGGCTACTTATTTTAATATTTGAGGCAACGTCATCCAATACTTCCTTTGCTTTATTAATTCTTAGCTCTGTTACGTAGTCAAGGAAGGAAAGTCCAATCTCCTGCTTCATCCGTTTACTTAGGTAGGTTGGGTTAATATGAAATAAGGAGCCTATCCGACTAATTGATAGTTCAGGGTCTTGATAATGAGCTTGAATATATTCGGTTACTTTATCAATAAATACTGTTCCATTTCCCGTAAAAGTGGTTGGAGTTGAGGTCTCAACTGGCTCATCAAGGACAGCATCAGGGTATAAATTTCGTAAATGCTTATCTAGTCTAGCTAGCAATTGGTTGAGATCACTTTTGGGAATGGGCTTGAGTACATAATCGAAGGCCTGTAGCTGCACAGCTTGACGTGCATATTCAAAATTATCATATCCGCTAATGACCACCACCACGATGGAGGGACACCGCTCCTTGAGCAATGAGATTAAGTCCAAACCATTCATATTTGGCATATTAATATCAACGAGGCAGACATGGACAAGTGGTAACGTCTCTAGATACTGTAAGCTTTCATTTGCATTTTTAGCCTCAGCAACAACTTCAAAAGGATAACCACTATCTCTAACAAAATGTGTTAGCCCCTGACGAATAATTTTTTCATCATCTACAATCATTAAACGCCATAATTTCATGTTGTATCACTCCCATTCTAGTGGCAATATGATTTTCATTGTTGTTATTCCATTATTACAGGTGACTTGAAGTCCATATTGTAGCCCACATGCTAATCTAATCCGATGGTTAACACTATATAACCCAAATCCAGTCGCAGTGTTATTTTGCTGATCCGCCAGCAAAGCCTCATTAATCTGAACCACTTTAGTTTGGGGAATCCCAAGTCCATCATTTTCGACTGTAATAATCATATTTTGTCCTTCTCTAAATGCATGAATAGATATCGTACACTTTTGATTTTCCAATGGCTTAATACTATGATAAATCGCGTTTTCTACTAGGGGCTGTAGCATGAATCGAATCACATTACACGATAGTAGCTCTTCATCATATTGTAGCTCGTAATCCAATATCTCTTCATAACGCACACATTGAATGTGAAGATAGCTTTCGACATGATAGAGCTCCTGCTCCAGTGGAATATATGGATCTCCCTTTCCTAATCCAAGCCGAAAGTAAGTGCTCAGAGCTTCGATCATCTCCACAATGTTATCTGCGCCATAATCGATCGCCATCCATTGAATTGTATCTAACGTGTTATATAAAAAATGGGGCTTGATTTGCTCATGTACAAGTCGCAGCTCCATTTCCTTCTTTTCCTGCTCAGATTGATAGAGTTGAACTAACATTTCGTTAAAGCTACGTCCTAAATCTCCAATCTCATCATTGTGGGATTCATCGGCACGAATCACCCGATTGCCCTTTTGTACATCCTTCATAATTTGCTGTAGCGCTTGAACGGGCCGCACAATCGAAGAGACAAGTAGGGTCAGCAGGATTAGAAATACCCCGCCAATGAGCAACCCAACAAGCAAAGCAGTTCGCTGCGTTTTAAAGACCGCAAGGGACAACTCAGAATTGGGAACCTCAAGGACAAGCTTCCAGCCAGGAACACTAGTAATGGTAGACTCAAATGAACTTACATTTTTGCTAGCTTCATTTTTAACATTTGCGAGTCTTTTATCATGAATACTTCCGTCTTGCTTGTCATCCGTATCTACAATTAATAATCCAAGCTGATCGTGTAACGAAATATCCTTGGCAATCTCTTTCATTTTATTTAAGGGTACCCCTGCGGCGATATAAGCAAGATCTTCATTGTCAGATGGATGGATACGGTACAAAATGACAACAATCTCTAACCCGTTTGCCTTGGAGACGATGGGATGACTAACAACATATTCGGCCTTGGATTCAATGATATGCTGGTAATATGGGCGGTTTAAAATTGAGAAGGGATGTCCATCTGCACCCCAAGAATAGCCTTTAAGATCCACGACACGAATGGATTCGTATTCCTCTCTTTTACGTAATTCAAGCTTATGTGTCTCGGCAAGTAGCTGTTCTCTTGACCAACGATGATCGATTGCTAAAGAGGCAAGTGTATTGATCTCTCCAATCCGTTGATTAAACCAATAGTTAATTTGCTCACTTCGCGCATTAACAACTTGTTGGGTTAAGCTTTTATTGAGGGGGACAACGGTATGATTCATTTCCATATATATAGTCATTAGTAGTGCTAGAAACAGTAGGACAAAACATGCCCCAGTATATAAAACAAGCTTTTTTTGGATCGAGTTCATTTCCTGTTGCCATCTCCTTAGTAGTAGGATCCATTTGTATAATTAAATATTTTTATATGAAGTCCGAAAAAGATAAAAAAAATCTAAATTGTGCAAATACATCCCTAAAGAACAATTTTATAATGGTCTTGTGCATATTTTCACATGAAACACGATTCATGTCTAGCTCAAAGTAAAAGCAGTCGTTTTGCTTATTGAGAATTCATTGTGAACTGCAAAATTAAATGAAGTTAAGGAGACATCGGGGAAATGAAGCAGAATTACACTCAAAAATTGTTATGCGTGTTACTAGCGGTTTGTTTGTTACTTGCATTATCTGCATGTGGTGGAAAGGATAATTCCTCTTCAGATGCAAATGGGGCTAAGGTAGTTGAAGGTATAGGAACAGGAAAACATGGCGAAATCAAGGTTAAGGTTACATTTAAGGATAACAAAATTACAGATATTGAAGTTGTTAACCATAAGGAAAATGAAGTGTTGGCTGAACCGGTATTTACTCAACTTAAACAAACGGTGATTAATGCGAACAGTTCAGAAGTAGATGCAATAAGTGGTTCCACGGTAACTAGTGATGGTTACTTAGCTGCAATTCAGGATGCAATTGCTAAATCAGGTCTCACTTTAGCTGTATCTGGTGCTGCGAGCAACACAGGCCAAGCTAAAGAGGAAGTAGACCAAACCTTTGATGTTGTCGTTATTGGTGCAGGAGGTGCAGGCTTTAGTGCTGCGATTGAAGCGAAGCAAGCTGGAGCAAGCGTCGTCTTGTTGGAGAAAATGCCAGCAGTAGGCGGTAACACGTTGATCTCTGGTGGGGAAATGAATGCACCAAACAACTGGGTACAGCAAAAGCTAGGCATCAAGGACGATTCAGCAGATTTATTTTACGAGGATACGTTAAAGGGTGGCGATAATTTAGGTACGCCTAATATGGTTCGTATTCTTGCTGACAATGCGTTAAAATCCGCTGAATGGTTACGTGATGAAATTAAGGTTGAATTTTTGCCTGATCACCTATTCCAATTTGGAGGTCATTCAAGAAAACGTGCACTTATTCCAGTTGGTCACACAGGTGCTGAACTAATTACTAAGCTTAAGGTGAAGACAGAAGCAGACGGAATTGTCATTAAAACAAATATGAAAGCAGAAGCTTTGCTTACTAATGATCAAGGGAAAGTAAATGGGGTTACAGCAACTTCAGCAAGTGGAGATAAAATTACTTTTCATGCTAACAAGGGAGTTATTTTAGCTACAGGTGGTTTTGGCTCTAATATTGAAATGCGTAAGAAATATAATTCTGAAATGGACGAAAAATATATGTCCACAGATTCACCTGGTACAACAGGGGATGGGATTACAATGGCAGAAGCGCTTGGTGCTAAGCTCACGAATATGAAATATATTCAGACTTATCCAGTATGTAACCCTGTTACCGGTGTGATTTCACTTGTTGCTGATTCTCGCTTTGATGGTGCAATTTTGATTAACCAAGAGGGTGAGCGTTTTGTCGAGGAGTTAGAGCGTCGTGATGTAATCTCCAAAGCAATTTTGGCGCAAAGTGGTGGATATGCTTATCAGCTATGGAATCAAAAAATTGGTGATATCGGTAAAACCGTTGAAGCGCACCAAGATGAATACGATATGCTTGTGAAGCAAGGTATGCTTCATAAGGCAGATACACTTGAGGAAGTGGCTGCATTCTTTAAAGTAGATATTGAGAAGCTAAAAGCTACGGTTGCAAAGGTGAATAAGTATGCCGAGACCAAAGATGATTTAGATTTTCATCATCGCGGGGGACTTGTATCATTAGAAACAGGACCATATTACATTCAAAAAGCGATTCCTTCTGTGCACCATACAATGGGCGGGATCGTGATTGATGAAAAAACACATGTTATGAATGAAGATGGAAAAGTCATTCCAGGTTTATACGCGGCAGGGGAAGTAACAGGCGTGATCCATGGTGCTAACCGTCTTGGTGGTAATGCGATTGCCGATGTCTTTACATTTGGGCGGATTGCAGGTCAACAGGTTGTTGCAGAAAATTAAGATTAGGATCTGAAATACCATCTATATATTTGCTATGAAAGGGGAGCAGTCCCTAAGCGAATATATAGGTGGTTTTTATTTTTTATAAGCTAAAGTATAAATTATCCAAAGGTTAGTCTTGAAGGGATGACATATTTGATCTATGATTACGATGGGATTTGGTTTGTGATCGTTTTTAGAGTTTGCAGAATTGGAGAGATTACAGTTGAAACTTGATGCAACAACAGGGAAAGTGACCAAAGATAAGCAAATGCTAGTATTGCGTGGACTTAATTTTTGGCAATATGCGATTCTCGCTGTATTAGCGCCTTTTTTACCATTGTATTTTGCAGGTCAAGGCTACACCTCCTCACAGGTTGGTTTTTTAATGATGATTGGTCCTTTTGTGGCTAGTCTTGTCCAGCCTATTTGGGGTTATATTAGTGACCGTCTGCGTACCGTTAAAGTGATCATTTTTATTTTATGGCTGATTGCAATTTTGTGTAGTGTGGGACTTTTTTATGTGTCTTCTGGTTATGTGGGGACGTTGTGCTTTGTGTTAGGCTTATATTTTTTCTTCCAGCCCTCCATGCCACTCATGGACAGTATTTCGGTACAATCTGCAACGAAGCGTGGCTCCTCCTATGGCTCTCTTCGCTTATTTGGATCGATTGGCTATACGCTTATTTCTTTAACAGGGGGTACTTTACTAGTCTTGTTTGGAGGTATTAATAAGCTTCCCTACTTGCTGTGGGCAGTATGGTTAGTGCCTTTACTGTTATTGTTTTTCCTTAAGGATGAACCCGCAGAGGGTGCAGGTATTACCTTTGGTGCATTACGTAAGCTGTTTATGGATAAAAGCTTTCTTTGGTTTTTGCTGCTTGTATTTTTAATGGCAGTACCACATCGTATGAATGATGTCATGTTAGGTCTGTATATGAAGGATTTAGGTGCCTCAGATGCGATGGTAGGTTGGGCTTGGGCGTTAGCGGCGATCGTAGAGGTGCCTGTGTTTGCGCTGTTAGGCAAACATCTGCATAAGGTGCATGAATTTACCTTGATTGGTCTTGTTGGTTTAGTGTATACCTTGCGATGGTTTATGTATTATGTCACGGATGAGCCTTGGGTGCTACTTGGGCTACAAGCAGGTGCAGCAGTGACTTTTGCTGTGTTTTGGCTTGTGTCGATGCATTACGTTGCTCGTATTCTTCCCCCAGAGCTAGGGGCCACAGGCTTCTCCTTGCTAAGTATGGTGTATCTAGGACTGGCAGGCATGGCAGGTGGGTTGATCGGCGGAACGATCTCGGATTCTTATGGTGGAGCAAGTATGTATTTATTTGCCGCGTTTGCTTCGTTGCTTGCAGGTGTGTTATTTCTAGCAACAGAAGTAAGGCGAAGACGTAAAGCTTAAAAAAGACAAGGAGTGGTGGAGTGAGGCGATTTGTAGTTTCATTATCTGTTCTTTCATTAAGTATCATAGTTCTTTTTACGCTAGCAGCTTGTCAGAATGATAAAGAAAAGGAGACTGATCCAGTTAAACCTTCCTCTAAGCTAATATGGAATGAAACCGTGAAATATCCGGAAAATGACCCCCCTTTTATTAACGTGAAACGAGAGGATAAGTGGCAGGAAATTAGTACTATCGATGATTATCCCTCTAAGCCTAATATAAATGAGGCGGGGACAAGTATGGTGTTCGTCTCTCCTTATGAGTTTGAATTGGCAGGGGATGCATGGCTTTATAACATTGAGAAAAATGAAAAAAAACAGATCTTTACTCATCAACAGGCTGGGGAGCAAAAGTCCGTTAAAAGTGTATTATGGTTTAATAATGAACTTGTATTGATTTTAACAGGGAATACGTACGGCACAGTACCTTCAAGCAGAACTTTATATTTATTAAATGTGAACAACGATAAAATAGAGAAAATCGTTCAGCTAGAATCGAATCAAAATATGCGTGAGATTGAGGTCAAGAATGAGGACTCTTTAACGTTTACGGTAGATACTTATGATGATGAAATGCTGAATTTTACATCTGCAAAGGAAACAGTAAAAATAGATGCTTTTCTTAAAGCGGTAAAAGGTGGAGAATAGATGTATTCAAGAACGTGGCATGGTATGGTTCCAATTGAAATGAAGGAAGCATTTGAGAAATATGAGTTTGAAACAGGGATTAAGGATACAACCGCAATTCCAGGTAATCGAGGGGCATTTTTAAAAATAGTAGAACAAGGGCAATATGCACATTTCTTTTTATGTACGAAGTGGGACTCGATGGAAAGCATCATTGCTTATGCAGGGAATGAACCTACGATTGCAGTGACGTATCCCGAGGATGAGAAGTATGGTTTAATATCAGATCCGGTAGTCATTATACAAGAAGTATTGGACGACTCTAACCCGTTTGCGTAATAGGCATTTTGACTATGTTCAAAAGTGTTCATTAGTTCTCATAAATTCTCGCTAATATAATAGTAATCTAGTTATCCTATTTATTAGTAGAGAATCTATTTCACTATTTGTAACCGTTATCAATAGTATGAAAAAATAATTAGGAGGAATTTCTATGCCAGTTTTAGCTGCTAACAATCCAATCATTTGGGCGGACTATCCAGATCCTGATATTATACGTGTGAACGATAACTATTATTTTATATCAACAAGTATGCATACGATGCCAGGTTGTCCAATTCTTAAATCAAAGGACTTAGTACACTGGGAGATAGCGAGTTATGTGTACGACACCTTTGAAAATAATGATGGACATAATCTAATGGATGGCAAGGGGATTTACGGAAAAGGGGCTTGGGCAACAAGCTTAAAATATAATCAGGGTAAATTTTATGTGTGCTTTAACTGTAATGATACAGGTCAGTTTTACATTTATCAGACTAATGATATCGAAAAAGGGGATTGGCAACGTCACGTTATTAATAAGTTTATGCATGATCCTGCATTATTTTTTGATGAGGGTCGTGTATTTGTAATTTATGGCTCAGGGGATATTCAGATTACCGAATTAACCGCAGATGCAACTGCGATTAAGGAGGGGGGATTAAATCAATTACTACTATCTACCCCTAAGGAAAACTATTATGTGCCATGCGAAGGTAGTCATGCTTATAAAATAGATGGCATGTATTATTTGCTTTTTTGTGATTGGCCCCACAATGAACGTAAACGGCAATTATGCTACCGTTCATCCCATCTGCTAGGACCCTATGAGTCCAAAATCATCTTGGATGATGATATGGGCTTTACGAGTGTGGGGGCTTCCCAAGGCTCAATTGGTGTGGCACAAGGTGGCATTGTAGATACCCCTGACGGAAAGTGGTACAGCATAATGATGCAGGATCATGGTGCAGTAGGCAGAATTCCTAGCTTAATGCCTGTGACATGGGAAGAGGGATGGCCGATATTAGGTCATAATGGAAAAGCACCTGCACAGGTAGAGATAGAGATCGAGCTTAAGGCTAATGCAAATACAGATGCAAATATAGAGATCAAGCTTGGGACTGATGTTCCATTAACGCATAGTGATGAATTTGAATATGAGGAAAATAAGCTGAAATTAGGCTGGCAATGGAATCATAATCCGAATCATCAATATTGGTCTGTTACAAAAAGACATAGCTTTTTACGATTAGAAACGAGTCATGTGGTTAATAGTGTGTTGCAGGCTCGTAATACGTTAACCCAACGTACAGAAGGTCCTAAGTGTGAAGCGGAAATAAAGATCGATTTAACACATATGCAGGAAGGCGATCATGCTGGCTTGGTGGCTTTATTAGGTGGGTACAGCTCAGTTGGGGTTCAGGTAATGGATGGAGTTCGGTATGTAGTTGTGATGCAGCGTGATGAGCAGGGGCTTGAGCACGTATTAGCTAAGCAACAAATTGAGGCATCCGAAGTTAAACTCAAGGCTAGCTTCCAGTTTATTGACGCTAACGATGATACGCAGGATGTTGTGCAATTTTATTATGCTACTACACCTAATGAATGGGTGGCTATCGGCGATCGCTGTAAGCTGAAATGGACGATGGAGCATTTTATGGGCTGTCGAATCGGTATTTTTAATTATGCTACGTTACAAAGTGGTGGATATGTGGATATCGATTATTTTCGCTTTGAAAAATAAGTAAAGGAGGGTGTTAGCGTATGCAGAGTATTGTTGTAAAGTTAGATCCTGTGTTATTAGCTAATCCCGATTTAGATTTGCGATATGAGATTCCTGAGGCGATTGAGCTGTATACAAATGGTAAAATTGTTGAGCGAGGTTACGATTATTTAGAAGATGAAAACAATAGTATGACAATCTGGTTAGGTTGTGATGATGCAAATACAGCGTACTTAGATGTGCTGGAATGCTTTAAGCAACAAAAAATTTTGGAAAATGATTTAACCCATGCTGTAGAGATATATACCAGTATAGAAGAAGACGCTGATTTTGATAAGTGTAAGCTAGTTTATCGTCATGCTTAAGAGAAGTAATCAAACAGGATAGGTGAAACGATTTGAAAGAAAAAATTAGAGAATTAACCTTAACCGATTTACAACCCGATCTTTTAAAGTATTTTAATCGCTATCAGGAAGTAAAGCGGTGTGTACGTAAGGTAGATGGAGAATGGGCTTTACAAGATATCGCCTTCATAGAGCAATGGGATGAACAATTGAAAGAAGAAATCATTACAGATGATCTTGCTCCTTGTATTCAAAGTGGGGGAGCAGTGTTTGGGGCATTTAATGAGGAAGATCAATTGATTGGTTTTGCAAGTTTGTTAGCTTCCCCTA
Source organism: Paenibacillus turicensis (assembly GCF_017873435.1). Taxonomy (GTDB): domain Bacteria; phylum Bacillota; class Bacilli; order Paenibacillales; family Paenibacillaceae; genus Fontibacillus; species Fontibacillus turicensis. The sequence goes on along the minus strand of NZ_JAGGKG010000001.1, from coordinate 454,852 downwards.
TGGGGAGTCAGGGTCAATATCGAAAGTTGATGCAAATGCATATTTCCTATGAGTATAGAGGGAAAAGGCTTGGTAAAGCACTATTTCTAGCCTGTGCACAAAAGGCAAAGGAGATGGGCGCACACAAATTATATATGTCTACGCATTCTGCCGAAGAATCGCAAGCTTTTTATAACAAGCTAGGTTGTGTAGACGCTGAGGAGCTAGACGAATGGTCCGTTAGCCATGAACCGTACGATCGCCAGATGGAATATGTTTTATAAATAAGACAAAGCGTATTCAATATCCATACGAGCGGGAAATTTCTATCTAAGTTCTCCGCTGAAGGATAAAGAATACGCTTTTTATGTGTAGGTACATTTAATGTTACGTTACAAGTCACTTTTACTCTTTAAAATATTGTTCAACCAAAAACTCCATTAATGGGCTTGGATTTTCCTTCACAAATTGTGCTTCATTTGCAAATAACATACCATATGGTTCATCCGCTGTGCATGGTGCCCAATGTGGCATAATTACCCCTGTTGAATCGGCGCCATTTGGATTGCCTGTTGCAATGAAATTACATAAATAATTACACATGTGACGCGCCAAATCATAATGCTTGCCCACAAATGGCCGCCAGCATTTTGCCAATGTCTCAAAGAAAAACCACAAATCAACAGAGTGGAACGTGCCTGGGTTATCCCAGCCCGGAATTTCAGCGTCAAACTTATAATAATAAAGTGGTGTTCCACCAGAAGGGTGTCCACTATTAGCATGGACAACAAGACGAATGGCATGTTCAATCATAAGTACACTTGCTTTCTTTAAAGTATGTTCTAAATCGTTGGTATCACTTTGACATAATTGTAGAAACGTGGGTGCATCTTTGCCAAATAACTGACTTGCCATTTGTTCTAGTTCCTCTAATGTTCCAGCTATAGGACGAGTGGGGAATTCAGTGGACGTATGTCCAAGCATGACAGGTACCATTTCTCTTTGGAACCTAATCATTTGTTCGAATGGGTCACCTACACAAAATTGATGATCGATGACGCTTAGCCACATTTTTCCGTATTCCACCATTTTATCTCGAATATATACTGCGTCTAACTTTCTTGCTTCAGCAAGTGAGGATACCCCAAGGTAGTTAAAAAAACGTATTCCCTCTTTTTCAGCCTCCTCTAAAGTACCCTTCACAGAAGGGACCGGAACATTGGGATATAATTCTGTTGCGATTCCACTCATAACAACTGCGCGTTGAAATAAGCCTTTATTTTGAGGTGAAGTCATATGACTAACAACACTACCTCCACCTGCGGATTGACCACCAATCGTTATATTGTTAGGATTACCACCAAAGGCAGCGATGTTTCGTTTCACCCACTGTGTTCCAGCTTGCTGATCTAAATGTCCAAAATTAGCAGGGGCATGTGGAGCTTCAGCCGTAATTTCAGGATGACATAAAAAACCAAAGGCATTAATACGATAATTTACAGTGACAACAACAATTCCTCGGCGTGCAATTCGCTCACCATCAAACTCCATTTCTGACGTGCGCCCCCATTGTAGACCACCACCAAAATACCAAACAAAGACAGGCAAATTTTCATCCGTACGTTTTGCAGGTGTCCATACATTTAAGTATAAGCAGTCTTCACTCATAGGGTAATCAGGGTCGACATCCCATTCTCTTGTATAAATGTTGTTGTCATCAATAACCGTCTTGGATTGCATTGAGGAGGGGGCAAAATCCCAGGCTTGGAGTACACCGTCCCAATCCTGAGCTGGTTGAGGTGCGCGCCAGCGATTTTCACCTACAGGTGGTGCGGCAAAGGGGATTCCTTTAAAGCTCGTAATACGAGGATCTGCTGCGGGCAACCCTCGGACCTTTCCATTTTCAACAGTAACCGTTCTTAGCAATGTAACTCACTCCTTTCATGGCTTAGCAATTGATTCAATCTCTAGTGATTCAAAATAGATTAAAAAGAATGCGCTTACAAAAAAGTATTAGAGTAATATGCTATGTATGTTCATCTTAAATAAAAAATAGGTAGTGTGCTACTACCAAACTAAAGCTTAAGGATTGTTTTTTACATAATTAGGAACTGAATTTAAATTGATTCTCTTTAACAGTATAAACAAAGGGGATGCGAGGTTAGAACCCTCACGCCCCTAATTTAGCCTCTCTTCTGTTCCAATATAGTCCAAGTGCAAACCTAGCGCACAATATGGAAAAGGCTACAAAAAATAATGCCCAGAATACAGCCGGAATTCCTGTTAAGTTTGCCAGATTGGTCGCATCGCCCGCTTGATTTGGAGAAGTAATGGCAAGGATGAGCAAAGTCAGAGGTGCCGTTACGGACTCCTCTAAACATAGGAAGGCTAGGAGTAAATAATAAAAGCTTCGTAGCCGATCATCTATGACTAGGAATAATACATTAATTAAAATAAAAATAAATAACCAAAGTAGCCCATAACTATTACGTACAAATAAAAGCGCTGATAATAAAGCGATCGTTGTAATGGTGATTAAGCCTGCTGTATGCTTCCATTTTGAATAACTAAAAAATAAGGCGATCGCAAACACGGAGGCACTAGTATAACCTGCGATAGATACAATAAACCGACTCCAGCCCACCGCCAATAATGAAGAATAAGTGACACCACTATGATTAGGATATAATTCAATGCGATTGACTTTTCCTGAAGTAAGTAACGTCGCTACAGCATGACCAAATTCATGAATCATCGTATCTAGCATCCGGAACCAGTTGGAAAAGGGTATAAATCTTGTTAAGATTGCCGCGCCTACTAGATAAAGTAATGCTTTAAGCCACTTGTTCATGACATCCCTTCTTTCTAAGCTATCATGTTGCATATGTTCCATTATATCAAAGTTGGTGAATAAAGAAGTCCAAAAGGAATTACCCGAATCATCAAGTAAATATGTCTCCAATTAGCCGAAACCTTATGTGAACAAAGCTTATGCTACTTATTAAGCAACGATGAATAACTCACACTTTGAGATCAAATGAAAGGCCGCTCTTAAATGAATCAGAGCGACCTTATTATAAGGATTAATTTTGGATTGCTTTGATTACTCTACTCGTTCTGACTGTACTGAGCGATCTAATAAGGGTTGTATAGGTCGATGGTTATCTGGGAATATTTCAGCAAACTTAGCTATTTGTGCTTGGGACATTTCAATGGGATGATCAAGTACAACCCAGCTAACCTCCTCACTACATGGTGGAGTGGTTAGTGATCCTGTATATCGAATAGAATGCAGATCAGTGGGGAGGAGACTTGGAATATCTATTGGCTGCTCTAATGAGATCGGTTCTTTTGTTTCTTGTTGCGGCAATTGATTCCAAATAGATTCAAATGCTTCATTTTCTTGTTCAGATATAATCGGCACACCTAAAACTGCAGTTTGCCCCGTTTCACTTTTATGCACAAGATGTAGCTCCATTTCAGTATGTTTTCCATCTATTTGATGCTCACTAGGGTGATGGAAATGAAACTGGTTTAAGGTGTATTTGGTATCTTCTAATATCATTTGATTACTATTATTATCTATATTCAATTGAATCGTATGACCATTGTTTACAATGTGCGCTTTTGATGTGTGATAGTTCAGCTTAAGTGGCTGTAAGTCGTTAACCGTAGTAAGCTTATTATGTTCGATATTGATCGGGGATTGCAGTTGACCACGTTTGCAGGTGGAGTAGTCATCCTCTAAAGCGCCCCAATACTCTGGACCAGTCTCTCCTTCGTAAGACCAATGCATAGTATGAGCCTGAGCAGGTACTGCTGAGTCTATACTAGAATTGACATTACTTGTATTTGTATTATGCTGATTTACATGATTGACCTGCGAATTTTGTGGTTCATTTACTTGTTGTAACTGCTCATTAGAGCAAGCAGTCGTTAATGTGATTAGTACAGCGATAAAAGTAAGTCTGCAACGATGGATTACTGTTTTCTTTCTCCCATTCTCCTGCATATAATCCTTCCCTCTCTTGGATTGTAATTATATTCACAATAATATTCTAGTTTTTACCAGTTCGTGTCTCAAGTGTCTTAAGACCTTGTTTTCTGATTTTTTTGTGGTTTTTAGTTGGATGTATGATATCGAATGATTCAAGTTATGGATTCAATTAAAAGAGATTTGAATAAAAAATTAACGATTATCATTAATTTTTTTATATTTATCATAATTATTGTGGTATGCTTTAATAAATCACCTTACTGGGGGGAGTTTTGGTATGCGTAAATTTATGACAGCAAAGCGAGCAAATGAATTAGCACGTTTTTTACAACGAACATGTGTGTTGATGGTTGGTCTTGCTGTGATCGTGTTTCTATTAGTCCTATTTGGCAGAATGCAGCTTACACTTATAACGCCGCAAGGACATTTTGCAGATGCGATGTTAGCAGAGAAGAATCATAATTCAGATTCACGGTTCGGATTTACCAATCTATCTGATTTGCAGATTTATTTGAGAGCAATTGCAACAGGTGGAGAGGTACAAGTACTGACTTATATTGGGATTGTTATCATGGGCTTTATGGTCATCATCCCAGGAGCGTATGCTTTCTTCCTCATGGCGATATTTTTTGGAAATATTGCAAAAGGGAACGTGTTTACTTCTTCTAACGCTTCGCTACTGCTACAGGGGGGAATTGTCCTCGTTGCCTGTTCAATAATAACGCCAATACTGAATGCTTATATTATTCCACCTATCATTAATAAGTTTACATCTAATGTAATTTCAACCGCTGTTGGAATTGATTTTACACAGTTATTTGCAGGTGCCATTTTACTCATTATGGCTTATGTGTTTCACTACGGAATTTATTTACAGGATGAGGCGGATCATACATTATGATCGTTATTCGGCTTGATCGTATGTTAGCGGATCGTAAAATGCGCCTAAACGAGCTTGCAGATGCGGTAGGTATTTCAAATGTAAATTTATCGATGATGAAGACAGGGAAAATTAAAGCGATACGCTTCTCCACACTGAATGCGATATGTAAGGTGCTGAAATGCCAGCCTGGTGACATTCTTGAATATATTGAAGATGAGGAAGAGGAAAAAGAAAATGAAATAGATGAACTATTCATAGAATAGTTTCCTTAAGTCTTAATATTCTAGGGGGAAACATGATTAAAGTTGATGATTTTCATAGATTGAAGGACATAACTAATGTTACAAGTGTGTATAGCCCGAGTTTTTCAGGAATTGTAAGTGGTGAATGTAAGGGGAATGTCTGGGTAGATAATTTGGAATGTCCTAATCTTGCACTTGTAGAATCAATTCCAGTTGGGGGCTTTGCTTTTTTAGGAGCGATTCATACAAAAGAACAGGGTGAACATCTTGAGAACTATTCTTAAAGGAAGAACTGTTTCCCATGCTGAAATCCAGAGGGTTAGGTAGCTTTGAATTTTCGGCAGAACAGGAGCATGTGGAAAAATTTATAATAAACATGTTTCAGCATAAAGAAATAGGACATGAACAAGAATTTAGTCACCAAGCGAGGGAACTCGTGGCTGCGAGTAGAGAGAGCTTGCCGCAACAATATGTAATGCACCAAGTAGATGATGAATTTTGGGAGAGCCTGAGCCAGAATGGGGACGGGAACCGACATGAATTCAAGAATAGACATTTGTTAAAGAATAAAATAGAAGAGTCATGGTATAGCTTTAGTGACTTTATGAATCGGAGTTTAGCATTCTGTGTAGCTTATGAGAATCATATTGCCGCAGTTATTATAGGAACAGCAAGATTTAATGATACACTTGCGATTGATATTGAAACCGATAAAGCACATCAAAATAAGGGTTTAGCATTTGCATTAACTAAGGAATTTGTAAATCAATGTGTAGCTAGAGGGTTGTCTGCTCAGTGGGATTGTGTAGAATCTAATATTAAATCTAAAAGGCTAGTAGAAAAATTGGGATTCAAGTTGATTAGACAACAAACAGTGTATTGGTTTGAGATATAAATTTTCATTTTATAGTGCAATGGAATGGATAAGAACTGGAGCTGTCCCAGTTGTAACCAGTTCATATGATTATAGAATTTAACTTAGTTAAATTTTGAATATATGCAGATTAATTTTAAATTTTAGGGTAATGTTAGTTAATAGATATAGGAGACTGACATAGTGGAGTGATCAAGATGGACAATCCAATAACTAACCCTAAAGTAGATGCATTTATGAGTAGGGAGTCGAAGTGGCGTGAGGAATTTGAACAGCTTAGAAGGATGATGCTAACTTTAGAATTAACTGAAGAATTAAAATGGGGCGTTCCTTGCTATACAGTTAACGGTAAAAATGTTGTCCTTATTCATGGATTTAAAGAGTATTGTGGTATTTTTTTTGTAAAAGGTGCGTTGCTTAAGGATGATGAGGGCGTGCTGATTCAGCAGACAGAAAATGTACAGGCAGCTCGCCAAATTCGTTTCACGAAAGTAGAGCAGGTTATTTCATTGGAATCTACAATAAAGAGATATGTTCAAGAAGCGATTGAGAATGAAAAAGCGGGTTTGGCAGTGGTGCTGAAGGAAGTGCAGGATATTCCGGTTCCAGAGGAATTTAAGCAGGTGTTAGACCAAAATCCAGAGTTGAAGACTGCATTTGCAGCTCTAACACCAGGGCGACAAAAAGCCTACAATCGTTATTTCACCGAACCAAAGCAGGTCAAAACTAGACTAGCTAGAATTGAAAAATATACGAATTCTATTTTGAATGGCAAAGGGTTAAATGATTAAATGCTAAGATGATTAAATGTTTATTAATTAAAATAGAATAAATGTAGCTAGGGAGAGAGAAGCTTGGAAATCAAAGAAATGAAGCTAAGAAGTCAAGAGTTAATACATCAGCTAGTACATATATGGCGGAAATCGGTAGTTGCAAGCCATACATTTCTAACTTCTGATGATATTGATCAGATCCAAAAATATGTTCCAATGGCTTTGGAACATATTAAAATATTACTTATTGTGGAGGAACAAGGGAAACCTGTTGGATTTGCGGGAGCAGATGGTAGTAAGTTAGAGATGCTCTTTATTGACCCAGATCTACGTGGCAAAGGGATTGGAAAGCAAATCGTACAGAACCTCGTTGCTAACTACCAAGTGAAAGAAGTAGCAGTTAATGAGCAAAATCCCCTTGCAAAAGGGTTTTATGAGCATATGGGTTTTAAGGTTTACAGACGTGAGCCAATTGACGAGCAGGGGAATCCATTTCCTATTTTGTTTATGAAATTATAACAACATCCTTTATTCACCAAAATAACATATATGTCCCTCTCTATCCATGCTAAAATAAACATCGTGTAACCTTGTTACATCTTAATAGAGGGGGAGAAAAATGAAGAAATTAATAGTTGGATTGCTAGTGAGTCTGTTGGTGCTGAGTGGGTTTCAGACTACGACTTATGCTGATTACGTTAAAGCTTTTGAGTCTGGGTGGGAGTGGTCAGCAGATAGTGTGATGCTTGACGGGAACATTGTTTCTTTGGAAGGCCATCATCAGGTGGGGGACAATGAACCTAGCTATTATGCGTTAAGAGATGTAGCAGAGATTTTAAATGGAACAAGCAGTCAATTTCAAGTAACTTGGAATAAAAAGCAGCGTAAGATCGAAATTCTGATTGGACAAGCTTATGTATCAGATAGAGATAGTAATAAACAATACTTTCAAATTATGAATGAGGCAAAATTAATCAATTCTGAATTTCTTGTTAATGGGGAATTAATTAAGCTTCAGGGCTATGATGTAAAAGGTAATACATTCTTTCAATTACCTGATCTCGGGAAGCTTGTAGGATTTGATTATGCTTATGATAAAAATAATAGTATCGTTTTTCTATCATCTAAGCCTCCTGAAGGAGCTATTCGTGTAAAAAGTGATTTTCTAGCAGAGTTTAATGGAGTAGAATCCGAATTCCAACGTTGGAAGCATCCAGTTCATTCCAACCTAGTAGCTAATTCAGATCAATCCATAAGTGCGATTAATGGAAATGATGATTTGGCAAGTCTTACGATTGAAACCTATGAGGCAGGTACATACAAACTGCGTGAGAGTCAAAAAATCGCCTATGAACTACCGTTATATGGCGGTTTCTATAGTGGAAAGCAATATAACTATGTTGTCTTCGGTCAGAGTAACGAAGAAGAGAACGATGGTAAAGAAGTAATTCGTATCGTTCGCTACGATAAACAATTTAAGCGAGTAGACAGTGTGTCAATCACTGGTGGTGCTAGTTATACAACCATACCATTTGATGCTGGAAGTCTCAGAATGGCAGAGAATGATAACCAATTAGTCGTACACACTTCGCGTCAACGGTATACAACACCAGATGGTCTTAACCACCAATCTCAGCTTACAATTATTGTGAATACAGCGAATATGACTGTGACTAATGATCTTGGGCGTTTTCAAGAAAATCATGTAAGTCATTCCTTTGATCAGTATGTTGCTTTTGACGGAAACGATCATGTGCTTGTGGATCATGGAGATGCCTATCCTCGTGCCCTTGTCCTTCAAAAAGGCAATGGAATGAAGTATCAGGAAGTTAATTTCTTTCATATTCCAGGTTCAATAGGTGCTAATATGACTGGAGTTTCTATTGGTGGGTTTGAGGTGACACCAAATTATTATCTGTTAGCATGGAATTCAGTAGATCATTCCAAGGTGAAGAATTATACAAGTTATGAAATGGTTGGGCTGGAAATTGATCAGCGAGATGTATTGTTAAGTGTTCTACCCAAAAATGCACTATCTAATTCTTCTGCTCAGAAAGTAAAATTGGCAACCTATATTGGTACAGGTAAGCTTGCTTCAATTCCAAATTTGGTTAAGCTATCTACAGATAGATGGATGGTATTATGGCAGGAGTACGATTTAGAGAAACGTAAGGGTGATCTGAAATATGTTCGTGTTAATGAACAAGGACAGCCTGTAGAGGATATTCATACAAGAAGCAATTATTCCTTGTCTGAGGTTCAACCTCTAGTTCTAGGAGATCAAGTGGTGTGGTATAGTGATGAAGGAAATAGAACCCTATACACATTACCTGTTACAGAGTAGAATCAAAGTATTATTATGAGGGTACAATAAAATGAGGGACAGCACAGAACGGAGCTATTTAATCATAGTTCCATTCTAGCTGTCCCTTTCTCATTTTAGCCACGTAAATAATTTGACCTGTATGATAATGAACTTCTCTCACCATGGCAATCATTAAATTGAGAGCAGTAGTTTCATTATTCACTTGGCTGTAAGTCAGTGGTGGTAAATGAAGAAAAGGTTGTGATAATAGTAGTTCAGGGTTGGAACCAAGGTGTTCAAGGTATTGAATGATGGTATCAAACGCATTTGTGGTGAGTGTAATTGCCTGTTCCTTTGACATTTGAAGTCTTGGATCAAACTCTGCATCGCGATCGCGAGTATCCGGAATATTGAGAAAAATAGTTTCAATTCGTGAATGAACAGCACCACTAATATGAGCAATTAGATTGGCAATACTGTTACTTCCCTCAGTGGGAATCCATGTAATATCTTCTTCAGACAATTGTTCAACCGCTTGAAGCGTCCATTTCTTCTCAGATTTAAACTTAACTAGCATACTCTCAATTAGCTCAGAAGCTATATCCATTTAAATACCACCTTAATCGTCCTTTATTCATACGAGTTATTCCTTTACGAGTAGGTTTGATTTCTTCTCTACAAGTATACTTGCTAATCCAATTTGATAAAACACTGTTACTGGAAATATGGTAGTGTTTTATCGCTTCTCGTATTGAATAATTTCCTGATAACACAGATTGAATCGCAGCCTCCTTGAGCTCTCGTGAGTATGCTTTGCAGACTCTGGATTCTTTTAATCTCTCACTCCCCTCTGCTTCATATTTCCTGATCCAATCTTTCACGGTTTCTTTATCTACACCCAGTTGATTTGCTTCATAATGCGGATTCGAATCCTGCCTAAGACATTTTCTTACCACTTCTAATTTTATTTCTATTGAAATCGGACTTCTTTTCGATATGACAAAAACCCCCATCCTTGTAGTAGTAGTTTTTGTTTTTTCTACTGTCTACTATGATGGGAGCATATCACTTTTGCGGGGGACGGTCTATTTTTTTGATTGTGGAAGTATAAAAGCATCTTTAATTTCCACAGGCATCACCTTCCTTCTGGGAAGTTAGCTGACGCCTTTGCAAGCCGTTTCTAATTTCTTCTATCTTGAATAGCAGCTTCATCATGAAATGTGAAAAATCGTTTAGGCGAATATATTATCCTCCCACACACCCCCATGGTTATATCTACTGGATAGTCACTTTTCTCAATACCTCATCCTATTACATAGAAGGTCGATATACCATTAAATTAGTTAGAATTTTATATATAGCATTGTAATTTGTGAGTTTCTTGTGAGACTGGAGATGTATAATAGATATATTCGCTTTGATATGAATGAGGGGTAAATAATGAGGAGATGGGATAAGTTTCTAATCATTTCAGTGGTGTTACTTATTGTTACGCTGCTGTATATCTATATGAGCTCAAATCAACCTTCAATGGCACCTATTGCGAAGCAAGGGGTACTTGATTTGAGGGAAGTTGGTCTCCCGCATGAAGGACTCGTGAATTTGAATGGCGAGTGGATCTTTCATGAAGGAGAGTTGCTGACGCCAGCAGAGCTGACAGGAAAAGAGAAGGGAGAAAATATTTATCAATCTGTACCGCAAGCATGGAATGGCAGAGGGAAGGAGGATAGAACCCTTGGAAAAGGTGTTGGAACCCTTCATCTCGAGCTCTTAGTTCCGAAGGCGGATACTGTCTACGGACTTAAAATAAACAATATTCGAATGTCTCATAAGTTGTTTATTAATGGAAATCTGGTAGGTGAGAGCGGGTCTCCAGCAGATTCTAGAGCACAGAGTCGTCCAGGGAATACACCCTATACTATTTTTTTTCATTCTAACTCGCAGATCATTGATATTGTTGTTCAGGTTGCGAATCACGAATTTATTATTGGGGGAATTATTCGTCCCATTCAGTTTGGCACTCAGCAGGAGATATTCAAGTTAAGCAGTCTTGCCATAGGTGCTGATCTGGCATGTATTCTTATATTTATTATGTTTGGAGCCCACCAATTAATAATGTATTTTCCTGAGCGCTTGGATAGAAGTAACCTATACTGCGGATTATTTCTGCTGTTTTTTTCGATGGGTCAGATGCTACAGGATGAGAAGATTTTCCTGCGTCTATTTCCGAATATGCCATTTCACATATCATACAAGCTATTAGATTTGAGTGTCTTCATTCTGCCTATTATGGGCATACTTTTCTTTTCTTCTCTTCATACTGGACTTTTTAAGAGATGGGTCAAGCTGTTGTTTCTTGCACCATTAGTGGCATACATTGTAGCCATCATTGTATTACCCTATCGGATGTATACCGAGATTAAGCCTGAGTTTTTGATATATATGGTCTTTATAGATTTTTATATAGTGCTAAGACTAACAATTTTATATTTTAGGAGCAGGAAGGACACGGAAGAAAAGAAGGAACTATTCCTGTTTTTGCTCGCAATGGTCACATTGATGATTTATCTGGTTGTTGATTATTTGTCCTCAGAAAATATACTTGCTTCCGATATTCTTAGTAAATTGTCTGCTTTAAGTTTTGTTATGTTGATGAATACGCTGATGGCAGTCCGCTTCTCAATAGCTTATAAGAAAACCGAAGCCTTAACGCATGAACTGATGTTATCAAATCAGGTGAAAGATGAGTTTCTTATGCACACCTCACATGAATTCAGAACGCCATTGCATGGAATTATGAATATTACCTCCTCACTGTTAGAGGATGATGAAGGAACAATGTCTGTCGGACAGATGGAAAATCTGTGGCTCGTAAAAGACACAGCAATGAAGCTAAACATGCTGATGCAGGATTTGATCGATGTGACAAAGCTGAAGCATGGTGACCTGCAAATGCACATAACTATAGTTAATGCCAGAGCAGCAGTGCAGATCGTGCTGGATGTACTACAATTTGAGTTGCTTGATAAGGATATTGCCCTTGAGAATCGTGTGCCTCCTTACTTATGGGTTTATGCGGATGAAAATCGTTTCAGACAAATATTATATAATTTAGTTCATAATTCTATCAAACATACGAAACAAGGAATTATCTCTGTGGACAGTTCTGTTCGGGATAGCATGGTACATTTATTTGTTCAAGATACAGGAGAGGGAATTCCCCTTGATAGACAGGCCCACCTACTCTCGGATAATGATCCCTTTGGTTCGGTTGCATCTGAAGGGCGTTATTCCGGCATGGGACTTGGGTTATATATTAGCCGTAAGCTTGTGGAGGGAATGGATGGAGAGGTTCGCCTCGATTGGACAGAGATCGGACAGGGGACATGTATGGCTTTTACACTGCCATTTGCGAAAGAGTCGGAAGTCGCAATAGAAAATGGGACGATGGAATCCAAGATGCGAACTCCACGAGGTTCGAGATCTCTGGAGATCGAGGAGCAATATGACTTCACAATCTTAATTGTAGATGACGAAGCCTCCAATCTCCATACACTGCATACTATTTTAAGGAAACATCCCTACAATGTACTTACTGCACTATCTGGACGAGAGGCATTAGCCAAAATAAGTCGGTATCCGCATATTGATCTCGTTATTCTCGATGTGATGATGCCTGAAATGTCTGGTATTGAGCTATGCCGAATACTGAGAGAGAAGTATACGATTCTTGATTTGCCTATATTATTTGCCACTGCTAAGGATCGTGCGCAGGATATTGCACTGGGTTTTGCGGTGGGAGCAAATGATTATTTGACAAAGCCATTTGATGGTGAGACTCTAATTGCTAGAATTCAAACGTTATTACTTATGAAGACATCTACCCATCAAGCCATTCAGAACGAGTTGGCATTTTACCAGACCCAGATCAAACCTCATTTCTTGTATAATGCGCTGAGTAGTGTAATTTCCTTTTGCTATACAGATGGAGAAAAAGCTGCTTCTCTACTATCGAGCCTTAGCCAGTATTTACGTTATATTCTGGATGTCGATCATAAAGATATATTCGTTCCATTAGGTAGGGAGTTGGAACTGATAGATGCATATGTAGAGATTGAAAAAGCGCGGTTCGATGGTCGTTTTGAGTATATAAGTTATGTGGATGAAAAACTAAAAAACCTGCTAATTCCTTCTTTAAGTATCCAACCCTTTGTTGAAAATGCGATTCGCCACGGTCTTTTTGATAAGGATGGACAAGGCAGTGTGATCCTCACTGTTTCAGAAGGAGACCATTATCTACTAATTACTGTAGAGGATGATGGTGCTGGGATTTCAGACGATATACTGTATCTCATATCTAGTGGAGGTAAACCGCAGGAAGGAAAAGGTGGGATAGGAATCTTCAATATTCGACGTAGATTGGAAACTATACCAGGAGCTTCTCTAGCTGTGAGTTCAAAGCTAGGCAGAGGTACCAAGGTAACTGTGTATCTGCCTATGAAGGAAGCTGAAGGGTAAAGGGGGGAAGCATTTGTTTAGGGTAGTTATTGTTGAGGACGAAAAACCGATCCTTGAGTTAATGAAGGTAGTGGTAGGAAGGAACCCTTATTGCGAGGTTGTAGGTGCGTACAGCAATCCATTTCAAGCTTTGGAGGCTATACCGCTCCTTAAGCCTGACATTGCATTTTTGGATGTTGAGATGCCTAAATTGTCGGGATTGGAATTGGCGCAAGAAATAAATGACTGCTGTGAGCAGACACGTATTGTATTTACCACAGCTCATAAAGAATATGCTTTGGAAGCCTTTAATGTGTTTGCTTTTGATTATATTCTTAAGCCAATTACTCCAGCCAGTGTACAGCGGATTACGGATCGGATCATTAAGACGATAGATAGATCGGTTGATTTGGTTGATAGTCACCCCCGAAATAAAGTAACCATCCGCTGTTTTGGCAGTTTCGAGGTTCGTAATTCAATGGGTAGTCTTATACGTTGGCCAACTCGTAAGACAGAGGAACTTTTTGCGTATTTGCTGTGTTACCCTAATCAGGAGGCGGAAAAGTGGCAATTAATTGATGCCTTATGGTCTGACATGGATGAGGAGCGTGCGGTTCACAATTTGCATAATACAGTTTATCGCTTGAAGAAGATTTTGAAAGAGCATGAACTTGGTCTGGATGTGAGAAAAACTGGCCGAGGATACCAACTGGAGACATTTTCGAATTCCTACGATTTATTAGAGTTTCAAGGTTACCCACCAACTTTGTCTGATTCTCAAGAAGATATATCACGTCTGGAGAACTTGTGTTCAATGTATCAAGGTCATTTGTTCGATAGGAAGGATTACTTGTGGAAGCACCGATTGGAAGAAGAATATAGCAAGCGGTTTATGTCTATGGTCCAAAATTTAGGAAGGTTATACCTTGTACTTAAAGATTGGGAACGTGCAGAGCAACGATTGAATTCGTTCCTGATGATTTACCCATTCGATGAAAATATCAATCTTTTATTGATGAAAGTATATGTATCTAGCGGTAGACTAGAACAAATGAACAGACATTATACAGATTTTGCAAGCCGATATAGTAGAGAGTTTGGAATTGCTCCACCTCAGGAAGTGAAGAGTTTAGTAGATGTATTTTTTAGTAAAGGACAAGGTTAAGTGAGGCTTGATTACATTAATTAGCGGAGAACACCGAACTATATAAAACAAAGAACCATCAACCAGATCATGGCTGATGGTTCTTTGTTTTTGTCGAAATAGCAAGAAATTTGAGAGTTTTTTGAGAGATTCACTAGATATAATTTGTAAATGAAAAGAGCAGGACACAACAATATGTGGAGGGACTATATGAGTGAAACTAAAAAAAATGGAAAATTGACGCGAAGAATTTGTTGTCTCACGCTTGTAATTATGATGATACTAACAGCATTGCTACCTACATGGAAGGCAGAAGCCTCTCCAGGGACTTGGGAGTTGCAGAGTCCATTACCAACCGGAAATATGCTTAAGAAAGTTATATATAAAAATGGCAAGTATGTTGTGGTTGGAAGCAAGGGAACAATTATGACCTCTACGGATGGCGCTAATTGGGAAAAGGTATCTCTAGATTATGAATATGTTGATGATTATCCAATTAATAGTGTGGATTATGGAAATGGTAAATATGTGGCAGTGGGCTCGCTTGGTGTTTTTAATTCCGTTGACGCAGAGAACTGGACAAAGATTGAGGGGGTTCGAAGCTTTACAGATGTGAAGTTTGGCAATGGAAAGTTTGTGGGTGTTGATGTTAATGGGATTATAATGACATCTACGGATGGAGTCAAATGGTCATCCGTTTCCTCTGGAACAACAACAATACCCTTTTATGGACTTTCATATACAAATAATAAGTTTTTTTCAGTAGGATATGGTGGATTCATGGTTTCTTCTACCGATGGTACAAATTGGTCAAAAGTAACTACGAACACACAGGATAATCTTTTTAGCGTAGCCTACGGAAATGGTAAATATATGGCAGTGGGAGGTAATGGTGCAATACTATCTTCTACGGATGGGACAACCTGGACAAAGGAAAATTCACAGACTACTAACGTTCTCTACTCCGTCAAAGTTATCAATAGTAAATTCTATGCGGTAGGACAAAATGGAACGATTCTAACTTCAAATTATGGTGATATCTGGGAAAAACAAACTTCTGGTGCTATGTTTGAGATTTACGATATTACCTTTGTTAATGGGAAATATTTAGCTGTTGGTGCTAGTGGAGGCATTCTTACTTCGACCAATGGTTCCAATTGGACTAATGTTTCCAAAGGAACTCCGTATCAGTTAAATGATGTTGTTTATGGCAATGGGAAGTTTGTAGCGGTAGGTGCTAATATTCTATCTTCCTCTAATGGCGAGGATTGGACAACACATTCACCAGAAACCCTAAAGAGTTTCTTGGATATAACTTATGGTAAAGGGAAGTATGTTGCTGTTGGTTATGCTGGGAAAATTGTAACTTCTGACAATGGATCAGATTGGAATGTTATTTCTTCAGGAATAACGGACGATTTGAATAGTATTGTGTATGGAGATGACGGGAAGTTTGTGGCAGTAGGCTCATCTGGAGTGATTTTGACCTCTACTGATACGGTTAGCTGGACAAAGGAAACGAGTGGAATCAACAAAAATATGTATTTTTATGGTGTTGCCTATGGGGATGGAAAATACGTAGCGGTAGGCAACAATGGAATTATTTTGGTATCTAATGATGGTACAAGCTGGACTCAAAAGCCAACAGATATAAAAGCATATCTTTTTGGAGTAGGGTATGGCAATGGTTTATTTGTCGCAGTAGGCTCTAGCGGAACTCTGTATACATCAACAGATGCAGACCAATGGAAAAAAATTGAACTTGGAATATATAATCAATTAAATAATGTTATCTATCAATCTGGTAAGTATTATGTTGTGGGCAACAGCGGAATTACTATGATTTCTCTTGATGGGGAGAATTGGATTAAAAAACCTTCTGGTAAAACCAATGAGTTGAAAGCAATGGCATATGGTGCTAATACCTATGTCGTAGTAGGTGCAGGTGGATTGATATTGTCTTCCAAGGAATCAACGGATGCAGAGCTACCTTCTATTACGACACAACCTGCTGATTTGAAGGTGGATCAGGACAATAGTGCCGATCTGAGCGTAACAGCTTCAGTTAGTGATGGTGGAGAGCTTAGCTACCAATGGTACAAAAATACATCCAACAGCAATAACGGTGGAACTGCTATTGAGGGAGCCAATCAAGCTGGGTATACTGCTCCGACAAACAGAGGAGGAATCACCTATTATTATGTTACCGTGACTAACACCAATAAACAGGTAGAAGGACTACAAGAGATTTCAACTAAAAGTAATGCGGTCTCAGTGACAGTTCAAATGCTTAATGCTGTACCCTCAGCAGAAGAGGTTAGTATAACAGGTACTCCTAAAATATATAAGACACTAATAGCTAGCTATGAATACGTAGATGAGGAGAATGATGCTGAGGGCACATCCTTATTCCAATGGTATATGGCAGATGATAGTACGGGGACTAATCGGACAATGATTCCAAATGTTGTTGGTAAAAGCTTGGTTTTGACCGCTGAGATGAACAAGAAATATATTCAGCTCGAGGTTACACCAGTGGCGGTAGAGGGAGGAAAGATCGGGGATCCTGTGACTAGCGCCTACATTGGCCCCGTGACCGTGCTCAAGGGAGATGCGAATGGTGACGGAAAGGTAACTTCTGCTGATGCACTTCTGCTAAAAAGATACCTAAAAGGTATTATTACGCTGACAGAGGAGCAAAAGCTGGCGCTGGATGTAGATGGAGATGGAGAATTAACAGAGGCAGACAGCATTCTAATTCTACAGATGTATACCACTAAAGGGGAGTGAAGGAGTTATGTCATTGAGTTATAAGCACTACAAACAAATGATGATGCGACTTGGAGCATGTATGTTAATATTCAGCTTGCTAGTCGGATTATTTCCGAGTATTGGATTAGCTGAAAATGGCAATGAAAAACTAGTTATGAAAGTAGCTGATACCAAAGTAAGCAGTACTCAAAATATTGAAGTGCCAATTTATATCGTACCTGGAACTACTGTTTATGAAGGTGATGCGTTTAATAGTTATGAGATGACATTGAATTATGATGCTGATGCACTTGTTCTCAAAGATGTTCAGGATCACTTGGATTCAGGGATCTTTGATTACACTAATGATTCCCCTGGTACGGTACACATTAAGGCTGATAATTTTAATGGGTCTAATGAATTTGTGATGGATGAACAAAATGTATTTACACTAATTTTTGAGGTAGCTGAAGGCGCATCGCCGGGAGAACTACCGATTACACTAACTAGTGGTAAATATACAAATATGGATGAATCTGAAATACTTACTTCATTTGATGTTGGGCAGGAGCAACTTATTTCTGGATTATTAACGTTTGAGCAGCAGAATACACCAACAGCTAGCGAAGTATCTATAAGTGGTACATCGCAGGTCGGAAACGTATTGACTGGAAATTATAATTATGAAGATAACGAAAAAGGTAGTGAAGGGCAGTCAACCTTTAAGTGGTACTCAGCTGCAGAAGCAACGGGAGTGGACAAAATAGTTGTAGGTTCAGAAAAGTCATTGACGATAACAGAAGATTTGCTTGGCAAATATTTGTTTTTTGAGGTGACTCCAGTAGCATCTGAAGGTGGAATCATGGGCGAGCCTGTTCTAAGCGCCCCGCTTGGACCAGTAGTTTCTTCCTCCTTAGAGGTAGCTGTCAACGTAAAGACAGTGAATGGTGTAAAAGGGGAGACTGTAGACATTCCTGTCATCCTGAGTTCTGCTTCCGAGGGAGTGGCATCTTTTGGATTAGAATTAAAATTTGATCCATCTGTTCTAGAAATATCAGGTATAGCTGGTCCGGGTAAAGATGACTTCGCCAGCTTCTATAATAATGATGAAGGTTGGCTACGAGTTGGTTGGGCGGATAAGGCTGCTGGAGAACAGCCTATTCATGAAGGGCAAGTATTATTCACGCTTTCCGTCAAGGTAAAGGAAGATGCACAAGCAGGATTACACTTGCTGAATATATCGGATTTAGCGGATATAGAACAATTCTCACTGACGAATGCGAACAATAGTGAAATGGATAAATCGTTCCTAGCCGGTGGTGTGAAGATAATTGGTGAGTACACTGTGAGCATCGGCAATGTTAGTGGTGGGAAAATTATAGCATCACCTGTCGTGGCGGAAGCAGGACAAACCGTAACGTTGGTGATTCAGCCTGAAAGTGGTAAGCAATTGAAGGCGGGAACACTTAAATATACAACAGGTGAAATGGTGACAGAAATCAAGGGCAACAGCTTTATCATGCCGGAGAGTTCCGTCAAAGTAACAGCAGAATTTGAGGATGTAGCCACTAGCGCTCCTGGTAACACGTCTACTACTTCCACACCTTCTACTGAAACAGCTACTGAGCCCAATAAACAAGGGGTACCTATTTTAGTTAATGGAAAAATGGAAAATATTGCAAAATCCCAGACGACGACTGTAAATAAACGAACGGTAACTACAATTACACCAAATGTAGCTAAGCTTCAGCAAATGATGGAGAAAGAGAAGGATGGACTAGTAGTCACCATTCCTGCTTCAGAAGCTTCGGATGTTGTTATTGGGAAGCTCACTGGTGACATGGTGAAATTGATGGAAGACAAGTCTGCTGTATTAGAATTAACTACACCAATCGCTTCTTACAAGCTCAAGGCAAGCGAGCTTGCAATACAGAAAATTGCAACTGACTTGGATGCAAAAGCCAATCTGGGAGAAGTGATAGTGGAAGTAAACATTACCAAGGCAGACACAGATGTAGTTAGTAGGGTGAATCATGCTGCTAGTAAAAACGGATTCTCTGTTATGGTTCAACCGATAGAGTTTACGATTGATGCCAAGTACGATGGAAAAAGTGTAGAGATTAAGCAATTCCAGAACTTCGTTGAACGGACATTAGCGCTTCCAGAGGACATTGATCCTAACAAGATCACTACAGGTATAGTAGTGAAAGAGGATGGAAGCACGTATCATGTGCCAACCTATGTGAAGAAAACTGGAGAACGGTATTATGCTGTGATCAACAGTTTAACAAATAGTACGTATACTGTGGTCTTTAATAATCAACAGTTTGCTGACACGAACAATCACTGGGCTTCAGGCATCGTTAATGATATGGCCTCACGAATGATTATCAATGGCCTAACCGCTACAGCCTTCCAACCAGATCAGGCGATTACTCGTGCAGAATTCGCCGCGTTAATTGTACGAGCAATGGGACTGGCACCAGAAGGTGGAGCTTCATCCTTTGCTGACGTGCCGGAATCTACATGGTATGCAGGCTACGTGAAGACGGCTTACAATTATAATCTTATTAATGGTTATGCTGAAGACAGGTTTGGACCACAGAAGCTAATTACTCGGGAACAAGCGATGACAATACTGGCAAAAGCAATGAAATGGACAGGAATTTCTCCTGCATTAAGCGAAAGTCAGAGTCAAGCTGTGCTCAGTGCTTTTACAGACAGTTCAAGTATTTCTAAATATGCAGAAGCTAGCATTGCGGCATGTCTGGAAACTGGATTGGCTCAGGGACGGAGTGCAACGAAATTAGCACCTGATAGCAACATCACTCGTGCTGAGGCAACTGCCTTAGTACAGCGTTTACTGGAGAAGTCTAGCTTGATAGATAAAAAATAGAAGTTAAATAATATTATGATGAAATAGACCGATACCTTCGCAGATATGCTTTACGTTAGGATCGGTCTATTTCTTTTATTTTGTCTTTAAAATCTTACTATAAAAATCAAACTCTCCGTCTAATGGGATCATTCTAAACGGTTCTATCATGAACATATTGCTCACTGTTTCCTGAATGATAGCTTCATCATGAAATGAGAAAAATCGTTTAGGTGAATATGT
Source organism: Paenibacillus turicensis (assembly GCF_017873435.1). Taxonomy (GTDB): domain Bacteria; phylum Bacillota; class Bacilli; order Paenibacillales; family Paenibacillaceae; genus Fontibacillus; species Fontibacillus turicensis. The sequence continues at coordinate 434,289 of NZ_JAGGKG010000001.1, read as the reverse complement.
ATCTTCTTTCCATACACCCTCATGATTCTTGCCACCATACACACCCATATAAAATATTGCCTCTGGCTTCATGACTCTTTAAATTAAATCAAATCTGCTACCTATCATCAAAAGCTCCTCATAAGGATCACCCGTTAATCCTAACACCTTGGCAAAGGCAGGTTCAGTCTTTAAGCCTTGCTTCTTCAAATGTATAATCTCATCTCTAATATGAGGGAGCGTCATTAATAAATGGTGCTCGATAATCATATGTCTATAAGCATTTTGCTTCACAACGGGGATAGGCTGGGAAAACAGTTCAAAGTCCATATTCTCAAATGTAAAATTACAAAGCACAGTAGGTATTTCCTGCACGATCAATTCGTTTAACGTAAATCCGTTTAATTTTCCATATCGTGATTGTACTTCATCTTTATAGTGTTCAAAGTTGTGTACTTCCATGATGATATCTAAGTCCGATCCCTCAACATCAATAGCGAGGGGAATGGTTCCACATAAGAGAGGAGTATAGGAGGCGAAATCCTGGATAATATTTAATTGCTGTATGACGTGAAAAGCATGGCGTTGCACTTCATTTCCTAATTTTAAGTAAGAAATTGATTTAAAGATGGTGCTTCTCCTCCTTACATGGGTAATGAATATTAATTAGGTAGGAAAATTAGGGGATAACTTACTTTTCCCCTTGTATGCTTTATAGTATTGTAATATAAACATTGCTTAACGAAAAAGGTGGGGACGTATGAATATAGAAGAAACTATTCTTGATTATTGTAATGCAGCAGTACAAATAGGTAAAGACTCGTATCATGTTGACTTAGACTTTACACCAGATACGGTCAAACAAGTAAATGAAATATTAGATCATTATCATGAAATTTATGCCGAAGAAGATAGTGATGGTGAGATGCACCAACGCATCAACACCTATGCAGGAATTTTTGGTATTTACGTAGGAGAGGTGCTTCGGAGAAACTATGCTAGTGATTATAACTGGGAAAGTACCGAACATGGATTTGGATTAACCAAGGACAATAGTGCGGTCTATCCAATTTCCAAAGCATATAAACACATTGAAAATGGTGCAGATGGTGGAGATCAGATAGATTCCTTTTTTAAAGTTGCGGTATTTATTGTACAAGGGAAGTTCCCTAGTAAAGGGTAGAATGTGAGTCTCACCTAAAAAAAGCTGTATCCCTCTAGACTGCAACAATGCCAGCCAACGAGGAATACAGCTTTTTGCTTTTTATTGCAGAAACTATTAGCGTGATACTAACGCTTCGACGGATCGTAAGGTGTCCCCAGTGCCGCAGGAGCATGAGAGCGTCCAACTGCACTAACAAGTACGATAATTGTTAATACATAAGGAATCATAAAGATAAATTCCTGTGGAATGTGGCTGGACCATTCGAACATCTGTACATAATTTCGAATGGCTTGAGAGAAGCCAAAGAACATCGCAGCTCCAAACGCACCAACTGGATTCCATTTACCAAAAATCATCGCAGCAATGGCAATAAAACCTTGCCCTGAAACAGTATTATGCGAGAATATACTCGTTGTTGTAAGGGTAAGTGTTGCACCGCCAAGCCCAGCTAACGCACCGGAAATCATAACACCGATATAACGCATCCGAGATACATTGATTCCAAGTGTATCTGCGGCTCCAGGGTATTCACCAACAGAACGCAATCGTAACCCAAATGGTGTTTTATATAAAACATAAAAGGCTACACCAACCATAATTAAGGCTAAATAAGAGGTTGGATAAGCATTGAAGAAGCCTTCACCTAAGATTGGGATATCACGTAAAACTGGAATCGCATATTTATGAAACGGACTAATTAATGGTGTTTCTGCAGAGCCATTAAACAACAGCTTCACCATATATACGGTCAGACCGGCAGCAAGGAAGTTAATAACTACACCACTGATCGTCTGATCTGCTTTAAATGTTACTGAAGCTAAGGCATGAATTAATGAACCTACGATACCAAAAATAACAGCACACAAAATACCAATCCAAGGTGCGGCGCTACCCATTCCTGCATCCTGAGCGTAATACGTTCCTACACCTGCGGCAAAAGCACCAAAAATCATCATTCCCTCAAGCCCAATGTTAACAACACCAGCACGTTCAGAGAATATGCCACCAAGTGATGTGAAGATTAAAGCGGTAGAAAACACAAGTGTCGAACCTAGCAATTGGCCTAATAGCGTAATTATATCCATATCACTGCACCTTCTCTTTCTTGCGCTTTAGGTAAAATGGCTTCAATATAAAACGAACAATACCTTGCGCCGCAATGAAGAAAATAATTGAACCAATAATAATTTTAATCAGTTCAGGAGGAACTCCAACCGCAAAACTCATTCCCGCAGAACCGTAAGTTAGTGATCCGTATAATATGGATGCAAGAACGACACCTAATGGGTGATTCATACCAAGCAATGCAACGGAGATACCATCAAATCCGTAACCTGGAGAAGCGGCAAAAATGGATTGATAATGGAATACGCCAAGTACTTCAAAGGTTCCAGCAAGTCCTGCAAATACACCACTAATAAACATAGCTTTAACCACGTTTTTTCCTACACTCATCCCTGCATATTCTGCAGCATGCTTATTAAAGCCAACAGCTCTCATTTCATAGCCGTGCTTGGTTTTCCATAAATAAATGTAGAAAAATAATGCAGCAACTAGAGCGACAATCGTTCCCCAGTGAAGACGAGCGCCTCCAAATAGCTGAGAAAGTAAACTAAAGGAAGCCGATGCCTCGATATTTTCAGAGCGATTTTGTCCTTTAAGCAAGAAAAAGTTTCGAATAATATAATTAGAGAAATAAAGAGCAATCCAATTGAGCATGATCGTGGTAATAACTTCATTAATTCCTCTTTTTGCTTTTAGGAAGCCCGCAATGCCGGCCCAGAGTCCACCTGCTAGTCCACCCGCAATAGCAGCTAGAGGAACAGTTACAATCGAGGGTACACCCTCAAGTGATAATGCTACAACTGATGCTGTAGTCATCCCCATGAGCACTTGACCATCTGCCCCGATATTAAACATACCTGAACGGAAGGCGAAGGCAACAGCAAGCCCTGTAAAGATTAAAGGGGTGATTTGACGAATAGTTTCACCTAAGTCGTAAGGTTTCCCCACAACACGTTGAATCAATGCATCGTAAGCTTCTATTGGATTATATCCCCCAAATAACATCACGATGGCTCCTACCAATAGACCCAGCACGATAGCTACTAAAGGTACGATAAGGCTGTCCAGTGTAAAAATTTTACGCAACTTATTCAACCTGTTGTCCTCCTTTTTCCTTCAATCCAGCCATCATAAGTCCTAGTTCTTGATCATTTGTATCCTTAGGATATACTTCGCCGATAATTTTACCACCATAAATGACAGCAATTCGATCCGCTACGTTGATGATCTCATCAAGCTCAAAGGAAATGAGGAGAACAGCTTTACCCTCATCACGTTGTTTAATGAGCTGTTGATGGACAAATTCAATTGCCCCAACATCAAGACCTCTCGTAGGCTGGGCAGCAATAAGGAGATCAGGATTTTTATCAATTTCTCTCGCAATGATTGCTTTCTGCTGGTTACCACCAGACAAAGAGCGAGCTTTAGTTTCAATACTTGGTGTTCTAACATCAAACGCTTTAACAAGCTTTTCAGCATGTTCAGTAATGACATCTTGCTCAAGAAGTACACCTTTACTAAAAGGTCGCTTGTAATAAGTCTCTAGTATCATATTTTCTCTAATTGAAAAGTCTAATACAAGACCATGCTTATGGCGATCCTCAGGAATATGAGAAACCCCATTTTCAATAATTTTTCTTGCGCTTAGATTTGTAATATTTGTACCAGATAACGTAATTGTTCCTGAGTTAACTTTACGTAAACCAGTTAGGGCTTCAATCAGCTCGGTTTGTCCATTGCCATCCACACCGGCAATCCCAACAATCTCACCAGCTCGTACAGTAAGATCAACCCCATTAAGTAAGGGAACATTATCTTTGCTCGTTAGCTTAACTTGATTCATGTTTAGAACAGGCTCACCAATTTGAGGTTCTGCTTTATCAATCTTAAAGGAGACGCGTCGCCCCACCATTTTTTCAGCCAAATCATTTGGATTTGTCTGATGTGTATCCACCGTATCAATGACTTTACCCCGACGAATAATCGTTACGCGATCAGAGATCTCCATAATTTCCTTTAGCTTATGCGTAATGAGAATGATGGATTTACCTTCCGCAACTAGGCGGCGCATAATAGCCATGAGTTCCACAATTTCCTGCGGAGTTAATACTGCCGTAGGCTCATCAAATATAAGAATATCTGCTCCACGATACAATGTTTTCAAAATTTCAACACGTTGCTGCATTCCAACTGAAATGTCTTGAATCTTTGAGTTTGGATTAACTTGCAGACCATATTGTTCTGATAGCTTTGCTACTTTGGCAGATGCAGATTTATAGTCAATATTAGCACCTTTTTTGGGCTCCATCCCTAAAATAATGTTTTCAGTCACCGTAAAAGGTTGAACAAGCTTAAAGTGCTGATGCACCATACCGATGCCATATTTAATTGCTGTATTTGGATTGTCGATGGTAACAGGTTTACCATCCATTTCAATGGAACCTTCATCAGGCTGATATAAACCAAACAAAATATTCATCAAGGTTGACTTACCAGCACCATTTTCGCCGAGCAACGCATGAATTTCACCTTTGCGGAGGGTTAGACTTATAGAATCGTTGGCAACAATGCCAGGGAAACGTTTTGTGATTTGTTTTAACTCGACCACAGGAGGCGTAGTGCTCATGAAATCACCCTTATCTTATGGGATTTAATCAAACAACAAGACCAGTTGATTGATCACACTGGCCTTGCTGTTATTGGATTTTAATTTTAGTAAATCTATCTTTAATTACTCAGCAGGAACTGTGATTTCACCGCTAATAATTTTTTGCTTGTATTCTTCAACTTTATCAAGGATGTCTTTAGGTACATTCACACTTGAAGTATCAGAGATACCTACACCATCATCTTTAAGAGTTAAGTTAGTAATTGTACCACCTTTGAATGTACCATCAATAACTTGTTGAGATACATTTTTAACAGCAACGTCAACACGTTTAATCATAGAAGTAAGGGTAACATCTGTACCAAACTCGATGGATTGGTCTTTATCTACACCGATAACCCATACTTTGTTAGCACCACCAGCAGCATTACGAGTAGTTGCTTCGTTAAATACACCATTACCTGTTTGTCCAGCAGCAGGGAAGATGATGTCAGCGCCATCGTTGTACAATTGGCTTGCAAGGGATTTACCAGAGTCTGGTTTGTCATAACCACCTGCATAAGTAACAGTTAGCTTCGCATTTGGATTAACCGCTTCGATCCCAGCTTTGAAACCAACTTCAAAACGTTTAATAACAGGGCTTTCCATACCACCGATAAAGCCAATTTTATTTGTTTTCGTAGTTAAACCAGCTACAACACCTACTAAGAAGGAACCTTCGTTTTCAGCGAAAGTAACAGATTGTACGTTTGGACCTTCTACGACGTTATCGATAATCGCAAAATTTCCATTTGGATTAGCAGTTGCAACTTCTTTAAGTGGATCACCTAAGTCAAAACCGATCGCCCATGTTAATGCATAACCACCTTGAACAAATTGAGTCAAGTTAGGAATGTAATCAGCACTAGATGCACTTTGAAGATATTGAATATCAATTCCTTGTTCCTTTTTTAACGCTTCTAGAGCTTCCCAAGAAGATTCGTTAAAGGATTTGTCATTAACGCCACCGATGTCGGTTACAAGACCAATCTTAATTTTAGAAGCCTTGTCTTTGTTTTCTCCAGCTTCACTTTTTGTTCCGGAATTAGCACCTTTGTCATTTGCTGACTTGTCACTTTTACTACCGCATCCTGTCAAAATCATTGTCAAAGCCAACACCATCACGAGTGAATACTTAAAGACCTTGTTCATTAATGTAAAATCCCCCTTAAAAATTTTGTCTAATTCTGTTCAGTCAGATTATACCCTGAAAAATACTTTAAATCCATACTTTTAATGACCTGAGGTTAAATAATTTCCGCCTTTTTTAGAGTTGAAACGCTTACTTTGAATAAAGTTTACATGGAATGTTCCATATTACTTAACCTTTAAAAGGTGGAAGCCCTTTCACAACTACAACTTGCATATACTTATGTTGCTCTGTATTTTGTTTTTTACGCATTTTCATACAAATTTCTACATAATAAAACACAAGGCTGAAAAAACATTTTTATGCGATTTAAAGTTGTATTTAGGTTAATAAGAGAAGTATTCAGGTTATGTTAAAGTATAATTACATATACATTGGAGGATTGATACGATGAAGATACATATACCTGTATTTGATGAACAGCAGTTAAATGAAGTGAAGCTACTCATTGATCAAGCAGCGAATCTAATGGAAGAGAACAGTCAACACAATTTTGAAGAGATTAATGAGCTTGCTAAACGTCTTGAGATTTTAGTAGGGAAGCCAATTGATATTTTTCAATTTAATCATTATTGGTCACACAGTAGTCTGGATGATGTTGCAAAACTATTGCTTATGCCGGAGCCCCCACAATGTGAATTAAGTGATGAGGACATTACGAATACTTTAATTCATTTTTTTGATTATCTCAAAGAGTATGGCGAAGCGGGTTCAGAGTATGTCATTACCTATTTAGCTAAAAATACAGGTTTAAACAATATGATTGACTATATTTATCACCCTTCTGAAGTGGGATTGATTTTAGATGAAGAATTGGATGAGGAACAATTCATGAGAGCAATCGCAAATAAAATTATTGAAGATCGGGATAATCCGGATCAGCGTCAGAGGCCAAATGTTATTTTACTATAATACAATAAAAGAGGTGATAATACCGTTACTTAAATGAAAGCGTTATTTTGAAGCTTTAGCTAAATGAACATCTATGCTATTCTGTATACGACAATCCAATAAAAAATACACTTCTTCAAGGAGGATCACAGCGTGGATCTGCACATTCAGCAATCTTCATTTGCAATTCGTGAACAGTTTTACCTGAATGACAAGCCCTTTAAAATTATATCAGGAGCGATTCATTATTTTCGTGTTGTCCCACAGTATTGGCGGGATCGATTAGAAAAGCTGAAGGCGTTAGGCTGTAATACAGTAGAAACGTATGTGCCATGGAATATGCACGAGCCTCAAGAAGGTGAGTTTTGCTTTACAGGCATGTATGATTTGCGTAAATTCATTCAAACTGCGGCAGAGCTTGGTTTATATGTCATTGTAAGGCCATCCCCATACATTTGTGCCGAGTGGGAATTTGGCGGTTTACCGTATTGGTTGTTACTTGATGGAGAGATGAAGCTACGCTTTAGTTATCCACCTTATTTAAATAAAGTAGATGCGTATTTTAAGCGTTTATTTATGGAAATTAAAGACCTACAGATCGACCAAGGTGGTCCCATAATTTTAATGCAGGTTGAAAATGAATACGGTGGGTATGCCAACGACAAAGCGTATATGAATGCGTTAGCTGATATGATGAAAAAGCATGGTACCACTGTGCCATTAGTTACTTCTGATGGCCCTTGGCATGATATGTTAGACAATGGATCTATACAGGATCAGGCATTAGCTACAATTAATTGTGGTTCAAATATTAAGGAGCATTATGCTAGACTAAAACAATTTCATGGTGAAGAAAAGCCACTTATGGTTATGGAGTTTTGGATCGGATGGTTTGACGCATGGGGAGATGAAGAGCATCATACGCGTGATGCGGAAAGCGCTTCCGTAGAATTGGGACATGCATTAGAAGAAGGTAGTGTCAATATTTATATGTTCCATGGTGGAACAAACTTTGGTTTTACAAGTGGGGCAAATTATTATGAGAAGCTAGCTCCAGATACCACATCGTATGATTATGATGCACTTTTAACGGAGTGGGGCGAGATTACACCTAAATATAAGGCTTTCCAGGAAGTGATCAGCCGCTTTACTACTTTACCTGAGGTGAAGTTATCTACCGTTATTCAAAGAAAGGCGTTTGGGGAAATTAAAGTAAAGGACAAGGTTTCCTTATTTTCTGTCATGGACGAGCTTGCAAATCCCGTAACCTCTCCGTACCCACTAACCATGGAAGCCTTACATCAATCGACAGGATACATTTTATATAAATCTAATTTAGGCAAAAACAGACCTATCGAGGATTTTAGATTAATCCAATGTACAGATCGTGCAAATGTGTTTATTAATAAAAAGCTAAAGTTCACAAAATACGATTTAGACATGGAAGAAAAAGAAGTGTTTGATTTAGTTGACCCTGACAATGAGTTAATGGTACTCGTAGAAAATATGGGTAGAGTAAATTACTCTGTAAAAATGAATAGTCAAGTGAAGGGAATAAAAGGTGGCGTTATTGTTAATGGTGCTTTCCAAAGTGACTGGGAGCATTATTCGTTACCCCTAGACAATTTGGAACAACTTGATTTCACGAAAAAATATGAACAGGGCACACCTGCTTTTTATCGATTTGAGCTTGATATTGAAGAACCAGCAGATACGTTCCTTGATTTCAGTGGATGGGGCAAGGGAGTCGCGTTTGTAAATGGATTTAATCTAGGACGCTTCTGGGAAATTGGTCCCCAACGCAGATTGTATATTCCTGCTCCATTATTGAAGGTAGGAAGGAATGAAATTATTTTGTTTGAAACAGAAGGCAAAGTGAAAGACAGTATTACGTTAGAGGCTGATGCTGGGTTCTAGAAAATAGGAGAGTTAATTTAAGAAGTATGTATAAGCATATATAAATATATAAAAGGAAGGGTAGTATTTAGCTATCCTTCTTTCTCTTTTTTATAAGCGTGATTATTATCTCTTACAATAACGCTGAAATTGTTTATCATACTTGTTAAATCTAATCTCAAGGGTGATGAAGGGAGCTCAAAAGTGATGGAATCTCGACACTTTACAATCGAAGAAGTAACCTCAGGTGTGTATGCATGTATTGCGACCGAAAGAGGTGGGGCAATGAGTAATGCAGGAATTATCGATATGGGCGAGTTTGGTCTTATTTTTGATACCTTTAACACCCCACAAGCTGGGGAGGATTTAAGAGCCGTAGCAATGGAGTTGCTTGGTAAGCCAATTAAATATGTCATAAATAGTCATTGGCACGGCGATCATATGAGAGGAAATCAGAGCTTTAAGGATGCTGTTATTATTTCTTCTAGCAATACAAGAGACATGATGATTAACACACAAGATAGTTGGTTAAGCCGTATGAAACCATTATTGCCTAATCTGGAGCAGGATATAGAGCAAGCTTCGTTCGATATTTTAGCTGAGCAAGATGAAATTAAAAAAAATCAACTCATCACACATCAATGTTTTTTAGAGGAGTTAAAACAATCCATATGTACCCTCAGTATTACATTACCTACAATTACGTATGATAAAAAAATGTGTATTCATGGCACCCCTCATACTGTAGAAGTAATTTCGATGGGGCAAGCACATACTTTATGTGACTCTATCCTTTATATCCCAGAGAAATCAATTATTTTTGCAGGCGATATCGTCTCTAGCTATAATCATCCTCTTTTTAGTGATGGCAATCATTTAGATTGGTTACAGGTATTAAATGAGTTAGAAACTATGGGGGAGCATACGATTGTTCCAGGTCATGGTACTGTTGTGAACACGTCTTATTTAATCCATTTAAAGAAATACATTCAAGAACTCATTGAGATCAGTAAACAGGAGATAGAGCATCATGGAGACGATTTTGACTGTAAGCAAGTGGAGATGCCTAATGCTTATGCAGGATGGGGAGCCCCAGATGTCTTTTATAGGAACTTAGAATTTCTAAAACAATTTTATCAAGCGCATTAAACCATATCAAATGAAACCTTAACGGTACAAGCTCCGTAATATTGTGATAAGGTATGTAAATAATACCAAATGTTTTTATATTTTGAGGGAGGTTTTGTTTTGAAAAAGTTATTAGCATTTTTATTGTCCTCATCCTTGATACTAACCTCGTTAGCACCACATGCGTTAGCTAAAGATGAGAAGTCGGCAATGACAAGAGGCGAGGTTGCTTCTTATTTACTCAATGTGGCTGACGACTACAACCCTGGTGTAAAGAAAGAGGATATTTTAAAAGGGGATGCCAAAGGGCACACAAATGAAGAGAGTAATGTTTCGCGTCTAGAAGCACTCATTATGATTAGTCGTGCCTTCTCTGATTTACCAAAGCCACAAGGTAATGATGCACGTAGCTTAAATGCCAATGCTACCTTTACAGATATTCCTGCATGGGCACAAGCCGAAATTAATAAAATTGCTGAGACGGGAATTGTAAACGGCACAGGAAATGGCAAGCTTGGAGGAAAAGAAGCAGTTACACAGGAGCAATTGACTGCATTAGTCAAACGGCTGGTTGCTATAAAAGGAACAAATCCACGTGATGACTATTATGAATTTGTAAATAAGAAGTGGTTAAATGAATCAAAAATTGATGCTGGAGAATTAAGCAATGCAGTGTTTAATGAACTAAACAAGCAAAATCAAAAACGGATTGAAGCTATCATCCAAGAGGTTGTAAAGGGTGAACAAACTAAAGGCTCGATCGAGCAAAAAATTGCAGATTTTTATAGCAATGCACGGGATGTAAAGCATCGTAATGAATTGGGCATTAAGCCAATTATTCCATATCTTTCGGCTATCAATGAAGCCACAACCATTAAGGACCTGATGAATGTCGGCTTAAAGATGGAAAAGGAGATTGGTTATGGCTCTGTTTTATCTTTTGCGGTCATGAATGATGCTAAAGATAGTAAAGCAAATGCTTTGTATTATGCTGGCATAGCTATCGGATTGGATAAAAATAGTTATGTTTCAGGTAATGCAAACGTCAAACAAGCTTATATATCCTTTTTAAGCAAGATGTATCAAATTGCAGGAGATAATAAGGAGACTGCTGAGAAAAAGGCAAATTCCGTCTATGAGTTTGAAAAGGAAATTGCATCGGCTACAATGGATCCTCAAGATCAAGGTGATGTGAATAAATATTATAATCCAGTTACTCTACAGGAATTTGATGATTTATTCCCTACATTAGATATGAAGGATTATTTAAAGCAGGTACAGCTTGATTCAGTAAAGAAGCTTATTGTAATGGATAAGGGACAAGTTGCCCAATTGGCAAAACTCTTGACAGACCAACATGTCAATGACTTTAAAAACTATATGCAAGCGATGTTACTGATGAATTCCAGCAATCTATTAAATCCAGATTTACAACAAGCAGCTAGTGATTTTCAAGCTACTTTCCTTGGCATTCAAGGTCAAAAAACACAAGATGAAATTGCTCTTAGCTTAACTCAAAGTGTAATGAGTGAGTATTTAGGACAAATGTTTGTGGAACGCCATTTTTCAGCAGAAGCAAAAAAAGATGTTGAGAATACTGTGAAGGAATTTATAGCTGTTTATAAAGAGCGGATCAAAGCCCTTGACTGGATGTCTGAGGCAACTAAGGAAAAGGCAATGCTGAAGCTGGATAAAATGACCGTTAAAATTGGATATCCGGATAAATGGAATGATACTCTAAAGGACGTTAATATCGTCTCCATTAAAGATGGTGGCTCTTTATTTGATAATTTCGTGGCTCTTCGCAAAGCAAATCAAAAAGCATCTGTTGAATTATTAAACAAGCCCGTCGATAAAAGTGCATGGGCAATGAGTGTGTATACTGTAAATGCCTATTACAACCCACTCAACAATGAAATTGTGTTCCCAGCAGGAATTTTACAAGCTCCATTTTATGATATAAATGCTAAGCATGAGACTAATTTAGGTGCAATTGGCATGGTTATTGCGCATGAAATTAGCCACGCTTTTGATAATAAGGGTTCCGCGTATGATGAGAACGGAAATGCCGTAAACTGGTGGACGCCTGAAGATTTCAAAAAATTCCAAGAAAAAACCGATAAGGTTATTGCCTATTATAACGGAATCGAGGTTATTCCTGGTGTGTATAACAATGGTCAACTTACTGTAAGTGAAAATATTGCGGATCTAGGTGGAATGGCTACCTCATTACAGGTTTTATCTAAAATGAAAAATCCAGATTACAAAGCTTATTTTGAAGGTTATGCGACAATTTGGCGTACAACGATGAGTAAGGAAGCAGTAGCGTATTATATTAACAATGACACCCATTCAGCGAGTAAAATTCGCGTAAATCGTACTGTTTCCAGCTTTAAAGAGTTTTATGACACCTATGGCATCACAGAAAAGGATATGATGTATGTTGCACCAGAAAATCGTGTGAGCATCTGGTAATGATGAGTAACTGATAATTAAGAGTATCTGATTATCAACGGTAGACTATAAAGGAATGCTGCTTTGTTAGTTTAGGGAAGCCCCTAGCTACAAAGCAGTATTCTTTTTTTTTGGATTATATACAATTATTTGCCAAAATACTCACTTTCTTTTTAAAATAGATTGAGTTACACTAAGTACGGTACTTACAAAATTATATGGAATTTAGTGTTAATTCATGGGAGGGATTAAAGTGTTAAGCCCAGATTATAGTCCACTGTTAGAGCCATTTCAATTCAATAACGGAGTTTCATTAAAGAATCGCTTTGTTATGGCTCCGATGACCAATTTCTCTTCAAATGAGGAAGGGGAAGTTACAGAATCTGAACTAAATTATTATATTCGCCGCTCTAAAGGCGTTGGGATGGTAGTTACTGCTTGTGTTTACGTGTCGAGGGGAGGAAAGGGATTCCCAGGGCAATTTGGTAGTGACGATGATAAATTGATCCCTAGCTTAAAACAACTAGCGGATGCAATTAAGAACGAAGGTGCAAAAGCAGTGATACAAATTTATCATGGCGGCAGTCAAAGTGGACCTGAATTGTTGCTTGATGGACAACCTGTGAGTGCCAGCAATGTGCCACCTACGTTAATGAATGGTAGCTTTGGCCCTACTCCACGCCCACTAACTCATGAAGAAATTGAAGGCATTATTGCTGATTTTGCTGCGACTACACGACGTGCGATTGAAGCTGGATTTGATGGAGTAGAAATTCATGGAGCTAACGGTTACCTGCTACAACAATTTTTCTCTCCTCACTCCAATACACGTGATGATCAATGGGGAGGGGATTTACAGCGCCGATTAGCATTCCCTATTAGGGTTTTACGTGCTGTAAAAGAAGCAGTGAAACAGCATGCAACATCGCCATTTCTAGTTGGTTATCGCTTTTCTCCTGAGGAACCGGAAGAAAATGGGATTACGATGGCTGAAACCTTTGCACTCATTGATGCACTGAAAGAAGAAGGACTTGATTATCTTCATGTCTCGTTGCAAGAGCTGTGGTCGCTTCCTCGTCGTGGTACAGAAGACCCTCGCCCGCGGATTGAACAAATTGTTGAGCGTGCTGGTAGTGCGTTACCTGTCATCGGTGTGGGTTCTTTAAATACGGCTGACGAAGCACTTAAGAGTTTAGATAGTGGAATTAGCCTTGCGGCGCTTGGGCGTCCACTTTTGATCGAACCGGATTTTGTACAAAAAATTGCCGAAGGACGCGCGCAGGAAATTGAAACTAAACTCGACCTGTCTGCACAAAAAGAGCTAGTCATTCCCGATCCACTATGGACGATTATGAAAAATACTCCAGGTTGGATACCTGTTAAAGATTAAGTTAATGTAGATAAATATGTATAATAACCTTGGATTCCTCCTAGTAAGAGTGATTCAAGGTTATTCTTTTAGTATAAAACTATATATAAATATTGTAGGATACAATCAATACATAAGGGGGGAAACTCCATGAAGAAACAAACAGAAGATGTGAAGCTAAGCAAAATCATGTCTAAAATGCTCCGACATAAGCCAGAGCAGTCTGGGCTTGAATTGGATGCTAGCGACGGCTCTTGTCATGTTGATGACCTCCTGCGAGTGATTCAAAGCTTACCAGGTTGGGAAAAGGTTAAGCTAACGGATATAGAACGGGTAGTTCGTAATTCAGATAAGCAACGCTTTGAAATCAAAAATGGTAGAATTAGAGCTAGGTATGGGCATAGCTATCAAAAAATAGAGTACATTGCCGATAATCCACCAGATACACTCTATCATGGTACAAACGAGCAAGCCTTACCTTTTATTATGGCAGAAGGGTTAGACCCAGTAGGTAGACAATATGTGCATTTGTCTGAAAGCACTGAGTTTGCAGCGTTAGCAGGAAGTCGTCGAGGGAAGCTAGTTATACTTAAAATTGATACCATGAAGGCTAGAGCGGAAGGAATTCCGTTTTATTATGCAGGAAATGAGGTCTGGCTAGCTGAATGGATTCCTTGGGAGCTATGTACAATCGTAGAAAGTGAGCTAGAGTCATAAACATTTTGTTTCGATAGATTTAAAATAGGAGGGTTTAAAGGATGAGAAATTATATCATTTTTGGCGCAAGCAAAGGGCTTGGGGATGCCTTTGTAAAGGGGGCTCCTGAGCAAGGCGATCAGGTATGGATCGTGTCTAGAAGTAAACCTGCAAGTATATTATTAGATGATGGTGTTTCACGACATTGGATTTCGGCAGATTTAGCACAGCCCAATGCTTATCAGCAAGTGGTTGAGGCAGTGAAAGATTTACCAATTGATGTGGTTATATATAATGTAGGCATTTGGGAAAAAGAAGGGTTTGAGGCGCATTATAGTTTTGACTTAGATGAGCCTGCTGACATTGCAAACCTTATTCATGTTAACATGACATCTACCATTACATGTATTCAAGCCTTATTACCAAACGTTCGCAAATCAGAGGCAGGGAAAATTATTTTAATCGGCTCAACCGCCGCTTTAGATAATACAAATAACCCTCAAGTATCCTTTGTGGCATCGAAATTTGGCTTACGGGGGATTGCTCATGCCTTGCGTGAGCATGTGCGTAAGGATAGAATCGCGGTGACTTGTATTCACCCTGGTGAGCTAGCAGCTGAAATTCCTTATGAAGAGGGCATCGATAAAGCAATTGCACAATATGATGGCACACGTATTCCAGTACAGGATATTGTGGCAATCGTGAAGTGTATTGTAAGCTTGTCACCTGTTGCTTGTGTGAAGGAAATCAGCATTCCAGCGATAACAGATTTAAATGCTTAAGTTTGATCTAGAAAAGAATTAGTGGTTTTATCGAGTTAAAAAGGATGTCCCAAACCAAGTGACAGCTTGGGTAGGTGACACCCTTTTTTTATACTAATTAAGTTCCTTATTTTACTTGAGGTGTCATCAAAATGGAAGCCCAAAAAAACTAAAGCGAATGGTATCAACAAGTCCGTGGCCAATCATTGCTGAGGTAACATCACGTTTTCTTTGCAGGATCGCAAAGGGCAAACCAAAAATAACAATATATAGCAGTGTTGTAATGATTCCTCCAATCGGTCCGCCCTGTAAAAAACTACTTGGAGTGTGGGGCATTACATGAGGGACAACCATCATAAACCAACAGGTGAATTGTTGCCATTTTGTTGGTGATTGCCCCTGAAGTAAATGTAAACAAAACACAAAATATAAAGTTCTACATACCAGTTCCTCATAAATCGCGGGGCTTAATGATAATAAAAAGTGATTAATTGAAAGATGAAATTCAGGTTGTTGATTTGAAAGCATTAAAATATAATTAACGCCTCCCCACACCGCTCCAAACAAAATTCCAATGGAAATACTAACTCCAATCTCTTTTTTATTGCGATTTCGTAGTATAAATAGTTTGTTTTTTGACATGTTAGACAACGTACTGAAAATAGATAAAGAAACAATAAATGTAAGTATAAAACCTTTAACCCCAGAAAATAAGGCCGTTGGAGTATTTATGTAAGCAAATGACACAAGTAAAGCTAAAATAGCGGAAGTACAAATTTGCTTTGTTGGTGGTAATTTATATTTTATTAGCAATATCGTAGCAAGTAAGATAGACCATAGATCTAATAAGATCCAAACTCTTTGAGATGGATTAAGATTCGAGGTGACAAATAAGCTCACTATAAAAATAATTATAAATATAGAAAACATAATCCAAATACTAGTCATAGCTCTTTTTTTCATATGAACTCCTTGTGTATAAACGAATTTTATAAGTAATTATATATTAAGAAAAACAGTTTTACAGCGATAAAAATTATAGTAAGTTCATCTTGATAACAAAGTAGAATTATGTTATTTTATCAATAGACAGACAGTCGGTCTATTAGCATGAATTATTATATAGTCTATAGATATGGAATAGTATATCTGTACGTTTGGAGGAAAAACAAATGAGAGTAGTTAAACAAGCCGAAGAACGAAGAAATGAAATTTTAGATGCAGCGGATGAGCTATTTAGTGAAAAAGGTTTTGATGGTACGAGTACAAACGATATTTTAGCCAAGGTTGGGATTGCACGAGGGACATTGTATTACCATTTTAAATCCAAAGAAGATATTATGGATGCGCTTATTGAACGTTATAACACCCTATTACTTCAAGCAGCTAAAAAGGCGGCTTCAAATAAAAGTATTCCTGTGTATGAACGCATCATGTCCGTTGTGATGGCGCTAAATATAAGTGATCATGGTGCAGGGCAAATTATGGAGCATATTCATCAGCCTCAAAATGCACTTATGCATCAAAAAATACAAAAAGTGATCATACGAGATGTTCCACCCATTTTAAGTGAAATTATTGAAGAAGGGATTGAACAGCAATTATTTTCAACCCCGTATCCCTATGAATGTATGGAAATGTTACTTATATATTTAAATACGATTTTTGATCTCCACATGATTGAAATGAATGATGAAATCCGTTTATCACGTCTAGAGGCCTTTGCTTTTAATACTGAGCGATTGCTAGGAGCACCGAGTGGGAGCTTACTGTCCGTCATTTCTGTTATGGCTGCAGAGGAACATTAATGAAGGTTTTTAAATCTTAAATTCTATAGATAATTTTACTAATTTAAATCGGTTGTGAAGCTGGGGCAGGGGGTTCTGATGTATCGAAAAATAGTCCAAAATGATATCGTCAAAAATAAATGGATGTCATTGATCCTGATTTTGTTTATTGCGGCTGCGGCAATGCTGGTTTCATTGGCATCTATGCTTACCGTTCATTTATCAAGCTCTATTGATGTCCTAATGTCTAAGGCGAAGACGCCACATTTTTTACAAATGCATACTGGGAACTTAGAGTCACAGCGACTTGAACAATTCGCAAAAAGCCAAGCTGAGGTTGATGAATATCAAATACTAGAGTTTTTACAGATCGATAATACGGCAATTATGATGGGCGGAAAGTCACTTGCAGATAGTGTTCAGGACCATGGCTTTGTTACACAAAGCAAGCATTTTGATTTTCTTCTCAATTTAGATGGTGAAGTGATCCATGCTAAGGATGGGGAAATCTACGTTCCAGTGAACTATATGAAGGATAACAGCGCTCAAATTGGTGAAAGTATAGTTGTAAATGGGCAGTCATTCAATATTGCTGGGTTTTTACGAGATTCTCAAATGAACTCCTTATTAGCATCTTCTAAACGCTTCCTAATTAGTGAAAATGATTATGCTCAACTAAAAACAAAAGCCGAAGGCACGCTGCAATATTTGATTGAATTTAGATTAAATGATCTATCTAAGCTAGGTTCATTTCAGACTGCATATACGACAGCAGGACTTGAAGCGAATGGACCAACGCTCACCTACTCACTTTTTAAAATGCTAAATGCGATTTCGGATGGGCTGATGATTGCGGTTATTTTACTTGTTAGTTTGCTCGTGGTGATCATCGCAATGATGTGTATTCGTTTTACGTTGCTAGCAAAAATGGAGGATGAATATCGCGATATTGGTGTGATGAAGGCGATTGGATTTCGAGCCGCTAGCATTAAAAAAATATACTTGATTCCCTATACTGTAATGGCAGGAATAGGATGTATGCTTGGTTTCACCATTTCGTATTTATGTAAGGGATTATTGCTGCAAAATATACGTTTGTATATGGGTGAAGTCGAGGATTCCATTTTCAGCGTAGTTATAGGTTTAATTGGAATTTTGATCATTTTTATTTTGGTTACGATGTATGTAAGTTTTGTCCTGAGACGCTTCCGTCAAATATCGGCAACAGAGGCATTACGTTACGGGGCAGCACAGGGTGCTGGAGCAGGGAGCAAACGATTTAATTTGGGCAGCAGCAAGTGGCTTAATACGAATCTATTTTTAGGCTTTAAGGATGTTTTATTAAGGAAAAAGATGTATATCACCATGCTCATTGTTTTAATGATGTCTACCTTTATAATGCTTGTTCCTCATCACTTATATCATACAATTTCATCAGATAACTTTATACGTTATATGGGAATTGGGAAAAGTGATCTGCGTATAGATATTCCTCAGGGTGATCAAACACGTAGTCAAGAGATGCAGCTTGAACAAACACTAAGAAATGATTCTGACATCCAAAAGTATGCTATTTTTCATACGAAATCATTTATGATAAAGCGTGAAAATGGGTCAGAGGAATTGATCAAGATTGAATTAGGCAATCATCATATCTTCCCTTTAAGCTACAGTGAAGGCGCGGCGCCTAAGCTCGAAGATGAGATTGCCCTTTCATTATTACTGTCACAAGAGCTTGGAAAAAAAGTTGGAGATTCAATGACGATAAAACAGCAAGGGATATTTAAATCCTTTAAGGTTAGTGGAATTTATTCTGATATAACAAATGGTGGGAAAACAGCAAAGGCGACCTTTACCGATGAGTCAGCAAGTACAATCTGGAGCATTATGTATGCTCAGCTCAAAGATTCTATAGTTGTTGCTGATAAGGTAAATCAATATTCTGAACCCTTTCCTTTTGCCAAAATGACAGGTATAGATGATTTTAAAGCACAAACCTTTGGTTCAACGATAACCTCTATCAAGTTAGCATCTTATGTAGCAGCGGGAATTGCTCTAATTTTAACCATGCTAATTACATTGCTGTTCACTAAAATGCTAGTGGCAAAAGATCGGTTTTCCATTGGCGTGATGAAAGCACTTGGCTTTAGAAATGATGATGTTATGAAGCAATATTTTTCTCGTTCCATCCTTGTTGCATTGATCGCATTAATCCTTGGCGTATTTCTTGCTAATTATGTAGGCGCATTTGTGGTGGGAGGGATTTTATCTTCATTTGGAGCTAGCTCATTTCAATTTGAAGTTTCGCCTTTTATCGCTTATGTGATAAGTCCGTTACTCCTCATTATTGCAGTGTTTATTGCAACGTTGCTTGGCGCTTCAGATGTTAACAAAATCAAAATCTATGAAAATATAAAGGAGTAGCTTATGGAAAAGCTGTTGGCTGCAAATGGGATCGTAAAGTATTTAGGTGTAGGCAATGAAAGAAGCAGGGTGCTGGATCATATTTCAGTTGATATTTATGAGGGTGAATTTGTAGCGATTATGGGGCCTTCAGGTTCAGGAAAGTCTACCTTGATGTATGCGTTAAGTGGAATGGATCACATAGATGAGGGCGCTGTTATTTTTAATGGTAAAGACTTGGCGTCCTTTCATGAGGATGAGCGAGCGGATTTACGTCGGACCAAGATGGGGTTTGTGTTTCAGCAACCCACCTTATTAAAAAATTTGAATGTATTTGACAATATTATTTTGCCCTCGATGCTTAATAATCGAAAGCAGCTTGAGCAGTTAACAAAGCGAGCAAGAAATCTTATGCACAAAACAGGAATAGAAGCTTTAGCTAAACGTGCAGTGACAGAGGTTTCAGGAGGGCAACTTCAACGTGTAGGTATTTGTCGTGCATTGATGAGTGAGCCTAAAGTAATTTTTGGGGACGAACCTACAGGGGCATTAAACTCTAAATCAGCAAATGAAATTATGGATCTTTTTAATGATATTCATGCAGAAGGAACAACAATTGTGCTTGTTACTCATGACATTAAGGTGGCGGCTCGTACAGAGCGAGTTTTATTTATGTTGGATGGTCGTATTGTTGATGAGCTTCGTTTGCCTAAAGCTAGTAAGGGAACTGTAGAGAAACATATTGATCTTGTTACAGCTAAAATGAGAGAGTTAGAAATCTGATATAAATATTTCTTATAGAAGCATTCCTGTATTCCCTTAAATTTGATATTTGAAATAAAATGAGCACTCCCTTAAGATGAAGCTGTCGCCTAAAACAGCAATCATCTAAGGAAGGTGCTCTTACCATCATTGCAGAATGGAAGAAGGACATGAAACGAGCTGGTAGCTATTTTTTCAAATAAATGCTTGTATAAAATGAAAATCTCCTTTACAATACAATTGATAATGAGATTCAATATCAATTAGAAAAAAGAGGAGCTAAGTTTAATGCTTAAGTTTAAGAAAAATATACATATTTATGCAGCGTTAATTTTGATGATTTCGCTGCTGGCCGGTTGTGCTTCAGGAGGAAGTTCGGGCACCACAAATACCGCTACAAAAGCAGCAGATGAGGCACGAGTGATCAAACATGCTATGGGCGAAACCAAAATTACAGGAACTCCACAGAAGATCGTAACTTTGTTCCAGGGTGCGAATGATATTGTCGTAGCCCTTGGCGTGAAACCGGCGGGTGTCGTTGAATCATGGGTTCAGCAGCCGGTCTATGAATATCTCCGTAAAGACTTGGACGGTGTGCCGCAAGTAGGCCAGGAATCACAGCCAAATCTGGAGGAGATCAACAAACTCAAGCCTGATTTGATTATCGCAACCAAGATCAGACACGAAGAAATCTATGATCAGCTGTCCCAGATCGCACCAACGGTAGTAACCGAAACGCTGTTTGATTGGAAAGAAACGTTGAAGCTTTCTGGGGAAGCGATGAACAAGATGGAGGAATCCGACAAGCTGCTCACGAATTGGGAAACGCGCGTAGCGGATTTCAAAGAAAAGATGGGTGACCGCCTGCCAATTGAAGCGACCATTACTAACTTCAGAGCGGATCAGGTTCGTATTTTTTACATGGGTTACGCAGGGAAAATTCTGAAGGAGCTTGGCTTTACAAGACCGACGGGACATGATGCAGATACCTGGGGTGTTGAACTGACATCCAAAGAGGCCATTCCAGATATGAATGCAGACACGATCTTTAATTTTAATTCGGGAACCGATACAGCCGCAATTGAGAAAAACTATCAAGATTGGACCAGCAGTCCATTGTGGAAAAACCTCGATGCTGTGAAAAACAAACAGATGTACCAGGTGGATGAGGTTGCCTGGAATATGGCGGGTGGATACACGTCGGCTAATATGATGCTGGACGATCTATACCAGCTGTTCAATTTGAATAAATAATAACAGGAGCAGGACCTGCCATGCACCAAGACATTCGTGAACGAAGTGTATGGGCGTGCAGGTCCTTTTTTATTTTACAGATGAAAGAGTGAGTTTATGCTTCCCCTTTTTACCAAGGCGAGTGCCAAAATATATGGGCTGATCGGTTTATTCATACTTATGCTTCTCGCAGCGATCGCCAGTATGATTCTGGGCCGCACACCTATCACGTTTCACATGGCGTGGGATGCCTGGCTGTCCTACGATGAAACCTCGGTAAAACATGTGGTACTTCTGTCGGAACGATTACCACGTACCATTATTGCTGCTGTTGTGGGCGCAAGCCTTGCTGTGGCAGGCGGACTGATGCAGGCGCTGACACGTAATCCACTGGCATCTCCGAGTGTATTCGGGATTAATTCAGGTGCCATTTTCTTTATTGTTATTGCTGTCGTTGTACTATCTGTGTCTTCCTTGACAGCGATGATGTGGTTTGGGTTCGCGGGAGCAGCCATTTCCGCAGCGATTGTATATGGCCTTGGTTCCCTAGGGCGTGATGGACTTACACCAATCAAGATTGTATTGGCAGGCACCGCCATCTCAGCCTTGTTTGCCTCCTTTACACAAGCGATTCTGGTGCTGGACAGCACAGGATTGCAGGATGTATTGTTCTGGCTTGCCGGTTCGGTAAGTGGACGAACACTTGATATGTTATATCCAGTACTGCCATACATGGCAGCGGCTGCACTGGTTTCACTTTTTATGGGCCGAGCAATCAATCTTCTGTTAACGGGAGATGACATCGCCAAAGGTATGGGACAGAATGTGCTATTGGTCAAAGTGCTGATGGGAGTGATTACTGTACTACTCGCAGGTGGTTCTGTTGCAGTAGCCGGTTCCATTGGTCTGGTGGGTCTGGTTGTGCCCCATATTATGCGTGCATTTGTTGGCAATGACTATCGCTGGCTTGTACCGTATTGCTTCGTCGGGGGAGCCACTCTGCTAATGTCTGCTGATGTGGTAGCCAGGCTGGTTATTATGCCGCAGGAAGTTCCGCTTGGTGTGATGACTGCATTGATCGGCGGACCCTTCTTCGTATACATTGCCCGCAAGGGGGTGAGGAAGATATGAAGAAGCTGCTGACGTATCGCAATAAAAGAGATACGATTTCCATGCAAATTGAACGTAAATCAATGCTTGTCATCGCTATATGTATAATTCTATTTCTGGCAACCGGGGTGGTCGGAACAAGTCTGGGCAGTGACTTTATTTCTCCACTGGATGTCATTAGAACCATATTTGGATGGAATGGAGGGGAGCATGACTTCGTGGTGCTGACACTCCGGCTTCCGCGTGTATTGTTATCCCTGCTTGTTGGGGCGGCACTTGGCATGTCGGGTGCACTGCTGCAAGGTATTATTCGTAATCCGCTGGCTTCACCAGATGTCATTGGCATAACGGGTGGTGCTGCGGTAGCTGCTGTAGGCTTTGTAACGTTATTGGGTGGAGCCGTAAGTATTAAGATGCTGCCACTGTTTGCTGTCATCGGTGCGATGGTAACAGCATTAATTATTTATGTGCTTGCCTGGAAAAAAGGAGTCAGCCCGATCCGGCTTGTGCTCATCGGTATCGGGGTATCGGCCATTACGGGGGCGGGTACGACCTTTATGCTCATCTTGAGTCCGTTCTATACGGCAAGTCAGGCCTATATCTGGCTGACAGGCAGCATCTACGGGGCAACATGGACAGATATTCAAACGATATTGCCGGTCATTGTCATCGTTATGCCTCTCGCCATATTGCTCGCCCGGAGTCTAAATGCTCAGGAATTTGGGGATGACCTTGCCACGGGGCTTGGCGTGACTGTAGAAAGACATCGTTCGGCTCTGCTGTTATGTAGTGTGCTGCTTGCGGGTATCGCTGTATCCGTGGCGGGTACGATCGGGTTTGTAGGTCTGATCGCTCCGCATATTGCAAGGAAGCTGGTGGGGAGGATGTTTGGCAGTTTGTTGCTGGTGTCAGGATTTGTTGGTGCTTTGCTGGTATGTGCAGCCGATCTGATCGCCCGAACAGCATTTCTACCGCTTGATGTTCCTGCCGGAGTATTTACCGCAGGTATAGGCGCTCCGTTTTTTCTGTATCTGCTGTTTAAGAATCGGAACCAATATTAAAGGAGGAGAGAGACGTGAGTATTCTGGAAGCCAAGGAGCTTACAATCTCCTATGGAGCAGATCCCATTATTGAAAACCTGAACCTGAACATCCCCAAGGGAGAAATTACGGTTCTGATCGGTAGCAATGGCTGCGGCAAATCCACACTGCTGCGAACGATGGCAAGACTGCTGAAATCCAACGCGGGTACAGTGCTGCTAGATGGAGAAGAGATTGCGAAGCTACCCACCAAAGAAATTTCAAGACGCATGTCCATTTTGCCGCAAGGGCCGACAGCACCTGAAGGTCTGACGGTGAGCCAGCTAGTTCGCCAAGGCCGCTATCCACATCAGACCTGGCTTAAACAGTGGTCGCGTAAGGATGAGCGTATGGTAGAGCTGGCTCTGGAGTCTACACATCTTACGGCACTAGCTGATCGGCCGATAGATGCTCTGTCCGGAGGTCAGCGTCAGCGTGCATGGATCGCGATGACACTAGCGCAGGGTACGGAAACGTTGTTGCTGGATGAGCCTACGACATATTTGGATATGACCCATCAGATCGAAATTCTTGATCTGTTGTTTGAACTGAACGAACGCGAAGGCCGTACCATTGTTATGGTATTGCACGACCTGAATCTGGCGTGCCGCTACGCACATCATATCGTGGCGGTGCACAACAAGTCGATCTATGCAGAAGGTAAGCCGGAGGATATTATTACTCGTGACCTCGTACGAAAGGTTTTTCAGATGGAGTGTGATATTGCTGTAGACCCGTTATTTGGCACACCCACCTGCATACCGCATGGAAGAGGAAGGAAGCTGAATAGAGAACAGTAGCGTTATACACAGCTGTCTTGAATAACAGGAGTTAAATTTAAAATGCAAAAAAATAAAGGGAGTCGCATTAGCGCTCCTATTTTTTATAACATTTTAATTAAAAACACACCTGATAACATGATAATCAGCCCCAAAATCTGAATTGGTCTCACTTTAATTCGATTCGATCTCAGTAGTCCAAATTGTTCTACGAGCAAGCTACCTGTAATTTGTCCAAATAAAGCAAGCATCACAGTTTGCCCTGTTCCAATTTCACCAACAAGAAAGGCATTGCCAAGTACATAAACCGCGCCTAAAATGCCGCCAATCCATACCCACCATGGAGCGGATAGCTTAATAGGCTGTACCAAATTAGTCATTGATCGATCCTTGATCAATACAATAAAGATGAGTATCACGAGTCCTACAAAAAAGGAAATAAAGGCGGCGTGAATGGGCGAGTGGAGCACCTTTCCTAATTGTCCATTAATCGCAGCTTGAGTTGCCATGAGCATGCCAGAGCCTATACCGATAAACCGCCATAACCATTGACCTGATTCAGATCTAGAATTTATACTAGTTTTTTCTGGTTTAGTAGCTTGTTCCTTCACTAGCTGTTTGTAACGGCGATACTGCAAAATTTCCCCGAGGGCAACTGCCAGAAACACACCTAATAGTACTAAAATTACACCCCATACTCGATTCATACTAAATGGTTGTTTGGGGGAACGGAAAAATCCAAAATGATCGATAACCATACTCATCATAATCATACCTAATATAGGCATAACTGACGTTTGTACACTACCTAGCTTTGGAAATAAAAGAATGTTTGTCGTTAAGGCAACAACACCAAGTAAGCCGCCTATCCAGATCCATAGTGGTTCATCTGTGAATACATGAAGGGGGACACCCAAGGAAGAGCCATTAAGAAGGGTAGCAGCGGTGAGAAATATACAACCAATGGCAAACGAAATCATGGAGGCTAAAAATGGTGAGATGACAAATTTTCTAAGCTGAGAATTCACCGCTGTCTGCATGGCCAAGCCAATCCCGATAGCGATCCCAAAAAGCGCAAAAAACATCACTGTTCACTCCTATAAGTAAGTAGTTTAATTTTACTATGTTTTAAGTAGATTACAATGCTGATGTTGAATTTATAAAAAGCATTCAGTATATTAACAGAGATATACATAATGCTAGAAATTAATTTTTTAAGGAGCTAATGGTTTTGTCCAAGCTAAAAAAAAATCAATTTATAAAAATAACGGGTATTATTGTACTCTTTCTTATTATACTTACAGGGGCACGTTTACTGTGGTTTAATATTTTTAATCATACGGAGCAGCCCTACGCTGTTGATGGACAACTAGATTTGCGACAATGGACGAAATGGAATGAACAAACAATTGGGCTTGATGGAGACTGGGAGTTTTATGCGAATACATGGCTAATAGATAGAGAAAATAATAAGCAATCTAAGGAATCCAAGAAAGAGCAAATAAAGTCCGAACTTATTCCCGTACCGGGGGGATGGAACTCATATTTAGAACAAGGAAAAACAACTCCTTATGGGTATGGCTCTTATCGTCTCAAAATAGTAGTAGATCCAGATCAAGACATAACCTATCGGTTACGTATAACGAGTATTCGAAGTGCTTCTGAACTATATGCAAATGGGGTTCTATTATTTAAATTGGGCAATCCAGCAACAAGCTTAAATGCATACACTGCGGAAAATACACCAGTCACTGTTTCTTTAAGACCTAATCAAGAGGGTGTCATTGATCTTGTTATTCAAGTCGCTAACTTTAAGGACCCTAGGTCTGGTGGGATTGTTCGTTCTATGAAGTTTGGGTCAGAGTCGCAGGTAGATAAAGAGATTCATCTGTCTGTAACAATGCAGCAGCTTGTTTCATTCGTCTTTCTTATTCATGCAATCTATGCAATAGTTATTTATCTTGTTGGCGAAAGGGATAAGCGTCTACTGTATCTCTCCTTGTTAGCACTAACGAGCATATTTACCACATTAATTAGTAGTGAAGATAAATTGCTGAATTATTGGTTTCCAATTAACTATGATTTGAGCTTTAGGCTTACACAGCTTTCAATTTGCATGTTTTCGTTTATTTTGCTGAAATGTGTTGAAGATCGAATTCTAGCAAAGTGGCGTAAATGGTATTTCGTCTGTATTGGATGTTGTTTCATATATGGATTCATTGTTTTATTTGCTCCCATAGCCTGGGGGGTAATTTTTCAACCTTATTTCTTAGTACTTGGTATTGTTGTTGTAACCTCAGTTATAATCATTATGTTTCAAATTAAATTTAACGATGTTTATCATATCTTGTTGATGGTATTATCCTTGCTTGCATTAGTAAACAATACAATATGGTACGGAATCTTTCTTTTCAATGGAGTTAAAATACTTTATTATCCGTTTGATCTCATTATTTCGACCATGTGTCTTTCCAGTGTATGGTTTAGAAACTATTTTAAGGTAAGTTTAGAGGCGAGAAAGTTGAATATCAAGCTTCAAAAGGCCAATAAGCTTAAAGATCAATTTTTAGCGAACACCTCACATGAATTGCGTAATCCATTACACGGAATATTAAATATTTCTCAAACGGTTTTAGAGCGGGAAAGTGAAGTTTTAAATGAAAAAAGTATAAAAGAGCTAGAAATGGTGTTGAGTGTAGGACGCAGAATGTCCTTAATGTTAAACGATTTGTTATTTGCTGTATCATTAAAAGAAAGTACACCACGTCTACATTTTAGTCCCACCTCGATTCAATCTGTTACAACAGGTGTAATAGATATGCTTTTATATATGAAAGCTGGAAAAGAGATTAAGCTTGTCAACGCAATCGCTGACGACTTTCCGCTCGTGTACGCAGATGAAAATCGGGTGACGCAAATCGTATTTAATTTATTGCAAAATGCATTAAAGTACACTGATGCTGGTGAGATTTCGATTCAAGCAGTAGTGCGAGAAGGGAAAGCTCACATCACTATACAGGATACAGGGATTGGGATGGACTTTTATACGCTACAACGAGTCTTTGAGCCGTATGAGCAAGCAAGCTCAGAGCGGGCTAAGCTTGAAGGTGGCTTTGGATTGGGCCTAGGAATCAGCAAGCAGTTGGTGGAGCTGCATGGAGGAACATTGGAGGTTCATTCTACAGTTGGAGAGGGGTCCACATTTACATTTACTTTAGATTTGGCACAAAATAGAGAGGTCCAGACCCAAGAAGTAATGAAGCTAGCTGCTGTTGCAAGCGACCTAGATACTAATCAATTTTTAGTCGGAAATTTAGAAGAGAAATCAGATGAAGGCTCACAAACTAACTTTCAAGAAGATACAGCTATATCTAGAATATTGATTGTAGATGATGATGTCATTAATTTAAAGGTACTAGAAGCCATCTTATCGTTAGAGAATTACTCTATTACCTCTGTTACCAGTGGTGAGCAGGCGTTAGAATATATGGATCAACAGGAATGGGATCTAGTTATTTCAGATGTGATGATGCCTAAAATGTCAGGTTATACATTAACCCGTAAAATACGCGAGCGTTTTACTTTAGCAGAGCTTCCCATTTTATTATTAACCGCGAGAAGTCATCCTGATGATATTGAGAAAGGGTTTAAGTCAGGGGCCAATGATTATGTAACCAAGCCCGTTGAATCCTTGGAGCTAAGGTCTAGAGTTCGAGCCTTAACTGAGGTGCGACGATCAGCAAGGGAGCGACTAAAAATGGAGTCAGCATGGCTACAAGCACAAATTCAACCCCACTTTTTATTTAATACGTTAAATGCAGTGGCGGCTTTAAGTGAAATTGATCTAGATCGTATGCGAGATTTATTAGAGGTATTTAGCGAATTTTTGCATGATCGTTTTAAAATTCAAAATATTGATCAATTAAGTAATGTTGAAGATGAATTAAATATTGTGCGTTCCTATTTGTATATTGAAGCGGAGCGCTTTGGAGAACGACTTCATGTCGAGTGGGATATAGACAGTGTTCCTAATTTGCAGCTGCCTCTTTTCACGATACAACCTTTAGTTGAAAATGCGATTCGCCACGGCATTATGAAACGAGTAGAAGGGGGCACCATTATGATTTCAATTCAACGTTTTCCAGCCTATACTAAAATTTCAGTCATTGATGATGGTGTGGGCATGTCTGAGGAGATACTGATGCGGCTTCAACAAAAAAGGGTGGATACGAGTTCAGGTGTTGGTTTGCTTAATACAGATCTAAGGTTGAAGCGTCAATTTGGCTCTGGTCTAGAAATCCGCAGTACGCTTGGTGAAGGTACCGAAGTTTCATTTGTGGTGAAAAACTAAATATATAGCTAGAAAAAAATCATCCTACTCGTTCAACCGAAAGGATGATTTTTTTATTTAGGCTTAGAGGTAGGATATGTATAAGGAGATGATAGACATGACAAAGTTACTTGAAGTGAAACAGCTGAAGAAGTCGTTTAAAGAAAAAGAAGTTTTAAAGGGGATTAGCTTTGAAATAGAGCAAGGTGAAATTTTGTGTTTTCTGGGTCCCAATGGTGCAGGGAAAAGTACAACGATCAACATTCTAACCGCCTCCTTACAAAAGGATCAAGGTGAGATTCAATATGAAGGACAACCGATTGAGAAGACATTACGTAGCTATAAACAGCAATTAGGGGTTGTTCCGCAGGAGATTGCATTATATGAGCAGCTATCTGCCGAACGCAATGTGCGTTTTTTTGCTTCATTATATGGTTTAAAAGGAAAACAATTATCTAATGCAGTTGAAAAGGCATTGGAATTCGCAGGACTGGTAGACCGGAGGAAGGATAAAGTGAAGACTTTTTCTGGTGGGATGAAAAGAAGATTAAACATCGCTTGTGCAATTGCCCATTCACCTAAGCTTGTTATTATGGATGAACCGACCGTTGGGATTGATCCTCAATCACGTAATCACATTTTAGATACGATTAAGCAGCTGAGAGATAAAGGTATGACAGTCATTTACACCACGCACTATATGGAGGAAGTTGAAGCGATTTCCACTCGAATTATTATTATGGATCATGGTGCAATGATCGCAGAAGGTACTAAAGAAGCATTAAAAGAAAGCATTCAACATGAAAAAAGCTATTATATTGAAGCGGAAAATATTCAAAATTTAAATGAAGCATCACTTTTCCACATCGAAGGCGTGAAGTCTATCCAGGTTGATGAGGGATACATTAAAGTTGTGACACTTAGAGATGTTGAGAATTTAGATCGCATTATCTCTTTGCTGGTTGATCAGAAGGTGCGAATTGTTAATATTGCAAGTGAGGTAGCAAGCCTTGAGACTGTATTCCTTAAGTTAACTGGACGTAAGCTACGTGATTAAAAGTTAATTCATGTAGATACAGTTGGTAGCTGTCGTAATTATTCATGATGATAAAGGATAAGTGTAAGGAGGGAAAATAGATGTATAGTTTTGCACAAATTTTCAAAATGGATTTAAGCAATAATAGTAAAAATGTTGTGCTGATTGGCTTCAATACGATCTTTTTTTTACTGATTGTTTTAATTTTTGGTTTTTTATCTGAGGGGGCTTATGCAGATCCGATCGCTTCTTATAACTATTATGGGATTAGTATACTTGTATTTTCGATTTTTAATGGGGCAATGACAGCAACAAACAGCTTTATGGAGCGGGATATTAAAAGACCTAATTTACGCATTATTCACTCACCAGTGGGAAAATCAGCAATTTATTTTTCTAAAATTTTATCTTCGTTTGTATTCAATTATATTTGTCATTTACTTGTTGTATTGTTGCTTATGTTTACAATGAATTTGAATTTTGGAGGACAGTATTTTGGGTATGTTTTGTTACTCATGGTGCCCCTCGAATTTGCAACAAGTGCTTTAGGAATTTTTTTCTGCTGTGTGTTTAGAACAGAGGAAATTGCAAGTACGTTACTGAGTAATGTGCTTAGTATTCTCGCCTTTTTAGGTGGAGTATTTTTTTCATTGGAAAGTATGGGACCTTCCATTGCTTGGGTATCTAAATTATCACCGATAAAGTGGATTGTTGATGCTTTTTTTATGGTTATATTTGATGCTGATTTTAACTTGTTTTGGCCTGTTTTTGGGATAAGTATTTTAATTTCTGCTGTGCTGGTATATGGCTGTGAGAAATGTTTTAGAACGGAGGATTATGTATGCTGACAGTAATTAAAAATAATTACATTCGTATGCTTGAAAGAAAAGGCAGCATTATAATCATGGCAGTCTTAATGATTTTATCGATTATACTTGCTGTTTATATGACAGGCTTACAGGAAACAAAGGGGCATATCGTATTTGTTACAAGTGAAACAAAAGCACCTGTACAATCCCCGTATTTAAAAATAGACGTAATGAAGGAGAAGCCACCTTATTCAGAACTGATGAAGCATAAGTATGATGCTTATGTGTGGCAGAACCAGGACAAAACCTTTGAGATTGAAAGTATAAAAAACGCCGAATTTAAATCTTTGCTTATACGCTTATTAAGTGAAAAAAATTTAGACCGCTCCTCAGTTTCTGTATCGTCAGATCGCGGAATAGGTGCCAATATTATCGGTTTTTTAATGATGTTTTTGCTTATGGCTTCAAGCTTGTTTTTGTTTACATTTTCAGAAGATAAAGAACAAGGTATGCTGAAACGTATTGCTTGTTCACCAATCTCCGTTATGAAATATGTATTGGCACATATAGTAACCTGCTTAACCATGTATACACCTGCATTTCTTTGCTTAATCATTATGAAGCTGATCGGGTATGATATTGGATTTACTCTTTTGCAATATGCAGGTTTTATTCTTATCATTGGTTTGTTAGGGATCTCGGTAATGTTAGTGATGTTTACGCTATTTCATAAACCCGATAATGCAACGATGCTTGCCAATAGTATCATGATTTTAACCACTATTTTAGCAGGGAGCTTTTATTCCTTTGATCAGCACAATAAAGGCATTGCATGGGTTGTCTCCATTTTGCCTCAAAAGCATCTGTTATCGTTTGCAGGTTATGTTGAGCATGGTACAGCGTTAGCTCATATTGCGTCATTGATCTATGCTATTATTTTAGTAGGTGGACTGCTGTTGTTTGCGACTTGGTATTTAAAACAGCGGTATGTTAAACAAAAATAACATCGAAGATGATCTTGTCAATTGCTACAGATCAACCTACAATCAGAAGTAATAATAAGTAAATCTATAATAAAGAAGGTAACTATGAGCGATCAAAACCATCGTAGTGTTGTGTTGTTGTCTACAAAATTAAAAATTCCTGCACCACGCAAAAACTATATCGTAAGGAAGCATTTGTTCCAGCAATTGCTTGCTTGCTCAGAGATGCGGGTTATATATATTATGGGCGCAGCTGGGATGGGGAAAACCACCTTGCTGTCTTCCTTTATTAAGGAACATGAATTAGGCAATGTCGCGTGGTTATCTTTGGATGAAAGTAATAATCAACTTTTTTCCTTTTGGCATTATTTTATTGCGGCCATTTCTAAGTTTATGGGAGATGAGGAATCGTCACGATTGATCTCTATCTTACATGCTAATTTTGATACAGCAAACGTAGAAAATTTGTTAGCGATGGTCATCAATCAATTGTGTGGTGAACAACATTATTATGTGGTGCTAGATGATGTACATGAGTTAAGCAACCCCCTGCTTATTGCCTCATTAGATTTTTTTATTAAATCAATGCCAGACAATGTGCATCTGTTTATGTTATCTCGACAGCAGCCTGTCGTGTATTTAGGTGAGCTTGCTGCTTCAGGGGAGTTATTGCTTATAAATGGAGATGAGCTACGTTTTTCGGCTGAAGAAGGGCAGGATTTTCTCACAAATACGTTGCAATTAAATGTTAGTGATGATGATATTTCGCAAATGAATCAGTTTGCAGAGGGTTGGATCGGTGGACTTCAGCTTGTAGCTGCTGCAGGGCATGAAAGTAGAAGCCTGCTCTCCATGACTGATCATGGTGTGACAGCAGCTTATTTAACCCGCGAAGTTTTTAGAAAACTGACGGATAAAGAACAACATTTCCTCGTGACCACCTGTATTTTAACTTATTTTGATGAAGAATTGAGTAGGGTACTCACAGGTGAAGAAAATTTTCTGGTTATGGTTAATGGCTTAATTGCTAAAAATTTATTCGTTACGTGTGTCGATGAAGAAGGTGGGATTTATCGCTATCATCACATGTTGCGAGAGTACCTATTGATACAATTTGCTGCCTTGCCAAAGGATGAACAAATTAGACTACATAAGCTAGCATCACATCTACTTGCATCAAGAGGTGATTATGGTGAAGCATTAAAGCATTTATTTGTGATTGAAGATTATAGTACAGCGATGTCTCTACTGGGGCTGATGGACGAAACAGTGGAGACATGGGCTTACATTAACCAAATCCCACTTGAACCTTTGACTGGGAATATTAATCTTTCTTTGCAATGTATTATTTATAATTTAACATGCTTAAATACTGAGCGCTGTATACAGCTTTGTGATGCGCTTGAGGCACGTTATGGAGATGAGGAGGTTTTGTTAGGACTAGAATATTTTCTCCCTTTTTTGGGAAAAAGCAAACCTAACTATCAACCCCCTACCATGTTATCTCTGGCGCAAATCAATCGATTTGAGCTTAGTCCTGTAACTAAATCGTTATTCTTAATCATGAGTGCAAATATTTTATTAAGCAAAAATCAATATAAAATGTGTTTAGAGTTTGTGGATTATGCAGTGAATAATAACAAGGGAGCCAATGTTTTTTTGGACTACTATAGTTTATCTGCAAAAACACAGTTATTAGAGGAAACGGGGCAACTTGAACAAAGCTTAATGATGTATGGACAAATCCAAGAGTTGCTATATTCTGCAGGGATTATGGATACACTTGGCTATAATTATTTTATCGGGTTAATCGGTGTATACTTTAAACGGATGGATAAGGAGCAAGCAACAATTGCACTAGAGGGAATTAAGCAACATATAAGAGGACAGATTATTGTCCCTAGTGTTGTAGAGTTAAGCTATCGGTTCCATTTAGTTGAATATGAGCTGCTTTTTGGAGATGAAGAGAATGGGGGGCGTCTTGCCAATCAAATTATTAATGACGCTGGAATTGGAAATTTCAATCAATTTGATCGATTATTAAATCATCTGTATAGCATTGGAAAGCTTGACTCCAAATATAGTGCGTTGTTTACCGAACAATATAGACAACAGCCTGAGGGAGAAATTTCTTTATCCTCACAGTTATTTTATATTCGATTGCTTCATAACCAAGGGGAACATGATCATGCTTTGCAACGTGTAGATCACATCCTCGCCTTTTCAAGGGAAAATCAAAATTATTTAAGACTTGTGGAGGCAGCAATACTAAAAATCACAATGCTTGTTCGGCAAGGCGAAAATGTAAAAAGGTTAATTCATAACTGCTTGCTGGAAGCCTTACACTATGCAAGGGTAAATAAAATATTACAGCCTTTTTTTACGGATCGAGCCACGCTTTACCCGCTGTTGGTTGCCTATAACGCAGATAGTTCAGTAAATATCACCTTGGAGGAAAGACAGTTCCTTCAGCTTGTGATGGGGATATGCATGACAGAGGATATCGAGCAAAACTCCGATATACAGATGAGTAAAGAGCTTTTAACGAATCGAGAGCTTGAAGTGTTAATCGAGTTAGCTAAAGGAGGTACGAATGCCGAAATTGCTTCACATTTATTTATCTCAGTGGCTACCGTTAAAACACATATGATGAATATTTTTGGGAAGCTAGAGGTATCTACACGTCTGGGTGCGGTTGAAGAAGGACGGCGTAGAGGCTTAATTAAATAGCAAAAAGGTTCAAGGTTTAATACACTCACGCAGTAAGCATGCGAGGGTGTATTTTTATTTATGTGGACTATTAAGGATAATTAATTTCATATTTATTCCTTTACATAACTTTATTTCCTTTCTATAATATTCCTTAACAAAACAATTCTTAGTTATTCTGTCGGAATATTAAGGGTATGGATAGGAGAGGGAGAGATGATTTTGAAAAAAAGAAAGTCGTGGATGATGGCTGTTTTAGTTGTAGGAGCGGTATTAGTAACAGCTTGCTCAAGTAACAATGCAACAGATTCTGGTGCAGGACAAGGCGGTAATCGTGCATCTGGCACAGGGGGAAGCAACGGAGAAAGTACTACAGCAGTAACGATTAATGAGCCGATTCAAGCTTCAGATCTCTCTAAGCTTCCTGCTATCGCTAAAAATCGTACAGATACAATTATTGTTGGGTTGGTTGACCCTAGTGGTGCATTTACGCCTTATTTTCATCAAAGTGGTTATGATGGCAACGTATCAAGTTTGCTGTATACTCCACTTGTTACTGTAGATAAGCAGGGGGTTCCAGTAGGTGCAACTGCTGAAAAGTGGGAAATTAGTGATGACCAATTAACGTATACATTTCATATCCGTCCTGACTCTAAATTTAGTGATGGTTCGCAGCTTACCGCAGAGGATGTGGCCTTTACTTGGACCTTAATTAACGATAAAGCCTATGATGGCGATTCTACTTTAAATACGATTGGGATCAAAGGGGCTAAAGCCTACAAGGAAGGCACAGCCACTTCAATTGAGGGGATTAAAATTGTGGATCCGTTGACGATTTCCGTCACGATTGAAAAACCTAATGCGATTGCCTTATTAACCTTAGGCTCCGAAATTTTATCGAAAGCACATTATGGTGCGGACTATAAACCAGGTCATGTGGAATTCATTAAAAAATTACATGATCAACCACTTGGAAATGGACCTTATAAGCTAGAGAAGTTTATTCCAGGTCAAGAAGTCCGTTTTGTAGCCAATGAAAACTTTTATTTAGGGAAACCAAAAACGGAGAAGTTTATTTATAAAACATCAGAAGGAGACACTTGGCAGTATTTAGAAACCGGTGAAGTGGATTATGCCTCTTTTAGTGCCACGACAGAAAACTTAGAAAAGCTAAAAAGCCTAGGCTATGTCAATATTACGCCGTATACACCAAGTAATTATGGTTACCTTCAAGTCAATCTGGAGCACGAGGCCTTACAAGATAAATTAGTGCGCCAAGCGATTACCTATGGACTAGATCGTCAAAGTATTTACGTCGATGCCAATCAGGGTGCGGGGCAAGTTGCTAATATTCCATCCTCTTTGATTTCTTGGGCATATACGGATGAAGGCATCAATCCTTACAAATATGATCCTAAAAAAGCGAAGGAATTGTTAGACGAAGCGGGCTGGAAGGAAGGCTCAGATGGAATTCGCACAAAGGATGGGAAAAAACTAACGCTTCATTATTTAGGCAGAAAAAGCCCTGATACAGATACCTTTATCGCCTTAGCTGGAGAAAATTATAAAGAGCTTGGGATTGATTTTCAGCCGGAGGTTTTTGCGGATTTTAATGCGTTAATTTCTAAAGTAGAAAGTGGAGACTACGATCTTGCCGCTTTCTCTACGCCTATTTTATCCGATCCAAGTGACGGCGTAACACAGTTTGTGAATGGTGAGGTTAAAGGATACAACAACCCAGAGTTTAAAAAGTTATATGATGAAGCTTTGGCAACAAGCGATATGGAGCAACGCAAAAAAATATATGGAGATTTGTTTAAAATTGCTAATGAGGATTTACCCGTTATTTTTACCAGCTATAGAAAAGCGGTCATTGCCTATAACGGTAGAATTCAAAATGTCGAATACAATCCTGTCGCTGGCTTAGCACAAACGATTCCGAATTGGACGTTAAAATAAGTAGAAAGTAAGGAGTTTGTTATGAGTAGTTATTTAATTAAGCGCATCTCGTATATGCTTCTTATTTTTCTAGCCGCATCTTTGCTGATTTTTAGTCTGTACGCTTTAACTCCAGGGGATTTTGTTAGTGGAAATATGAAGCTTAGTCCTGAGCGTAAAGCAGAGCTAAGAGAGATCTATGGGCTGAATAAGCCCTTGATCGAACGTTATTTTACGTGGATGAAAAGTGCATTTCAAGGTAACTTTGGTTATTCCTTAGCACAGCAAAAGCCAGTGCTACAGCTATTCAACGAATATATTTGGAACTCATTTTTACTTGCCGTAGTTGCCACCTTTTTGACATGGGTGATTGCGGTTGTGGTTGGGGTCATTGTGGCGTATAAGCAATACTCTTGGTTTGACACGTTAGTTATGATTTTAATTTTTGCGGCGATGTCAATTCCTTCATTTTTCATCGGACTTTTTCTCATTAAAATGCTAGCTGTGGATTTAAAGTGGCTACCGCCGGGGGGCATGTTAACAACAGGTAGCAACGCGACTGGCATGTTATATGTAAAGGAAATCATTCAGCATATGACGATCCCAGTGATCGTTATGGTTCTTCTAGGTGTCGGCTCCTTAACGCGTTATTTTCGCAGTAATATGATTGATGTAATGAAGCAGGATTACATTCGGACTGCAAGAGCGAAGGGGTTAAAGGAAAAAAAGGTGCTGTTTACCCATGCCTTGCGTAATGCTTTATTGCCTGCAATTACGTTAGTGGGATTTGAATTGCCTAGCTTGTTTGGGGGCTCCTTAATTATCGAAAAAATTTTTAATTGGCCGGGGATTGGTCAGCTTTATATGTCTTCTTTTTCACTACGAGATTATCCCTTGTTAATGGGCTTTACGATGTTTATTGCGATTTTAACTGTAATTGGTACATTGTTATCAGATGTTTTATATCATATCGCTGATCCACGGGTGAAACTGTAAGGGGGAAGGGAGAACATGTCAAATTTAAATACAAAAGCCACTATGATCCCTTCATATGCTACACCTACTCCAGAAGCTCACGTACCTGAAGGTCATAAGGCGAAATCATCCCTATGGCGTGTTGCTTTTCGTCGCTTATTAAAAAATAAGTTAGCCATGTCTGGGTTAGCAGTTGTGTTATTTATGTTTCTAGCATGCTTTGTTGGACCTTTATTTTCTCCTTATACCAATGGCAAAACAAATCTAGCGATCATGAATCAAGCACCAAGTCTACGTCATTGGTTAGGGACGGATAAGCTTGGTAGGGATGTTCTGACGCGGGTGCTACAAGCAGGCAGGATTTCTCTGACGGTGGGGCTTGCTTCGATGGTGTTAAGTGTATTTATCGGATCAATCTTAGGCGCAATCGCAGGTTATTATCGGGGAATTGTAGATCAAGTCATTATGAGAGTGGCGGATTTACTCATGACGATTCCAAGCTTACCTTTGTTATTTATTATTGGCGCTTTACTGTCCGATTGGAAGGTACCTACAGATTATCGGATGTATATTGTGATGGTGATGCTTAGTATTGTAGGTTGGCCAGCGCTTGCTCGAATGGTAAGAGGTCAAATATTAAGCATACGTGAACAAGAGTTTATGCAAGCAACGGTCGTGTTAGGATTGCGAGATCGAAGAAAGCTATTTCATCATTTATTACCTAATATTGTCCCGTTGTTGATCGTCATTGCCACGTTAAATATTGGCGGTTCTATATTGATGGAATCTGTCCTCAGCTTTTTTGGATTAGGTGTCATTGCGCCTACACCAACCTGGGGGAATATGATTGATACAGCAAACAATCTAATTGACTTTCAGGAGCGTCCTTGGCTATGGATTCCACCTGGCTTATCTATTTTCGCCACTGTTATTGCAATTAATATTTTTGGTGATGGTCTGAGGGATGTTTTAGATCCAAAGCAAAGGAAGTAGGTGAAAGTTACATGGATAATGATCTCAGAAAAGTACAGGATGCTGCTGTGCTTGAAATTCAGCATTTACGCACCTCTTTTGATACAGAGGAAGGAATTATAAAAGCGGTTGATGACGTCAGTTTAACGGTTCCTGAAGGCCGCATCGTATGTATTGTAGGCGAATCTGGTTGCGGAAAAAGCATAACGGCGATGTCTGTAATGGGACTCCTTGATGCCAATGCGGCTAAAGTAGAGGGGCGTATTTTATTTCAGGGCGAAGATTTATTACGTTTAACAAAAAATGATCTTAGAGCGATTCGGGGTAATGAGATCGCGATGATTTTTCAAGAGCCGATGTCTTCACTTAACCCTGTGCTTACAATTGGACAGCAAATTATGGAGCCTTTAATCGTGCACAAAAAACTAAGCAAAAAGGCGGCAAAGCAAAAAGCAGTTGAGCTTATAGAGCAGGTGCAAATTTCTAGACCAGAGCAAATTTTCGATGCTTATCCGCATGAGCTGAGTGGTGGAATGCTACAACGAATTATGATTGCTATCGCGATATCATGTGAGCCAAAGCTACTCATTGCCGATGAACCAACTACCGCCTTAGATGTTACAATTCAAGCACAAATTTTAGATATGTTGTCCCATTTAAAGGAATCGTTAGGCATGTCAATTTTATTGATTACCCATGACTTAGGTGTCGTTGCAGAGATGGCGGATGAGGTTGTTGTGATGTATGCAGGTAAGGTGGTGGAGTATGGAGAGGTGACGGCATTATTTGAAGATCCAAAACATCCTTATACTCAGGGACTTCTAAAATCTAAACCAAGCATGTATGACATGGTTGAGGAGCTATATAGTATTCCGGGGCAGGTTCCTAATCCGTTGTCATTAACAGAATCCTGTTATTTTCACGATCGTTGTGACGCTTGTATGACAATCTGTCGTACTCAGTCTCCAAAGCTACATACGATAAATGAAGACCAACAGGCGGCCTGCTGGTTGTATGAGGAGGTGAAGCTGGGTGTCTAGTCGTTTATCCAATACCTTATCTAGTACATTATCTAATTTGAAATCTATCTCAAAATCTAACACATTATCAAGCTCATTATCGAATTCACTATCTTACTCATTATCTAACCCACAATCTAGTATCTTAACGAGCTCCTATTCTAAACCTTTACTTGAAATTAAGCACCTTAAAAAGTATTTTCCAATCAAAGCAGGTTTGTTAAATCGAACGGTTGGGCATGTAAAGGCAGTGGATGATGTTTCACTATCTATTTATCCTGGAGAGACGTTTGGCTTGGTGGGAGAGTCAGGCAGTGGGAAAAGTACGATTGGTCGAAGTATTGTACGTTTAACAGAGAAAACGAGTGGTGACATTATTTTTGACGGACAAGATCTATATAATATACCACCACAGGATCTGCGAACATTGCGACCACGACTTCAGCTTATTTTTCAAGATCCTTATAGTTCCTTAAATCCAAGAGTACGAATTGGGAATGCCATTGGGGAAGCGTTATTAGATCACGGAATGGTAGAGCCAGTACACGTGAGAGATATTGTAAAAGAATTGCTAGCGGCTTGTGGCTTATCTACGTATCATATTGATCGTTATCCACATGAGTTTTCTGGAGGTCAAAGGCAACGTATTGGGATTGCAAGAGCATTAGCACTTAATCCAGACTTCATAATTGCGGATGAACCAGTATCGGCGTTAGATGTGTCCATTCAGGCACAGATGATTAATTTATTTCGTAAGCTTCAGCACGAACGTGGCTTGGCTTATTTGTTTATTTCCCATGATTTAAGTGTGGTTGCACATTTATGTAACCGAATTGGGGTTATGTATCTTGGTACGATGGTTGAGACAGGGAGTAGAGATGACTTATTCCTTCGCCCTCTCCACCCATATACAAAAGCATTGCTGTCCGCGGTTCCTATGCCCAAGCCTAAAATGAAGCGTGAGCGTATTATTTTAAAAGGGGATATTCCAAGTCCAGCTAACCCACCATCGGGTTGTAGATTTCATACACGGTGTCCCTTTGCGGTTGAACAATGCCAATTTGAGAGACCTGCATTACGTCATGTTAGTGGTGATCATTATGTTGCTTGTCATCTGGCATGAAGGGTATGAAACAAAAAATATAATAAAGCTTGCTTAAAAAGTAAGTTCCTTTTAGAATAGGTGTTATAAATTGGGATTTGGTGAAGCACACCAGAATCATTTGAGGTATCATTTGATGTCATTAAGATGTCACTTAGATATACCTGATGAGAGGTGTGCTTTTTATTTTGCGTATATTCCTGTATTTCTCAGTTTATCCTGATTGAAGGAGGTGAAAAGGGAGATTTTGTCGAAAACATATAGATAGATGGGAATGGTGTCCTAGGAGAAAAGGAGGAAGAGCTTAGAGGTGGTATAGATGAAACCATAGAAGTGGTAATTAAAAGCTATAGAAGTGGCATCAATGAAACTATAGTGGAATCAAACAGCTTTGTGTAACAGCGTACATAGTTTGGGAATTAAAGAGATTTAAGAACTTAAAGAATCTAAAGCATTTAGAGGATTTACATTTAAAGGATTTAAAAGAAAAGAGAATCTCGTTTTAAAGAGCTTTATGAAATCTTTGAGAAGACATTAATCAAAGCTTATGGGCTCTTAATAATAAATTGAATGCTAAAGGAGAAGGGAAATGAATAAAAAGGCGATTAGTATTATTTTAGGGATGGCGTTGGTAGCTGCAAGTGGAGGCGCGCTTTGGGGAAATGGGAATGAAGTGAAGGCGCTAGATAGTGAGAAGGCAGGTACATCCGCGACGTCAACAACAACGGTGGAGAAAAATGAGGCAGCAATTAAAACTAATTTAGATACTTCGGTAGAGAAGAGCAGCACTAATGAAGACATGACAGACAAGGATCGTACTAGTGGAGAAAAGAATGGGGAAAAAGATAACGTCAATCAGGAGAGTAGTAGTCCAGAGTCTAACGTAATGAATCAGCAAGTGACCTCCTTTTCAGATGTAAAGGATACACATTGGGCGAAAAAAAGTATTACCGCTGCGATTGAAAAAGGTTATGTAAGTGGCTATCCAGGAGGTGTTTTTAAGCCTGAGCAAGCGATTAAACGAGATGAGTTTATGAAAATGGTGGTTACGGCTATGAACCTACCTGTTGAAACAGAGGGAGCATCTACGTGGTATGAGCCTTTTGTAAAAGTAGCAAAAGAAAACAAATTATATGAGAGTAGTGACTTTTCCGATAGTGATCTAGGTTGGAATAAAGTGATC
Organism: Paenibacillus turicensis; assembly: GCF_017873435.1. Taxonomy (GTDB): domain Bacteria; phylum Bacillota; class Bacilli; order Paenibacillales; family Paenibacillaceae; genus Fontibacillus; species Fontibacillus turicensis. The sequence continues at coordinate 392,879 of NZ_JAGGKG010000001.1, read as the reverse complement.
ACACGTAAGGAAATGGCGCGTATTGCGGTGCGCGCAGGACTTGGAGAAGAAGCAAAAGAGGATAGTAAGTGGATGTATTTAGCGACTAAAGCAGGCTTAGTTACGGGGTTAGGTAAAGGCGAGCTTGGTGAAACAAAGACAACGACTCGTGCGCAATCTGTGACGATTATTGAGCGTATACTGGCTGTGAAAAATGGAGAGAAGTTGCCTGTAGATAAATATGCGGTAGGTAGTGCAGAGTTAGCTTGGCATGGGACAAATATATTTACGGTGATGCCTGAGATTATGGTGACGAAGGAAGAGGATTATAAGGGGAAGACGATTGAAGAGTTGTGGAGACAGGATCAGATGACAGTGGAAACGAAGGACGGAAAATACAAGGGAGTACTGGATGCTTTGATCGCCATTGATCTGGAAGATCCTAATGATCCGAACTTGAAGTTGGTGCCGCCGGTGGAGCAATTGAAATGGTATAACAATAGTGGAGTTATAGGTGGTGTACCTACTAACACAAATTATATTACTAAGTGGAGAAATAGCTATTTGCTCTATTTCAAAGGCAGGGAGATTTATAATAAAGATGAAAAGAGTTATAAAAGTGATCCACTAGGACCAGAGAGCCTTTTATTTGGTGTATCAACACCAGATATGGAGGATTTCTTTAAAGGTAATCTTAACAAACCTGCTATCGTTTATCATAAAAAGTTAAATGATTTGTCTGCTTTTATACTTCCAAAATCAGGTTGGGCTCAGGATGGAAAATTAATAATGAAACTTTTTTCACCAAATCTAAGTGCAAGTGGTTACCAAGCTAACATATTATTTGAAATAGACGGCCCGTATGCTCAAAAATAGTGTCTTATATATCATAATTGGGAGGCTAGATGATTGAGAATAAAGAAAAAAATTAATATATTTTTATCTGCTTTACTACTTTTTAGTTCATGTTCAGGAGTAGGATCACCTAATGTCAATGCTCAAGAAACAGAAGAAAGTGTTATGGCCACCAAAAAAATTGCATCATATTTAACTAGCAATAATCAAGAAGTTAAATCCACAAACATATATCCTTACCAAGATTCTATTTTTACTAAATATCCAAAGCTAAATGCACAAATAAACGAGGATGTAGGAAAAGGTAAAATTATTACAAAAATAGAGTTTTTGAAAGGTGAAGAAGTTGTTCAAACTAAATTTGTAAATTCACAAATGTTTAAGGGGAGTGTTGCGTTAGCTGCTGAAGAAGTACTAGTCGTTTCAAAAGATAATATATCTCCTTCTGGCGCTACTATTGCATTCAAACGAGTAGGGACAAAATGGAAAATGTGGGGTTCCAAAAGTTGGTATCAGCCAGTCCCTTCAAAGGCTGTTAAACCCACAAAAATTAAAGGTACTAATATGGATGCATATCCAGGTACATTCATTAACCACATGGCAGAATTTAATCGTATTGAGTCATATAAAAGCGATAAGTATCCAGGAGCTGGTCGCTTTAAAGAAGACTATTTAGATGACTCTTCTACTACATTATCAAAGTTAAATCAACCGATTTTAAATTTGGATGACCCTAACTGCAATCTACAAGTTGAATGGAATAAAGAAGTAAAATATCCTTTAGGAACTGGTTTTGCTGATACTTCAACAAAAGTATATGATTTAAAGGTTACTTCGTTAGGACATGCTAAAATATATTTCTCACAGTTTTATAATCATACGGGTCTTTATGAACCCGGTAGTTCAATAATGTTCTATCTTTCAGCTTATAAATACACGATTAAAACTAATACGTACCGCTATCCAGATCGTATAAAAGTATACTACAAAAAAGGAAAAGATAAGCCGACACCATCAGATCCTAAATGTACTGATCCTGTCCCTGCTCAAACGGTAGACGGAAAGGATTTAGAACCTGCTGTTCGTGCCGAGATCAAAGCAGATACACGTGGGGGCGAGCAATTTAACGTTCTTCAAGGTATCCCCACATCAGAGTCCTTGTACGGCAATGTATTCGCTAAAAATTACTTATATCAAAATAAATTTGTACAGATGACAGGGAAATGTACGTTTGAGGTCACGGTCAATAAAACATTTACGCTACAATGGGAGGAAACAACAACCGTCACCGATGCTAACGGAAATAGCACTGAAAAAACAGAAACGAAAACGAAACCACAAACGGTAACGAAAACGTATGAAGTTGAACGTCCCTTTTCCTACTGGATCATAGATAATTTAGAAGTCTATCAAATCGATGAAGCTAGACTGAGGAATTACGCCTTTGATGGGGAGGAAATTTCAATCAGTCCTCAAAACTATGATCCACCTCTATACAGTACTGAGGAAACAGGAGGTTATGAAGCCCCTGATCCTCCTAGCAGCATCGATACCACAGGGGGGGTAATCCTTGGTGAGGACGCTTCCGGTGAAGAATTTCCAGAAGATGCAGAGAACGCCGTAGACAAAGTCAAAGTCACCAACGACACCTTCACCTTCGAGGGTACGACGATCATGGACGGTACTCAGACCGAGGAAAGTGGGCCAACGCCAGGTCGTATTCAGCAAGCATCACAAATCGGAAAGGACGTTTTATATAGCCCTTACAATATGATTCCAACCACCAAAACCAACAAAGCGAATCAGCCAAGTATCGGCAAGATTTTCTACGGACTGATGTCAGGCAATATCAATGGGGGCGAAGACAAGGAGTACCCCATCAACGGGATTAACTCCGTCACCGTACATACGCCAGTGGTGTTATATCCTTCGGTGTCCGACGACCAGGCACATAATCAAAAAACGGAGCCTGCACAACATCGCTCCGCCATTATTTTAGAGCGCCCGTTTACCGTTCATTTACCGAACAGTGGGCAACATACGAACTATAAAGGTTATGGCACCCGCGATTATGGCAAATATGTGCGCGATAAGCAAGTAAAGTTCCCATTTGATGTGTATGATGTATTCCGCACCACCTTTTATCCGAAAGGGACTTGGATTGATGTCGCAAGCTATGAAGAGGAAGTGGAGTTTTATTTACCCGTTTGGGTAGACGAAGGCTTTTATGATGTCGAGATGCGCACATTTGCGGAAAATGCACCCGAAAATCCGAGTGAACAAACCAATGCGAACTTAGATTTAGCACACCATGTTGCAAAGGCAATTGTACCTGTGGATGTTGTGGGCAGGTTGTACGATTTTCATGTGACGGACATCGCAGATTTTAACTGGGAATCCGTGTTTCGGATGGAGCAAAGTAGCCGAATGCATACGGGTAACAGCTATTGGGTCGGACAAGGGGACATCGACGGTGACCCAAGATATACTTCCTCTCAATATACTTTGCCCCTACGCCCAGGAAGTCACCCTGTGTTTAAAAACCTGGTGACGAAAACAGGCTATCACTTTAAATTTGAGCTAAAAACAAAAGGAAATATGTTTAGCGCAAAGGATGGGATAGAGATCGTCCCTCGTTTTTACTTTATTCCGCTAGAGAAGGTGGAGGGCAACCCGACGCCACAGATCGGGGAACGGGTGCCTGTTGATTTATATTATCATACGAATGACAAATACTTTATCCAAATCGGCTCCAAGGACGATAAGGAAAAAAGATATGTGATCCTAAACGAACGGTTACGGAATGTACCACAGGTTGAACTCGAGGATACGGCGCGTTATCAGTATGATGTAGAGAAGAGCTTCTCAGAAGTGAACCAAATCAGCCGCGCTCAATATCTCGCGCAATATAAGGACAAAACGACAAAGCAAAAGACAATGGTGGGTGGGTATGGTGGTTTATTTTTAAGTGCACCCATCCGCACCTATATTGGACCAAAGACCGAGCTACCCACAGGGGTAGACCCGTACCGCGCGAATGCAGCGATCCAAAAATGGTATGGTGAATATAGCATCCCTGCTGGGGTGTATGCAGTAGAGAAAGGCACCAATATTGCAGAATATGGACGGACGCACCAAGGTCTTGATGATGCTTCTCCGATCTTTTTAAAGGAAGGCTACATTGTCGTGAACTTTGATCTTCGTAGCGTGCAAAATGGGCAGAGGGATACACCGCACCTGCAATATATTCAGGGCAAGCTCATGAATCAATGGAGCCAGATGGAGGGCTTTAAGAAGGATGTCATCGATCCCTATGGCAGAACCTTACCCATCCAGGATGGCGATGTGATTTATTACGATGGCAAATACTCGAGTCGCAGTGACTTTGTCCCGATGGTGACGCATTAAGCAAAGCAAATAGAATCATAGATGCTAGTTTTACTTAAAATAGGCTTCTCTTTCGTAGTGGTGTAAGGTGACACACCAACTGCGAAAGGGGGGCTTTTTCAATGTAGAAGAGGTCATTGTTGGTGTCGTACCCTAGAGAGTTACATCTATAATTGTGAATTTTTAAAGAATAAAGGATATATTTCCTATTCTTTATGTTATTATTTTCCTATAAATATAAAAATGATAGGACTTTTGGGTCTTTTTAGGAGATTGGTAGGGGACACGGGCGTAGTTAAACAGGAATACATAGTAAGAGAAGAGGGAAATGACAGATGCAGATAGAAGTGAGAGCTTCGGATTTAGAAGAGCTTGGCTCGAAATTAAGAAGATCGGGTCGTGAGATGGGGGATATCCGTGCTGAATTACAGCGAGCGATGCGCTCCCTCACCTTGCGAAGTCAAGGAAGAGCGGAGGTAGATGCGTCCTATCAGATGATTGAGCGGATGCTTCAGCAATTGGAGCAAGACCTTGATCGATTTAGTCGTGGGGTCAGTCAAAAAGGCATAGGCTTTGATGAAGCGGATGGCAAAGCACCTCCGTTTGAATGGGGAAAGGTGTGGGAAGTATTTAAGGTTGTCACCAGCATGGCCTTAGATTTTGTTCCTATCGTAGGCAATATTAAAGGTGTGCTAGAGGCAATAACTGGGCGTGATTTGATTACGGGCGCAGAATTGAACTGGTATGAACGCGCATTAGCCTTAGTGGGTCCATTGGGCAAAGGTCTCAAAGGGGGCGCCAAAATCCTGAAGGCGAGCAATGAGGTGGTCACAGGGATTAACAAAATCGTGAAAGCCACCAATACCGTGGTTTCCGTGGTTGACGATGGCAAAGGGATTGTCGAGGCGATCACGGGCGTGGATATAATGACGGGGGAAAGGTTAGCGCCATGGCAGCGACTGATGGCCATAGGGGGTACGGCAGCGAGTGCGGGGATAAGCAAGGTGAAGAATAAGAAAGATAAGCTGTTCCAAGCGGCAGATGAAGTGACAGAAGGCATGCCGAAGATGAAGAAAGCGGATGCGCCTTTGGATGGAATAAGAGAGGGGAGTATCCACAAGGAAAAAGGAAAGCATCCTGAAATTTCTGAGGGGAACCGAACTGGGGATGGAGGCCATCACGGACTTGAAGCAACTGCGGCAGGGACAACGGTAGCAGCGGCGAGTGCCATGAGAAATCCAAAGGACGGCAAAGCCAGTGTGTCAGATTCCTCACTCAAGTATGAGCAAGGGAATCATGGGAATCAGGTGGAAACGAGTCCACAAGCTAAAGCGGATAAACAGCACTTTGAAAAAGGGCAGGAATATTCAAAAGGAAGTAAACCTGAGCAAGTCCCAGCTCAATGTAAAAACGGTGATCCCGTGCATGTCGGGACAGGTCAACAGTTTATGGTTCATTCGGCGTTAAAGCTGTATGGCGCTGCAACCTGGGATTTTAAGCTTCTATATAACTCTAGCTTACTACAACAAAGTGTACTAGGCTTAGCGTGGAGTCATAATTATGACATGCGGTTAGAGTTTAATCAGGGAAAGCAAGGAGAGCAAGGAAACGAGGCTTCTTTCTCACAAAACGAACGCAAAAATAGTGTACCAAGTGAATGTATCACCGTCTGGTGGACGGCAGGACAACGAAATACATTTACCCGCCAAGCCGATGGGGTTTATCGCGCTACAGATCCCGATGTCCTGTTGGATGAGCTTAGACCCGTAACAGAGGGGTATGAACTACGTGTAGGGTCTTCGCGAGAACGGTTTTACTTTAATGAATCAGGGCTGCTGCAGCGCCATGTTAACCGTGTGGGGATGGTATTGCAAGCTAGTTATGATGAGCAAGGGTTCTTGCAACGCTTGGAGGATAAGTTAAGTGGTCGTGCATTCCATTTTATGTATGAACAAGGGCGGATTGTACAGGTTGCAGATGCACATCGTCAGGTTACCTTTGCCTATAGTGAGGCAGGGTGGTTAGCGGAACTCATCGATGCAGAGAACCTAGTGACCACCTTCACGTGTGATGGAGAAGGACGAATCTTAACGATGTCTACCAATGGCAAACGCAATTTAACCAACATTTTTGACGAATACCACCGGGTTATCAAGCAAATTGATGCGAAGGAAAGTGTGACGACCTTCCAGTATGATGCGTATAGTCAGCCTGGGTACTTTCTAACCACCGTGACCAATCGAGCAGGCGAAGTGGAACATCATGTGTATAATGACCGTCACCAGTTGCTTGAAATTCGTGGAGAAGAAGGTGTCCTTCACCGTTATACGTATAATGAGCAAGGACAAATGGTTACGGAAAGCAATGCACTTGGGGAGACAAACCATCGTACCTATGATAAAAAGGGACAACTCATTGGCTATCAGGATGCACTTGGACAAGAAACAAGCTTTATTTATAATGAAGCAGGTTTACTGATCGAAGAGAAAAATGCACTCGGCGCAGTGACCATGTATACGTACGATGATCAAGAGCGACTCATTACAATCACCCGTCCAGATGGTGCAAGCTGTCACTGGGAATATAACGACATAGGTCAACTATTAGCCTATCACAATTATGCTGGGGAAACGGTACGCTACAACTATAAAGACGGTGGGTATATTGAATCGATGGAGGATGGTGAAGGTCGCCAAACGATTTTCATTATGGATGAAGTGGGACGTATGGCAGGCATGCAAGATGCCCATGGAGGCACCCTCCTACGTACCTATAATAATGATGATCAATTAACCGAAGTAAAGGATGCGTTAGGGCGCACATGGCAGTATCGTTATAACCTGGATGGCGAGATTACAGCGATTACGGATCCAGCAGGGGCAACCACAAGCTATACGTATACGGCTACGAATAAAGTGGCAACGGTCACGAGTGCACTCGGTCATGTCCATCGCTACACGTACGATGGGGAAGATCGCCTGATTGCGGAAGAGGATGCACGTGGTGGAATTACAAAGCTTCACTATGATGATCGTGGACGCGTGTCAGCTGTGACGGATGCCTTAAATCGCAGTATCACCTATAGTTATGATGCGACAGGACGGCTGCACTCAGTAAAGGATGCACTCGGTCAACCCGTCCAGACGTTAACCTATGATGTCAACGGTCAACCGATTGCGATCACGAATGCGCTTGGTCATACGACGCATCGCCGCTTCAATGCCTTGTATCAACCGATGGAGCAAACGGAAGCGGATGGCATCAAAACGGAATATCACTACGACGAACTTGCACGTTTGCAGGAAGTGGTGCAGGACAGCGAGCAGTGGCGGGCACGGTATAGCCAAAGCTATGATGCAGAGCATCGATTGACGAAGTATAAAGATGCTAACGGCAATGAAACCACGCTGACGTATAACCGAAGTGGACAGGTCATCGAGGAAAAAAACAACACTGGACATGGGCTAAGCTATGCCTATGATGAACGTGGTTTGCTCAAAACTCAGCACAATGCACGTGGGCAACAAGGTAGCTACACCTATGATGCCGCAGGACAACTTCTCTGCTTAACAGATGAAGTGGGGCAAATTGAACTCACGTATGATGAAGCAGGTCGCTGGATCGAAGGAAAGGAAACGATCAGGGAAGCTTCAGGTCAGGATGGAGCATGGAAAACCAAGCAGAAGCAAGAGGCATTACTCCAAACTGAGGGTCAAGGCAAAGAAAGTACACAAACCCTCCGTCGTAGCTACGATGCTTTAGGCAGACTGATCGAACAATGGGATGTATGGGGGCAGCGAATTGGCTATGCCTATGATGAAGTCGGCAACCTGACACATCTGACATACCCGGATGGGAAAGTGGTGGAATACCGCTATAACTTAGCAGGTGAATTGACGGAGGTGAAGGATTGGGCAGGCAGATTAACACGGTATCGGTATGATGTAAATGGACGTGTGATCGAGACCCACCGTCCAAATGGGACACGTGAACGCCGAAGCTATGATGTCTTAGGTCAGCTCCTTCGCCAACAGGATGCCACTGCGCAAGGGATTCTACTTCAGGACTTAAAATATGAGTATAATGAAGTCGGTCAAATTGTCCGAGAACAAAACAAGCAATATACGTATGACCAGCTTCGCCGTTTGATCAGTGGAGCAGATCAGGGAAAGATTACGTATTATCGTTATGATCTAGGTGGGAACCTGACCGAGCAGAAGGAAGCAGACAGAGAAACAGGAATAGGGAATGAAGGAACAATATCCGTATTTGGCTACAGTGCAGATAATCGCTTGCGTCGTGTTGGCAACTACCCAACAGAGCATGATGCGGATGGGAACTTGCTATACTTCACAGATGGCGAAAAAATGGCAGCGTATGAATATGATGCGCGTAATCGTCTCATTCAAAGTGGTCGAATGAAATATCGGTATAACTTGCGAAATGAACGTATTGAAAGCGTTTGGCGTGGAAAGGTAACACGCTATGTAGTGGATGATTCAAGTCGATTTAGTCGAGTATTAATGGAATTAGATGGGGAAGGAAATATCCTGACTCGTTATGTATATGGACTTGGATTAATAGGTAGAGAAGATGCAGGGACAGGGTTGTATCAAAGCTATCATAGTGATATTCGAGGAAGCACAACCATCCTAACAAACGAACACGGACTGGTGACTGACCGCTATGCCTATGGAACCTATGGTGAAGTGGAGCATTTCGAAGGAAATACATCACAACCGTTTCAATATAACGGTAGAGATGGTGTCATGCATGATATCAATGGGCTATACTATATGCGAGCGCGGTATTACCATACAGAGCTCAAACGGTTTTTGAATCGGGATGTCATCCGAGGTAACCTAACCGAAGGACAGACGTTTAACCGTTATGTGTATGTGAATGGTGATCCACTGAGGTATGTGGATCCATTGGGGTTAGCAAGGTTAGGGTGTGAGGTTTTTGAAGAGGCAAAGGTACCTAGAACCGGAGAAGAGTGGAATGAGTACTTTAAGGAGCAATATGGCGATGGAAGTGTTGCTTGGGGAACAGACGGTTCGATTAAGTTAATTGATTTAAGTCCAAAGGCATTAAAACATCCTATTAATGATCATATGCCAACGAAATATGCCCAACAATTAAAATATCAGAGTAAAGAGGCAGTTGAGGCTTATTTAAATAAAAAATCATTTTTCAATCCAGATTGGACAGAAGAGCAAGTGAAAAGTGCATTAAATCTAGGGTACAAGGATGCTATATCTAACGGAGTTTCAAATGGGTATCACTCTTATGAAATATATGGAGAGACAGTACAAGTTTATATACGTGAGGGTAAATTTACTACAGGTTTTGGTAGTTATAAACTTAATTATCAAGATCTATTAAATCTAAACTAATAGGGGCGGTTTACGTGTTTAAGATAGACTATCGAATAGTAGATGATTTTAATGAATTAAGAGCTGTTACCTATAAGGAATTTAATGAGGATTTTACAGATATATTTGGTTTTTTTTCAGTTAATTATAATGGTATTATAGAAGGGTATTATCATGATAATAAGTTAAGAAAAGATGAAAACGGTCAAGATATGTTAGTATCTTGGTTTGATTTATTTCTTTCTGTATTAGAAAATTTTAATAATTCGAATTACGTTGCATTTAGGGAAGTTGGGACACTTGATATTTGGTATGAATTTCAATATAAACAAGATGAAATATACATTAGTAGAACTCAGGGGATTGTCGAAAAGGAATACATCATATTTGAAAAACATGAAAACTTCAAAAGTTCTGTATGGAGTGGTGTTAAAATACCATTTAATGATTTTAGAAATGAGATTATGCTTAAAGTAAAAGATTTTATCTTACAGATAGAACTAATTAATAATCAACTAATTAAAGCAGATATACTAAATAATCTTATTTTGAAAATGAAGAGAGTTGAAGAATTAAATTATTAAAGCCTTGTAGAACAAGAAGAAAGCAAGTTATACATTGGACTTGTGTTATTAATGTGACACAAGTCCTTATTTGTTAAAAGAAAACCATATGCTATGCGTATGGCTCAGGAGAGCTTTAAGTGATGTGAAAAAATTCCTCCCGATGTTACAATAAATTTGCTTTGCCAACCGAATTTACTGAACAACAAGAGGAATAAGGGTGCCATCTGATAGCAAAGACTATTTTAATGATATGAGATTCTAATATATCGGTATGGGAACTGGATCGGCTACACTAAGTTGGACAGAAAAAATAAGGGTTTGTAGAATAAACTTATCAAGTTAAGGAGCGGATCTACAATGCCAAGACAACAACGACGTACATTCACAACTATGAAGCTCGAAGAAATTGAGAGATTACCTGATAGGATGTCAGCAGATGAACTAGTATTACTGTTTAAAAAAGTATTAATAGAGATAGAATCAGAAAATAATGATAAACAAGAGTTTTTATTGATTCTTAACCAATTAACAGACAGACAAGTTATGACATATGAATTACTTGAAAATAGTGTTAGAAAACAAGTGGATAAGATTCTTTGTAGATTATGGAATACTGACTCTTATGAAGATGTTGATATTATACTTTCAATTGTTGTAAATCTTGGTTTAGAAGACTGTTTTACTACAATTAAGCAGTCAATAATTCAAAACAAGAAAATTGATGATATGATTTTGAATGAAATAATAGAAACCATTGATGAAGTTGGTAAGAATATTGCAAATCCGTACCATGATTTAGAAAATATGAAATAGAATTATACAATTCACTTTTTACTAGATACTAGTTAAAATTTAAAGAGGCTGGGTTTTGTCCCAGTCTCTTAAAGCAAAACATGTTCGAGACGGATGCATAACTAAAGTAGTAAAAGTATATAGAGAATTAGAGGAAGTATTTGGAAAACTATATCCTAAAAGAAATAATTGCTCAACCTGAAAGCTTCCAAGAGGTGAATAGATGAAAATTATAATCAATAGTTATGAGGAAAATAATGAAAAAATAAAGGTGGTATTCTCCTCCGAATTTGGTGAAGGTATAGCTTTATGGCAGGGCACGCATCCAAAGGAGGGTATGTCCTACGATGTCGAGCTAGAAATTCCAAACGTATTAAAATGGAGTAAGGATATCCATGAGACAAACTCACATTTATATTCAATTAAAACAATAAATAACAGAGTTTGTTTCGAAAGGGAATTTGAATCAGTTAGTGACGAGGATGGTTGTATGGTAGTTCGCTTTGGCAACAGTATTATTCTTCTTGAAACTGAAGGAGTTCCTACAGGGGTGCAAAGTTTTTTAAGATTTGAAACAGATAATTTAATCATCTATGAGAATAATATATAGCTACGTTAGGTCGTGGGATCTTTGAGTAATACTTTTTAAACCTTGATTGTCTTTCTCGTTTCAAGGTTTTTTTGACATACTACTAAAGTTTGATAGGAGTAGAAAACAATGAGAATAACAGAAATAGACTTAGAAATTGAAGATATTGAATGGTATGGTATAGATTCAAATGGTAGAATTGCTCAATTCACATCGGGAGGAAGTAAGATGGTTCCTGAATTTATATGTGAGTCAAGAGAGAGACTTGATTCAGTTTGTGTTTTTTTTGATAATCTGAAGCCTAACAATATACACAAAGTTTCATTTAATGAAAAGGTAACCAAATTCCTTAAAGAGGATTATCTAGAAGAATGTAAAATCATATCTCAAAAAGGTTTATATTGTTATGATATTTCTGATGAGCAAGATAATAAAGGTGAATATATGCTTATATGCAGACCATCCTGTGAATTACTTATTTCAGATTTACCAGAAAATTTACAAAGTGCTTTATTAAACTATAAAATAGCTAATACTAACTTTAATATTAATGAGACTATAATGATAGAAAAAGAACCTATTACCATGTTGGAGTTGTCGACTTCTCAAGAAACGTGGTAGTGCTAACCTTAACTAATGAGAGTCTATGCATGTCGTAGGTTTCTTCATTTTGGTTGATCGGGGTAATTATCTTCAATTTCTACCATGACTAATCTATTTTCTGATCTAAAAGTTGAGATACATCTATCCTTATAAAAAGTGAAGTGAAAACTATTGAAAGCAGAGGAAATCCAGCAGAAGATTGATACCCTTTATTATTGGGATGCAAGTGTATTAAGCTTGTTGTGTGACCATTTTGCTGATGAAGTTACATTGGTTTATGAGGATTCGGAGGGGAATGTGACCTATAAGTTTAATGGTTGCTATAAAACAATATTTGAACACAGTATTGGTTACGAAAAAGAAGTGCCAATCAATAATTTAACACGTGCACAAATGCCTTATTTCTTGCATGACGTGGTAGTTGAGGAAGTTGAATTGGAAGGACGAAAATTCTACTCTTGCAAAATAACTATGTCTCCTATGACTTTAGAAGTATTGTGTAAGGAAATAGAAGTTAATAGGTAGGTTCTTAAAGACACATTATATGAAAAAGTTGATTTTATTGAAACCTATAAGTAAAGGAATGGAAATTAGATGATCTCTCATGAAGGTGATGTAAGAAAAGAAAGGGTATATTTAGATGTTGGAAACATTCAGAACTCAAATGGACTCCATTCACTATTAAAAACTGAACTTGAATTTCCGAATTTTTACGGAATGAATTGGGATGCCTTTTGGGATGCGATTACAGGATTAGTTGAATTACCAGAGACTCTTTATTTTGAAAGATGGGATAAACTAAAAACAGTTTTACCTGAGGACGCACAAATATTATCTCATCTTTTAAGTAAGTTTAACGAGGAATATTCCGCTTGGAAATGTAATGTAAATTATAAATAATATACATAGAATGAGTATACGTTTCTTTACCATAATTAATATTACATAACCTACTAAAGGATCGATACAAAAAATGAATATAACAGAAATGGAGCAAGCTATAATTACAAAGGTTAAACAAATTCATGATTTTTTTCAAATAATCTCAACAAAATTTACAATAAATATTTATAATCCTTTTATTGAAAAGTGTAACAATATAATTTTAGATTATTTAGGACCGGAGGCAGTGCAGATTAAATTCAATACTGGTGAAGTTATTATTATTTAATTTTATAAGATTGTAGCATAATAGATAAGCTAATAGGCCATATTCTAATCCAGAAATTCTAATATTTGAAGATATTCTCAGTCGGTTTTTGAGCTGCGGTGAAGTTTGACAGGCGGTCATGAAAACCAAGTTGCCTAGAGAGCTGAATTGTACCAAAATGGAAGTATGAATGGAGTACCGATTAAACCATGATACCATTACATTTATTTCAGAAAAATAAAGTTCCAATAACATGGACAAGCTTGTTGATAGGAATCGAAGGCCCAGGTAAATTTGAAAAGCTTTTAGAAACACAGGAAGTAATTAATTATGCTATTGAGTATATGGATTTAAATGAGGATTACCCTAACGAGGTACTTGAATTAGCAAGCGCATATAGGAATGAATGTGAATTAGTTGAAAAACTTCTGAGGGATTTATCATCAAGGGAAGGAGTCAATAGGGAAGATGAACTGAAGAAGTGGATTATAATACTATTAATTGAAACTTTGAGTGAACTTCCTGAAAATCCTCTCTATGGTTTAATTGTTTTAACAGAGTTTTGGGAAAAATTTGATTATCCCGATTACAGTCCTCATACTATTCAGGGAAAAGATAACGAGATAAAACCGGAAGAATACTATACACAGGCTTACTATGAGAATTGTGTCAATAAACATAAAGAATGGATAGATAAAATGATAAGAAATATGTAGTATTTAACCTTAATTGAGTACTTCCACTCAATTAAGGTTTTCCTTTTCACAAATACTCTATTATTTTTTAAATTATTTAAAAACAACTGGGCTTGAGCTGTCAACATTAAAGCAATATTCTATGATACTTTAAAATATCTATTAACACATCCCCACCAAGGAGGCCTCACCTTGCCAACCCAAAACCATAACAATTACCACCAACTGCTACAGTTCATTTCCTTTTTCGAGTCCAATGAACCTAAATATATAGTTGAAAATGAGTTAAGCTTTGATCCTTTTCGCTACACAGAAAGGTTTTATGAGTTCATTATGTTGGCTTCAGAAATGTTAGTCATCGTTGGATTTGATTGGCGTACGTTTAGCGAAGAGCAGCCTAGTACAACTAGAGAAAATTTAGCCCAGCAAGTCAAAGAGATGGACTTTGAAACCATTCGCAAATGGATGACAACAATTACTCGTCAGGAGCGTTATTGCTCAGGCACCTATGCGCAAATGATTGATCAGGGTGTGTTTCTGGCAATGCTACAACGTATCAAACAGCTTTTAGATGATGGAAGCATACAAGCTCCTTAATCTAGAAGTGAAGCTAATCCAGATATCTTTGATCCTACGCAAATCTGACTTCTTGTCATTTAATAATAAAATCCTGAATCAACTTCAATAAATTTGTTTAATAAACCTTGCTCCGCATATAATGTAGGGTGGGTTTGTTTTGCGTGTGCTTACTAGCTAACTATTAAGTTTTTAGATATGATAGTGTCAAAATAGATTTACTAATGGCTCTATCAAATTAGTACCTGACAACAATAGAAGGCTGGCAGCTAGGATACAAAGAGTTGTTACGTTTGTTGTTAAAAACAAATTTCTTTTAATTGAAGTACAATGTATTGGTATGATTTTAAGATAGAACCTTATTTATTCCATAAAATATAGTGTTAGAGAATTAGAAAATTACACATGTAGAGAGAAAAGAGAGAAAAGGGAACGTGAGGGGGAGTTTTTTTGTACTGTCACGAGTGTGGAGCTAAAAATGAATCAGGCACTGCGGTATGTATAAAATGTGGAACCAAGTTAATCCAGCATGATGGTGTGGATTTGCTACATCAATTAGGATTTGGCAAAGCTACTTCGCAATTGGCGTCAGCAAAATCGGGGTCAGAAGTTGCATCGGCGTCAGAGTTAAGGAACGACGACTTAGAGTTAAATAAACAAGGTGCTCATCATGGACAAAATTCACAACATTCATATTCACAAATTTCAAGACGATCAACTAATACACAAAATCATAAAACAAAGCCTAAAGCTATAGCGTGGCTGATCCCTCTTTTAGTCCTAGGCGTAACGATCGTATCTTTAATGATGTATTATAAATATGAAATGGGCATTAACGAGAATGTAACAAAGTTACATGTGGAGGCCAATGAAAAAGCGCTAATAGGTGACTATCAGGAGGCAAAGCAGCTCATCGATACTGCACTAACTGAGCGACCACAAAATAAAGCTTTAATTAGTGATAAAAACATTTTAACAGAAGCGATTAACCTGCAAGTTCAGCTTGCAGAAGCAGCCAATGAGTTAAAAACGCAAAAAATCGATTTAGGCGAAAAATTGCTGGATAAAGTCACTGCTGGCTTAAAAGAAAGAACTGAACCTGTTTTTGTACCTTTGCATAAAGAGTTGGCAACGAATCACACAACACTTGCGGTGCTGAAGGTGAAGGCAGAAATCGAAAACTTAGATTCGGTAGAAGCTTTAGTTGAAAAGCTAGATGAGATCAACAAAATAGAAGGAAAAGAAGCGGAGGCTATCGCCAAGCAAATTAAAAATAAATTAGTGGATATAAGCTATAAGGCAGCGGAAGTAAAGCTAAAAAAAGCAGACTTTCCTAAAGCACTACAAATCGTAGATTATGGACTTTATCATGTACCTAATAGCAATAAATTAAGTGATTATCGTAAATACATTGTAGAAAAACGTGAAATGTTTGAACAAGCGGAAGCGAAACGAATAGAGCTAGCTGAACAGAAGGCGGCGGAGGAAGCCTTAAATAATCAAACCTCTGCTGTCCAAGTCATAGGCATTAATGCTGTATTAGACGAATATGGTGATCTGAAGATTACGGGCAAAATAAAAAATGTTGCGACCAGGCCGATTTATGATGTTGAATTAACGATTGATATTTATGATTTAGAGGGGAAATACATGAATCAAGTGAATGCTTATGTAGATCCCTATTATCTAGATACTAATGCCGTAGGTAGCTTTACAGCAACCTATAACAGCGCTTATGCAGAGGCAAGCGTCACTGCCAGTAATGCTACATGGTTTTTAGATTAACTTTGAATCAGGTTAGAAAAAGGAGGTGGATAGCGGTGTCTAAGGGAGCATGGAAAAGTGTTCTGTCCATTGTGGTTATTTTATGTGCAGGTTTTGCGGGAGCTTTATTGATTCATAACTACGCGGAGGATCAGCTTACACAAAAGCCGTTATTAGCCTCGTCAGAGGTAAAGGCCGTAAACAGTACAGATCCATCAAATTTATCGAACACATCAAACTCATCAAACAAATCAAACACATCGAATACATCAGATAAATCAGGTACGTCCAATCCATCAAATAATGAAAAACAACCTAAAACAAAAAAAGAAATCATCGAGGCGAGTCAAAAGCGTGTTGTCACGATTGAAAGTGCAGGAGGGTTAGGAACGGGTTTCTTATATAACAATCAAGGCGATTTGTTAACCAATGCGCATGTAGTCGAAGGTTATTCTGAGGTCACAGTTCGAATGTTAAATCACAAGGAATACAAAGGAACCGTGATTGGCATTGGGGATGACATAGATATTGCTGTTGTGCGTGTGCCAGAGCTAAAAAAGCTTGACCCCTTGCCTATATCCACGAAAAAAGCAGAAACGGGCGATGAGATTCTTGCTCTAGGTAGCCCACTTGGCTTAGAAAATACAGTGACGACTGGAATTATTAGCGGGGTAGGGCGTAACTTTGAAATTGAGCCCTATGTATATACCAATATGTATCAAATCTCTGCATTTATTACCCACGGGAATAGTGGCGGGCCACTTGTAAGTGCAACAACGGGAGAGGTGTTGGGGATCAACTCCGCCTCTGCGTCACAGGAAGCAGGGATTGGCTTTAGCATTCCAATTACACAAATTTTAAAGCAAGCAGAAGCTTGGACCAAAAAACCGATGAATGAAGCAATTTTGCAAAAAAATAGGGAGGGTTCTAACGCAGTTTCCACATCAGAGCAGCTTGTCACTTATTTTTATAATGCGATAAATTCAGGAGATTATGTTTCAGCTTATGCTGTCTTAGGCAGTCAGTGGCAAAGTGGCACCAGCTATGAAAATTTCCGTAAAGGTTACCTCTACACGTCTAGCGTTGTTGTAGAAAAGGTGGCAACAATCGAAGAAAATCTTGAAGGAGCAAAGGTATCTGCAGTCATTGAAGCAACAGAACGTCATCAGGATGGAACAGCTACACAGCGGTATGAAGTGAACTATACGTTGAGCTATGAAAATGGTGTCCTAAAGCTGCAAAAGGGTGTAGGTAAAAAGCTAAAATAATAGCAGAGTGTTGAGGTCTTAGAAGCCATCACAATGATGTGCTCTAAGACCTCTCTTTTTCTTTTTACACAGATGAAGCAGGCCCGATATATTTTGAAAACTCCATCTGAAAATCTAGTGAATTAATATCGTCCTTTAAATGCTGCTGAATCAGTGCATCTATTTTATCCACTTGCTGGTGTGCCATATATTCCAAAATAAGCTGATGTTCCTTTAAAATATCACTTAATTTTTCCCTCTTTAGCATGTGTAGTCTACGATACCTTACATAATGAACATTACGTTGTTGAATAATTTCCCACAAGAACTGCCGTCCTGCTAGCTTAAATAAGGTGTGATGGAAGGTGTCATCTAAGGCTAGAAAGGTATCCGTAGGCGCCTCGTTTTCAATCGCTAGAGCTTGTTCCTCCAAAATCCCCTTTAAAGTGTGTATGTTGGTGATCGATAGACGAGTGGTTAATTCTTTAATGATTTCCTTCTCCAAAATACTTCTTAAGTAAATGATTTGCTCCACCGATTCTAAATCAATGTAGGAGACGAAATTCCCTCTTTTTGGGTAAATATCTATATAAGCTTCTGCTGCTAGCTGCTTCAATACATCGCGTAATGGCGTTCTGGATAATTGAAAGCGTTCAGATAGGGCTGTTTCACTGATCATTGTGCCTGGTGTAAGTGCCATTGTCACAATTTCATGTTTGAGTATCGTAATAATTTGCTCCTTGGTAAACATTACATTCCAACTTTCAATTGAATATATTTGTTACTAGTATACATGTTATTGATGGTATGAAAAAGATAATTGATAAAACTTCAAACTTTTTTCATAAAATTAATTGTTATTTATTAGTTGACAACGCTTTATTCCTATATTATTATCAAGGAAAATCTTGTATACAAGATGAATGGAATGCTAGATTGTTAAAGTTGGTTTTAAAGGTTAAAGGCTGGAATAAGACGCTGTAAATCATTTGCTTACTATTATTTCGATGAATACAAGGAGGGCTTGGCAATGAATATGACATGGAGATGGTATGGTGAAGGTAATGACAATATTACACTTGACCATGTGAGACAAATTCCTGGAGTAATGGGGATCGTTTGGTCATTGCATCATAAGGTTGCAGGTGAAGTATGGGAAATGGAAGAGATCCAAAAGGTAGCGGATCAAATTACTGCAAAAGGCTTTAGCCCAGCCGTTGTTGAAAGTGTGAACGTACATGACGATATTAAAATTGGTTTGCCAACACGTGATAAATATATAGATATTTATATTGATACGATTCGAAAGTTAGCTAAAGTTGGCGTTAAGGTAATTTGCTATAACTTTATGCCCGTATTTGATTGGACACGCACTGAGTTGTATAAAGAGCTTCCAGATGGTTCTAATGCACTTTTTTATGAAAAAGCAGCAATTACAGATAATCCTCGTGAAATGGTAGATCGCATTCTTCAAGGTGCAGGCGAATTTACGATGCCTGGTTGGGAGCCGGAACGACTTGCCAAGCTAGATGAGTTATTTGCTGCCTATGCAAATGTGGACGAAGAAAAATTGTTTGAAAACTTAAAATATTTCTTAGAGCGAATCATTCCTGTATGTGAAGAGGTTGACATTAAGATGGCCATCCATCCTGACGATCCAGCTTGGCCGATTTTTGGCTTGCCTCGTATTATTCGGAGTCGGGATTCCATTCGTCGTTTCCTTGATATGGTGGATAGCCCTTATAACGGTTTAACCTTCTGTACAGGTTCACTTGGTACTAATCCAGAAAATGATCTGCCAGCGATGATTCGTGAATTCCATGACCGTATTTATTTCGCGCATATTCGTAATGTGAAGGTGTTTGACAATGGGGATTTCATTGAGGTCTCTCATCGGGGTAGAGATGGCAGTGTAGACGTAGCAGAGGTAGTAAAGGCTTACCATGAAAATGGTTATACCGGTTATGTTCGTCCTGACCATGGCAGACATTTATGGGGCGAAGAAAAAAATTGCCGTCCAGGATATGGCCTATATGATAGAGCATTAGGTATCATGTATATGCTTGGGGTATGGGATAGCTTGGAGAAAGCTAAGGGGGAAAAATAAATGCTACAGCTAAACCGCAAAAGCTTGGAAAATAAGACAGCTTGGGCAGCGGCAGGGATTGAATTACCTCAGTTTGACTATGAGCAAGTAGCAAAAAATACCGCAACTAACCCACAATGGGTGCATTTTGGAGCAGGTAATATTTTTAGAGGATTTGTTGCCCATGCGCATCAAAAGCTATTAGATAGTGGGAAAGCAAATACGGGAATTGTAACCGTAGATACTTTTGATTATGAATTGATCGATTCTGTATATAAAGCTTACGATAACTTGACTTTATTAGTATTGATGAGTGCAAATGGCACTTTCCATAAAAAGGTCATTAGTAGCATTGTTGAGGCGCTAGCGATTGAAAAGCAACGGAAGGAAGAATATGATCGTTTGTTTGCTTGTTTTGAAAACCCAAGCTTACAGTTAGCTAGCTTTACGATAACAGAAAAGGGGTATGCTCTGCATGATGCCCAAGGCAAATACCTTGATATCGTAGCTAAGGATATTGAAAATGGTCCTGAATATCCAATTCATTTGATGAGTATCGTGACCTCATTAGCTTATCGTCGTTTCCTAAAGGGACGGCTCCCAATGACATTCTTGAGCTTGGATAATTGCTCACATAATGGAGATAAGCTAAGAGCTAGTGTGCTAGCCATTGCAAATGAATGGGTACAAAGAGGACATGTTGAAGCTTCATTTATTCAATATCTAGAGGATGAGCAAAAAATAACATTCCCATTGTCCATGATTGACAAAATTACACCACGTCCGTCTTCCATTGTACAGCAGTCGCTTCAAGAGCAAGGTGTGGAGGGCATGGAGATTATCATAACCTCTAAAAATACGTATACTGCACCATTTGTAAATGCTGAAATTTCTGAATATTTAGTGATTGAAGATAAGTTTACAAATGGACGCCCAGCACTTGAGGAAGCGGGAGTCATTTTCACTGATCGTGATACTGTAAACAAGGTAGAGACGATGAAGGTCACAACTTGCCTAAATCCTTTGCATACCGCACTTGCAGTTTCAGGCTGTTTATTAGGCTACACTCTGATTGCAGATGAAATGAAGGACCCTAGCTTGCGTAAGCTGGTTGAAAATATTGGGTATGAAGAAGGGCTTCCTGTTGTGGTGGACCCAGGTATTTTGAATGCGAAGCAGTTTTTAGATGAAGTGATTCATGAGCGTTTTGCGAATCCATTTATTCCAGATACACCGCAGCGGATTGCAACAGATACCTCTCAAAAGGTAGGTATTCGTTTTGGAGAAACGATTAAATCCTATGTGGCTAGAGAAGATTTGGATGTTACAAGCCTAACTAGCATTCCGTTAGCCATTGCGATGTGGTGCAGATATTTATTAGGAATCAATGATGCTGGTGAGCCATTTGAATTAAGTCCTGATCCATTAATGGAGGTCTTGCAGCAACGCTTGCAAGGCGCTTCTCTCGGAGATACAAGCTCTAATGTTAAAGCGATTATTGAAGATGAGCAATTGTTTGGCGTAAATCTATATGAAATTGGGTTAGGTACAAAAATTGAAGACATGTTCCATGAGATGCTTGCAGGCGCAGGCGCGGTTCGTGAGGCATTGTTGAAATATGTGGGATAAATAAGGCTCTATTTATAAATCAGTACTTGACAGCGACTAAGAGGGTGGTAGCTACGCTTCAGAGCGTTCTTGCGATTGTGTTAAAATCATATTCCTTTTAATTGAAGTAGATGTATTGGTGAAATTTGATTTTAAAAGACAATCTTCAGAATCCCTCTGTCTCTTTGCTAGTTTGGGTTAGCGGTCAAGCACTGATTTCAAGATTGAGCCTAAAATAAACAGGGAAACCTAAAAGGAAAAAGAGTAATAAACTCTCTTCTGATTCCTAAGCGGTGTCCCTGTTTTTTATTGCATTATTAACTAGATTTAAGTTACCTAAATTAGTTAATTTACAATTAAAGTGCAATTATCTTTATAGTTTAGACTCTATTTTACATGTGATTAGTTTTTGAAGCTGTGAATTGGCGCAGGAATCCGTCCACCACGCTCAATGAAGCTTGCGCAGCTAAACGAGTTAACAGGCATAACTGGGGCATACCCCAATAGGCCACCAAATTCTACAATTTCACCAACATCCTTGCCGATCACAGGAATAATACGTACCGCAGTCGTTTTGTTATTTACCATACCAATCGCGGCTTCATCCGCAATAATTCCGGCGATTGTGGCAGGGGAGGTATGTCCAGGAATAGCGATCATATCAAGCCCTACGGAGCATACACACGTCATCGCTTCAAGCTTTTCTAATGTTAATGCACCTTTTTGAACCGCCTCAATCATACCATGATCTTCACTGACAGGAATAAAGGCACCACTTAGTCCACCAACATAGGAGGAAGCCATTACGCCACCTTTTTTCACGTTATCATTTAAAATGGCTAATGCCGCTGTTGTGCCTGGTGCACCTGCCTCTTCTAAGCCCATCACTTGGAAGATCTCAGCGATAGAATCACCGATTTCAGGAGTAGGAGCTAAGGATAAATCAATAATCCCAAAAGGAACACCTAGACGCTTAGACGTTTCCTGTGCCACAAGTTGTCCAACACGAGTAATTTTAAAAGCAGTTCGTTTAATTGTTTCACACAATGTTTCAAAATCCTTGTCTTTTACTTCTTCTAGTGCACGTTTGACAACACCAGGGCCACTTACGCCTACATTAATACAACATTCAGGTTCACCAGGACCATGAAAGGCACCTGCCATAAAGGGATTGTCCTCAACTGCATTACAGAACACAACGAGCTTAGAACAACCTGCTGAGTTATTGTCCGCAGTTAACTCCGCAGATTCCTTAAT
Organism: Paenibacillus turicensis; assembly: GCF_017873435.1. Classification (GTDB taxonomy): domain Bacteria; phylum Bacillota; class Bacilli; order Paenibacillales; family Paenibacillaceae; genus Fontibacillus; species Fontibacillus turicensis. Next base: position 370,350 of record NZ_JAGGKG010000001.1, on the reverse strand, counting down.
AATATTGCCCATCAGCTTGACTGCATCCATATTAATCCCGCTTCGAGAAGAGCCGATATTAACTGATGCGCACACTCTTTCGGTTACGGCTAAGCTTTCAGGGATACTACGAATCAAAATTTCATCACTTTTAGTCATTCCCTTTTGCACTAGCGCAGAGAAACCACCCAAAAAGTTGACGCCAACCTCCTTAGCCGCTTTATTTAATTGTTCAGCGATAGGGACATACGTATCTGTCTGAACACCACCTGCAGCAATTGCAATCGGCGTAACGGAAATCCGTTTATTAATAATGGGGATTCCAAATTGCTTTTCTAAATCCTCACCTGTTTTAACTAAATTTTCTGCAAGTCGGGTAATTTTATCATATATTTTTTGATTAAATACTTTTAAATCCGGATGACCGCAATCCATCAAACTGATTCCCATCGTGATGGTACGTACATCTAAATTCATTTCGCGAATCATCTTATTTGTTTCTTGAACCTCAACCAGTGAAATCATACGTAATCCCTCCAAAGGTAAGCAAATTATATACGGTGCATTGTGTTAAAGATATCCTCGTGCTGTAGCTTAATTTCGACACCAATTTCAACGCCGAGTTGTTGTAAATCCTCAACTAAAAGATCAAAGTTTTTAGTAGAAGCAGAGGCATCTACAATCATCATCATGTTGAAATACCCTTGGATAATCGTTTGTGAAATATCAAGAATGTTAACCTGTTGCTCAGCAAGATACGTACAGACTTTAGCGATGATCCCTACTCTATCCTTCCCTAATACCGTAATAATCCCCTTCAATATAACTGCCTCCCTTAATTGTACGGTTCCTTTACAGGCTTCCGAATGTGATTTTCAGATTATTATGTCAGAAAAAAGGTTAATGGGCAATGTGAGATGTCTTATTATGTGTAATGTTTTATAATTTAAGGAGAAATTAAGGCTCAACACTTTTACAAAGGGGGAGTAGTAGTGTCCAAGTTTGATATCAAAGAAAGCTTAACTGCATATTTTAATTCAGTCCCAGACTTTCTTATGAGACATGTTGAGGAAATGGTTCCGATGGATATGAGAAATGGTGAGGTAGATGAAGAAGGATGGACAGACTGGAAGATTGTAAACTCTACGATTACGATGGAAGAGATTGAGGTCATAGAGCAACAATATGAGATTAAATATCCTGAGCTGTATAAGCAATTTTTGAGGGCTTATCACTATGTTGAGTTACAGTTTAAGAATATTAAGGAAGGGTCTAGCTATAAGGGGGATTGCGCCTTTATTGAAATGCCAAGATTGCTTACAGGTGAGGGGTTGAGTGAAGTCATCAATCTAATGGAGAACTGGCATCCAATGTTATTAGCAGGTTATTTGCCCTTTGCAGTCGGAGAAGATGGACAAGGACCAATTTGCTTTGATTTACTGAACCCTAACGAACAAGGAGACTATCCTGTAATCTGGGTGCTCCATGATTATTTACATCAATTGGATGATACTCAACAAAATGGTGAGGCTATTCGTGCATTCCTCCATCCCTACATAAGAGAAATATTTCCTTCTTTTGAAGAAATGGCAAGGCTATTAATCGTACCTATGAGACCTAATAGGGATAACGATGAGTGAGGGAAATGGGGGACAAAAACTTGAAATATACGATTGGTCATTTTGCTTCAATTCTAGGTTTAACAACAGATACACTACGATTATACGAAAAGCATGATATTGTATGTCCACAAAAAGATGATCACAACCACTATCGTTATTTTAGCGATTTAGATGCGAGAAACTTATTGATGAGTCGCTGGTTTAGAAGTGCAGAGCTTTCTCTACAGGAAACCGCCGTTCTAGTAAATGAGAGCTCTTCGGCGTGCATCTTGCGTAGCTTTGAAGAGAGCAGGCGTAATATTCAGTTAGAAATAGATCGCAAGCAACGGTTATTAAATCGTATTACTGAAATAATGAATGAAATTAGTGAAGCGGAGCATACCCTTTATCAGTGTAACATTAAGGAACAGCGAGGTTTTTATCGCATTAAGCAAACAGATAAAAATGAATTGCTGCCTCCTGAAGATGGACTGCAAGAAACTGTTAGCCAATGGATGGAGTGCCTACCTTTTTTGTTTTACTCTTTTCGTATTGAAAATGCACAAGCTTTAGTAGAAGGCGGTCAAAATTTTGAGTATAACTGGGGAATTTCTTTGCCAGAAGATGAAGTTAAATTGATCAAAGAGGAGTGGCATACACTCATAGAATATATTCCTCCAGCGATTTGTCTTTCTTCCTACGTCACTCTAAATCAAGATGAAGATATTGCACCACAGCATTTCAAGCACATGGCAGACCAACTTCTTCAAGAAGGGTACACTTTGGTTAGGGATATTGTTGGGAAAATTATTTTTGTTGAAAAGACAAAACAACATTCGAAAACGTTTATGGAGGTAAATATACCGATTAGCTGAACTACATTGAATTGAAAAAAAATTATTGCATTTAAACTTACTCTCTTCCTTTTTCTGTTATTGACCTTGGTGTAGCTCCAATGTTTATAATCCAAACTGCATACAAGGCCATCTTATCGAATGTATTTAAGTGAAAAAAATCACAATTGGCGGTGGGTGCAATGAAAGGAAAAATTTGAAGCAGTAACATGAAAAGGGGAGAGCTAAAAATGGGGAGTAAAAAAGTAGCTAGTAAATTTTTGAATGTAATGTTGTGTTTGTTACTTGCGGTAGGAGTGCTTAGTGCCTGTACAGAAGCTCAGGAAACAAAGCAACAAGATGCCAGCTTTAAGGCAGGGACATACACAGGCGAGGCAGAAGGAAAGGACGGGAAAATTAAGGTTGAGGTGACAGTAACCGAGGATAGCCGTATCTCGGATATTAAAATTGTGAGTCAATCTGAAACAGGTGGATTAGGTGATGCTGCACTAGAAAAGGTTAAGGAGCAAATTATTGCAGATCAGACGTTAGCTGTAGATGCTATAAGCGGTGCAAGCCTATCCAGTAAAGCGATGATAGATGCTGTTGAAAATGCAATGCGGCAGGCAGGTGGAGATATAAAAGTATTAAAAACAGCACTTAAAAAGTCTGGTGAGGGTAAAACAGAACATTTAACGACAGACGTTATTGTAGTAGGAGCAGGTGCTTCTGGAGTGTCAGCAGCGGTATCCGCGGCAGATCATGGGGCAAAGGTAATTATCATTGAAAAGACAGCCAATATTGGTGGGGCAAGTAATTTGTCCTGGGCAGGGAAATTTTATAACTCAACTGAGGCAGTAAGCCAAGGGTTAAAGGTTGAGGTAGAGAAGGAAATTGCGGATTGGATTGTTAACAACCATTGGCGGGTAGATGCGTCTGCCATTCGTCAATATGTAACGAAGTCCGGTCAAACCTATGATTGGCTTAATGAAAAAGGATATGTAACAAAGTTTTTGAACTTTGGCGGTGAGCAGCTTCATGTATTACCACCGTATGAGTCGCGTCAAGCTACTTTAAGAAAAATGCTTGCGGCTTCTGTTGAAAAAAATGGAGGACAAGTGCTAACAGAAACAACAGCTAACAAGCTAATTACTAATGCTGAAGGTACTGTAACTGGTGTTCAAGCAGTGAGATCAGATGGTGCTACAATAGAAATTACAGCCAAAAGCGTCATTATGGCAACTGGTGGTTATGCTGCAAATAAGGAAATGGTCAAGAAAAGCTTTGGTTTTGAAGGAGTAAATGGTGGTTTAGGACAAAATGTGGGTGAAGGCTTAGAAATGGCTTGGGCGGCAGGCGCAAAGGTTCCAGACAATTTTGGTGGACAAATGCTGCACCAGACATTAGCTAGAGCTACAGAGAAATTAAAAAAACAATACACTCCTTTTGAGGCAAGTTATCCATTAATGTTGACTTATTTGCCTAACTTTATGAATGTAGGAAGTGCTGGAGCGCGCTTTAGAGATGAAGCGACAACACTTACTCCCGTTGCGGCGGCAAATACAAGTGCTTTTAATGGGGCTTATCACCTCGTAATTGTATCTAAAGCCCAGCTTGATGCGCTTACAGCGAAAGGGATGGATGGAATTCAGGCACCTAAGCTACCTGGGATGCCCCCTGAATTTTATGGGAACTTTAAGGATCAATTCAAACTAGATACGCCTTGGAACAACGCAGAAAAAGTATTTGAGAGTATGGTTGCCAATGGAGATGGCTTTAAAGGAAACACGGTTGAGGAATTAGCTAAAAATGCTGGAATGGATGAAGATACCTTCAAGGAAGCGTATGAACAATATCAAGAAGCGATTCAAGCAGGTTTGGATACTGCATTTGGCAAAAATAAAGCCTATCTTACAGAGATGGGTTCAGAAGGGCCGTATTATGCTATTATCGCAGAAATTAATAACCTTGGTTCAGTAGGAGGCTTGTTAGTGAACACGAAGTTTCAAGTGTTAAATGACCAACGTGTGCCTGTGAAGGGTTTGTATGCAGTGGGTCTTGAATCTGAAGGTGTGCTTTACAATGATACTTATGTAGGTAATGGGGTTGGTATTGGATATGCCTTTACCTCTGGACGATTAGGTGGGGAGAGTGCCGCAACAGGCTTTATGGAAGTAAAGTAACTAAAACAAAGGGGCGAGGATATAACACATTTATTAGTTGTTGGAGCTGAATAATATATATACTTTATTGTCCTATTAATAAAGATTAAAACGGATGAAGTGCTCCCATCAAAGTAGTAGTAGATGTTTTGTTTTTTCTACTGTCTACTTACAGGGAGCACTTCAAATTAAATCTGGTAACATAGTTCGTTTTTTTCTTGTGTTCCAGTCTCTTAATTATTAAAGCGAATGAGATAATTCATTTTTATTTGATCTAGATGTTAAACCGTAAAATCAGTTATATTCAAGTATCGATTAATGGCTGAGGCAGAAGTTAAGTTCGTAGCGGCTGTAGTAATAACACGTACCTCATAGGTGCTAGAAACAGTGGCAGGTGCTGTATCAACAAAGGTATTAGCAATTGGGAAGTCAGTAGTTTCCGCTTGAGCTCCGGATTGAATAAGTGTTCTTGTAGCAATCAAGGTTCCATCTCTATACAATCTAAACTCGGCAGTAACGCTCCACGCTGCACTAAATACACCTTCATATCCAAGTGCATAGTCAACCTTAATATTATCTCCTGCAGTAACATTTGCAGTTACAGATGCAACTGAAACTTCAGTATCTAATGGTGGAGCAACAGCTATAGTGCCAGCAGTATTTGAGAACGCTAACGCAGCTCCGGGTCCAGTTGCACCAGTTGCTCCCGTAGCGCCAGTGGCTCCAGTAGCGCCAGTGGCTCCAGTAGCGCCAGTTGCACCAGTGGCTCCCGTAGCGCCAGTGGCTCCAGTAATGCCAGTGGCTCCCGTAGCGCCAGTGGCTCCAGTAACGCCAGTGGCTCCAGTAGCGCCAGTGGCTCCAGTAGCGCCGGTGTCACCCGTAACGCCAGTGACCCCAGTGGCTCCAGTAGCGCCGGTGTCACCCGTAACGCCAGTGACCCCAGTGGCTCCAGTTGCCCCAGTGGTTCCAGTGACCCCAGTGGGTCCCGTAGCGCCAGTGGCTCCCGTAGCGCCAGTGGTTCCAGTAATGCCAGTGGCTCCCGTAGCGCCGGTGTCACCCGTAACGCCAGTGACCCCAGTGTCACCCGTAGTGCCAGTGGCTCCAGTAGCGCCAGTGACCCCAGTGGCTCCAGTAGCGCCGGTATCACCCGTAACGCCAGTGACCCCAGTGTCACCCGTAGCGCCAGTGGCTCCAGTAGCGCCAGTAGCTCCTGTAGCACCACCGCCACCGTTCACTAACGTGGCATCCATAAAGATGGCATCATCAACAACGATATTACTTGCAGTTGGTGAAGGCAAGAACGTAAATGAGAGCTGAGCATAAAGTGCTGTTAATGGAGCTGGAGTAGTCAAACCTTCGAATACACTCCACTCTTCAGTTGTAAAATGCCCTTCCTGTATAACAAGCTGAAGTCCAGTCCCTAAAAAATTGATACCTGAATCAAAATAATTCACAGAAATAACTACACCAGGACTTACACCACTGCCATTTCTTGTTAGTGATGCAGATACGTAATACCCTGCTCCTGGCTCAACGGTTACTGCTTGCTGAACGGATGGAGCAGACGCTCCATTTACTAACGTTGCACTTAAACTTCCAGTTTTAGCCGAAGCATTAAGTACAGCATTTACAGGAAACCATGAATCAAATCCATTTTCAAAACTACCATTAATTATTCTATTTCCTAAACGAATAGTCAGTTCAATCACCCCGTATAAATTGTTGTATAAACAAAAAAGCTTCATACTTAAATACATTCTATGTAAAAAAACTCCAAGCTTTACTAAAATGGGCGTTCATACTTTTAATTCCTACTTTGATTAAACTAGTATTTTGTTGCTAGTAAAAGATTAAGAATAATTTAATGGTTACAATGTGTATTGTAATTAAATAGAAATTAAAAAGGCTGGCGAGAAATTCTCAGCAGCCTTAATTTATAAGAAGATTTGATCAGATTTGCCCATATAGATGACGTAAAAAAATTCCTTATATCACTCTATGATTTAAAAAAAGGTGTTATTCCGCCCAACCATCATGCTTGTTAAACCTTACTAATCTTTAATCCTCTTAAAGCAACAAGTTTTTTCGTTCCATTTCTCTAAGCTCTACGCGACGAATTTTACCCGATGTTGTTTTAGGTAGTTCAGCAATGAATTCAATTTTTCTTGGATATTTATAAGGTGCTGTTAACGATTTAACGTGACTTTGTAGCTCACGTGCCAAATCATGTGATTCGCTAACACCATCGACCAGTACAACAAACGCTTTTACAACGGAGCCTCTAATTTCATCAGGACTAGCAACAACTGCACATTCTTTAACAGCAGTATGCTTCATCAAAGCCTCTTCAACCTCAAAGGGGCCAATCGTATAACCAGAGCTAATTATAATATCATCGTTGCGACCCTCATACCAGAAGTACCCATCCTCATCTACTCTTGCGCGATCGCCTGTAACAAAATACTGACCACGTTGACTGCTTTTTTTACGCTCAGGATCATTATAATAACCCTTAAATAGGGCTGGCATATCTAAATGAACAGCGATGTCACCAATTTCATTTGGCGCAACAGGTGTGCCATCCTCGTCAACAATTTCAATTAATTTTGGAGAAATAGCTTTTCCCATCGAACCCAACCGAATAGGTGTATCCATTAAAGTTCCGATTAACAAGGTGCTTTCGGTTTGTCCGTAGCCATCACGAATCGTAATGTTACATTCCCGTTTAAACGTATTAATGACCTCTTGATTTAGGGGTTCACCCGCAGAGACCACACTTCGTAATGAAGCTAAGTCATGTTCTCCTAAATGGCCGCTTTTAGCCATCAATCTAAACTCTGTTGGTGTGCAGCATAATACCTGAACTCTATGCTTTTCAATTAAGCTAAGATATTGCTTTGGCTGAAAAGAACCATTGTAAACAATGCCTGTAGCTCCTTTTCCCAAAACGGATAAAAATGGACTCCAAATCCACTTTTGCCAGCCAGGTGCTGCCGTTGCCCACACGGTATCCTGTGGTTGAATATCTAGCCATAGGGTAGAGGCAATTTTTAAATGTGCGTATGCCCAGCCATGACTATGGATAACCCCTTTTGGATTCCCTGTTGTACCTGAAGTATAAGCTAAAATTGCCATGTCATCACGATGAGTAGCAACGGTCTCAAACTCAGTACTTTGCTCATGCATAAGCTGATCAAGATTGTACCAGCCTGACGCTGGTTTTTCATTATGTTGAGAAACTGAAATACGATAAGCTAAAGAAGGCGTGTCCTCTTCAATTTTGTCAACCTCAGTGGTTAGAGAGGACCAAGCAATCACGGCTTTCGCTCCAGAATGGTTAAATCGATATTCCAAGTCTTTGGCACGTAGCATTTCTGAGGATGGAATTACAGCAACCCCTAGCTTTAGACAAGCTAAATAAATCACATAGGCAATAATTTGGCGTGGAACCATCACGAGGACGCGATCCCCTTTACTTAAGCCTAGCTTTTCTAATCCATTTGCAAGCTGGTTTGCCTTTTTCATTAAATTACCATACGTTATTTCTTCATAGTCGCCTTGCTCATTTAACCATTTAAGGGCAATTTTATTCTCAGGATGATGATCCATCTCGGAAGTTAAATTGTACTGTTCAGGTGCATTCCATTGCTCAAAATTCATTAGGATAATCTCCTTTATACGTTCAAATTAGTAGTGTTTCTTCATTATAACACTTAATACTAGTACCAGGTACTAGTATCAGAAAATTTTCTTTCCAAATGGTTGAATTACGCAATATTCTTAGAGTCTTAGTCATTCAATGCCTGATTTTATCCCGTTAAAGCATTCAATAAATTTCCTCGCAGCAGAAGAGAGATAACGATCCTTGTTCCAAATGGCAGCAATCCGAGTATGAAGAGCTTCATTTTGGATCACCTTGATTCGTAAATCGTTATGATCTGTTAAAGCATATACAGCCGACTTAGGCAAAATACCGATACCTAGCCCTGCATTAGCCCATAACAGAGTGGTACGAGCATCATCATTTTTACATAAAATAGAAGGCTCAAAATGACTTTGATAACAGGTGTTTATAATAAGCTGTTCAAAACGTCGATAAATAATTAGAGGCCGTCCTTTTAAATCATCCATCTGAATTTCTGTATTCGACACATCCCAATCGTGTTCTGTTGTCATCACTGCTACCATTGGCTCTGTTTCAGCATAGGTGCAATTTAAGTTGGTTACATTAAAAGGAGTTCTTACGATTCCGATTTCAATAATTCCTTTATTAAGTAAATCAATCATACTAAATGTGTTGCCTTCATGAATTTCAAACGTAACGTCTGGGTATTGTCCATGAAAATAGGTTAAGCGTTGCTTTAGCAAAGTGGAGGCTGAGGAAGAAACGGTACCAATGGCTAGCGTTCCACTTAGACCACTACTTATATCTCTTACTTCTCTTGCTGCTGAGTCGTTTAGAGCGATAATTTGCTTAGCTCTGTTTTGAAGGATGAGACCAGCATCAGTAAGCGTAATATTGCGAGCTCCACGCTCCATAAGCTGGACACCGAGCTCCTCCTCCAATTGCTTTAATTGTTGACTTAAAGGAGGTTGTGCCATAGCTAACTTTTTAGCTGCCGCTGTAATGCTACCTTCTTCAGCAATGGTCAAAAAATATTTTAATTGTCTTATGTCCATGTCGAATTTTCCTTTCAAAAATCTTATTAAAGAAGCTGGATGGAGAAAATAAATTAACAAAGGTTCGTATGAAGCAAAAGTTTATCTATCCATACTTATATCATATATCAAAGATATAAACTAAATATTTTCAATATAGTTTATCATATGCCATAATCATAAATGGATTAGAAAAGGAAGGAATCGTAATCATATATTACATAGGTTAGGTGTGGTGGTTTATGTTCAAATTAAAATCTTATTTAAGGCCATATTTAAAGGAAAGTATATTAGGGCCTTTCTTTAAGTTATTGGAGGCAATTTTAGAGCTATTGTTGCCTACGATCGTTGCACTTATTATCAATCATGGAATTGGTGAGAAAGATACCAATTATGTGCTAAAAATGGGTAGCTTAATGTTGATTATGACAGTACTGGGCTTTGGTTGTGCCATGATTTGTCAATATTATGCAGCACGTGCTTCCCAAGGCTTTGGTACTTCCTTAAGGGATACATTGTTCAAGCATATTTTTACTTTTTCACATAAGGAAATGGATCGCTTTGGCACTTCATCGTTAGTAAATAGAATTACAAATGATGTAAATCAACTGCAGGTTGCTGTTGCGATGCTGATTCGTTTAGTTATTAGAGCACCGTTTATTTGTATCGGGGCCATCATTATGTCGATGATTTTAGATTTTAGACTTGCTTTAATTGTGTTAGCATCAACGCCGATCTTTGCCATAGTGTTGTATTTGGTCATTACCAAATCTTCACCTTTATATCGTAGCTATCAAAAAAAATTAGACCAAGTTGCTTTAGTTCTAAGCGAAAACTTGAATGGTGTTCGAGTTATCCGTGCTTTTGCTAAACGACGTGCAGAGCGTCAACGTTTCCATGCTTCATCAGATGATGTTACGCAAACTGCACTTAGAGTAGGTAAAATTTCTTCTTTGCTAAGTCCTGCAACTAGCTTTGTGGTGAATGGGACGATTATTATCATTTTATGGGTGAGTGGATTTCATATTGAGTCGGGAACATTATCCCAAGGTGAAGTGATTGCGTTTATTAACTATGTTACGCAAATTTTGTTAGCACTTATTGTAGTGTCTAATCTTGTCATTTTATTTACAAAGGCATCTTCGTCTGCTGCCAGAATTAATGAGGTGCTTGCTGTTCAGGGTACGATTGCAGATGGTGAGAGCTATACTCAAAGTAAGGAACAAGATGCTACATCAGCAATAACACCAAAAATTGAATTTAAACAGGTTTCCTTTGGTTATAACTCAACAGGGGATCTTGCTTTACAGGATGTGTCTGTTGCAATATATCCAGGTCAAACGGTGGGTATTATTGGGGGAACTGGAATGGGGAAATCCACCTTCGTGAATTTAATTCCTCGTTTTTACGACGTAAGTCAAGGTGAAGTGCTTGTAGATGGGGTAAATGTTAAAGATTATCCACTTATAGAGCTACGTAATAAGATGGGTATTGTACCGCAAAAGGCTTTGCTATTTTATGGGACTATTGCAGAAAACATTAGATGGGGAAAAGATACAGCTACGGATGAGCAAATCAAGCTTGCAGCGCAAATCGCTCAAGCAGATGAGTTTATTAGTAAGTTGCCTGATGGATATGAAACGATGATTGAAAGAGGCGGTAAAAACTTGTCTGGTGGTCAAAAGCAACGTCTTACGATTGCTCGAGCAGTTGTAGCTAATCCTGAAATACTAATTCTTGACGATTCAGCAAGTGCACTTGATTTTGCAACCGATGCGGCATTACGTCAAGCCATTTCAAAATATAGTGCACAATCAACCGTTTTACTTGTTTCTCAACGAGTGAGTACGGTGCAACATGCTGATCAAATTATTGTATTTGATGAAGGACGTATTGTTGGCATAGGTCGTCACGAGGAGTTAGTTGATACTTGTGAAGTATATAGAGAGGTTTATGTTACACAGCAAGCCAGTCAGGGGGTTACAGGATGAGTACAAAAGACACCTGGTCACGCGTTTTGCAATACACAAAAAAATATAAGATGTCTGTAATATGGGCAATAATTAGTGCGATTGTGAGTGTTGTTGCAAGTTTAATTGGCCCTTACTTAATTGGACGTGCGATTGACCAAATGGTAGGTCCAAATGAAGTTTATTTTGGGGGAATTAGTTCGATCCTTATTAGCTTAGCTTTTATTTATACGATTGGAAGTGTTTTTACTTGGGTTTTGACCTACTTAAGTAATCAAATTGCGTATTGCACGATTAACGATATGCGTGCGGATTTATTTGATCATATTGATGAATTACCACTTAAATTCCATGATCGTCATCCACATGGTGATGCCATTAGCCGCTTTGTTAATGATATGGATGCCATTTCAGATGGGTTACTACAAGGGATTTCCACTTTACTAACTGGAATTGTAACAATCGTTGGTGCGGTGGGCTTTATGCTTTATGTTAATCCTCTTATGACGCTGGTTGTCGTGTTATCTGCACCCGTAACTTTTTTTGTAGCTCGCTACATTACTAGACGATCTCAACGTTTATTTAAGGAGCAAGCAAAAATTGTAGGACAGCTAAATGGGTATATCGAGGAAATGATTGGTGGAGCAAAGGTGGTTAAGGCGTTCCATTATGAACAACGTGCTGAACAAGATTTTAAAGCACTGAATCAAACCTTATACGATACTGGGGTGAAATCGCAATTTGCCAGTTCCTTATCTAACCCTACAACACGTTTAGTGAACAATATTACATTTTCTGCGATTGCAATCATTGGTAGTATTGCTGTAATTATGGCACGCATTTCTGTAGGGGATTTATCTAGCTTTCTAATTTATGCGAACTTGTTTGCAAAGCCATTTAATGAAATTACAGGTGTACTAACACAGCTTCAGTCTGCGACGGCTTCTGCTGAACGTATTTTTACAATAATGGACCTTGAGGTTGAAGAAACTGACTCGCCACGGCAATATCAGGTAGGCCAAAACAAAGGCAAAGGAGTCATCGAATTTAATCATGTTAAATTTGCTTATGTTCCAGAGCGTCCGCTCATTACCGATTTTAGTTTAACCGTACAGCCAGGAACTCGGATTGCCATTGTTGGGCAGACTGGAGCAGGGAAAACGACATTGGTTAACTTATTAATGCGTTTTTATGATGTGGATGCAGGGACAATTACGATTGATGGTGTGAACATTAAGGATATTAATCGGGATAGCTTACGTCGTAATTTCGGGATGGTTCTACAAGAAACATGGCTGTTTGATGGTACGATTCGGGATAATATTGCCTACGGAAAATCAGACGCAAGTGATGAAGAAGTCATTGCAGCAGCTAAGGCGGCGAATGCACATAGCTTTATTAAGCGATTGCCAGAAGGCTATAATACACGTATTAGTGGAACGGGAGATAGCTTGTCACAAGGTCAAAAGCAATTGCTAACGATTGCGCGTGTCATGCTTGTGGACCCACCGATGTTAATTTTAGATGAGGCGACAAGTAGTATTGATACATTAACAGAAGTTCGGATTCAAAAGGCATTTCTGAAAATGATTGAAGGGCGTACTAGCTTTGTTATTGCCCACCGTTTATCAACAATTCGTGAAGCTGACTTAATTTTATTTATGAAAAATGGAGATGTGGTGGAAAGCGGTAGTCATGATGAATTGCTCCAACGTGGTGGTTATTATGCTTCACTTTATAACAGCCAATTTGCCGCGGTTTAATGTTATGATACAATGGTTCACAATAAGTGTATGCTTCATTTAAGTGACCATAAGAGCTAGTGAGAGTAGAGGTGTAGCTATTTCATGAATCATAAAATCCTAAACATTAGACAAGTAAAATTAGGTGAAGGGCCAGCAAAGGTTTGTGTACCTATGGTGGGGACAACATCTGCACAACTAGAGGAAGAAGCAAAGTATTTAACAACGTTGAACTTGGATTTTGTAGAATGGCGTGTGGATTGCTTTGAGCGGGTAGAGCATATAGATGAAGTGAAGCAGAATCTGGCGTTGATTCGCTCCATTTTAGGAGAAATCCCATTAATTTTTACATTTCGTAGTTTACAAGAGGGAGGGCAAAGGGCCATTACGCCTGCTTCCTATATACAATTAAATCAAGAAATTGTGACTACAGGGTTGGTGGATATTATAGATGTAGAGCTACACAATAGTGAACAGGCTATTACCTCGTTAATTGAGCTTGCTCATAAGCATGGTGTATATGTCATTGCTTCTAAGCACGATTTTGTCAAAACGCCTTCAAAGGATGAGATCATCTCGGTGCTTCAACATGCTCAGCGCTTAGGTGCTGACTTGCCTAAATATGCAGTGATGCCTTTAAATCCACAGGATGTGATTACATTGCTGGATGCGACGTATACGATGTATAGTCAATACGCAACGACACCGATTATTACGATGTCCATGGCAGGACAAGGTGTCATTACACGCCTAGCTGGAGAAGTGTTTGGCTCCGCATTGACCTTTGGTATTGGGAAACAGGCATCTGCACCCGGACAAGTTGATGTCAATTCACTCCGATCAATATTGGACTTATTGCATACTAATCTGAGTTAGACAACACATTAAATATTTTCATAATATTACTGTGATATTGTCTTTTAATCCAAGCTTGTGAGTTAGTTTTTCTAAATGATTTCTAAACTCGAAAGGAGCTTTTAACATGCCAGATTTGTTTACGCCTTATAAGCTAAAAGGGTTAGAGCTTAAAAACCGTATTGTTATGCCACCAATGTGTCAATATTCAGTTGAAAAGAAGGACGGAATCGCAACGGATTGGCATTATATTCATTATGTTAGCCGTGCTATTGGTGGTACTGGGTTAATTATTATTGAGATGACGGATGTAGAGCCAGATGGCCGTATTTCTGATTATGATTTAGGTCTATGGAATGATGAGCAAATGCCTGCGTTAAAAAGAATCGTAGATGCTTGTCATTCCTATGGTGCTAAGGTTGGCATTCAAATTGGACATGCAGGACGTAAGGCAGAGCATGCGGCTGTTCCTGTGGCTCCATCTTCAATTGCTTTTGATGAAAAGTACAAGCAACCTCGAGAGCTTACAACTGAGGAAGTCAAAGAAATGGTACAGAAATTCCGCCAAGCTGTGGCGCGTGCTGTTGAAATCGGAGTAGATACGGTTGAAATCCATGGTGCACACGGTTATTTAATTCACCAATTTCACTCTCCATTAACGAATCAAAGAAAAGATGAGTATGGTAAAGACTTAACGAAATTTGGACGAGAAGTGATCCAAGCGGCGAAACAAGAAATGCCACAGGATATGCCGTTAATTTTTAGAATTTCTGCACAGGAGTTTGTGGAAAATGGTTATGGCATCGAGGAAAGCATAGAGATGTCTAAACAATATCAAGAGGCAGGTGTTGATCTTTTCCATGTCTCCGCTGGGGGGGAAGGAGCGATCTCACCGTTAAGAAGGCCTGGGAATCACGCTGGATATCAGTTGCCGCTTGCTGAGGCAATTAAAAAAGCGTTAGATGTCCCTATGATCGCGGTTGGGAAGCTTGATGACCCTATTTTGGCAAATGCTGTTATCGGAAATGAAACGGTTGAGCTTGTAGCTGTAGGTAGAGGAATGTTGAGAAATGCGTATTGGGCATTAGAAGCTGCACAGCAGTTAAATAAAACGATAGAAATTCCAAAGCAATACGAGCGGGGTTTTTAAAATATAGGCTAAGCGGGCAGTTATGCGTAACTTCCAGGGAATGTAAATGTCTAAAAAACGTAAGGAACTAGGAGGCAGACAATTCATGGGAGGAACAAATGTATGGGATGCGGAGTGGGAGGTTAACGAAGAGCAGGCGCGGAACCTGATCGGCAGACAATTCCCTCAGCTATCATCGAAGCAAGTGAAGCGATTAGGCTGGGGCTGGGACAATACGGTTTTTCTCATCGGTGACGAGTACGTATTCCGGTTTCCAAGAAGAACGTTTGCAGTTGGCGCGATTCGTATGGAAGGGGAGTTGCTGCCGAAGCTGGAGGCATATTTGACTATCCCTTATCCGAAACCGTTGTTTTATGGCGAAGCAAGTGATGAATACCCGGCACCATTCCTTGGTTATGCCCACGTGCCAGGAGATTTCCCAATCGGTTTGACGGAAGAACGCAGGGCTTTATCGGCAGTGACGCTGGCGAAATTTTTGCGGAGATTGCATGAGTTTCCAGTGCAGGTGGCGCTGAAGTGCGGAGTTCAGCAAGATCATCGAAACTTGACGGACATAGCATCGCGCAAAGTGAAAATGCAGGGCTTTCTATCGAAGGTGGTTGGAGACTTGTCGCCGGAGGAGTTCGGTGTGATCGAAGTGTATATTAACAGCCTGCAAAAGGATCGTGTTGAGGCGGTAAATGCACTGCTACATGGCGATCTTCATTTCAAAAATATGCTTGTGAATGAGAACGGGATCCTTTCCGGCATCATTGATTGGGGCGATCTAAGCGTAGGCCATCCGGCTTGCGATTTGAGCGTCGCTTATAGCTTTTTACCACCTTCCGCTCGCGGCGTGTTTTTTGAAACGTATGGAGGAGCTGATGAGGAAACGAAGCTGCTGGCGCGGCTGATCGCGGTATACATCCCCATGCTGATCTTGATGCAAGCGATCGATGACGGGAATGAAGACATTGCGGCAGAGGCGAAATCAAATATCATGCGGGCACTGTCGGATTAGGCCCATTGTTTCGTTACGGCTATGGGGCCCCCCTAATTGACCATGGTGATCTAAAAACTGGTCTTTAGGGGGGGATTTATGTTTTAATAGATGAATTTGTTTTACTCTTTTTTATTTTGTAGCAATCAGTTTCTCATATTTACTCCAGCCATCTTTGATGCCCTTATATTCATAACCTGATTTTAGATAAAACTGATTTAAATGCTCATTATGCGCGACGCAGTCAAGACGGATACGGTCTTTATTAGCAAAGCTTATCCCTCGCTCAGACCAGCCTAAAATTAGCCCACCTAATCCTTTGCCACCATAAGAACGACTTACAGCTAGTCGATGAAGATAAATCG
This sequence comes from Paenibacillus turicensis, assembly GCF_017873435.1. GTDB lineage: Bacteria > Bacillota > Bacilli > Paenibacillales > Paenibacillaceae > Fontibacillus > Fontibacillus turicensis. The sequence goes on along the minus strand of NZ_JAGGKG010000001.1, from coordinate 354,055 downwards.
AAGAATCGTGAAAATGATCCCCTTCACCCCACAAATTAAAATCCCAAGCACTTGGATTCAACTGTAAAATAACAGTACCAATAAGTTCATTTAATTGACGTGATTTAAAAGCAAAAACTTCTCCACGTAAAATCGCACCTGCTATATTATGACTGTCTTCACCCTCAAGTAAAGCATCCCATTGAGATAGCCCTTTGCTATGTAGCCAAGCCGCTGTATCCAATATCAGGCCTTTAATGTGGGTTTCATCCTCTGCAGTAGCTTGGTAAGCAAATACATCTTCGTTTAGGTCTGGATTCAACTTTGTTATGTTGTTCATAGGCACCTCAATATGTTTATAAATTTAGAGAAGAAATAATTTGTTTGGCTGCTTCCTCAAATCCAATCTCATCCATCTGGATACAGAGATGATGGTCCTGATATAAGCTTCGACGCGTAGTAAACAATTGTTCAACCTCTTCTAACGATTTCTGCTGTAAAATGGGTCTACTATCTTGAATGTAAGGTAAACGGATTTTCCATGATTCCCAGCTAATATCAAGATAAATAACAAGACCATGTTCAAGACAAGCCTGTCTAATTTCCTCCTGTAAAAAGGCACCACCACCTAATGAAATGACTTGTTGGGTTGAATCCTTACATAATGTAGTAATAAACTGCTTTTCCATTTCACGGAAGGCAGGCTCCCCAAGCTCTTTAAAAATTTGCGTAACCGCTTTGCCATGCTGTAATTCGATTTCATGATCAACATCAACAAATGGCCAATTCAGTTGACTCGCAAGCAGTTTTCCAACTGTTGTTTTGCCTACGCCCATAAAGCCAGTCATAATTAAATTTGTATAGGTTTCAGGCATGTTATGAATAGTCATATATCATTCTCCTAGTCAGTAGCGGTTACACCTTTTAAATCGTTATGATCTCTTAATAAAAATTGATAGTTAGTCTGAATGAAATCAAGCACCTTGTTACATATAATTTGATGGCCTGCTTCATTTGGGTGAATGCCATCTACACAAATAAACTTTGTATAATCAGGATGCTCTAAAAAGGCACCACGAATATCAATAATTTTGGTTTTAGTTAGCTCAGACACTTTTAAAATTGTAGAGTTATAACGTTCCTGCCACCAATAAATTTTAGTCACACTACCCAACCACTGCATAATGTTATGTTCAGCAATTGGATTGTTACGGCTAACCCATTTAAAATACTTATCGGCATTGAGTGGAGGAAGACTCATCAATACTGGAATAATATTTTGTTTTCGTAAATACTCAACCGTTTCAATCAGCATTTTTTCAAACACATTAAAATCAGTTTTGGGATTATGCTCGGCATGTGGATTATCAGCAATCTCGTTCCAATTAAAATCACAATCGTTACCGCCATATTCAATTAAGACGATGTTTGGTTTTTCCTTAAGGATATCCCTCTTCAGATTGGTAATCCCTTTGACTAATGTATTTCCAAAGCGTGCTGTATTGCGAACAGCGCCTTTTAATTTAGATTGCAGCAATGACACGTAATTATTTTCTAGTACTACGTACTTTTTTCGTTGCTCATCATAAATAACGCCCTTGGAAATGGAATCCCCACTAATAATATATTTTGCTTCCTGAAGCCAATTGTGTTTCTCCTGATTTTCCATGTAACCACCTCGCTTCTCCTTATTAATACCTACCTATAAATATTGTAAATCAGTTCATACTTCGAGGCAAGGTAATGCAGAATGAATAACTAAACTAGAGGAGTGGACAAAGCATAACAAGGATGAGAAAATAGACATACTATTTTACAAAAAAGGGGATAAAGAAACTGTGATACGATATGGTGTTATTGGAACTAACTGGATAACAGAGCGCTTTATTGCTGCGGCTATGGAGACAGACCATCTTGTTTTGACTGCGGTATATTCCCGTTCGGAGGAAAAGGCAAAAGACTTCGCTGGGAAATATAATCAGGATATTGAAATATTTACGGATTTGAACAAGATGGCACAAAGTGATTTATTAGATGCTGTTTATATTGCGAGTCCTAACTCTCTTCATGCTGAGCAATCGATTTTATGTCTGGAGCATGGAAAACATGTGTTGTGTGAAAAGCCAATGGCTTCCAATACAAAGGAACTAAACGCGATGATTGAAGTGGCGAAGGAAAATGGCGTTGTGCTTATGGAAGCGCTAAAATCAACGCTAATGCCTAACTTTAGAGTGATCCGCGACAATTTGTATAAACTTGGTGAGGTTCGCCGTTTTTTTGCTAGCTATTGTCAATACTCTTCTCGTTATGATGCCTTTAAGCAAGGAAAAGTGTTAAATGCATTTAATCCTGAATTTTCTAATGGTGCATTGATGGATATTGGCGTGTATTGCATTTATCCATTAGTTACGTTGTTTGGCAAGCCAGATGAAATAAAAGCTTCAGGGATGTTGTTATCGTCGGGTGTAGACGGTGAAGGCAGCATATTATTGAAATATAAGGAGATGGATGCTGTTATTATGTATTCAAAAATTACAGACTCCTATCTACCTGCTGAAATCCAAGGTGAAAATGGCACGATGGTCATTGATAAAATTAATGGGCCTTATCAAGTAAAAATTTACTATCGTGATGGAACGATTGAAGATTTAACTCAATCACAGACACAGGAATCTATGTATTATGAGGCAGTCGAATTTGCGGATCTAATTAAGAGTGGTAGAGCGGAAAGTGATATAAATTCACTTAGTAACTCATTAACTGTCGCTGAAATTATGGAAGAGACTCGAAAGCAAATTGGATTAGTATTTCCAGCGGATCATAAATAATGAGTATAAGTAAGTTATATGTGCGGGGGATCCGATTGGAGCTGGCAGACGTTGACTTACATTCATATCCTTTCAATTTGCCCTTCATTCAAGCATTAAAAATGTTAAATTTTAATAAAGCAGTAAGCTTTATTGTTGGGGAAAATGGAAGTGGAAAATCGACTTTGTTAGAGGCGATAGCTGTAGGTTATGGATTTAACCCTGAGGGGGGTTCTAGGGATTTTAACTTTTCAACGAATAACACTCACTCTCCTTTAGATGAGTATATTACGTTAATTAAAGGAGTAAAACGCCCAACAGATGGCTATTTTCTAAGAGCAGAAAGCTTCTATAACGTAGCTTCAGAAATTGAAAAGCTAGATCAGGAAAGACCAGGTTTATATGAGAGTTACGGAGGAAGATCACTTCACCACCAGTCTCATGGTGAAAGCTTTATGGCACTAATTTTGCACAGGTTTCGTGGATCTGGATTATACATTTTAGATGAGCCAGAAGCCGCATTATCGCCTGCAAGACAGTTTGCACTAATATCAAGAATGCATGATTTGGTTCAGCAGGGGAGTCAGTTTATAATTGCAACCCATTCACCAATTTTAATGGCATTTCCAAATGCAGATGTTTTTGTAATTCGTGATGAGGTTATTGAGCCTACAACCTATGATCAGACAGATCATTATATATTAACGAAATCGTTTCTAAATCATCCTGAACGCATTTTAAAGGAGCTTATGGATTGATTATGAAATAATCAAGGCTAGCTACATCAAACATTATGTATGTTTGGTATAGCTAGCCTTGATTGGTTTTTTTGATAATTTTGAGTAGAGAGTTAGCCTTCAATCTTTATCCAACTTTGTGACCAAGTTTGAAGCGATTTGAGTACTTCCTCGAAGGCTTTTCCCTTCTCAGTTAACACATATTCAATTCGTACAGGTGTCTCGTCATAGACGTTCCGCTGAATAATCCCTTCCTGCTCCAGTTCCTTTAGTCGTTCAGATAACAATCTACCACTAATACCTAATGATGTTTCAATTGCACAAAATCGTTTAGGACCTTCAAGTAGTTGATGGATAATGAGACAAGCCCATCGTTTAGTGGCAAGTTGGATTCCTCTTTCAAATTTTGGACATAATTTGGTTTCATTAGTTTGTGCCATATTATCACCTCGAATACAACTTTAGTATAACATTCAAAGTAAAAAATGTAATTAAGTCATTAATTTATATTAAGTTACGAGATGCTATTATTTTTATTAATTAAACTTGCTATATAAAAGTTATTGAATATTATTAAAGCTGAATATGTATTAACTATAAGAGATATTGAAGGTCAAATTTGCTAAAATTGAGTCCTAATTACTATATATTAGGGTTAAAAATGGAATATTTTTCATGTGAAATGAAAATAAAATAATGTATCCTAGCTAAGACATAAAATATTCATAATTATGATTAGGGTTGGAGGGAATTTAATGAATGAAGAAAAAAATTATGTTATTCCATTAGTAGGGGCATTCCTTGGTATTTTGCTAAGTGGCGCTATTTGGGGAGGTATCGCCATTGCAACAGATTATGAGGTTGGTTACGTAGCGTTAGCTACCGGGGCACTGACTGGATTTTTAGTTGCTATTTTTGCTAAAAGAAATATTAACTTTATTCATCAGTTGTATGCGGTTGTGGGCAGCATATTTGGCATCTTTTTAGGGAAGTATATTGCAATTAGTTATTTTGCAAATCAGCTGTATGATACTGGTTATTTCAATAGTGAAATTTGGGCTGCTTATAAAGAATCGATCATCAGCACACTTGAGCCAATGGACTATCTTTTCTTTGTACTGGCGATTGTAACGGCTTGGCAATTCACGAAATCAACCTCAAAAAAAGCAAAAAAAGAAGAGAATTCAGCTTCTGAACCTTCTATACCACAATAATTCTAAATAAAATAGTAATTCTAAAAAGGTGGGCGCAATATAGCGCTTGCCTTTTTTATTTCAGTAATGTACACCACCATGAAGTTTGGATTGTGACCTCCTTCTATGGTATAACATGATTAGTGTAACAATTCGAAGAAGTGGTGAGAACATATGAGAAAACAGAGAAAACATAAAAAGAAAACCTATCGTATGGCAAATATATCACTAGGTGTAATGGGCGCCGGTTTTGCTGCGACGCTTCCTTTTTCAGGTACAGGTATGGCCTTGCTGCAAGGTGGTTTTGAGGCAGGATTAGTGGGGGGCTTGGCAGACTGGTTTGCAGTTACCGCTTTATTCCGTCATCCACTTGGCATTAAAATTCCCCATACTGCATTGCTTCCTAAAAACAGGGAGAAAATGGTGAATGCCATTAAAACGATGGTTGAAACAGAGCTTTTGAATCGGGAAAGTGTTACAAATAAAATAAAAAGTGTGAATATTTCTGGGATCGTTCTTAATAAGCTTAAAGCCTCGGTTTCTGATGTTGCTGTACAGGATAGCATTATACGGACATTACAGATCGCATTGGATCAGCTTTCCCCAGAAGCAATAACGAAGTATGCTGGAAATTGGCTTGATAAAATAGCGAGCAATATTCATGAAGAGGACGTATTAGAGTCCTTATTTAAACGACTTATTCGTGAGCAGGCGGATGAGCAAACGCTAAATTATGTATTAGAACGTGCTGAGCAATGGCTGTCCCAAGACGAAGCTAAAGATTTAATGGGGCGTTTAGCGATGCAACGTGTTAATTCTATTCAGCTTAATGGACTCATGAAGTTTGCCTTGGGTGCATTTACAAGCTATCTAGATGAAGATAAATTAGGTAGCATGCTACAAACGTTCCTGTTAGATAAAGTACGGGAATGGAAAATACCTGATCATCAAGAGCGTTACAAAATGCTCTATTTTATTCAAAATGAGCTTTTAAATATATCTAAATCAACTAAGCTAATGAATCAGCTCAGAGAATTAAAAGTAAATGTAATTGAGAATTGGAAAGAAAGTGGAAAGCTTCAAAAATGGATTGAGCAAAGCTTGCAACAACTTTCTATTTATATTCAAACAGAGGAGTTTCGGGCTGAAATATTAGTGCCTATGTTACAAAAAATTGTGGATAAATTAGATAATAATCCTCTACTTTTGGAGCAAATGGAGGAATGGGTGCAGGAGCAAGCAGCTGCATTATTCGATAAGCATCACTCTAAAATTGGAGATCTAGTTGAAGAAAATTTGAACAAGCTGGATAACGATGCTTTAATTGAACTTATTGAGGATAAGGTTGGGCATGACTTGCAGTGGATTCGTCTAAACGGGGCCGTATGTGGTTTTATAGTGGGGATTATCCTAACCACTCTGAAGTTAATATTAGTTTAAAAAATTTGATTTCAAAAATTACTGGTTGCCAATATTGGAGATGAAGGGCTACAGGACAGAGAGTTCTTACGATCATTGTTAAAACCAGATTCCTTATTATTTATAGCAACTTGATGATTGAAATCTGATTAAGAGATGAACGTTCCACTTCTCCAGAATCTCTCTGCTCCTTTCGCTAGCTTGGGATGTGGTCAACCACTAATTAATATGAATCACAAATTTTAAGATATAAGTGGGTATTCCGAAAGACGAGTTTTCGTCGCTGGAGGAATACCCACTTTATTTACACTATGTGCGACTACTTAGAGCCGTTATATAATTTATCATAATACTCGAGGATCATTCTAGGCATTGCAAAGGCAGCATAGGTTGTTTCAATGCTTTTATGCATCATTTCCTTCCAGCGAGGCTGATTATCATAATAAGTAGGATACACCTTGTTTAATAACACATCGTACAAAGCATTACTATCATGTTCATCCAAATAATCAAAGTCTGTCGTTTCAAGCCCATCACCGATCGCCCATCCATTTTCACCATCTAGGCACGCCTCAGGCCACCAGCCATCTAAAATAGAGCAGTTTAGTACACCATTCATCGCAGCCTTCATGCCAGACGTCCCACTAGCTTCTAATGGTCTTCTTGGATTGTTCAGCCAAATGTCAGCGCCACGCGTTAGCTTTGCCCCAATTTCCATATCGTAATTTTCAAGGAAGACTACACTTTTTGGATATCGATTCATCATGTCAACAAGGTTACTTACAATTTTTTTACCAACATCATCAAGTGGGTGTGCCTTACCCGAAAAGACAATTTGAATTTTACCAGATTGCAAATAAGGTTCAATTTTTTCGGGCTTGGAGAAAATTAGATCACTTCGCTTATAAGGTGCAGCACGTCTTGAGAAACCAATTAATAAATTGTTTTGCTCTAAATGTATGCCCGTACGTTCAGCAATAAATTGGATAAGCTCAGATTTTAACTGTTGATGAACAACCCATAGGTCTCCATTTTGCTCAAAGGCTGATAGAATACGGGGGTCCACCCATGTCTGAGTATGGATTGCATTAGTAATGCCGATAATTTCAGACCTACCTTGTACATGTTCCCACATTTTGTTGGCGGTTACTGCATGTAGTTGAGCAACTGCATTAGATTTACGGGATAATCTTAAGCCTGCAACGGTCATATTAAAGGGGTCATTGCCAATTAAAATCATTTGTTCACGTGTTAATCCGTTAAATGCACCCATATAATCTAAACGATCAAGTGGATGGGTTTCATTTCCTTCAACGATAGGGGTATGTGTAGTGAACACAACCTCTTGACGTGTCTTCTCCCATGCCTCTTGGAACGGTAATCCATTGTGTTGTTTCTCATTTATTAGTTCAACTGCAGCTAAAATGGCGTGACCTTCATTAAAGTGATACACATCAATTGGAATATTAAGAGCCCGTAATGCACGAATACCACCAATACCTAAAACGATTTCTTGTGCCACTCTTTCCTCGCCAAACCAACCATATAATTGACCCGTAATCCATGTATCCCCATTTTCAGGAATATCCGTATCAAGCAGATATAACGGGTTATTGCCAAAATGCTCTGTTTTCCACACTTTGCATTGGATAGGGATTTTTCTAATTTCAACAGTCACCTTAACACCTGTATCTTCAAGAAAATCATAGGTGTAATTATGATAAGAATCGTAAGGCTGTCCTTGATCATTTATAAACTGATCCGTATAACCTTGTTTCCATTTTAGGCCTATACCTACAATTGGTACATCAATATCTCTGGCGCCCTTAATGTAATCACCAGCTAAAATGCCAAGTCCGCCAGCATACATTTTAAAATCAGAATGAAGTCCAAACTCCATACTGAAATAAGCGACTGAAGGCAACCTTTTTTCATTCATAAGTAAAATTCCCCCCATGTGACCTTACGTTAATTAATGCAGTATATTAGGCTAGGCGCGAAGTTGATACAATTCACACCTGTTGCTTCTTGACGATAAACAACTAATCAATAGTATGCACATAACGATAAAAATGATGTCTACCTGTTTTGATTTATGAATAATGGTTTAAATATAAAAGAAGTAATTTTTAAGAAAAATCTAATTTCAGGTTTATCATTTAGAATAAGTAGTTGACAAACATCTCACATTAGCAAAGGAACAGAGGGATTCTGGAGAAGTGAAACGTTCGTATTTAAAAACAGATTTCAACCCCAAATGTGCTATGATCGAAGAAATCTGGTTTTAACAACGATCGGAAGAACCCTCTGTTTCGTAGCTACCATCTTCATTTTGGCAACTATGTATCTAAAAAATGATCCTAAATTAAAGGGGGATTACAGTTTTTGAGGAAATGGTTAGGCATGCTAATATTAGTTATGTTATTAATTAGTATTACAGCATGCGGCACAAAGGAAAAAACAGCACAAGAGGGAAGTTCAACGAACAAAAGTGGTACAGATGTGACAGGGGACACAAAAAATGAACAAGATTCCCCTACAATGAACTTCAGTGATCTGATCGAACAGGTAAAGTCATCGTCTTACACACTTAATAGCTACACTGCTGTACGCAGCTATGAGCAAAACTTTGTGATGGAACAGGGCACCGATCGCCAAGAGGATTATATGAAAATGAAATCGACAGGGGATTATATTGTTAAGCCAGAACAATCACATATAGTAACAGAATTGGAAGTATCAGGGGAGAAGACTACGACTGAGGATTATTATAAGTCCGGTATAGGAAGTTATACTCTTTTTGAAGGAAAATGGAGTTTCCACCCACCTGATAAAAATTATGAAATGTTCTCAGATGAAAATGCAAAAGTTCTGCTTATGTTGGAGCAATTGGCTTCTTCTGTTGGGGATGAGGTAAAAATTTTAGCTAATGCCGATCAATATGTCCTTACTGCCGACTTAAAAGGGGAGAAGGTGCTAGGTTTAGCTAGATATTTAATGATGATGGATGCAACTGGGACGCCATCGGAAGAAGACGAAGCTCAATTAGAGGGTATGTTTAACCTTGTAAATGACATTGAATTGAAGTTAGAAATGATTATGGATAAGCAAGATTTATATTTAATTTCATCAACCTCAAACCTGATCTTGCATATGGCAGCAGGTGAGGAGAAGATGGTATCACGCTTTGATACATACCTTACTTTGTCAAAGCATAATGAAATAAAGGAGATTTTGGTGCCTGAAGAAGCAGTGAAAAGTGTGAACTAAATTTACTAAAATACAATCACTTAAAATTGTATTAAATGTAAAAAAGTCATATTTTTATTATAGAAATAGACGAAAGTACTAGTTTTAAAACATTTATTACTGCTTTTTTAGTTCTATATTCACCTTTCTTTTCATCACTATATTTGTTTAAATGAATTGGATTATATAAATTAATTAGGGGGATTTTTACATTGAAGAAATGGGCAGGATTATTACTTACATTAGTTTTAGCGGTTAGTATTACGGCATGTGGCTCAAAAGCAAAAGAAGGAGACACAACGTCAGCAAACGGAGCTAAAACAGAAAATACTAGCAAAACTGAAGGCAACGCAGCTGCACCAACCTTAGATGAATTAATTAAACAAGCCAAGGAAGCGAAAGAACTAAAAAGCTATGCAATGGAAATCTCTTCAAAGCAAAATATGAAGATGGAGCAAGGCGAGCAAAAGCAAGAGCAAAACATGAACCTTACAATGAAAGCAGAATATATTGGTGACCCTGTTCAAATGCATATCGTCACAAACATGGATTCAGGTGAGCAAAAACAAGATATCGAGCAATATGTAACTAAAGACGGAATGTATATGCTTGTTAGCGGTCAATGGATGCACACTAAAGACGCTTCGATTGATGAAGTGCTTAAATCTACTGAAGGTAACGCAGATGTAGCTCAGCAATTAGAGCAATTTAAATCACTTGGAGATCAAGCTAAAATTACGGCTGAAGGCGATAACTACATTATTAATGCTGATGTAAGTGGCGATAAAATCAAAGAATTAGCAAAAGAAGTATTAAGCAAAAATGCAGGTGCAGGTGCTAACGGTGCACAAGTATCCCAAATGTTAGATATGATGAACATTACTGAAATGAAAATGACTACGGCAGTTCAAAAAGATACCTTGTATCCAGTTTCCTCTAAAGTTAAGCTTGTTATGGACATGGAGCAAGATGGACAAAAGATGGCAATGGATATGGACATGGACATTAGCTTCTCCAAGCACAACGAAATTACAGAAATCAAGGTTCCTCAAGAAGCATTAGATAGCGCTACGAAGTAAAGGATAAATATAGATATAAAGTCCGTATGTAGTAGCATAAAGGTACTAGTTTTAAAATTTTTTAGGTCTTAATCCCCCTTTTATATAATCCGTATTTTTGCTTAAATGAACTGGATTATATAAAAATAGGGGGATTTTTATATTGAAAAAATATTTAAGGATTTTACCTGCATTATTTTTAGTAGTTGGTGTGACAATATGGGGCTTTAATGCGGAAAAAGGGGGACATCCATTAGTAAATCGATCGGAAGTAAATGAATCTAAAGCTAGTTATGAAACAAGGTCCGAGAATGACAGTGCTTTATCTCTCTTAGATGAATTAATTGAACAATCTGAGGTAGCTGAGAAGCTAAAGAGTTATGCTGTAGATTTATCCCTAGTACATATTGAAAATGTTCAAGAGGGAAATAAAGAGAATCAACGGAAGGTGAACATTTCAGTTCAACAAGAATATATTAATGATCCTGTTCAAATGCATGTATTACTTAACATGAAATCAGATAATGAAAATAGCAAATTAGAGCAGTATATGATAAAAGATGATATTTATGAGTCAGTGGATGGTACATGGATATATACAAAAAAAGATATTGAGAATGATTTTTCTCAGATTATTGAAGCAAGTATAGATGTATCAAGTCAATTACATACATTTACAATTGTGCGTGAGATAACTAAAATGACTACGGAAGGCGAAAATTATGTGATTGAGGCTCAAGTAAGTGGTGAAGACCAAGCTGACAAAGCAAAAAAAGTAGCAGAAGAAATACTAGGCGATAGCTTACAAATGATGAATGTTAAGTATATAAGATTAACAAGTAAAATACAAAAAAGAACATTCTATCCATTAGAGCACAAAATGAAAATTATGATGGAAGGTGAGCAGGCAGGACAAAAGGTGTTGGTTGAATTAGATATGACCATTAATGTTTCTAAACACAATAACATTAAAAAAATTATGATTCCTCAAGGAGTAATAGATAGCGCTAAATAGTAAATAGTTGAATGTATTATAGAAAAGCATTGTGTATACAGTTTAGTAAGTAGCGCATCTTTTTGTTTGGTTTTTTTATTAAATGTTATAATGGGTAAGATTACTTAACTACATTTATTTTTTAGGAGGTATTCATATGAATTCTGCAATAAAGAAAAAGGTTAACTGGGGCATCATGGGAACTGGCTGGATCGCGGATCGTTTTGCAAGTGATTTACAATATGTTGATAATGGTGAAGCTATTGCTGTTGGTTCTCGAACACTTGAAAGTGCTACTAAATTTGCAGAAAATATGAATATTCCTAAAGCATATGGAAGTTATGAGGAGCTTGTCGCAGATCCCAACGTTGATGTTATTTATATTGGAACACCTCATCCTTTTCATATTGAGCATGTGACGTTAGCGTTGCAGGCGGGGAAGGCTGTATTGTGCGAAAAACCTTTTACTGTAAATGCAAACGATTTGGAAAAATTAATTGCACTTGCCAGACAAAAAAATGTGTTTATGATGGAAGCGATGTGGACACGCTTTTTACCTGCAATCGTAAAGGTGAGAGAATGGATTCAGCAGGGACAGATTGGTGAGGTTAAGCAGGTTCGTGCTGAATTTGGTTTTCATAGTGAATGGAATCCACAAGGGAGACTATTAAACCCAGAGCTTGGTGGAGGAGCTTTGTTAGATGCTGGTATTTATCCCGTATCCTTTGCGGCGATGATTTTTGGTGCTAATCCAATCCATATTTCAAGTAGTGCTGAGATTGGGCAAACAGGGGTGGATGAGCATTTTTCTGCACTATTAGATTATGGTGCTGGGAAAGCTGCCTTAGTAACTGGTGCTGTACGATTGGCGCTAAATAACGATGCTTATATTTATGGTACAAAAGGTCATATTCACATTCCTACTTTTTTATATGCAAATGAAGCGACATTACAGGTAAATGATGCTAAGGCTGAAACATTTTCAGCGCCACGCGCGTCTCATGGTTATGCTTATGAAGCAGAAGAGGTAGGACGTTTAATATTAGCAGGAGAAAAAGAATGTCCGATTATTTCCTTAAATGAGTCTTTGAATATTATTAGAATTTTAGACAAGATGCGTGGGCAATGGGGACTAAAGTATCCCTTTGAATAACAGATTCATGTATAATGAATAGATAGGTCTTTAAAAGTAGAATCTAGATGTGTGACAGATCGTGATTATTTGGAAGAGGTGTGCCTTTTTTGGAGAATTTGAAGTTAATGCTTGAAGAACAAAATATTCAACATGCCATTATTGGTGATGTAACAACAAGCTTGTCAGAAACATTATTAGGAATGTCAAAGACTAAATTGTCTGCGCTAGCAACAGCGAACAAAATAGCGGGTCGTTCTAAATTGAAAAAGGAGGAGTTAGCTCTTGCTTTGCAGCAATGGTTAACGGAACCTGCTAATTTAGAAAGTATTTTATTAGAAGCGGCATTTGATGAATGGGATTTATTTAAATCTTTAGTTGAAAATCCTGTTCAGCAGGACAACTATATTCCATATGGCCAATACGTTTATTTACTTGAGCGTGGTGTAGTTTATACTTATTTTAATGATAAGAAGCTATATATTGTAATGCCAGATGAGATCGTACAAGCTTTCCATAAAATGAATACAGCTGCTTTTAATGAGGCTTATGAAAAGCGGATGTACATTTTCCAATATGTACTTGCTTTGAACAACCTATATGGTATTTTCACTACTGAAATGCTGCATGAAATTTATAATGATCAACATGAGGAAAAGCTAAGCTTAGAAGAAATAACAAGCTACATGGATGAATTTTTAAAGCGTGAGCAATATTTTGTTGCACATGATGGATATATTGTGAATCAGGCTTTACTCGTGTCTGAGGATGAAAAGGAATATAAGGAATTATTTCAAAAAATACAAAACAAACCTCATTATGTACCGGATCAAGAGACATTACTGCAATATGCAGATGATATGTATTTTGAAATGACACCACAGTTAAAGGCGCTTGATAAATATTTAGCTGTAGAGTTATGTACAGACCCAGAGATGCGAGAGTATTTAATTGATGATATTCAGCTTGCATGCTCTAACGAGTCAACCTTGCAGGAAATTGTATATGAATTTGAACGCCGTGATATTCAGTTTCATAATAAAGATCAAGCGGAGCAAATTATTGCATTAATTGCTGATGTATATAACCATACTAGATTTTGGTCAAACTGTGGATATACACCGATTGAGATGAGCAAAATCCCTGGAAACTTCCGTACAGGCGCAACACCATTTGCAATTCCGAACAAAAAACCTGTAACGGTAGAGAAGATTGGTCGCAATGACCCATGTCCTTGTGGCAGTGGGAAAAAATATAAGAAATGCTGCGGTAAAAATTAATTGCGGTATGAATAATTAATTGTGAAAGGAGGATAAAATCATGGGTTTATTAGATAGATTAAAGAGAAAAACCAACCCAGTTCCAACTAAACCTGCACCTCCAGTAGCTGAGCCAGAGCAGGGCCCTATTCTTGGATTTATTTTACTCGATGAATGTCAATATGATTTTGATGTGTTTGTTGCTGCGATGCAGGAGGATTGGAATCTTTCAGTAGATGTACAAACCGAAGAAGAAACGTTGATTTTCGAAGTAGATGGAATGAAGGTAGTGTGTGGATATATCCCAGCTCCGATTCCTAACCAAGAGGTAGAGGAAAATGCAGGTCGCAACTTCTTATGGCCAGAAGCAGAGCAAGTTACTTCTACCCATAAGGCACAAATTATTGTATCTGTGATGGATCACAAGAATGTCACTGAAGCCTACACTTTGTTTACAAAGGTTGCGAGCTCTTTATTACGTATGCCTCATGCAATTGCCTTATATATGCATCCAATGGTACATGAAGCAGGATATTATATTGATGCAGCAAAAGCGTTAAAAGAGAATGTTTCGCCAATCCCTTTATGGATATTTATTGGTTTGTATCGTGGTGAGAATGGGCGTAACATGTATACTTCAGGACTTAAAGTGTTTGGAAAAGATGAAATTGAAGTGATTGATTCACAACAGGACGTTTCCAAATTGTATGAAGTATTATTTTTGATCGTTACTCATGTCATTGAAAACAATGTAATTTTAAGACATGGAGAAACGATTGGCTTCTCTGAAGATCATAAGTTAGCGATTGAGCGTACACCAGGAGTGGCGGTCGAGGGCTATAGCTTAAAGATTGATATATAGAAAGGGCTTAATGCATATATGCAGTTAAGCTTACTTCCTTACTTCTCTTAAAAGAAAAGGGCGTTTAGCAGTCAATTAAGACTGTTAGACGCCCTTTTCTATTCTCTAAACCTATTTAATTAAGGCTCAATCTTAAAATCGGTACTTGACAATAAGCTAAATGAAGCGAAGGAGCAGGGAGATGGTGGAGAAGCGAACGCGTCCGCCTTTAAGGTCACATTTTTCACCCACTCAATACATGTTATAAAGAAAATGGGACCTTAACAGCGGTTGAAGCCACTCCCTGCTATGTAGCCTCTTACTTTATAGATTGTCAAGAAACCGATTTCTGTGTTGAGTCTTAATTAATACAACACATTAACTAACTTATCTAGCATAATAGCAGATTCTTGCCTAGACATATATTTCTGGGATTGGTAGTTGATACTCCCATCCAGATCAATCGTTACCTCTGGACCATACAATCGAAGCAACACAACAAACGATACGCCTTCTACCGCCCAATTACTTTGCTTCCCTGCTAGCTTTGCTGTCATAGAAGGAATATTTTTTTGATTTTGCACGATACGCCATAATACAGTTGCAGCTTGTTCTCTAGAAATTGGCTGATCCATTCTAAAGGACCGCAGGTCCGTATTGGAGATAATACCTAACCTATTTGCAGTTTGCATTAATGTCGTATTGATCGAATTGTTTTTAGCATAGCTTTGATTAGCCGATAAATTAGTTGTTGCTGTATATAACCCTGTCACGGTCATCGCTTGCTGGAGAAACTCACTGCCTGTAATTGGAGCCTCTGGAGCAAATCGACCACTTTCCTGAGGTAATACGCCCAATTGTTTAAGGCGATAGATGGAAGGAGCATAAGGATTGTCACTAGATACATCGCTGTATAGCTCTGGCTCAGGTAGCTTGATCGCCCAACTGTCTGATTTATTGTAATAGAAATAGGTGATATCTCCTTGTGCATCTATTTTAAATGCGGCTTGTCGACCTTTATCATCCATAAATAATAAGTCTTGCACTCTTTTAAGCTTATGGATACCATAATTGTCCTTTACGATTAATTGATCTTCTGTGGCAGTAATATAATAGGTCCATGAAGCTTGTCTTAGATCACGATAATACCCTGTAAAGTCTCGCAAGCCTCGATTGGAGGCAGATCCCTTAGATCCCTTGGCTGTCGCAGTAGGAGAAGGATAGTAATGCTGCATAAAAGCTTCAAGCAACCTCCCTCGAAGGTCAAGCTTGTCACTATTGTATACAATAAATAATCCTACTCCTTCTTTAGGAAGCAACCAGAAGTCGGAATGAAAGCCTGGTAGATCACCAGCTTTACTAATGATATAACGGCCATTGTTATATTCATTATAGGTGGATTCAAAACCATAACCTACACCAGGGACATCAGGATGAATAGAGTAGTCTAGCTTTTGCATGGTCGCCACAGAGTCTGGAGATAATATAGATTCGTTTTTAAATTCTCCTTTATTTAACATCGCGATCATAAAGTTGCTCATGTCCTTCCCTGTCGTGATCATCCCACTGTCAGGTGAAATGTTTGAGGACACGATATATTGAGGCATAGGCTCATGCTTTTTGTTGTACGGCGTAGCTAGATCACCTAGCTTATTAGGTGTTAAATAAAAGTGGCTGTTATACATTTCCAATGGATCAAAAATGTGACGTTGTATATAATTTTCATAAGGCATACCAGAAATTTTTTGTACAATATAGCCTTGTAACGCATAGCTGTAATTATCATAACGGTATGCCTTACCTGGGTCGGTTGTAACCGTTGGCATATTTTTATAAATAAAATTTTCAAGCGAAATATTCGTATTATAGCTCCTGACGGTGACTCCGCTGTCTGTGTAATTAAACCCGCTCGTGTGTGTCAGCAGGTGTTTTAGCGTTAATGCTTTCTCAGTGAGGTTAGGAACGATTAAATTTCCCGTATACTGATTTATATCTTTATCAAGTGCAAGCTTGCCCAGATCCTGTAACTGCATAATTGCGGTCGCTGTTAGCGTCTTAGATATGGAGGCCACACGAAATTGAGTTTTATTTGCATCAACAAGGATACGTTTCTCTAAATTACTATAGCCATACCCTTTATTTAATAGGATGCTTTTATCTCTGACAACACTAACTACAGCACCAGCCAAATAAGGCTTAATACTGCTAGAGTTAATAAAGCTATCTATAAAGGCTTCTACTTCCTGAGAGCTGGAAGGGCCAATAATCAGCTTGTTATCATTTCCACTATTACCTTTGCTATTTTCTGCACTGTTATCTGCACTGTTATCTGCATTACTATCTGCACTAACATTTGCAGTCATAATGAAGCTAAGGAATAACAATACAGAGAGGATGATCAAGCTAGTTTTATATAATAACGAAAATAAATCAGACTGATTCTGTGAGGATGAGCGCATAGCCGACTCCTTATTAATAGTCATAAGTTATTACTATCTAATGTAACATATTCCAGCTACGTACACTAATTTTCTAGTCTAATATATAGAAGAATAATAGATAATAAATCTATTCTATGAATTAAAGGAAAAAATTGGTTGGTTACACTATAAATTTATGTATATTATAATAAATTTAAGCATAACCTACACTGCGATAAAAGCCATAAATATAAGAAAAGTAATACGGGCTTAATCTTAAACTTGGTGCTTGACAATAGGCAAACGAAGCGGAGGAGCAGAGAGATGGTGGAAAAGCGATAGTGGCCGCCTTTAAAGTCCCACTTTTATCAATTCAAGAAAAGTTATAAAAAAAGTGGGACTTTAACAGCGGTTGAAACCACTCTCTGCTACGTAGCCTCCCACACCAAAGATTGTCAAGCACTGATTAATATGTTGAGCCATAATAGGAATATGATTTTAACAACAATCGTAAGAACGCTCTGGAGCGTAGCTACCAGCCTATAAAAAATAATTTATAATTTTCTCCAAAGGGTGTTGAAATCGCTACCAAAGGAGGATATAATAAATTCATCGAAACGTTACGATTTTGAAAAGCACTTTTAATTCATATCCAAAGTGTTCCCCCATTGTAAAGATGTCCTATTCATTTTAAAAAATAGGATAATTAACTTACATCATTATCGAAACGTTTCGATATTAAACATAATGGGTACATGAGATATGAAGTCATGAGTAGAGCGAGGGGATGTCAATTGAAACTTGAGGCCGGAAGTGTGGCAAGTCAGTCAACTAACAGCAGGTTTCAGCAATTGCTAAAGAACATATGGAAGAACAGAATGGTCTACACACTTATTCTCCCTGGATTAGTTTGGTTATTCCTATTTGCTTATATGCCGATGGGAGGTCTTTCTTTAGCATTTAAGGATTTTAAAGCCAATTTAGGAATTTGGGGAAGCCCATGGGTTGGATTTGAAAATTTTTCTTATGTATTTCGTGATCCAGCTTTTCTTAACGCTGTATGGAGAACTTTAATTATTAATATTGGTAAACTGATTATTCAGTTCCCGTTCCCAATTATACTAGCTTTAATGATTAATGAATTGCGAATGAGAAGGTACAAAAAAGCACTACAAACCGTGTTTACCTTTCCTCAGTTTTTATCTTGGATTGTCGTTTCAGGTGTCGTTATTAACGTTCTTTCCTACGACGGTTTAGTGAACAGTTTTCTTCATTTAATTGGATTGCCAACCATTAATTTCTTAGGTTCAGAAAGCTTATTTGTTCCAATGCTGTATATTACAGATATTTGGAAATCAGCAGGATGGGGCGCAATTATTTATATGGCTGCCATTTCGGGGATTGACATGGATCAATATGAATCAGCTCAAATTGACGGTGCAAC
The DNA here is from genome assembly GCF_017873435.1 of Paenibacillus turicensis. Lineage (GTDB taxonomy): Bacteria > Bacillota > Bacilli > Paenibacillales > Paenibacillaceae > Fontibacillus > Fontibacillus turicensis. Next base: position 335,523 of record NZ_JAGGKG010000001.1, on the reverse strand, counting down.
AAGATTGCAACAAATTTTTCGAATTACATTACCGAACATTATGCCAACGATTATGATTATGTTTATTTTAAACGTAGGTGGTCTAATGTCAGCAGGATTTGATCAAATTTTCAACTTAGCAAATGCAGCAACCCAAAATGTTTCTGAAGTGCTTGATGTATATATTTATCGTATTACATTCCAGTCTTCCACTGATTTCTCTTTCTCTACAGCTGTCAGCTTATTCCGTTCTATTGTGAACATGGTGTTATTGATTTTAGCTGATCGTGCCGCAAAATTAATGGGTGGAGATGGATTGTTTGGAAGGAAAGGAGATTAGGCATATGAGTAAGCCAAAAAAGGTAAAAAAGTTTGGCGTTCATAAAATGACGACAATTGATTATGTGATCTTTATAATACTGACATTAGGCGCATTAGCTATCCTAATTCCGTTTTGGAATGTAATTATGGTGTCCTTTTCTACACAAAAAGAGTTCGCGGATAATCCAATGATGATGTTTCCTAAAAACCCAACGTTAGATTCCTATAAAAGGTTGTTTTCGGATGGACGCATCGGAACTGGTTATTTAAATACATTGATGCTTTTGTTCTTTGGATTGCCATTAAGCATGTTCCTTACAACAAGCATGGGATACGGGTTAAGTAGAAATAAATTTCCTGGGAAAAAGCTAATCTTTTATCTTGTTGTATTTACCATGATTTTTAATGGTGGGATTGTTCCACTTTACTTGGTGATGAAAGATTTGCATTTAACCGGAAGCTTATGGTCGGTCATATTGGCAGGGGGATTTAGTGCCTTTAACCTCATTATTATGTCTAATTACTTTAGTAGCGTACCAGAATCGTTAATGGAATCAGCAAGGCTTGATGGTGCTGGTGAGTGGAAAATATTATTTAAAGTTGTTTTGCCACTGTCGATGCCTATTGTAGCAACAATTACGTTGTTTTATGGCGTTGCCTTCTGGAATGGATGGTACGAGGCGATGATCTTCTTACGTAAAGCAGATCAAATGCCACTTCAAAATGTGCTACGTACTATTATTGTTGAATCTGATGTTACCTCTGCGAACTCAAGTAGTCTTGCAGCGGGGGGCAAGCAAAGCTTTTCAATGGGGATGAAGATGGCCGCGGTATTTGTGACGATGTTGCCAATTATGTGTTTCTTCCCACTATTACAAAAGCATTTTGCTAAAGGGGTATTAACAGGTGCTATTAAAGCATAGTTCCTGATTTATACATGCAAAACGTAACACGCACCACAAGTAATATCATAAATAGGGAGGTTCATTATGAAAAAGAAAAAGACAGTTAGATCCATTTTGGCACTGGCACTTTGTTTTACAATGGTATTTGTAACAGCTTGCTCAAGTTCCAATGAGGGGAAGTCAAGTGGCAATTCAAGCAGTAACACATCTGCTGGTAACCCAACTGATGGTTACAAGGATAAGCTGAAAATTTCATACGGCAGCATTGTCAAGACAGAAGCTAAGGATTTTGATAATCCGTTTCATAAATATTTTACAGAGAAGTTCAACATGGAATGGGACTACAACTATGTAGAGTGGGATTCTTGGGCTGAAAAATTGCGCTTATGGATTAACTCTGGTGACTTGCCTGATGTAGCAAGCTGGAACTACGTACATGGTGATGCGATTAATTATATTGATCAAGGCTTGTTATATAAGCTACCTGATAATTGGAAAGAGCGTTGGCCGAAGGTTGCAGCTGCTTACAAGCAGACCGGGTTAGGGGAGCAACTTGAAAAACTAGTAGGTGGTACTTATGTGTTGCCACGTCCTGTTTATAATGAGAATAAGCCAGCAGATCCGTTAATGAACCAAATTGGGGTAATTGCACTTCGCAAAGACTGGGCTAAAGAGGTTGGCTTTGAATTAAAGGATGCTTATACGACAACTGAACTTATGAAATTTGCTGAATTATTAAAGGAAAAAGACCCAGGCAAGGTAGGCAACAAGTTGATTCCAATTGCTTATGATATTAATGATGCTTTAACTAATATCGTGATGGCAAATAGTGCACATTCTCGTGTAGAATCTGCATTCTATAAGGGGGATGATGGTAAATACCACTGGGGACCGGCTGATGAGAGCACTCTAGTAGGTTTAAAAGAGCTTCAACAGGCTTATAAGGATAAATTGTTGCATCCTGAGTTTTACACATGGAAAAATGGTGAAGCAAATCAGAAGTTTACAGTTAATGGTGTAGCCGGAATTACAAGCTTAGGTGGACTTGCATCTTACAGACGTGATATGGATGAGAAGATGAAAACTAACCTTGGTGTAAATAGTGATGATCTTGTGCATACCGCAATCGTACTTGGAGAAGATGGAAAATATCGTAACTTGGAGCAGGCTAATTTCTGGTCAGCAGTTATTTTCTCTCCAGAGATTACTCAAGAGAAATTTGAACGTATAATGGACTTTATGGAATATACAACAAGTGGCGAAGGCAATATGATTGTGAACATGGGCTTTGAAGGTACAGACTGGAAGTATGGTGCAAACAAAGAAATCGAAAATTTACTTCCTGAAGGTACAACTTTAGATAAAAAATATCCAAATCGTTTTGAAGGCTTGTATGTGCTTGGTGATGACTTCAGTATTGTAAACCCTGCAATTAAGAAGGAATATCGCGATCGTTCTGTAGATTTGTATAAATTAAAAGCAGAATACGCAACGAAAGACCATGCTTATGCAACTTATGATTGGGATTATCAGTTGTATGATTCTAAAGCTAAAAATCAAGCTTCCTTTGATTATGCTACAGAATATACAAACCTAATTATTCAACCAGGTGATCTTGAAGCAAATTGGAAAGCATGGATAAAAAGTAAAGAAGCTTTAGTAAATCCAGTATTAGATGAATTGAATGAGAAGTTTGCTAATAAATAAGGCGGATAGCCTGTAGCTCTCTATCATTACAATTTTTAACGGAGCTATCCTATTCACTTAAGAAAGGGTGTAAATAGGGTAGCTTTATGTTTAAAAACATGATCATACCAAGCGAAAAGAAATATACAATTTTAATAAAAGAGTATTGAAATCGCTATCAATCAAAGCTATAATAAATTTATCGAAACGTTTCGAATTGATTGCTTTTACTAGCTTTATCATGAGAAGACGTTGAGTTACTGAATCTTGTAAAGTTGAAATGAGGGAATGTTAGGGTGGCAACGATAAAGGATGTGGCGAAACTTGCGGGGGTTGCACTATCGACTGCGTCTTATGCGCTAAATGGGGATAGTAAAGTTAGCGCCAAAACAAGAGCAAAGGTCGTAGAGGCAGCTAGACAATTAAATTATCGCAAAAATGGAATCGCTATGGATTTGAAGCGTAGCCAGACTAATACAATTGCTCTAATTTTAACAGATATGTCAGGACCGTATTACTCAGAATTGATTCATAGTGTGCAGGAGGTTGCAATTTCCAATGGCTATGATCTAATTGCTTGTAGCTCAATGGGAGGTAGAGACTCCACCGCAGTCAAATTTTTGCGTGAAAAAAGAGTAGATGGAGCGATTGTGTTAGCTTCCAACATCAATAATGAAGTATTAATTGAAGCGGCAGAGCAAGGTTTTCCCATCATTGTGATGGATCGTGAAATTAACAGTGATTTTTTAGTTAGTGTACTCGTAGATGGTGAACAAGGTGGATACGTAGCTACACGTTATTTGATTGACCATGGTCATAAACGTATTGCTTACATCAGTGGACCAGCCAATTCCTATGATAGCCAGTTACGTTATCAGGGCTACCTACGCGCAATGGCAGAAGCTGGACTTGAGGAACAATCCAAATGGCGCTTAAATGGTAATTTTGTACGTGAAGGTGGGTATAGTGCCACCAAGATGATCATTATGCAAGGAGAATTGCCAAGTGCAATTTTTTATGGAAATGATGAAATGGCTGTTGGCGGAGTCAAGGCATTTCAAGAACAAGGGATCTCGATTCCTGAGCAGGTTTCAGTCATCGGATTTGATGATATTCAGCTCTCGGAATATTTATCTCCATCCTTAACGACAATTCGGCAACCGATGCATGAAGCGGGTTCACTCGCTGCACATTTATTGTTTCAGCGACTAAGTGGTGCAGACGTGAATCGTGAATATAAGCTTACAATTGAAATGATTGAACGAAATTCCGTTCGACAACTTTAATAAATAGTTTTAAATAGTAACGAACCAAGCAAGGGAGATGGAAGTATTGGCTTTGCTTCAGTGTCAGTTTTTTTCGCACACATTGAGCCTATCAAGCAGTATGAAAGTCCTTATCCCACAATCTTTGGCGGTATCCCGGGGCCATATGGGGAAATTACCAGTTTTATATTTGTTACATGGATTAAGTGCAGATCATACGGATTGGGTAAGACATTGCTCAATTGAACGATATGCAGAGGAAAAGGGACTTGTTGTTGTCATGCCAAATGTGGCACGAAGCTACTATATGGATATGAAGTACGGCTCACCTTATTTTACATTTCTAAGTGAAGAATTACCGGAAATCGTATGCTCCTTATTCCCCGTCTCCGATCGTAGAGAGGATACCTTTGCGGCAGGGATGTCAATGGGGGGTTATGGGGCAATGAAGCTAGGATTGCGTTGTCCAGAACGTTTTGCTGCTGTAGCAAGCTTGTCTGGTGGGCTTGATCTCGCAAGTAGAATGAATGGACCTAATAATTATCAATCACATGAGTTAATTGGTGTTTTTGGAGATGTGACCAGGTTAGCGGGTAGTGACGATGATTTGTTACATTTGTTAAACAAGCTGCAAAGCTATGAAGGAATAAAGCCAAAGCTGTTTCAATGCTGTGGAACCGAAGACTTTTTGTATAATGACAACCAGAACTTTAAAAATCGTGCTCAGGAATTAGGTATTGATTTGACCTATGAAGAAGGAACAGGTGTGCATGACTGGAATTATTGGGAGCCACAGATCAGACGGGTATTGGATTGGTTACCTTTATGATAATTTTGCGTACAACAAAATCGAAACGTTTCGATTGAGGGATGAGTGCTCAAAGATGAGTGAAATTCATTGTATATCTATAACTTTTTTATAAAATTGGAGGAAACGTATTCGTGAATCAACGGGGATTAGAGAAATTGTTGGCTGAAATGACGCTAGAGGATAAGGCAGCGCAAATGCTGCAGCTTGTTGGCTCTTATTTTGTAGGTGCAGAGGAAGATGGTGAAATAACGGGTCCCATGGAGTCATTGGGGATCTCTGAGGATGCGGTAAAGCAGGTTGGCTCGGAGCTTGGTTTGTCTGGTGCTGCTAAACTTATTGCTGTCCAACAGCATCACATGGCAAATGATAAATTAGCGATTCCCTTATTGTTCATGGCAGACATTATTCATGGATATAAAACGATATTCCCTATTCCGCTTGCCATTGGTTGTGCTTGGGATGTGGAGTTAGCAGAACAAAGTGCTGCCATTGCGGCGAAGGAATCTGCGGTGTCAGGGCTCCATGTTACCTTTGCACCGATGGTGGATTTGATTCGTGATCCTCGTTGGGGACGTGTTATGGAATCAACAGGGGAAGATCCTTATCTAAATAGCCTATATGCTACTGCTTTTGTGCGTGGCTTCCAAGGTGATGATCTGACTAATGATTTAAATCGTGTTGCAGCTTGTGTCAAGCATTTTGCGGCTTATGGCGCAGGCGAAGGTGGACGTGAGTACAACACCGTTGACTTATCTGAATGGCAGCTTAGAGAATATTATCTCCCTGCCTATAAGGCGGCGCTTGATGCTGGTGTGGAGCTTGTTATGACCTCCTTTAATACTGTACATGGTGTGCCTGCTACAGGTAATAAGAAACTTATGAGGGATTTGCTTCGTGATGAATGGGGATTTGAAGGTGTTTTAATTTCAGACTGGGCAGCTATTATGGAGCTAATTCCACATGGAATTGCTGAGGATGAGAAGGAAGCAGCACTTAAGGCGATTTTGGCTGGGGTAGATATTGAGATGATGACCTCATGTTACGTTAAATTTTTACCAGAGCTAGTGAGAAGTGGCGAAGTGGATGAAGCTTTAGTGGATGAAGCGGTTATGCGTATTTTGCAATTAAAAAATAAGCTAGGTCTGTTTGAAAATCCATTACGTGGTGCTAATCCAGAGCTAGAACAGGAAATTGTTTATTGTGAGGAACACCGTCAGGTTGCCCGTCAGCTTGCTTCTAAATCGCTGGTATTACTCAAAAATGACAATGTACTTCCGCTCTCAACGAGTCAGCACATCGCTTTAATTGGGCCTTTTGCTAACAGTAAGGATATTCTTGGCTCTTGGTCATGGCGAGGTGCAGAAGGTGACATTCATACCCTTGAGCAGGTGCTTAAGGAGAAGTTATCTACCGCTAATGTCAAGGTAGCCGCTTGTGAAGCTGTTCATGAAGTAACGGAAACAGAATTAGCTCAAGCGATTGAAGCTGCTAAATATGCAGATGTTATTGTTCTTGCACTTGGTGAAAGCTCCGAAATGAGTGGTGAAGGTGGAAGTCGTTCAGATATTAGGTTGCCTCAGGCTCAGCTTGAGCTTGTTCAAGCCTTACGCAAGTTAAATAAAGCAATGGTGACTTTGTTATTTAATGGACGCCCACTTGATTTGCATGGGGTGATTGAAGAATCCAGTGCAGTTTTAGAATGTTGGTTCCCTGGAAGTGAAGGTGCCACTGCAATTAGTGATGTGTTGTACGGTGATATGAATCCTTCTGGACGACTTAGCATGTCCTTCCCTTATGCATTAGGGCAAGTACCTGTGTATTATAACCATTTCCAGACGGGTCGCCCGATCAAAGCTTCAGAGCCTGACAATCGGTACACCTCTAAGTATTTGGACATTCCAAATGAACCTCTGTTTCCTTTTGGTTTTGGACTTAGCTATACCACCTTCAGTTATGGCGAGGTGACAATTTCTTCAGACCAGCTTACAAAGGAATCCTCCATTGAGGTAAAGGTTACAGTTACGAATACGGGGAGTTATGCAGGGGAAGAAGTTGTACAGTTATACATTCGAGATATTTCGGGTGAGGTTGTTAGACCGATGAAGGAATTAAAAGGTTTTAAAAAGCTAGAGCTTACAGTGGGAGAAAGCCAAGAGGTAACCTTTACCATTACAGAGAAGCAATTACGTTATCACCACTCTGATTTAAGCTTTAGCAGTGATACAGGACAGTTTGCTTTATTTGTGGGTAGCAACAGTCGAGATGTGGCAGAGAAACGTTTCAGACTTGTGTAGCTATGTACTATTTTGTGCTAGGAGTTGGGAGAAAATGAGTAGAATTAGTGAGCAGTTAATAAGCATATCAGCAGGAAAACTAAAGTTTGATTTTTTGCCAACAGGTGATTTATTTCAAGCAAAATTTAATGATGTAATGATAAATCAATGGCTTAGCAATCCCATTGATGGTTCAATGAATAACATTTATTTAAGATTCCATGACGGGGCAGAGATTACCGCTTATCCATTGCTAGGAATTCAGTCGCAAAGTGAAGTGTTCAAGACAGATAAAGCTATCATTTATCGTGGGAAAATTAACAATGTACAATATGAGGTTACTTTTAAGCTACAAGCGGCTGGAATTTGGTTCTGGGATGTACAATTGCAAGGAAGTAATGTTAACGTTGATGTTATTTACACCCAAGATATTGGAGTTGCAAATGCGGGTGCGGTAAGAAGTAATGAAGCGTATTTATCACAATATATTGATCATACCGTTTTACGTGATGAGAACTGGGGATATATCGTTTGCTCCAGACAAAATCAACCGCAAGGTGGCAAGTTTCCTTATATCCAGCAAGGGTCCTTAACAAAAGCAGTTGGTTATTCTACAGATGGCTTCCAATTTTTTGGCTTAAATTATAAAGAAACCAACGAACCTATTGCTTTATCTAGTGAAAATTTAGCAAATGAAGTGTACCAATATGAGATGGCGTATACAGCACTTCAATCTCAAAAAATCCAGCTAAACGGTGAGGCGCAGTTTCTCTTTTATGGTTTAGTAAAAGAAGATCACCCTACAGCCATCACCACTTTGGAATTTAGGGATGATATCAAGCAAGCCTATGCCGCAGACTTACCTACGCAGGGACAACAAGCTGAATCCATTGCATCGCTAACTAGAAATGAAAAAATCGGTAAGCCAATATATGCTGAAACGCTGACCAGAGCTGAAATTGATACTCTTTTCCCTGAACGTTATCAGGAGGAGTGGGATGGGGATGACTTATTAGCTTTCTTTACACCAACATATGAGCATGTTGTATTGAAGAAAAAGGAGCTTAAGGTTGAGCGTCCACATGGTCATATTTTAATGAGTGGGAATCAAGTTGAACTAGGTACGCCTGTCATTACGACCAGTGCTTACATGTATGGTATTTTTAACTCGCAACTTGTCATAGGCAATACCAATTTCAATAAAATGAGCACAAATGCTAGAAATGCGTTAAACGTGCCAAAAACAGCAGGACAACGTATTTATGTGGAGCAAGCGGGAGTATATCATTTGCTGACCATGCCATCCCTTTTTGAAATCGGGTTTAACTATGTACGTTGGTACTATAAAATGCAGGACGATACGATCGTGATTACAAATTATGCCGCACTAGATGCACCGGAGCTTACGTTACAGGTGGCTTCTACCTCTGGTAAAGCGTATCGTTACCTCGTTACTGACCAAATTACGATGAACGTTAATGAATATGAGTTACCTTATCAGATTAAACAAGATGGAAATACGATTACGTATCATGCAGACGAGTCTTCATTAAGTCGTCAAGCCTATCCAGATCTTGAATACCGCATAACTGTAACTGGCACTGACATGACGCTTGCAGATGAAAGTTTGTTCGTCACTGGGGTGCAAGCAGGCTCTGCTTCATTAACAGTGTTGAAGCTTGAATCAAGTCAAGACTGGACATTAAAGATACAAGGATTGCTTCATGGTGAAGAAATAACTCCTGCTAATAAGACAGTTAAAGAGGAAATTGCAGCGTATCGCGAATCTTTTGCTCAAATAATGAATGGCTTTAACCTTAGCTTAGACGGACATCAAGAGCAGGTATTTAAAGTGAATGCTTTGGCATGGTGGTACACACACAATATGCTTGTTCATTATGCTGTCCCACATGGCTTGGAGCAATACGGTGGAGCTGCATGGGGAACACGGGATGTATGCCAAGGTCCTGTAGAATATTTTATGGCTACACATCAATACAAGCAGGTGCGTGACATTTTGCTGAAGGTGTTCGAGCATCAGTTCCTAGAGGATGGCAATTGGCCGCAGTGGTTTATGTTTGATGAATATGCTTCAATACAGCAGGAAGAAAGTCATGGCGACATTATCGTATGGCCACTTAAGGTGCTAGGTGACTACTTGAACATTACACAAGACTACAGCATTTTAGAGGAAAAGGTTCCTTATACAAGCAAGCATGGCTTTACATTTACCGAGGAAAGCTACAGTATTTTGGAGCATGCTCAAAAGGAAATTTCATATATTAAAAATCACTTTTTACATGATACCCATTTATCTGCTTATGGTGATGGTGATTGGGATGATACGTTACAGCCTGCAAATGCACAGCTTAAGCAATATATGGTGAGTAGCTGGACCGTTTCATTAACCTACCAGACCCTACTGCAATTTTCAAAAGTAATGGAATCTGTAGATGCTGGGTATGCAAAAGTGCTTGGTGACATGGCAACAGGGATTAAAGCTGATTTCAATAAATATATGTTAGCTACTGAGGTGATTCCTGGCTTCCTTTATATGGAGCAACCCGATCAGGCTAAGCTTATGCTTCATCCACAGGATACAGAAACAGGGATTCAATATCGTCTCTTGCCGATGACAAGAAGTATGATCAGTGAGTTGTTAACGCCAGAGCAAGCTGAGGCACATTACCAGATCATTCGAGAGCATTTATTTTGCCCAGATGGGGTGAGATTGATGAATCGTCCTGCCCATTACGAGGGTGGCGTCAGCAATCATTTTAAACGTGCAGAGCAAGCGGCTAATTTTGGTCGTGAGGTTGGACTGCAATATGTTCATGCGCACATTCGTTTTGTCGAGGCGATGGCTAAGCTAGGAAAAGTAGATGAAGTATGGTCAGGGCTAGAGCGTATTAATCCAGTGGGCATACAAGATATTGTTCCTAATGCGGAATTGCGCCAAAGTAATACCTACTTTAGTAGTTCAGACGGTAAGTTTAATACACGATATACTGCGGAAGAACAATTTAATAAACTTCGGACCGGTGATGTGGCGGTAAAAGGGGGATGGCGTATATATTCTAGTGGCCCTGGAATTTATATGAACCAACTCATCAGCAACGCCTTAGGCATTCGTCAGCAGGGTGGCGATTTAATTATTGATCCTGTTTTGCCAAATGAGTTAAATGGCTTGAATTTTGAATTCGAATATGCCGGCAAACCGATCACATTTGTATATCATCTTGACCAAGATCAAAGTAAAAAAGGGCAAATTGTGATTAACGGGGAGCAGATGCAGGGTCAAACTGTAGGCAATGTATATCGCCAAGGCGGGGTTCGGATTGCAAGCCAAGACTTCGAGCGTGTGAGTCAGAAGCAAGGAAATATCGTGGAGATTTATATGTAATTGTAAAATTAACAGTAATATCAATCTTGTTGTAAAACATCAATAAGTATGACGAAAAGCAGCATCTAAAGGAGCTACTCCTCTGGATACTGCTTTTTTGTTACTTATTATATCTCATTAAAGCCTTAATTTGCTTTTATTCATTAATAATAAGTCCAAAAAGCTTAGCAAGAATATAGGCCTGCTCTCGCGAAATAATGCAACCTTTCAAATCATCCACACCTACGTTTAATCCATCAAACTCACAATTACTTAAATCGATGCCTTCTAGCTTCGTGCCAGAAAAATGAACTAAATTAAGGTTAGAACGGGAAAATTCTGTTTTCTGTAATTTGGAAAAGCTAAAGTCAGCCTTGCATAATGAACTCTCTTGAAGGATAACTTGTTTTGTATCTGAAAATCTGAAATTTGCATAATCTGCAATACAATGATCAAATAAAACATTCCTTATCGTAGCACCTGCAAAATTCGTCCCCACCAATTTACAACCCTCAAACTTGGTTCGATGGATAATAGCATCACTGAAATCAACATTTGATAGATCGCATTTTTCAAAAATGACATCAGTAAGCTCCACCTTCGTCAGTAACGTATCAGTGAACGTTACATTTTGAAATATCACTTTATCAAAGGTAAGCTTGTTGGTGTTTTGATTTTCAACTACACATTCTTTATAAATTTTCATTTCAAAAAGGTCTTCGGATTGTAGGTCTAGTTGTGTGAAGACATGTAATTCATCCTCAATTATTTTGGGCGACTCTAATTTTAGTGGCTTTTTATTCATATTTGTTGCAGTTCCCTTCACCGTTATTATCGATCAGAACCTCTGTTCTTATTATAGCTAACAGTTAGGAATGAGAAAAGCATTCTTCAAATTTCAAATATAGACTACAAGTCTTTACAAGCCTGTGCAAGTCTCGGCAATCCTCTTCTTAAGCTGTGTAATTCTAGCTGTTTTACCTCTAACTGTTGTAGCTAAAATAAATAACTTAAGCTATACTTACAAAAAAATAATTCTTCTTAAGGAGATGGGTAAGCTGGATAAGCAATTTATAGTCATTGAGCAGGTTAATGAAATTTCCCAATATATCGATGAGCTTGATCATCTCCTTATACAGGTTGTGGAGGACGGAGCTTCGGTTGGATTTTTACCGCCATTGTCGCCTGAGGAGGCTAGAAGCTATTGGCTAAATGTTTTAAACGAGGATACGAAGCTTTGGGTAGCCAAAATGCAAAATGAAATTGTAGGTACGATCCAGCTTCAACTGTGTAATAAAGCCAATGGTAGACATCGTGCAGAAATTGCCAAGCTGATGACCTCGCCACGACATCGACGCACTGGGGTAGGTCGTTCCCTAATGCAAATTGCAGAAGAGGCTGCTGTGCTGGATCAACGTTCACTTTTAGTGCTAGATACTAGACAAGGAGATCCTTCTAATCTACTATACCAATCCCTTGGCTACGAACAAGCAGGAGTGATTCCTTTGTATGCCCAATCTGCCAATGGTCAACTTCATTCTACCGTTTTTTACTATAAAGTTTGTGGAAAGTAAAAAACGCAGTTCCAAAACAGTGATAACTGTTAGGCAACTGCGTAATTTGGATCGAGTGTTCTAAATGTTACGGTTGAGGTTAAAGTTCTTTCACTTTTTCAGAAAATGTGATCATTGTTAAATGAGCTTGAATACGTGTAAGTTCTTCTATTGTTAAAGGGGCAGTAGGGCTTACTTTGTAATTTCTGCCGGTAATGTAGCTAATATCGACCTTGCTCCCCACGGCGGCATAAGGCGTGTTTGGTATAGGAAGCTTAGTGTAGTCAGTGAAATCAATAATAGACCATTCTGCCTCTCCATCTACTTTAGCAAGAATAATACGTTCTTGTGCATTTTCCGTCCATAAATACTGTGTATCGCTAGGTGAAAAATTTAAATCTAGCGTTGTATAACCTGAACCTCTGAATAACAACGAAAATTGAGCTTGTTCATTTCCAGATCCGATTTGTGCTTCATAAATTTGTGCAAGCTGATCTACAGTAACTATGCTGATTTCTGAGCTCTTTGGCAGTTGATCAACAAAATCTAACCAAATATTTTTTAAATGATGATTACTAAATAAAGAATTTGTATCCAATATTATCGAAAGGTAATTAATCGAGTTAAGCTCTCGATATGGGTTATTGATGTATTGTCCTGCGGTATGCAACTGGGGGATTGCATTTGTTTTGGTTACAAGAGGATCACCTGGATTTATCGTCCAACGTGATGAATTTTCTGTATATCTTGAGCCGATTGGATCAATGGTCATCGTATTCATAAAGAGCGTACCACTGTTATCTGATGTACCTTGTGCTGGTACAAGAGTATTATTTATATGTGACCAATATGGCATAAGAGGAGAGCCTTCACTATAAACATCATTTACGTTATATTGTGTTGCTGATGTCCCCATAAATGAAGTGATTTGAAACTTTTCTTTTAGCCAATTTGCTTGCTCTGGATTAATACTATATGTTGATAATGATTTTGGACGATATTGCTCAGGAATACTTTCTAGAATTGACGGATCATCGTAATTGACAGGTTGATGCAAATGATTTAGAGTATTGTAACGGTACATATATAGCCAATAATGCATTTCATCTTGCCATGACTGAAGTGTATGTAAGTTGTTAGGATAAGTAGCTAAGATTCCAATTTCATCACCAAAGGTGTCCACATATTGTATAACCTCGGCTAGTGCTGAACGAGAGTCATCATTAAATACAAAATCATTATCAATCGCCCATGTTACTTTTAGACTTGGATCAACCTTTGATAATAGCTCTCTCATTTCGATTATTTGCTCTTTTGTGGTAGCTTGAGAATTTTTACCATACAACGCAATAGATACAGCAAAAAATTGTTGTTTCCTATCTCCAGGAATGACGATAAGCTTGGACTCTGAAGTAAGATTTGTTTTAGTTGCTAATGAGGTTACATGTAGCTTTAATGGAATCGTTGAACCAATACTAGGAATGAGGTGTAGATTAGCAATTTTCCCATCTTGATCAAACACTTGTGTATCGTCTTCAATGGTAACCTGGAGATCATGTGGTAATTTATAGTTTGGAATGAGATTTGATTCGTCATCCAAGTATTGATACTCACTTTTCCAAGCTAAAGGATTTAATGCCGCTGCTTGATAAATATTTTGTGTATTTAGGCGTACAGCACTTATCGTAACAGGTTTAGTTTCAATGGGTGATGTTGCGTTGGCATTTATTTTTCCTTTTACATCTGTAATCTGTAATTCAACTAATACTGATTCCCCCATAGTTGGAAGCTTGTCCTCTTGCTTAATGCAACCATCCTCTTTAAAAACTCCTAGATTATCTGTAAAGGTTATTTTTAAATGTGAAGCTAGTGTAGAAGATGGGGTAACCTTACGACCTTTATTATAAAACTGATACGTAAGTTGATAATTTTGATTATTCTGATTTAGATCAATTGTGTCCCCTACAATCCTAAGCTCATCAAAATCAAAAGAACGCGCTGGTTCTGAATCTGAAACAGGCACTGACGGCTTAGGTGTTGAAGGGTTCGTAGTATTAGATATTACATTCTCTTCTTTTTTAACGGCAGTTTCCTTTGTTTCAGCAGTGTTCAACGCCGTTTTAGTTTTATCAATTAAGCGTTGAGCATTATCCTTTAAATCTTTACCAGCCTCCCAAATGCGATAGGCGACCATAGCTGCTTCCTGCCGCTGAATTGGCTCCTTTGGCTTAAAGTTATTGTCATTGTCCCCTTGCATGAGGTTTAATTGTTCCATCAACCATACACTTGTGCGGGCATATGATGAGATATCTGATTGATCCCTAAAACGGGATAATTGGTTCACATGATCAATTTGTTCAACTTCAGGTTCAACGCCTAAATATCTTGCATACCAGACCGCAACATCTTGCCTAATCATATTTTTTTTGGAACCAAATAAATCATTAGTAAAGCCAGTAGTAATTTTTCCTTCATACAAAGTATTTATATATGGAGCACTCCAGGTTGGCACATCCTTGAATGGGGATGAAGTCATATTTTTTGTATTTAAATTTAAGGTTCTTACAAAAATAGTTGCCCATTCTTGGCGGGTTATATCATTTCTAGGTCTAAACGTATGATCCTCATACCCTTGAATGATTTGATTTTGTGCTAAAATTGAAATTGCTTCCTTGGCATAGGATTGCTGTATATCTTTAAATGAATCATCTGCATAAACTAAAGCAGTAGTGATGGGAATGCACAAGATAAGAAATGTGAAAACAAAGGAAAATTTTTTCATGTAGAAGCCCCTCTATAATCTTTAAATAAATGTTTCCCTAAATAAAAAAGACAAGTTTGGAAAAATACATACGATAATGTTCAAATTTGACCTGTTTTTGGTGATGCACCTCCTTACATGTAATTAATATTATTAGTGATTAGCATCATGGGTGATTAGTATCAATATCGGTAAAATTGGAAGAGAGATAAATAATGAAAGTAAAAAAACAATGAATCTAACACAAATCTGACATCAAAAAAATTTTTAATTATTTTATGTAAGAATTATTGACATTTAATACAATTGATTTAATATGATGATATATGATTCATTATAGGTAAAACGGATGACGATATTGGGAGAGATCGATCCATTTGTATGGAAGACACCGAAGGAGCAAATGCGGGTATAGCAAGCCATAGCATGAATCTCTCAGGTTTAAGGGACCAATATCTGACGTAACTCTGGAGAGCGCATGAAAAAGCCACCAAAGGGGTAACATGTATGTACAAATCGTGCATTACTACATTAAACTCTCAGGTACAAGGACAGGGGAAAGGCTAATCACCTTTACCTTGTCTTTTTTATTGCCTTCGTTAAAACGGTAGTTGGGTAAAGAGTTAAAGTGTGTTATCGGTCATTTGGTACGCAGTGTATATACAGTATAGAGAGTGGAGAGAGTGATATGAGGTTTAAAAGTGTATTTTCTATTATTGGTCCCGCGATGATTGGACCATCCAGCTCTCATACGGCAGGAGCAGTGAGAATTGGACGTTTTGCGAGACGACTGTTAGGAGAACAGCCTACACAAGCCACTATTTGTTTTTATGGGTCCTTTGCCGAAACCTTTAAAGGTCATGGAACTGATTTAGCGGTTATGGGTGGAATTTTGGACTATAATACAGATGATGAAAAAATTCGTGATTCATTACATCAAGCACAATTGTTAGGCATGAAGGTTACGTTTAGTACAGCAACTGCGGCAGATTGTCATCCTAACACTGTTAAAATTACATTAAAAAGTCAAGAGCAGCAAATTGAAGTCGTGGGTGCTTCTATTGGTGGTGGCACGATTGTTATTCAAAAAATTAATGGCTTTGATATTAAATGTACGGGGGAGCTTCCCGCTTTAGTGATCCACCATGATGATTACCCAGGTGTGCTTGCAAGTATTACAACAAGTCTTCATCAGCGTAATATTAATATTGGTTTTATTACAACGGACCGCACAGGGAGAACTGCAAAGGCACTTACAGTTGTAGAAACTGATGATAGCTTATCACCTGATGTATGCCAGTGGTTAGCCAATTTACCACACGTAAATCAAGTGGCTTTAGTTGATTTAACATAAGAGGCATAAATAATTTGCTAATATTATGGATCAACTTAGAAATTAGTGGTTGAGAGGAAACAAAGATAGCGAAGGGGTAGAGGGATGGTGGAGAAGTGAACACGTCCACCTTTACAGACTGTTTTTTAATCGATAAATATCTAATTCAAAAAAATCAGACTGTAACAGGGGTCAAAGCCACCCTCTGTACCGTAGCAAATTAATAGATCATAAATGGATAAGTGGGGGAAATAACATGAGATTTCATAATTTGACCGGGCTGATAGAGCTTTGTGAGAAGGAGTCCAAGACAATAGCACAAATCATGCTAGAGGATCAAGCTGAGGAGAGTGGAATGAGTCAGCAGGAAACCTTTAAATTGATGGCGGAGTATTATCAAATTATGAAGTCAGCTGTTCACAAAGGATTGACTGAGGATATTGTATCAATGAGTGGGCTAACAGGTGGCGATGCGAAGCGTGTAAATGAGTATCGACAAGCACAAAGTGCTAGTGTAGGGGATGTAGGAGCACAAGCGATGGCGTATGCACTTGCAGTATCTGAAATTAACGCCTCAATGGGACGAATTGTTGCAACTCCTACGGCTGGTTCTTGTGGTATAATCCCAGGCGTTTTTGTAAGTAGCCAAGAACGTTTTGGTTGGGATGACGAGCATATGGTTAACGGCTTATTTTGTGCAGGTGCAATCGGTTATGTTATCGCAAATAATTCCTTTATTTCTGGCGCTGAAGGTGGATGTCAGGCGGAGATTGGCTCAGCAATTGGTATGGCTGCGGGCGCGATGGTTGAGCTACGAGGCGGAGGTGCTGCTGAAGCGGTTCATGCGGTAGGGCTTGCACTCAAAAATACACTTGGTTTGATTTGTGACCCTGTTGGGGGCTTAGTTGAAATTCCATGTATTGTCCGTAATGGCTTTGGGGCAGTAAATGCACTTGCTGCCGCAGATATGGCATTAGCAGGTGTACGTAGTGCAATTCCTTCTGATGAAGTGATCGATGTCATGCTTGAGGTGGGTTCATCTATGCCAAGCAAGCATCGTGAGACAGCGCAAGGGGGATTGGCACAAACACCAACGGGACGGAAAATCATGAAGGAGCTTAAGAAGCGAGGAAAGTAGATTTTAGATTAGTAAGTTAGTAAGCGTAGGACTATGGCTAGTGATAGCTAAAGTTTCCTGCGCTTTTTTTGTTAATTTATTTGAGTGATTTTTCCCTTTTGGTTACAGCATTTATCACACAATTTATAGTATAAAAATTTAATAAAAGATTAAAGATTTTTAATTTTAATTTTATGTAAATTTTAAAGGAAAGAGCTTGTAAGCGTCGAAAGATATTGTCTGATTAACGTTTTAACACTCTAAAGGACGTAAAGTTTTGAACTTAAGGTTAATGAACGTAAAGTCAAAAGAGGGGAATCTAGACATAAAGGAGTGATAGATGACAATTCCAGAATTATAGCAAGAAACAATTAATTTAAAAATAAAATAGTTGCAATCTATTATCGGAGGCGTTGGTTATATGACAAAAAACTTTAAAACATCAAAAATTCCGAAATTAGGATATTTGTTTCTTGCATTTTTAGTGTTATTTTCAAGTACCATTCCTGTTGTGCATGTAGGGGCAGCGGGGGGAGATCCATTTGTAACGATAAATGCTGAAGAACTACCATCTACACCTATGTCTGGGATTGCTTATGGAAATGGTACCTATGTGGCTGTAGGTTACTACGGAGCAATAATTAAATCTACAGATGGGAAAGACTGGGTTAATGTAAAAACTAAAGCTGATGTTAATTATACGGGAGTATCGAATCCAAGCTCCTTTGGTTTTAATTCCGTTGCTTATGGGAATGGTTTATTTGTTGCTGTAGGTGGTGATGGGGTTTTATTAACCTCTCCAGATGGTGTGAATTGGACACAGCAAATATCTGGCACTTCAGAACAATTATCCAGGGTTTATTTTTATACCTTTCAGGGAACAGGGGCATTTTATGTAGCCACTAAGGGGAAATACCTGACATCTCAAGACGGAATTAATTGGTCTAGTGTCACACCTACAGGATTAAATTCGGATTATCGAATAACACAAATTACGGTTGGTAATAGTGGTACTAGACTTGGAGTAGGTGATGAAAGGGGGAAGATTTACTCTTCTACAGATGGTTCAACATGGATTACCCGTCAACCACAAAATCCTGATGGCTTTGGTTCTTCTGGAACTAATATGCTGACATGGATGAATGATCGCTATTTTATCTCTGATCCATCAGCTTATATATGGACTTCAACTGACTTAATGACATTTACAAGTGTAGGACCTCCATTTAAACAGACAGCTATGCAAAGTAATAATCAAATGTTTAATGGCTTTTATGATGGAACCCACTATTATTTATTTGGCTATCAAAGCCCACTTGGTTATGGTGCGGTATATACGTCGGTTGATGCTGTAAATTGGCAACTACAGCCTTTCCAGAAGGAATTTGGAGCCCAAATGTCTTTTTATAATAATGGACAGTATTTCCGACTAGGTAATGAAGGACTTATTATGTCAGACAATGGGTTAGATTGGTCGTACCTATGGGGTGGTGTATTTAATCATATCATTTATGATGGATCAAAATATATTTCTGCAGGTAAATTAGGTAGCGAAGGAACAATATGGACCTCCACAAATCTATCCTCTTGGAAAGAAGAAACAATATCTGACCGAGTCAAGCCACTCAGTGCAATTGCGATGGGGAATGGGAAATATGTAGCTGTAGGGGAATGGAACAATTCTTCGGGAAGTACCTCTATTGTTACTTCTAACGATGGATTAACATGGACAACTCAAACAGGAATTACCGATTCATCTGCTTTTGTTGATGTCGCCTTTGGTAACGGGAAATTTGTTGCTGTTGGTTATGGCTCATCTAACCCTACACTCAAAATATCAAGTGATGGGATAACATGGTCTTCACCAAATACAATGTCAACTAATGTGAAGAACTTCTCCTCGGTAAATTTCGTTAATGGAAGATTTATAGCACTTGGTAGTGAATTTGATAATAATGGGAATGTGTCACAAATTGCATTAAGAGTTTCTATTGATGGAACGGTATGGAATGACTATGAAGGCAATTATCCAAGTACTAATGAGGACTTGAAAGACATTATTTACGATGGAACCAACTATATTGTTGTTGCTATTGATGCAAGCTATAAGACAGTGATAAGAACAAGCCCAGATTTAATGAACTGGTCATCTGAAATTATACTTGATGGTTACTTACTTTATACTCATGCATTATTAGGGCAAAAGGGTTCAACGGTTTACTTATTAGCCAATGATAGTAGTGATAATTATGTTGTTTATGCTACTAATGATCATGGTGCAAATTGGCAATACCTTACTGTGGATTTTTCTGGACAAATACCCGCCTCTTTGATGAGTGTAGGGAATGAGGTCATTATTTCTGGTGATCAACAGCTAGTGAAATCAACTGTAACAGTAGCCCAACAAGACAGTCAGCTAAGCCAAACCAGCGCGAGCTTTGACAAAAAGGCATCTGCCCAAGCGGACGTAACGGTCAGCTTAACGCTAAATGGCAATGTGCTAAATGGGATAAAAAATGGTGCAACCCAACTGCAAGCCGGAGTTGATTACGAGGTTACAGGTGGCAATACGGTAACGATAAAAAAAGAATATTTAGCACAGCAAGGTATTGGTGTAACTAACCTAGATTTTGAATTTAGTGGTGGACAAGCGCAGACACTTGCAGTAACCGTGAGTGACAGCACGCCGCAAAACAGCCAGCTAAGCCAAACCACCGCCAGCTTTGATAAAAAGGCATCTGCCCAAGCAGATGTAACGGTCAGCTTAACGCTAAATGGCAGTGTGCTAAACGGGATTAAAAATGGGGCAACCCAGCTGCAAGCCGGAGTTGATTACGAGGTTACGGGTGGCAATACGGTAACGATAAAAAAAGAATATTTGGCACAACAGGGTATCGGCATGACTAACCTAGATTTTGAATTTAGTGTAGGACAAGCGCAGACACTTACAGTAACCGTGAGTGACAGCACGCCGCAAAATAGCCAGCTAAGCCAAACTAGCGCCAGCTTTGATAAAAAGGCATCTGCTCAAGCAGATGTAACAGTTAGTTTGACGCTAAATGGCAATGTGCTAAATGGCATTAAAAATGGGGCAACCCAACTGCAAGCCGGAGTTGATTACGAGGTTACAGGTGGCAACACGGTAACGATAAAAAAAGAATATTTAGCCCAGCAGGGTATTGGCATGACTAACTTGGATTTTGAATTTAGTGGAGGACAAGCACAGACACTTGCAGTAACCGTGAGTGACAGCACGCCGCAAAATAGCCAGTTAAGCCAAACTACCGCCAGCTTTGATAAAAATGTATCTGCCCAAGCAGATGTAACGGTCAGCTTAACGCTAAATGGCAATGTGCTAAACGGGATTAAAAATGGGGCAACCCAACTGCAAGCCGGAGTTGATTACGAGGTTACGGGTGGCAACACGGTAACGATAAAAAAAGAATATTTAGCCCAGCAGGGTATTGGCATGACTAACTTGGATTTTGAATTTAGTGGAGGACAAGCGCAGACACTTGCAGTAACCGTGAGTGACAGCACGCCGCAAAACAGCCAGCTAAGCCAAACTAGCGCCAGCTTTGATAAAAAGGCATCTGCCCAAGCAGATGTAACAGTTAGTTTGACGTTAAATGGAAATGTGCTAAGCGGGATTAAAAATGGGGCAACCCAGCTGCAAGCCGGAGTTGATTACGAGGTTACAGGTGGCAACACGGTAACGATAAAAAAACAATATTTAGCCCAGCAAGGTATTGGCGTAACTAACCTAGATTTTGAATTTAGTGGTGGACAAGCGCAGACGCTGTTTGTAAACATATCAGATAGTACTGATAGTGTAGGAAATCCAGCTCTCTTAGTCCCAGTGACTGCTGGAAATGGACAAGCAAGCTTGCTTTGGAGTCCAATTAACGGTGCAATAGGCTACAAAATATTTGTGAGAACAGATGCTGAACCTTTTGCTTCAGAGCTAACAATGCTTGCTTCTGATGTGAACAGTTATGACGTTACTAATTTAGTGAACGGAACAACCTATTACTTTGCTGTTAAAGTAGTTTATCCTGAAGGAGATAGTGCATTTTCGAATGAGCAAAGTGCAACGCCAGGAACTGTACCTGGGACACCAACTGATGTATTTGCGGTTGCAGGGGATAAGCAAGCAGTGGTTTCCTTTACTGCCCCACTGGATAATGGTGGAGCACCAATTACGTCATACCAAATTAAAGATATAGATGGAAATGTAGTAGCAACAGGAACAACAAGTCCTATTACAATTCCTAATCTAGTAAATGGAAAATCATATATCTTTGTTGTGCATGCTATAAATCAACATGGAGGTAGCACAGCCTCAAGTCAATCTAATGCTGTTACACCTAGCGCTACATCTAATGAGGGTCCTATCGATTCAGGTGGAGGCGGAACTACAACACCAAGCACGCCAACACCATCAACGCCATCTTCACCTTCAACAGGAGCGACGACACCATCTACAACAACTCCAGTTAATAGTGGTGCAGGGGTAGATATTTTGGTTAATGGCAAGGTGGAAAAAATCGGAACAGCTATGACAACAACAAATAATAACCGTTCAACTACTACAATTACAGCGAATCAAAAGCTGTTAGAGGAAAAGCTAGAACAGCAAGGAAATGGTACTGTAATTACAATCCCATTAATCTCGCAATCAGATGTTGTAATCGGTGAATTAAATGGTCAAATTGTCAAGCAAATGGAAGATAAGCAAGCTGTTATTGAGTTAAAAACGGACAAAGCAACTTATAAGCTACCGGCTTCACAAATCAAAGTAGCACAATTGTCCAAGCAATTTGGTTCGAATACTGATTTGAATAATGTGAAAATTCAGCTTGAGACAAGCGTAGCAACGAGTGAGCAATTAGCTTTAGCGAAGCAAGCAGCTACAAGAGGGGGATATAGCGAGGTTTCTAGTCCACTTAACTTTGAAGTTCATGCCTTGTATCGTGATCAAAAACTAGATATTACTAAGTTTAATATTTATGTAGAGCGTTCAATTGCATTACCTGACGGTGTAGATCCTAACAAGATCACAACAGGTGTTGTAGTTGAAGCAGACGGAACGGTTCGTCACGTACCAACAAAGGTAACTGTTGATGATGGTAAATATTATGCTACAGTAAATAGTTTAACTAACAGTATTTATTCCATTGTATGGAATCCAATTGAATTCAAAGATGTTGTGAATCATTGGGCTAAATCAGAAGTAAATAATATGGGCTCTCGTATGGTTGTTAACGGTAACGGTGAAGGATTGTTTAATCCAAATGATGATATCACTCGTGCGGAGTTCACTGCCATTGTTGTACGTGGCCTAGGGCTGAAGCTAGAGAAAAGTAATGTTTCCTTTAACGATGTGAAATCAAATGATTGGTATGAGCGTGTAATCCAAACCGCGTATGCAAATGATTTGATTACTGGGTTTGAAGATGGTTCATTTAAGCCAAATGATAAAATTACACGTGAGCAAGCGATGACAATTATAGCAAAAGCGATGAAGATTACAGGGTTGAGCAAAAAGCTAGAGGCTGAAGCTGGAAGTAGCCAATTAAAAGCTTATCGTGATGTAACGCAAGTTGCAGCATGGGCAAACCAAGGTGTAGCTGATGCGTTACAGGCAGGGATTGTGACAGGACGAGATGCTACATTGTTAGCACCAAAAGCACACACAACACGTGCTGAAATTGCAGCGATGATTCAACGCTTATTGAAGCAATCCAATTTGATCTAATTTAATAATTAGGGCTCGTTCCTTTTACCATCGGGTCACAAAGAGCGCCCCTCATCAAAATTTGATGAGGGGCGCTTCTTTTACATGCCATTTAACTTATGTGGTTCACTAACAAGCTTAGCTCATGAGATTAACTCATGATGTTAATTCATTACAATTTATAATTACTTAATTGTAATTTGATGAAATGCGGTATGCGTAGCTCCTTGATCATCTGTGACGGTAAGTTGAACTGTAAAGGTGCCAGGATCATTATAACGATGTTCTGCTTTCACACCTTGTGCTTCGCTTCCGTCTCCAAATTGCCAAGCATAGCTAACAATTTTTCCATCAAGATCATAGGATTTAGATGCGTTGAATTTTACATTTTTAGTTTTTTTGGCGTTATCCTTTGCATCGATCACAGCTACAGGGGCTGTATTATTGTCTGGCTCTGTCCCTCCAGTACTAGCAGTTACATACAACTTACCTTGCGCTTGCTGTTCAGTTTTATTTCCAGCAGGATCATTAATTTGTACTACAATGATTCCACCGTCTAATTTAAGTGTAGCTGGTGTCTGATAGCTAGCTTCATAGTGACCAGGAGTTGTTTCAGTAAACGGAATCACATTACCGCCTTCAAGCTGGAATAACAAAGGGATTTCGACTCTAAATGCAGCCTGTAGTCCCGGTACACTATCAAATGCGACGGTAAAGCTTTCCCCAGCTTTAATATGAATATCTTCCACAGGGGTCAGATTTTGAATTTCAGGTGCAGTTAAATTCACAACAACATTAACAGCTTGTGTTGTCGTATTACCTGCTTTATCTGTCGCTTTGACTGTAATTACATTTTCTCCTTCGCGTACGATGACACGTTCATCGAAGGCACCATTTTCATCTACAGTGACTGCTTGACCGTTGATTTCCACTTTATCTAAATTTAAATCTTCCACTGTACCTGTAACATGAATTAATTCAGTATTTTTGGATTCATTATCAGTAGGTGACGTAATTGTTAAGGTTGGATTAACTGTATCTACTGTAATTTTAATCGGTGTAGAAAGGTCTGTTCCCTTACCGTTTACAAATACGCGTGCAGTCAATTCGTTTAAACCCTCACTTAATTCCACTGGAATATTAAAGTTGTGATCAACAACTTGACTTGTAGCAAGTAACTCGGTACCTTTATAAATTTTAACTTCTGCATCGTTAGCAGGGGTAGTTCCGACGATAGTCACTTCGTTTGTATTTGTAAAGCTTTCATCGACAGGTGACGTAATTTCAGGGGCACCCAAAGGATAACGAACGGTAGCACGAATCATGTAATTCCCTTCAGCTTCAGGAGATTGACTCCATGCGCCACTAGCCCGTTGCCAGCTACGTTTAGCGTTAGGACTGCTTTCATCTGTTGCAAGTCCTGGAGCTTCTAAACCAGCGACTGATTGAATGTACACAATGTAGAAGTCACCTTTTACATTCACAGCTTCAGGTAGTTCAAGTACTGTCCATTGATTATTACGTAATGCAGTGGCATCAAATGGTCCTGCTAACTGACGACCTGGTGCGCCGTTTGGACCTGATGCATCATACACAGCATATTGGAATGCTGTCCCACCAGGACTCGGGAAATCCGTATTCCAGAAACGAAGAGAAGCTCCTGTTACTTGTGTGCTCTCGGATTCTGGTGTAAAGCGAACTGCCCATGCATTGCCTGCAGCATTAAAGGCTCTAGCATTTTCAGGTGTTCCATCATCATAGCTAATTTCACCTGGGAATCCAATAAAAGGTTTTAATGTTGCATTAGCTTCAACATTCGCGTTACCTTTAACGGTTACAGCGACCGTTGTATTATTATAATCCTTTGCTGATATAGCCAAAGTGTAAGAGCCTTCTAGCAAGGTTAAGCTAAATGTACCATCTGCCCCAGTCTGTACTGGTGTAACAGAGGCATCTTCAATTACAAGGATGGTTGCCCCTGCAATAGGTTCTCCACTTTGCTCATCTGTAATTGTACCTTGCACTGCGCCACTTGGAATTTCTTCTAATCTGAAGTTCGCTTTTACATTTGTTCCGTCTGTAATCGTAACAGGTAACGTTTGAGCATAATAACCATAGGCTTCTGCTTTGAGTGTGAAATTACCTGCGGCGTGGTTAAAGCTGAATCTACCCGTAGATGGATCTGTTTTTACAGAGCGTCCAGTCTCTAGTACGGTTACTGTTGCACTTGCAGGTAAGCTAGCAGGTGTCTGATTACTAGATTTTGTTGCTTCATCTTTTAAAGAAGCGTTATATTCTTCTTTTGTTGTGTAGCTTAATTTAAATTCAGGTCCATCAAATAAGGAAATGTCTTTTGCTTTTGTCTCTGTACCAAGCACATTTTTGGTAGACTCAGTAGCGGCTACACTTAATACTTTAAAATTGTCGATGTACCAGCCTAATTTCGAAACAGAGCTATCACTTTTTAGTCTAAAGCGAAGCTGAACTGTTTTTCCAACATATTTGTCTAAATTATAATAAACAGGAGTCCAAGCTTTACCTGCTGTAGAGTGAGAGAATTTACCTAATTCAGACCAAGTATCACCTTGGTTGCTGCTAATTTCTACATATCCAAAATCATAGTTGGTTTCAATTTCAAACCAATGCTCAAAGGTAGCTGTTGCATTGCTTACACCAGTGAGATCAATAAGTGGAGAGTAGAGAGAAGCATCTGCGCTATTTTCATAGGTGTTATCTAAATCCGTTGCCCATACATTTGGTAGTGATACTGCACTTGCCGGACCGCCTGTTGCTGTAGGCACTCCACGCTCCCATTCATCTTTAGCGCCAGAGTGTGTCCAGCCGTTATCATCATTCCCATCAAAATTATCACTGTAAATAATAGTTGGACGATGAATCGTTAAGCTAATTTCGTTGGAATAAGCACTTTCATTTGCGCTATAGTCAAGGGCAGTAACTACATAATAGTAGGTGGAATCCCCTTCAGTTGTTGCATCTGTATATGAGGTAGCGGTCGTTGTCGTTAATAATTCATAACCTGTACCACTGCTTGTAGAGCGGTATACTCGATATTCCTTAAAGTCTTCCTCTGTTGAAGCTTGCCAGTTTAATACGACATTGCCTGTAAAGTTGGCTGATCCTGTAAGCTGTGCTGGTGCAGCAGGAGCTTCTGAATCAGGTGCAGATAATGCAATATCATCAATATACCAACCTGCTTTTTGAATGGTAGAGTCGCTAGTGAAGTTTAGCAGAACGTGAACCTGCTGTCCTCCATAAGGTGTTAAATCAATATATTGTGTTTTCCATCCACCACTTGTTCCTGTTACTTTTGCAACTTCTACAAAGGCATATTCGGAATCTTCAGTCGCAATTAAAATCTTTCCCACATCGTTATTGTTCTCAAGATCATACCATTGTTTAAACGAGAGCAAAGCTCCATTTGGACTGTCACTGAGATCAATAGGAGGTAGCTGAATATGTGAGTTCGCACTTGCTGGATAGGTTCCTGTTAAATTTGTAGCGATCACTTTACTACCTGAATAGGCTTTTCCTGGTCCACTGATTGGTACTCCCCAAGCCCAAGTATCTTTAGTGCCACCTGAAACGTAACCCGTATTATTATCCTCGAAGGTTTGAATGTAGCCAGGCGTAATACCTGCGGAAACTGGAATAGTATAAATCGTACTATCTACTACATTATTGCCGTAATCATTTACACGAATGTAATACTCTAACCCTGCTGTATCGATAAGAAAAGCAGGTACATTTACTTCGTATTTCCCATTTTTCGAATCTCCAGAAACGCGTGTTGCAGGGAGATATAAATAATGGTCATCTCCTTTTGTTTTGGCATAAAACTCAACAGAAGTAACTGCAACGTCATCACTAACATCAGCCGTAAGCTTTACATCAAAACCTTTATATAGCTGTGCTGGTGGTGTATGTGAAATGACTGGTTCACTTTCATCATCCCCACCGATCGTTACTCTCCCTGAAACGGTCCCTACCCCGCTAAGAACGGAGCTAACAGCATCTAATGCATTGATAATGCCATAGCCATATCCGTTATTAGGTGTTGTTGGATAAGCAGCATCTGTACGTGGTGTTGCCGTTGATTTAATAATTTCCTCAAGCTCACTTACAGTTAACGAGTGATTTGCTTGCAATAATAATGCAGCAAGTGCTGCTGTATGTGGGCCAGCCATGGAGGTTCCGTTCCAGCCGCCTTCATACACACCACCTGGTACAGAGGAACGAATGTTTACCCCTGGGGCAGTTACATCTGGCTTAATAACCCCGTATGGTGACGGACCTAATAATGAAAAGTCGCCTAGGTTCTGATTGATATCTGTTGCACCTGTTGTAAATGCTTCTGGATAGTTCCCAGGGTTAGCTACAGACCCAGGGCCACCAGGGTTCGTTCGCGTTGTATTTCCCGCTGAAAATTCAGGGAAGATGCCTGCATCACGCCAAGCGCGTACAACTGGACGGAACCAGTCATCCACACCAGGGCCACCACCCCATGAATTGTTGACCACATCTGGGGCTAATTCAGGGTGCAGGTTACCGTCTTTATCCATTGGGGCGAGAATCCATTGTCCTGCATCTAAAATGATGGCGTCCGTCGTCTCAGGATTAAAAATACGAACGGCAATCCATTTTGCGCCTGGTGCAACCCCAATTTGGTTTGAACCGTCAGGTTCAGAGCCTACCATCGTACCCATAGTATGTGTACCATGTCCATGAGTGTCCTCAGGTAGAGGCGCATGGTCATTAGCATCATACCAGCTTAATTCTGGATTTACTATATTTCCAGATGCATCTAGTCCACGCCATTTACTTGCTAGTGCAGGGTGGGTGTACTCTACCCCTGAGTCAAGGTTAGCCACAACAATCCCTGTGCCATCGATCCCTTGATTCCATACCTCAGGAACGTTAATTTGTGAAATGTTCCACTCGATATTGGCGTTATTTTTAGTTTTATCTTTAAGTGCCACGCTTGAGTCGCCTTTAGCCGCTTCTTTGGACGTATCCGGTTTTTCGATAGCGGGTGCAGCGTTTAGTTTAGTGGTAGCTGAAGGTGCTTGTTTTTCCTTTACCTCAGCTGTATCTAAATAACGCGTTTGGTTTGGCACGATTTTTTCAACCTCAGGCTGTAGCGCCAACTCATCTAATACCGCTTTTGTACTTTTGACATAAAGTGCATTGACGATAAAGTAGTTTTTAAACTCTTTAACCTCGCCACTTTTTTCTTGTTGCTCTAAGTAACTAGTAATAGAATCCTGTGTTCGGGTCGCGGTTTCCCGCAAGGCGCTTACAACAGAAGTACGCACAGCTAATTTTGCAGAAGAAGCTGTAGATTTATTGGTAAGAGCTTTACTTAAGGCTTGGTTAGCTACCTTAGTTGTATTTGTTTGCTCCTTTAATTTAACCAGATAAGAAACGTACTCATCTTGTTTAAATTTTTCTACTAATTGCTCATCGATTTTATTCACTGTGCTACTAGGTAAGTCTCTTTTCAGCTCTAGCTTTTGTGTGGAAGATCCGTTATCAGCAAAGGCCGAAGGGATTAGCGTGAATACTAGGATGAGGGCCATGCTGAGTGAAAAAGATTTGCGAAATTTTTTGGATTTAAACAACTTCTCCACTCCCTTTACTTGGTTTTTGTCTTTTACGGTAAAACAAAAGGCAGCCAGCCTAAGTGAATTAGCTCCTTAGCGTTGAGAAACTAACGACTCTTCTCAAGGAATTCCCTAAGGAATATCTGATGGCGGCTTTCATCACCTCCTTTAATAAATCTATTTTTTAAAAAAGTTAAAAGGTATATGTGATAAAAAATGATAGGATGATAGATAATAAAAAATTGAAGAATGTCAGTAAAATGAAGTAAGTCATGAGGAGAGTTGTCATACGATGTAATATATTAACATCAATGAGAATAAATAGTCGTTGTCTTAATTATTGATAGTATAATATTGTAAAATAATATATACAAGTATAATTTGTGAAAAATTATTACATATTTTCAATCTTTGCGAAAAATAGGGCTAGTTACATAGAAAAATAGAGAAAGATTAGTTCGATAGTGAGAGGAAACTGTGACTTCATTCGTCTTAGTTATACAGATTGAAAAGTCCAATTCATTTTAAGGAGGGGCAGCATGGACCCGATCACAGATCAGGCCCTCGTGGAAGAGGTGCTACAGGGTCGTAAAGAGTCTTACGCTCTTATTTTAGATAGGTATAAGACCAAGGTTTACGGCTTGTTAAGAAGTATGGGAGCAACATCAGTGGATGCGCAGGATTTAGCGCAAGAAACCTTTATTAAAGCATATTGTAAACTTTCACAGTATCAATTTGATAGTAGCTTTGCAGCGTGGTTGTATAAGATTGCAGTCAATACGTTAAAGGATTTTTATCGTAAAAGGATTCCTATGCCGATTGAAAATGCTTATGGCGCATTAGAAGAAAAAGAACAGCGAAGGCAAGGTGCCAATGTCCCTGAAAGAAAATATTTAAATAAAGAATTGAGAGAAGAGCTGAGACAACTACTTTATACGCTCCCTGAGCAGCACCGCTTAATTATGGTTTTGCGCTACAGCAACGACCTTAGTTATGGAGAGATAGCGGGGATTGTAGGCGTGTCCGAGCGTAAAGTGAGTAATTGTATCTATCGGGCAAAAAAGAATCTAAGAAAGCAATTAGGGCAAAAAGGAGGGGATTCTTTTGAATTGCTGGAGTCAATTGCAAATGGAAAAAGTATTATTTAATGGACAAGCATCGGAGAAAGCTAAATTAATGGAGCACGTTGCACACTGTCCTACCTGTAAGCAGATGTATGATGAGTTACAGCAGGAGCAAACTGTGTGGGAACAAGCTTTATATCGTGACGAGCTTCCAATTGATTTTACGGATCATGTTATGAGCCAGATCAACATGCTTGAAGTAGAGGCTAGTTCTTCAGGTAATGCGCTATGGACAGCTACAGATAGTTCAAAGTCAACAAATGTGGGACTGAGGAAAATGCGTTCCTCCTTATTCAAAATGAAGGTCGCAAGTGCTGTGTTAGCTGTCATTGTCATGTTATTAGCCATAAGTATGTTTGTACAGCCATCTTTAGCAGAGAAGATTAGGTCGATGTTTACGAAGTCTAGTTTAGAATGGTTAGATGTTGTTGATCCTGGACTAAAAAGTGCTAAAGAGTTAGTGAGTGAACCTAAGTTTACTGCGAAAAACGGAGATTATACCTTTGAGGTGAAGGAGATGTATGCTGATCCACTTCGTATATTAATAAGTGGAGTGCTTAAGGATAAAGTTGGAAATGAAGTTAAGGGTCACTCACTTGAAATAGTTTCACTAGAGGTTAGAGATAACCATCGGCATATAATCCCTGGGAGATTGTATGGATTAAATATGGAGGAGCTTGGTGCAATACCTTTCTATGGAATGGTATTTAAAGAACCCGTTATGACAGATGATATTAGCATAAAAATGGTGCTAAAGGACTCACAAGATAACAATAAGAAAGGTGAACATCAGACTATACCTGGTCAATGGACAATATACTGTTATGCTGATATTAGAAAAGCTAAGGAAAAAACTATAATAGCACCAGTATCAGAGCAATATACAACACCTAGTGGACTAAATATCAAAATGAATGGAATTGCTTATGCGCCTAGTGGTCTTGGATTAAGTTTTAATACCATGTTCACTAAGGAAGCGCAACAACGTTCTCCAGGTGAGCTAGATAAAATGAGCGGGATTTATTACCATTATGAAAAAAATGGTGAACCTTGGGATGGTTATAGTGATTTTTATGATGAGTCTGATATCTACTATGATCCTTGGCAAAAGGAAACTAAGTGGTATACGTTTGATTCAAGATTGACGGTAGCAAATAAGACCGACGATATCAAATTTGTATTAGATGGCTACATGACCACAGAGCATTCAGATGAGAAGATAACCTTTATGCCGTCAAAAATTTCGGAATCGAAGCCAGCAGTTTTTGACAGCCTGGGAGATTCATTTAACATTACTAGCGTAGAATATTTTGAAAAGCATAAGTCATATGGGGATAAACAAACTTTAATCAATATATCTAATGGTGTGTTTACCAACACAATGACGGATGATCAGTGGGAAGTTATTGATGAGAATGGAAAAACGTATAGAGCTGATTTTTCTGTGCAAGGGAGAGGCCAAGATGTAAGATTTGGTAAACCAAGCTATTTCTCTTCAGGTCATATTATCGTTGATAAATTAACACACATACCTACTCAATTGACCCTTCGACGAAAAATCGTAGGAAGACTGTACAAAGACGTCAACTGGTCCTTCATGCTTCCGAAGGAAGGGAAAGTGCTAGAAAGTAATATTATTAATCGTGACCATTTAAGAAGCTACTAAAGATTGATTTAAAAAAGCCAGTATTTCGTATTATACGAGACACTGGCTTTTTATTGTTTATTTGAAATCTTAGTTCTTATCCAACACCAACTCCAACTGTACCCCAATATCATTTTCCGTAGACATCACTACATTATGAGGATTTTGCATTCCAAAGTCGCTAAAGGTCACTTTCGTTTTACCTGATAACATGACTTGCTTGTTTTTATACATCGCTTGTGCATCAAAGGTAACGTCCTTTTCGATCCCTTTTACAGTCAATTTACCTGTTAGTTTAAACGGAATTGCTGTGCCTTCAGTCCATGCTGTTGGTAAGTTCTCGAATGAAGTTGCTGTGAACGTTGCATCTGGAAACTTAGCTACATCAAAAAAGTCTGCTTGCTGGATATGATTATCACGTTGACTATTGCCGGAATCGTTGGCAGTCATATCGATACTCCCGTTCCCTTTCATTGCGCTAGGCGAATCGACATTAATGTCCCAACTCCCACTTACCTTTTTATTTTCAAAGTTCACCGTTTCTTGTGAAGTCGTTACTGAGAAATATACCTTAGATGCATCTGTAATTTTCCATTGGCCGTTTAAAGCATCTGCGGCAACTTTACTACCTTGGTTAGATGTAGCAGCAGGAGTAGAAGCATTCCCAGTTGTCTTATTTGTTTCACTATTTTGTGTGCTGTCAGGAATTACACTATTAATTTCGATATTGTTGCCTGTAAAGGACCTGAAAAATAGATACGTCCCCACACCAATGATGATAACTAATGCAATGATAATAATAGACCAGCTTCGTTTATTCATTTCTCTATTCCTCCTATTTTTCCTCAAAAATATTTCTCTCTATCAGCTCTAAATGATTTATGCCGTATATGTAATTCATAATTTAGCAAGGAAATGTGTCAGTAAGATGTCAAATCAAAAAACTTGCTTAGATTCAGAAAATATGTAAAATTGCTATAATAAAGAGCTAACAATTGAACCATCTATCATAAATGGACATGAATTTAAGGAGATAAGGGAGTTGGATGTGTGATCCCAGAATCAGATAATAAGCAAACACTTCTTGTGGTAGAAGATGAAGAAGCTATTAGCCGTGTGTTAAATAGCTATTTAAATAAAGCGGGGTACAATGTTGTTCGATGTATGGATGGAATTAGTGCACTTGAGGCGTTTGATCAGCATGTGGTTGACCTAGTGTTACTTGATGTGATGCTTCCAGGAAGGGATGGCTTTGAGCTGTTGTCTGAGATTCGTAGTA
This sequence comes from Paenibacillus turicensis, assembly GCF_017873435.1. Lineage (GTDB taxonomy): Bacteria > Bacillota > Bacilli > Paenibacillales > Paenibacillaceae > Fontibacillus > Fontibacillus turicensis. The sequence continues at coordinate 302,731 of NZ_JAGGKG010000001.1, read as the reverse complement.
AAAGTGCTTGTCCCATCATCATGCTAACAGCTAAGGATCGGTTGGATGATCGATTATTTGGTCTTGATCACGGTGCGGATGATTATATGACTAAGCCGTTTGTGCCAGATGAGGTAGTTGCTAGAGTTAAAGCGGTTTTACGCCGGAGACCAATTTATTCAGAGGAGCCTGAACGAAAATATTTTGGTTCCTTGTTAGTAGATTATGAGGCTAAACGCATCTTTCTGAATGGTAAAGAGATCGCAGTCACTCCACGAGATTTGGATGTAATATTATTTTTGTCAGCTAGACCAAATCGTGTATGGACAAGAGAACAGCTTATAGCACAAATATGGGGATACGACTACGAAGGAAGTGATCGAGCGGTGGATTTATGTATAAAACGATTACGAAAAGCACTCGCTGATTGGCCACAAGCTCAAGGTGAAATTCGGACGTTGCGGGGAAGTGGGTATTCATTTTGCGTAAACCAGTAAAGCAAGTTTCCATTTTGTCGTATTGGTCTGTTCGGTATATTGTTATATTATTTGCCGTCTGTGCCGTAATCGGCTTAGTGTCAATTTATTGGATCAGAGAGACAGCAAAAGATAATCGTATCCAAACCTCAAGCCTATTTGTCCAAAATATTGCTGAACGACTAGGTGGAGAAAATGATCTTGAAATTCCGAAAAATCTAGATGATATCATAGGGAATAAGCTGCAGTATTTTGATGTTGATGCTAATTTTTGCTTATATGTCGTAGATGAGGATGGGCATTTAAAATATAGTATGCCTCAAATGACACAACAGGAGTTTAATAAGAAATGGGATTATAAAGAGTTAACTTCACCACAAAGTAAATTTAATTTAATTTCATCTCCGGTGTATGGGCATTCTTTAAAAGAAGTTGGCAAGACGGTGTTGATACAGTCCAATCAATCTCTTACGAATAGCGAGGCTATAATCACTGTCATTGTTATAATGCTAGTTATTTTTACATTTGCAGGTTTACTAACGATTTATTTATTATCTAGCCGACTTTCCTTACCCTTAAGGCAGGTGACTGCAGCCACACAAAGGATTCAAAAAGGGGATTATTGTATTGATAATTTGCAGGTGAAAACACAAGAAAAAGAAATATCTCAGCTTGTAGAATCTTTTTCGGGTATGGCGGCTCGTTTAAAACAACTTGAAGATTGGCGAATATTGTCCCTAGCTGGGGTAAGCCATGAATTAAAGACGCCTGTCACCTCAATTAAGGGCTTAATCCATGCTGTTAAGGATGAGGTTGTTACAGGTGAGGAAGCAGAGGAGTTTCTTAATTTAGCTCTGCAAGAGACTGGAAGATTGGACCGAATGGTTGCTGATTTGCTAGACTATAATGTATTTGCATCAGGAAATGTCAGTATGCGTAGTGACAGAGTAGAACTGACCGGATTACTAGGCGAAGTGGTGCAGCAATGGAAGCTAATTGATAATCATGATGAATTGGAGTGTGAGTTGCTTATACCTGAGGAGGAGGTATATGTCATAGGGGATGCGCTGAGGATTAGACAAATTATCGTTAATTTGCTTAATAATTGTCTTCAAGCCAAGCATAGTGAGCGGAAGCTTATGATTAAGGTTAGGCTTCAGTGTAATACATTTGATACTGAGCGAAAGATTAAGCGTAATATTGAGAGAGATATAGAACATGTTAGTGAGCGAGAACAAGCCATACTTGAAATTGAGGATAACGGAACGGGAATTAGTCAAGAGGACGCACCTAACATCTTTGAACGTTTTTACCGGGGGGAGCGTAAAATTGCGCGACCTCATGGTTTAGGATTAGGTCTTACCTATAGTCAGCAATTAGCTCAGGCACAGGGGGGAGACTTAACCTTAAAATCCACGTCTAAAAATGGGAGCGTTTTTGTTGTTAAATTTCCAATTGCATAAATAAACACTCCAAATTCTGTGATTACATCGTTTTTTTCTATATTATATCGCTTTCTTAATTGTATATAACATGATATATTATTACATGTGATGATTATGTTTATGTATGATGTCTAGGAGGAAGCAAGATGTCCAATCAATCCACATCCAAACCGATGTATGAGCAAATTTTTGATGCTTTGCGTGAAGATATTATTTCGCTTAAATATAAGTCAGGAGAACGGATTCCGTCCGAAAAGGAATTATGTGAGCAATATAGTGTGAGCCGAATTACGAGCAAGAAAGCGCTGGAACTTCTTACCACAGAAGGTTATATTATTCGTAAGCCTGGAAAAGGCTCCTTCGTAAATGAATTTATGGGTGTAAAGGAAGATACTAATCACTATGATGGGACACTAAGCTCGCTAAGTAGTTCAACCGTAAAAATCAATAAAAAACTGTTGATTGGTCTGGTAATTACTACCTTTGATGATAGTTATGGTACAGAATTAATCTATGGGATGGAGGAAGCCTCGCGGGAGCATGACTGTTATTTAATTATTCGTCGTTCCTTTGGGATTGCTGCCCAAGAGGAAAAAACAATTACGCAATTTTTAGAGATGGGCGTAGATGGTTTAATTATTTTTCCTGCTCAGGGCGAATATTTTAGCGCGGAAATTTTAAAGCTTGTGATTTCAAAATTCCCGTTTGTGCTTGTAGATCGTTATTTAAAAGGAATTTCAGCTTCCTCTATTAGCAGTGACAATGTCCATGCAGCGAAGGTAGCAAGTAATTACTTATTTGAATTAGGCCATACACATATTGGACTTTTAACACAACCCTCCATTAATACAACAGCGATTGAGGAACGGATTGAAGGCTTTATTGAGGCACATGCGGAAAACGGAATCGTGGCGGACCGTGGATTGTGGTTAGAAAATATTACGTCAACGATGCCAAATGAGTTTGATCCAAATTCAAGAGAACGGGATATTGAAATGATCCAACAGCATATCGAGCAGCATCCTGAAATTACAGCTCTATTTGCAATTGAATATACGATTGCGCAATATGCATATGAGGCAGCTCAGCGCTTAGGGTTGTCTGTACCAGAGGATATTTCAATTATTTGCTTTGATAGTCCACTTAGGAATGATGCCTACCAATTTACACATGTTAGACAAAATCAACAGGAGATTGGAAAGCAAGCCATTGAAAGTGTGCTTAAACTAAATAACAACGAAATGGTACCTAGTAGGGTCATGCTTGAAGCACCACTGATTGTGGGGAAAACTACTGCAAAGGCTAAAAAGATTTAACAATTTAGGCTCTATTTTGCCACTTTACATGATTTTGCAAATAAAATATAAGCATTCAATAAAGAGAAGTCTGAATAAGGCTTCTTTTTTATTTGTTATATTGTTATAAACATGTAAGGTTAAATGGTATGAAAATTACTTCTAATCTGATATTAAAGATATAAATTAGTAAAATAATATATTGACATACTAATCTATTTACATATAATAAATGTAAGCGGTTAATTAACAGCGGTTATAAAACTAGAAAAAGTTATTACATGGAATTAGGAGGTGTGGATTTGCCATCACCCACACAAAAAACTAGCAATGCTGCTATTGAGAACATGATTAATGAGATGAAGGCTAGGTTTGCAGATCGACCTAAGCTCGCTCAAATTTTTGAAAATGGCTTCCGTAACACGATCAATACGACAATCCAAACGTTAGAGGACAACACGACTTTTGTAATTACAGGTGACATTCCTGCTATGTGGTTAAGGGACTCTGCAGCACAGGTCAGACCTTACTTGGTGCTTGCGAGCAAGGATCAAGAGATTGGAGATATGGTTCAAGGCTTAGTTCAGCGTCAAATGGAATTTGTATTATTAGATCCTTATGCCAATGCATTTAATGTAAGTGCAAATGGTAATGGACATCAAGATGATTTAACAGACATGGGTCCTTCCATTTGGGAACGTAAATACGAAATTGATTCCTTATGTTACCCGTTACAGCTTGGTTATTTATTATGGAAAAACAGTGGTCGTACAACACAATTTAATGATACCTTCCGCCGAGCATCAGAAGAAATTATAAAGCTGTGGCGAACAGAGCAACATCATGAGGAGCAATCGCCATATTCATTCCAAAGATTAGATGCCCCTCTTACAGATACTTTAAGTCGAGAAGGTAAAGGGAGCTTAACAGCCTATACAGGTATGACGTGGTCTGGATTTAGACCTAGTGATGATCGTTGTGAATACGGTTACTTAATTCCTTCTAATATGTTTGCGGTAGTTGTGCTGAAATACTTACATGAGATTGCACTTACAGTGTGGTCAGATAAATCCTTAGCACAGCAAGCACTTGATTTAGCCAATGAAATTCATCAAGGCATTTTACAACATGCGATTGTTGAACATCCTGAGTTTGGGAAAATTTATGCTTATGAGACGGACGGTTTAGGTCATTATAATTTAATGGACGATGCGAACGTGCCAAGCTTATTATCCTTACCATATTTAGGTTGTGTAGCTGAAGATGATGAAATCTATTTAAACACGCGTAAATTTGTACTGAGTACACATAATCCTTATTATTTTGTAGGAGAGGCTGCATCAGGAATTGGTAGTCCACATACGCCTGATCGTTATATTTGGCATATTGCCTTATCCATGCAGGGTTTAACCTCACTGGACTCAGTAGAAAGAGAGAAATTACTTGAATTATTCCAAGCAACAGACGCTGGAACAGGAATGACACATGAGGGCTTCCACGCTGATGATCCTTCGCAATATACAAGACCATGGTTCTCTTGGTCAAATATGCTGTTTTGCGAGTTCTTAATGGATTACTGCGGTATCCGCATTCATAAATAGCATTATAAATTTATTCATCAGGGGGTTTGTCAAAATGAAAAGTAATAAAATTAAGGCTTCTTTTATGCTCATGCTCGCAGCACTGATGGTGTTTACAACTGCATGCTCTAGTGGAGAGAAAAAAGAAGAGGCAAACGGGAAAAAGGAAATAACAGTTACATTTCGTTCCTCAGGCTCCAATGATTCATTAACTAAATATTTTAATGCTGGGTTAGTGGAAGAGTTTGAGAAGCAAAATCAAGATATTAAAGTAAATTTGGCTCCGATCCTTGCAAGTGAAGGAGATTATTTTTCAAAAGTTGTGTTACAAATGAAGTCAAGTGACACCTCTCCTGATCTCATTGCGGAGGATACTTCTATTTTGAAGTCTGATGCGGAAGCGGGATACTTAGAGCCTTTAGATAGTAAGGTTGAAGCATGGTCAGATTGGAGTAATATTATCCCGAACCTGAAAGCGGGTGTTACTGGAGAAGACGGTAAGGTATACGGTATTCCGGCCACCTCTGATACTCGTGGCTTGTGGTATAACAAAGATTTATTTAAAAAAGCTGGACTGCCTGTGCCATGGGAACCTAAAACGTGGGAAGAGGTATTAGACGCGGCTCGTACGATTAAAGCAAAATTACCGGATGTAACTCCGATGCACATGACCGTTGGTAAAGCAAGTGGTGAAGGTGTAACGATGCAAACATTAGAAATGCTATTATACGGTACACAAGATCAGCTATATGATTTTGATACGAAAAAATGGATTGTGAGCAGTCCTGGCTTATTGGATTCCTTTAAATTTATTAATCAAGTATTTAATGTAGATAAAACAGGTCCTGCTTTGCAAATTGCACTCAGTGGACAAGCGGGAAGTATGGCATTTGAGCAATTGTTACCACAGGATAAAATGGCGATTGCCCTTGATGGTAGCTGGGCTGGATCAACTTGGAGTGCAACAGGTGCTGCGCCAATTGAAAATGTAACCGAAAAGATGGGGTTTGCTGCAATGCCAACTCAAAATGGTCAAGAGCCTGGTGCAACAACCATGTCTGGTGGCTGGGCGTGGTCTATCCCTGCAAATGCTAAAAATAAAGATGAAGCATGGAAGTTTTTACAGTTCATTATGAACAAGGAAAATGCAACAGCACGTGTCGTGGCTGAGGGTGCATTAAGCCCTCGTGTGGACTCTGTAGATGTAAGTGGCTATTTAGATCGTCCATTTATTAAAGAAGCTCAATCGTTCTTAAACCATGCACATTTCCGTCCAACGAATGATAAATACGCTTCTGTTTCTACCCAAATTCAAAGTATTGTTGAAAGCATTGCCTCTGGTAATTTGAGTCCTGAGGATGCAGTGAAGCAATTCAAAGAAAATGTAACAAGAGTTGCTGGGGCGGATGCAGTAGAGGAAAAATAATTTGAAATAAATTTAAACTCTGCAAGAAAATTAGTTTTTTATGATAAGGTGGTGGATGCTACAAGTCGGAGGGTTGCTACGACCGCTGTTAAAGACTGATTCCTGAATTGAAATTTAATTATAATGTTATGAATCAGAATTTAAAGAGGTCGTGCTTTCGAAGTAGCTTTCTGTAAGAAAGCTTGTAACACTCTCGTTTCTTCACAATCCCTCCGCCTCTCCGCTAGATTTACGCTATTATAAACTAATTTTGAAATTCAAGCCGAAATAAGATTTTTTAGAAAAGGAGTAGAGGGATTGAACGCTTATGCACGATCATCCCTCTATCGCCTTGTGAATGGAGAGAATGACATGGACAGACAAAGGGGAAAAGGATTACAAGCATTCTTATTCTTATTTCCATCCATCATCCTGTTGCTTATCTTTTTCGTCATCCCGATTTTTCTGACCGTTGGTTTTGCTTTTACGAACATGTCATTGACGGGAGCAGCAGCAAAAAGCTTAGAATTTGTAGGCTTTCAGAATTTTGCAAATATGTTTCAAGATCCAGATTTTAAAATTAGTGTGTATCGTACCTTAGTTTTTCTTATTTTTTCCGCAGTCATTGGACAGGTTGTATTAGGCTTTATGATTGCTCTATTAATGAAGGAAAAAAATATTACGTTTAGACGTTTTGTAGGGATTATCGTAATTGCTGGCTGGGTGACCCCAGAAATTGTTGTTGCTTTTTGTATGGTTGCCTTTTTTGGTGATACAGGGACCTTAAATAGCATTTTAGAAGCCATTGGCTTATCCTCGGTGTCTTGGTTATTTACCTTTCCAATGACTACCGTTGTAATTGCGAACATTTGGCATGGTACTGCCTTCTCGATGATGGTATACCAATCTGCCTTAGACGATATTCCTAAAGATGTGGAGGAAGCGGCCACAATTGATGGAGCAACTGCGTTCCAAACTTTACGCCACATTACGTTACCGATGGTGAAGGGCTCCATTGTTACAAATATGATGTTAGTTACGCTACAAACGTTAGGGGTATTCACCTTGATCTATACGATGACAGGTGGTGGACCAGGTAATTCAACGCAAACCTTACCGATCTTTATGTATCATCAAGCGTTTGTGAATTATCAGTTTGGTTATGGTACAGCAATCTCGATGGTATTGTTATTTATCGGTATCATTGCAAGTCTGTTGTACATGCGATCCATGAAGGTCAAAGTGTAGATGAGGGAGGTGGACATCCATGTTTAAAAAACATCGCATTCATAAACAAATTCAATATGCAGTGCTTGCTTTAATTGCAATCTGTTTCTTGATCCCTTTATTGTGGATTGTGTTAGCATCGGTAGATCCCCATGCACAGCAAGGCATTAAAATTCCAGATACCTTTACATTAAGCAACTATAAGGATGTGTTAGGTGAAACCGCTAATGTGCGCTCTTTTGGGGTGGGGTTACTGTTATCAGGTGGACAAGCCATTTTTGTAGTGGTGGTTTCTGCCTTGGCGGCGTATCCATTATCACGATATGAAATGAAGTTTAAGAAAAGCTTTTTACTTACGATTTTATTTATGACTGCACTACCTATTACAGCGGTGATGGTGCCTGTATTTCAATTGTTTTTATATTTAAAGCTGCAAAATTCGATTTTTGCGACGATGTTATTTTTGACGGCATCCTCATTGCCTTATGGAATATGGATGATGAAAAACTTTATGGATTCAGTTCCAATTGATTTGGAGGAATCCTCTTGGATTGATGGTGCCTCGGTGTGGACAGGTCTACGTAAAATTGTTGCACCTTTAATGCTCCCTGGTATTGCAACGATTGCTATTTTTACGTTTTCAGGAAGCTGGGGAAACTTTTTTGTTCCGTATATTTTGTTGCAAACCCCAGAAAAGCTACCTGCATCTGTGTTGATTTATCAATTTTTCGGAAACCATGGTATGGTTGAATATGGACGTTTAGCTGCCTTTTCATTGCTGTACACGATGCCATCCGTCATATTGTATATTTTCTCGCAACGCTACATGTCTAAAGGCTTTAGCATGGGTGGCGCGACAAAGGGATAACACGTTATACGGCTCAATCTCGAAATTAGTGCTTGACCGCTAACCCAAACTAGCGAAGAGACAGAGCGATTCTGAAAATTGTCTCTTAAAATCAAATTCCATCCATAAATGGACTTTAATAAAAAGGAATATGATTTTAACACAATCGCAAGAACGCTCTGGAGCGTAGCTCCCAGATTCCTATCGTAGTCAAGTACTAATTTCTAAATGGAGTCGGGTATACTGGTAAACATTATTTAGGACCCAAGCTTTTTTAAAAAGGTGCAGAGGAGTTGGATACATTGACGCAAAAAAAGACGGCACATATTATTTCCCATACACATTGGGATCGGGAATGGTACATGCCTTTTGAATATCATCATATGTTGTTAGTAGAATTAATGGATACTTTGCTAGACACACTCGATTCCGATCCTGATTATAAATATTTTCATTTAGATGGACAAACGATTGTAATCGAGGACTATTTGCAGGTTCGACCGTCTCAGCGAGAGCGTTTAGAACGTTATATTAAAGAGGGACGCATTCAGATCGGTCCATGGTATGTTTTACAGGACGAATTTTTAACGAGCAGTGAGGCAAATATTCGTAATCTACTTACAGGACATAAGGATGCCGAGCAATATGGTGTTATTTCCAAAACAGGTTATTTCCCAGATTCGTTTGGCAACATGGGACAAGCGCCACAAATCCTCCAACAAGCAGACATTCATAATGCAGTTTTTGGACGTGGAGTTAAACCTACAGGCTTTAATAACATGGTGGGCGAAGCGGATACGTATGAATCGCCTTATTCTGAAATGTATTGGGAAGCACCCGATGGATCACAGGTGTTAGGGATTTTGTTTGCGAATTGGTATTGTAATGGGATGGAGGTTCCTGTGGGGGGAGATGACGCCAAGGCGTATTGGGATAAAAATTTAAAAAATGCTGAGGAGTTTGCTTCCACACCTCATTTACTATTCATGAATGGTTGCGATCATCAACCGATTCAAACTGATTTATCAGACGCAATTAAGACTGCATCAACTTTGTATCCAGATATTGAATTTAAGCATTCCAACTTTGATGAATATATTGCAGATGTGGCTGAAAATGTGCCCGATGATCTGACAGTGGTTAAAGGAGAGTTGCGTAGTCAGCATACCGATGGCTGGGGAACGCTTGTGAATACTGCATCCGCACGTATTTATTTGAAGCAAATGAATCAGCAGGCGCAGACGTTGCTTGAAAAGGTGGCGGAGCCACTAGCTGTGTTTGCTCATTTAGATGCTAACGCTTCGTATCCTCATGATGAGCTCACATATGCGTGGAAGACATTAATGCAAAACCATCCTCATGACAGTATTTGTGGCTGTAGTGTGGATGAGGTGCATCAGGAGATGGAAACTCGCTTTTTAAAGAGTCGCAATGTGGCAGAGGTGCTCATTAAGGAAGCTACTGCCAAGCTTGTGAAGCAAATAGATACGTTGGGTGTTACGGCTTGGGGTAGAAATGAAAGTGATGTTCATGCCAATGCTTATACTAATTCCGATAAAGTAATACCTTTTACCGTGTTTAACACAACAGGCTGGCGTCGTAATGGTGCAGTAGAAGTGGAGCTTGAGGTCGCAAAAAAATATTTCTCAGAAGGTCCTGCCCCGCACCTATTAGCTCAAGAGCTAAAGCAAGAAGACCTTGGTCACTATGTGATTATGGATGAACAGGGTGACATCATCTCTGCTGAAATTCAAGATATGGGCGTGCACTTTGGTTATGATTTGCCTAAGGATCGTTTCCGTCAGCCTTATATGGCACGAAAAATAAAGGTAACGTTGCTAGCAAGTGATATTCCTGCGCTTGGATATAAGGTGTATGCCTGTCAACAGGTGACATCAGATTCAACAGTAGACCCAACATCAAATTCAACATCAAATGTAACTTCTTCATTGTCAGAAGCTATTGAACCTAAATCTGTACACGTTGAAGGTTATACGATGGAAAATGACAAGCTTGCTGCCACTGTGGAGCTTGATGGTACATTGACCTTGTTTGATAAACAAACTGGTCATGTATACAAAGGTTTAAATGCATTTGAAAATACGGGTGATATCGGGAACGAATATGTATATCGTCAGCCGGATGGTGAAGTGGCGGTTACTACGGAAGGACTTCAAGCACAGATCACAGTTGTGGAGCAAAATGCTGTTCGCGCGGTGATTGAAGCAAGATTAGAATGGGAGATTCCAGCATCTGCAAATGAAACCTTTGCTCAGGAGAAGCAGGAGTTTGTTCCATTTAGAGAAAGAACGGCTGTGCGGACAACAGAAACTGTACCCTTCATTTTAACAACAAGATATACACTTGAAGCTAACAGTGGCATGGTGAAGGTAGAAACACGTTTTAACAATCAAGCTAAGGATCACCGTTTACGTGCATTATTCCCAACAGGTGTAAACAGTGCTTATCATTATGCGGATTCCATTTTTGAAGTGGCAAAACGTGATACACAGCCTGCAAAGGAATGGATCAACCCGAGTAACTGTCAGCATCAGGGTGCATTTGTCAGTGTGCATGAGCAAAATCGTGGCTTGACGATTGCCAACAAAGGCTTGCAGGAATATGAAGTATTGCAGGGTGAGGAAAATAGTATTGCGATTACTTTGCTACGGGCAGTGTCTGAGCTTGGGGACTGGGGTGTGTTTGAAACACCTGAGGCGCAGTGTTTAGGTGAGCAGGTTGTAGAGTATGCGATTATTCCTCATGCTGAAGATGGCATAGCTTCAGGTGCTTATGCGAGTGCGTATCAATTCCAGATTCCTTGGACTGTGGTACAGACGGAGTTACAACACGGGAAACTTCGTACGACTTATAGTTGGTTAAATTGGAATGAGGAAGAGACTGCTTTAGCTTTCTCTACCTTAAAATTAAGTCAAGAAACGTCAGATGTAATTGCAAGATTTTATAATTTGGGTCAAAAAACAGTAAAGCTAACTGCGAATCTTCCTCGTGGTACGGGTGAGATTTATAACAGTGATGTTTTGGAACGTAGACATCAGCTTGTAGATAAGAGTAAAGGTTATGAGGTAGCACCGTATAAAATTGTTACGTTATCTTATGTAGTACAACATAATTAAAATATTTCTTGAATTTATGTTATCCAAAGGACTGCATTTTAAATCATAATTATATTATGACTTGAATTGCAGTCCTTCTTTTTTGTGAAATGTACTTTTAATTGAAATTCAAGCTTATGTGTGAGTTGTAGCTAAAGCAGACTTTATTTCAACTAACATATATTCGCTAAATACTAATAATGACATTTCGTCAAAATGGTTAGCATTCGGTTTACCTATATACTGATCCAAAGCTTTGGCTATTGTTTTGTGATGGATCTGAGGCAAATGAGCTAATCCCCACTCTCCTCCTTCCTTTTTAGAAGCAATATTGCCTTCACGTAAATACAGGAGTACTCGACATAGATTTAATACATAGTACATAGGGGATGCCATAATTTTTTCAGATGCATCTTCAACATCATATATTAGTGCCTGGATATAGTACTTTTGGTCAATAGGTCGAAACAAATCGTGAATGGGGACGCCATATAAGGTTATTCCTCTTTCATAGATGATTGTAAAATGTGCCGCAAGATCAGGGTCATCAAAACCTCCACATACATAATTTTCATCAGCTCTATATTTTGGAAGATGGAGATTAGAGAAATGGTATTCAAATGGTGTTGGAAAAATAAAAGGATGGATAACGTCCTGTAAAACAATGCTGAATTCAATAGGGATAGTATTTGATAAGTCGTTATAAAAAGATAAAATTTGTTGTGTCATTGATTTTTGTTCAAAGCTAGTTAGTTTACTATTTACAACGATTAATAAATCCACGTCACTTTGTTTAGGATTATAGCAGTTCATTGCTAAGGAGCCATGTAAGTATACACCAACTAGTTTATCTTTCATTGTTATCTTTGAAATATCAACCATTTTGTTCAAAATATGCTCTATGTTCATCATAATCCTCCTAAAACTACATTTAAAAATCAGTTTCATATCAAAATATTTGATCTAACTTTGCTATCATGATTTGCTAATTATTTGTTACCATCATATCACCTAGTTGATGCAAGCTTTACTTCAACAATAAATTAAAACAAACATGATAATAAGCTGGGCGATAAGCATATCAGATAAAGAAAAACCCAAACAATTTGCGGAATTTTGAATTCCGTAAAAGTTCGGGTTTAGCACTACCTATTTAGTGTTTAAAATTTTCACTACTTCTTACTATTCTATAAATGGTGCTTTTGGATAAAAACAGCTCTGTGGCTAGCTCATCAATTGTTTTTCCATTATGATATGCGTCAAGAATAAGTTTGTTTCTGGTTGCAAGTTCTTCTTTTTGTCCAGATAAGCTGCCCCAGCTTTTTCTTGGTGTTGTTAATGGGATATATATAAAACCATTTGAAATGTATTTACGTATTTCATTTACGAGTTCGTTAGGTAAAATATCATTAGCATTGCAATAATTCATTTGAGTTGCACACTCCCTGTTCTAAATATTGAATTTAGAATGCAGGTTCTGTACTTGCTGTGATGTAGGCAAAATATTATTGATTATGCCCCATGCGTTTTAAAGATACAGAACCGCATGGAGCTCCAGCCTATGCTGAGTACGCATTAGCTATTCTCCTTTCATTTATGTTTGAAAAAAATTTTTTGGACGTCTTTAAGTAAAACCTGTAGGTATAATTGGATTATAGCATTAAATATGCAGAAAAATACTTAGTATTCTTGAAGAAATAATGTTATGAAATACACTGAATTAGCATTGTAAAGAATGGATTATCAAACTTTGTGCATTTGTTCACAAATATTTCAATTGCTTTTTCTGAAGAAGGTGCTATATTATAGTAAGTAACATTTTGAAGTATCAAATCATAAGTTATTAAATAAACTAAAATAAATTGAATATGGATCTTCGGGGTAAGGTGAAATTCCTGACCGGCGGTGAGAAGCTAATTTATTTCTTAGAAAAAAATGATGCTTTTAAGCCCGCGACTCGTGAGTTGCTGTTAGTAATTTACGACTGACTTGGTGAGAATCCAAGGCCGACGGTAAAGTCCGGATGGGAGAAGATCAATCCTAAGCATGATGGAATGTTTATTTAGGCGCAAAACTTGTCTTTGCTATTGTCTTTATAAGACAGTAAAGCAGTTTTAGCTTAAATTATGCTTAATTGGTCAGCCCCCGAATTGTCGATTAATGTCGATGCCGGGGGTTTTCTGCTGTAAGACCCCATATTCGAGAAGGGGAAATCAACATGGATAACGCAAGTGTAAGAGTAAAACCAGCAACTTTATCTTTTGGAAAATGGAATGTTGGCTTTTGGTTAGTAGCAATCGGTGCAGCAAGCTGGGGAATTGAGCCTTTATTTCGTGTATTATTGCTACACTCATTAACGTCAGCACAAATTGTATTATTGGAGCATGTTATTATTGGTGCAGTAGTATTACCAATTTTGATAAAAAATCGTGCAGAGCTACGCACCTTAAAATGGAAGCAACTCGGAGCCTTAATATTTATTTCATGGGGTGGCTCAGCCATTGCAACAATTTTATTTACAAAAGGTCTTGCGATGGGTGGAAACCTAAATGCACTTGTTTTACTACAAAAGCTACAGCCGTTATTTGCAATTATTTTAGCTCGTCTTTTGCTTAAGGAGATATTGCCTAAAAATTTCTTTCCGTTATTTTTAGTCGCACTAGTGGGTACGTATTTTTTAACCTTCGGTTTTTCATTGCCAATTGGACACTGGAGCGAATTTATCCAAATGGGTAGCTTATTTTCATTAGGTGCTGCTGCATTATGGGGTGGATCTACAGTAATGGGGCGTTTATTAGTTGGAAATTTAAAATATGAAACGGTCACTGCTTTACGTTTTGTAATGGCGATTCCGTTATTGTTAATGATCACAATTAGAGAAGGTGCAGCATGGAATTGGCCTACTGCTTCTTCCGAGTTGTTTCTTGTATTACTGAATTTATTTGGTCAGGCATTATTACCAGGATTACTTGGTTTACTAATATACTACAAAGGATTAACAACCACTAAAGCTTCTGTAGCGACACTAGCAGAACTTAGCTTCCCGATGGTGAGTGTATTAATGAACTGGTTTATTATGAATGAAGTGATCACATGGGCACAAGCCTTTGGTTTTGTATTGATCTGGTTGGCATTGTTCTTTATTTCTAAAAAAGGGCAAGCCAAAGCACCACAGCTTTCAGTTACAAATAAATAAATAAATGAACATTAAATCAATATATTGAGGAAATAAATAAAATGGCTTGATTTTTACAAAGACGCCTTTTACAATAGGTGTTATAAATTGGAATTTGGTGAAGCACACCAGAATCATTTGAGGTATCATTTGATGTCATTAAGATGTCACATAGATATACCTGATGAGAGGTGTGCTTTTTATTTTGCGCATATTCCTGTATTTCTCAATTTATCCTGATTGAAGGAGGTAAAAAGGGAGATTTTGTCGAAAACATATAGCTAGATGGGAATGGTGTCCTAGGAGAAAAGGAGGAAAAGCTTAGAGGTGGTATAGATGAAACCATAGAAGTGGTATTAATAAAAAACTGTAGCAGTGGCATCCATGAAACTATAGTAGAATCAAACAACTTTGTGTAACAGCGTACATAGTTTGGGAATTAAAGAGATTTAAGAACTTAAAGAAGAACTTAAAGAATCTAAAGCATTTAGAGGATTTAAAAGAAAAGAGAATCCCGTTTTAAAGAGCTTTATGAAATCTTTGAGAAGACATTAATCAGAGTTTATGAGTTCTTTACCATAATTGAATTGCAAAGGAGAAGGGAAATGAATAAAAAGGCGATTAGTATTATTTTAGGGATGGCGTTGGTAGCTGCAAGTGGAGGCACACTTTGGGGAAATGGGAATGAGGTGAAAGCACTAGATAGTGAGAAAGCAGGTACATCCGCGACATCAACAACAACAGCGGAGAAAAATGATACAGCAACTAAAACAAATTTAGATACTTCGGTGGAAAAGACCAGCACCAATGAAGACCTGACAGACAAGGATCGTACTAGTGGAGAAAATAATGGGGAAAAAGATAACGTCAATCAGGAGAGTAGTAGTCCAGAGGCTAACGTATCGAACCAGCAAGTGACCTCCTTTTCAGATATAAAGGATACACATTGGGCCAAAAAAAGCATTACGGCTGCGATTGAAAAAGGGTATGTAAGTGGCTACCCAGGTGGTATTTTTAAGCCTGAGCAAGCGATTAAACGTGATGAGTTCATAAAGATGGTGGTTACAGCGTTGAATCTACCTGTTGAAACAGAGGGAGCATCTACATGGTATGAGCCTTATGTAAAAGTGGCAAAAGAGAACAAGTTTTATGCAAGTAGTGACTTTTCAGATAGTGATCTAGGTTGGAATAAAGTCATTACACGTAAGGAAATGGCGCGTATTGCTGTACGTGCAGGACTCGGAGAAGAGGCAAAAGAGGATAGCAAATGGATGTATTTAGCGACCAAAGCAGGTTTAGTTACAGGGCTAGGTAAAGGTGAGCTGGGTGAAACAAAGACAACGACCCGTGCGCAATCTGTGACGATTATTGAGCGTATTTTAGCCGTGAAAAATGGGGAGAAGTTACCTGTAGATAAGTATGCCGTAGGGAGTGCAGAGTTAGCTTGGCATGGGACAAATATATTTACAGTGATGCCTGAGATTATGGTGACGAAGGGAGAGGATTATAAGGGGAAAACGATTGAGGAGTTGTGGAGACAGGATAAGATGACAGTGGAGACACGGGACGGAAAGTATAAAGGTGTTCTTGATGCTTTAATTGCGATTGATTTAGAGGATCCTAATGACCCGAATTTGAAGTTGGTGCCGCCGGTGAATGAGTTGAAGTGGATGGGACATGGCGGTGTAATTAATTACGTCCCTATCGAACAATATCCCATTAGTAAATGGAAAAAAAGCTATCTCCTATACTATAAGGGAAGAGAAATTTATAACAAGGATGAAACAAAGTATAGATCAGATGCTTTCGGTCCTTCTAGAATGCTAAACGGATTTTCATCTCCTGATATGCAGAAATTTTCTAATGGCACCCTGAATCGTTCAACTATGGTTTATCATAAAAAAATCAATGATTTACCTATTCAGATTGTCCCCAAAACAGGCTGGGAACAGATGGAGACGATTAAAATTAAACTTAGCGCACCTAATCTTAGCGCTGCTGGGTATCACTCCAATTTGTTATTAGAGTTAGATGGCCCTGAGTTAAATAAATAGTAAATCATTTTAAAACATAAGGAGAAAACGGTTGAAACTTATTCCTAAAATTAGTGCGTTTATGGTATTGGTCCTATTCATACTGTCCTTTCCGTTAGGACAATTAACTAATGCTACAGCAGCAGAAGAAGAACAATCATTTCCTATTAAGAAAATATCTGATTTTGAAGTAAATGGGGATGTCATTCGTGATAAGAAGACACAGAAAGATGAACGTTATAAGGGGAAAATTTCTGGGCTTCCAGATACTTTTAAGATGGAATATCAGGATGGACTCTTCACAGCCTTTCCAACCATGCAGGCGGAACTTAATGAGGATGCAGGACAAGGCAATATTATTACCAAGATTGAGTTTTTAGAGGGAACTAAAGTGGTAAAGACTCAAAATGTAGAACAACAAAAATTTAATAACAAGGTGTCTCTGACAGGAGAGGAAGTATTAGTTGTCTCAAAAGATAATGAGACGCCTTCAGGTGCTACAATAGCCTTTCAACGCAGTGGGAATAAATGGGTAATGAGTAAATCGTCTAGTTGGTACAACCCACTTCCTGATAAAGCAGTAAAGCCAACCAAGAAGAAAGGTAGCAATATGGATGCTTATCCTGGAACATTTATACAGCACCGAGCTGACTTTCCTAGACAGGAGCCGTATAAAAGTGAAAAGTATCCTGGTGTAGATCGATTTAATGAAGATGTCATTGATCACCGAGAGACAACGTTAAAAAAGTTAAATCAGGCAATTACAGATCCAAAAAGTTCTGAAGCAAATGTTAAGGTGGCATGGGAAAAAGAAGATATTAGGTATCCACTTGGAATAGGCGTTACTGATAAAACAACAACAGTATATGATTTGAAAGTTCCTTCTCTAGGACGTGCTTATGTTTTCTTTACACAGTTTTACGATCATCCAGGTTATGAGCATGGCTCAGTGATGTTCTATCTCTCTGCTTATCAGTACACAATTAAATCGAATACTTATCGCTATCCAGATCGTATAAAAGTATATTATAAAAAAGGAAAAGATAAGCCGAAACCATCAGATCCTAAATGTACTGATCCTATTCCTGCTCAAACGGTGGACGGAAGGGATTTAGATCCTGCTGTTCGTGCCGAGATCAAAGCAGATACACGTGGGGGCGAGCAATTTAACGTTCTTCAAGGTATCCCCACATCAGAGTCCTTGTACGGCAATGTATTCGCTAAAAATTACTTATATCAAAATAAATTTGTACAGATGACAGGGAAATGTACGTTTGAGGTCACGGTCAATAAAACATTTACGCTACAATGGGAGGAAACAACAACCGTCACCGATGCTAACGGAAATAGCACTGAAAAAACAGAAACGAAAACGAAACCACAAACGGTAACGAAAACGTATGAAGTTAAACGTCCCTTTTCCTACTGGATCATAGATAATTTAGAAGTCTATCAAATCGATGAAGCTAGACTGAGGAATTACGCCTTTGATGGGGAGGAAATTTCAATCAGTCCTCAAAACTATGATCCACCTCTATACAGTACTGAGGAAACAGGAGGTTATGAAGCCCCTGATCCTCCTAGCAGCATCGATACCACAGGGGGGGTAATCCTTGGTGAGGACGCTTCCGGTGAAGAATTTCCAGAAGATGCAGAGAACGCCGTAGACAAAGTCAGAGTCACCAACGACACCTTCACCTTCGAGGGTACGACGATCATGGACGGTGCTCAGACCGAAGAAAGTGGACCGACGCCAGGTCGCATCCAGCAAGCATCACAAATCGGAAAGGACGTTTTATATAGCCCTTACAATATGATTCCAACCACCAAAACCAACAAAGCGAATCAGCCAAGTACCGGAACGATTTTCTACGGACTGATGTCTGGCAATATCAATGGGGGCGAAAATAAGGAGTACCCGATCAACGGGATTAACTCCGTCACCGTACATACGCCAGTGGTGTTATATCCTTCGGTGTCCGACGACCAGGCACATAATCAAAAAACGGAGCCTGCACAACATCGCTCCGCCATTATTTTAGAGCGCCCGTTTACCGTTCATTTACCGAACCGTGGGCAACATACGAACTATAAAGGTTATGGCACCCGAGATTATGGCAAATATGTACGCGATAAGCAAGTGAAGTTTCCTTTTGATGTGTATGATGTATTCCGCACCACTTTTTATCCGAAAGGGACTTGGATTGATGTCGCAAGCTATGAAGAGGAAGTGGAGTTTTATTTACCCGTTTGGGTAGACGAAGGCTTTTACGATGTCGAGATGCGCACGTTTGCCGAAAATGCACCCGAAAATCCGAGTGAACAAACCAATGCGAACTTAGATTTAACACACCATGTTGCAAAGGCAACTGTACCTGTGGATGTTGTGGGCAGGTTGTACGATTTTCATGTGACGGACATCGCAGATTTTAACTGGGAATCCGTGTTTCGGATGGAGCAAGGGAGCCAGATGCATACGGGCAACAGCTATTGGGTCGGACAAGGGGATATCGATGGGGATCCAAGATATACTTCATCTCAATATACTCTACCCCTGCGTCCAGGAAGTCACCCTGTGTTTAAAAACCTGGTGACGAAAACAGGGTATCACTTTAAATTTGAGCTAAAAACAAAAGGAAATATGTTTAGTGCAAAGGATGGGATAGAGATCGTCCCTCGTTTTTACTTTATTCCGCTAGAGAAGGTGGAGGGCAACCCGACGCCACAGATCGGGGAACGGGTAGAGGTGGATTTGTATTACCATACGAATGATAAATACTTTATCCAGATCGGCTCGAAGGAGGATAAGGAAAGTAGATATGTTATTTTAAACGAACGATTACGCAATGTACCGCAGGTGGAGCTAGAGGATACGGCACGTTATCAGTATGATGTAGAGAAGAGCTTCTCAGAAGTCAATCAAATCAGCCGCGCTCAATATCTAGCGCAATATAAGGACAAAACGACAAAGCAAAAGACAATGGTGGGTGGGTATGGTGGTTTATTTTTAAGTGCACCCATCCGCACCTATATTGGACCAAAGACCGAGCTACCCACAGGCGTAGACCCTTACCGCGCGAATGCGGCGATCCAAAAATGGTATGGCGAATATAGCATCCCTGCTGGAGTGTATGCGGTAGAGAAAGGCACCAATATTGCAGAATATGGACGTACGCACCAAGGTCTTGATGATGCTTCCCCGATCTTTTTAAAGGAGGGCTACATTGTCGTGAACTTTGATCTTCGTAGCGTGCAAAATGGGCAGAGGGATACACCGCACCTGCAATATATTCAGGGCAAGCTCATGAATCAATGGAGCCAGATGGAGGGCTTTAAGAAGGATGTCATCGATCCCTATGGCAGAACCTTACCCATCCAGGATGGCGATGTGATTTATTACGATGGTAAATACTCGAGTCGCAGTGACTTTGTCCCGATGGTGACGCATTAAGCAAAGAAAATAGAATCATAGATGCTAGTTTTACTTAAAATAGGCTTCTCTTTCGTAGTGGTGTAAGGTGACACACCAACTGCGAAAGGGGGGCTTTTTCAATGTAGAAGAGGTCATTGTTGGTGTCGTACCCTAGAGAGTTACATCTATAATTGTGAATTTTTAAGGAATAAAGGATATATTTCCTATTCTTTATGTTATTATTTTCCTATAAATATAAAAATCATAGGACTTTTGGGGTTTTTTAGGATGTGGGTAGCAGATATGAACCTAGGTAAACAGGAATACATAGTAAGAGAAGAGGGAAATAACAGATGCAGATAGAAGTGAGAGCTTCGGATTTAGAAGAGCTTGGCTCGAAATTAAGAAGATCTGGACGCGAGATGGAGGACATCCGTGCTGAATTACAGCGAGCGATGCGCTCCCTCACCTTGCGAAGTCAAGGAAGAGCGGAGGTAGATGCGTCTTATCAGATGATTGAGCGGATGCTTCAGCAATTGGAGCAAGACCTTGATCGATTTAGTCGTGGGGTCAGTCAAAAAGGCAAAGGCTTTGATGAAGCGGATGGGAAGGCCCCTCCGTTTGAGTGGGGAAAGGTGTGGGAAGTATTTAAGGTTGTCACCAGCATGGCCTTAGATTTTGTTCCTATCGTAGGCAATATTAAAGGTGTGTTAGAGGCAATAACTGGGCGTGATTTGATTACGGGCGCAGAATTGAACTGGTATGAACGCGCATTAGCCTTAGTGGGTCCATTGGGCAAAGGTCTCAAAGGGGGCGCCAAAATCCTGAAGGCCAGCAATGAGGTGGTCACAGGGATTAACAAAATCGTGAAAGCCACCCATACCGTGGTTTCCGTGGTTGACGATGGCAAAGGGATTGTCGAGGCGATCACGGGCGTAGATATGATTACGGGTGAAAGGTTAGCGCCATGGCAACGACTGATGGCCATAGGGGGTACGGCAGCGAGTGCGGGGATAAGCAAGGTGAAGAATAAGAAAGATAAGCTGTTCCAAGCGGCAGATGAAGTGACAGAAGGCATGCCGAAGATGAAGAAAGCGGATGCGCCTTTGGATGGAATAAGAGAGGGGAGTATCCACAAGGAAAAAGGAAAGCATCCTGAAATTTCTGAGGGGAACCGAACTGGGGATGGAGGCCATCACGGACTTGAAGCAACTGCGGCAGGGACAACGGTAGCAGCGGCGAGTGCCATGAGAAATCCAAAGGACGGCAAAGCCAGTGTGTCAGATTCCTCTCCTAAGCAGGACAGGGGAACCCATAGGAATGAGACAGAAACACCTTCACAGCAAAGGGAGAAAAATTCAAACGAACAGCATGTGGAGCGTGCGAATAATGATGCTGAAATAAAAAAACAGGAAGATACGCGACGCGAATGTACGGGCGGAGACCCTATTCATATTGGTACAGGCCAGCAATTTATTAACCACACAGCCTTAAAGCTTTATGGTGCGACAACGTGGGATTTTATAATGTATTACAATTCTGGATTGTTACAAAAAAGTGGGCTAGGTTTAGCATGGACTCATAATTACGACATGCGGCTTGAACTTGGTGAGCGAAATGATACTAACACAAATACAGGCACAGAAAGCATTACCGTTTTTTGGACAGCAGGAAGAAGAAATCGATTTACACTCCATGAAGAAGGAATCTATCGCTGTGACGATACAGATGTGTTACTTGATACGTTATGTAAGCATTCCGAGGGCTATGAACTACGGGTAGGAAAAAGTCGAGAACGGTACTATTTTAATGAAAATGGTGTTCTTTTACGACATGTAAATGCTGCAGGCATGGTCCTACATGCTACACATAATGAGCAAGGACAGCTGGTGCGGTTAGAGGATGGTCTTAGTGGACGGGCATTTCAGCTTTCGTATGAAAAGGAATTATTAACTAAGTTAACTGATGGAGTCCGCTCTATTACATTTGACTATGATGAAGCAGGGTGGATGTCGCAGTTTATTGATGCCGTTGGGATGAGCACCACCATAACCTGTGATGAAGCAGGTCGAATTTTAACGATGTCAACGGATGGTCAGCTTGATTTAAGAAATGAATATGATGAATATTACCGGATTGTGAAGCAATACGATGCTAAAGGGAGCGTTACGACTTTATCCTATGATGCACATAGTCGGCCAGGCTATTTCTTAACCACCATTACAAATCGCGCAGGAGAAGTGGAGCATCATGTCTACAATGATCGCTTTGAGATACTTGAAATTCGTGGTGAAGAAGGCATAATAGCAAGTTATACGTACAACGAAAGAGGGCAACGGTTGACAGAGTCCCATGCGCTAGGTGAAGTGAGCCGAAGAACGTATGATGAAAAAGGGCTACTACGAAGTATTTGTGATGCGTTAGGAAATGAAACAACTTATGACTACAATGAATCAGGTGTATTGATTGCGCAAAAGGATGCATTAGGTGGTATAACCCACTACAGCTATGATGATCATGAGCGACTCATTGGGGTCACACGTCCAGATAGCTCATCCTGTCGTTGGGATTATAATGAAGTGGGACAACTTCTTGCCTATCATGATTATAACGGAGAAACGAAACGTTACATTTATAACGAATGTGGTGACGTGGCTGAAGTCCTTGATGAGGAAGGACGCCGAACTACGATTCTACTCGATGACGTAGGGCGAATCAAAGGCTTACAGCAGGCGCAAGGTAAGGCTACGATTCGTACCTATGACGAAAATGATAAGCTCATTCAAGTGAAGGATGAATTAGGTCGAACGTGGCAGCAAAGCTATGATTTGCATGGAAGAATCACAGAAAGTACTGATCCGACTGGGGCAAAAACAACTTATACGTATACGCCAACTGGGAATGTAGCTACAGTGCAGGATGCCCTTGGGGCTATTCAGCGTTATGAGTATGATGATGAGGATCGCCTCATCCAGCATGAGGATGCCAGAGGTGCCATTACAAAGCTAAAGTATGATCAACGAGGACGACTCTCTTCGGTCATAGACCCGCTAAATCGTAGTATCTATTATCATTATGATGCTGTAGGACGCTTAGAGGTGGTCATGGATGCCACAGGTAATCCCGTGCAGTCGTTAACCTATGACCAAAATGGGCAACCTATTGCCATTACCAATGCTTTAGGACATACGACGCGGCGCCGATTTAATGCTTTGTATCAGTCTGTTGAGCAGATCGAAGCAGATGGAGTAAAAACGGAATACCATTATGATGAATTGTCGCGGTTACATGAAGTGATCCAAGATAGCGAAACGTGGCGTGCCCGTTACACGCAAAATTATGATGCAGAGCATCGGATAACGATGTATCAAGATGCCAATGGCAACGAAACAAAGCTAACCTATAATCGTAGTGGACAGTTAACGGAAGAAACTAATGCTACTGGCCATGGACTTTCCTATCATTATGATGAGCGAGGACGTCTGAGTAGCAGTGTAAATGGACGTGGACAACTTAGCAATTACAAATATGATGCGGCAGGACAACTGCTTGCCCTCAAGGACGAAGTGGGCAAAGTGAAATGGACCTATGATGAAGCAGGTCGCTGGATTGAAGGGAAGGAAATTCATGCACAAATAGATGAGCCATGGAAGCGTCCAACCCATGATCGGAGGGCAAAACAAGGTCAAACAGAAGAACAGCATGGAGAGCAACATGATCAGCTTGCTGATAAGAAACAAGAGAACGAAGAGAATGCACAATCACTTTCACGTAAGTATGATGCTTTAGGTAGACTCATTGAACAACGGGATATATGGGGAAATGTGATTGGTTATCAATATGATGAAGCCCATAACTTAACTCACTTAACTTATCCTGATGGCAAAGTGGTAGAATACCGCTATAATCTAGCAAATGAACTTGTGGAAGTAAAGGACTGGGCAGGTAGACTAACGCGGTATCGTTACGATGAAAAAGGACATGTGATTGAAACTCACCGCCCCAATGGTACACGAGAACGCCGAAGCTACGATGCTTTAGGGCAACTATTACGACAACAGGATGTCACGAAGCAAGGGATGATGCTTCAGGATTTAAAATATGAGTATAACGAAGTCGGCCAAATCATACGAGAGCAAAATAAGCAATTTACGTATGACCAGCTACGGCGCCTAGTAAGTGGGGCAAATCAAGGGCAGATTACCTACTATCGCTATGATTTAGGTGGGAACCTGACGGAGCAAACGGAAAGTGATCCTGTAGGTCAACGTATAAGCAACTCGATGTCCACCTTAAGTTACAGCACAGATAATCGCTTGCATCGCATTGGCAAATATCCAACAGAGCTTGATGCAGATGGAAACCTGCTGTACTTCACGGATGGCGAAAAGATGGGCGCCTATGAATACGATGCGCGCAATCGCCTCATTCAAAGTGGAAGAATGAAATATCGGTATAACTGGAAAAATGAGCGAATCGAGACGATATGGCGAGGCAAAGTAACCCGGTATGTCGTGGACGATTCAAGCAGATTAAGCCGTGTGCTGATGGAACAAGATCGTGAAGGTAATGTCCTAACAAGATACGTATATGGACTTGGCTTAATTGGTCTAGAGGATGGTAGAACAGGGAAATATTTGAGCTATCATAGTGACCAAAGAGGAAGTACGACCATGCTAACAGATGAGCAAGGCATCGTAACAGACCGCTATTCATATGGCATTTATGGAGAAGTCGATCACTACGAGGGCAGCATAAACCAACCGTTCCAGTACAACGGTAGAGATGGTGTCATGACCGATGCCAATGGTTTATACTATATGCGAGCTAGGTACTACCATCCTGAACTGAAAAGATTCCTGAATCGGGATACTGTGCGAGGCGACATTACCGATGGGCAGACCTTCAACCGGTATGCATATGTGAATGGAGATCCCGTGAAGTATGTGGATCCGTTGGGGTTGTCGAAGGAAATAATACCGATGGGGAGTACTTGTCCTAAGGGGACGGGAAAAGATTTAGTAGGTAATAATTGGGAGTTTGATCCAAATAAAGATTTAGATTGGCGCGGTTCTGATAAGACCTACAAAGATGCACTTGATGAAGCATTCAATCGAACTGGTCTATCAAGAGACCAATTTACAGTAGAAAAATGGGGCAAAGATATCAATGGTAAAAGTGTTCCAGTAGAATGGTCAGGACCTAATGGAGCAAATGTAAATATGGATATACCGGAATGGAATAATGTTAAACCGAATGGGTCTTTAGGTGAAGGGCCACATCAACCACATATTGGTTATCAGACACCTGGAAAGGGCGCAAATCGAACTAGGGGACACTTGTTTGTAGATGATGTTCCAGCTACAAGGAGATGATTGAATGAATGTCAAACCAAATACACAGGAATTAATTCAAGTAAGTGCTGATCTAGGTATAGATATGGTTGTATTAGGCGAAAACGAATCTAAACAGTACATTAAGCAAGTAATTGATATCTACAAGCCTTTTAAGATAACTGGACACTTATCAATTGGCGAAAATATTAAAACAATTCCATTAAACGATTACGAATATTCATTCTCAACATTCTTAAGAAGTGAGCCAGCTTACATTTTCTTTGATCAAGAAAGTCGTGATAGAAATGTAGTCGTTGTTGTGAAGGATGCTAACTTGGTAGGAAGACTAATGGAAAATTCATATGGTATGGAGTACTTTGTATCTAATGAGAAAATGGAGTTCCTGATTTCCGTAAATTGGTATGTAATTGAAGTAGCAGGGACTGCAATAAATGCTCTGCCAACAGATAATTAAAAAAAAGAGAAAGACCTTGTCGGGCTTCATGCCCTTCAAGGTCTTTTTTAGAGTAAACCTATGATTCAACGAACAACACATATTACCTATGATAACAAAATAAAGATTAATCCATATTATTGTACGCTACTCAGTTACATTAGGCAGTTGATTAGGTGAATTTAACAATTCTGTTTAGATTAAATCATAACCGTAAACTACCTCGCTAGAAGGTATTATAAATGGTGTGGAAATTGATGTGCGCTATGAGTGCACTATTAAAGCTAAGGATTGATAGTGATTCAGTCTTTACTACAGATTTAGATCCATTTGAAAAAGAAATGACATTAAAGTTTTTAAATGATAATGACTGGTAAAATAGTGTTGCAATTGTTTTCCTTGTCCTTACAAGATGGCGGAAAGTTCAAGCCATAATGATAAAAAAGGAGAGGATAGAGTGGAACTGAATTATTCTATTCTTGATGATAGTAGTGAGTTAATAATTGGATATTGCAAATCAATAGAAGGGTTAGATGGAAATATATTTAATGATGAAGATTTTTTCTATCATAAAATTAAATTGCTAGGGTTTGTTTTTAATAAGGAATTTAAAAAATATCTAATTAAAACAAAAGAATCCATAGGCAGACTTGCTTATATTTGTATCCTTAATAAGGAAAAAATTCGATTGGTAAAATTCCGGTTACTATATATGATGATATTTACTATCATAAGATTGGTTTTCCGGATAAGGTAATAGATATAACATGGAGAGGCTCTCTATGGGAAGAAGTATCAGATAAAGAAACTGAAATTTGGAACAAATGGAGAATCTCTTACCAAGTTCAAAAGAACGAATGGTCTAGTCTTTCTAAAGATAGTAGAAAGGTATGGTTAAAAGTAGTTAAAAATTATAATAGCAATAATTCAAATTATTCTGAGGTAGAGGGAAATAGTTTTTGCTTAGACGGAACATATATAACAGACTACTCTTCTTTCTTTTGTGCACTAGGAGAAGCAATGAATGGTCCCGGAGGTTATTATGGTTTTGATCTTAATTCATTAGTTGACTGTTTTTATGGAGGATTTGGCGCAAAAGCTCCCTTTACTCTATTGTGGGAGAACCATCAGGTGGGAAAAAGGTATTTAGATAAAAACTGCTGGGTCGAGGAAATTAATTATAAGCGTATTTTAGAAAATAAACTTTTAGACCATTCTGGATTCGAAGAAAAAGGGGACAGACCTTTGTTTGAAGCACTTATTGAGAACATACAAAATAGTGGAGTAACAGTAGTACTAAATTAAAGAGTATTTTTAATTTTTAAACCTATGTTTTATATTCCTCTTGCACCCTAAAATACACCAAAATAGCAGTTACCTACTCAGGTAATGAATTTAAGCTTAAAAAAATAAAAAGGCTGGAGATAAAACAAATTTTTGTTTTTACCCAGCGTTTTTTGATTATTTATTGTTTTACATAGGAGTTTTCCCACTATACCCTAGCCTTTAACCTCTACTCCTCATCCAACCACAAAATCGCCGTAACCCCTCTAGGGTAATATTTACTTCCGCATGCTACGCCAGCGAGCATTTGGTCGCTCCAGCTCCAGTATGCATTTTCAGGGGCAAGCAGCCAATCTACATGGGCGGCATCTGCGGCTTGACCTTGCTCATCCCATGGTAGTTCAAGAATTTGTCGTGCGATGAATTGGCACAAGTAAATTTTGCTCAGCCATGAGTTGTTGCTTGTTGAAGACAACTTCCAGCCCCCATCTTCAAATAAGCAAACGCCGGGTTGCAACACATTGGTTAAATGCTGCTTTAACACTTCTAAATATTGACTGTATGTGCCATTTGGATCTAAAGCTTCTTTACAGCCTGTATAAAGTGGGAAAATTAAGCCTTCGATCGCAGGAATAATTTTAGAAAAATTATTTTCCGCAATAACAGCAGGGATATAGCCTTCTGGTGTCATATGGGCGCTAATCGTAGCTGCACATCTTTGAGCTTGAGTCGCTGCGGTTTGTGCTTGTGCATTTAGACCAGCGTCATTAAAGAGCTTCTCTAATGCCACATAAGCTGCCCAACATTTCCCAGATAAATAAATGTTATTACGTGCTTGCCCTAACGAAATATCTAAGCTGTCATAGGTTGTAATTTCTGCACCACCCATACAACGCGAGCTATCTAGTCCCATAATGCCGTTCCGCTTAGCTTCATCTGGATGATCCCGATTAATCATACTCGTTAAGCATTCTTCCATTAATGAAAGATTTTCCTTGAGCCAAGCTTGATCACCTGTATGCTCAATATAGGCCGCCGCACATAAAATCCAATTGACTAATTGCTCATGTGTCATATGTGAGAAGCAATCATCTAAAGCATGCAGCTCATAGGAGGAATAACCCTTGCGTGAGAACGCATTTGCTACACCCATATCATGTGTAAAGCTCACTCCACCAGGATATTCCTTGGAATCCCCAGGGAAGGACACGGTATCGTAATAACGGTATCTTGTAATAAACTGCTCTAATTCATTTTTAACGGTCCAAGCATTCATTTTTAGCTCAAAAAACAGTTGATCAACAGTCAGGTCAAAGGTGTTCATCATGCGATATTCGCCTTCATTAACGACCCATAATGGCTTATCCTCATGCAGAAGGAACTCCGTACAGCCATAATAGCTACGAATGGCATGTGCAAGCATGAACTTTTGATCTTCATTTAAGGAAGAATCGCTCACCAGTTGATTTGTTTTGTGTGAC
The DNA here is from genome assembly GCF_017873435.1 of Paenibacillus turicensis. Taxonomy (GTDB): domain Bacteria; phylum Bacillota; class Bacilli; order Paenibacillales; family Paenibacillaceae; genus Fontibacillus; species Fontibacillus turicensis. The sequence continues at coordinate 274,186 of NZ_JAGGKG010000001.1, read as the reverse complement.
TCTGCAATTTTTTGATCACTATGCTTAAGCGTATAATCGGCAACGTCCTCAATATCTTTGAAAAACTTTGTATAATAATAACTCGTGTCTAGACCCGTTGTTACGTAACCACCACGATAGAAGCAAAGTGCAAAACGGAAGGTTTGCTTTTCTCCAGCAGGTACATCCATTAATAATGCCCCAACCTGACCTAGTCCAAAATGTAAATTTTCTTTTACACGTGGTTCAAGAATCCCTTCCATTGTAAAAAAACTAGCACTTGTTACGCGTTTATCTAACGTTGCAATTGCAACATGTCTTCCTTGTCCTACGCCACACAGCTTGCCATCCGTTGTATCTGATAAATGGCGCATAGAAGAATAAGGATCATTGCCTTGGAAACCCAAAAAGGCTTGTCTTGTATTTTTCCCCTTCGTATTGTCGATGGTCAATTCTGCGATAATAGAAGGAACAATCGCTTGCTTTAGCTCATCCTCTTGGGCAAGAGCTGGATCAGGCACACTAGTAAACGGAGAGTATAACTTAAACGAAATGTCACCCGCTTGCCATTCATCTGTAGCCGCTTCAAAAGTACGTTTAATCTCTTGATCAGAGAAAGGTTCTATATAAATCGAGGTAGCATTGTTTACTTGATGGTGAATTTCAGTTTGAATGCCATCCTCAGTTTTAAACCCTTCTTCAGCTTGATCTAAAGCTTCTATTCCCGCAGCAGTCTCTTCTTTAATTGCATCTTGTTCAGACGTATAACGTGCACGCTCATCCTCACCTTGGCCAAAGAATGGCAACGCCAAATACTTTTTGCTCCCATCTTCCTGTAATCCGATATATATATTTTGATCAGGGGGATGCCCAAGCTCAAGATCGAAGCCTCCAGTATTCCCTTTGTGACCTAATGTAAAGCTAGCAAATGCCCCAATAGGGGAATGGTGTGCATTAAAAAATATATTTTTACCCATATTTATTTCCTCCTATTCATTATCATTTTTATATGATAAGTTGATTATAACAAGCTAAAATTAAAGGGCCTATGTCCAGATCAGTTAACTTTTTACCCAAATTAATCAGCCAAATCAGTAAAGTAGAGGAATAGACAAATAATTTAAGATGGAAATAGATGTGAAGTATTCAGTATCTTATAGAGGTAATGTAGGGGGAACCTATGGAGCAAAATATGAAACAAGATAAAGTGGATTATAATAAATACCATGTGACGGAATATATGCTTCCAGATATGGAATCGACCTTTCGCGTCTATGCGGCGCACATTCGTACAGTGACGAAGGATTGGGCGTATGAGGAGCATAGCCATCCTTTGTTTGAATTAAATGTTGTGTTGTCTGGTGCTCAGAAAATGATTGTGAATGGACAGGTTTATGTTCAGCATGCAGGGGACATCATGTTGTTGCTACCTGAGGATGTGCATCAGAGTGAGGCAGAAGGGGAGGAAGATTTATGTTATTATTGTCTTCATTTTAATGTGGATGATCGGATCGTTCGTGAACGGCTATTTCGCCTTATCGACCGATTTTATTCTGCTGAGCATGGCTTAACGAAAGTCATTTTACCTTCCCTTGACCAGTTAGTCATGATCACAACCCAAGTGGATTCAGCTAAAATTGATAACAAAATGAGAACCTTATCTATTATTTTTGCCCTATTTGCAAGTATAAGTGAATATGTTTCTGAACAAATGCTAGTCTATCGAATGGGAAAAAGCAGTGATGAAGTTGCGGTCATGATTGCCGAACGCTTGGAACGACTAGTGTCTGGTGCAAACGAAGACAGTTTAAATAATATCATATCGGACAACGAGCAAGGAGCGGTAGCGGCAGTCATTGCAGATACAGGGTATAGCGCATCATCTTGTAATCGGAGATTTCATGAGGTGTACGGCATGTCCCCAAGACAATATTTATCCTCCCTTAAATTAAAACGGGCAAAATTGCTGCTGATGAATCCTCAATTATCCATTGAACATATTTCTATCATTTTGGGATATAAGGATATTGCTCATTTTAGTAGACAGTTCAAGCGATGGACGGGGGAGCCCCCAGGGAAATTTAGAGCTCGGTTTCATAATTGAAGGTTTGCTAAATAGTGAAATCATGATGACTACGTGATAAATTGGTAATGTGGGTTTTCGTAATTAATATGAAAATATAAACTTAGATAGGAGAAAAAATTATGAAATTTATTTTTATTTCAGACATACATGGGTCTGCTCATTGGTTAAAGCAAGCATTGCAAAGAGCAAAGGAAGAACAGGCAGATGAAATTATTTTGCTAGGGGACTATTTGTACCATGGGCCAAGAAATCCGTTACCTGACGAATATGATCCTCAGCAGGTGACTGATCTATTAAATGACCTAAGTAATCGTATTGTTGCTGTACGTGGTAACTGTGATTCAGAAGTAGATCAAATGCTTTTACAATTCCCAATGATGACGGATTATACGATGTTATATGTGGAAGGGCGCCGTATTTTTGTTACACATGGACATGTGTATGATATGGAGCAGCTACCTGCTTTACGTCAAGGGGATGTATTTATTCAAGGGCATACGCATATTCCTGTTGCTGAACAAAGGGAAGGTGTATACGTTATCAATCCAGGCTCCATTGCTTTGCCTAAAGGTGGTTTTGCTAATTCCTATGGGGTGCTAGACAATAATCATTTCTATATCAAAGATTTTGATGGCAACGTGATTAAGGAAATTGAATTTTTGAATGAGTAAATGCCTCAAAACAAAAATTAGTGGATGAAAGTTAAGAGGAAAGCAGCTACGGGGCAGAGGGGGGCTTCGACCCCTGTTACAGCCTGATTTTCTTGAATTAGATTTTTATCGGTTGAAAAACAGTCTGTAAAGGCGGACGTGTTCACTTCTCCACCATCCCTCTACCCCTTCGCTATTTTGGCTTCCTCTCAACCACTAATTTCTAAGCATGATTGAAGTATATTTGTGGATGGAATTAGATTTTTATGATTGCGTTTACAATTGAAATAAAGTATAAAAATGATAGATTGCTTGAGGATGTGAATGGAATGAAAAAGATGATGTTTGTTTATATTTTGCTCATCTCGGCGTTTGTGTTATATGTGCTGAGGTTTGAATATACCAATCAAGCGAATCGCTCTTGGGAGGATCGGGGGCTTCGCGGGGATATTGGGGAGAACTACATTATGATTACATTCCAATCTGGACTAGAGTACTGGAAAAGTCCACTAAAAGGCTTTGAAGACGCGGCGGACGCACTTGGTGTAACCGTAGAATACCGCGGAGCAACTCGTTATGATGCTAAGGAGCAAATAACGGTGATTGAGCAGGCGATTGCGCGTAAACCTGCAGGCATTGCGATATCTGCAATTGATCCAAAGTCGTTACTTCCCGCCATCAACAAGGCGATTGATGCTAACATTCCTGTTGTTTTATTTGATTCGGATGCCCCAGGTAGCAAAGCTTACTCTTTTCTTGGAACTAATAACTACAAGGCAGGGGTAACGGCGGCGGACAAGATGGGAGAGCTGTTAAAAGGGTCTGGGGAGGTTGCTGTCTTAACGCTGTATGGGCAACAAAACCATGAAGAACGAACCAAAGGCTTTCGTGATACGATCTCACAAAAATACCCTGGAATTGAAGTGGTTGCGGTAGCGAACGGGCATGGTGATTCCATTGCTTCAAGAGATGAAGCCATCAAGCTGATGAAGGCACATCCTAATTTAGCTGGCATATTTGTAACGGAGGCAACTAGTGGGGCTGGTGTGGGAGAAGCGGTAGAAGGAGCCAATTTAGAACGTCCAATGCAAATTATATCGTTTGATACCAATAAATCCACATTAGATATGATCAAAAAAGGGACAATTTCAGCGTCAATTGCGCAAGGCACATGGAACATGGGGTATTGGTCGCTTCAATATTTATTTCATTTGCATCATCATTTAACGATTCCAGCCCCTTCTTCCTTTGGAGAAAATGCCCCCTTACCTGTTATGGTGGATACCGGTAATTCTGTCGTGACAAGCTCAAATGTGGATGATTATTATGCGAAATAAGGGAGAACGACAGGTTGGTTTTTGGGCTAGAAGGAAGCAGGATATTGGATCCCTGAAGTCATCGTTGAATTCAGCTTTGGATGGATTACGCTTACGCAATATGCCATTACGCTATCAGCTCATGCTTCTGTTTTTATTGTTTGCGATTGTGCCTTCCTTAGGCTTAGGTTTACTTGTGAATTATACAGTAGAGCGCGTCGTGGAGCAGCAGGTGGAAGGGCATACGATGCAGCTCATCGGAAAAGTGAATGAAGCGATTGACAGCAAGATGGAAAATTTGCAAAACATGACTTATTTGATTGCATTTGACCCAGATGTCCATTCATTTTTGCAGGGCAAGGTTCAACTTAAGAGTGACGAAGGTCGTAACGATATGAATAGTAATAAAGGTAGTATCGATCTAAATAGCGATGAGAATAGCAAAAGTATCCATCCCTCTGTAAATGATGAAAAAACTCAAGATTGGCTTTATGGCGTGAAACAGAAGCTACAAGGCTTTACGACGTTATATTCTGAAATAGCAGGCATTGCGCTTGTCAATGAAAAGGGGGATTACATTAGCAATGAGATGTATCCTCGGACAGAGCAAAATTTAACGCAGGAGCAGTGGTATTTACAGGCAGCAAAAAATCCTGGGATTTTTACGGTGCTTGGACAACCGCAAGATCGAAATATAACGACACATGTTCAATATAAAGATGATGAAATCGTCTCTGTAGCACGTTCCGTCACAGATGAAGGTTCTGGACAAATACAAGGTGTTATTTTAATCGACCTAAAGCTAAGAACGGTAGCACAGGCGGCTAGAAATGTTACGTTAGGCAAATCAGGTTATGTAATGGTAACCGATCAACACGGGCGAAGTGTATATAAGCCTCATAAATCTCTTATTGATCACATTCCAACACAGTGGTTTCCAACTAATGAAAATGGCACATTTAATGCTAATGCGGAGGGCAGAGACCTGTTATTCATGTATCAATCCTCTACCTTTACGGGCTGGCGGACTGTAGGCGTATTTCCTGTCAAGGAAACCATTCCAGAGGTGCGTCAAATTCAGTTTTATGTGGTTAGCTTTGTGTTTGTTGTCTGTTTATTTGGGCTTAGTGCTTCCTTATGGTTTTCAGGCTCGATTGCACAGCCTATTTTTAGATTGATGTCTTATATGCGAAGGGCAGAAAGTGGAGATCTTAGAGAGGGACGCTGGAGTGATCGCAGAGAGGAAATTGGTATGCTTGGTCATAGTTTTAACCGGATGTTAGCTCAAATACAGCAGCTTATCTCCCTGAACAAGCTTCGAGAAAAGCAGAAGCGAGAAGCAGAGATGCGTAGCCTACAAGAGCATATTAAACCTCACTTTTTATATAATACACTAGATACGATACATTGGATGGCACAAAAGGAAGGGGCGAAGGATGTCTCTGAAATGGTGGGAGCCTTGTCACGCCTGTTCCGCATTGGACTTAGCAAAGGGAATGATTTTATTCCTTTAAAAGCAGAAATAGAGCATATTACGAGTTACTTACAAATTCAACAAACAAGGTATCGTAATCGATTGCAAATTGAGTTAAATATTCCTGAGGCGTTACATGAACTCGTTGTACTTAAATTGTTGCTTCAACCCTTGGTTGAAAATGCAATTTACCACGGAATCAAGGGAAGACGAGGGCCAGGTAAAATCACTGTTGAGGCGACAGTGGAGCAAGGTAAACTGTTGTTACGAGTTCAGGATGACGGTGTAGGAATGTTGGCTGAACGGCTTGAAGAGATGGAACGTTTCTTAGCAGAGCCGATGGAAAGCTTGGACAGTAGCGGTTTAGCTAAAGATAAAGGAAGTAAAAGCTATGGCATGTTAAATGTGCAGGCGCGTCTTCGTCTTTCCTTTGGTCCAGAGTATGGGATCAAACTAGAGAGCAACGAAGGTCAAGGAACCTGTGTGACGATTATCCATCCATTACTGCAAGCGGTGCCCGTGATGCCATCTATGACGCAGGAGGAAGATTAACTGCTTGCTGATGACACTTACATGGAGGTGAAAATACTTGGTGACTGAAACAATTCATCTGAAAACGCACTATCGCGTGTTGATTGCAGATGATGAACCGATTATTCGAGAAGGACTACGAGATTGTATAGACTGGACGACACTTGGGATGGAGGTTGTGGGTGAAGCGGAGGACGGGGAAGAAGCATTAGAATTAGCAATGGAATTAAATGCCGATATTTTGCTCGTTGATATGAACATGCCCTTTTTAAATGGGATTGAGTTGATTCGCCGCCTTCAGGAGAAATGCCCACAATGCCGTTTTTTGATCGTATCAGGGCATGATGAATTTTCTTATGCTCAGGCAGCAGTTCGTCTTGGGGTAGATGATTATATCCTAAAGCCTGTGCAACCCACACAGCTTAATGATGCGCTTGCGAGCTTGCGTCAGCGAATGGATGAGGAACGTAAGCGACTTGCCTATGTAAAGCAAGCAGAAGGTCAGATTGAACGCAATATTCCGTTACTTCGCCAACGTTTTTGTCTGGAGTGGTTGGAAGGACAAGGAAGTGGAAAGGAAATTACTGAATATGAAATCACGGAACGGCTACTTTTTTTAGGGTTACCCTCAGCCCCTCCTAACTACGTTGGTGTCGTGCGATGGCCTTTGGCAGAAGCAAGGCAGACAATGATGTCAGAAAACGACCGCCAGTTGTACCTATTTGCGATAGAAAATATAATTGAAGAATTGGTTGCACCCACGCCATATGTTTTGTTTAGAGCATCTAATGGATTGATTGGGGTATGTTTATGGGGACAGATCACGGATGATCTGGATTCTTCTATTGAGCAGCATGTTCTCAGCTATTTAAACATTGCCATTCATGCCCATTTTGAGCATTATATTGGAGCTTTAGAGGGAGTAAGTGACCTTTACCGAAAGTGTCGTGAACGTATTTATGGTCATACACAGCTCTCCCCACTCGTTCGTCGCGCAAGGGGACTAATTCAAGCCAATTATGCCGATCGTGATTTAACGTTAGAGGAGCTTGCTTCTCGTTTACAGGTATCCTCAGTTTATTTAAGTCGGGTGCTGAAAAAGGAATTAAATGACTCATTTGTGACCTTGATGACCAAGGCGCGGATTCGCAAAGCGATACAATTGCTTGATACTACGACTTTACCTATTCATGAAATTGCAGAGCGTGTAGGTTATGATACTCAACATTATTTTAGTACAGCCTTTAAAAAAACAGTTGGCGTCTCACCGGCACAATATCGCAAAAGTAGTGGTACAGATATAAAATCGTTGTAGTATGACGAAATTTAGCCACAAAAAACTTAGTAATAACTTAGTAATAAAGGACTTATTTTGCTTTGCAAAAAGCGAATAAGTCCTTTTTGTGTTGTCTTTGAAACGAAGCCGACATTTAACCACAAAAGTTAAAATTTTATAAAAAAGGTTTCGTTTGTAGCAAAGACCTCCCAATGCCCCGATGCTACGATAGATTCAAATAGAAACAGTAGCTAGAAGCTATTTGTAAGCGTTATCTTTTTCTGTTCAAGCTAGTAGGCTTGATGCATTTCATGATTGGAGAAAGGGGAACTTCTGATGAAAAAAGGGGCAGTAATGATCTGGCTTCTCTTGGTGACAGTGCTTGTATCAGGCTGTAATTTGGCTGAAAGTAAAGTCGGCAGCAAGGAAAAAGGATATGTTGGAATTTCAATGCCAACTAAATCGTCCGAGCGTTGGGTGGGAGACGGAGAAAACATGGTTCGTCTGTTTCAAGAGCAGGGTTACAAAACAGATTTACAGTATGCGGAGGATGTAGTAGAAAATCAAATTTCGCAAATCGAAAACATGATTACTAAAGGTGTAGACGTCATGGTCATTGCTTCTGTGGATGGAAACACGTTAACAGATGCCATTAAAAAAGCACATGATCAAGGTATTCAGGTTATTTCATATGACCGACTTATCCGTAACACACCTTATTTAACCTACTACGCGACCTTTGACAACTTCAAGGTAGGGGTACTACAAGCCTCATATATTGAGGAAAAGCTTGGACTAAAGGAAGGAAAAGGACCATTTAATATTGAGCTATTTGGTGGCTCACCTGATGATAACAACGCTTATTTTTTCTTTAACGGGGCAATGTCGGTTCTGAAGCCATATATAGATTCCGGTAAATTAGTTGTGCGAAGCAAGCAAACCACCATGGCACAAATTGCTACATTACGCTGGGATGGTGCTTTAGCACAATCCCGTATGGATAACCTGCTTAGTGCCTATTATTCTGGAGAAAATTTGGATGCTGTGTTATCTCCATATGACGGAATTAGTATTGGGATCATTTCATCACTAAAAGGGGTAGGGTACGGCAGTGCCAAAAAGCCATTACCTGTCATTACAGGACAAGATGCTGAGCTTGCTTCGATTAAATCGATAGTAGCAGGCGAACAAACACAGACGATTTTTAAAGATACGCGCAAGCTAGCAGAGCAAACCGTACAGATGGCAAATAGCATTTTGCAAGGAAAACAAGCCGAAGTCAATGACGAGGAATCTTATGACAACGGGATTAAGGTAGTTCCGGCTTATTTGCTTGATCCTATTTCAGTGGATCGAAGTAATATTGAGAAGGATATTTTAGGCAGCAATTATTATACCAAGGAAGAAATCGGACTGAAGTGAACATAGAAGGGAGTTAATCCTATGAGTGATATCATTCTGGAAATGAAAGGCATCACCAAGACGTTTCCAGGCGTCAAGGCATTGGAAAATGTCAACCTCAAGGTCAAAGAGGGAGAAATTCATGCCTTATGTGGTGAAAATGGGGCGGGCAAATCTACGCTCATGAAGGTGCTTAGTGGTGTTTATCCGCATGGAAGTTATGAAGGAGATATTTTGTTCCGGGGGAAACGATGTGAATTTAAGGATATTAAGCAAAGTGAGGAATTAGGTATCGTAATTATTCACCAGGAGCTTGCATTGATTCCGTACCTCTCCATCGCAGAAAATATTTATTTAGGTAATGAACGTGCGAGTAAAGGGATTATTGACTGGAAGGAAACGTATGTTGGTACACGTGAATTGCTGACAAAGGTTGGTTTAAGTGAGGACCCAAATACTTTGGTGTCTAATATCGGAGTAGGTAAGCAACAGCTAGTGGAAATTGCGAAAGCGCTCTCCAAAAAAGTGCGCCTGCTTATATTAGATGAACCTACAGCGGCATTAAACGAAAATGATAGTGAAAATTTACTTCAATTAATGCTGGAATTTAAGAAACAAGGTATTGCTTGTATTTTGATTTCACACAAGTTAAATGAAGTATCAAAGGTTGCCGATTCCGTTACGATTTTGCGTGATGGTAAAACGATTGAAACTTTAGATATGCTAAAGGATAACGTGACAGAAGATATGATTATTAAGGGCATGGTAGGGCGTGACCTGACTCACCGTTATCCAGAGCGACATCCAAACATTGGGGAAATCTTACTTGAAGTAAACAATTGGACGGTTTATCACGAGCATCATGCAGATCGAAAAGTACTAGACAACGTAAACCTAAACCTTCGTCGTGGTGAAATTGTAGGTATTGCTGGGCTGATGGGTGCTGGACGAACGGAATTTGCTATGAGTCTATTTGGTAAATCGTATGGACGTAATATTACAGGCGAGCTCATTAAAGAAGGGAAATCTATTCAAAATAATAGTGTAGATGAAGCAATACAAAACGGTTTTGCTTATGTTACAGAGGATCGTAAGGAATATGGACTTATTTTAATGGATGATATTAAACGAAATATTTCTCTTACAGGCATAGATAAGCTGACCGCAAAGGGTGTTGTCAATGAAAGAGAAGAAGTGCTTGTAGCTGAAAAAATGAAAAAGGATATGAACATTAAAGCATCTAGTATTTTGCAAAAAACGAGTGATTTAAGCGGGGGGAATCAACAAAAGGTTGTATTAAGTAAGTGGATTTTTATGGAGCCAGACATTCTTATTTTAGATGAACCGACACGCGGGATCGACGTTGGTGCAAAATACGAAATTTATACTATTATTCACCAGCTTGCTGCCGAAGGAAAAAGCGTGCTTGTTATTTCATCGGAGTTGCCTGAGGTGCTAGGCTTGTGTGACCGAATTTATGTAATGAATGCTGGACGTATTACAGGGGAAGTAAACCGAGAGGAAGCAACACAAGAAACGCTGATGAGATATATGACGAATTCAGGAGGCGGGAAGCATGGAAACGATAACCAAACTGTTTAAAAATAATATACGTCAATATGGGATGATTATTGCACTTATTGTAATTATGTTATTGTTTGAGGTTCTTACTGGGGGACTACTGTTAAAACCAATTAATATTACGAATTTAATTTTGCAAAATAGCTACATTTTAGTGCTAGCGATTGGTATGGTGCTTGTCATCATCACTGGGCATATTGATTTATCTGTAGGTTCGATTGCTGCCTTTGTGGGTGCATTTTCCGCGATTATGATGGTAAATTGGCAACTACCAACTTGGCTTGCAGTGATTGCCGCATTGCTTGCTGGTGCTTTAATTGGGGCATGGCAAGGCTTCTGGGTAGCGTATGTGCGGATTCCCGCCTTTATCGTGACCTTGGCAGGGATGTTATTGTTCCGTGGACTAACGATGATTGTATTAGAAGGACAATCGATTTCACCTTTTCCAAGTGGTTTTCAAAAAATAAGCTCTGGTTTCTTACCGGATTTTCAGTTTGCAGGCGTTAGCTTTGTTTCGATTTTAATCGGTTTGGTCCTAACCGTCTGGTATATTTTAACGGAATTACGTGAGCGGCGCGCTCAGCGCAAATATGGCTTTGACGTCTCGTCTCAAACTATATTTTTACTCAAGCTTATTGTAGTTGGTGTTATCATTAATTTATTTATGTTCATGTTAGCAAGCTACGCAGGGATTCCGAATATTTTAGTCCTAATGTTTGTACTCATTATTATGTATTCCTTTGTGATGAATCGAACAGTCATGGGACGTCATGTGTATGCACTTGGTGGTAATGAGAAGGCGGCTAGCCTTTCTGGAGTAAAAACGAAAAAGGTAGCATTTTGGGTATTTGTAAATATGGGTGTGATGGCGGCGATTTCCGGGTTGATTTTTGCAGCACGGCTGAATGCAGCTACACCTAGGGCAGGTACAAACTTTGAGCTTGATGCAATTGCAGCATGTTTTATTGGTGGGGCTTCAGCATCAGGTGGGATTGGAACCGTGTTTGGAGCAATCATTGGTGGTTTAGTTATGGGTGTTTTAAATAACGGGATGTCCTTGATTGGCTTAGGGATTGACTGGCAACAGGGAATTAAGGGATTAGTGTTGTTGCTAGCCGTTGCTTTTGATATTTATAACAAAAATAAAAGATCAGCTTAAAAGGATAGTGTGAATGATTTGCTGTAAAAAATAAGAGGATACACTCGGAGCCGTTTTTTATCGCTTCGTGTGTATCCTTTTGCATTAATGAGACTACTTTAGGCTTGATTTGAGACCGTTAATGTTGACTTACGAGTAAGAGAGTATACTGCAAATACAGCTGCTATGATAATAATTCCTCCACCAAAGTAGGCGTTGCTTGCGACAGAGTTTGTTTGATCAAGCACCATTCCGCCAAACAACGAACCAAGCGCAATCCCGATTTGCAATGCAGAATAGTTAAAGCTTTGCTGGATATCCGAAGACTCAGGTGCGTATTTAATAAGATAGCTTTGTTGTGCTGGTGATAATGCCCAGCTTAAAATCCCCCATATAAATAATACAAAAGTAAAGACGTATAAATGAATCGTTGACCAAGGTAATACAAACATAACTGCAATAAAGGTACCTACAATGATAAGAATACTTTTTGTTGATCCAAGCTTATCTGATAAAATTCCACCAATTAACCCACCACTTACTGCGGCGATTCCGAATAGGAAATATGAAATACTAACTTGGAATGAGTCCAAATGAAGCAATGTTTCCATAAATGGTGTTAAATAAGCATACACCGTATAATGTCCTGCTAATGTTAAGGCGGTCACAATATGAGCGCTAGCAATTTTAGGATTACGTAGAGACTTCAATTGTGTTTTTAGTGGAACTGTTTGTTCAGTCATGTGAATCGGCTCAAGGAAAAATTGTACGGTCATCATTGCTACTAATGTTAAAATTGCAATAATGAAAAATAGCATTCTCCAGCTAATATAATCACCTGCCATGACGCCAAGTGGTACACCAAGCACAATTGCCGAGCTTACGCCCATCGAAATTACACCAATTACTCTAGCTTGAAATTCCTTTGGAACAAGCTTTACTGCAATGGTAAGTGATAAAGTAACGATTAAAGAGCCGCTTGTTGCAGTGATAATACGTGATATAAAAAGGACAGCATAGCTAGGGCTCCATGCAGCAAGGAAGCAACCTAATGTAAAAATAAGCATGGAAGAGATATATAGCTTTTTACGTTCAATTTTTCCCGTTAATGCAAGTAAAGTAGGTCCGGCAATTGCGTACATTAAGGCATAAATCGTAATAAGCTGTCCTGTCATACTAAGTGATACATCAAGGTCTTTGGCAATCGTAGGCAGCAAACCTCCGATAATAAGTTCAACAAGACCAACGGTAAATGTTGCAATCGTAAGTACATAAATTTTCAAGTTCATAATCTAGCTATATCCTCCTATTGATATATAAGTATTTCCATTTTTTTGTAGTGTCAGTTTTAAGGATGTTAAACTTCTTGATTGGCTACAGTGAAGTTTTGAAGGATTGTGGACAAGCGGAGCGGTCGCTTTTAAAATCTGAATTTCTACCTCATGCTAAAATTAAGGAAACTCAGATTTAAGGGCGATGGGAGCAACCTTCAAAACGTAACGCTGATGCTAATAAGTTGTAATATCCAATTTACAAACACAACAAAAAAATCCTGACCAAAAGGAAAAATGCAAAACGCATTTTACTTGTAGTCAGGATTTAAAATGATTGGTTCCTGGTAGAGACCCTCAAACCATATTATTGAGGTTATACAATTATTAAATTTTTTAAAAAAATAATAGTGTTCAGCTGGCACAATAGCCATTTTATCTAAAATTTTGTTTTAATTCAAGAGGAATTTAAAAACAATCTAACAAACGCTCGACTCTTATATGTGAATATGGTATCATGGAACTCTGATAACGTATTAACGAACTAAAGCGTTTTATACTTGGGGGAGAAAAAGATGAATAAGAAATTAACATGGATGAGTGTACTTATAGTTGTATTATTAATCACTGTTGTGGGATGTGGAAACAGTAATAAAGCAGGGAATAAAGGCGATAAAATTGTTATTGGGATTGATGACAAGTTTGCACCGATGGGCTTTAGAGACGACAACAATGAAATTGTTGGCTTTGACATTGATTATGCAAAGGCAGCAGCAAAGGAAATGGGCGTAGAAGCAACCTTCCAGCCGATTGATTGGAAAACAAAGGAATCGGAATTGTTAAGTGGTCGTATTGATTTGATTTGGAATGGCTATACAATTACAGATGAGCGTAAGCAAAAGGTATTGTTTACTAAGCCTTATTTGAAAAATAGTCAAGTAATCGTCACCTTAACGGATTCTTCCATCAACTCTATTCATGATCTTGCTGGCAAAAAGGTAGGCTTGCAGTCCTTATCCTCTGCATCAGATGCGTTAGATGCAAATGCAATTAAGTCTCAGGTTGCGAATGTTTCAGAGTTTCCTGATAATGTGCTAGCATTAAGTGATTTAAAAACAAAACGAATCGATGCGGTTGTCATTGATGAGGTTGTAGCTAGATACTATTTGTCTAAAGACACTGCTAGCTTTAAAATACTAGATGAAGCACTAGCACCAGAGGAATATGGCATTGGTGTGAAGAAAGGAAATGAGCAGTTATTAAATAACCTGCAAGCCGCTTTAGATAAGATCAATGCAGATGGAACTGCCGCTGAAATCTCTAAAAAATGGTTTGGTGAAGATAAAATTTTAAAATAAACTGCATCATTTAAAGGTTTACTATTAAATTAGTGATTGCCAATCACTGATTTTGAGCCTAATTAAAACCGGAGCAAGCTTCCGGTTTTTGTTTATGAAGGGGAATGTGAATATGGATTACATTACAAAGATTATTGGACCCATGCTTGAGGGGGCACAAACCACGGTTTTATTATTTTTCATTTGTATTATTAGCTCTATCCCATTAGGATTTTTAATTACGTTAATGGCAAACAGCAAGGTGAAGCCAGTCTCATGGTTTGCACATTCGTTTATTTATGTCATGCGTGGCACACCACTATTACTGCAAATGTTGTTTTTTTGTTATGGTTTGCCCGTTTTACCTGTAGTAGGCGAGTATTTGATTATGGATCGCTTCCTTGCCGCAGGCTTAGCTTTTGTTTTAAACTATGCGGCATATTTTGCAGAAATTTTCCGTGGGGGCTTACTTGCAGTGGACGGTGGGCAATATGAAGCGGCAAAGGTGTTAGGCTTAAGTAAGTTTCAAACGATGACACGCGTCATTATTCCGCAAATGTTCCGAGTAGTTATTCCTTCTGTATCTAATGAATCTATTACATTAATTAAGGATACAGCTCTCTTGTATGCTGTGTCTGTTCCAGATTTATTACATTATGCTTTAACCGCAGTAAATCGTGATTTTTCAATTGCTCCATTTTTTATCGCTGCTGTTATTTATCTATTGATGACACTAGTGCTAACGATCCTTTTTAAATGGTTGGAAAAGAAGTTTAAATTCCAGTAAGCTTACTGTAGGCAAGTAGTAGTAAGTTTTAGGTAAGGTTTATGTAGGTATATAAGGTATAGGAAGTAAATAGGTTCAGGTTTAATTTAAATCTAGTGAATATATTGAGGGAATGAAGTGTTATGACATTAATAGACGTGAATAATTTACAGAAATCATTTGATAAGCTTGAGGTGTTAAAAGGCATATCCTTTGAGGTTCAGCCGAGTGAGGTCATTGCGATTATTGGCCCGTCTGGCTCTGGAAAAAGCACAATGCTACGTAGCTTAGTGCACTTGGAGCAAGTAAACTGGGGAACGATCAGTATTGGTGATCAGGATTTGGTTAAGGACGGAAAATATAGCTCCAATGAAATTATAAAATCGATTACAGCTAGAATGGGGATGGTTTTTCAGCATTTTAATTTGTTTCCACATCTGACTGTACTGGGAAATCTGGAATTAGCACCACGTATGCTAAAGCGTGCTAGTCAAGAAGAGATCCAGGCTCAGGCGATCTCCATGCTTGGTAAGGTAGGACTTTCAGATAAAAGGGATGTATATCCTTCGAATCTATCAGGTGGACAAAAACAACGGGTAGCCATTGCAAGAGCATTAATGCTGAACCCAGAAATTTTATTGTTTGATGAGCCTACCTCAGCCCTAGATCCAGAGTTAACGGGCGAAGTGCTACAGGTGATGAAGCAGCTTGCTAGTGAAAATATGACGATGCTCATTGTTACGCATGAAATGGGATTTGCGAGAGAGGTAGCGGATCGCATTTTATTTATGGCGGATGGCGAAATTATTGAAGCGGGAACACCTGAGCAAATCTTTAATCATCCACAACATCAACGCACAAAAACTTTTTTAAATCGGCTTCTGTAGTTAGGTCGCAGTCGTTATAATAGTAGAGTATAAGTTAAATTTTGTTATCGCTTACCGGAAGGGGTTTACAGCAATGACCAACCTTAACAATCAACCTAATTATAGCAATATGCCGATGCATGATGGTTTTACTTCTGCAATTGTAACATCCACTACTGCGAATCAAATCATGGTGTGTGATGCTCCCTTTACACATACATACCGGACCTATGTTAAGCTCAGAGAAGAAGGTAACCTAAAGCTGAAATTTTGGCATAATAATGCCATAGATTCGACTTGGGATCAAGGACAGGTGACACGTGCTAGCGACCTAGGAGGGGAATGGACTATTCTATCTGCTTATGTTGCAGATGGGGGTACAGAGCCAAATGGGGGAATTATAGCAGATTCGTCAGTAAAGCTTACATTTGAAGGGCAGTCCTCCAAAGAGGTGTCTGCTGGAGAGCATTTTTGTTCAGATGAAGCCTTGTTTCATTTACCAGAGGATCATTATTTAGCCTTTACATGGACGATTTCTACTAAAAAAGCAGGTAGGTCCTTTACATACAATGTGGAAGGAATGCTTGTGACTGGTTATGATGGTACAGGAGATTTATCATTGGTAGATGCTGCGGATGGATTTACATTATCGGAAAATAAACTTGTATTACCTAGTTTTTTGGGATATGAAAAGAACGTGGATAAGCAGGTTGTTTTTTTAGGAGACTCCATTACACAAGGTGTTAGAACAGAGCGAGATCAATATGAATATTGGGTAGCCAGAATTGCCAATGCATGGGGAACAAACATTGGAGTATGGAATTTAGGGTCTGGTTGGGGCAGAGCGTATGATGTGGCAACAAATGGATCATGGCTTCATAAAGCGAAGCAAGGTGATGAACTGATCATATGCCTAGGTGTAAACGATATTGACATCGGACAGCGAAGTGCAGAGCAATTGCTAACAGATTTGAGTTATATCGTGTCAGAAGTTAAAACACACAATCCTGCAATCAAGATTATTTTGTTTACCGTTCCTACCTTTAATTTTTCCGAGGAAAGAGAACGTGTGTGGCGGTTAGTTAATGAAAAAATTTCTGCATGTCCACCAACTGGTGTAGATGCAGTGTTTGACATTGCAAAAATTTTATCACAACCTGCACCACTGGATCATCTGCAACAGCCGCATTTTATGAGCTCAGAATTTGACCCACATCCAAATGGAATAGCAGGTAAGGCAATTGCTGATGCTTTTTTGCAGTGGTATGAAAGTAAAAAATAAATAGCCGTAGCATGTAACTCTGCTAAGCCATTGCGGCTAGGGCAGGGTTATTTTTATTGCGTGGGAAATTGTAATTTACAAATAGAGTCACATCAGAAAATTAATGTTGCACATTTACATTTTTTATTATATATTATTTCCGAGTTAATCAATGTGTTTTATTATATATAATTATAGGGGAAGTAAGGAGATGAGTACTAGAGATGAATAACAACCTATTAACAGCTCTACAAGATAACTGGATTACGTTGCTTATTTCTGCGGTTGTAATTGTGGGGTTAATTTACTTAGCTAAAAAGCGAGTTGGCTTTGGTACAAGAGTGATGATTGCGCTAGGAGCGGGCTTAGGTGCGGGCTTGTTGTTCAATTCCTTTGCATGGGCGTTTGAAGGCGTAAGCACGATTGGTTCTATTTATGTGAATTTAATACGAATGATTGTTATTCCTTTAGTATTTGTTTTAGTCGTGAATAGTATTATTTCAATTACGAATATTGCGTTTCTAAGAAAGATTGGTATTAAAACGATCAGTTGGTTTCTAGCGACAACAGGAATTGCTGCTATTATTGGTTTGACAGTAGCGTTACTCATTAATCCTGCTGGCTCGTTTGAAGCGAGTACACCTCAAGGGTTTGAAGCGCGTGAAATACCAAGCTTTTTTCAGGTTATTTTAGATCAGCTTCCTAATAATCCGATTCAAGATGCAGCAAATGGTAAGGTGTTACCTATCCTCATATTTGGTTTATTTATTGCAGTTGCAATTGTAAAGGTAGGGGCGAAGAAGCCTGAGGCAGTAGAGCCTGTGAAGGCACTATTTGCTTCTCTGACAGAGGTTTTACATCAGGTGGTAAAATTCGTACTCCGCTTTACGCCTTATGGTGTGTATGCTCTGATTGCGACGATGGCAGCCCGTTATGGCTGGGAGACGTTAGAGCCACTTATTTGGCTAATTATCGTTAGCTATATTGCACTCATTATTCATTTTGTATTTGTTTTTGGTGGATTAATTTCTGGCGTTGGCAAGCTAAATCCATTCCAATTTTTTAAAAAGGCTTATCCGACGATTGCCGTTGCTTTTTCTACAAGAAGCAGCTACGCTACACTTCCCGTTAATCTAGAGGTTTTAACGAAGCGAGTAGGTGTATCCTCACGTATTGCTAGCTTTGTTGCACCATTAGGCGCAACGATGAACTTTAATGGCTGTGGTGGCATATGGCCTGCTATAGTAGCTGTATTTGTTTCCAACGTATATGGCGTTCCGTTAAGTGTGACGGATTATGTTCTTATTGTCGTGGTAAGTGTTATTTCATCCATCGGGGTAGCAGGTGTACCTGGACCCGCTTCTATTTCTACGACCGTTGTTTTAACAGCACTTGGTTTGCCGCTTGAAGGGATTGCACTTGTTGTTGCGGTAGAGTCGTTGATTGACATGGGACGCACAGCAGTAAACGCAACGGGTACAACGGTGGTTGCGACATTGATTGCCAAGTCTGAAAATGAGTTGGATGAAGCAGTATTTGGACGCAAGGATACTGAGCTAGAGTTAACGAGTGCTGTATAAGTAATGGACTTGTCCATAGTTGCCTTTAATAGACTATAAAAATAGAGATATTGAAAAGGTGTAATAAAGAAGAAGCTACTCCTGTGATGTGTCAAGGAGTAGCTTCTTTAGGTTCCTAACGTTCTAAGGTTTGGTTAGTTAAATTTCACGTTAATTGGATAGGATTTAAATTAAATTTGGAATAGAAACCTCTTTATCCAAGTCTTCTTCATAATCCACACCTTCGGTTTCAAAGCCAAACAATTGGAAAAATTCCTGTGTATAGCCTTTAAGGTCAGTAATGTCATAGATGTTATGTGAATTTACTTCTTCCCATAGCTTTGCGACTTCGGCTTGGACATCGTCACGCATTTCAAGATCATCAATGCGGATTCTTCCTGCTTCATCAACGGGCGTATTCCCTTGACCATATAAATGCTGGGAGAATAGGCGATACATTTGCTCTATGCAACCTTCGTGAATCCCTTCACGCTTCATCACCTTATACAAGGCCGCAATGTAAAGTGGGACAACTGGAATCGCTGAGCTGGACTGAGTGACAAGAGCCTTACTGATTACAACATGCGCTCTACCGCCACCCGAGGATAATTCATTATGGAGATGTCTAGCTGTTGCCTCTAAATGTTCCTTTGCTTGCCCAATTGTTCCTTCACGATAAATCGGTGTTGTAATTGCAGGGCCAATATAAGAAAACGCAATCGTGGTTGCATTTGCTGCTAATACGCCACCTTGCTTCAAGGCGTCCATCCATAGCTGCCAATCCTCACCACCCATAACCGTAACGGTATCCTTAATTTCCTGCTCTGTCGCTGGTTCAAGTGTGACCTCCGACACTTCACCTGTATGGAAATTTACGGTTTTATTTTGATAGGGCTCTCCAATTGGCTTTAAGACAGAATTAGAGGTCTCACCGGTTGCTGGATTGGTACGGCGTGCTGTAGCGACGCTATATATAACTAGATCAATTTGCCCAAGCTCCTTAGCAATAAGTTCAACTGTTTTTTGCTTTGTCTCATCACTAAATGCGTCCCCAGTCACACTGTACGATTTTAAGCCTTGTGCTTGTGCCATTTGTTCTAAGGCAGCCGAATTATACCAGCCTGCCGAAGCTGTTCTACCAGAGGTTGGTGTACTTTGACGATATACGCCAACCGTATTTGCACCTGCACCAAAAGCAGCAACGATGCGTGAAGCAAGACCGTAACCTGCTGATGCACCGATGACAAGTACGTTTTTAGGCCCCTTCACTGTAGGCTGTGTCTGCACATATTTAACTTGCTCTTCTACCTGTTTAGCACAACCTTTTGGGTGTGCAGTTGTACAAATAAATCCACGTGTTCTAGGTTTAATAATCATCGTAAATTCCTTTCTATGTTACAGTGTGCTTTTTACCTTTGAGCCTTTATTTTAACGTTTTTTCTGCTCAATTAGAAGATGATGTAACTCATCATAGCTTTTCGCTTCGAAATGAGGGCGGTGAGTAGTAGCAGGCTGTACATTTCGATGATTAAACCATACTGATTTCCAGCCTGCATTAAGTGCACCTACTACATCGTTGCGCCAAGAGTCACCAATATAATAGCAATGTGCGGATATTAGCCCAAATTTGTTAGCTACATGATCAAAAATACCAACATCAGGTTTTGTATAACCAACATCGCCAGACACAAAGATCGCATCTAATGGTATAAAGGCTTGGAGGTTTAGCGCCTCTATTTTTTTCATCTGATGGGACAGAGGGCCATTCGTAATGATTCCAACAAAAATAGAATCGGACTGTAAGACTTCAATCAGTTCCTTAGCTCCTTTAAACAGTACAATTTCAAACTGCTTATTATAATAGGCTTGTTGCACAGCAGCAGCCTGTTCTTCCGATAAATGAAGCCCAAATTCCTCTAATGCTGATCTAAAACGCCCATGACGTAGCTGACTTAGCTCTGGTTCAGTCGTTGGTGTTCCACCAAAACGATCAGACAGCAGGTCACTGTAATAGCGCATACGATGATAAGCTTTTTCATAGGGGAAATCGGTGGGAGTATGCAAAGTTTGCATTAGTGCGCCTTGGAACGGAGTAAGGTGGTCATATAACGTATCATCTAGATCAAAAAATACGGCTTGTATCATGTTATTTGCTTAGCACTCCTTTGGTTGAAGTCTTGAATTCACATCTTTTCATTGTCTAGCTATTACAATAGGAGGGTATCCCCGTTTAAAAAAGAGGAAGCCCATTTATCTTTATTTCCTAAATATAATTTACCAAACTCATCAATGAGACCATGAAACTCCTGTGCCTGCTCTAATGTAAAATCTGTCTTGAGGTCAACGACAGCCTTCAATTTTCTGTAATCAGAGTACTGCTGAATCCCCAATTGATTAAACAGTTTTTGTGCATATTTATCGGCAATGAACTCCACTCTATCAAACACATATAACAGGAGGACATCCGCCGTCTCATACCCGATTCCGAACATACGCAATAGTTGTACCCGAAGCTGATCATTATAGGTATTATTAATTTTGTCCAAATCGAAATCGTATTGCTTTAACCAAGCATACATCTCAGCGATTGCTCTGCTCTTATTTTTATAAAACCCACTTGGCGTAATAGCATCTTGTAACGCAGGGAGTGGCAAAGTCGCGATGTGTTGAGGTGAAAACTGCGTTAAATGTTTTAAATTATGAAGTGAACGAACGACGTTGTTCCAATTCGTATTTTGAACTAAGATCGCCCCTAAAATAATCTCCCATTTACTATCCGCAGGCCACCAGCCTTGGGGTCCCATCTGGGCAAGCATTTTATCAAAAAGCTGTTTCATCGTTAATTGCAAAGTATCACTCATTTCTTATAATTCCATTTCATTTACATTAAGCCGAATTGCGTAAAAAGCATCCTCTCGAAGTTCAGGTTCTATTTCCTCAATATGCTCAGCCAAATAACTCAATGGTTTTCTAGCATAGTCAGTGAGTAGCTGTAAAATATCCTCTTTGACTTCCTTACTATGACACTCGAATAAATTTTTTTCTAAAATTAAAGTGATTTCATCATGATTAGGTAAGTGATAACCATAATAAGGATCTAATAACTTGTCTAAGCAAAATAATAAGCTACGCTTTTCAGCATTGTTTTGTGATTTCAAAAAAGAATCAATTTGATCAGTGCTAGAGGTAGCTATTTGCTGATGATATGAAGTGTAGGTAATATAGGTTACACCTTGATTTAAAATCAGATCAATTTGCTGTATAATGCTTTCCTCACTTGCAGGTATACTTGCGGAGGCATAAGGTGCTAGTTGGTCATGTTGGCCTACCATGATTGCCTGTTTTGCATGCTGAAACATTGTAATATCGTTACTATCATACCAAAAGCAATATAGCTTTGTTCAAGGATACCTAGTTTTTGTAATGCATACCACTTATTTATGCCCGAAGGACTGATATCAATCAGATTTTCATCAGTATACGTATGAACAACAATATCATACTCTGCTAATTTTTGTTTAAGAGTCTCATAATCATTTGCACTTAAAATAAGAATTTTTACAATATCTTTTAATTGTTGGAGTTCTCTATGTTTTGCTAATTTATGTGTGTCCAAATTATTCAGAATAGGGTGAATTAATGGACCAGTGTATGCGTAATCCCAATCTGAATCAATTAAATATGTGGCTTGATGTTCAGCTAGTAATTGCTCTAAACAGTGACGTAACTCAGGATGAAATGCACCAGTATGTAGCGCCTCTCCTTTTTTATAGACCAGAGCCCCATTCCCACCAATAAGTGTGTGCTGGTGAAATCTAGGATGAATGACAGGTAACATATCTCGCACAGGTCTTGCAGAGGCGAAGATAATTTCATGTCCTTGCTCCTTTAGTTGGTCAAGCTTAGTTAAAATCAACTCTGAAACTGGCTTTCCTTTAAAGCAAATAGTCCCGTCTAAATCAAACACAAATATCATAATCAAATTCACCTCAACTCTATGATAGAATAATATATCTTAATTATGGCTCAATTTTGAAACCAGAGCTATACTTTAATATGACTAGGATTAATCATACTATTCCGATATAATATATTTATTACTTGATGTCAGGAGTGAAGTTTAATGAGCCAAGAGCAACGAACACGACTATCTCAATGGGACGCATTATTGTTGGAATCTTTACGTGCTTTAGGATGGTCAAATGAACAATTAATAGAACAGATCACGAAAGGTGATTTCCCAGAGGATCATAGTAAATATGAATTTAAATATGAACCACTACAGCAGCTTGCAAAGCAGCAACCTGAACAGTTGAGACAAGCTATTCAGCAGGGCTATCAAATTAAATTCAATACTGTAGGTGGAATTCGTTCTTGGGTGGATGTGGCTTTACATAAAACTGTAGAGCTGATTGAGGTGGATGGCTTGTTTAATATTAAAGCTTCCTTGACTTCAGAAGAGCAACAACGCTTAGCCAGCGTATTGTCTTATGGATGGGTGATTGAGCAAGTAGAGGAAGGAGCAGGGAAAGCAGAAGGAGAGGGAAATTCCTCTTTATATTTAATTAAGCCACTTTCCCAAGTTGATGTCATATGATGTATGAAGCAAGCTTTAAAACATGGTTAGCTGCATTGTTTTATTTACTGTTTTTTCGAGTAATGATCTGATTAAGCACCTCAGATAAAATTAAACCAATCGCAATCGAACCAGACATCAAAAAAGCACCAGCTGCTAATTGAACTGCTTCGTTATAGTTATTTTCAACAAATCTGCGCATGGCATCGTAAGCGAGTCCGCCTGGAACAAGTGGGATAATCCCTGCTACGCTAAAAATGATGACGGGCTTCTTCTGATAACGTGCACAGATTTGACCTACAATACCAACAATAAAGGAGGATGCCACAATGGAAAACATGGCATCCATTTCTGTTTTTAATAAAATATAGGCAGCCCAGCTTAACATACCTGATAAGCCACATAATAAAAGGCTTTTTTTAGGTGCGTTAAACAAAACCGCAAATGCGGCTGAGGCGATAAAGCTAGTGATCAACTGTACAATAAATGTCATTTCTTAATCGTAACCTCTCTATTTAAAAAATAGTAAAGCCCACGGCGATGCCAGCTCCGATCGCAAAGGCAGTCAGAAATGCCTCCGCGCCACGAGATAACCCTGATACAAGATGTCCTGCCATTAAGTCTCTAACGGCATTCGTAATTAATAAGCCAGGAACTAGAGGCATGACTGAACCGATAATAATTTTATCCAGTTCTTTGCCGATTCCAATGTGGACAAGTAGCATAGCCACCAAGCCAAGCAGAAAAGAAGCCGTAAATTCAGCAAAAAACTTAACCTTAACCAGCTTGTGAAAAGCAATAAATGTTGCAAAGGCTAATCCCCCACTTAATACACTAGGTAAAAAGTCAATATAGCCACCTTGAAACATAAGTGTAAAGCAACCACTTGAAATGGCTGCACCAGCAATTTGGACAGAAACGGGATAAGCATGCTTGGCAGCTTCAATTTCCATTAGCATATGGTGAGCTGTAAGTGATGACACAACCCCATTACTTAATTTGCGGGAGACATCATTGACGGCTGCTACCTTTTGTAGATCTGTTGTGCGTTCTGCAATGCGAATAAGCTTTGCTACGCCAGTTTCTTCTAATTGAAACACAATTCCTGTTGGAGTAACGTAGGTTTGGCAATTGGCAATCCCCATTGACTTAGCCATACGTGCCATTGTATCTTCAACCCTGTAGGTTTCAGCTCCACTTTGTAGCATAATTTTACCCGCAAGCAGACATAACTGTGCGGGATCCTCGATTGTGGAAGCGTGAGCCGTATCCTGACTCATGATTCTCATCCTTTACAATAATTAATTTTCAAAACACATTATAACATGATCCATGACGATCTTATACATAATAAGCAATTACGATACCGTTTGTTTTTTGTTTTTTCTATATTTGTTTACTCTAACTAGTCCTTTTTGTGATATGCTAAAAAAAATTGCGCAATGAGAGGGTCATAAATGTTTCAAAGCTTAATAAATAACTTTACGATGTTAACTGCGTTTTTATTTTTCGGAAATTTAATTCGTACGAAGTATTTAGTTCCACAACATAGGTCCAAGAAAATAAGTCAATATGCGATTGGTGCTTTTTTAGGTTTTCTTGGCGTAGTCCTCATGTATTTTTCCTTCCCGATTCATGATAAATGGATCACTGATTTTAGGCAGATTCCTATTTTGGTTGCAGCATGCTTAACTGGATTTCCAGGTGCAATCGTTACATCAATCATTATATTTGTTTACCGCTTATTTTTTTTCACAAGTGGATTGGTCGTTTCCCTTGCATCCCTTGCTAATATTATGGTTGCTTTAGTTGTTGGTGTATTCATGCTTAATCGCTTACGCTTTGAATTGTGGAGGTGGGGAGTTGCATTATCGGCCTCTATGCTGTCTACGGGTATTATATTTTCATTGATCTCCAAGGAATTCACGGCAGAAATTATTACTATTTATGAAAGTGTTTTTTTAATTTCTGGTTTATTTACGCGTTCCATGCTGCAATATTTAAAGCGATCCAGTGAGTATTTAGGGTTAATGCAAGAGCATGCAGAACGGGATTTTTTGACGGGATTGTACAATTCAAGAGCCTTTGATGGCCTGATGCAAAAAACAATTACAAACGCGATCGAAGAGAAAAGTTACTTTAGTGTGCTGATGCTAGATATTGATCATTTCAAGCATGTTAACGATACGTATGGACATCCAGCAGGGGATAAAGTGCTTATGTCATTAGCAAATATTTTAAAGAAGCAATTTAATATTGATGATCTCATTGCCCGTAAGGGTGGAGAAGAATTCGTAGTTGTTGTAAATGGCTATACTAGCGTTGAAACAAATGACATTGCAGAGCAATTACGACAGGCAGTAGAAAAGTATAATTTTGTATTACCTGATGGACAAGTCATTCATATTACCATTTCGATTGGTATTGCATGTTATCCACAGATTAGTTCAGATAAACTGATCGATATTGCCGATCAAGCATTATATTTAGCAAAACAATCAGGCAGAAATTGTGTTTGTTTGTTTTCTGACTTATATGTAAGGGAGAAGGTGATGCTGTGACGTTACAACAATTGAAGTATGCTATTGAAATTGCGAATTGTGGTTCGATGAATGAGGCAGCTAAACGTTTGTTTATTTCGCAGCCTAGTCTTTCCAACGCAATTAAAGAACTAGAAAACGAGCTAGGTATCGCTATTTTTGAACGTAGCAATCGAGGAATTGTTACTTCTGAGGCAGGAATTGAATTTCTTGGTTATGCAAGACAAGTGATTGAACAGATGGAATTTATGGAAAGCAGATATAAAGGTGAGCAATTTAGAGGAGTTCAGTTCTCTATGTCCACACAACATTACCCCTTTGTCGTTGATGCTTATGTGCGCTTGCTACAAAGTTATGATGCAGAGGAATACAACCTTGTTTTACGGGAAACACGTACCTTAGATATCATCGAGGATGTACGTTCTTTACGCAGTGATATTGGTGTGTTGTACATTAATGAACAAAATGCGAAAGTGATGAACAAGCTCTTTAGTGACCATCACCTGAAATTTACACCATTATTAAATGCAAGTCCTCATATTTATGTATCCTCACAGCATCCTTTAGCGGCTAAGGAGGAACTAACGATGGAGGATGTTTCTCCTTATCCGTATTTGTCCTTTGAGCAAGGAGAGCAACATTCCCTTAATTTTATTGAGGAAATTGTGCGTACGGTTCAACCTGCTAGAAGTATTAAGGTGAGTGATCGTGCAACATTACGAGATATTTTACTTGGTACTCAAGGATATACGATTGGGACAGGCCTGCTAACGTCGGATTTAACGGGTTCAGAGCTGAGATCGATCCCACTTTTAATTGAACAAGCTGCGACGATTGGCTGGATTGCCCACAAAGATATTCAGCTTGGTGACATTGCCAAGAGGTATATTGATATTTTGAATGATATCGTAACAGAAGTACAATTTAATTATAATTATTGGTTGCTGTAATAATGGGAGGTAATTATGAACGACTTTAGTCAAGCGAAGCCTAGAAGTATCCCGCCCTTTAGATATGATATTGTAGGTAGCTTTTTGCGACCGATCGAGCTGAAGCATGCACGCAGATTATTTGAAGAAGGACAGCTGAGTCAAGCTCAGTTAACAGAAGTAGAAGATGAACACATCTCTGCCTTAATTAAGAAGCAAAAGGAAATGGGACTGTTGGCCGTTACTGATGGTGAATTTCGCCGTTCGTGGTGGCATCTCGATTTTTTCTGGGGAATTGGAGGAGCACAAAAGGTAGAAATGAAGCAAACGGTTAGTGTAGCAGGAATGCAAACAAAACCTCAAAGCTTTGAAATTGTAGACAAATTAAGCTATAAGACACATCCGATGGTAACTCATTTTAAACAGCTACGCCAGCTTGCAGGAAACTATCCTGTGAAATTTGCGATACCTTCCCCAAGCCTTTTTCATTTTGTCAGCTTACAGCATGGAAATAAGATTTATGACAATGCTGAGCAATTTAAAGCCGACATTGTTGCAGTGTATCAGGCTGCCATTCAGGATTTTTACGATGCAGGGTGTAGATACTTACAATTAGATGATACCGCATGGGGGAACTTGTGTAGCAGCAGACATCGGATTCACTTAAAAGCTCAAGGCTATGATCCAGATCAATTAGTGAAGGATTATGTTCAAATGTTAAATGACAGCATTGCTAATCGTCCAGACGATATGGTCATTACGCTTCACGTCTGTCGTGGTAATTTGCATTCTACTTGGTTTGCTTCTGGTGGTTATGAGCCTGTCGCAGAGCAGTTATTTGGACAAGTTAACGTGGATGGCTTTTTCCTTGAATATGATAACGAACGTTCGGGTGGCTTTGAGCCGCTAAAATATATTAAAGACCAACAAGTCGTCTTAGGGCTTGTTACAACCAAGCATGGTGGTTTGGAAAGTAAGGAAATGTTAAAGGCACGTATTGCAGAAGCAGCTAACTATGTAGACATTAATCAGCTTTGTCTAAGCCCACAATGTGGGTTCGCTTCCTCAGAGGAAGGCAATATTTTAACAGAGGAAGAGCAATGGGACAAAATTAAGTTAGTGGTGGAGACGGCAAAAGAGGTGTGGGGAGATCATTAACTCGCCCATTTTACATTGCAATTAAACTGAACACAAATATAACATAGGCTGTTGTTGCGATATGTAGCAGCGGCTTATTTATTTATCTTTGTCTCATTTCTAATGATTTTCAGTACAAAAATAAATAATTTTGTTGTCGCACCTGCCTTTCACGTTTATGCTAGTATAGTAACCTATTCGTATATTTCCAACATTACATATTCTTTCTAGCAAAATTATAACGATTATCACGTTAACATAATATATAGCAGGCATACACTGCATCTAAGGTTTGAAAGTAATTAAAGGTGATTTGGACAGTAATATTGAAGTTTACACGATCCTAATATTTTATTGGCAGGGGTGCTGAAGTAATGAAAGCTTTTTATAAAGCTTCGATTGTGATTGTGGTTGTATTAACCATTATTTTTTATGGAGATTTATTAAAGAATTCAAGTTCTGCTCCAGTAGAACATCATGTTATAGATCAAATAGAAATGACTTGGGTAGATAAATTTGATGTAAACATTAGCAAGGCACAATTAGAGCGTTTACCTGATTGGGAGCAATATAGTACAAAAAAGGCTCAGCTTAACAAGCCTTATGGAGAGTCCTCACAATGGTTTCGCATTAAAATTCCAGAAATAGATATGAATTCAATGGCTATACTTTTTGAAAAAATATACGGCTATCATGTTGTAATAAAATACGAAGATAAAATATTGTATGAGACAAATAGAGATTTCAATTATGAAATTGTAAAAGTATTAGTCCCTTTGGCAAACAATGGAACTGATGATTATTTTTATTTAGGATTACAGTCTAAAAATAGAATTGGAATTCAAGATCAAATTATCGTTGGTGACTACTTTCAATTAGAACATGTGTATATTAATAGTAGTAATGCCGATTATATTTTAGGTTCAGCACTTATCTTTATATCTATCATTATGTTGTGTTGTTCATTTTTCTTAAACACGGTTCATAAAAAGAGCTGGATTTCATTATGTGTGCTCATTTTTTCTAGTGGTATAATTATGATCACATATAATCCTTTTTTGTACACAATGTATGAGAAATATGGCAAGCTATATGTTGCATTGTTTGATATGTCTTTATATATTTTATTACCTGCGTTTACTATATTTTTTGAAAGCACCTTTGGGCAAGGTTATAAATCGATTACAAAAAAACTACGTCAGTTTCAAGTTGTTTATTTTACGTTTTGTATCTTTTTAATGATTATAAATGAATTATCTAATTATAAACTATATCCTATTTATAGAATTATTTCAGGTAATCTTGTTGGCTTTATTATGATTGTTCAGTTTATTATTTTAATAAGTTCTGTTGTTGTGTATGTAGTACAAAGAAATAAAGATGCTATTATTTTTTCAATCGGTTTTATGATTTTTGCAATTTTAGGTGTAGGTGAATTGATCTGGTTTTATTTTAGATCAGGATATTATGATTTGTCTTTATGGAAATGGGGAGTATTAAGCTTCATGACTTCTCTTATTATTATTTTAGGGAGACAGTTTGCTGAAAATCATCGTAGAGTTGTTGAATATTCTAAACAACTTGAAATGTTTAATAATGAACTACAACGTTCAGAGAAGATGGAGATTATTAGTGAGTTAGCAGCATCTGTTGCGCACGAAGTGCGTAATCCTTTACAGGTTACAAGAGGGTTTCTTCAATTAGTAGCTGAGAAGCAAGAAAACTCTGATAAAGTGTATTTAAATATGGCTTTAGACGAGCTGGATCGTGCATCTGGGATTATTACAGACTTCCTTACCTTTGCGAAGCCAGAGGTTGGGAAAAATACGACCTTAAATATATTGGAAGAGTTTATTCATATTGAAGGGATTCTTATTCCGATGGCGAATTTGCAAGGCGGTAATATTACGGTGAATATTCCTAGAAATTTATTTATTAGTGGAAATTCTTCTAAATTCAAACAAGCCTTTGTAAACATAATTAAAAATAGCATTGAATCATTACATGATGAAGGTGATATTCAACTTTGGGCGTATGAAAATAAAAATCGAATTTTTATTCATATCAAAGATAATGGAGAAGGTATGAGTGAGGATGTATTAGCTAGATTAGGGGAGCCTTATTTCTCTAACAAAACAAAAGGAACTGGACTTGGATTAATGGTTACGATACGGATTATTGAAGTGATGAGTGGTACAATTCAGTTCAAAAGTAAATTGGGGGTAGGTACTGAAGTAATCATCAGTTTCCCATCTACTGTACCTACCTAAATGTCTAACCTAAACGCCCCATACAGATTGGGGCTTTACTTCTGATTTTAAAACCTCTGAGGGATTTTGGGGTAAAACAAAATATAACTCATCTGAGTTTTCCTCAACGGCCTTTACAGTGATGTGGTCTGGTAAAATAACTCCTAAAACTTCCTGCAATACTTTTTTTGGATTTTCTAACAGCCTTGCTTTGAAACTCGGATCTTGCCATGCCCTTTGAATAACTTCGTTGTGTAGTAGGGTACCTGTTGTCATAAAAATCACCCTTTCTATAACTTATAAGTTAATATTGACAAAGAAATTATATCATATTAATTGGCGTATTTCTAGCAATTTTATCTATTTTTAGCAATCCAATATGATAAACCTCCACTTTGTAACAATAAACGATCCTTTGCGATTTGAGATCCGGCCTCAATAAGATTTTCATATAAAAATTTGTGAAATAAAACGAGATCTGGCGCATATTGTTGAATTGTTGTCATCTGCTCATGGTGATTAACCGCAATTTCTGCATATTTCACAAGAATGTCTTGGACAAATAATGCTTGTTTAATTTCTTCTACATTAGGTCTTCGACTTCGGGGGATGTTAAGCTCTGCTTGGATCATAGAAAGCAAGCAATTATAACTCCCTTCTTTCAAATCTTTTTTCCAATCCTCATAATCATCTAGCATTTGTAATGTTAGCAATACCAAATCAACTGCGTCTTCGATCTGAACAATCAATGTGCTATTTGTACAATGTGTTACAAACATTGAACCTACAATTGCTACTTTTACAGGCGATGCCTTATGAGCAAGCCTGATCGGATCGGTTTGGAAATAATCATTTTCGCTTTCCTCTGTAACTGCTTCGGCCCATTCGACTATGTATTGTTTGTAGTAAGACCAAAATGGCGAATCATAGGGGAAATACTTACTATAAATAGTGTGAAACTCCAAGTAAATTAAATCTGCTAAAGGTAATTGATACTTAGAAGGCTTGATAGGCTCGTCCATAATTTCATCAATTAAATGGTAATACATCATACCAAAAATATTTGCTACTGCAAAATCACGTGTCGTTGTCATACTCACATTAAAATAATTTTGTAGCCAATAAGGTAGTAAGTAACAAATGTAATTTTTTGAACGTTTGTGTTTAAGTGCATGGAATTTATCCAAGTACTCTAAGGCCTGTTTGTTAAAGCTTGGTGGTAAGGTGTTCAAGATTTGTGCTGCTTGGTTAAAAGCGAGGTCTAGTTCTTGTTCATAATTGGACAACCAAATCATAGTAAAAATCTCCTGCTTTCGTTTGGCTTTAGTCCGACTTTGTGCTTAGATATATCTAGGAGTATAGAATTATTTTATCGGCTATTTTTATTATAGATGATTTAAACATGAAAAAAAGTAATAATATAGGAACAATATTAAAATTTTCAAAACATTAAGTAATACTGGGGTAGGAGGCAATATAGTTATAAGTCCATTTAGTCAAAGTGCAATGTATAGGTTATAGCCACCCACCACAGGGGCATAATGCTAAAACATTTGATTAATGCCGATTAAAACTAATAATAAACCAGAAATTACAGTCGCTACGTTGCCAAAACGCTCTGCAATATATTTTGCACCTAACGCTGCACATGCCCACAGCAAAACATAACTAATGACGCCAACTGCCAGTGAAGTACACCAAATGTTTAACGAGGTGATTCCTGCATTAAAGCCACCAGCTAACGCATTCATCGCAAGTGCTGTCCCTAACAAGATGGACTCAGGTAGGCTAATGGATTGAGATTGGTCCTTATCTGCTTTTTCTGGGTTGCTAATAAAATGAGTGAAATTGTTGGAATTGTTATGGCGAGCTCGAAGCTGATTTGCAAGTGGTTGTAATAAAACCCATACCCCAACGGAAACAATAACAATGGTTCCGATAAGATGGCTAATCCATACTGGAATATGAGTGGATATCCAATTACCAAATAATCCTGATACGAGCGTAGCTAAAAAAGAAATGAAGGAAATAGTGAGGTTAGAGTACCAAGGAATACGGATATTCCGAACGCCGTAGGCGATACCTACGCCTGCATTATCAAGGTTTGATGCAAGCCCAATCACGATAATTATCCATAGATTGTAAGAATCCATGCCATTCGCTCCTTTATTGCTTGATGACATAGCATATGCCCAGATCGTGGTTTTGGTTTCAACTTCTGTAGTAATATCGAAAATCGTCAAATATTGTGGTAGAGTATATAAAGCAACATAGGTTATTTCCAAGATAGTACGGAGGGATATTTATGCAGGATGATTATTCGCGTAAATTAGAGGATCAAAAAAGTTTATTTAAACAGCTTGGTATTAAAATGGATGCGCTTAGCATTCATGAAAAAGATTTTGACGTTAAAATGCGTGGGTATGAAAAGGAGGAAGTGGATCGTTTTCTCGATGATATTATCGTTGATTATGAGCGCTTCTACGATATAATTACGGATTTATTAGACAAATATAAAGAAATCCAGCGTCGTCAAGCTTATGCAGAGGAAGAAAAAAAGGCATATCAACGCCAGCCAAAATATGAAGCGGTGCAAGAAGGTGTAGATCGAAAAATTGTAGAAGATGGCTTGCGTCAACTGGAACGGAGCTTAGAGCAATTTAAACTACAAATTCGTAAAGATTGATCGGTTGAATTCATTAGAATTGATTTCATCAGATTTATGACGAATTTATAAAGGTTGATTCAATCACTGAAAAATTGGATAAGTTATAACTACAACAGAAGAACTGGCGCTTACGCTGGTTCTTTTTTTCAAATGAAGGATGATACCATGCTTACTTACCTTGCATACAAATTAGCAAATTTGCACAAACTTGCTGTAGCGTTGTAGATGTAATGTTATAAATGAATTCATGACAATTTCATCTAAAATTCATTGCATGGTAGTTCAGAAAGTGGTATTATTAATTCAAGTAATTTAGATTTAGTCTAAATTTAAAGAGTGTTAATTCAT
Source organism: Paenibacillus turicensis (assembly GCF_017873435.1). Taxonomy (GTDB): domain Bacteria; phylum Bacillota; class Bacilli; order Paenibacillales; family Paenibacillaceae; genus Fontibacillus; species Fontibacillus turicensis. The sequence goes on along the minus strand of NZ_JAGGKG010000001.1, from coordinate 241,247 downwards.
TTAAAATTATGATATGAACTGGAGGATTTTAAAATGGCAAATCATATTGCAACACCAACAGAACAAGCGCTTCATACGAAATTAAACTTGCAGGTAGCTAACTGGACAGTTCTATATACGAAGCTTCATCATTATCATTGGTATGTGAAAGGGACAAGCTTCTTTACCCTTCATGAGAAATTTGAACAATTATATAACGAAGCTACAGCATACTTGGATGACATCGCAGAACGTCTATTGTCAATCGGCGGCTCTCCTGTATCTACTTTGAAGGAATCATTAGAGCTTGCAACGATTAAAGAAGCTAAAGGTGGAGAAAGTGCAGAAGAAATGGTAGCAAGTGTTGTTGCTGATTTCGAAAGCATTACAGATGAACTAAAACAAGGTATGGAAGCTGCAACTCAAGCAGATGATGAAGCAACCGCTGACTTGTTGTTAGGCATCGTATCCGCGCTAGACAAGCACAGATGGATGTTAAATGCTTATATAGCTAAATAATTGAAGTAGGTTTGAATTAACTAAGTTAAATTTTTGAGATAGAAAGTAGGTTGGCGTCAATGAATTTTGGCGTCAGCCTTTTTTGTTGTTAATGTTAACATTGTACATGGTATCGTGATCGAGGTTGGTATCAGCCGAAAAGACTTATTTTAGAAGTAAAAACAAAGAGAAATTTAATATAAATCAATAAAATTAAAAATAGCGCAACGCTCAACCATAAAATCTATCTTTATGGCTGAAAAGCCTGCGCTATTTTATCTATTTACTTAACTAGATTGAAAATCCCCTAAACCCGAAACTCCTTCACTAACAAACGAAGCTTGTCCGATAAGCCTGACAAAAAGTTGGCAGAAGCCTCGACTTCTTGTGTTGCGGCAAGCTGCTGCTCAGATGCGGCAGACATGCTATGTGTACCGTCTGAAGCATGATTAGCAAGAAGCACAATTTCATCAATAGCTTGGACAAGAGAGGTAGCATTCGTATGCACCTTAGTTACAGTTGCTGTTAATTCCTCCATCGCGGTTGCTGTAGTTTTTGAAGAATCCTCGATGCTTTGAAGAGAGCCGCCCACATCACGTACAAGCTGTGTACCATGTGCAACCTCTTTGGCTGTCCATTCCATCGTTTCGCCGGTTTCTTCCATTTTACTTAAAATAAATTCAATTAAATGACGGATTTGGTTAGCTGATTCTTTAGAACGATCCGCTAGCTTACGAACTGAGGCAGCAACAACGGAAAAACCTCCACCATGCTCACCAGCTTGAGCAGCTTCAATTGCTGCATTAATCGCGAGCAACTGTGTTTCCGCAGCAATATCTGTAATGACATTTACAATATTATGAATTTCTTGGGAGTGACTGCTTAGCTCAACAATATTATGAGAAAGCGACACTATTTTTTGCTCCATAATGTTCATTTGATCGATGCTTTGTTGCAGTGATGCAGAGCCTTCTTGCGCTGTGGTAGAAGCATATTGAGCACGTTCAGTAACGTGTCTAGCATTCTCTACCATCGTATCGATATGCTGTGTTGTTTCATTTAAAGTATCGGTCCCATGCTGTAAATTTATGAGCTGTTTTTCTGCACCTGCAGCTAATTCTTCAGTTACCTGTACAGTCTGGTGAGCCGCTTTTCCTGTTTGTTCTGTCGTTGTGGACAACAAATGAGCAGAAGAGGACACTTGTTCTGATGTTTCACTAATTTTAAGGATAAGTTGTCTTAAATTTTCAGTCATAACGCCAAAGTCTTTAGAAAGTTGACCTACCTCGTCATTCCGATTCAAAAGTAAAGGCGTGATCGTTAAATCACCATGAGAAATTTGCTTAACTTGCTTAGATAGCTTCTCAATCGGTGATGCCATATGATGAATAAAGAAATACAATGCAATTGCTGCGAGCAAAAATACAACGGCACCTATAATGAAAGGTAAGGTAATGATTTCCCAAGTGCGATCCCAAATAATAGAGGCATCAAAGTTAATTGCCATAAGCCCAACAATTTCTTGGCTAGAATCATTGTTTTTATAAATTGGGCCATACCCCGTTAATAACTTTACATTATCGTAAGTGTATACAGAAGTATAAGCTGAGTGCTTCATTTCAGTAATCATTTTTTTTGCTTTTGGATCAAAATAAAAGTCATCCCCTGCTTTGTAACCACGTTTCTTAATGTTCTCATCTGCTGCGATAATTTTACCATCAAGAGATAAAATAAAAACTTCCTTGAATAAGGATTTATGAGCAACCGTCCAGTTTAATTGTTCTTCAATCTGCTTTAATTTATTTGTGTTACCACTAGCAAGCTCTTCAATGTCTTTTGGATTCACTAATCCAGTCGTAATATTGGCACAGCCTACCGTTTCGACCCCAACGGATTTTTCCACCTGCCGATACGCTGTGGAGTAACTGAACACACCAATTAAGCCCCCTACGAGTATTAGGATGCTAATTACTGTGATTGTAATTTTTTTTGCAAACCCCATATATTTTTGCCCCCAAGTTTATAATCGAAAATAAGTTCCTTGTCCATTATAATTGAGTACTGTTTTAAGAGATTGAGATATTTATCACAGTTTTTTAAAGGAATATAGTATTTTAACGATTTTGCTACGCAGTTTGCTTCAAAATGTAACTTTTGTACGATTGACTTGAACTGTAATCTGTTTTAGCTTATGCTTAAATAGAAAATATTTTTCTTTATTTATAATAATATTAATGAAATTTTTTTCAAAAATTCAATCTGAGGTGCTAACTATGCTCCCAATCTTAAATACACTACAGTCCAAAAAGTCGAGCTTTTCCTCCACTGAACAAAAAATAGCCCAATATATTTTAGCGTCGCCTACAGAAATTGTCTTAATGGGAATCACGAGGCTCTCTGAGCTTTGTGGGGTAAGTCCAGCAACGATCACCCGTTTTTGCAAAGAGCTTCACTTTAAGGGTTTTCCTGATTTTAAAGTAAAGCTAGCTGCCGAACTTGCAAGTGGAGAGTCGGAGGGGATGTCGGGGACTCCTGCTTATCAGGACATTATTGCAGGCAATAAAATATCTACTATTGTAGAGGCGATGCAAAGTAATCATATTGCTTCTATCCGGGATACAACCTCATTACTTAATATTGAACGGTTAGAAGCGGCTGTATCACTGTTGTGTGAAGCAAAACGGGTAGATTTATATGGGATGGGAACTTCGGCAATTGTTGCTCAAGATTTTTATCAGAAACTCATTCGGATTGGGGTAAATTGCACTGCTTTTTCAGATTCACATATGCAAATTACTTCGGCATCTTCACTGGAGGCGGGAGATGTTGCCTTCGCTATTTCATATTCTGGAGAAACCCCAGAAACGATTGATGCTCTTCGTTGTGCCGCAGCAAGTGGCGCTCATACAGTGGCAATGATGTCTTATGGAAGTAGCACGCTAGCCTCCCTTGCCGATATTCCTTTGTTTTCTTCTTCATTAGAGCAAGGGATGCGCCGAGGGGATATGGCTTCTCGTATTGCCCAGCTACATATCATTGATATTTTGTTTACGGGAATGGTAAGCACTAGATTTAAGGATTACATTCCTAAATTAGAGCAATCCTATGTTAACGTACAGCACTATCGCCATAAAAAAGGAGGCTCCTCTAAATGAACATTATGAAATTTGAGAATGACAACGATTTTGCTAGAACTGGTTCTGGACTGATTGTGAGTTTATTGCAAAGTAATCCTAAAGCCGTTTTAGGCTTGGCTACAGGCAGTTCACCTCTAGGTGTATACGCTGAGCTAATTGAAATGTACCGTAAAAAATTAGTGAGCTTTGCGAAAGCCACGACCTTTAATTTAGATGAATATGTAGGTTTACCAGATGGACATTCTCAGAGCTATCGCAGCTTTATGAACCAACATCTTTTTGATCATATAAATATTGATATTAGTAACACCTATGTACCTAATGGCAATGCGGAGAACCTGCAGCAAGAATGTGTAAGCTATGAGAAGCTGCTTGAGGATTTGGGTCCCGTTGATTTACAACTGCTTGGGCTTGGCAGTAACGGACATATTGGCTTTAACGAGCCGGATATAAGCTTAACGAGCAAGACACATGTGGTGGATTTGCTGGAAGAGACTAGACAGGCTAATGCTCGTTTTTTTAACAGTATAGATGAAGTGCCGAAGCAAGCAATTACCATGGGAATTGGAAGCATCATGAAGGCAAAACAAATTGTTTTACTTGTTAGAGGCGAGGAAAAAGCGGAGGCGATGTATCGCACTGTAGAGGGGCCAATTACAACTGAATGCCCCGCATCATTGCTACAAAGTCATCCAAATGTAGTGGTTTTGGTAGATAAAGGAGCAGGAAAATGGCTGAAATGATAAGTAAATTACTATTAGGTCAGGTATTGACACCTCGTGGACTGATTTCTGAAGGGGTCATTGCCTTTTCAGGGGAACATATTGCTTATGTAGGGGAATATAAAAACCTCCCAGCCCAATATCATAAATGGACAATTGACGATCAACAAGATAACCTGCTCATTCCAGGTTTTGTTGACGTGCATGTTCATGGTGGTGCAGGGTACGATTTTATGAACAGTAATAAAACGGCATTAGATGCGATTACAAAATTCCATAGTAAGCATGGCACAACCATGATGTTAGCAACCACCATGACTGCGCCCAAAAAAGCAATCGATTGTGTATTAGCTGAAGTGAATAATTATATGCATGAGGAAATGAGTTATGCCCAAATTGCAGGTGTTCATTTAGAGGGACCATTTATTAGTCCAAAGTGGTGTGGGGCACAAAATCCACAGCATATCATATCTCCAACAGTGACTTGGCTACAGGAATGGGAAGCTCGATACCCTAATTTGATTAGACAAGTGACATTAGCACCTGAACGTGAAGGAGCCAAGGAAGCAATTCAGTGGTTACGTCAGCATCATATTACAGCGGCACTTGGGCATACAGATGCAACCTATGAGGAAGTTATTGCGGCTATAGATGTAGGTTTAAATCATGCCGTGCATACATTTAATGCGATGACCCCGTTACATCATCGTCAGCCAGGGGCGGTAGGTGCAATTTTAACTGATAAGCGTATTTCTGCGGAAATTATTGCGGATGGAATCCATGTACACCCTGCTATGGTCACGTTACTTGCAAGCATTAAAAAGGAAAATAATCTACTATTAATTACCGATGCCATGTCTGCAGCAGGTTTAAGTGACGGGGCATATATGCTTGGAGACCTTCCTGTTACCGTATTAGAGGGGAAAGCGACTCTTACCGATAATCCAAGTGCATTAGCAGGCAGTACATTAACGATGATCGAAGGTTTTCGCTTCCTTGTAAAGCAAGCTAATCTATCCATCGAGGAAGCATCAAAGGTAGCAAGCTTAACGCCAGCCAGATCACTTGGACTAGATCATCTAATCGGATCGTTAGAGGCAGGGAAAAGGGCAGATATTTTAATGCTGGATGATCAGTTAAATCTCCTAAACGTATGGGTTAAAGGTAGAGATTTAAATACACTAAATCTTTAATTCATCTACTTTATCTTTAATTTATCTTCTATTTGAAAGCACAGAAATACGATAGATTGGTTTTGATAAAAAAAGTTGAAGTTAAGGAGGGAGAAGTTAGCGATACAGCGGTATACCTATTTATGAATGCGTTTACAATCACGAAGAGGAGAGTGGACAACATTTATAAGAAACAAAAGTCGCCTAGAAAAGTGAGGGTTAAGCCTAAATATGCAACTAAATATGCAACCATTACAGTTGTAGTTACGATGCTAACAGCTCTTTTGGCGCCGACAGCCCTAGCTGGGGATACATGGCCATTTAAGGGTGAAAGTGCTCACGGTGTCAATCAACCAAGTGTTCATGGTTATACGAGTAATCATATTGCAAATTGGAGTCCGCAAACTGATCCTGATGCAGAGCTATTACGATCAAGAGTACCGTTACAGCAACGAATTTCGCCTTTTGCTGCAACACAGGCAAATCCATCCTTAACGCCATCCACGCAAATGATGATGGTTGCAGGGGATTACGGGAACGCATTTATTGAAAATGCACCTTATACAAATAAATTTGCGCAATATCATTTTAACTTCTGGCAATATATTGACTATTATTCTTATTGGCATGGTACAGCAACCGCGTATACCCCTCCACAATATTATGATGATTTAGCGCAAAAGGATTGGCAGCAAAAGTGGTTTGAGTTTGGGATGTTAAACATACCTAACCCAACATATACAGATGCGGCGCACAAAAATGGAGTGAAATCGCTGGCTGGTATTTTTTTCTCCAACAATGACCGAGGACAGCAGACGTATAAGCAAATGCTTGTAAAGGACGCTCAAGGGAATTTCCCTGTGGCAGAGAAGTTGATTGAAATGGCAAACTATTTTGGGTTTGACGGCTATTTTGTAAATCAAGAGGAAATGAACCCTAATGTCGCTGTCGCTGACATTCCTGATTACATCGCCTTCATGAAGACCTTGCAGCAAGGTGGGTTATATGTACAGTGGTATGATTCATTAACAACAAACAATGGCGCGAATACTTTTACTAGAACGTTTACTGATAACAACATCTCCTTTTTGGTAGATAAACAAACAAAAGAAAAGGTTTCTAACTCGTACTTTTTTGATTACGGTGTAGGCAATAGTCATATTAATAGTGCAACATCTTATTTAAATCAGCTAAATACACAATTAGGTACAAATTATAACCTATACGATGTTGGTTTTGCAGGCTTAGAGGCGGGACGTGACCGTTTCTCAAGTGTAAATGGTACTGCGCTTAGCAATAAATTAAAAAATGGAATCCCTCAACTCAGTTTAAGTACACTTGGCGCTGATTTTGTTCATGCAGGACTCGACGAGGATATGAACCTGCCGTGGCCAAGCTCACGTCGAACAGATAATGCTTATCAATGGATGACGCATCTTAGAGAGCAATTATGGTGGTCAGGGCCAAATGTGAATCCTAAAAACACCACTAACCCGTCTGTCAATTCGGTCCAAGATGTGTATGCAGATAACCGTTATTGGCCTGGTATGGCTTCTGTCATCACAGAGCGCTCCGTTATTGGCGATAGCAATTTCTATACCCATTTTAATACAGGACACGGATTGTCTTACTACAAAAATGGGATCGTCTCTAATTGGGATGAATGGTCAAATATGAGCTTGCAGGATGTACCTGTGACGTGGCAATGGTGGCAGGATACGACTGGAAACCGATTAACCGTTGATTTTGATTATGGTCCAAAGTATAACTTATCAGGTACAAATCGCTATAACTACAAACAAATTGGTGGCTACCAAGGCGGAAGCTCATTAGTTGTACAAGGACAATTAAATGCTGAAAACTTCCTGCGATTATACAAAACAGAGCTTGATCTAAATCACAACTCGAAATTATCTATTACCTTTAACAAGACTTCTGCTACAGATGGATCAGAAATGGCAGTAGGCCTTGTGTTTGCAGATCAACCTAATTCAGTGATCAAAGTGCCTATCCCTAATAGTGGAGAACAAAGTAATGGCTGGGTCACAAAGGAGTTAGATTTAAGTGCTTATGCGAGTAAAAAGTTAGTTACATTTGGTCTTGTATTTAGTCCAGATCAGGCAGGTACAGCTAATTATCAAATCAATATAGGTGAGCTTCGGATTTATGATGGTTCTGCCATTACGCCTGCTGCACCTACAGGTTTGGAAATTACACAAGCCTTTACCGATACCAATGAAATGATCCTTAAATGGAACCTTAATCCTAACTACAATCAAGTGAAGCAATACAATATTTATGTAAATGATGTGTATGTGGGTGGAAAATATGATGATGTCTTTTACATTAAAAAACTACCTGCCAAATCAGGCACAATTAAAGTGGTTGCTGTTGGCGCAGATGGCGTAGAAGGCACTCCAGCTACAGTTCACTATGATTTAAATACGGTTGTATCTGATATAACTACAACGATGCATGATAATGGAGACTTCACAGTGACTTGGGCAAATCAAGGTACAGCAACAGGTGATATAACTGTAAGCTTAAAAACGGTCAACTGGACCACATCACCATCACCTATTAACCAGCAACAAAGTGTTTCATCAGCAGAAAATTCTGTTACCTTTACGAATCTTCCTGTAAATGGAGATGACTTTATCGTAACGCTAGCGAAGGGAACAGGCACACCAGTTTCAGTTAGCGGAACCTTCCTAGATAAAATTGCGGAACCGTATGCAGAGGCATGGAGCTGGGAGGGCAATAAGCTAAATTTACCGATGCCAAATGCTAAAGATTGGCGTTACATGTATGTATATGAGGATGGTGTAAGAAAGTCATTCCCAGTGACTTATTTCTCAGGAAATGCCGCGAATCGTGACAAAATTATTCGTGGACGAACAACAAAAGCAAGCTTGTCCTTCACGAGTCATGCCGAGGTCATGTATGTGGTGATGGAGGATTATGCAGGCAACTTGTCAGAGCGGGTATATTTAAGAGGAAATGAGTAGAGTAGAGATGACTTGTTAAATATTGTATATTTTGAGGCTCTATTTAGAAATTAGTGCTTGACCACGACTGGAGGCTGGTAGCTACGATCCAGAGAGTTCCTGCGATTGTTGTTAAAATCATATTCCTCTATTGAGGTATATTTATGGATGGAATTTGATTTTAAGAGACAACCTTCAGAATCTCTCTGTCTCTTCGCTAGTTACGTTTATTGTCAAGCACTGATTCCAAGCTTGAGCCCATTTCGAACCTACAGATTTAAATTGCCACCTACGGGTGGCTTTTTAGCTTAAAATCAGAAAATCTTAAAACACCGCACTCTCCATCTCAATAGAAAATATGTAGTTTGTAAAATTATTCTTTGTAAGCGGCATCAACACATATGATAAAATTAATAAAATAAAGATTTTTGCAACAGCCAGATATAGCATGAGGGGGGAAACCATGCTTCCAGCTAAAATATATAGAAAATATTTTAAAAACAACTTGTTTATAAAAATTATATTTTTATTTTCTATCGTAGCGGTGGTTACGATTATTACATTTTCCTATTTGATGTTTTATATGATGTCCCAATCTATTGTGCAGCGTCAGCTAGAGGTTCAAAAGCGTGTGGCGGAAAGTGTAAGTAACTATATCGGGCAGAAATATGAGTCGGTGCAGTCGATGCTTCGGGATGTGTATCGCGATGGTGATTTGATGGGGAATACCTCTTATTTACTGGAGCATCCTTATGAGGATTATGTGAAATATCGTTTAGATCAATATTTTTCAGCAAATAAGTCGCCGCTGGATACCGTTCAATATTTTCGGAATAAAGTGGAGGATGATGCTGATATTCGTAGCCTACTCTTATATAGTGCAACAGAGCAGCAATTGTATGGATTTAATGCAAAACAACAATTTCAACGCTTTTCTACCAATGCGGCACATTCATTTGTTCCTGATGCTATGTATCAGGAGGATAGCCCTGTATCGGGGACAAATATTTGGGTGCGTCGAAGTATTGGGTTAAGTGATGTCCCTATGTTTGCTATACGTGCACCAATCAATAACAAAGCAACCTTACTTAATATTGGTCAGCTGCTTGTATATTTTGATTCAGAACGGATTTGGGACAGCATGGGGAACGATAAGGATGATTTTAAAGGAACCATTGTCGCCTTAGCTGCAGATGGTGATGTATTATTTGATTCCTCAGGTCAATATTATGGCAAAAAGTATCCTTATGCTGAACAAGTACATGCCACCTCAACGGAAGGGGAAGAGACGCAGGGCATGTTTATTACAAGATTACTTCATAGTCAAGGTGGCTTCACTGTGCTTAGTGTCGTTCCGAAGCAGGAAATTAACGTGATGTATCGTGGGCTACGAAATACGATTATATTGATTTGCACGGTTTGTATTTTATTTGCGGTTTTTACCACCTCCTTATTTATAGGTAATTTTGCTAGACGGACACATAGCATTATTAAGTTTACACGCAGAGTAAAAAATGGGGATTTAACAGCGCGGATTACCGATATCAAGGACGACGAGCTAGGACAAATTTCTAAAAGCTTTAACGATATGCTAGAGGAACTAAATCTGTATATTGATCGGGTGTATAAAGCAGAAATCAAGCAAAAGCGTACAGAAATTGCTGCGCTAGAGGCTAAAATAAACCCTCACTTTTTATATAACACGTTGGAAGTGATTCGAATGCGGGCAATTTCCCAGGGGGCAGTCGATGTTGGGGAAATGATTTATAGCCTTTCGGTATTATTTAAAGGGTATGTGCAGACGAAGCCTAAGCATACATTACAGGATGAGCTTGAGGCCTGCCGCTTATATTTAGAATTGTTCCGTATTCGTTATCGGGATCGGATCAGCTACAAACTAGAGTGTGATGAGGAATTAGAAGGCAAGGTTGTGATGAAAATGTCTCTCCAGCCTATCATTGAAAATTATATATTACATGGGATGCAAGCACAGAGAACTGATAATGAAATTGGTATTACGGTGGACAAAGAAGGCAAAATGTTACGTGTCACTGTAACTGATAATGGGAATGGGATCACACCAGGAAGGCTAGAGCAGCTTCAAGCTGTATTATCCCATTCAGATGAAAATACAAAATCGTTTGGACTACGGAGCATTCATGAACGGCTTAAGCTGTTATACGGTGAACCTTATGGTCTGGAGCTTTACAGCGAGCTTGGTCTTGGAACAAAGGTGATTGTACGTTTTCCTGACCTTGGAGAGGAGCAGCCAATAGATGTATAAAGTATTTATTGTGGATGATGAACCTTTTATTATTGATGGATTATACGATATCGTGGATTGGGCACAAATAGGCTTAGAAATTGTAGGTCATGCGGGGGATGGGCAAGAAGCGCTAGAGATGCTGCAATCGCAACCTGTTCCTGTTGATCTATTAATTACGGACATTTCTATGCCTCGTATGAATGGTTTGGAATTAATTACAGCGATGCGAAAAAGTCATCCCCAAATGAAGGTTATTATTTTAAGTGGTTATGATGAATTTGATTATTTAAAGCAAGGCATGGCGTTAGGAATTGAAAATTATTTGCTTAAGCCTATTAATCTAGAAGAATTTAAATCCACATTAATAACGATCGTAGAGAAGCTAGACTCCTCGCAAGCGGAATACAAGTTAAACGAGTTTAGCTTAGCCATTTTACGCGACAATGTAATGAATCGTTGGCTTCGAGGTGGGATTGCCCAACCTGAATTCCAAGAGCGTATCAATATTTTAGGGATTACGATGGATAAACCCTTAATCCTTGTTGCCTTGCTTAGACCCCAGCATTCACGTGCCGAAATGTTCCAGGCTGTTCAGAAGCAGGTTGAAGCTTGTAAGTTTGTTATTCCTTTTCAGGATATAGACGGAGATATTGTACTTTTATATATGCTTAGTGAATATCAGCGGGGCAAGGAGCAGGTGGATGAAATTCATGGCAGTCTAAGGCAACTGTTAAACTCGTATCATCCGTTACGTTTATCCGTGGGAAGTGTAGAGGAGACTTTAGAGGCAACACAGAGCTATAATCATGCCAAAAGGGTCCAGGAATATTTTATGTTGTTCCCTGAACGTGAATGTATTTTGTTCGAAGAAGTGCAGAGCCATACGGAATTAGCCGTACAAGCCTTGCCCATCTCATGGGAGGACGATCTTAAGCTCGTTGTTGCTAGAGACAAAGAAGGGTTAATCCAACGTATTAACCAGACCTTTGAACAGCTACGCCATTTAGATGGAGTCACTCCTGAGTTATTGCAGGATATTGCGATGGAATGGATGATTCGTCTCAAGATGCAGTTAAAAGAAATTCGTCATGTGGAGGAGCCGATTTTGTTTCAAGAGGCGTTTGGGATTATTCGTTCGATTACTTCAATTAATGAATTAGTTGCTGTTATTCAGGAGGCTGCCGCGATGACGGTGGATGCGTTAACGAAGGATGTGAAAAGTCCTGTCGTACAGCAGGTATTAAGTTATGTTACAGAACATTATAGTAGTGATCTCTCTCTTAAAACGTTAGGGGCAAAATATAAAATTCATCCTGTCTATTTAGGGCAATTATTTCATAAAGAGGTGGGGGAGTCGTTTACGGAATATATTAATCGTTATCGGATCGAACGTGCCAAGGAGGAGCTGCGTACCTCTCCACTTAAGGTGTATGAAATTGCACGTAATGTTGGCTACTGGGAGACAGGTTATTTTTATAAGCAATTCAAAAAGTATGTGGGTGTGTCACCCACTGATTATAAAGGGCTAGTCTAGCGGTTTTATGTCTAGGAGTTAGCCCCCTGAACTAAGGTGTGTCCGAAAATTCGTCAATATCCACTCCTTTTGACTTTTCAGACACACCCTAGGTTTAGGTTTCTTTATTTTTTGCAGTATATATTTAGTTCCTCACCTTTTTGAAAACGCTATCATGAATTAAAGTTGAATTAGACCTTGAAGCACATTTGAGGAAACTATGGGGGAGGTTAGACAGATATGAGCAAAAAAAGAAGTCGTTTTTCTCTATTGTTAGCATCTATGATGGCGTTTGTTTTATTGCTTAGCGCTTGTGGGGGAGACAAAGCAGCACCAAATGGGGGCACAAAGGGAGAAAATAAAGCGTCCTCAAGCTCTGAAAAACCAGTTGAGCTAATTTGGTACACAATTGGGACGCCTCAAAAGGATTTAGACCGAGTTACAGAGGAAATAAACAAGTATACACTAGAAAAAATTAATGCGACCGTTAAAATCAACATGATTGATTTTGGGGATTACACGCAAAAGATGCAAGTAAAAGTAGTTTCTGGAGAGCCAATGGATATTCTCTTTACTAGCTCATGGGCACTAGATTATGTGCAAAATGCGCGTAAGGGCGCGTTTATGGAGCTAGACAGCTTGCTTGATAAACAGGGTAAAGGGATTAAAGAAATGATTGATCCTGCATTCCTTGAGGGCTCTAAGGTAGATGGTCATAATTATGCGATTCCTGCTAACAAGGAGCTTCCTGCTCAGGAGGTATGGCGCTTTAACAAGGAGTTTCTAGATAAATATAAGCTAGATATTAGTAACGTAAGATCATTAGAAAGCATTGAGCCTTTGTTAAAAACGATCAAAGAAAATGAACCAAATATTACGCCATATGCGATGGTAAAGGATTTCATGCCAGTATTACCATTTGACTATGTGATTGAAAAAATGCCGATGGCTGTTTATTTAGATACGAAAGACTATAAGGTTGTTAACATTCTTGAATCACCTGAATTGAAAGACACTTTGAAAACCATTCGCAAATACTACAAAGCAGGGTATGTTTCACCTGAAGTAGATACAACCACCTCTGTTGATGATTTGTTCAAATCAGGAAAATGGTTTATGGACCGTGCTGCAACTCAGCCGATGGCAGACAATTTATGGACAGCAAGTTATGGCTACCCTGTAGTGTCTACGCCTGCAAGTGATGCGTACATTTATAACTGGTCTGTTATGGGTTCGATGCAAGCAATTTCAGCTAACTCTGAATATCCAGAAAAGGCGATGGAATTTTTAAATCTACTCAATACGGATGCTTACCTTCGTAATCTTGTGGATTCTGGTATTGAAGGGGTTCACTATGAAAAAGTTGGCGATAACAAAATGAAAAACCTAGAAGCATCAAAAAGCTATGATATGCCAACCTTCTCCCTTGGTAACATTATGATTACTTACTTAAATGAAAGTGACCCAGATAACAAATGGGAAGAGTTCAAAAGCTTTAATGCTGCTGGGGTAAACGCACCGTTGTTAGGCTTTAACTTTGACACCTCAAAGATTACACAGGAAATTGCAGCGATTCAAAACGTTAGAGAAGAGTTCTGGTCTTCACTCATGACAGGAACCGTAGATCCGGAGCAATATTTACCTAAAGCAAATGAAAAGTTTAAGGCCGCGGGCTTAGACAAGGTAATTGCAGAAGCACAAGCCCAAATTGATGCTTGGAGAGCCGCAAATAATAAATAAGCAAATAATAAGTAACTCATAGCTAAAAAGAGAGAGTTTATGTAAAGGCTCGGGCAGGATGTAAAGTCCGTCCGAGCTTTTTAATAGCTAAGCTTTACGTTTAATTTGGATACAGATGAGACGCAGATGAATTATAGATGGTTTGCAGATGGGGAGGGATACAAGGTGAAAATGGTTTCTGGATTTTTAAAAAATGTTATGAAAAATAAAATCATGTTATTTATGGTGTTACCCGGCGCATTGTGGTTTTTATTTTTTTCCTATCTCCCAATGATTGGGACGGTCATTGCTTTTAAAGAATACCGATTTAGCCGTCATGGCTTTTGGGCAAGTGTAATCAACAGTAAATGGGTTGGCCTCGATAATTTTAAATTTTTATTTACGACAAATGATGCCTATATCATTACGCGCAACACCTTACTATACAATGGGGCATTTATTATCCTCGGACTAATCTTGTCTGTAGGGATGGCGATTGTTTTATCTGAAATAGTGAATAAGAAGCTCGCAAAAATTTATCAGACAGGCATGTTTTTGCCTTACTTTTTATCATGGGTTGTCGTTGGGTATTTTGCATTTAGCTTTCTTAGCTCAGAGCGCGGTATGCTGAACCAAATCCTTGGTTATTTTGGAGTCGATTCAATTCAATGGTATGGAGAAAAAGCATATTGGCCATTTATTCTGATCTTCGTGTATTTATGGAAAGCGGTTGGTTATAACAGTGTTGTTTATTTAGCGGCAATTATGGGGATCGACAAATCACTATATGAAGCTGCCATGATTGATGGCGCAAGTAAATTCCAACAAATTCGCAACATCACATTGCCACTACTCAATCCGATCATTACGATCATGACCTTGCTCGCAATAGGAAAAATTTTCTATGCGGACTTTGGACTGTTTTATCAAGTACCAAGAAACTCTGGAACGCTCTACAGTGTCACCAACGTGATTGATACTTACGTTTACCAAGGCCTGAAGTCAATGGGAGAAATCGGGATGAGTACGGCAGCAGGGCTATACCAGTCTGTCGTTGGTTTCGTACTCGTTATGACGTCCAACTATATTGTACGTAAATACAATAAGGACAGCGCCTTGTTCTAAGCATACGTGAAGGAGTGATTGGAATGGCAACACTTGCAGTTCCTCGTAAAAAACGAGATTTCCACAATTTATCTAAACCATGGAATGTAGTGTTTAATTTTATTGCAGGAATATTTTCCTTTTTATGTGTATTTCCGTTTTTATTTGTCGTTATTATTTCATTTACGGATGAAAATGCTCTAGCACGGGATGGGTATCGACTTATTCCAGCAAAATGGAGCTTGGGTGCTTATCGTTATGTGTTTGAGTCAGGAGACCTTCTCCTACGCTCGTATGGTGTTACTATTTTCGTAACAGTTATAGGTACATTAATAAGTTTATTGTTTATTGCACTTTATGCTTATGCGATTTCTCGAAAAAGCTTCCGCTACCGCAATTTCTTTGCATTCTTTGCCTTTTTTACAATGCTGTTTAATGGAGGCTTAGTGCCAACCTATATTATCGTTACTCAGCTTCTAGGGCTTAAAGATACGATCTGGGCATTAATTATGCCGCTTGCGATGAATGCTTTTTACGTCATGATTTTACGTACCTTTTATAGCACAAGTGTCCCTGATGCCATTATCGAATCAGGCAAAATAGATGGTGCTGGTGAGTTTCGGATATTTTTAAAGCTTGTCTTGCCACTTTCCTTGCCAGGCTTAGCAACTATTGCGTTGTTTAGTACACTTGGCTACTGGAATGACTGGTTTAACGCCTTGTTGTACATTGATACGCCTAGTCTTGTTCCACTCCAATCGATGCTGATGCGTATTGAAACTAGTATGCAGTTTATTTTGCAAAACTCTCAAAACAGCTCTTTAAGTTTAGAAGCACTTAGATCGATGCCACAGGATACATCACGTATGGCGATGGTCGTATTGGCAACAGGCCCAATCGTATTTGCTTATCCATTTTTCCAACGTTACTTTATTCAGGGACTTACAGTAGGTGCGGTGAAGGAATAGGCAGTGTAAGAAAAGTATAATCTTCACGGAGGGAGCGGATAGAGGACATGACTGAAATGTTGTATAAAGATGCAGGTAAACCTGCCACAGAACGAGCGGAGCATTTGCTTAGCTTAATGACCTTGGAAGAAAAGGTGGGTCAATTAATTCAGTTATTTGGTTGGCAAACCTATCAATATAAAGAGGGTACTTTTACGATCACCGAAGAATTTAAGGAAAAGGTGAAGCAAAGCGGAATCGGCTCCTTATATGGAATGCTACGAGCTGATCCATGGACAGGAGTGACATTAGAAAATGGACTATCTCCTGAGGCAGGTGCAGAAGCAGTTAACGCCATTCAGCGTTATGTGCTAGAGCACTCGCGTTTAGGAATTCCACTCTTGATTGGCGAAGAATGCTCACACGGTCATATGGCGATTGGTGCAACGGTATTTCCGGTTCCATTATCGCTGGGTAGCTCTTGGAATGTAGACCTGTACCGTGAAGTGTGTGAAGCGGTTGCCTTAGAAACACGAAGCCAAGGTGGGGCAGTGACGTATTCACCTGTGCTCGATGTAGTGCGTGACCCTCGGTGGGGGCGAACAGAGGAATGCTTTGGCGAGGACGCCTATTTAATTAGCCAATTTGCCGTTGCGGCAGTGGAAGGCTTGCAAGGCAATGATTTGAGCAATCAGCGCAGTGTTGGCGTTACCTTGAAGCATTTTGCAGGTTATGGTGCATCAGAGGGAGGGCGGAATGCTGCTCCTGTTCATATGGGGAAACGTGAACTGCTAGAGGTAGATTTATTGCCATTCCGCAAGGCCGTAGAGGCAGGTGCAGTGTCTATCATGCCTGCTTATCATGAAATCGATGGCATTCCTTGTACAGTTCATCATGAATTGCTAGAAGATATTTTACGTAAAGATTGGGGCTTTGACGGGCTTGTCATTACAGATTGTGGTGCAATCGAAATGGTAGCCAGTGGTCACGATGTTGCCGAGGATGGATTATCCGCAGCAGTTCAAGCTATAAATGCAGGGATTGATATGGAAATGTCAGGTGAAATGTTTGGCAAACATTTAGTGCAAGCCGTTCAGCATCATAAATTAGAGATGGCGGTACTGGATCAGGCTGTTTTGCGAGTGCTGAACTTAAAATTTAAACTAGGCCTATTTGAAAATCCTTTTGCTGATCCTGCTTTGGCTAAAGAAGTTATCGGCTCTAAGCCACATACTGAATTAGCTCAAAAAATCGCGGCGGAGAGCATTGTTTTGCTTAAAAATGAAAATCATATTTTACCTTTAGAACCGTCTAATTTTGGCAAAATTGCAGTGATTGGTCCCAACGCGGCTACAGGCTACAACCAGCTAGGTGACTATACCTCTCCTCAGCCTGTTGGTAAAGTTGTCACTGTGCTAGATGGCATCACGAACAAGCTTGGCGCAGAGCGGGTGTTATATGCACCAGGTTGTCGGATACGTGGAGATTCGCGTGAAGGCTTTAATACTGCCATTGAGTATGCTAGGGAAGCAGACATTATTGTAATGGCGGTCGGTGGCTCAAGTGCAAGAGATTTTGGTGAAGGTAGCATTGATTTAAAAACGGGCGCTTCGGTGGTAACGGGTCATGCATGGAGCGATATGGATTGTGGGGAAGGTATTGATCGTCTTTCCCTTCATTTGTCAGGTGTTCAGCTAGAATTGATGCAGGAGCTACACAAGCTTGGTAAGCCAATGGTCGTTGTTTATATTAATGGTCGTCCTGTGGCAGAGCCATGGGTGGATGAACATGCCCATGCTATTTTAGAGACATGGTATCCTGGGCAGGAAGGTGGCAATGCGATTGCTGATATTTTATTTGGTGAAGTGAACCCATCTGGCAAGCTAACCGTATCCATTCCGAAGCATGTTGGACAGTTGCCCGTCTATTACAATGGTAAGCGTTCACGAGGCAAACGTTATTTAGAGGATGATGTTCAGCCAAGATATCCTTTTGGTTTTGGGCTTAGCTATACTAGCTTTGAATATTCTCACTTACGACTAGAGCCTGCCGTGATTGAACCGCATGAAACAGCAACAGTGAGTGTTGAGGTACAAAATACAGGTGACGTAACTGGGGCAGAGGTTGTACAAATGTACATTTCAGATGTGGCGAGTTCAGTGACTAGGCCACTCAAAGAATTGAAAGGGTTTATAAAAATCAAGCTAGAGCCAGGTGAAAAAAGAACGGTTCAATTCGAAATAGGGCAAGAGGAGCTTCAGTACATTGGACCTCATTATAAATATGTGGTGGAGCCAGGGATTTTTAAAGTGATGGTAGGCACAAATGTCAACGATACGTTAAGTACCGAATTGACGGTTAAAAGTACAGAATCGAAAATTATGAAGATGGAATCAAAGCCTGATCGAAAAAAACTTACTGATTAGCTGGAACGGGAACGGGGAAACGGAAGGGGGAAATTAGATGGAACGATTAAAGCGATTCATTACTGAGCTTGAAGAGAAGCAGTGGCTAGCACGGCAGGAATTACGAGATTGGAATATTACCCATACCGTATACCATCTACCAGGGCAATATGACGATGAAGCTCCTTATATAGATGGGGATAACTATGATTTATTTCCTAGTGTGCAAGGCACGACCTATTTTTTCCGTAATACAGTTGAGCTGCCAAAGGCATGGGAAGGAGGGCATATCGGCTTAATTTTTAAGTCTGGTGGGGAAGGATTATTACGGATCAATGGACAATCGAAGCAAGGGCTTGATCGTAACCATACCTTTGCAACGTTGGCACAAGGAAAATCCAAAGCTTCTGAACAAGTCTTTGATCAACCGCTGGAATTAGAAATTGAATTATATGATCCCATCCCAGAGCCAGTTGATCCTCTTAATCATCAAGCTGTGATTCAGCCTCCTATTCGCCGTATTCATAGCGAGCTTGTATTGGTGAATAAGGCGGTGCAAAGCCTACTGTACACCGTCATTGTTGTTCGTGATTCTGCGGTGCTGTTAACTCAGCATGATATGCGTCGTACACGCATGCTTGAGGCGTTGTATCAGGCTATGGATAGCTGGATCGGCTTAAGTGATGCAGAGATTGAAGCAGGAAGCTCAGTTAGGCTCATAGAAGATCAGCTACGTAGCTTAATTCAAGCTATTGGAAGTAGTGCCGAGGGCTTCATTCATATGATTGGGCAGTCGCATATCGATATTGCTTGGTTATGGCCAATGAGAGAAACGGTGCGGAAAACAAGTCGTACGTTTTCGTCCATGCATACGTTGATGGAGGAATATCCAGATTTTAATTATGCGCAAAGCCAACCGTTATTGTTTGAATTTTTAAAAAATAATGATCCCGTTCTCTATGAAAAGGTGCGTTCACGCATAGCAGAAGGTCGTTGGGAATTAGTGGGTGGGATGTGGGTCGAACCCGATCTCAACATTCCAAGTGGGGAGTCATTAATGAGGCAAATGTTGTACGGACAACATTTTTATCGTGAGGAGTTCCAGCGTACCTCAGAGATTGAATGGCTACCAGATACATTTGGGTATTGTGCTTCCTTACCACAAATTTTAAAGCATGGTGGGATAAAGTACTTTATGACCACGAAGTTAGGGTGGAATGATACGAATCGTTTTCCATATGACTTGTTCCATTGGGTAGGCATCGATGGGACAGCGATGTTGTCTTATTTGAATCATGGAGTTAATGAGAATACAACGCCTGAAGACGTAGACACGCATTGGCAGTCCTATCGTGAAAAGAACGTCCACAATGAGCAAATGCTGTTATATGGACATGGAGATGGCGGAGGTGGAGTTACCCGCGAAATGCTGGAGTATATTGAACGCTCTGAGTTGATGGTTGGCCAACCTGCGAGTACTTATAGTACAGCGTCAGCCTTTTTCCATGGCATTACAGAAGCTAAGCCACAGCTTCCAATATGGCAAGGCGATTTATATTTAGAGCTTCATCGTGGGACGTATACGACCCATAGTCGCAATAAACGTAGCAATCGCCAAGCAGAGGTGCTGTATCGGGAGGCAGAAATGTGGCAGGTGATGGCATCGGTCCACATGGAGGAGGAGCTAGCTCGGCAACAACAGCAAAATCTCCAGCAAGGCTGGAAGCTGATTTTACAAAATCAGTTCCATGACATTATTCCAGGTTCAGCAATTACAGAGTCCTATGAAACCTCAACGCAGGAATATAAGCAGGTAATGGAAATTGGTGAATCTGTGTTGAATGCGGCAATGGAGCAGGTAGCAGTAGAGGTAGTCGAACAGGCTTCTAATTCGGTATTTTTAATGCAGTCAGGAGAAGAGCTACAATCTTATCTCATTTTTAATAGCTTAGGTTGGGGACGTGACTTGGTTGTAGATATCCCGCTATCACACTTAATTGAGCATAAAGAGCAACAACAAATAGTTGTTTATGACGAGCAAGGCAAGCTTTCAGACGGCTATATTCAGACTATAAGTACAAAAGGAAGTGCTGTAGCAAAAGTTTATGTTCAGAATGTTCCTGCATTTGGGTACAAGACGATTTGGATTGGAACGGCTGGACTTGATCGTATTCCGTCTAAACAAGACACTTTAACCTTAGGCGATTGTTGGGAAACGGAATACTATCACATTACCTTTAACAATCTTGGTGAGATTACAAGTTTATATGACAAAGTAGCTCAACGTGAAATTGTAGTACGTGGTGAACGTGCTAATCGTTTTTACTTTTTCCATGATCGACCTACGCTTTGGGACGCATGGGATATCGATGACCGTTACGAGAAGCAGCCTGCCGGAGAAGTTATTTTACTAGATAAACAAGTGATTACAACAGGTAGTATTCAAGACGTATTACGTTTTCATTGGCGCATTGGAGACTCTGAAATCATACAGGACATGATCCTATATCACCACGATTCAAAAATAGATTTTAAAACACATGTGAAATGGAATGAAGCCCACAAGCTACTTAAAGTAGGCTTTCCGATTGATGTAGTGACTACAAAAGCTACTTATGAAATTCCGTTTGGCGCGCTAGAGCGTCCAACTCATCGCAATACATCTTGGGAGCAAGCCCAATATGAGGTGTGTGGGCATCGTTTTGTGGATGTGTCTGAGCATGATTATGGTGTGAGTTTACTAAATGACTGTAAATATGGTTATGACGTTCAAGGTAGCACGATCCGTCTTTCCTTGCTTCGTGCGCCCAAATGGCCAGATGCTACCGCTGATTTAGGAGAGCATGAATTTACTTACTCCTTGTATCCTCATAAGGGAGACTGGCGAACTGCCCATACATTACGAAAAGCGATGGAGCTAAACCAGCAAAGCTTTGTAAGTGCGGCGTATAGAATTGGAAATGAAGAAGGAACTACTGTTAAAGCTAACGACGTATTTGGTAGTGGATCACTTATAGACTTTAATAGTAACTATGTCATCGTAGATACAATAAAGCCCACAGAGGATGGAAA
This sequence comes from Paenibacillus turicensis, assembly GCF_017873435.1. GTDB lineage: Bacteria > Bacillota > Bacilli > Paenibacillales > Paenibacillaceae > Fontibacillus > Fontibacillus turicensis. Next base: position 219,726 of record NZ_JAGGKG010000001.1, on the reverse strand, counting down.
AGGTTGTGTGATAAGACTTTATGAGTCTGCGGGTGGCAGGGAGAAGATAAGTCTTATGTGGAAGCAACAAACATATGCAAGTGCGTGGCTGTCTAACGCACTGGAGGATGAGCTTGAAGAGCTTGAATCAGATAATAATCGGACACTTCATTTACAGTTTGCACCTTATGAGATAAAAAGTATTCGACTGAACTGGGGAGGAGGAAAAAGCAGTGGAGAAATTTAGATTGCCTAAAATTACAATGCCTGTGTTGCCGTTGCCCCCTTCTGTCCAAAAGGTTTTAACAGAAGCAGAAAGCAAGCTGGCACACCGCCCGAAGCTATTGCAATTGTTCAAAAATTGCTTTCCGAACACGCTCGAGACGACAACAAAATGTCTAGATGATGGGACTACGTTTGTAATTACAGGGGATATTCCTGCTTTATGGCTACGTGATTCCGTGGAGCAGGTCATTCATTATGTCCCGCTAGCGAAATATGATCCAGAGCTACAGGCAATTATTAGTGGTCTTATCAAACGGCATATTTTTTATGTACTAATAGATCCGTATGCAAATGCATTTAATGAAACCGCAAATGATTGGCATTGGAACGCCAATGATGTGACATACATGTCCCCATGGGTATGGGAAAGGAAGTTTGAGCTTGATTCGCTTTGCTTTGTCATCCGATTAGCCCATATGTATTGGAAGGAAACAGGACTCACTGATTTCTTAGATGCGGGCTTCAAATCAGCGATACGTAGCATTGTGGATTTATTTAAAACAGAGCAACGTCACCAAGAGTTATCTCCTTATCGTTTCCAGCGTAATAGTGGGGTAGCAGGGGACTCTTTACGTAATGAAGGACTTGGTATGCCGGTCAATTATACGGGGATGATCTGGTCTGGCTTTCGTTCAAGTGATGATGCCTGTGATTTTCATTACAACGTGCCTGCCAATATGTTTGCGGTGGTTACGCTTAGACAGATGCAGGATTTTGCGGAGTGGGTATTCCGCGACTTGGATTTATTAGCCGAGTTAAAGGAGCTAGAGCAAGAAGTTCAGCGTGGAATTGAGTTATATGGGATTTATCGTCATCCGGAGTTTGGACCGATTTATGCTTATGAAACAGATGGATTTGGTAACTATTGCTTGATGGATGATGCAGGTACACCAGGGCTAATGTCAATTCCTTACCTTGGATATACATCGATAGATGATGAAATCTATCAAAATACACGCCGCTTTGCATTAAGTAAACAAAATCCATTTTATTATGAAGGTGCTGTGGCTAAAGGGATTGGCAGTCCCCATACACCGGAGCAATATATTTGGCACATGGCATTGTCAATGCAAGGACTAACTGCACAAAGTAAGGAAGAAAAGCTAGAAATGATCTCACTTTTAGAGCAAACTGATGGAGGAACAGGGTATATGCACGAAGGTTTTCATGCCGATGACCCTAAAATTTTTACTCGAAACTGGTTTGCTTGGTCTAATAGTTTATTTTCGCAGCTTGTGTATAAGGCAATGGAGGAAGAGATTTTATAGTGGAGTGCCCCTGTCCTACACTTATCGTATCCTTAATAAAATCGTTGATTTAAAAAAGAAGATGAGAAGAAGAAGAGGAGATAAAACTATGAGCAAAATTATTGGAGAAACGTTAGCACATATTCCTTGGCAGGAAAAACCAGAAGGCTTAAATGCCCCAGTATGGCGTTATGATCAGAACCCCATTATTCAAAGAGATGCGACTCCTAATTCTAATAGTATATTTAACTCTGCTGTTATTCCTTTTGGAGAAGGTTTTGCTGGTGTATTCCGTTGTGATTCTAGATCGGTAAGCATGGATATTTTTGCTGGTTTTAGTGAGGATGGGATAAACTGGTCTATTAATGAGGAACCAATCGTATTCCAAGGCGATGAGGAGATCATTAAGCGGGAATATCGCTATGACCCTCGTGTATGCAAGATTGATGATAAATATTATATTACATGGTGTAACGGCTATCATGGCCCAACGATCGGCATCGCATATACGTATGATTTTCAAACCTTTCATCAGCTAGAAAATGCCTTTTTACCATACAATCGTAATGGGGTGTTATTCCCAAGAAAAATTGGTAACCATTATGCGATGCTAAGCCGTCCAAGTGATACAGGACATACTCCTTTTGGCGACATTTTTTATAGTGAAAGTCCTGATCTTACGTTCTGGGGCAAACACCGTTATGTTATGGGAACCATTAATAGTGATGCCTCTGCATGGCAGTCTAAAAAAATCGGTCCTGGCCCAGTTCCCATTGAAACGGATCAAGGCTGGTTATTGATCTACCATGGTGTCATTAATACATGTAATGGCTTTGTATATCGGATTGGCTGTGCGCTTCTTGATTTAGAACAGCCTTGGAAGGTAAAGGCGCGCTCTAGAAACTACATTTTGGGTCCACAAACGTTATATGAATGTGTGGGCGATGTACCAAACGTGACCTTCCCTTGTGCAACATTAACTGACGCAGCAACAGGCAGAATCGCCATTTATTATGGCTGTGCAGACACAGTGACAGGACTCGCCTTCACGACAGTAGATGAGCTATTAAGTTATATGGAGAAATACCCGCTTGAGGTATAGGTAATAAAAAGAAACCGTTCTTTCATTAAGAAAGGGGACAGTCCCACTTTCTCATACGAGAACGGTTTCTTTATGTAGCCTACATCTATAGTGTTTTAATTGGCACGTTGTTGTACAGAAGCAACGGGTACAGTTGCTTCGATGCTTATTGTAGACAAGCTAGTTAGCTCTAGTAAATCAATCACATTTTCAACGCAATGCTGAGGTTTGTAGTCGATTTTGCTTTTATGTTTACTTAAACATTGCTTAAACGTAGTATCTTCCCTTGCAACCTGTTCAAACCATTTATCTAGCTCATCGGAGTTTAAATCTTTAGCTAGTCCATGTTTAATGAAATAATCTCTATTTTTCTCTTCCATTCCGGGAATGGATTCATAAAATAACATCGGGATGCCTTTGGCTAAACCTTCTGTACACGTCATGCCTCCTGGCTTCGTAATAAGCAGGTCTGAGGCGTCCATCCATTTACTAACTTCCTTTGTATAACCCATGACTACAATGTTCTCATGATTAAACAGTGGATGTTGACTTAGCTTTTCTGCCAGCTTTTCGTTACTACCTACACAGCAAACAAGTTGGATTTTATCCTTCCAAGCGCTTAGACGCTCAATAAAATCATCCTTAAACAACAATCCCCAGCCTCCACCCATCACTAAGGCGGTTGGCATATCTTTTAGACCTAATTCTGCACGCACTGCCTGTTTATTCCCTACGGTCCAAAAATCTGGATGAACAGGAATGCCAGTCGCTTGGACTTTACTTGATGGAATGTTGCGACCCACTAATATATCTTTGACCTCAGAGGTGGATACTAAATAACGATCGACCTCAGGAGTAATCCAAGCGCCATGTGCATCATAATCTGTGATTACAGTACACAAAGGAATCATCAACCCAGACTTTTTTAATCGTGAGATGATGGCATTAGGAATGGGATGCGTACAAATAATAAGATGAGGTGCAATTCTTTGGATCACTTCAGCTGCATGTGCATAAAATAGTTTATTTAAGGCAGAAACGGATAGTTTGCCTATCGGTTTTTCATATTTTTGGCGATATAACTTCCCAACAAAGTTAGGGCTCGAATTGACTGTTACTCGGTAAGTACGAAGTATCCAAGGAGCTACAGTAGGATTCAAAAACGAACCAAGCTCAAGCACTCTGCAATGAACTTGTGGGCAAATTCTCTTAAGCCCTGCTGCAATGGCATGTGCAGCCTGGGTATGTCCTGTTCCAAAACCTTCAGACAGGATGAGAATTCTCTTTTTTAACATAATTAACCAACTCCTAAGTCATTCCTAACTATATATACGTACTAGAAAGTAAATAGTTGAACACTTCAGAAAATCTTTAGATTTACAATGATTATACAGTCTATTACATATATGCAAGTAACAAGTTTTTAAATTCTATAAAATGATTATAGCAATTCAACGAACCGAACGGTTAACTATATTGTAGATCATATTTCCATCATGTGTAAGTGGCTTGGGGCGGGTCAAAAACTAGACCAAAGTCGGGTTAAATGTGAGGAATCCGCTTTCATGAAAAAAGTTGAAAATTTATGAAAAAAACTGCTTGCTAAACTGAAAAAGAAGTGCTAAAGTAGTGATTGACCAAATGACCGAAATAGTAAAACAGTCATTTTTGGTGTGAGAGGTACAATTTATAATGAAGGAGGTGCATAACAAATGGCTGTGTTAGATCGCCGTAAACAAGTGGTCGCAGCTGCGGAGAAATCATTTGCATTATTTGGCTACAAAGCAACAACGATGGATCAGGTAGCAAAAATTGCGAATGTAGCCAAAGGGACAATTTACACATTTTTTGAGAACAAGGAGCAATTGTTTGGTGAGATTCTTCGCTCTATTATTGCAGATATGAAAAATATTGCGGAGCAAAAGGTTCGTGAAGAGGACTCCTTCTTCGATAACTTATATCGCAGTATGGATGCCCTACTGGAGTACAGACAGGAACACGGATTACTTATCAAACTGTTCCAAGAAGTCAGCGATTTTGGAACGCCACAAGCTAAAGAAGGTTTACAACGAGTAGAGTCAGCTATTTTAGACTACTTGGAGCGGCAAATTGCACGTGCAATGGATTTAAAGGAAATTCGTTCCTTTAACCCCAAAGTGATTTCATTTGTCATGCTTAAGTTATACGTAGCACTAACTTCAGATTGGAACAAGCACAATGAACCATTGCGTGAGGCTGAGATTAAAGAGTTTGTTAGTTTATTCCTCAAAAATGGATTGTCCCCAATATAAAGAGGTGGGCCTACGGGACCTACTGGAGTAAAACTGGCGGATACAGAGTTTAAGTCATAACGAGGAGAGAAGATTATGAAATCATTAGCGGTTTTTCTTAAGGACATGAGGGATACCTTTAAAAAACCTAAAGTGTTTATTCCAATCATTGTCGTGTTATTTATTCCTGTGCTTTATAGCGGAATGTTTTTGGATGCATTCTGGGACCCTTACGGTAAAATGGATCAGCTTCCTGTAGCCGTAGTGAATGAGGATAAGGGAGCAACCTACAATGACAAAGCACTTACTGTAGGAGAAAACCTTGTTGATGAGCTGAAAAAGGGTAAAGACTTTGATTGGCAATTCGTCTCTCGGGACGAAGCCAAGAAGGGAATGGAAGATAATAAGTATTATATGACGATTATTATTCCAGAGGATTTCTCTTCCAAAGCAACAACACTGACGGATGATGTTCCTCAGCCTGCTCAAATTATTTATGAGCCAAATGAAGGCTACAACTTCCTTGCAGGTCAAATTGGTGGCACTGCAGTGAAGCAAATTAGAGCAAAGGTTTCCGCTAAAGTAACGGAATCTTACGCCGAAGCGATGCTCGATAAGGTTGGCGAAGTTTCTGATGGCTTAGTTAAAGCTGGAGACGGAGCAACAAAGCTTAACGATGGTGCCGTCAAAATTGATGATGGTGTACAGAAGCTTAAAGAAAATCTTGCGAAATTAGAAGATGGAACAAGCAAGCTGGCATCAGGAGTAGCACCTTTGAAGGAAGGCGTTAGCAAGTTAAATAAAGGCGCAGGCGACCTTTCCAATGGCGTAGGTACTTTATCAAATGGTCTAACCCAATTAGCAGGTGCGGGTCAAAAGCTTCAAGCTGGAGCTGTTCAAGCGCAAGATGGTGTGCAAAAGCTTCAAGCAGGATTGCAATCCGCTTCTGAAGGAGCAAGCAAGCTAAATGCAGGTTTAGCAGCTTCTCAGGAAGGTAGCGACAAATTAACATCAGGCTTAGAGGCTTCAGCAGCAGGCAGTGAAAAAGTAACTGCTGGTGCTAAATCCGTTGCCCAAGGACTAGAACAACTAACGAAAGCAAGTCCAGACCTTGCTAAAAACCCTGCGGTACAAAAATTGCTTGCAGCAAGTCAAGCGGTAGCAGCGGGTAGTGAGCAAGTGACACAAGGTCAACAGCAATTGTTGCAAGGAAGCAAAAATTTGCAAGCTGCCCAAGGTCAATTGCATCAAGGTAGTCAGCAGCTTGCTCAAGGTCAACAAGCCTTACTACAAGGGGCTACACAATTGTCTGACGGACAAGGGAAATTGGTTGCGGGTTTAACGCAATTTAATAGTAAATTGTCTGAAGCTGCTGCAGGTAGCAATAAACTTGCTTCTGGTGCAGGTACACTTAGTGGAGCCATTAACAAAATGTCTCAAGGTATGGGTACATTAACAAATGGTGTAACATCGATTGCAGATGGATCAAAACAACTTAATTCTGGAGCTGGAAAACTTAAAGATGCCACTGTGAAATTAACAGATGGAACTGATGAGCTTGCTACTAAATTAAATGATGCAGCAACCAAAACTTCTGAAGTGAAGAAATCAGATGCAATGGTTTCGATGTTTGCAGAACCTGTTAAAGTAGAGGAACAAAAATACAATGAAGTTCCAAACTACGGAACTGGATTTTCTCCTTATTTCTTGTCACTTGGTTTATTTGTCGGAGCGTTAATTGCAACCTTGGTAGTTCCAACACGTAGCTCCACAACCCAAGATGCAACAGCATGGAACCGTTTTGTGAGCAGAACACTGTCCTTCACATTAATGGGTGCCGTTCAAGCTGGTTTAGCTGCATTGTTTGTTGTTTCTATTTTAGGCTTACAAGTAAAAAGCGTACCGATGTTATATCTGTTTAGCTTCATAACGAGTATTACGTTTATGTTTATCATCCAAGCACTTGTTACTTGGCTTGAAAATCCAGGTCGTTTTATTGCGATTCTCATGTTGATTTTCCAATTAACAACAAGTGCTGGTACGTTCCCATTGGAGCTAATCCCAGATTGGTTAAAAGGCTTCAATAAGCTTTTACCAATGACGTACACTGTTACTGGATATAAATCCATTATTTCAAGTGGTCAATTCAGTGTTGCATGGCATCAAGTTGGCGTGTTGCTAATCTTTGCAGCAGTTGGTTTGGCATTAACACTCACTTACTTCATTACGCATCACAAAAATGAAGAAGAAGATATGAGTGGAGAAGTAGTATTAAACGTTTAATCATACAGGGATCAAACGTGCAAATAGGAAATAAGCTTTAAGCAAAAAAGTGAGTAACAAATCAAGTAACGATGGAATTTTAACTTTATAATCGGCTGTAGGGTCGTTTCGTAACAGGTTAGCTTGTTATGAAGCGACCCTTTTTATATATGTTTTTTATGAGGTTGCCAATAATAGAGAGGAGCGTCGCACACTATATGGAGGTGGATTTGTAATTTTCTTGTAAAATTTGCTTTGCAATATAAAATATTTGCCCCATATGCTCGGAATAATGTGCTGCACATTGATGCAGCATGTCCAGATTTGTTCTTTCTCGATTTCTAACTAATTGTGTCTGTTCTAACTTTTCATCGGAGATATTTTTTAACGTATCAACAACTAGCTCAAATCTATAATAAACGATCTTTTCTAGTTCATCCCTTTTGACGTATGTTTGTTTAAGCGCATTGTCACGATTAGTTTGAACATCTTCATGTAAGATGCCTTTCATAATTCTTTCTTGGATATTACCCTCAATATGCCTGATCAACGTGGATATGCTATGACTTATACCGTCAGGTCTCCAGTTCACTTGTTCATCATCTAGTTGCTCTAGTGCGTTAAGTATACGTCTTCTAATCTCCTCAAACTTCTTGATAAGCCAATCCCTGTTAAAATCATAATTCATTTATATTACCTCCAGTTTAAAAGCTTTCTTCTATTTGCTAACTAAGTCATTCCGTTATTTACCACTAACATCATTTATTTATGATAATATGTAATAAATTTATCCTGTTTAGCTAATTTAATCAATTTTAATCAAATAGATTGGAGTCATTTCATTGAAAACGTACATAAGAAATCAAAAGCAAGCAGTCATCCTATTACATGAAATTTATGGAATGAACTTTTTTATGGAGGAACAAGGTCAGCGGTGGCTTGAAGCAGGATATGATGTGTATTGCCCTAATTTACTTCATCGTACACCCTTCGCCTATGAGGAATCTGAGCTAGCTTACTCCTTTTTTGTTAATCAAGTTGGATTTGCAGTGTACCTTGATATAATCCAACTTTTGAAAAGCTTGAAGGAAAAATACGCTGATGTATTTATTGTAGGCTTTAGTGTAGGGGCAACCGTAGCTTGGCGATGTTCTGAAAATGAGCTGTGTAGTGGAGTCATTGCTTGTTATGGGTCACGCATTCGAGATTACATTCATCTAACTCCAGCTTGCCCAACGCTTTTGCTATTTGCAAAAGAGGATTCCTTTGACGTAAAGTCCACAATAAAGCAGCTTCAACATAAAGAGCAGGTAGATGTTTATGATTTTGACGCAAAACATGGCTTTTTAGATCCTTATAATCATCAATACGATGAGGAGCAAACAGAGAAAGTGCAAAATAAAATCGCTCAGTTTATGAGTCAATTTACCCACTTATGAAAAACTTGCCATCACTGTTACAAAAAATGATAGAAAGTTCATTTTAATTGTGCAAAAGAATGAGAAGATAGTGCAAAAACAGCGCAACCTTTTTCCGTTAGAATAAAAGAAAAGCTATAGCGGTCAATTTACGAAGAGAAAGGTTGCGCGAAAATGATGAAACATACTGCGATTCCACAACGACAGGGTTTATACGATCCTGCTTTTGAAAAAGATGCATGTGGCATGGGTTTTGTTGCCCATATTAAAGGTCGTGCATCACACGATATAGTGAGTCAGGCGTTACAGATGCTTAGCAATATGGAGCACCGCGGAGGACAAGGAAGTGAACCAAACTCTGGGGATGGAGCAGGTATTTTACTACAAATCCCACATGCTTTTTTTAGTGAGGTTGTGCAGGAGTATGGCTTCCAGTTGCCAGAGGCAGGGCAATACGGTGTAGGGATGTTATTTTTACCTCATGACGAAAAGCTTCGGGCTCAGCAAGAGGCACTACTATCTTCGATCATTACTGAAGAAGGGCAAGAGGTGCTTGGCTACCGTGATGTGCCTTATGAAGATGATATGCTTGGCAAAACGGCATCAGCTGCAAAACCATTTGTCCGCCAAGTGTTTATTGGACGTAGTCATGATATCAAAAATGATCTTGAATTTGAACGAAAATTGTATGTGATTCGTCGTCGTGCTGAGCTTGCTATTCGTTATGGTGGTGTAGCGGATATCGAGCAAGGTGATCAATTTTATGTGCCAAGTATGTCTAGCAAAAAGATCGTCTATAAAGGGATGCTCACAACGGAGCAGGTCGGTCAATTTTATGTGGATTTACAAGACGAACGTTTGGAATCGGCTATTGCTTTAGTGCATTCCCGTTTTAGTACAAACACTTTCCCAAGCTGGGAACGTGCGCATCCGTACCGTTTTATGATTCACAACGGAGAAATTAATACGCTACGTGGCAATGTGAACTGGATGAACGCCCGTCAATCGTTGTTTAAAAGTGAAGTGTTTGGTGATGATTTAGAAAAAGTAAAACCGATCATTAACCCAGATGGTTCAGATACAGGGATGTTTGATAATACGTTTGAATTTTTATATTTGAGTGGACGTTCACTGCCACATGTGGCAATGATGATGGTTCCTGAGCCTTGGATTAACTTAAACGATATGGATGATGATAAAAAGGCATTTTATGAATACCATAGTACATTGATGGAGCCATGGGATGGTCCTGCTGCAATGGGCTTTACTGACGGTGTGCAGATTGGGGCTACACTAGATCGGAACGGTTTACGCCCATCACGTTATTATGTGACAAAGGACGATATCATTGTATTGTCATCTGAGGTTGGCGTCCTCGATATTCCGGCGGAAAATGTATTGTATAAGGATCGCTTGCGTCCTGGGAAAATGCTACTCGTCGATACGGCGCAAGGACGAATTATTTCAGATGAAGAGGTCAAGGCATCGATTGCCAAGGAAAATCCTTATCGACAGTGGCTTGATGAGCATTTGATTACCCTTGAGGATCTACCTGAGACACCTGCACGTGTTGCTTTACATCACGAGGACATTACGCAAGAGCAGATGGCATTTGGTTATACGTATGAGGATTTACGTAAAGTACTTGAGCCGATGGCATTAACTGGTGGAGAGGGACTTGTATCGATGGGATATGATGCACCATTAGCTGTATTATCCGAACAAACCCAGCGCTTATACAATTACTTTAAGCAAATGTTCGCACAGGTAACCAACCCACCTATCGATGCTATCCGCGAGGAATTAGTCACCTCTACAATGACACTCATTGGCGCAGAACGAGATTTGCTTCATCCTGTCCCTGAGAGCTGTCGACAAATTATGCTGAATTCTCCGATCTTATCTAATGAGGATTTTGCAAAGCTTCGCCATATTCACCGCCCGGGCTTTAAGGCAATGAGTATGCCGATTTTGTTCAACGCTGCGGATGGAGCAAAAGGTTTACGTGATGCACTCGCTGCACTATGTGAATCTGCGGATCGTGTCATTGCCAAAGGTCATAACGTGCTTATTTTAAGTGATCGTGATGTTGATGCGGAAAATGCGGCGATTCCTGCCCTACTTGCAGTTTCGACCTTGCATCATCATTTGGTGAAGCAGGAGACGCGCACAAAGGTAAGTATTTTGCTAGAGTCTGGTGAGCCTAGAGAGGTTCATCACTTTGCCCTATTGTTAGGTTATGGCGTAGATGTAGTTAATCCTTATTTAGCTTTTGAAAGCTTGCATCATATGATTAAGCAAGGGATGCTGACCGGCATAACCCCTGAAAAAGCTATTTATAACTTTATTAAGGCGGCGACCAAAGGGGTAGTGAAGACATTATCGAAAATGGGCATTTCAACGATTCAATCGTATCGTGGTGCGCAAATTTTTGAAGCAGTGGGTTTAAATGAGGACTTTATAAATGAATATTTCGAGTTAACACCTACACGTATTGGTGGGATTGGATTAGACGAGGTAGCGAAGGAAACGTTACAGCATCATCATCGTGCTTATACTACGCAGGATGGTCGAGATAAGGTGCTTGACTCTAGTGGCGATTATCAATGGAGAAGTGGGGGAGAGGAGCATTTATTTAATCCTCAAACGGTGCACTTGCTTCAGCAGGCGGTACGCTCAGGGGATTATGCATTATATAAAAAATTCACATCGTTGGCACAAGGGGAAGATAAAAAACATTTAACTTTGCGCTCTATGCTACAGTTGAAGCCAGTAGGTCCAAAGGTTCCTTTAGAGGAAGTGGAACCGGCGGCATCAATTATGAGACGTTTTAAAACAGGGGCAATGTCCTTTGGCTCCATTAGTAAGGAAGCACATGAAACAATTGCAATTGCGATGAACCGAATCGGCGGAAAAAGTAACTCTGGTGAGGGTGGCGAAGATCCAGCACGTTTTATTCCTGATGCTAATGGGGATTCCCGGCGTAGTGCAATTAAGCAGGTGGCTTCGGGTCGCTTTGGCGTAACCTCAAACTACCTTGTCAATGCCGATGAAATTCAAATTAAAATGGCACAAGGGGCAAAACCAGGGGAAGGCGGACAGCTACCAGGTAAAAAGGTATATCCTTGGGTTGCTGAGGTTCGTGGCTCTACACCAGGGGTAGGCTTAATTTCGCCACCTCCACATCATGATATTTATTCGATTGAGGATTTGGCTGAGCTAATTTATGATCTAAAAAATGCAAACCGGCATGCTCGCATTAATGTGAAGCTTGTATCCGAAGCAGGAGTGGGGACGATTGCCGCTGGGGTAGCAAAAGGTCGTGCGGATGTCATTTTAGTCAGTGGTTATGATGGAGGAACAGGGGCATCTCCTCAAAGCTCCATTCGTCATGCTGGGTTACCATGGGAGCTGGGTCTAGCTGAAACACATCAGACTTTATTAATGAACCATCTTCGTAATCGGGTTGTATTAGAGACAGATGGGAAAATGTTAACAGGGCGTGACCTTGCGGTAGCTGCATTGCTTGGTGCAGAGGAATATGGCTTCTCGACGGCGCCACTTGTTGCTGTTGGATGTATCATGATGCGGGTATGTCAATTGGATACGTGCCCAGTTGGTGTAGCTACTCAAAACCCTGAACTACGTAAAAACTTTACAGGTGACCCACAGCATGTCGTTAATTTTATGAGCTTTGTTGCCGAGGATTTGCGTGAATGGATGTCAGAGCTTGGCTTCCATACAATAAATGAAATGATTGGGCGTACAGATTGTCTGGATTCACTTGAGGCTGTGGATCATTGGAAAAAGCGTGGTATTGATTTATCGCCATTACTTCATGTGCCAGATTTATCTAATGAGACGACGAATACAGCTAGATATTGCACACAGCAGCAAAATCATAACTTGGAAGAAACGTTGGATATGCGTAAGTTATTGTCGCTGGCAGCACCTGCTTTAGAGCGTGGTGAGGCGGTAAAAGTGGATAATATCGCAATCTGTAATGTCGACCGTGCAACGGGAACGTTGTTAGGCAGTGAAGTGACACGTAAATATGGCGCCGCTGGCTTGCCTGAGGATACGATTCAGTTTTCCTTTGAAGGTTCCGCAGGTCAAAGCTTTGGTGCATTTACACCTGCTGGCATGACGATGACAGTGATCGGGGATGCTAATGACTACACAGGAAAAGGCTTATCTGGGGGTAAGGTGATTGTGAAGCCCTCACCTGAAGCAACCTTTATTGCAGAGGAAAATATTATTTTAGGAAACACCTCCTTCTACGGGGCAACCTCTGGTGAAGCTTATATTCGAGGCATTGCGGGTGAACGGTTTGCGGTTCGTAACTCGGGTGCACAGATTGTTGTCGAAGGTGTTGGTGACCATGGCTGTGAATATATGACAGGTGGAGTTGTAGCAGTCCTTGGGGGTACAGGACGTAACTTTGGTGCAGGGATGTCAGGTGGCATAGCTTTTGTTCTGGATGAGCAAGGCGATTTGGAGCAACGCTGCAACAAGGAAATGATCTTACTAGAGGATGTTGTGGAGGAAGCTGATCGCCAGCTTCTACACAGCTTGATTACACGTCATACGCAGTATACAAGTAGTACTGTAGGTCAACGTATTTTGAATGATTGGAATGAATATGTAAGCAAATTTGTAAAAATCATTCCTAGTGATTACAAAGATATGCTAGCGCGAATTAAGCAAATTGAAAGCGAAGGCTTGCAGGGTAAGGATGCGGTGTTGGCTGCATTTGAGGCAAGTACGAAGGCGTTGGTGAAGGCTTAAGAAACGGAAATTCTAGAAAAGGAATACTTTCTGCCTTGGGCAGTGAAGTGTTCCTTTTCTTTGAATTTCAATTTTATGATGATGATGTATCATTTCTTCTTGTTCCCTTGCTTTTTTTCTGCTAAATCAATTAATTCTTTAATTTGACTGGAGATATAAACAAGACAACCTATAATAATGAATAAAACTAAGTATAAAGCAAAACACTCTCCTTCAAAGAACTGAAGACTAGTGATATACCCTAGAAATATTAAAACAAAATACACGATAACAGCGACAAACATATAAGCAAAAATCAAAGTACATCCCCCTTTCTATAAATACAGGGATAATATACCATTAAATACAGAAAGCAAAAGGTTAAAAAAGTAATTAATACAATATAAACCAATTAAGTTAAATTAAATAAGAGTTATCTTCAACCTTAATCGATTATCATCCTTTTTCATCCCCAAATCTTTCCGCCAACCTAACCAACCGCCCCACTCCCTCACGCAACACTGTCTCATTCGTAAACGAGTAACTGAGCCGCACCCATGATTCAAACTTCCCTAACGGATCAAATAGAGGGCCAGGCATAAACGAAATAGACTGTCCAATCGCTGCTTGAAGCAGGTCTTGAGTCTTTATCCCGTCAGGTAGCTTTGCCCACAGATTAAGCCCACCTTGCGGTGATGTCCATTGCCAACCTGCGGCGGCGAGTTGTTCTTCCGCAATCTCCTTGTGAATTTGCAAGGCAATGCGGAGCTTACCTAAATGCTGTTGTAGGCGAGGAGAGGTGTAATAATGAAGAAAGATTTTTTGGTTCAAAAGGGGTGTCCCGTTATCTACTAATGACTTGGCAGAGACCAGAGAATCTATTAACGGTTTGCGACAGGCCACAGCACAAATGCGCAGACCTGGGGCAACATATTTGCTAAAGCTTCTAATATAGACCACCTTACCAAACGTATCATAAGCAAATAACGGCAAAGGGGGTTCCTCAGCAAAATATATATCACGAAAAGCATCGTCCTCAATCAACAGACAGTTGTAACGTTCAGCTAGCTCTACCAGTTGCTTGCGTTGCCATGACGGAACGGTATACCCAGTTGGATTTTGATGTGTTGGATTCATATAAAACAAGCGGGGCTTGTATTTGTGCATGAGTGATTCCACTTGTTCAAGATCGTAACCCTCTTCGGTGATGTCAACGGGGAGTAAACGAGCACCACGGCTTCGAAAAACATCCATTGCAATGCTATAGGTAGGCCGTTCGATTAATACCGCGTCCATCGGTCCAACCAGCATTTCGGCAAGTAGATGTATGGCTTGCTGTGCACCAGATGTAATGAGCATTTCCTCTGCAGTTAACTGTATTCCCATTTGCTCGTGGAAATGTTGACTCAGCATTTCTCTTAATTCTTCATCCCCCTGTACGGTTGCATATGTCCCCATGAGCTTAGGGTAGAGATCAAACACTTTTTTCACGTAGTCTGATAGATACAGGTTAGGCAGTAAGCTAGGATCAATTAATGCTTGAGAAAATTGAAAATGCGCTGGAATGCGCTGTATATCAGCGAAGCTACTAGAGTTACTAGAGTTACTAGAGCTACTAGAGTTACTAGAGTTACTAGAGCTACTTGAGGTACTAGAAGATAAGTTAGTCACTGTAAGTTGTAGTTCATCCTTTAATGGGGAAACATAGTAACCCGATTTATCTTTGACATACACTTTACCTGTCTCGCACAGCATTTTATACGCCCGAAATACCGTTAAACGGTGAACTTCAAGCTCTAGAGCTAAGTGACGGATGGATGGAAGCTTGTCATGTGCCTGCCATTCTCCTTGCTCCAAACGTTTTAACATGTGTTCAAATATAAGTTGATACAAGGGTGGATTGTGCTCAGTTCGTGACGGTGGCTCCATGACATTTCAGCTCCTTATTAAAATAGAATATCTCGAGACTCGTCTGCTAATGTTTTTTAATGGATTCTTCTGATCATTCAAGCTTCAACTTAACTTCTAACGTATGTCCATTTAATGTATTTCCATAATGTATCAATTTCTAATACATTTACCTTAACGTATCTTTTTAAGTATTATACAGTAATATTAGCTAAACTGTTCTACCTCACTCCATCTGTTCTATTCATACTCCTTTATAATGGTTGAAATATAGATTTCACAGGGTTACATTATGGATTTCAAAGGGGAAATGAATATGATTATGCTGGCTTATAGTCTCGTCTGTCTCATCTTTGGTACGACCTTTTTAGCGATTAAAATTGGGGTAGATGCAGGCGCGCCGCCTTTCTTTTCAGCAGGATTACGTTTTTTTATAGCAGGGATGCTTTTGTTTTTGTGGATGGTTTGGAAGAGGAAAGCTGATTTTAAACTACTGCTACGAAAGGAAATGTTGCTCACAGGTGCGACGTTGACCTTCGGCACATTTGCTGCGCTTTATTGGGGGGAGCAATATGTTTCCTCAGGCTTAGCCGCTGTTTTGTCGGCAACTGGCCCGGTGATGATTTTGTTGCTTCAAACCTTTATCTTACGTCAAAAAGCATCTGCGATCTCGTTGTTTGGATGTATTTTGGGGCTTACTGGTGTGCTACTGCTTGTTTTGCCTAATTTAGCACTAAAGGTTTCATCCCTTTGGTTTATAGGCTGCATCGTTATTCTTATAGGAGAAATGAGTTACTCCGTAGGCGCAGTTCTTTCTAAAAAGGTAAGTAACGGGCTAGCAGAAGTGTCTCCGATTGCACTAAATGCGGCGCAAATGATGTACGGTGGTCTATTTCTTTTGATGTTATCTCTAGCAACGGAAAAGCTAGACTTGGCAACTCAATTTTCACTCCCATTTTCATTATCTTTATTATACTTAACTGTGATTGGTTCGATGGTGGGTCACAGCTTGTTTTATTGGCTTGTTGCCAAAACAGATCCTGTTTTTCCTTCAACATGGCTGTATGTCGCGCCACCAATTGCTGTTGCTGTAGGGGTGTTATTTTACAATGAGGCGGTAAATGGATTGACCTTAATCGGAATTATCACAATTCTTGTAGGGACGATGCTTGTTAACGCAGCGGCACTCAAGGGATTTCTATTAAAGCTAAGGAAAAACAATAATTTGCGAACAAAACCTATAAAGAGATCTATAGTGGAGAAAGTAGATTGAAAGTAAATTGAAAGTAGATTCACTGATTAATGAAGCCTATGGGAAAAATGATAATAAAAATAAAGGAAAATGCATTAGCGTATACAAATTGGTATAATTTTAATTGACTCTAAATAAAAATTAGTGGTTGTCAACAATGGAGATGGAGGGCTCGAAACAGAGGGTTCTTCCGATCGTTGTTAAAACCAGATTTCATAGTTATTGATCATTTGATTGTAAATAGCTAGTTTTAAGAGACGAACATTCTATTTCTCCAAAATCCCTTTGTCCCTTCGCTAGCTTGGGGTAGTTGTCAACCACAATTTAAATAAAGAGCCTTTTAATTATTGAAATTGTAATTGATGGGAGGAGCCATGACTTTTTTTATTCTTTCTACAGGAGGCAAAGGGACACGAACGTGTACTTGAGCTTGCTTGTGGCACAGGATTAACGACATTATATCTGGCTGAAAAAGGCGTAAATATAGATGGGACAGATATTTTGCCAAATATGATCCAATATGCCAAGCAAAAAAATAAGGTTGACAATGCACGCTTTTTTGTTGGTGATGCACTAACCTTTACCTCGCCCATCCTATACGATTTTGTATATTTGACAGGCAATGCTTTTCAAGCCTTTTTAAATGAAAAGGATCAAAACCTATTACTGCAAAATGTGAATAAGCTGCTTAGAGCAGGTGGGAAATTTGTTTTTGAGACTCGTAATCCTGATGGAAATGATTTGACAGATTGTGAATATGAGTATTGGCATACGTTTCAGGATGTGGAGGGCACCCCCGTTGAGGTTGGGGGAGAACAACGATTTGATCCACACAGTAATATTATGAAGTGGACAACGGTTCGAAAATTTAAAAACTATGAAACCTCTGCTAATATTTTATGTTTATTTACAAAGCCAGAACAAATCACTGAATTATTAGTTAATCATGGGTTTGAAATTCACGCTGAATATAGTCAGTGGAATCGCTCAGCATTTACAGATAAGGATGCTATGATTATATTTGTGGCGGTAAAAAAGGAATAAGGCTAACACCTAAGTACATTGTTTAATTAAAAATCAAAGTCTAGAACAGTAACTTTCTTGTGGGCTCATCATTAGGCTGGGATCAAGAGTGAAGAGGAGTTGAAATAGATTGAAGGTTGATTTCCATTTTCATCTAGAAGAAGGGCCATATTCATTACAATGGTTATCTCGTACTTTACAGGCATTAGCAACAACAGAACCTAAACCGCATGAAGAACTAGGACAACATTATGCGAAAGCGATGACACAACAGCTTTCTGAACGTATAGCGCAAGGCTGCTTTAGCGAGAAGTGGTTAGATCGTTATTTAATCAAAGGACGGGAGCGAGGAATTAAGCAATTTGGCATTGTTGATCATTTATATCGCTTTCGGGAATGTCGTCCCTATTATGAAAAGCACATGCTGCTTGATGATGGTCGTATAGGTAAGCTACAACAGCAATGGTTAGACCAAGTTTGTGTGGCCTCATTACCTGACTTTGTAAACTTTATTAAAAAGGCTCAGCGTACACGTCCAGACTTAGCGCTTGGCATCGAGGCTGACTTTTTCCAAGGTGGAGAGGCGGAATTAGGTGAGATATTATCAGCTTATGACTGGGATTATGTGATTGGCTCAGTCCATTTTATGGATGGATGGGGTTTTGATAATCGCAAAACACAAGATGAATTTATTGGCAGAGATGCTGTTCAGATGTATGGGGAGTATTATGAATTGCTTAGACAAGCGTGTGAATCAGGACTATTTCATATTATTGCCCACCCAGACAATCTCAAAGTGTTTGGCTTCCGTCCTGATGATGAGAGAGAGCTTTTGTTTTACTATCACAGCATTGCAGAAGTAATGAAACAATGTGATGTAATTACTGAGATTAATACAGGATTAGCTTACCGTTATCCTATTGCAGAGATCTGCCCAAGCCCACTTTTCTTATCTGTACTTGCAGAGCATAATGTTCCATTAACCTTGTCCTCTGATTCTCATTTTCCTGACGATATCGGGATGCTGCTTGATGAAGCTCTTACAGCTGCCATACAGGTGGGATATAAGGAACTTGCAATCTTTCGAGATGGTAAACGGAAAATGCTGCCGATTCATGATTAATATTTGTAAATGAAAATACATTCTAAATGACATGCATATATAGATTTAACATATCTAATACAGCTTATTTTTACTTCCCTAAGGATAAAAATTAAGCTGTATTTTTTGTGCAAATAATTATGTAGTTTTAGCAGGAATTATACGATTTTAAATGAATATAAACTTTACTTAATTACTGTTATTTTTATTGAATTATTCAAAATGAGGGAGGAGCAATGCCCATCATGTATGAACATACCAAAGAAGACATAATCAGAGGAAAAACCTCACTTGGTATTGAATTTGGCTCGACACGGATTAAGGCTGTACTCATCGATCAAAATTTTGAAACTATCGCTTCTAGTAGCTATCAGTGGGAAAATCAATTAATTGATGGTTATTGGACTTACAATCTAGATGAAGCCATTATCGGATTACAGACAACCTATCAACAACTAAAGCTAGAGGTTGAAAAAAATTATGGTCTGCCATTGCAAAAGATTGGCTCGATCGGATGCTCTGCCATGATGCAGGGTTATATTGCACTTGATCAAGCTGGTGAACTGCTGGTTCCATTCCGTACATGGCGCAATACGACCACATATACTGCTACATCACAATTAACGGAAAAATTTCAGTTTAAAATTCCTCAACGTTGGAGTATTGCTCATTTATATCAAGCGATTTTAAACGAGGAGGAGCATGTCGCCAACATCACATATATTACAACCTTATCGGGTTACATCCATTGGTTGTTGACTGACAATAAGGCTCTGGGTGTAGGAGATGCCTCAGGCATGTTCCCAATCGATCAATCTACTAAGCAATTTAATAAAAAGATGATAGCGCAATTTGAAGATTTGATTGCTGATAAAGGCTACCCATGGGAGCTTAAAAATATTTTGCCTAAAGTATATACTGCGGGTGAAAATGCCGGTTATCTCAGTGAAGCTGGTGCTTGCCTGTTAGATCCTTCAGGCACCCTACAAGCAGGAATTCCATTGTGCCCTCCAGAAGGTGATGCGGGAACAGGGATGGTGGCTACGAATAGTGTGGAGAAGCGTACAGGTAACATTTCTGTAGGTACTTCGATTTTTGCGATGTTTGTATTGGAGAAAGATTTGTCTACAGTGTACCCTGAGATTGATATTGTGACCACACCCGAAGGCAACCCTGTTAGCATGGTTCTAGCTAATAATTGCTCCAGTGATATTAATGCTTGGATAGGCTTGTTCCGAGATTTTTATGAAGCAATGGGACTCAAACCGGATATGGATCAGCTATTCAGTGTATTATTCAACAAAGCGTTAGAAGGGGACGCAGATGCAGGTGGGTTGCTTAGCTATGGCTATTATTCAGGCGAGAATATTACAGGGTTTTCACAGGGGCGTCCAATCTTTGTAAGGTCTCCACAAAGCCACTTCAATCTGGCTAACTTTATGAGAGTACATCTGTTTAGCGCATTTGCTGCACTAAGACTTGGTATGGATATTTTGACCCAGAAGGAGCAGGTAACCATTGATCGTATTTTGGCGCATGGCGGATTGTTCAAAACACCCCTAGTAGGTCAAAAAATATGTGCTGCTGCACTAAATGTTCCTGTATCGGTGATGGCTACGGCTAGTGAGGGTGGCGCATGGGGAATAGCAATTTTGGCCTCCTTTATGGTTGATAGGGAAAAGCATAAGGGCTTAGCGTATTACCTTACCAATAAGGTATTTAAGCATGGAGAAGGACAAGAGGTTTGTCCTAATCCGATTGATGTAGAAGGTTTTGCTTTATTTATGGAGCGTTATACGAAAGGACTACCTATTGAGCAGGCTGCGATAGCTAATTTTGTAGAGAATTGGAAGGAATAGTTTCCTCAATCTTAAAGCAAATTCCTGATTGTTCTATAAAAAACAAACCTGCTCAGCTAAAGCCAAGCAGGTTTAACTATTATTATTTTTTTACAACGGGAATCCAGACCTCACTATAATATTGCTTATTCTCCCCACGGCCGTAAATCTCAATGTCTGGTCCCTCTAGCTTCTCGTAGCCTGATGAGGGGAGCCATTCAGAATATACTCTTCTCCATAAGCTACTTGTCATGATGCCCATTTGATCTTCTCCGTGTAACTCTGATGTGAAAATGGCCCATTTTTGAGCTGGAATTGTTACGCTAGTATATCCTTGTGTCTGACTGTGACTAGAAGCAAATGCGAATAACATGTACGGGAATGTTTCTTTTCCAGTATTTCGATAATTTAGTGCAGCATGGATGGAGCACATGCCGGTATAGTCCTCTCCACGCTTACGAAAGTTTGCAGCATCAAAAAGCTTCTCATAAGCGCCTGTTGCATGACACGATTTCCAGAAGCCTGATACACTGTTATTGTCTTGATCAGTTACAGTAGAAAACACCTCTTCAATCCCAAAAATTTCAAAATCTTCCTTATCCACAATCGTATAACGCATGTCTTGATCCCCCTTAATTGATATGTGAAAAGAGATACGAGGGTAGGATCGGAGCATAACCCCTTGCTGTCTAGCTCGTGAAGGTGTGACGCCATGAATTTTTTGAAAGGCACGAGTGAAGGCATCATGGGATTCATATCCGTATTTCATCGCAAGGTCAATAATTTTGATGTCACTGTTTTGAAGCTCTAGTGCAGCTAGCGTTAATCGTCTTCGTCTTACGTATTCTGATGGCGAGATGTCCAAAATATAGGAGAACATTCTTTGAAAATTATAAATAGAGCAGCATGCTATTTTGGCAACCTCTTCGTAATCAATAGTGTCTGCAAGATGACTTTCTAAATATTCAATCGCATTGTTGAAGCGTTTTAAAAGATCCATTCCCTGACCTCCTTTCTAACTCAACAATACAATAACTACATAGAGGAAACTCGACAATTGATGCCGTCTTTTATCTAACTTTATTTTAACACAGTATATTGGGACAGCAGGGTCTGATCCATAACGAGAATAACACGAATTAAATTTAATTAATTAAAATGTTGAGAAAATGTTGTATGCTCTTCTGCTACGTTAGAACTAATATACTAATATTCACATCATGGAGGTTGTGACCGTTGCAGAAGAAGCTTGGTTTTAAAATGATAGTATTGTTTTTGAGTGTATTGATTGTATTACCTTTAAATGCTGGACTGGTAGGAGCAATAGAACCAGGCCCAGGACAAGAGTCATCTGGAAGTGGGGAAAATTACACTTGGAATCAACGTTTTCCTCAAAATTCTCCAGTTCAGCGAACAGCACCCTTAATGGCTTATGACCAAAAGGAAGGAAAAACGCTATTGTTTGGTGGCTATGTGGGTGGAAGTCAGGTTCGTTTAAATGATACCTGGATTTGGGATGGTAATAATTGGAGCGCTGTGGATACTCTTCATTTACCAGCTCCTCGTAGTGGTGGAGGAATGGCGTATGACCAAGCTACTCAGCGTATAGTTATGTTTGGTGGAGATGGTGTAAATTCTTCGCTTGGAGATACTTGGTTATGGAATTGGGATACGATGGATTGGGAGGAACAAGATCCAGTAGTTAGCCCAACACCACGTGGTGTACCCTTTATGTCTTATGATTATAACAATAATAATGTAGTTCTTTTTGGCGGTGGCGTATTTAATGACACATGGGTATGGGATGGAGCTAATCATACTTGGATTAAAAAAAATCCAGCGCATTCTCCTTCAGCACGTGCATTTGGTCAAATGTCCTATGATCCAATAAATCATAACGTCGTATTATTTGGTGGAAATGGCGGAAGCCAAATCTTAAGTGATACATGGACTTGGGATGGAACCGATTGGACACAACACGTGACTGCAAATACACCACCTGCTCGTTTTGGGTATGGTCTATCGTATGATGGAGCACACATTATTCTCTTTGGTGGAGATGGTGTAGGTAATGTGCAGCTCAGAGATACTTGGTTTTGGGATGGAAGTAATTGGACTCAGCAAAATATTGTAACGAATAATCGTGGACATATCGGAATGGTTTACGATGAGAGAAACGATCAGGTTGTATCATTTGGTGGTTATGGTGGCTCCTCAGGAAATCCAATCATTAATGAAACGTGGACACTACAATCGTCCCCGATTGTGACAACAGGATCTGTAGAATCTGTAGGTTCGACATATGCTCAACTTAATGGTGAGCTGGTTATAGCAGGTAAAAAACCAGTACTTGAGCAAGGGATTGAAGTTAAAAATCTTACTAACAATGAGACTGTAAAATATGCAAGTCAAAATAGTGGCATTGGCACATTTGCAATAAAAGCTAGCAACTTAATGCCAAACACCTCATATACGTACAGAGCGTATGCTACTGATTTCTACGGTGTGACCTATGCTCCAAATGAAGGCAGTTTTAATACTTTAGAGCACCCTCCAATTTATTTGGATAGTACAAACTATAGCCTAAGAGTAGGCGGAACACATCAAACAGTAGTAGAAGCTTTAAATGAGGAAGATAATTCTCGATATGTTGTGACAGAAGATTTAACTTTTAGTTCAGCAGATTCCGAAATTGCTTCAGTGGATGAGAATGGACTAGTGACCGCGCATAGTGAGGGAGAGACAGTGATCACTGTTTTATATAAAACGGTTCCTGTTCAAATCACGGTGAAGGTGAGCTATGTTGCACCTGTACTTGTTAATATAGCTTCAGAAAGCAATAAGTACACGCTTGAAAAAGGAAAGACACAACAAACAGTAATTAAAGCTGTATACGATGATGACACATATTTGCCATTAACTGACGACTTGGTATTTACTTCTTTAGATGAAAGTATAGCAACCGTTGATCATAATGGGCTTATTACAGCTAAATCAGCGGGAACAGTACAAATTAAAGTTAGCTATAGCGATATCACTATCGTAATTGAGGTTACTGTAAAAGATAATGCCAATTCTGGTGGTGGTAATGGAGAAAGTCCTGGAGGATCATCAGGTGGTAATAATGGTGGTAATGGTTTCGGTGGATCAGGTGGTGGTTCAGGTAGCAACCAAGGAACAAACCAAGGAACACCTCAGCCTGCGAATAAAGGTGATAACTTGAAGGACCCTGTTAGTGGTGAACCAATAGGGACGGTTGTGAAGCAAGAAAAAGACGGTAAGAAAGAAACAACGATCAAATTAGATGCAGATAAGGCGAAGGACACACTTAACAAATCAAATCGTACGTCGCTAGACATCGATTCTAATGAAGATGTTGATCACACTGTGACTGAAATCCCAGGTCCCCTTGCAAAATGGTTAGATGATAAAGAGGGATCAGTAGAACTTAAAACGAAGCTTGGACGTTATATTTTACCTGCAAAACAGCTTGGCGTTGACCAATTCACAACCGGAAATAATGATGAGCAAAGCTTAAAAGAGCTTCAATATAAGGTAACGGTATCCAAAGCTTCAGACAGTGTAATGCAAAATGTGAAGAGTATCGCTTCTAAAGAAGGTTATAGCGTAATTGGTTCAGCAGTAAACTTTGGGGTGTCTTCCAGTACGAATGGTGTAGAGAAGAAGGTCCCTAACTTTGATCAGTATGCAGTACGTTTAATTGCATTGCCTGAAGGATATGATCCAAACAAAATTACGACAGGGATTATTTATGATCAATCACAAAAATCCTTTATGCATGTTCCTACACAGGTTGTAAAATTGGATGGACAATACTTTGCGAAAATTAATAGCTTAGTTAGCGAGGGTACGTTTGCATTAATATGGAATGAAGAGACCTTTGCAGATACAACAAACCATTGGGGTAAAGACATTATAGATGAAATGGCTTCTCGATTAGTTGTAGAGGGTGTAACGGAGAATACCTTCGATCCAAACCGTGAGATTACGCGTGCGGAGTTTGCGGCGATCGCTGTTCGTGCATTTGGATTGCAGGATGAGACTGCAAAAGGACAAGGCTTTGAAGATGTAGCGAGTGATGCTTGGTATTCTGAATATGTAAATACGGCATCTGCTTACGGTTTGTTAAAGGGCTACAATGATGGCTCATTTAAACCATCTCAGCACATTAGCCGTCAGGAAGCAACTGCAATTTTAGCTCGTGCGATTAAATTGGCTAGGATTGATGCAACTGTAACAGATATCAATACACTAACTGCATATAAAGATGGTAATCAGGTTTCTGAATGGGCGCAAATCAATGTAAGTTATTTAGTGGAAAAAGGGATAATGGCTGGTGATACTACAGGTAGACTTCACGCGCGTAATGCGGTAACTCGTGCAGAAACAGCGGCACTTATGCAACGCATTCTGAAATTCGCTGAACTGATCTAATTATTCAGCCTCACTTTTGGCTTAAATCAAAAGTGAGGCTTTTAATTATTTTGCTACTACTATGGCTCAACATAGAAATTAGGGGTTGGGAGGAAGTTAGCAACCACTAATTTGTGTTTGAGCTAATATTAAAATTTTAAATGTTAAACTTTTAATATTGACGCTTAAAGATAAAACTGTTCTAATTGTATAGACCATTGTATAGCCGCTGGCATAGATAAAAAATGATGGTTTCTATAATTATCCAAAAGACAGAGACATAGAGAGTAACTATTTAGGAGGATGGGATTTTGGAGAAGACGAGGCAAGCTGGTTCTGCAACGAACCAGAAAGAAACAACGAAATATAAAGCAGTACCGATATTGTTTGCAATGCTGTTAAGTGGTTTTATCGGTTTATTTGGGGAAACAGCATTAAATGTAGCATTAACACCGTTAATGGAAATTCTTCAGGTAGGCGAAACAACAATACAGTGGTTAACCACAGGATATTTGCTTGTATTAGGCATTCTTGTTCCAGTGTCAGGATTTTTATTACAGTGGTTTACAACAAGACAGCTATTTACGACATCCTTGATTTTTTCGATCGCAGGTACAATTGTAGCGGCACTTGCCCCTACCTTTGAGTTTTTGCTTGTAGCACGTGTTTTACAGGCGGTAGGAACGGCATTGCTGCTACCACTGATGTTTAATACGATTCTTATTATTTTTCCAGTTGAAAAACGTGGTTCAGCGATGGGCTTAATTGGGCTTGTTATTATGTTTGCTCCAGCAAGTGGGCCTAGTATTTCCGGTTTAATTTTAGCGAATCTAAGCTGGCATTGGATTTTCTGGATTTCATTGCCGTTTTTTATTATTTCACTTGTATTTGGGTTATTGTTCCTTCCGAATATTTCAAAATTGACCAAGCCTAAGATCGATATTTTCTCGATCGTGTTATCCACGCTTGGCTTTGGAGGAATTGTATATGGCTTTAGTAGTGCAGGAGGACATGGTGAAGGAGCGGGAGGTTGGTCTAGTCCAACTGTGATGATTTCGCTAGCTGTTGGTATTGTCTCTTTGTTATTGTTCAGTATCAGACAGCTAAAAATGAAGCAACCGATGATGGATTTGCGTGTATTTAAATATCCGATGTTTACGATTGGTTTAATCCTTATTTTTATTTGTATGATGATGATGTTATCCTCCATGCTAATATTACCAATGTATCTCCAACGTGGTATGGCGGTTTCGGCATTAACGGCAGGCTTAGTGTTGTTGCCAGGAAGTTTACTTAATGGATTATTGTCTCCAATCATGGGACGACTCTTTGATAAGTTTGGACCCAAATGGCTAGTTAAAATCGGACTACTCGTTGTAGCCCTTGTTTTATATATGTACACAGGGATAACACCAACAACCTCATTAGGTACTATTATTACGATGCACCTTTTCATGATGGTTGGCATTTCGATGATCATGATGCCTGCTCAAACGAATGGACTAAATCAACTGCCACCTGAGTATTATCCACATGGAACGGCAATTATGAACACGTTACAACAGGTATCGGGGGCAATTGGGACGGCGGTTGCTGTAAGTATTCTTGCGGCAAGTCAACTTAGCTTCCTAAAAGATGTAAGTGATCCAGAAAGCTTAGCGAATAAACTGAGTAGCTTTACGTATGGCGTGCAAAATGCGTTTATTTTTGCGCTTGTGCTCTGTATCATTGGCCTTGTAATTTCGTTATTTATAAAACGTGTTGTAGTAGGAAATAAGCAAGCTCAGCAGGGGAATATGCATTAAGCTGTATTTAGGCAATTCATATAAAAGTTAATGGACCGTCCTGATTGTATAATCTGGACGGTTTTTGCTGTAGTAGATAGCAGAGAGAGGGAGGATTTTGATATAATAAAATAAAACGATGGGGCGATGAATACCACAATGTGTTTCATCTTCGAGAAGATCGAACTTTGATACCTTTAGTTGATGATATTGAAGTGCATTTTTTAGAACTAAGCAAGCTAGATGATGTAATTCCAACTCAAAGTGGTTTGAAAAATTGGCTTCTATTTCTTAAAAGTGTTGATACTACTTATTGGGAGGTGCTGAAGATGAATGAACCTGGACTTACTAAGGCAATGGATACACTACAGTATTTAAGTCAAGATACGGAGGCTAGACGTTTATATGAAGCACGTCAAAAGTATCTTCATGATGAAGCCTCGATGCTAGAGGGCGCAAAACAGGTTGGTATGCGTGAAGGCATGAAGGAAGGTATGAAGGAAGGTTTAAAGAAAGGGGTTATAGAAGTTGCCAAGAATATGCTTGAATTGAAAATGGATATAACCACTATAGCTAATGTAACTGGATTATCTGAGGATGAAATCTCGAAATTGAAAAATTAAAGAGATAAACCCATCAGTCATTTTGATATTATAAGATCCAAATCTAGCTACTTCATTTGTATCTTTGCAAATATTAAATCCGAACTATTACAGAATTCAATTTTTCTGTATAATAGTTCGGATTTTTATTTGGTTATTTACAGCACTCCTGCTTCGTAAACTGAATATAATAGCAGCAATGAGTAAATAAGGAGGAACCAGCATGAAGGCAATTGCAACGACATTACCTGGCTTGATCGTCACTGAGGGAAAGGTGTTCAAGGATGATCGAGGTTTTTTTATGGAAACGTATAATCAGGCACAATTTGAAGCATTAGGCTTAAATTATCAATTTGTACAGGATAATCATTCATATTCTCGTGAGACAGGCACGATTAGAGGGTTACATTATCAGCTTGCACCAAAGGCGCAAAGTAAGCTTGTACGTGTCTTAAAAGGAGCGATTTATGATGTTGCAGTAGATTTACGCCAGGATTCGCCCACGTTTAAGCAGTGGTACGGTATTATTTTGACCGATCATAACTCACGTCAGCTTCTGATTCCCAAAGGATTTGCCCATGGCTTTTGTACTTTAGTTCCAGATACAGAGGTTGCCTACAAGGTGGATAGCTTGTATTCGAGTAAGCACGATCGAGGAATTGCATGGGATGACCCTGAGCTTGATATTGATTGGCCTGAAAAGGAGGTCACATTATCCGATAAGGATCGAAGTCACCCTTACTTACGTGATGCGGAGTTCCGTTTTCGGTTATAGGGATAGGCTTTACTTCTATAGAAAGGATTTTTTAACCTGCCACTTTAGTATGGGGATTCGAGATATACTTTTGCAGGCTTTTAAATATTAAGGGGGGAAATCAGTGGAACATGGTTCTAAGCAACGAGTGATGGTAACGGGAGGCAAGGGGCAATTAGGCAAGGACGTAGTAGAGCTGCTTAAGCGTGCAGGGTATGAGGTTTTTCCCGTAGATCGGGAAGAAATGGATATTACAAATTTTGATCGGTGTCATGAGGTGATGCACTGTATAAAGCCACATATTGTTATTCATACTGCTGCGTATACCGAGGTAGATGCCGCAGAACGTGATCGTGAGGCCGCTTTTCTTATCAATGCGTATGGAACACGTAATGTAGCGGTGGTCGCAGAGCAGCTTCGCGCTAAGCTTATCTATATTAGTACTGATTATGTGTTTAGTGGGCAAGGGAAGCAACCGAGAAATGAGTTTCATACCGTGTCACCTATTAATGTGTATGGGGCCTCTAAGCTTGCAGGAGAATCCTTTGTAAAGGAACTTCATTCCCAATATTTTATTGTTCGGACATCATGGGTTTATGGACAACATGGCAAAAACTTTGTAAAAACGATGTTATCTTTAGCTGAAAAGCATGAAGAAGTTTCAGTCGTAGATGATCAGATTGGTTGTCCTACCTATACAATGGATCTAGCAGCAACCATAATTGATTTAATAAAAACTTCTAAATACGGAATTTATCATGTTTCTAATTCTGGATCTTGTTCATGGCATGAGTTTGCTTCCGCTATTTTTGAGTTAACAAAGAGTGGTACATTGGCAAATCCAGTGTCTACAGAGCAATTTCCACGCCCAGCTGCAAGGCCATCCTATTCGGTATTTGATCATATGTCATTACGTTTAAATGGGTTCAATACACCTCGACCATGGAAGGAAGCGTTAGCTGAGTTTTTATCACTTTTATCTTCTCGTTAAATTGACCACTGTATTAAACACGAGCAGGTAATGGTAATTATAATAGCGGTTATTTATGCTGTGTAAAAGGATTTAGTGCTTGATTAACTATGATTGAAATTATAAATATACGAAGAAATGTATGAATAATAATCAAGCACTATTATAATTTAATAAAAATTACATAAAAATACTGTAGCAATTCCGAGTAAACCAATGTATAATTACGGAAAGAAAAAAAGGAAGGTTGAGCAGCATGATTTCGTTATCAAATATTAATGTTACATTTCAGAGTAAAGCTCAGTCTGTTGTCGCGGTACGGAACGTTGACTTACAGGTTGAGGCCGGCGATATATTTGGTATTGTAGGCTATAGTGGGGCTGGGAAAAGCACGCTAGTCCGCATTATTAATTTGTTGCAACGACCTTCTTCGGGACAAGTGATTGTGAATGGGCAAGATTTGTTATCGTTAAATGCAAAGCAGCTTCGGACAGCTAGAAAAAAAATCGGAATGATTTTTCAGCATTTTAATTTGATGGCGTCACGCACGATTTATGATAACGTGGATTATCCGCTTAAAAGCTCAAAGCTTTCAAAGAAGGAAAGGGATGCTAAGGTTAGGGAGCTACTAGAGCTAGTAGGCTTGTCAGATAAACTGGCGGCATATCCTTCACAGCTATCTGGTGGACAAAAGCAACGTGTGGCGATCGCAAGAGCGTTAGCTAATGATCCTGAAATTTTACTGTGTGACGAGGCAACAAGTGCCCTTGACCCCAAAACAACACAATCAATTTTGGAGCTACTCAAAGCTTTAAATAAAAAGCTAGGTTTAACAATTGTCATCATTACCCATGAAATGCAGGTGGTTAAGGAGATTTGTAACCGAGTTGCGGTAATGGAGGCAGGAGAGGTTGTAGAGCAAGGCGATATCGTATCGATCTTTAGTAATCCACAAAACAGCTTAACGAAGGACTTTATTAATACTGCGACACATATTGATCAAATGATCGACAAAATTAAGGCGCATCCTTCACTTACGAAGCTAGGAACAGATGATATATTGTGCAAAATCTCATTTGTTGGTGATAACACAAGTCAACCTATCATTTCAGAAATTTCTGCAAAGTATGGCGTTTCTACAAATATTTTATTTGGAAATGTAGAGGTACTCCAGCAGACAGCAATTGGCCAGCTTATCGTTGTGTTTTCAGGTGACGGAGCTAAACTAGAGGAAGCCATTCACTATTTAAATGTAAACCAAGTATCCATTGAATATATTAATATTCCCGGTTTGCAGGAGCAAAGCAAGGTAGGTGCGTTAGTATGATAGAGTTTTTCCAGCAATACTTCCCAAATGTCATTGACTTAAAGGATGACATCATAAGCAGTACGTATGAAACATTGTATATGGTTGCTGCAACCTCATTGTTTTCTGCAATCTTTGGCATTTTGCTAGGTGTGATTATGGTCGTGATTGATGAAGGCGGGATACTTGAAAACAAATGGTTATACAGCATTTTAGGTAAAATTATTAATTTGTTTAGATCCATTCCTTTTATCATTTTAATTGCGGCAGTTGTTCCATTAACAAGGCTTATTACTGGAACCTCTATTGGAATGAACGCAGCCATTGTCCCACTAGTCATTGGGATCGTTCCCTTTTACGCCAGACAAATTCAAAATGCATTACTTGAGGTTGATCCTGGTATTATTGAGGCGGCACAATCGATGGGCTCAGGGCCAATAGAAATTATTTTTAGAGTGTACCTAAAAGAAGGACTAACGGGTATTATTCGCGCCTCCTCTGTCACTGTCATTAACTTAATTGGTTTAACAACTATGGCAGGTGCAATTGGTTCGGGTGGACTTGGTAGCCTAGCGATTAACAAAGGCTATAACCGATTCCAAAGCGATATTACAATCGTCGCTACGATCTTAATCCTAATTCTCGTGTTTATATGCCAATTTATTGGCGACTACTTCACCAAAAAATCTACGCATTAAGATTCTAGCTAAATTGGTAATAAGAAAGCTTTAATGAGTACAAAACGCACTCTATTAAAAGGCGTTTTGCATAAATCTATGCTTCACCTTACAATAAGCAGTATAATTAAGGGTCAAGCTTAAAATCAATAGTAGAACGGAAGAGTGGTAGTTAGCGTAAGGACAAAGGGATTGTGGAGAAATGGAATGTTCGCCTCATTAAAGTCTAATTTCTACCTAATAAAAGTTCAATCGGAAAATTAGACTTTAATAGCGATCGAAGCAACCCTTTGGAGTGAAGCGGCACCTCTGCCCAAACATCATTGATTTTCTTGAGCCCTAATCTATATCAAAAAAACTATTGAAAAGAGGACATCAATCATGGCAAAAGTAGAAAGCTTTCAATTAGATCACAATATCGTAAAGGCACCTTATGTAAGAGCAGCAGGTGTGGAGCATGATGAAAAAGGAAGCACCGTTCAAAAATACGATTTGAGATTTTTACAACCCAATAAAGATGCAATTCCAACAGCTGCACTTCATACCTTAGAACACTTACTAGCAACATATTTAAGAGATGAGCTTCAAGGCATTATTGATATTTCTCCAATGGGCTGTAGAACTGGCTTTTATATGATTTTGTGGAATGAGCATTCTCCAGAAGAGGTTGCGACAGCATTAGAGAAAACATTACGTAAAGTATTAGAAACTACTGATGTTCCAGCGGTTTCTGCACTTGAGTGTGGTAATTATAAAGATCATTCCTTATTTTCTGCAAAAGAATATGCAAAGCTTGTACTTGAAGCAGGAATTAGCAGAGATCCATTTGAGCGAGTGCTATAAGAGCTTATGATTACGATCGATTTATCGGGACAGACGGTTGTTGTTACTGGCGGAAAATCAGGGATTGGCGCAGGCATTGTTGAGTTGTTTCTTACGAGCGGGGCAACCGTGATTTCTGCTGATATAGCTTATCCAGACGTATATCATAGCGTTCATGCTCATTTGATTGAAGCACATTTAAACATCGCTAGCTCAGAGGATATCAATCGCTTTTTTGAAGCTGTACAGCAAAATGCCGGTATTCCTGATGTGATCGTGAACTGTGCTGGAATTTCCACGATGGATTATGTGATTGATAGTAAACTAGAGGATTGGAATAAGGTGTTTGCAATCAATTCTACAGGTCTATATTGGATTTCTAAGTTATTTGCAGAAGCGATGGTAAGGGGTAACAAAGCAGGGCGTATTATTCAAATTGCGTCCCAAGCAGGTAAAAATGGATACAGAGCAATGGGAGGTTATTGTGCCTCTAAGCATGCGGTGTTAGGACTCACCAAAGTAATGGGTGTAGAACTAGCTAAGCATAACGTATTGGTGAATGCAGTGTGTCCAGGCATCGTCGAGACACCAATGAAGCACCGTGAGCGTGTGGAGGGTGGCGTAATTCGCGGGATGACGGCACAAGAAATATATGAAGAGGATTGCTCACAAATTCCTCTTGGTCGAACTGCAGAAGTGAGTGATGTAGCCAATGTTGTTTTATTTTTAGCGAGTCCGTTAGCTTCTTATATGACTGGGCAAGCGATTAATGTAACAGGCGGCATGACGATGAATTAACATTTTAGGGGGCAAAAAGATGAAGAAGAAATTAATTGGAATTTTAGCGTTAAGTGTACTATTAATTGTAGCAGGATGCAGCAGCAAAGACGCTAGCAGCAACAAAACTTCATCTGGAGCCCAAAAAATCGTCATTGGCTCTATGGGGTCTGATGCACAGATTTGGAAGCACATCGCGGCGTCTCAAGGGGCAAAGGATGCGAACCTGCAAATCGAGGTTAAGGAAATTGAAGGCGGTGTAGAAACAAACAACGCAACAAAAGAAGGCGAAGTAGATGTAAATGCCTTTCAATCCTGGGCGTATCTTGTTAGCTACAACAAAGATAGTAAAGCGAATCTTACCGCTGTAGCTACAACTTATTTGGAGCCAATGGGAATTTACTCTCAAAAGGTGAAGGATATTAAAGATGTTCCTGATGGTGCATTAGTTGCACTGGCGGATAATCCTGCAAACACTGCAAGAGGACTTAATCTATTACAAGCATCAGGTCTTATTAAGCTAAAGTCTGACTTTAACGCTGCGACTGGAACTGTCAATGATATTACAGAAAATCCTAAAAATCTAAAATTTGAGCTTATCGATGATACAACTGGACCACGTGTCATTCAAGACGTTGATTTAGTATTAATCGGTAATACAATCGCGCTTGAGGGTGGGCTTAATGTATTAAAGGACTCCTTGTTTCATGAGCAAATTTCCGAGGATACGCGTAATAACATCAATGTATTAGTAACAACTGAGGATAAGAAAAATGATCCTGGTATTTTAAAGCTAGGGGAGCTTTACCACAGTGAGGATACGCAAAAATATATTGAAGCTGAGTTTGGTGGAACAAAGGTCGCTGTGAATAAACCCATCTCTTACTTAGAGCAATAGGAGGAAGGTTTCTTATGAGAATCGCCCTCATTTGTGCAATGGAAGAGGAAATCGCGTCTTTGCGTAAAAAAGCTACAATTTTGAAAAAAACGGTGATTGGGAAAACGATCATTGAGGAGGCACAACTGGAGGGGCTTGATCAGCATGAGCTCATCCTTGTTGAAAGTGGGATTGGCAAGGTAAATGCCGCGGTTGCCGCTACCATCGTCATTGAACGTTATCAGCCAGACTTGCTCATCAATAGTGGTTCAGCAGGGGCGTTTGATACACAGCTTCAGGTCGGAGATGTTGTCATTCCAACCTCCTATACGTATGGGGATGTGGATGCTACCTGCTTTGGTTATGAACGTGGGCAGGTTCCGCAAATGCCATCAGGATATGTGATTGATGCTGATAGACTAAAAGAGGTACGTTTCATTTATGAACAGTCTAAAGCGGAGATTAACTACGCTGTAGATTTTGGTCTTACATTAACGTTAGATTCCTTTATGAGTGATGATGAGAAGGTCGCTGATATTTATCGCAACTTCCCAGCTACGAAAGTATCTGACATGGAGGGGCTTGCGATTATTCAAGCGGCAGATCAATATGGCATACCGGTTATTGCAGTGAAGGCTGTGTCAGATATCGTTGGTCATGGTCAGGAGTCAGCGGATAGCTTTGACAACAATCTATGGTTTGCGGCAGAGCGCTCCATTCATTTTACAGAGCTACTGTTACACAAGCTTAGCTCATAGGCTTCATATTATTTAAATGAATATAATGAAATTACTAAAGATTCATCGTTAATCTCTCTTTCAGGGATTAGCGGTGAATTTTTTGTTGCTAGTGTAATATGGTAAACTGTAGGTATACATTTTACTCAAGTGAAGTGTAAAGCGTTAGTTAACTACACATGTTCAAAAAAGGGAGTGTATGCACTAATGACAGGGGAACCCGTCGTTCAACTTAAGGGCGTCACGAAGCAAATTGGCAAGAAAAAGATTATTGATAATTTAACCTTAGACATTCCAGCAGGACAAGTCTTTGGTTTCCTTGGACCTAATGGTTCAGGGAAAACGACAACGATTCGGATGATGGTTGGGCTGATGTCGTTAACCCAAGGGGATATTTTGATTCAAGGTCAAAGTATTAAAACGCATTATGAGCAAGCAATCGCTCATGTAGGGGCAATTGTTGAAAATCCAGAAATGTATAAATTTTTGACTGGATATCAAAATTTAATTCATTATGCACGGATGTCTTCTGGTGTTACTGAGGAACGCATTGAAGAAGCTATCGCACTAGTAGGCTTGGGAGCAAGAATTCACGATAAGGTTAAGACATATTCTCTGGGGATGAGACAACGGCTTGGTGTTGCACAAGCCATATTACACCGTCCACGCCTTTTAATTTTGGACGAGCCTACCAATGGATTAGATCCACAAGGGATTCGTGAATTAAGAGACTATTTACGACTGCTTGCTCGAGAAGAAGGGATTACAGTATTCGTATCTAGCCATTTGTTGTCTGAGATGGAATTGATGTGTGATTCCGTAGCGGTGATTCAGAGTGGGCGTTTAGTCG
The DNA here is from genome assembly GCF_017873435.1 of Paenibacillus turicensis. GTDB lineage: Bacteria > Bacillota > Bacilli > Paenibacillales > Paenibacillaceae > Fontibacillus > Fontibacillus turicensis. Next base: position 184,704 of record NZ_JAGGKG010000001.1, on the reverse strand, counting down.
ATGTGAGAACGTTAAAGGACAATGATTCTGGGCTTACTGCACATCAGGTTGTTTTTGAAGTTAATGATGCGAAGCGGGCGGTAGAGATCGTTGGCGAAGGTCGCGATGAGGGCAATATCTTCATAGTTTCTGCGGATCGAGAGCAAATTGCGGCTATTAATGCGAAGCTTGTAATGGCAGGTCTTTTGGTATATAGCATTTATACGAAGGTAACCTCACTTGAGGATCAATTCCTTGAGTTGACGGGAGGTGGGCATATTGAATAGCTTTGTAAGATTAGTTCAAAACGAAAATATGAAAATGTATCGTCGTCCACGTACGTGGATTATGATTGGCTTAACGATTGCTTTAGTTTTTATTTTTGGTATCGTAAGTAAGCTTGAGCCCTCAACCGCAGATATGACTGCTGTGGTAATGATGAATAACCTGCTTACCATGTTTTTCCTAGTTAATATTTTTTCGATTGTTATTATTGCAGAAATTGTAGCAAGTGAATTTACATGGGGAACGATCAAGCTGTTATTAATTCGTCCGTCCTCACGCTATAAAATATTAGCTTCCAAGCTAGTTGCAGCGTTATTATTTACAATAGGCTTTACGTTAGTTTTTCTTCTGGCAGCAGGATTGATCTCCTTTACCTTGTTTAAGACAACAGGTATGGCGCAGACAGATCTTATGTTTGCTAATATGACTAAGGAATTTGGTTATGGGTTGATTACATTATTTGTAATTTTAACTTTTGCTTTTATGTTGTCCACCGTATTCCGCTCGAGTGGGATTGCGATTGGCTTGGCAATGTTTCTGTATATGACGTCGAACATATGGATGTTGTTATTTAACCCTGAAAAGTATGCGTGGGCGAAATATTTAATTTTTGTGAATCTAAATTTAACGCAATATTTAGGTGGGGGTTCGAGGTTTGAAGGGATGTCACTTTCCTTCTCGTTAGCTGTCTTAGCTGTTCATGTTCTTTTGTTTTTGGGGATCTCCTTTTGGGTATTTAAGAAACGCGATGTTGCAGCTTAAAATTTAATAAAAAAAAGAAGCAGGGTGATTAGCTTACCCTGCTTCGGGTTGTTGTGCTAATTTTCTGTTTTTTTCCTTCACGGGTGCAGAGGAGGGACGTCCCATTTTACTAGTGCCATTTAGCATGCCACCTTCTACAATGATAAGTTGAGTCACATGGACATTCCCATCAATTTGTCCATTTTTTAAAATCGTTAATCGATCCTGAGCTTGAATATCACCCGTGACCTTGCCTGCAACGATAACCTCATTTGCGATAATATTCGAATTAATATCTCCTTGCTCCCCGATAATGACTGTAGCCCCGCAATGAATTTCACCATTAAAATGACCATCGATTCTCAGGTCTGTTTCACAATTTATTTTCCCTTCACTTTTACACCCCTCTCCTAAAATGGTTGGAATGGCTTTATTTTTTCGCATATAACATCCTCCCTAGCATAGTTTTGTATTCCCACATCTAGTTTTCTACATTGAGTTATATAAATAGTTACTGTTCGCTGGAAACATAATTTAAGGGATCTACAAGTTGATTATTTTTCATAATTTCAAAATGCAGGTGTGCACCTGTGCTACGTCCTGTATTGCCAAGTTTGCCGATGTTCTGACCTTTTGTCACTTGCTCTCCTTTAGCTACGACTGATTTTTGCAGATGTAAATACCAGCTTTGTATTCCATTGGGATGCTGAATCACTATATAATTGCCACGCGAAGAGCTAGCTTCGCTTGTAATGACTGTACCCGCTGCTGCTGCATACACAGGATCCCCAATTTTCCCACCGATATCGATACCAGCATGAAAGGCGGCTTTACCTGAAAAAGGGTCAGTACGATAACCAAAGTTGGAGGTCAGTCGTGTCGATAACGTAGGCCAACCTGAGGGTGTACCAGATAAGCTATATTGCGTCTGTCTAGCACGCTTCAATGTAATTGGTAAATTTTTTTCCATTTCATTTAACATTTTGTTAATCATCTCATAGTCTTGGTGTGTCTCAATAGCAAGCTGATCTATTTCATTGTCATGCACTGCGATAAACTCACCTCCTAATCCATTAAAGTCATCACTATCCTTAGACGCCGAAGCAGGAACCTTGCTGCCTGTGTGGTATTTATTAATAAAGCGTTGTAGCTCATCCTCAAGAGCAGAGACACGTTCTAATTTTCCTACCATATTTTTGGCTTCGGCTGACAGTTGAATCACTTCATTTTGGAGCCGTGTGATCGCCTGTTCTTTATTTGTGACGACGACATCAAATTGGTATTGCTGGGCGTAGACCTGCTGTTGTAGTTGTGCGATTTGTTGATTGGATTGCAGCTTCATATGAACAATTAAGCCTGAGATGGAAAGTAGGGCGACCATTGGAACGACGATGATGAGTGGCTTGGACAATTGAATTTGTCTAACAGGCTGATGAGCTTCTCTTACAACCAGTATGGTCATTTGTCGACTAAGATTAGTATTTTTCATCGCATCCCCTTCCTTTCTATAAAATATCACTTTACCATTATCTATTCGTCTAACTTTCGAAACATGTCTATTATTATTTTAATAAAGATGAATAAATAGGAACGTAGCTGGTTAATGCTGATTGAGGAAGAGGTGAGTATATGGAGTGGCTCTTATTACTATTAATTGCATTTATATTTCAAATTGCTACCATATTGATTGTAGAGTTTCGTAATCCGGGAAAGGCAATGGCTTGGATGTTCATCCTATTCCTCATCCCCATCATCGGTTTTGTTTTATACTATTTTATTGCTCAGGAATATAAGAAAAGAAGAACAATCCGTCTGAGAGGAACGAGTATTTTTCAAATGCTCAAATCAACGGTATTTCGTCAGTCGAAAATCATTCACCATATTTCTGAGATGAGATATCCCGCATTTAGCGATCAGACACGTTTATTTGGACTATTAACAAAAATTTCTGAAAATCCAATTACAGGCCATAACGAAGTGAAGGTCATGAGTGAATCTGAAAAAATATTTGCCGCCATGCTAAATGCGATGGAACAGGCAACATACCATATTCATATGGAATTTTATATTTTCCGTCATGATGGAATTGGAACTAGATTTCAAGAAGTGCTGATTCGTAAAGCGATGCAGGGCGTGGAGGTACGTGTTATTTATGATGGGTTAGGCAGTTATAAGCTGAAGACCTCCTTTATTGCAGAAATGCGTCGTGCTGGGATTGAGGTTAGAGCTTTTTTACCACCATGGATTGCTACGCTTGATCGAAGAGTGAATTATCGGAATCATCGAAAAATATTAATTGTGGACGGTAAGATTGGATTTATGGGTGGGATTAATGTTGGGGATGAATATTTAGGATTATCTCCAAAGCTTGGTTTTTGGCGAGATACACACCTTGAATTAAGGGGAGATGCCGTCTATTTTTTGCAAAATACGTTTTTGGATGATTGGTCACTTGTTTCGGAGCAAGTCGTAGTAAGTGAGGATTTGTATCCTGCGCATAACTGCAATGTGGATAAACAGGTGCAAATTTTAACTAGTGGGCCTGATCAGCATTGGGATACGGTGCAGGAGCTATATTTTGGTGCTATTTCCGCGGCAAAGGAACGAATCTGGATTACTTCGCCTTACTTTATTCCAGATGAAGCGTTAAGAACAGCCCTAAAAACGGCGGCGGTGAGTGGGGTAGAGGTGAAGGTGCTTATTCCTTATCAAGGGGATAGTCGTATTGTGCAGCTCGCTTCATTATCATATGTAGAGGAGCTTATGCTTGCAGGGGTCGAGTTTTATCAATATACAAAAGGCTTTGTCCACGCCAAAATTATTATTATTGATGTTCTGCTTGGATCGGTGGGTACAGCCAATATGGATATGCGTAGCTTTTTTTATAATTTTGAAATGATTGCTTTGTTGTTTGATGAAAATTCAGTTTCCGAGCTAATTACAGATTTCAAACAAGATTTGGAACATAGTAAAAGAATAGAGTTGCGGGAATTCCAGCTTCGCCCGAGGTTACAAAAAGGAGCGGAGCTATTAGCCCGTCTTGTTTCCCCTTTATTGTAGCAAAACTTTAGCCTTTGATTTTACCTAGCTGGGCAATAATTGATTTTAAATCTTGAGGTGCTACTGTGGCAATTAGATCGCCTTTTTGCTGTAATCGTTCCTCTATATTAAGTAGATGATAGTCTGAGGGACGTGGATTTTGTGCGACCTCCTCCCACGTTAATGGCGTAGATACACAAGCAGCTTCATTCGCTCTAGGCGTATAAGCAGAAGCTAACGTTTTGCCCTTGTAGTGCTGGAGGTAGTCAAAATAAATTAGATCACCGCGATGCTTTTTTAACCGCTCGATTGTAAATAGCTGTGGATACTTTTGAACCGTATATTGCGCGATAAAATGACCAAGTGATCTTAATTCATCAAAGGTGATGCCATATTGAATTGGGACAATGATTTGGACGCCAGTTGCCCCTGACGTTTTTGGAATCGACTGAATGCCTAATGAGTTTAATACCTGCCCAACATTCCATGCTGCTTCCATAATGCGTGGTTCCTCTGGCAGAGACGGATCAAGGTCAATAATCCATTCGCAAGGTAAATGCTCCCCTACAAAATGGAGCGACGGATGAAATTCAATGCAGGCTAAATTTCCTAACCATAACAGCGTAGCTAGCTGATCAAGCACGACATAATGTATACTTTCCTCCCAAGCGGTAGTGACAAAGGAGGGGAGTGGTTCTGGTGCATTTTTTTGATAAAAAAATTTGCTATGTACGCCGTGTGGATAACGGATCGTAGTTAGTAAACGGTTGTTACAGCGTGCCAATAAATAAGGGAAAAGTACCGTTAGCTTTTCTAAATACATCGATTTAGTGATGCCCATTTCTTGCCATAATAGCTTATTTGGATTTGTAATTTTGATGTCATGCTGATCTACTTTGATGATCAAATGAGATGAAACGGCCATGCTTTAACCCTCCCTTCTTCGACCTAGGATAGCATTCCCAAAGTGTGGGGAAACTATGAGCTAACGATTTCACTGAGAGGAAAGGAGAATTAACTATGCAGTTGCCTGTCATTGTCCCGTTCGAACCGATCTCTGCTAAGGATATTCCGAGTGGGGATGGATGGTTGTCCCAAATTAAATGGGACGGGGTTAGAATATTGACCTATTACGATGGGACAGAGGTAAAGCTCATTAATCGCAAAGGAAACGAACGCACACAGCAATATCCTGAATTTAGGGATATCCATTCCTATTGTAAGGCCAAGTCGGTTATTTTAGATGGCGAAATGATCGTGTTGGAGCAAGGTAAGCCTTCCTTTCATGGCATTATGAAGCGAGATAGCTTAAGGAAGGACATGCAAATCGCTTCAGCTATCCGAAGTATTCATCCTGTGTATATGGTATTTGACCTGGTGTATTTAAATGGCGAATGGATCAATGATTTGCCTCTAATCACTAGACAGCAAAAGCTAAAGGAAATTCTTATGCCGTCCGAGCGTGTTCAGTTAGTTCCCAGTGTATCCTCTGAGCAAAGCTTACCCTTATTAAACATAATGAAAGAAAAAGAGTGGGAGGGCATTGTTTGCAAGGAAATAAATAGTACATATGCTTGTGGGGGGAAAGATGGCAGATGGCGTAAAATTAAGCTTGGTTTTGATTTGTATGCAGTGATTGGCGGTTTGAGTATGAAGGATGGCAGATATAATGCTGTATTATTAGGTTTATTTAATGAGCAGGGACAATTTATTTATGTTGGACATGTTGGACCTGGAATGTTAAATCAGAGTGCATGGTCAGCGTTAGTGCAACAGCTTCAAAACCATAAGATAAGCAAGATGCCTTTTATCAATAAGCCTGACCGCACAAAGGAGGCTCTATGGGTGGAGCCTCTTGTGAGTGTAAAGGTAAATTATATGCAATGGACGCCACATTATACGTTAAGACATCCGGTGTTGCAGGGGATCGCACATAAGCCAGCTTATGAATGTATAACATCTCAATAATTGATGCAGTTTTTACTTTTCTGTCTTTTCTGCTCAAGCCTTTTTCTTCCCTTTTGGCGTGGCAGTAGTTTTACTTTTGGTTGTTTTTGCCTTACCTCGGGTGGATGCTTTTGTTGCCTCACCTGTATCTGTAATCATTGGCGCTGGTTTGGCCGCCTCGATGCTTGCTTGGAGCGCTGCCATTAAATCGATCACGTTATTTTCCTGCTTCGCTGGTGCAAGTGTAACCTCTTCGCCTGCGACCTTTTGCGAAATTAAGGTTTGCAGGTTTTCTCGGTAATCATCCTTATATTTTATTGGCTCAAATGGTGTTGAAAGCTGTTCAATCAATAGCTTCGCCATCGTTAGCTCTTTATCATTAACCACTGCAGCTTCTGGTAGGTTAGGCACCTGTGCAATTGGGCGGATTTCATCAGGGAAAAACATCGTTTCGATAGCCAGACACCCATCCATCACACGTATGGCCGCCAAGCTGCTTTTGGAACGAATCGCAACCTTTGCGATCCCAATTTTTCCAGACTGAAGCATGGCTTCCATTAACAATTTGTAGGCATTGGAGCCAGTTTGATCGGGAGATAAGTAATATGTTTTTTGAAAGTAAATTGGATCGATTTCATGTAGGTCAACAAAATCTAAAATAATAATGTTTCTCTCTGCTTGTGCGGAAAGCTGCTCCAGCTCTTGTTTTTCAAATAGCACATATTTTCCTTTTTCGTATTCGTAGCCCTTCGTAATATCCTCCCAAGCAACATCTTCTTCACATACAGGGCAACGCCGAACATAAGAAAGAGAACTGCCACATTTTTTATGAATATATTTCATGGAAATGTCTTTATCTTCTGTTGCAGAAAACATTTTAACGGGGACGTGAACTAAGCCAAAGCTTATTGCCCCTTTCCATACCGTATGCATGTAAAAGTGCTCCTTTCACTGTGATTGTTACTTTAGTTTACCCGAGGGATACGGCTTTAATCCTTGGTTGCTGTATATGGCTATTACACTTGCGGGTGTTGACTATGGTCGATATAATGGGAAAATACAGGTTGATAAAGTAGAGCATAAAGGTGGTTTCACGATTGGATATAAAAGCTTCGGCACAGTTTGTATATGAAGCAAAAGATTATAATGCAACCGCCACATTAGCGGCTTATTTAGCAAGGCAAGCCTTGCCAGGTACTGTCATTGGGTTAGATGGTGATTTAGGCGCAGGAAAAACAGCGTTTTCCAAGGCATTTGCGAAGGGGCTTGAAGTGCAGGAGTTAGTGAATAGTCCTACATTTACAATTATTAAGGAATATGAAGGAAGACTTCCTTTTTATCATATGGATGTTTATCGATTGTCGATAGATGAGGCTGATGAATTAGGGCTGGATGAATATTTTTATGGGACAGGCGTCACACTCGTGGAGTGGGCAAGTGTCATTGAAGAGCTACTTCCTACGGAGCTATTGCGCATTGAGATTGAGACGGTTTCGGAGTTTGAACGGCGCTTTTTTATTTATGGAACAGGCTTGATGTATGAAAAATGGGTTGCAACTATGCAGGAAAATGGGGTTTTATAGGTGGAAAATAATAAACAGACTAAAAAGGTATTAGCGATAGATACGTCTACAGCTACACTCGCCGTCGCAGTCCAAAATGCAGTGGGACAAGTCTTTGAAAGTAACACTCAAGCAGAGCGTAATCATTCCATTCATATGATGAAAGGAATTGAAGATACATTAAATCAAGCAGGCTTGAACATTAAAGATATGGATTTGATTGCAGTAGGTGTAGGACCGGGTTCTTATACAGGTATCCGTATCGCGGTTACAACAGCAAAAACATTGGCTTGGAGTCTAAATATTCCGATCGTTGGGGTATCTAGTCTTGCAGCAACAGCATTAGGTGGTTTGGCTACCGCTCTATCCTTAAAACAGGCGGAGTGTGAGGGAATTTCCGAATTAGTGGATAACAAGTCTTCCCATTGGGTAATTCCATTAGTAGATGCTCGGCGTGGGCAAGTATATACAGGATTGTATCAGCTAGAGCAAGGTGATTTCTCCGGAAAGATCCCTCTGAAATTAGAGTCTGATCGGATTACCCTTATGTCACTATGGTGTGAAAATCTAGCTAATAAATGGGATGCTTTAAAGGAAGAGGATAAACCTTCAGGGATCTGGTTTGTTGGTGAAACTACAGAAATGCATACAAAAACAATAATGGATACGCTTGGGGATAAGCTGGGTGACGCATTACATATTTTTGCCTATGAGTTAAGTGCAAAATGGATTGGACAATGTGGTGAACATGCATTTGAACAAGGTCAACATGATGAAGCACATACGTTAGTACCCAATTATACGCAACTTGCTGAAGCTGAAGCGGCTTTACTTGCTAGGAAGTAAAGGAGAGAGCATATGGCAGCATTAAACCTATTTAATTCTAATCAAGTTACATTTCGTGAGATGACCTTGGATGATATTGATGCCATTATGATCATTGAACACGAAGCTTTTACATTACCTTGGAGTGCGGAAGCGTTCCGCAATGAAATTATACAAAATCATTTTGCACATTATTTAATTATGGAGCTGAATGAAGAAGTGATCGGATATGCTGGCATGTGGACAGTCATGGATGAAGCTCATATTACAAATATTGCAGTGCGAACCTCATATCGAGGTGCTCATTTAGGAGAAACATTACTACGTAGACTAATGATGTGGGCACGTGAATTGGGAATGGAAAGAATGACACTGGAGGTACGTGTGTCTAATCATATTGCCCAAGCGTTGTATCGTAAATTAGGCTTTTATTCGCAAGGGGTAAGGCCAAAATATTATTCAGATAACAATGAAGATGCCATGATCATGTGGTGCGAGCTAGATCAAATTTCAGATATTGTTCACTAGATCACTAGGTAATTGCTATTGAACATTGGGATAAAGGGAAGGAAGCGACGTAATTTGTCAAATCAAGAGGATTGCTACATTTTGGCGATTGAAACTAGCTGTGATGAGACATCTGCGGCAGTCGTTAAAAATGGAAATGATGTATTATCTAATTTAATTGTAAGTCAGATTGAAATCCATAAAGCTTTTGGGGGAGTTGTACCTGAGGTCGCCTCTCGTAAGCATGTGGAAAGCATCACACTAATGATAGAACAGGCGCTTGAAGAAGCAAACGTAACGCCTGAGCGGTTATCTGCTATTGCAGTAACGGAGGGACCTGGGTTAGTAGGAGCGCTACTAGTAGGGATTATGGCAGCTAAAAGTGTAGCCTTTGCTTGGAATAAGCCCCTTATTGGGACTCATCATATTGCAGGGCATATTTATGCCAATCAACTCGTAGAGGAAATCGTGTATCCAGCTGTTGCTCTCGTTGTATCAGGTGGACATACTGAACTTGTTCTTATGGAGCAAGAAGGGAAGTTTAGCTGGTTAGGTCGAACACGTGATGATGCTGTGGGAGAAGCTTATGATAAGGTCGCACGAGCATTAAGTTTTCCGTACCCAGGTGGGCCTTATGTGGATGCATTGGCAAAGGAATCGAAGGAAGCAGAGAAATTGCCACGTGCATGGCTGGAGCCAGATAGCTATGATTTTAGCTTTAGTGGTTTAAAATCGGCTGTACTAAACCTAGTGAATCAGCATAAAATGCGTGGAGAAACTGGCTACGAAGCTGCGATTGCGCGTGGATTTCAGGAGTCGGTCGTTGAGGTTTTAGTTGAAAAAGCGATTAGAGCAGTCAAAGAGACAGGTGCGAAGCAATTGCTATTGTGTGGTGGCGTAGCTGCTAATCGTGGACTAAGAGAGGAACTTACAAAACGAACAGAAACAGAAGGCATTGCACTTGTGATTCCGCCATTTAAATATTGTACAGATAATGCCGCGATGATTGGTGCGGCTGCATATTTGAAATGGAAAAGGGGGCAATTCTCTTCCTTGGATCTTAAAGGAGAGCCTTCGTTTTCGTTAGAGGCTTGGTCGGTGTAAATCAGAAGTAGGAGGGCTCAGAATAAAATGAGTGATTGTGATTGTGATTGTCAACCACTCATTTATTCAGAGCCCTTTTTATTGAAGCAAACAAACAATCTTCAGAATCTCTCTCTTCGCTAGTTAATCATTTCCTTTAGGTGTAGACTTAGAAGAAGAGGCTTCGCTTGTTGATTTAGCGTTAGCATTCATATTGCTATTGCCATTGGACTCAGTGACGTTTTCCATCTTGCTTGTCCCTTCAAAAATACTACCCTCTTCAATACATAAAGTATGAGTTACAATATCCCCATATAGCTTCCCTTTGGCGTTAATGGACAATTTGTTTGTCGCATGAACGTTCCCATGCACAGTACCTGCAATAATAATATTACGTGCGCTAATATTGGAATGGACAAGCCCTTTTTCACCGATAGTCACATCACCTTGGCACTCAATGTCCCCTTTAATTTGTCCTTCTACCCTTAGACCAGCATCAGATTTAATATTTCCTTCAAAGCTGCTGCCTTCCCCGATAATTGTATCTGTCGTATTAGGATCTACCTTTGTTGCTTTTACTTTGCTTTTAAACATTTAGTTCGAAACTTCCTCTCTATTAGGGATTATGTAATCAGCAGGGTCAACGAGTACCCCATCCTTAACAATTTCAAAATGCAGATGTGGGCCTGTGCTCCGACCTGTGTTTCCAAGCTCTCCAATTACTTCACCTTGCTTTACAGTTGCGCCCGTTGTTGTTGAAACAGCATTTAAATGCATGTAGTGACTTTGCAAGCCAGAGGGGTGAGAGATAACAATATAGTTTCCTCTAGAAGTACTTACCCCAGCATCAGTCACCTTGCCATCTGCTGCGGCATAGATTGGGTCGCCCACTTCTCCACCAACATCCAAACCTCCATGATATTTAACTCTACCTGTAAACGGATCTTTACGACTCCCAAAATGGGAGGTGATCCGTGTTGATACTGTTGGCCAATATGTAGGTGTTGTTGCTAGCAACGTCTGATATTGCTTCACAGAATGTTTAGTTTTCTCTAAGCTAGATTGTAAGGCTGGTGCAGTTTGCAATGTATTTTCGATACTTTGCTTTGTTTGCTCAATGAGTGCAGCAATGTTTTGTGGTGTCATTTCAATATCTTCACCACCCACCCCATCTAAAGCTGAAGGAGGGGTTAAATCTTTTTGTTTAGTAGAGAAGCTAGTAATGGCTGCATCCTTGCCATCATTTTTATTCGTCATTTGTTTTAATTCTGCTTCTAGGATTTGAAGCTCGGCCATTTTAGACTCTACATTTTTAGATTGCTCTGATAGCTCTAGCAGCTGAGAAAGTAACTCATCCATTGCTTGATCTTTATTTACCATCGTTGTTTTAAGTTCATCTGAAGACGAGTCTAGCTTAGCTTGTAAAGTAGTTATTTTCTGAGAGTGAGCTTGATTCATATAAAAAAGAACCAACATCGTCAAAATCATGATGACTGCGGCCACACTACCAGCAATAACATAAAAAGAAGTAAGCTTAAAGCGCATAACAGGTTGGCTGCCCTCAGGAACGATCATAATGGAATATCGTTTGTTTTTAGGACGGCCTAATTTAAATTTAAAATTTATCATCACAAAACCTCATTACCTAATATTTTCCTTCGCCAAATGATACATTTCGACATACTACTCCAAAATCCTGTTTTGTTCAGCAAAAAAAGTAACGAATTTGACATTTTTGTGAAAGGAGTTTGTAGTAAATCGATTTTGTGCAACATTGAAATGAAAAAAGGTAGGACAAAAGAGGAGGTCAAGATGAAAAGGTGAGAAGCAAAAAAAGAGTGAAGTAAAAATTGAAGTAAAGAGGAGTGAAGTGGGAGAAGGATTTTGGAATCAGCGTTCAATCCCTTAACGAAGTACTGATCCCAAAGAAAAACCATGTCTGCTTAAAGATTAGGGTTTTAGACGTTCAAGACTTGTATGCTCATTTAGTCCTGTAATAACATGCTCTAGCCCTGACTTCGTCTCATACATCCAGCCAAGCATACCACCATCTAAATTATGAACATGCTGAAAGCCTAATTGCTGTAAATAGTTGGCAACTTCAAAGCTTCTTTGACCACTGCGACATACAAAGACATATTCTCGCTCTTTATCAAGCTGATCTGCATATTGTGGAAAATTGCCCATCGGAATTAAAGGAATGCCGGGAATATGAGCTTGCTCATATTCATGGGGCTCACGAACATCGATAATAAGATGTGAATTGGTAGTTTCTTGTAATAATTCATACAATTCCTCGCTATCGATATGGGAAATACCTTGGTAATCATAACTCATATTTAGATCTCCTTTGAATGAATGCTGATTATTTTATTTTATGGATTGTTATCTCAGTATTCATTTTATATTGTAGTCATTACATAACTAACTTTCAAGAATTTAAAAATTTATATAAAGGAAGTGTTGAGGTTTGCATAAAACATATAAGATTACTATCGGACGTAGGGGTGCTTTTGGATTTATATTGTTAGCTTTATTCATAATATCAGGTTGTACGTTTAACAGTACTAAGGTAGTTCAAGAGGAGGTTTACAATAACGATGATCGTTTAGTCCAGCAATCTAATACGTATACCTATACCAATACCGCAAAAAAAAGTATAACAGATAAAAAATTATCTGTAGAGTTTAGTACGTTCACAGGTGTTGATACGTTCTGGATTATAAGCTCCGATATAGAGCAGGAGCTGAAAATTAATATAGACCAACAAATTAAAGGCGGTAAATTTAAAACGATTATAGTTAGCGCTGATAATAAGACTACTGAAATCAATGTGCTGAGTGAAGGTAGTCAAGCAAAAACAACTTCAATTACTCTAAAGCCAACAACAGAATACCGAATAAAAATTGTAGGTAGTAAGGCAAAAGGAAATATAAAAATGGAATTAAGCTCCGAGCATGATATTCATTTGACAACTTTCGAGTAATGGAAGATCAGTAGATCATAGGTTTAGAAAGTTAGATGGTCAGAAGGTAGAATGTGGAGTGTAGAATGTGAATTGTAGGAGCTCTTGCTAGAGGTGAATGACTCCTTGTGAATAATTTTGTTCACAGATAGTGAGTAACATTTTCTGAAAAAGCTGAAAGCATTGATCCAACAGCTTGAATTAATTGTTTTGCAAATAAATCAAGTTATTTTCAATAAATTGTGGATAATGTGCATAACTAAGTGGATAAAGTGAACATTTTATGTCTAAAAAATTTTGAGTATAGAAAAAGCGGCTTTTTCAGCCGCTTAAGTGTTTGTTGTAAACCTTTGAATTTCTGTGGATAACACTGTATATAATTATTGAGACAATAAAGACTCCCATTCTTCATATACGTTGGTGAGTTCATTTTTATGGTTATCAATCGCAACCTGTCGTTCTTGAACAGCAACGTAGTCCTGATAAACCTCTGGTAAAGTTAATTCGGCTTCCAACGCTTCAATTTTACCCTCTAACTCTGCTATTTGTTCCTCAAGTTGTTCAATTCGTCTTGCTCTAGCTCGTTCCTCTCGTTTTGCCTGCTTATCTGCTTCAAAAGCAATCGCACCACTTTTAGGAGAGGTAGCATTGGTGGAGGAGGTAAGTTCTTCGACTTTTTTGTTTTTAACTGTTTCTTCGTTTGCTAATTCGGCAGCTAACTCCGCTAGTTCTTCTTTTTTCGCAATATAATCGTCATAATTACCCAGGAAATGCTCTGCGCCATTTGGATGTAATTCAACGATTCGTTCTGCCATTTTGTTAAGAAAATACCGGTCATGTGAAATGAATAGTAATGTACCATCATAATCAAGCAAAGCAGACTCTAATACTTCCTTACTAAATAAATCTAAATGGTTTGTAGGCTCATCCAAAATCAGAACATTAGCACGTAATAACATTAGCTTAGCCAAAGCGACACGTGCCTTTTCGCCACCACTTAACGCAGATACCTTCTTCAGTACATCGTCGCCACTAAACAAGAAGTTACCAAGTACACTGCGAATACGAACCTCCTCAAGATGAGGATAGGCGCTCCATACTTCCTCTAAAATCGTATTACTTGGATTTAAATGACTTTGCTCCTGATCATAATAGCCGATTTTAACTTTAGTTCCCCAATTGATATTACCTGATGAAGGTTTAAACTCATTGGTTAGCATTTTTAGTAAGGTAGATTTTCCAATCCCGTTTGGCCCAATTAGTGCAATCATTTCACCACGACGCATTTCAAAGGAAACATGTTTGAATAACGGGGTTTCTCCCGGCTTAAAAGCAAAGCTAATATCCTTTACCTGTAAAACATCCTTACCACTCATAATTTCAGCTTCAAATGAGAAGTTAGCCCGCTTTAAATCGCCAAGTGGACGATCCATCACATCCATCTTTTCAAGCGCTTTACGACGACTTTGTGCTCGTTTTGTAGTAGATGCACGAACAATATTTTTGCGAATAAAATCTTCCATTTTTTCGATTTCGTCTTGTTGCTTTTCGTACATTTTGAGTTGGCTTTCGTATTCAGCTGCCTTTAATTCAATATATTTGCTATAGTTGCCCGTATATTTACGTGACTGGTGCCGCTCAATTTCGACAATGGCTGTAACAAGTCGATCAAGAAAATAACGGTCATGAGAAACAACTAATAGTGCACCAGAGTAATTGCGAAGGTAGTCCTCTAACCACGTTAATGTCTCGATATCAAGATGGTTTGTAGGCTCATCCAGCATAAGTAAATCTGGAGCTAGCAGCAAAATACGTGCTAATGCAAGGCGCGTTTTTTGTCCACCACTTAAAGTAGAAATAAGTGTATCAGGTGGGAATTGTCCAAAACCCATCCCGTGAAGCACACTACGAATACGCGTTTCAATTTCGTAACCACCATGATCCTTAAACCAATCAGATTTAAGTGCGTAGCGTTCTAACAAGGCTTCATATGCCTTTTCATTTACAGCTTGAGATGGATTGGCAATTTCAACTTCCATCTGTCTTAATTCACGCTCTGCTTGAAGCACAGGCTCGAATACCGTCAGCATCTCATCCCAAATCGTCAGGTTGGACTGTAGACCACTATTTTGTGGGAGGTAACCAATCGTTGTTTCCTTTGATTTAAAAATTTGTCCCCCATCATGAGATAATTCACCAGCTAAAATTTGTAATAACGTAGATTTACCTGCACCATTGACTCCAACCAGTCCAATTCGATCTCGTTCAAGGACTTGCAGGTTAATCCCACTTAATATCGGTGTAATTCCAAATAATTTACTTATATTACTAGCTTGAAGCAGCATCTTTGTATTAATCCTCCTAATCAACAAAACACTATAGTATTAGTTTACATGAAATGAAGAAGGTTTGCATTGAGGAGTTATGGCAAGATGATTTATTTTCATAAAGCAGCAACGTTATTAAAATTTAAAAATTTAGCTATTTATATACCACATGTAGTTTTTTGGGATTAACATTAAACTAGATATGGCAATTTGAACAAAATGGGGTCATTTGTAAAATGATTTGCTTTGCTTTGTTTTCATTTTGGAGTAACAATGATACACTAAGATGAGAATGGACTAAGAATTGGAAGGACGTCAAAAGGGAAAATGGAGCTTACAGATAAGAAAAAACAGCTTCGACATAACATGAGGGAACTGCTTTCCAGTAAGTCTATACACACTCGCGTCACAGAGAGTGAGCTTGCGAACAGGCTTTTAATTGAGCGGGTTATGTTACCTTTGCGTTGTAATTTAGATCGACCGCTTACTGTATTTAGTTATCTCTCATTTGGACACGAGCTAGATACCTCTTATTTAATCCAGCATTGTTTGCAGGCTGGGGATACTCTTGTTGTCCCACGCGTAGCTTCTAAAACATTGCTTCAATTGCATGAGCTACATTCTAATCAAACGCTCGTTGTCAATAAAATGGGGATTTCTGAACCCGAACCCAATAGTCCAGTTTTGCCCCCAGCACGATATCATGAAATTGACCTCGTCATCGTCCCAGGCTTAGCTTATGATGTCTCAGGTGGACGTATTGGATATGGTGGTGGTTATTATGATAGATTTATCGCCCAGTTGAACAAGGATGCTAAGGGTGAAGATGCAGGTGTAGATGACAAACATCCGTTGTTAGTCTCCTTATTATTTAAGGAACAGCTTATCAACGAGGTACCTATAGCCCCACATGATTTTAAAGTAAATATGTTAATTACAAGTGAAAAAGTGTACAAGTGTTAACAAATACTAGCTAGGTTTAACCATAAATTTTTAATATATAAATGGAAATAATAACTAACTTTAAAATGTGATTTGTAGTTCTAAGTGGATGGGAGGAGTGGCTTCATGATTTGGAAGACAGCAATTCTGACGGCAAGTGATAAAGGATCAAGAGGTGAACGTGAAGATACGAGTGCTCAGGTTATCCGAGAGCTTGTCGAAGAGGAATTAGGGGGCGAAATAGTTGAATACCGTATCGTTCCTGACGAACCAGATGAAATTATTGCAGCATTAATTGAAATGACGGATTATTTCCATGCTGACCTAGTATTTACTACAGGGGGTACAGAGTTGGCGATTCGTGATGTCACCCCAGAGGCGACTCGTCGTGTAATTGAGCGAGAGGTGCCAGGAATGGCAGAAGCAATGCGTTATTCAGCAATGCAAAAAAATCCAGGTGCGATGCTTTTTCGTGGAATTGTAGGTATACGTGGACGTACCTTAATTGTGAACTTGCCAGGAACACCAAAAGGTGTGCATGAGAACCTAGCCGCGATTATGGAACAACTACCCGAAGCATTGCTTATGGTCACAGGGCAATTTAGATTATAGAGGTTAGTAATTAGAAGTTAAAAACCTTGTATTAGTATGGTTTTTTGTATAATTATACAAGATTACTAAGGCTTAGAATTCCCTTATTTTTCCCTATAAAATTGAATTGCAAGTGCTTTCAAAATATGATATATTCCTCTTACAGATAGGGATGTAACCTTACTTTGGGCATAACCTAGACTGATACAACAGCGTTTGTATTGGTTTGGGTTTTTTTGCGTCTATCTGTATTTTCTTTCAAAAATAAAGGGGGGGGACATGGGTACATTCATTTTGGATTCATGGCAACTTAAGAGAATACGTACAGGGAGGGTTTCAACATGAAGAAAAAGAATAAAATCATTGCATTGCTACTAAGTGCAGTCATGCTAACTTCAATGACTAGCTTCTACACTGCACCACAGCAAGTAAGTGCAAACCAGCAAATCAATACACAGGTTACTGCTGTTTATAAGCCAGGCATTGTACAGGAAACGAAATTTGGTAAGGTTAAAGGGGTTAAGGATGAACTAAACCAAGCTTTAGTGTGGAAAGGGGTCCCTTATGGTGGGGCAACCACAGGTGAACAGAGATGGAAAAAGCCTGTAGATCCTATTAAATGGTCTGGCGAATTAGATGCGACTAAACCAGGGGATGTTGCGATTCAACTTAGCGGTAAAAATATTATCGGTTCTGAAAGCGCTTTAAACTTAGATATTTATCGTCCCGACAATGCAAACAGCAAGCTTCCGGTATTTGTATATATTCATGGTGGAAATAACCAGACAGGAATCTCTGGCGAAATTACAGGGAATTCTTTTGTGAAGGATATGAATGCGATCTTTATTTCTGTTAATTATCGTCTTGGACCTTTAGGTTTTAACCCACTGCCAGCTCTAAATACAGGCGATAAGCTAGAGGATTCTGGCAACTATGCACTTTTGGATATTGCTAAATCTTTAGACTGGATCAAAGAAAATATTGCTCACTTTGGTGGAGATGCAAACAATATCACATTATCAGGTTTTTCGGCTGGTGGTCGTGATGTGATGGCAATTTTAGCGTCACCTGTGTTTAAAGGAAAGTTTCATAAAGCGATTTCCTTTAGTGGTGGCATGAGCATTGCGAATAAAGAAGATAGTGCTAAAGTATTTGCAAAAGCGATCGCACCTTTGGTTGTAGAAGATAAGGTTAAAGCTACAGAAGCTGAAGCTTATCAATGGTTACTTACGACGGGTAGTGATGTGAAGGACTACTTATATTCTGTTCCAGCAGAAAAGCTGGCTAAATTGATGGGGAACGCAGGAATTAGAATGAGTGTATTCCCACATCTGTATAACGATGGTTATGTATTGCCAAAAGAGGGCTTTAACACAACAACCTACAATTCTGTTCCATTACTAATGTTAACTGGTGCTAATGAATTTTCATTATTCGGAAGATTTGATGCTTATTTTGCAAAAGATGTGGCGAGCAACGAAATCAATACAAATCCAAGTAAAGTTGCAGAATATGATTTTGTGAACAAATACGGCGGAGAGCTCTATAGCTTATTTAATGTGAAGGAATCAGCTCAAAAAATGGCTCCATTTTATAAGTCTGATATTTATGGGCTAGAAATTAACTTTGGTAAGGACGCTTATGTTGCAGGGAAAGAGCTTGCTACATTTGGTGCGTATCATGGTGTCTTTGTCCCACTCCTACAGCCAGACAATCAGAACTATGCTACACTAGTTGGTGATGGCTACAAAACCGAAGGAGCTAAAGATTTAAGCCGCGTATTTAGAGGTTATATTTCTAATTTCTTGAAGACGGGAAATCCAAATGGACAAGGTTTAACAAACTGGAATCCATGGTCAAACAGTAATGAAATGGATGGCCAATCGTTAATGATTTTAGATGCAAACCGTTTTAAAGCATTAGCTTACATGTCAAACAAGCCATATACGTATGAGAGCGTATTAAATGCGATGGACCAAGATCATAGTATTTCTGCAGAAACTAAGCAGGATATTATTTCCAAGGTTTTAAATGGTAGATGGTTTAGTAAGCGTTTGGATCAGAAATATAACAATCCGTCCTTATGGGTAAAATAAAACTAAATGGAGAATGAAATTTTAATGCTTAGTGCCTAAAATAGTGCTTAAAATTTATTTTGGCTCAATATAGAAAATCGTGCTAGATGGATTAGCGATGGATACTCTCGAAGTGCCTTCGCTATACATTAATTGTGTTAGCACGAGGTTCCGTATTGAGTCTTTTTGTATGCTGTTTTAGTTAGTTTTGATCATCTTAGCAAAATTTCTTTTAAAAAATTAACAAAGAAACTTGAAATTTTGGCTCAAGTTGAGTATCATAAAAATTGGTTGTTAGCACTAAAGCATATCGAGTGCTAACAGAGTGTAAAATGCTTATAAAATTAACACAACATATTTAAAGGAGGACATTATTCATGATCAAACCTTTAGGTGAACGCGTTTTGGTGGAAGCGATCGAACAAGTACAAACAACTGCATCTGGACTAGTACTTCCTGATACAGCAAAGGAAAAGCCACAAGAAGGTAAAGTAATTGCTGTAGGTAGCGGTGTATTAAAAGATGGCGTTAGAGTTCCTCTTGAAGTTAAAGAAGGAGACCGTGTTTTGTTCTCTAAATATGCAGGAACTGAAGTGAAATACGAAGGTAAAGAATACTTAATCATGAAAGAAAGCGACATCCACGCAGTAATTGAATAATTACGCTAAGATGCTCTTCGTTTTTTAACTGTAGATACTGACTTACAATTTATTTAGGGAGGTAATTTTACAATGGCAAAAGATATTAAATTCAGTGAAGACGCTCGTCGTTCAATGCTTAATGGTGTAGATGCGTTGGCAAACGCAGTAAAAGTTACGTTAGGACCAAAAGGTCGCAACGTGGTTCTGGAGAAAAAATTCGGTAGCCCGTTAATTACTAACGATGGTGTAACGATTGCAAAAGAAATCGAGCTTGAAGATGCATTTGAAAACATGGGTGCACAATTAGTTAAAGAAGTTGCAACTAAAACCAACGATGTAGCTGGTGATGGTACAACGACTGCAACTGTACTTGCGCAAGCTTTGATTCGTGAAGGCTTGAAAAACGTAACTGCAGGCGCTAGCCCAATTGGTCTTCGTAAAGGGATCGACAAAGCGGTTAAAGCTGCTGTAGCTGAACTACAAAAGATATCCAAAACAATCGAAGATAAACAATCTATCGCACAAGTTGCAGCAATCTCTGCTGGGGATGATGAAGTTGGCGAATTGATTGCAGAAGCAATGGAAAAAGTAGGTAAAGACGGTGTAATCACTGTTGAAGAATCCCGTGGATTCGCTACTGAATTGGAAGTTGTAGAAGGTATGCAATTTGACCGTGGATACATTTCTCCATACATGATTACAGATACAGACAAAATGGAAGCTGTCCTAGACAACCCTTACATTTTGATCACAGATAAAAAAATCAGCAGTACACAAGAAATCTTGCCTCTACTTGAAAAAGTAGTACAACAAGGTCGTCCGCTTGTAATCATCGCTGAAGATATCGAAGGCGAAGCACTTGCGATGCTCGTTGTGAACAAATTGCGTGGTACATTTAACGCGGTTGCGGTTAAAGCTCCTGGCTTTGGTGACCGTCGTGAAGCAATGCTGCAAGATATCGCTGCATTAACTGGTGGTCAAGTGATTACTGAAAAATTAGGTCTTGACCTGAAGAGCACAGAAATCACTCAGCTTGGTACTACTCGTCAAGTGCGTGTAACTAAGGAAAACACAACAATTGTAGATGGTAACGGCGACAAAGCTGATATTACAGCTCGTGTAAACCAAATCCGTGCTCAATTAGAAGAAACAACTTCTGAATTTGACAAGGAAAAACTACAAGAACGTCTTGCTAAATTAGCAGGTGGCGTTGCGGTAGTTAAAGTTGGTGCGGCTACTGAAACTGAATTAAAAGAACGTAAATTGCGTATCGAAGATGCATTAAACGCAACTCGTGCTGCAGTTGAAGAAGGTATCGTATCTGGTGGTGGTGTTGCACTAGTTAACGTATATGGTGCAGTTGCTGGATTAAACGTAGAAGGCGACGAAAAAACAGGCGTAAACATCGTGCTTCGTGCACTTGAAGAACCAATCCGCACTATCGCAGCTAATGCTGGTGAAGAAGGTTCCGTCATCGTTGACCGCTTGAAGAAAGAACAACCAGGCATCGGCTTCAACGCTGCAACTGGCGAGTGGGTAAACATGATCGAAGCAGGTATCGTTGACCCTGCGAAAGTAACTCGTTCCGCATTGCAACATGCTGCATCCGTAGCAGGCTTGTTCCTAACTACAGAAGCAGTCATTGCTGACAAACCAGAACCAGAAAAGCCAGGAATGCCTGACATGGGCGGTATGGGTGGAATGGGCGGCATGATGTAATATAGCCAAAAACCCTTTTTACATCAAGGGTTTAGGCGTGTTATTAGTTCCGCTGTTAACATTTTGTTAACTTTAATCTGATTTTTTAGAGGCTTTCATTAGTTCGCTGAACTTTTGAGAAGCCTCTTTTCTTTGTGGTTTTGTCATGTGTAGGTATATTTTCTTGGTTACTTTATCATCTGAATATCCTAGACGTTGCATTATTTGCTCCAAGCTAACTCCAGCTTCTGCTAGAAGAGAAGTATGAGTGTGTCGAAGACTGTGAGGTGTTAAATCTGATTCAATCCTGATAATCTCAAGAGCCTCTTTATTCTAGTTCAACCATTTTTATGACTTCTGGAAAACCAGCAAACTCGCCAGTTTTTGCGAAGACAAATCCTTTATCGTGAAAAGTATCAGGACGTTTTTCTTTCTCGATTTTTTGTATAGTCAATAGGTTTTTTATGTGATCAAAATCTCTTCCTCAATTGCGATATCTCTTATTGAAGATGGTGAGAGCGTAAAATATTATGTGTAAATAGAAACCAATGAAAAAAGGAAGAACTTTTCTTGTAGAATTGAAGTTACCAGACTAACAATTCAAAGAGAGGTCTTCCCTATGAATCATTTTAAAATAGAATTGGTCGAAGCACTAGTCAGTAAACAGGATGTGACGGAGGTGTTCCGTTCACATCTGGAATCCGCCATGAGTCACTTGCTGGAAACAGAACTGACAGGCTTCTTTGACTATGAAAAATACGACCGAGCAGGCATAAACTCTGGCAATTCCAGAAATGGAGCCTATGTGCGTACACTTCACACGGAGTGTGGGGACTTAAAGCTAAACATGCCCCGAGACCGCAACGGAGAATTCAAGCAGCAGGCGGTGGTTCCTTACAAACGTTCCAATGACGCACTGGAATCCTTTGTGATCCACATGTTCCAAGTGGGTGTCACCATGACCGAGATTGCAGATTTAATTGAAAAAATGTACGGTCATCACTACACTCCACAAACCGTATCCAATATGACGCGTGTCATGACAGAGCATGTGGATGCCTTCATGAAAAGACCGCTGTCTCCCCGTTACGTTTGTGTATATATGGATGCCATCTATGTGCCTGTGAAACGAGAAACGGTAGCCAAAGAAGCCGTGTATGTTGCTGTGGGCATTCGTGAAGATGGTTCGAAGGAAGTCATTAACTATGGCATTACACCCAATGAATCCGCCTATGTGTGGAATGAAATTCTTCAAGATATGAAAGCTCGAGGAACCCAAGAGGTGCTGCTCTTTATTTCAGATGGTTTACAGGGGATGGCTTCTGCCATCCACAAAGTGTATCCAAATTAGAAATACCAAGCTTGTTTCGTACAAGTAGCACGTCATCTTGCACATAAAGTGAGGGTGAGTGACCGAGCTGACATTTGTGAAGATTTTAAGGCTGTCTAACGCGCAGAATACGAAGCACAAGGCAGAAAAGCGCTCGAAGAATAGTACCAAATGGAAAGCAAGCTATCCAAAAGTAGTGAAATCCTTACAAGAGAATCCCTATCTTTTTACCTTTTATGGTTTTCCTAAATTCGATCGGGCTCGAGCTGAACTTGCAGCTATGTTCACTACCACCACCTAGCAACATCTTCTACAAGTTAAGGTTATTTTCATTTACACATAATTCTTGACGCTGCCTCTAGACCGTTTTTTTTTGTTAAAACTAATATTTCATTAACTCTACTTTTAATAGAGTTATTAAAATTTGTTTTCCAAAAGTCTTCTAGATTCAAATGAACTTGTCATCTTAAATTAATCTTCCGAAAATAAATTTTCGTAACATTCATAAAAAATACTATAAAGGTATTTATTTCTATTAAAATTGTGTTATCCTATTAATAGGAATAAATACCTTTTTTTTAAAAGGTGGTGATATATAAATAAATATAAATATCAAAATGATTCGTATTCACTCTAAAAATTAAAAGGAGCTGTTAACTATGAAAAAATTCCAAAAATCTGTACTTGCTACACTTACTTCAATGGCACTGCTTTTAATGCCTACTCAAGCAATATTTGCGAAGGAAGTAATTAACAATACATCTGTAGTAAATGAAATACAAGAAATCAATAAAGATTTTTCACTACTAGGCGCACACTCTGAAAAAATTAACAACCAAACTGAGGATATATATTGTAATGGTAACGTTACAATTAAAGTGAATGCTGATGATGAGAACGCTAGTTTTGATATTAGTTATATAAAAGGTAAGGAACACACAAAAATAGGCACAGTAAAAGGTTCAAAAAGTAAATCAGTTAAATTATACGGTTATCATAAATTTGTAGTAGTATCTTCTACATCATCAGGAACATTTAGCGTTGAATATTAATATATGACTTATATCAAAAGAAGCATCCAACCTACAATTGTAGGCTAGATGCTTCTTCTAGTGCGCCCAGTATGGGCGCTATCTCCTAGGGTTCAGGTCCCGAATGGTGAAGGCAGTTGTAGCCATAGTCTAAGGCAAGGGTGTCCATCGCGAGGTGGAATCTGGGATCGATGCTGTTCCAATTGAGGATTTTATATACAAAAAGCCTTTATTAATTGATTGTCCACTTGGTCCAAACGGTTTTATTACTGTTTATAAACTGCTGGAATATACAGATCTACATGAAGCTGATTTGTTGATATTCAATACCGGTTATTGGAAATATCGAGAGAGTGATTTTGAAAAATATTCTAATCATTTTCCAGCTGTATCACCAGAGGCTGCAGAATTCATCCGTAAAAACTTCCAAAATGCAAAGCAGTAGCGATCGATACGTTATGCATTGAAAATTTGACTGAAGCCAAAAGCAACGGATATTTTGTCCATCATGCATTTTTGGATCATGAAAAATACGAAGAACCAACCATGCTAATATACGAGGATATCAATCCAGCTCCCTTGATTGGGAAAAAGCTTATATCTGCCTTCACTGCGCCACTTCGCATCAAAAATCACGATGCATCCATCGTTAATATCATCGTTGAAATAGATGAATAGGTCTTGAATTGGATATGGGTTGATATGAGTCTACATGCGCAAAAAACAGCAGCCACCTTCCGACATATTATCGGAGGACCGCTGCTGTTTACATTTATAGAAGTGCTTCGATACCTGACTGGATATCATCCATGGAAGCGATTGGCTCAAAGCGCTGGACAACGTGCCCTTCTGTATCAATAAGGAATTTGGTGAAGTTCCATTTAATCGCATTGCCATGCAGCCATTCTGGCGTGTTTTCGGAAATCATCAGCTTGAGCAGCTTGGCTTGTACATCGGATTCATCAAAACCGGAAAAGGGACCAGTCTGCTTCAGAAAATCAAATAACGGATGTGCTTCATTACCGTTTACATCGAGTTTGGCAAACATCGGGAATTTGACGCCGTAATTGAGTTGGCAAAAGGCTGCCGCTTCTTCACTGCTTCCAGGTTCCTGCTTTGCAAACTGGTTGCAAGGAAATCCGATAACTTGGAGCCCTTGATCTTTGTAACGATCATATAGCTTTTGTAGGTCGTCAAACTGATGGGTATATTTGCATTTGCTTGCCGTGTTGACGATGAGGACAGGTTTGCCTTCCAATTGAAAAAGTGGAAAACGCTCCCCGCTGGGTTTTGTCACTGTAAAATCGTAGATGGTTGCCATAATAATGTGTGCACCTCGCATGTGAAAGTTAGTTGGGCAAGCTTTGTATTATAGTATCTATTATATACGAACCAGGGTGTCTCTTAAAGCTTGGCAAGGAGTAAAATCCCTAAGACTTTGGATGGCTAGAACGTAATTTAAGGAGATATTTAGCGAGAGGATAAAATCTCTTGTTCTAATCTTTAAAATGACAGAAAAAAGTGGAATCAAAATGGGACTGACCCCATAACGTGAGACAAATCAAAACACCTTCAAAAGATTCCAAAACATCGTAAGATGTAGAGGACAACTTTCGAGGTGTTTTTGTAATGGCAACAAGAGTAAGCTACCCACTTGAAATTAAATTGAAAGCAGTTGAATTAAGATTGGCTGAAACGTTCTACCTTGAATCGTTGTACAAATGGTAAAAGAGTACATCTATTACTATAACGCAATCTGTATTAAGCGAAACTAAATAACCAGTCACCGATTGAATATCGACAACTGGCTTTTTAATTTAATAAGGTGTTTTAATCCCTGTATCAAAAACGGGGGTCAGTCCCGTAAATGTACATCGGTTTTTTTAAACAAAAAAATCACACCTTATGCAAAATAACTGCCCCTCTTCATTCTCTCCAAAGTTAAAATTCAGCAAATTACCAAAGAGAAGTTGTACTGTTTCATTTGCACTTTTTATCATACTCTCTGTAATGTGTATTATTATCACTTACCCCCTTAAAAGAGCATATTATACAATCGTATCTTAATATCGTTCCCAAAAATACGTTAAGGAGGTGCAATAAAGAAAATTGAATAATCATGATGAGAAAAAGTGTAGAAAAAGAAGGAGAAATAAGAAAAGAAGTTCAGGTCATTGTCTAAAGAAAAATAAAAAGCGTTGCTTAGTTATTCGTAAAATTATCCGTGTTAAGTATCGAACGCCTAAATATAATATTGGTCCACAAGGTGTAACAGGTGACACGGGACCGACAGTTTTTGCTAGAACGCTTGGAATAACGGGTACCACAGGGGTCACTGGGCCAGCTGGAAGTGCAGGAGCAGTTGGAGCCATAGGGGCGACGGGACCAACGGGACCAGCTGGAAATGCTGGAGCAGTCGGAGCCACAGGAGCGACAGGAGCAACGGGAGCAACAGGAAATGCAGGAGCAGTCGGAGCGACAGGAGCGACGGGGGCAACAGGAGCAACAGGAAATGCAGGAGCGGTCGGAGCCACAGGAGCAACGGGAGCAACTGTCGGAGCGACAGGAGCGACGGGGCCAACAGGAGATGCTGGAGCAATCGGAGCGACAGGAGCCACAGGGGCAACGGGAGATGCTGGAGCAGTCGGAGCCACGGGGCCAACAGGAGATGCTGGAGCAGTCGGAGCGACAGGAGCCACGGGGGCAACAGGGGATGCTGGAGCAGTCGGAGCGACAGGAGCGACGGGGGCAACAGGAGATGCTGAGCAGTCGGAGCGACAGGAGCGACGGGGGCAACAGGAGATGCTGGAGCAGTCGGAGCGACAGGAGTCACGGGGCCAACAGGAGATGCTGGGGCAGTCGGAGCGACAGGAGCGACGGGGGCAACGGGAGATGCTGGGGCAGTTGGAGCGACAGGAGCGACGGGGGCAACGGGAGATGCTGGGGCAGTCGGAGCGACAGGAGCCACGGGGGCAACTGGAGCAACGCCAACAACATCAACTAAAGTAATTTTGTTTGGTGGAACCAATGCGGGATTCCAACGTATTGCTGGTTCTCCTGGAGCAGTATCTAATGTTATACCCTATGTAGTGGCTGGAACAGTCGGGACAGTTGCAGGTTTATCAGGTTCTATTAATGTAAATAATTTGGTCGCAGGCACATATTTATATCAAATATGCAAAAATGTGTTTAATAATGCGGTTTCTCCAGCTGCTGGTGATGTTATTGCAACAATAACAATTGTAACAACAGCTTCGATAACGGGGACGATTGTGTTCTCAAGCAAACCTAGTGATGGAGAAGGAGTATTCACAACCAATGTGCTAGTTTCAAATAATGCTGCCTATACGTTGGCTCCCGCTACCATTGCATGGACCAGTAATATTCCTGGTCTTCCTTTAACCCGTGATGATGCACTTTCATTATTTGCGAATCCTAATATTACGCAAAGCGCAGTTTATTCAGTCTATGTAAATACTCAAATCTAAGCAGTTATCAGTCCCATCTTGAATAGAAAGATATTTTCCTTTCTATTCAAGATGGAATCCTGTAATTGAAAACAACGTATTTATTTAATGAACAATTAGTTACTAAGTTTAAAAACGTTTAAAAAGGCTCAATCTTGAAATTAGTTCTTGACCGCTAACCCAAGTTAGCGAAGAGACAGAGAGATTCTGAAGAGTGTCTCCCTCCTTATATTTCATTTTTCTTACGCTAGCTCGCTCATTCGCAGAATATCATTTGTTAGATTCGCAAATGAAGGAGAAACACCGACCCGAAAAGTTTAACATGGTCGGGGTGAAATAAAGGAAATAAGATATTTCCCAATCTATTCCTTTATTTGCATGCTCCAAGATCATCCTTGAGGTTTGCTCTCTCATGTCTCTACGGGTCTATGCCCTTACATTCCTTCGTCACACCTATCAAGGAGTTGGAGTTCGACTCTGCTCTTAAAATGGGTCTACGCCCTTTAGACGATCTTTGTCGTTTCTTCATGCTTCTTGTTATTCTGCAAATGAGCCAACTGGGAAGAAAAAAGCGTTTAAAAATTAAGCTATCATCCTTAGTTTATCGCTCAGGTATTCACACTCGTTCTTAGCCATACTTTAGAAACATAAGCTTAATTCCTATTTCGAAGGTTCCAGAAAGTCAACTAAAAGTAGTTCTAGAGGTTTCTGAACAATTACAATTAAGTATTGATAGTGATCTTTCTGAAAATACAAATGGTCAGTGGACATCCTCGAATTCAGAGGTTGCAGGTGTAGATGTAAATGGATTAGTGAATGCTATCACAAAGGCTGATGCAAGGATTAGTGTTACTTATGCAGATGGTACAACAGAATATATTGATGTGTTAGTTGTAGAGGATGCAAGTGACTATAGACTGGCAATCGATTGAGAATAGGTCAAACCAGCAGACTTACCATAGATAATTATACATTTACAAAAGTTGTAGAGTGGACATCATTGGATCAAAATGTAGCAACAATATCGAATAAGGGGAAAGTCAAAGCAATTAGTGAAGGATTAACAATTATAAACGCTAAAGATGAGCAAGGAAGTGTAGTGGGTCAAATATATGTAAGAGTGCGAGAATAGAGAAATGTACTGCAACATATAAAATAGTGTATTGGCTGTCGATGCTTATTCGACAGCCTCTTTAATTTTGTTAAGGCTAATTAGTTAATTCCACCCCAACTATTATGCCCCGACAAATATTTTTCAGTTAAAACAGATAGCAACTCAATCCCAACCTCATTATGCCCGCCTTCAGGAATAATGACATCAGCGAATTTTTTAGAAGGCTCAATAAAAGCTTCATGCATTGGCTTAACAGTGGATAAATATTGATTATAAACAGATTGAATTGTACGTTCTCGTTCTTCGATATCGCGCAAAACGCGGCGAAGAATTCGAACATCAGGGTCTGTGTCTACAAAAACCTTAATATCCAGTAAATTGCGAAGATTTTCATCTGCAAGAACAAGTAAACCTTCAAGGATGATAATATTGTTGGGCAATAATTCCTCGGTTTTTGTAGTAGAACGTGCATGGTGTGAGAAATCATAACAAGGCCCCTGAACAGCTTGTCCTTCTTTGAGCATAGTTAGGTGTTGAATGAGTAAGTCATTGTCGAAAGCAAATGGATGATCATAATTAATTAAGCCTCGTTCTTCAAAACTAAGATGACTGTGATCTTTATAGTAGTTATCTTGCGATATAAATGTAACTTTATCGGACCCAAGACGATCGAT
Organism: Paenibacillus turicensis; assembly: GCF_017873435.1. Classification (GTDB taxonomy): domain Bacteria; phylum Bacillota; class Bacilli; order Paenibacillales; family Paenibacillaceae; genus Fontibacillus; species Fontibacillus turicensis. The sequence continues at coordinate 155,881 of NZ_JAGGKG010000001.1, read as the reverse complement.
GACCGTTCGTGCTACGGTTGTTTTACCAGAGCCAGTGCCCCCAGCGATGCCAATAATGAGCATATTACGTTCTCCCCCTAAAACTTGTACAATTTTAGTATTGTAGCATAAAATGAGCTAAATTTCTTTATTATATATGGCTAAAAATCAAAATTTAATTTACAACGTAATAAATTATATTAAAAGTGCCATGAGAAAGCGCAAAAGCCCCCTACGGGAGCTTTTATTCAGTGGCATGTTACATTTAAAACAACAGCTCAAACGAGATGTTTGTTGTGTTCGTTAATTTCTGAAGGCTTTAAGTACAATAACTGCATTGTGGCCCCCAAACCCAAAGGAATTAGATAGTCCCACATTTAATGTGGCTTCACGTGCTTTATTTGGGACGTAGTCCAAATCGCATTCAGGGTCCGTGTGCTCCTGATTTATTGTAGGCGGAACAATATTTTGCTGAAGGGTTTTAACCAAAGCGATAGCTTCTACTGCACTAGATGCTCCTAATAAATGCCCAGTCATAGACTTATTTGCGGTAACTGGGATTTCATAGGCATATTTACCAAACAACCTTTTAATAGCTAAAGTTTCTGATTTATCCCCAATTTCTGTGCTAGTAGCGTGCGCACTAATAACATCGACTTCATGAAGACCTATGTTGGCTTCTTGAATTGCCAATTTCATCGCTGTGTATGCACCTTTCCCTTCAGGATGTGTTGCGACAATATGATAGGCATCTGAACTTGCCCCATAGCCAATAACTTCAGCGTAAATTTTAGCATTTCTGTGCAATGCATGTGTAAGTGATTCTAGAATTAAGATCCCCGCACCTTCAGCCATAACGAATCCATCTCTTATAGCATCAAACGGACGGCTAGCTTGGGTAGGATGATCGTTTCTGGTTGACAAAGCTGTTGCATTTCCAAAACTCGCTAAGGATATTTCAGTAATCGCAGCCTCAGTCCCTCCTGTAAAAATGATGTCATTCAGTCCTAAGGAGATGTTTCGAAAAGCTTCGCCTATCGATGTATTTCCGATTGAACATGCTGTTACAGGAGATAACGTTGGCCCTGTTACGCCATATTTGATACTAATGAGAGATGCTGCCATATTAGAAATCATCATAGGAACTAAAGTGGGGCTTACCCGCTGAGGACCACGCTCTCGAATAATTGTTGTCTGATCAACAAGCGTCTGAATCCCTCCAGTACCAGAACCTACATACACACCCATTCGTTCGTGATTAACCTTCTCCAGAGAAAGACCTGAGTCTTCCCAAGCCTGATCGGCAGCCGCCAAAGCGAATTGACAAAAGCGATCCATGCGTCTCGCTTCCTTACGCCCAAATAGCTCATCTGCATCAAAATCTCGAACCAAACCCGCTATTTTTGTTTTATGACCTGAAACATCAAATGTATCTATCTGGGAAATGCCTGATTCCCCTCGTATTAATGAATTCCAAAAGCTTGTGACGGTATTTCCAAGCGGGGAAATCACACCCATACCCGTAATAACAACTCTTTCCATTCCAATTCTCCTCCTTTATACGAAGTAAAGTTAAAGCAATTTTGTCCTATTTTTTATCCTATTACAAGTGAGAGTTTATCATAGTATAATTTGTACTATACTAATGTAATAAAAGGGTGAATAATAAGATGGATCATGATGACACTAGACTTCAGACGTTGTCTGCCTTTTTAAAGTCTAAAAGGGCAAAAATTTCTCCAGAATCTATTGGAATTACACCCGGCAGTCGTAGAAGGACGCCGGGCCTACGAAGAGAAGAGGTTGCTCAATTGGCGGGTGTAAGTACGACTTGGTACACATGGCTTGAACAAGGAAGAGATATTAGAATGTCTGCGTCCGTATTGGAGTGTATCTCAAATGCGCTACAGCTAACTGCCGATGAACGTAAATATGTATATGCATTAGCACTTGAATCAGGTTTAGGCGCCTTATCGTTAAAGGAAGAACAAAGTGAAATTAGCCCCTCTTTAAAAGTAATTATGGATGAGCTGCGATTTTGCCCAACGATCATCACAGATAGACGTTATTATATTGTTGGCTGGAATGAGGCAGCAGCACATGTATTTTTGGATTTTGAACAAGTTCCTATAGAGGAACGTAATATGATTTCTTTGTTATTTACACGCAAAGAGCTTCAACGGTTAGCGGTCAACTGGGATCATTTTATAAAAGGATTCCTTGCTATCTTTCGTGCTTATTATGGTCAATATATGGAGGATAAATGGTACGATCAATTTATTGCAGAAATGAAGCTAGCTCATCCTGATTTTGATCATCTTTGGCAGCAAAGTGAAGTAAAATCAGCACCAGAGGTGGTGATAGAATTTCGCCATGCAAAAGCAGGTAAGATGTTATTTAATTTAACCTCATTACAGGTTCAAGGAGATTCGGATTTACGTTGTAGTATTTATACTCCTGCCGCTGATTCAACTACCAAAAATAAGCTACAAAAATTGATGGGTTATAAATAATTGTTAAGAACAGCACAAATTCGAATTAAATTAAAAGGGGATCAGCTTGTCCCTAATCCCGTCAAAGTAACAGCTGTGTATCCAGGCATGATTAATACGGCACTGCAAGCAGAAATTCGTTCCACCAATAAAGACCAATTTGCTTATGTGGATCAATTTATTAAGCTGGAGCAGGATGGATTACTACAAACTCCTGAATATACTGCTACAAAACTGATAGAGTTACTACTTAGTGAACAGTTTGGCGAAGTTGCTTTAGTTGAACAAATTTAAACAAGTATAATACTCAATTCCCAACGTCCAACTCCCAAATCTCTTAAAATAGTTGTTTCCCTTCGATAATCTATCCATGACCTCTATGAATTAGTTTTCATATATTAATGGTATGGAACTAAAATTAATAGTTTCCTAGAAAATGTAACAAACCTAACTCCGATCAAAAACAGATTGGGTTATATTGGTATAGGAATTACTTTTTAAGAAGGAGTGTTCAATATGGATGAAAAGGCAGCGATGATTGCAGCCAATGAGACACCAGAGGGGACTCAGCTACTTTACGGTGACTTTCCTGAGGGAGGCGCTTATTATTCCTGTTCCTTTAGGCCAAACGTAGTTTATGCTAAATATGGTGATTTGGAAAGAAGACTACAAATTATAGTTCCACAGCGGTTTGGATATAAATTTCCTCTCGTTGTTTTTATTCAGGGCTCCGCTTGGAGAAAACAAGATCTGAATGCAAGCATCCCAAATCTTTGTCAGATTGCGGCAAAAGGTTATGTTGTGGCTAGCGTTGAAATTAGAGATACGGATATTGCGCGTTTCCCTGCTCCACTAGAGGATGTAAAATGTGCAATCCGTTATATGCGTAAACATGCGGCCCAATATGGAGTTGATCCAAATCGTGTTGCAGTTTGGGGTGATTCCTCAGGTGGACATCTCTCTCTGATGACAGGACTCACGATAGGGCAATACAATAACGGAATTCATGGCGAACAAAGTGATGAGGTTAGTGCAGTTATTGATTATTATGGGGTTACTGATTTGCTCACATTAGGCAAGTATAACAATATTCTTGATCATGACGCGCCTGATTCACCAGAAGGATTGTTGATTGGTGGGCGAGTAAAGGACAATATTGAATTAGCGAAGCAAGCTAGCCCAATTCATCAAAACTTAGATAAGCTGCTCCCGCCATTTCTCATTATTCATGGTGATAGCGATTCGATTGTTCATGTTAACCAAAGCATTGAGATGTATAAGGCACTGAAAGAACATGGTCAAAAGGCTTTATTTTACAAGGTAATTGGGGCAGATCATGGAACAGGGGTGTGGAACCCTCAGGTGCTTGAAATTACTGAGCGGTTTTTATCTGCACATCTACATCGTCCTAACTTTAATAGACCACCGTTTCAGCATGAACAAGCATAGTAGAAGTGTTAAAGAAGTATAAGAAGATTAGAAAACAAGTATAGATTTACGAATTTATCGTATTTGTATAATGACATGCTATCTGAAAAGTTAGTTAGATGGAATCTTTAACCCATGCTGCGAGTTGGGTTGAAGGTTCTTTTTTTATATTGAGTCTAATTAGCTCCCCGATATATCCCAAAATGTCTCGAAAATATGTCCCAGATTAATATTTGTAGCTAACGAAAAAACGCCTTGCATTTTTCGCTATAATGTCTTTTAATATAAATGTAATCATTAATTCAATCTTATAGAATTAACAATATTATTAATTCAGGGAGTTGGACATTATGGTAGCAAAAGCAAAAATGACTGTAGATAAACATTTTACAATTGGCGAAGTAGATAAACGTTTATATGGCTCCTTTATTGAGCATTTGGGACGTGCGGTGTATGGTGGTATTTATGAACCAGGACATCCTGAGGCAAATGAAGCCGGTTTTCGTAAGGATGTGTTGGAGCTTGTAAAAGAACTCCAAGTGCCAATTGTGCGTTATCCAGGGGGAAATTTTGTATCCGGTTACAATTGGGAGGATTCAGTAGGCCCAGTCGCTGAGCGTAAACGTCGGTTGGAATTAGCATGGCGTACCATTGAGACCAACGAATTTGGTTTTAATGAGTTCGTGGACTGGAGTAAGCAAGCGAATTCCGAAGTGATGATGGCAGTAAACTTAGGAACGCGTGGGGTTGATGCTGCTCGCAATATCGTGGAGTATAGCAATCATCCAAGTGGTTCTTATTATAGTGATTTACGTGTGAAGCATGGTTATAAAGAGCCACATAATATAAAAACATGGTGTCTTGGGAATGAAATGGATGGACCGTGGCAAATTGGACATAAAAATGCAGTAGAGTATGGAAGAGTTGCTTTAGAAGCCGCTAAAGTTATGAAGTGGACGGATCCAAGTATTGAGCTAGTTGCTTGCGGAAGCTCGAACATTGGTATGCCTTCTTTCCCTGAATGGGAAGCAACGGTCTTAGATCATACGTATGACCATGTGGATTACTTATCCTTACATCAATATTACGGCAATCATGATCAGGATACCCCTACTTTCTTAGCTCGCTCTATTGAAATGGATCGTTTTATTGATACTGTAAATGCGACTTGTGATTATATTAAAGCAAAAAAACGTAGCAAAAAGACGATGTTCCTTTCCTTTGATGAATGGAATGTATGGTTCCACTCTAACGAAAATGATCAAAAGCTAGATCCATGGCAAATCGCTCCACCACAACTAGAAGACGTATATAACCATGAGGATGCTTTAGTGGTAGGGTGTATGTTAATTAGCTTGTTGAAGCATGCGAACCGTGTGAAGGTGGCTTGCTTAGCACAGCTTGTCAATGTTATTGCTCCAATTATGACCGAAAATGGTGGTGCAGCTTGGCGACAAACTATTTTTTATCCGTTTATGCATGCCTCCATTTATGGACGTGGTACTGCACTAGTGCCGCTTATTCAATCACCAAAATACGATACAAAGGAAATTACAGACGTTCCTTATTTAGAAAGTATTGCTGTGCATAACGAGGAAAAAGGCGAAGTGACTGTATTTGCAGTAAACCGTCATTTGGAGGAAGCTTTACCACTAGAGGTTGATCTTCGTAGCTTTGAAGGCTTTACGTTGCTGGAGCATATTGTATTAGAAAGTGATGATTTAAAGGCTTATAATACCTCTGCTACACCAAACAGAGTAGCTCCACATCGCAACGGCAATGCGACAGTTTCCGATAGCATCGTGAATGCAAATCTTGCAAAAGCATCTTGGAACGTCATTCGTTTGAAACTAAAATAAGATAATGGGTTCAAAGGCTAGGTGTGGTCTAACACATCTAGCTTTTTTGTTGCTACTTGAATGCTGTAGAGATAACATTTTATTTCATTGCTTAACTAAAACGTAGGTGCTACGATATATCCAAATTAAAATAAATAGTCCCATTTAAAAAACGAGGAGACTCTTTTATGGAAAAAATCGGGTTAGTATTAGGGGGCGGAGCTGTTCGTGGCCTTGCTCACCTAGGTGTGCTTAAAACTTTTGATCAGCATCAAATTAAAATAGATTATATTGTAGGAACAAGTATGGGAGGCGCAATCGGCGGGCTTTATGCTGCAGGTATTCCAGCGGCGGAAATTGAATTTTTTTTGCAAAATACATCTAAGTTTCGTCTAGTCGATTTGGGAATTTGGCAACGAGGTTTATTTGCAGGCAATGGCATTTATAATACAGTAAATAAACTACTAAAGGAGCATGGAAAGGAATCATTACTAATTGAAGAATTTCCGATTCATTTTAAGACGGTAGCAGTGGATTTGCTAGAAGGGAAGCAAGTTATCTTGGATCAAGGAGATTTAGGCACTGTGCTACGGGCGACAACTGCATTTCCAGGTGTTTTTGCGCCAATGATGCTGGATGGAAAGATGTTAGTTGATGGTGGAGTGTTAAATAATTTACCCGTTCAGGAAATAATGGGTCATAATCTTGACTTAGTCATTGCTGTAGATGTGGCTAGAGAGCATGAGAAAAAACCGCCACGCAATATGATCGAGGTTGTTTATCGCTCTTATAGCCTGATGGCAGCGGAGAGAAAGCACACAAGCTTACATTTAGCTGATGTCGTTATTCGACCTGAGGTGGGACATATCGCTGCCTTTGATTTTACAAAAATACAGGAAAGCATTAAAGCGGGAGAGGAAGCTGCAAATTTGATAATCCCTGAGCTTCTTAGCCGACTTAAAAATAAACAATAAGCAGGAGGTATAACTCAATGATTACATATCCCATTTTACAACCCGGAGCAACAATTGGTGTTTAAGCTTATAGCTAATTTATCAAAGCTTCCTTTTCTGATTTCTATACTCCGATGGCGTAATTTGATTTTGCCGTTTGAATTGTCGCATAAAATGAATTTCATTACTATAGCCGCATTTCTCCGCAATTTTCTTTACTGAAATATCTGTTGTGGATAAAAGATATTTGGCATGCTCTAGCCTGCTAGTAATGACATCTGCCATCGGACTTACACCAAAAAAGTCCTTGTACATATGTTGAAATGATGATCTACTCATCGCAAGCTCATGGGATAACCAATCGATACTCCAATTTAAAAAAGGTTGGTTGTAAATTTTAGTACGAATGATGGACATTTTATTAAAATGAGAATTGTTCGTTTCATTATTTACAGAGTAAATTCGGTTGCTTAGCTTAATAAAAAATAGCTGTAAATATAAATTAATCGTTTCGTGTTTAAGCCGATTAGAGGAATAGGTTTCATAACACAAATTGTTAATAATGATCGATAATTCATTTAAGTCCCCAATATGAATGACCTTGTCTCTTGGAATGGCTAAACGTGTAAGCATGGCTTCATCATCTGGACTATCCATTTGGAAATGGAACCAATCATTTGCAAATTGAGCGCCATAAGCTCGATAAAGCTGTGGGGAATGCTTATTAAATAAAATAAAGGAGTCAGGCTGTGTAAATAGATCCAGCTGGTTGAAAGTAAAAATAGCAGGTGATTTCAGCAGTAACAGTAAATAATCACCAGAGCCATTAGGTCGATCAATCATAAAATCAGCATCATGGATATGGTTGTAGCCGATATTTGTGATATTCATATAAACCTCCCTAGTAAGGTCATAGTTTCTTTCATTAATGCCTCTATTTCAGTGATGCATCTATTTTAAATCTGATCCCTTTTTTTGTAAACGTATTCTTGCACAATGAGTAAGTATATGTGCAGAAAATATAACGGTAGACTATAGAAAATTTATTTTATTGCAATTGCACAATAGGTAAGTATATATGCACAATATGTAATTGATGACATAGATAAATCTATTTATGCTAAAAATAGGAAAGTTGAAAAGCTAGTTTTAGTTTCTTGTGAAAGCGCTTTGATTAATGAAGCAACCTTCATCGACTAAACATGAAAGGATAGTTAAAGGGGGATTGATATTTAAGTAAAGTATTGCTATTTTCCGATTAATATTATTATTAAAGGAGCGAGCCTGAATGAAGAAGCAATTAATGTGTTACAGTATAATTCTTTGTATGTTACTTGCTTGCATTCCAGCATCTGCGGCATCTGCTAATACTACAAATGACCCAGTCCTTCAAAATAATTTAACTGCAATAAGTGCGCAAAGCATGATTCAAAGAATGGGAAATGGCATTAATATGGGAAATACGCTAGAACCACCGTATGAGGGAGAATGGGCTACCGCAGCTAGGGAATATTATTTTGATGATTACAAAGCAGCGGGCTTCAAGCATGTGCGTATTCCAATTCGTTGGGACAACCATACGAGTAAGCAATATCCTTATACGATTGATCCTGCTTTTTTAAATCGTGTGGAGCAAGTGGTAGATTGGTCGCTTTCCCGTGGGCTAGTCACTGTAATTAATACCCATCATGATGAATGGGTAATGGATGACTATAGTGGGAATATTCAGCGCTTAGAAATGATTTGGAAGCAAGTTGCTGAACGTTTTAAAAATAAATCCGAAAATTTAGTGTTTGAAGTGTTAAATGAACCACATGGCAACATTTTAGATGAAGAAATTAATGATATGAATAAAAGAATTATTTCGATCATTCGTCCAACAAATCCAACGCGGCAAATCATTATCGGGGCAGGGCATTGGAATAGCTGGCGTGCTACAATTTACAATTTAGAAATTCCTAACGATCCTAATTTGATTGCAACATTCCATTATTATGATCCTTATGATTTTACGCATAATTCCATTGGTACTTGGGGTACGGAAGCAGATAAGACTACAATTTTCAGAGCCTTTGAAAAGGTGAAGAAGTGGTCTCAAAAAAACAATAATATTCCTGTTTATTTAGGTGAGTATGGTGCAAAGGTAGAAAATGACTATAATTCTCGTATAAAATGGTATGATTATGTTTCTGATGTAGCGATTCATAACGGTTTTGCATTAGCCGTATGGGATGATGAGGGTTGGTTTAAGCTATATGATCGCAACCAGCGAACATTTAATCATCAGGTTTTACAAGCAATAATGCAACAAAGCACTTATAATTGGCCTGCACCGTTACCAGACAATCCGAATCCTAACCCAGAAACACCTGTGTATTCAGTAGGAACAAAATTAGTAGATAATTTTGAAGGGGGCCTACTGTGGAGTAAATATGAAGGTGGTGGGGCGACAGTTTCACATTCGATTGTGAACGGAAGAAACGGTAAAGGGATGGAAGTTCAGTTTCAAGGTAAAGACGGCGGATATTGGGGTGTCGTGAAGGATATTAATGAAGATTGGTCATCATGGATTGGTTTATCTATTGATGTGAAGTCTGAGCAAAGAAGTATTTTTAATCTTGTTTTGACTGAAAAAGCAGCGAATTCAGAAGACGGGGAAAACTGGAAATATACAATTCGTCCAAACTCAAGTGAATGGACAACAATTGTAATTCCTTTTAACAAATTTACGAAGCGCGTAGATCACCAGCCTTCAACTGAAGATGGAAATGATATTTTAAACTTAAACAAGCTAAAAAATTTGCAAATCTTACAAAACGGCTCTAACGGTGGTAAAATCATCATTGATAATGTTAAATTGGTTGGTTTGCCTCAATAAGCTAGTAAGATAATGCGGATCTACAATCTATAAATTTACGAATCTAGTAACAAGAAGGCTCGCTTAAGTCCTATGTCTTAAGCGAGCTTTTTTAAGTTGTTTAGAAAAATTTATGACTCAAATTTAAAATCAGTGCTTGACAATAGGCAAACGAAGCGGAGGAGCAGAGAGATGGTGGAAAAGGAGTGAAATCATTGATTACAATTATCCACGTTAGTTTAAAAGTAAATGTAAGAATGATTCATAATTTATAATACATAGTATGAACTGGAGGAATAAAGATGGAGTGGCTACAGGAAGATATCGCGGAAAAGTGGCGAACAGAAGGAAAACGTTACGCCAGTGAGATTAATGTATATGTTAACAAAGGAATGACGGAAGGCTGGGATAGTGTAGGGGAAGAGCCTGCTGAGGATAATCGCTCACCTCTAGCCAATAAAATTTTTAAGATGATTAAAGGAGCTAATGAACAAAATGATATTGCAGCACTCCGTGCTTTAATTCCTGCGGCGACATGGCCGTTAGCCAAGCACTTCGAGAAGGACATGCAAGCCATTCGTAGTATTCATTTTTTAGGTCAAGATGAGGTTGTATTTAGTACAGGAACTTCTTGGGAAGAAAATAAAGTAATCACTGCAAAAAATGATGACATCTCCGTGTTTAATGAATATAGCTTTGTTGGGGCGTCACCTGATAAGCAATTTTATACACTTTTTAGTAAAAAAGGGATTAAGATTATAAAATCAATGGATTATCAGTTGCAGGGGGAACTTATAGCCCAGTTTTCATGGGCAGAGCTGAACACACAAATTCAAGCGTTAAGCTCTGAGATTTCAATTTTAGGAGAAATTGAACTACATGGTGAGTTACCTTTGGAAGAAGCAATTCCATTTCAAGAAGGAAAAGCTTTATTATTAGTTACGGGTCAGGGGATTTTTTATGTTCAATTAGAACAGCAGTTGAAAGTAACGATGCTTCATCCTGATCTCGCAGAGCTTAAACAATATGATTTAGACCAAACTGATATCGATATGGCACATGGTGCAGTTTCTAGTGATGGCAGGTGGATTGCATTTGGAAGTCAGAGCAGTGATCATCTATTGTATGATGTTGTAACAGAGCAAACTTATAACTTCTATCCTAATTCAAGTTACCCTCATTATAGTATTTTTACAAAGGATCAACAGCAAGTATGGTATAATGCCTGCCATTTTTACAATGGAGATACGATTGCCGTATCTATGGAACAAGTAGTAGCAGGCGAGATGGAAAAGGATCAGGAGTGGCCAAGCATGAATGAAGATGCAAGAGTGTATGCAGCGGTTGCACTTGAGCAAGGTATTGTGATTGGAGATGCTTATGGCTATTTGAAGCTGATCGATACACAAGGGCAGGAAATTTGGCGTCTTTTTGTTGGCAGTACCATTTCAGCATTAGCTGTTGATAACGAAGAGAAGACATTAGCCGTAGGTACGTATGGAGGAATGCTTCATTTTATAGCGCTTTATGCTCCCGAGCGAAGTGAATATGAAATCGGTACAGGTGCTGTTCGTGAGATTAAGCGGATCCTTGCTTGGAAAAATCAAAATCAACCACTATGGTGGTAAACTAAGGGTAATGAAATATGCCACCTAAGGTAAAAATATGTAAACGCGAACGCTCACTTGTTACTAAGCGGTTGACTTAGTGAAGTGGGCGTTATTTAATTCCTTTGATACATATCCATTTTTGATTGGGACTAAGCGCATAATTTACAGTAGTAAACCCGATATCATGAAATAGCTGCTCCATTTCTTCCTTTGTCTTATAAGTAGTCATATGGTAATTCACCTTATAGCGCTCTGCAACGAGAAGAAAGCAGCCTTGTGATGATAAGACGCGGTAGACCTCTGCAATACTCTCCTCTATATCTGACCAAAAGTAATGGGTTTGAAAGGCAGTTATAACATCAAAGGTACCGGTTGAAAAAGGCATTTTTGTGACACATGCTTGCTGAACAAACATTTTCCCCATCTCAATGTCCAATTTATTAGCTTGAATAGAATCCTTCACTGCTTGCTCAGCATAATCAATTCCATATATTTTTCCGTATGTATTTAAATTCGAAAGTAATTGTAGTGTTTTTCCTCCGCCACAACCAACATCTAACATGACAGCAGACTCTGGTATGTTAATTTTCGCTAATGCCCATTTGTTCATTTCGTAGTGAGCGGTATTCATTATTTTTAACATTAGCGATCCTACAAAGCCGCTTGGGTTTTTAGCTTGAGCTATTAATCTATGAAGTAAACTCAAAGCATAACCTCCTCCTTCGATTTATTTACCTATTTACTACGATAATAATGATGATAGGTTCCAGTTTATTAGCAGAAGGCTAACGATATTAGTTGGATTAAGTGCAGAAATATTGGTATTTTCCCCTTTAAGCAAAGTAGGAAACGATTAAAATATGAACTAAATCGTGAACCGATATATGATTTATTACAATAACCTCTATTACTTCTATATAAAGCGAGATGAAAACAATGTCGTATCGAACAAACCTATTTTCTAAAATGATGATTTTAATTTTAATCATGCTTATTCCAGTATTAATTTTGTATTGGTATTCCAATTACAAAACAACGGCTGTACTTCAGGCAGAGTTAAATCGCTCTAATAGTACACAACTTGAGTTTTTTCAAAATCAAGTCAATACAAACATTGAATTGTTATCTTCATGGCCTAATTTACTTATCCATGATCCTGATATTGCTAGCTTCAGACGTATTTATATGGATAGCAAATATTTTAATTTAGATACCATTAACTTAGTCAAACGAATTCAAAATAAATTAAGCATTCAAGAAAGCTCTTCGCATTGGACCACAAAGCTATATTTATATTCTCCATCATTAGGTCGAAGTGTCACAGAACGAGGAGCTAATTTTTATGATCCTGCTTCATTACGTGGAGAGATGAAACGAGGATGGAATGTACATAAACAGAAAGAGACGGGAGCATCTGGGGAAATAACTGAAGAAGTGAATGGAAAAAATGAAAGCTTTATATTTAGCTGGATGACCTCCTTTCCATATTGGATTAATGACCCAGCCACAAACGCAGATACATTAATTAAGCTGGAGTTTAGTAGTAGCAATATATCAGATATGTTAGATAAGTTTAAGGATGATGGAAGACATGATCCTTTTTATTTCCTTGAAGGGACAGGCATTATTTATAATCGAAGCTCGAATCAAGAACTTATAAAGCAAATCATGAAGCAGTTAGATGAGTCTAAGCTAGGTGAGGGGGATCATCATACTGTGGTGGTCGATGGCGAGCCCTATATGGTAAATACAGTGAAATCAAAAACGCTTGGTTGGTATCTGATTGATTATATGCCTTTGAGTAGCATTTTACAGCCCATTCATCAATCTAATCTATTTTTTTATTGCTCCATGATTTTTGTATTGCTGACAAGCTCACTCGTTGCATATTGGCTATATGTGCAGGTACAGGTTCCAATGAAGCAGTTAATTTGGGGGTTTCAACGTTTAAAGAAAGGAGATTATGCTGTTCGTATTCAGGTAAAAGGAAAAAATGAATTTAGCTTTCTTGCGGCTAGATTTAATATGATGGTGGAGCAAATTCAGCAATTGTTTGAGCATGTGTACTTGGAGCAAATTCATGTGCGTGAGGCAAAATTAAAGCAGCTTCAGTCTCAAATTAACCCTCACTTTTTTTATAATTGCTTCTCCTTTATTACAAGCATGGCAAAGTTAGGACGCAGTGATGCGGTTGTGGCAATGTCTCATAATTTATCTCGGTATTATCGCTATACAACTAGGCAGGAGCGAGATCAGGTTCCACTTCAAGAGGAAATTGAATTTGTGACCTGCTATTTAGAAATTCAGCAAATGAGGATGCAACGTATTTGTTTTACGATTGATTTGTCAGAGGAAATGAAACGACAACATGTTCCTCCATTAATCGTCCAGCCATTAGTTGAAAATGCTGTGATCCATGGCATTGAACAGGATGGAGAGGCTGGTGAGATTAAAATAACTGGAGTAGAGCGTGATGGCTGGATGTATTTAAGTGTAGAGGACGATGGAGAAGGGATGGATCAACAGGCGATCGTAAATTTAATGAGTAAGCTCAAAGGAACGATGGATGGAGAAATGGGGTGTGGACTATGGAATGTGAATCAGCGCCTCCAGCTTAAATATAATGAACAGGCGGGAATTAGTATATATTCTTCTTCGCTTGGGGGATTGTCTGTTACGTTGTGCTGGCCTGTTGGTCTTGATGTTATTGAGGATTCCAATATGAACAAGGATGTGAATGGTTTTGATTGATATTTTATTAGTTGATGATGAAACGTATGTGACGGAAAGTTTACAAGTAACGATTCCTTGGGCAGAGCTGGGGATAACGTCTGTGTTTCGGGCAGCCTCGGGTAAGGAGGCCTTACATATTCTTGAAAATAATGCTATTGATATTGTTGTAACAGATATACGTATGCCTGGGATGAGTGGTCTTGAGCTTATTGATGAAATCAATCAACGCTGGGCACACATTCGCTGTATTTTACTTACAGGTCATAGTGATTTTGAATACACCAAAAAAGCGATTCAGCTCAAAGCAATTGACTACATACTTAAGCCAGTGAATGATGAAGAATTTATGACCGCATTATCATCGGCGATTGGCGTTATCCGTACACAGTGGGATGAATTTGATCAATACCATCGTTTATTATATAGCCGAAAATCAGACTATAAAATTTTGCGTGAAAATGTAATGCATGATTTGTTATTAGGACGAGAAATGACGGTAAAAGCATTAGCAGAGCAGCTTGAAGCCTACGAGATTGAGATTGATCCTCGTCAGTCGATGATGATGTTACTTATACGCCTTAGCGGCAGACCTGCCAGCTTGGATCAGCAGTCATTAGATTTGATGGATTTTGCTGTTGGGAATATCGCCGAAGAAGTATTTGGTACGTCATACCATGTATGGTTTGGTAGGGGACCCCATGAATGCTTAGTGATGTTTCTACAGGAGAGACAAGAGCTATACAAGCTACACGAGCCATACGAACCATACGAGCTTTACGAGCTACATAAGCGGTCTAGGACACAGCACATGAATATGAATATAGTAACGCAAATTGAATTATTTCAAATGCATGTCCAGCGCTTTTTACAAGGGGTGATGTCCATTGTTGTATCTTCCTCCTTTTCATTTGCTGATTTACCACAGGTGTATTGGCGTAGCTTGGGTTCGCTTGTGTTGTCTGGTCCTGAGGATCATGCCATTATTTTTATGGATCAAAAAAGAGACAAGTGGGCGGAACAATCTGCCTCACAGGTGCTAGATGAGTTGTATAAGCCACCAATGCTGACACAACTTTTAGAAACAAGACAATGGGAGGCGGCAGAGTCAAAGCTAAACTTTGTTTTTGATGCTATAGAGCAGGTGCCCTTATCGCGTAACCACATGTATGAGCTTTATTTATGTGTTACAAACGCCTTTATGTATATCGCACACAAACAAGGGAACCTGATTCACGAAATGGATCCAACAGGCTTTGATTTTTTGTTTGCAAATCAGCTTATTCAAGCACCAAGCAAGCTAAAGACGTGGGCTATTAAAATGTTAAGTAAGCTCCAGGTTGAACTAAGTGACCAAGATGGCATACAAAATCGTAGACATATTATTGCCCAGGTACAGGATATAGTGACCGCAAGTCATGGACAAGCATTATCAGTCAAGGCAATCGCAGATCAAGTCTATATGCACCCTGTATATTTATCTAAAATTTATAAGGCTGAAACAGGCGAAGGCTTGGGTGATTATATGATTCGGATGAGAATGGAGCGTGCACTATATTTACTTAAGCATACGAATAAAAAGATATATGAAATCACAAATGAGCTTGGGTACCAAAACCCGCAATATTTTAGCAAAATGTTTAAAAAGCATTATGGAATGACCCCAAATGAATTTAGAGATTAGTGTATAAGTTTATAGATTTGACATGAAGGATGAAATAGTTTCTAAAGGTGCAGAAATCTTGATTTTATGACATAGTCTGGATTCCCTTGCCACACCTATAATGAAGAGGTAACCAATATAATAAAGGGGGAACCTAGATATGAAAGGAAGCCAAGCTTCAAAAAGATGGCTAACGCTCCTTGCTGTAACTACGTCTTTAGCACTGATGCTTACAGGCTGTGGTGGCGGTAAAAGTAATAGTAATGATGGAAAATCAGAGGCAAGTAAACCCACAGTTGAAAATCAATACAAAGAAAAATATGAACCAGAGGTTACGATTACAACAGCATGGGGGATTGATCCAGAGCTTAGATTCAAAAATGGGGAGTCAATGGAAAACAATGTTGCGACCAAATGGGCGAAGGAAAAATTCGGAATTAACATTAAATCGTTATGGTCGGTTACAGATACCAATAATGCATTTGCAACAAAGCTAAGATTAGCGATGTCCTCAGGGCAAGAAATGCCGGAAATTGTAACGGTGGGAGATAATTTGTTAGCACAAGATTTGATCGACTCTGGAATGTATCAGGAGGTTGGTCCGCTGTTTGATAAATACGCATCAGAGACTTGGAAAAAAGCAATGGAGCAAGACCCTAACATTTGGAATCAATATAGCCGTGATGGCAAAAGAATGGGGATTCCAGTGCTGGATTATGCCTATAACAATGACTATCTGTTATGGATTCGTCAGGATTGGTTAGATAAATTGAAGCTAGAGGCGCCTAAAAGTATAGATGAGCTCGAAAAGGTAATGGAAGCCTTTAAAAATCAAAATCCAGATGGATTAGCACCAGACAAGGTAATACCGCTTAGCCTTGGCTTTAAAACCTCCATGAATACGTGGATGGGTGATCCATCGTGGGTATTTGGGGCATATGGCACATTACCACAGCAATGGAATTTAAGTAGTGATGGCAAGCTAGAATATGGCTCGATTCATCCTGGTATGAAGCAAGGCTTAGCGAAGCTAAGCGAATGGCTGAAAAAGGGCTATATTCCGCAGGAGGCTGCTTTATGGGATGAAAACAAAACAGCGGAGCCTGCCGTTGCGGGTACAGCGGGAATCATACCTGGTCCGTACTGGATGAGTGGATGGCCACTAAAGGATACAGTAAAAAATGCCAAGGATGCAGTCTGGAAGCCGATTCCGATCCCTTATGGCCCTGAAGGAAAAGCGATGCGTCATGGCACGCAATTTGTAAATGGGGTTGTTTTAATTAAAAAGGATATGGCACATCCAGAAGCGTTTTTTACGTATCAAAACTATTTGTTTGATAATTATGCAAACCCAGCACCAGGAAGTCCTTATGACAATGGACTATTTGAAGGTTATGACTATCAGCTAGATGCCAATGGTAAGCAGATGCCGATCGAAGAAATTGAAGGTGGTTATGTCAATGTTGTTCGTTATTTGTTAGTTCGAGATGGCGCACGTATTCCAGATGCTCAGATGAAGGCATTGCTTAATTTGGCAGAAGGAAAGGCGCCAGAAAGTAAATTAGAAAAGGATGTTGCAGTTAATTATGGAGCGGAGACTCCTGCGGCGGCAAAAGTATTGCTTTCACAAGAGGAGATTTCCTTTAAAAATATGTTTACTGGCCCAACAACACAAACGATGAAATCTAATTTGGATTACTTAAATAAAATGGAAAATCAAGCGTTCAACGAAATTATATATAGCAAAAGTCCTGTGGATTCCTTTGATAAATTTGTGGAGACGTGGAAGGCAGGCGGTGGTGACCAAATTACAGAAGAGGTTAACACTTGGTATCGTGATGTGAACAAATAACTAAAACAAAGCATATGGAAGTCGATTCCGTATGCTTTTTGTTTGTTTATTTTTGGTTGGATTT
The DNA here is from genome assembly GCF_017873435.1 of Paenibacillus turicensis. Lineage (GTDB taxonomy): Bacteria > Bacillota > Bacilli > Paenibacillales > Paenibacillaceae > Fontibacillus > Fontibacillus turicensis. Next base: position 138,415 of record NZ_JAGGKG010000001.1, on the reverse strand, counting down.
TGGTGTGGAAAAGTGGTTGCTTTTGTACCATTTATATTGCTTTTCTGTACTGTTTGAGTAAGAAGAGGCCTTGATATAATCGCAATATAAAACGCTTTAGCATGTGATTTTTATGCAAATAAAATGCAGTTTTAAGAGAGGGGGAAAAAGGGTGAAAACTTTAAAAAAGACATGGCCATTTCATGTCATGCTGCTACCTGCGGTGATCTTCTTAATTGTTTTTAGCTACATACCGATGGGCGGGATCGTCATGGCTTTTCAAAACTTTAAGCCGTGGCTGGGGATCAGTGGCTCAGAGTGGGTTGGCTTAGATAACTTTCGCTTTTTGTTTGAACGTAAGGATAGCTTGCAGGTAATTTGGAACACATTAGTGATTGCTGTGCTCAAGCTTATATTTAATTTATTTATCCCATTTGTGTTTGCAATTTTGTTAAATGAAATACGAAAGGTGGCACTCCAGCGAACGATTCAGACCCTTGTTTATTTACCACACTTTTTATCTTGGGTTATTTTAGGTGGTATTTTGATTGACCTATTATCTACTACTGGACTTGTTAACCGTGTATTGGGCACCTTTGGCTTAGGCCCTTATTTCTTTCTTGGGGATAACGCTTGGTTTCGCTCTACAGTCATTGTGACTGATGTTTGGAAGGAATTTGGCTATAACACGATTGTGTTTCTAGCGGCACTTGCAGGCATTAACCCAGCGCTGTATGAGGCGGCAGAAATAGATGGTGCAGGGAGATGGAAGCAGACCTTAAACATTACAGTTCCTTCGCTTGTTCCGATGCTAATGGTAGTAGGAACGTTAGCGCTAGGCAACGTCTTGAATGCTGGCTTTGATCAAATCTTCAATTTATATAATGCACTTGTCTACCAGACTGGGGATATTATTGATACCTTTGTATATCGTTCAGCCTTGGAGCATGGCGAAATGGGCTTTGCGACCGCCGTTGGATTATTTAAATCGGTGATTAGTATGGTTTTAATTATGGTCTCTTATAAGCTAGCTAAGAAGTATGGAGGTTATCGTATTTTTTAGGACAGATCAATAGAAAGAAGGAACGCGCCATGTATTACAAATCACGACCGTATCGCATTTTTAATATCGTTAATACGTGTTTTTTATGCTTTATCGCTATTTTATGTATTATCCCCATGATCCATGTGTTAGCCGTCTCGTTTAGTACAAAGGCCGCCGCCGATGCTAATCTTGTGAGCTTATGGCCCGTTGGTTTTTCCTTTGAAGCGTATAAGAAAACAATGAATAATCCCATATTTGTCAGCTCTTTATGGACATCTGTATTACGAACAGTCATTGGAACCTCAATTATATTATTGGTGACCTTTTTGGCGGCGTATCCGTTGTCTAAGGAAAATAGTGAATTTAAAGGACGTAACATTTATTCGTGGTTATTTGTGTTTAGCATGATTTTTAATGGAGGACTTGTTCCGTTTTATATGGTGATTCAAAAAATAGGATTAATGAATAACTTTTGGGTGCTTGTGCTTCCAGGCGTGGTGAATACGTTTCTCATTATATTAATGCTTAACTTTTTTAGAGGAATACCAAAAGAGTTAGAGGAAGCGGCAATGATTGATGGTGCAAATCATTTTAAAACGTTATTTCGCATTTTTCTCCCGATTTCTATGCCTTCGATCGCTACGATTGCCTTGTTCAGCATGGTGTTCCACTGGAATTCTTGGTTTGATGGCTTGTTGTATTTAAATGAAGCAAAGGATTATCCACTCGCGACCTTTATGCAGACGGTCATTATTAAACGAGATATGAGCACGATGAGCATGAATCCAAAGGAAATGGAAATGATCTCGCAAACGACGGTGAGAGCGGCACAGATTTTTATCGGAAGTGCCCCCATTTTAATTGTCTATCCATTCCTACAGAAGTATTTTGTTAAAGGAATGACCTTAGGTTCTGTGAAGGGTTAATCAAAATAAATTTTAAAAAGGAGTTGCTCATTTATGGCACATAAATACCAACCGATTAGTAACAAACTACCACACATGCTTCATGGTGCAGACTACAATCCAGAGCAGTGGCTGAAGTATCCTGAAATTTTGCAGGAGGACATTCGCTTAATGAAGCTAGCAAAATGTAACGTGATGTCTATCGGTATATTTTCATGGGTTTCGTTAGAGCCAGAGGAAGGCAAATATACGTTTGAGTGGTTAGATGGGATTTTGAATACATTTGCGGAAAATGGGATTTATGCTTTTTTAGCGACGCCAAGTGGTGCTAGACCTGCATGGATGTCAGCTAAATACCCTGAAGTGCTACGGGTGGAAGCCAATCGAATTCGCAATTTACATGGCTTTCGTCATAACCATTGCTATAGCTCACCGATTTATCGGGAAAAGGTGTTAGCTATAAATACGAGGTTAGCAGAGCGTTATGCCAAGCATCCCGCAGTTATTGGTTGGCATATTTCCAATGAATTTGGTGGAGAATGCCATTGTGACTACTGTCAGGCGGCTTTTCGTAACTGGGTAAAAAATAAATATGGTACATTGGATGAGCTTAATGAGGCTTGGTGGACAACATTTTGGAGCCATACAATTACGGACTGGAGTCAAGTTGAATCACCTGCTCCACATGGCGAAACACAGGTGCATGGTATGAATTTGGATTGGCGTCGTTTTGTTACGGATCAGACCGCTGACTTTATTAAGCATGAGATTAAGCCTTTAAAGCAATATAATGCTGATTTACCTGTGACAACTAATTTTATGGGTTTTTATGAAGGGTTAAATTACCACAAAATTGCGCCTCTGTTAGATGTGTTGTCATGGGACAGCTATCCAACTTGGCATGATGCAGAGCATGATGTTGTGCAAGCAAGACATACTGCAATGATGCACGATATCATGCGTGCAATGAAGGGAGGACAACCTTTTTTACTTATGGAAAGCTCTCCAAGTGCTACAAATTGGCAAGATGTAAGTAAGCTTAAACGTCCAGGTATGCACCTATTATCTTCGTTGCAGGCTGTTGCACATGGATCAGATAGTGTTCAATATTTCCAATGGAGAAAAAGCCGTGGCTCTAGTGAAAAGCTACATGGTGCAGTTGTCGACCATGTTGGGCATGAGTTTACACGCGTCTTTGAAGAGGTAACTGACGTAGGCAACGCTTTATCCAAGATGGGACAAATTGTGGGGACAACTGTACCTGTGGAAGTTGCCATTATATTTGACTGGGAAAACCGTTGGGCAGTGAAGGATGCTCAAGGCCCACGTAATATAGGGATTAAATATGAAGAAACAGTAGAACAACATTACGAAGTATTTTGGAAGCAAGGGATAGCTGTAGATGTGATCGACATGAATGCAGACTTATCTAAATACAAGCTTGTGATTGCGCCGATGCTCTATTTAGTAGGGGAAGGTGTTGGAGAACGCATACAGCAATTTGTTGAGCAGGGAGGGACATTTGTAACTACCTATTGGTCGGGGATTGTAAATGAAAATGATTTGTGCTTTTTGGGTGGCTTCCCAGGACCACTTCGTCAAACGTTAGGAATATGGTCAGAGGAAATTGATGGCTTACATGATGATCAATATAATGGCTTAATACCACTAGCTAATAATGAGCTTGGACTGACTTCCCATTATGATGCTGTTCAATTGTGTGACTTAATTCATTTAGAGGGTGCTGAGGCACTTGGCACCTATGCGTCTGATTTTTACGCAGGGAGACCTGCTTTAACGATTAATCATCTAGGTCAAGGTGAGGCGTATTATATGGCAGCGCGATTTGAAGCCCCATTTTATGACGATTTTTATAGCGTATTGATAAATAAGCTCAATCTGACACGTGCAATAGATACCCACCTTCCAAAAGGGGTTACTGCTCATGTCCGTAGGGATGGTGAACAGGATTATGTATTTATCCAAAACTATACCGCTGAACAGAAGCTACTTCAACTAGATAAAGCAAAATATACGTATGTGTTCTCTGATGAAGAAGCGGAGAAAGAGTTAAATGAGCTAAAACTATCACCTTATAGTATCACTCTATTAAAAAGAGCAACAAAATTTAAATTTTAATGCTATTTTCAGGTTACGGTAAGGTGATTTTAAGGAAGTAGCTTTATATTAATAGTACTCCCTCTTCTTAATTTATATATGAAGAAACCATCCCGCCCCGGGATGGTTTCTTAGTGTTTATATATTTTTTTCCCCTACAGTCCTACCAGCGTAGGAACGAGGGATTGTGGAACAATGAAATGTTTGCCTATTTACTTGTTTAAATCCTCAATCGAATCAATATCTACATAAACAGGAACTACAAGTCCTGTTCGTACACCAGTCATGTTTGCGCCAATGTCGTCAAGCTGGTCTTTAAATTTATCCCAATAGTCACCATGGGTAAGTGGTAGCCATGCTGCAATGCTGGCATCAACGTCACCGTTAGCGACTCCTGTCCACATTGGTCCAGCCTCAACCTGTAGTGCAGTAACTTTAAAGCCTAATTCATGTTCTAAAATATATGAGATTAAATGTGTACTTGCGATTTCAGAGTCCCAAGCAACATAACTAAGCTTTAAGCTTTTACCTTGTACAGGTTTTATGCCTTTGATCCATTCCTGTACACGTTCAGGATGCGCTTTTGCCCAATCTTCTGCCGCATCTGCTGCATTTTTACCATCTTGAATATCAATCATAATTTCGCCCATTTCGTCAGAGGTCCATTTGAAGTTTTGCAGGAATTGATAAGCTTCTGGTTGATCCTCCTTTAGTCCAAGACGAGCGATGGTATGGATTTCTTCCGCTTCACCAAATGTTTTCTTAGGATCATCTAAATATTTCAAATCATATTTAGTGAACATCCAGTGCGGTGTCCAGCCAGTAATAATAACTGGATCTTGGTTACGAATCGCTTTATCTAAAGTGGCAGTCATCGCTGCACTAGAGCTTTCTACTAGTTTCCAGCCTTTTAGATCATAATCCGTCAAAGCTTTGTTTGCTGATTTCATAATCCCTGAACCTGGATCAATCCCAATAATCTGATAATTATATTTGGAACCTACCTCGCCAGTGCCTTGAATCTGAGCATTGACATTAGCTGACCCACCACTTTGTGCTACAGCTTGGATAATACCACCAACTAAGATAACAGCGAAGCAAGTAGCAGTTAGGATAGCTTTACGAGAAAATTTATTCTTTTTAGCCCCCGCAGAAGCTGGAGCAGTAGACTTTTTATGACCTGCTTTAAATAAGTTTTGTGTAAAACGATCTAATACAATCGCAAGGACAACAACAGCTAAACCAGCCTCAAAGCCTTGACCTATTTTAAGCTGTGTAACTGCACGATAAACTTCAGCACCAACACCCTCAGCACCAATCATTGAGGAAATAACAACCATCGATAAGGATAACATAATCGTCTGGTTAACCCCAGCCATCATGGTGGATTTCGCAAGTGGTAGCTCTACTTTAATAAGCTTTTGCCATGAGGTGGATCCAAATGCATCAGCCGCTTCTTCAAGCTCTTCGGAAACCTGCTTAATACCTAGGTACGTTAAACGAATCGTAGGTGGAATTGCAAAAATTACTGATGCAATAACCCCTGGAACGACACCAATGCTGAAAAAGGAAACAGCAGGTAAGAGGTATACGAATGCTGGCATTGTCTGCATAAAGTCAAGGATTGGTGAAACAATCCGATGAAGTGTTTTACTATACGCACATAAAATCCCGATCGGAATACCGATAATGACGGATAACAATGCGGACGTAACAACGAGTCCTAACGTGTTCATTGTATGTGTCCAGTAACCTAAATTATCAACGAGTAAAAAACCGATAACTGTAAATAGTGTTAATGGTATACGTCCAATCCCGTATGCAATAATCCCTAAAATAGCAATAAACAATAATGGATGTGGCAACATAAAAATCCAAGTGAAGCAAGATACTATAAATTCAATGACAGAAGAGATTCCGCCAAATAGTGAACCTAAATGATCTTCCATCCAGCGGATGAGTATATCAATCCAATTAGCGAGTGGAATTTTCGGTGTCATTGGCATTTCCCTCCTTCATATTAACATCGCCTGCTAAGGCACCAAGTAAAGCGCCGCGAATAATAACGCCAAGCAATTTACCATTTTCGTCTACGACGGAAACAGGCACTTTGGCAGAGCTAGTAAGCTCAAACATATCGCCTAATAACGTGTCAGGTGAAACAGTTGGAATGTCCGTAATTAAAATTTGGGACAATGTTTCTCCTTGTTTTGCTGCACGAGAGGCATCTTCTGCTGTAATAACACCTAGCAACTTTTTAGCTCGATCAATAACAAATAGATTAGAAATTTTTAATTTGCGCATTAATTCAAGTGCAACACGTGGTCCACGATCCAGCGTTATTGTCTCAGGACGATTCATCACATGAGAAGCTGTTAGTACTTTAGATAAATCCACATCCTCAATAAAGCGTTCAACATAGCTATTCGCTGGTTGAGTTAGCATTTCTTCTGGGGTACCTACCTGTACAAGCACACCATCCTTCATTAAAGCGATGCGATCCCCTATCCGAAGGGCTTCATCCAAATCATGCGTAATGAATATAATCGTTTTGCGCATTTTGTCTTGTAATTCTAATAACTCATCCTGCATATCTCTACGCATAAGTGGGTCAAGCGCACTAAATGCTTCGTCCATGAGCAGTACTTCTGGATCGTTAGCAAGCGCTCTTGCAAGTCCAACACGCTGCTGCATCCCACCACTTAGCTCATCTGGCATTTTATCTCCCCAGCCTTTTAGGCCAACGAGCTCTAAAGATTGTAACGCCTTTTGTCGTGCTTCTTCCTTATTTATGTTTTGGACCTCTAGTCCATATTCCACGTTTTGCAGTACGGTACGGTGTGGAAATAATCCAAACTTCTGAAATACCATACTAATACTCTTACGTCTAACTTCACGCAATTGAGCTTTGTTCATTTTGCGTAAATCCTTACCATGAATCAAAATTTTACCTGATGTAGGCTCAATAAGACGATTAAACATCCGAACCAAAGTGGATTTTCCACTTCCGGATAACCCCATAATGACAAAGATCTCGCCTTCTTTAATGTCGAAGCTAACCTTGTTCACGCCAACAGTAATCCCTCTGCTAGCTAGACTTTCCTTGGTATGCCCTTGTTCCAAAAGTTGAAGACCCGTTTCAAGATTGGGACCAAACAATTTGGTGACGTTTTGGACTTCTAAAATAGAATTCTTCAAACTATTCACCCCTCTTAAATCTAATTTCTGTTGTTCTCGTGCCTACTAGTGTAACAAAAAGCTTTTTTGAACACAACCGTAATAACTGTTCGTAAAGTACGTACAGAAAAAACTGTACGAATAGAATTTAAGGAATGCTCCCGTATGCTCCCAAATGCTACCCGAATGAGTCCTTTACAATTTACAGGTACTTTTTTAATATAGAATAGACATTATGAAGGAGGCTCGGTAATATGAGCTTAGATCAACTTACACCAGAACAACATTCTACATTATTAAAAATAAGAAAGCGTGTTATAGAAGTTATCGGAAGAAACATGGACTTGTATGGTGTTCCTCATTCGACGGGTCATTTGTATGGTTTATTATTTTTTGCAAATAAGCCAATGACATTGGACGAGATGGGTCAAGAGATGAGTATGAGCAAAACGAGCATGAGTACTGGCGTACGGACTTTGCTTGATCTTAAAATGGTAAATAAGGTATGGGAAAAGGGATCACGCAAGGATCTCTATGAAGTGGAAAGTGACTGGTATCAGACATTTACAGACTTTTTTGCGATTAAATGGAGAAAAGCTGTGGAAAGTAATATGCTTGTGTTAAGAAGATCCATTGCCGAGATGGATAAGCAGCTTCAGAGTGAAGCAGATCTCAGCGATGCCGTTCGTGAAGTTTTAGTACAAGATCAACAAAAAATGAAAGAAGCCATCCAATATTACGAATGGCTTGATAAACTGATTGATGCAATGGAAAGCGGAGAGATCTATAATCTTGTTCCTAAGCCATAATGTAAAATCAAATCTTAAATTAAGACTCAATCTTAAAATCGGTACTTGACAATAAGCTAACTAAGCGAAGGAGCAGGGAGATGGTGGAGAAGCGAGAGCGCGACAATCTTTCTGCAAGAAAGATACTTCGAGAGCATAAACACTTTAAGGACACAATTTCATCCATTCAACACAGGTTATAAAGAAATTGGGGCCTTAACAGCGGTTGAAGCCACTCCCTGCTACGTAGCCTCTTACTTCATTGATTGTCAAGAACCAATTTCTGTGTTGAGCCTAAATTAATATACACCAATATCGTCTAACATTATTAATCCTGAGCTACTCTTCATATGGAAGGTGATGCCTCCTAATGAAGTTACATCGAGCTTAGGATTATTTTGTGTGTACGCCTGTAGTGGCAAAATGAAGGTTTGCATAATCGCCTCGGTATCCTCTTCATATTTTCCATCATTAATGTAATCATCCATCCATTTGTACCATGTAAAAGTGCTTTCAGGTGGTTCAAGAATATTTTGAAACTGAGATAAGGGAAGAATTGCTTTATTCCCATGTACATCATAAACTTCAACATCTATCTCCATTGCTCCGCTTGTGTTTTCTAGCAAATAGTTAAGGTTAGCAAGTGAAAAGGAAATACGGGTTATGTTTTTTGTAGCTGGAGTAGGTGTGCCTTGCTTCCAGTTCAAGCTTAAACTAGCCACTTCATTAGGTGAAGATAAATTAGAGTTTCCCCATTCCACCTTTAGCCCTTTCGAATTTTTGCTAGATTGGCTCCGGTTTTTATAAGCTTCCTTGTGTGTTGTGACTCCACTAGCTATGATGCTTCCATTGGATGGTAATGCCGTTTGGCTCATATTTTCCTCGAATGTAGACCATACTACGAAGGTGCTATCCTCATAGCGATTAAAATAAGTGCTTGCTGGCAGCCAAGCTTCACCGTTTCGGTAATCTTGAAATAAAGGGACATACGCCTGTTTGTTTTTTAATGTTGCTTCTAAAAATGCAGTCACATATACTTTCGCGATTTCTTGCTGACTAGCTGTGTCAATAATATCTGAATGGCGAAGAAATAGCCCTTGAGGTAAGCTAATATCTCTTGAGCCCCATTCACTATTAAATTGACTATGATTTGCCGCCTCTACATAAAGTGTGGATTTCATCCACGGGTTTTCCGTTGATTTCTCCTTTTCGTTATTAAAGGTTGTTCGAGCGTATTGACGTTCTCCATCAAAATCACTGACATCTCCATCCATAGCCCCTTGGATCGTTAAATAATTTATGTTTTTTAGGTCTGTATATTTTTTATCCACCTGTTTGTCTGTAGGTGCAATTGCAATTACAGTTTTAATTGGATATTGCTGAGTAAATTGTTGTAGTTGCTCATCCTTAAACCAGCTAGCTCCGTCTGCTGCCATTGCGGCTGCCTGTCCACCGCGAGAATGTCCCATAATGGCTATGTTTTGCATATCGATTTTATTGTATAAAGGTACTTCCTTAGCTTGATTAAACTGTTCAATTTGCATTAGATGTTGTAGCAAAATCCATGCACGAACCTTCATATCATTTGTTGGAATACCTGAATAATTAGAATAATTAAGAAAGTTCTCATCAATCGAAACCGCCACAAAACCACGACTTGCAAGTAATTGTCCTAAATAATTATAGCCCTCATCTGAAAATTCCTCCATAATATGATTGCCATGCACAAGGAGTACAAGTGGGTATTTTCCATCCTCCTCGGGCATCCATACCCGTCCATTTAAGGGCAAGGTGGTTTCATCAAATCCCCAAAAAAATGTCCGATACCAAGACCAATTCGAAATAAATTGTGACGCATCTACTGGATTGGAATTTACATCTACATTTGCCCCAAACTCATCAAGACGTCGATTACTGCCACTTCCATAAGTAAAATAACTGACAGCATGAATGCCAGTTAGAGCTGGATTTGTTAAAGCTGAATCGGCTACTCCTTCTGCTGGATTTACATCAAAATGAGAGACTGATGTTAAGTCTGAAACCGAATCTAAATCAAAATCTGAAGCTGAGTCTGTGGCTCCATCTGCAACTGGATTTGAAGCCCTATCCGCTGTCTGATTGCTAGCAGATTGCGTTGTGATTGAGATCAAGTCAGGAATGAAATTCGCGGTTAAAATAATAAGAAAGCATGTTAATATAGTAAACTTCCAAAAGCTTGAAACATTTTTACATAATAAGGTAGCCCAGAGTAAGCCAATAATCATTCCACCTATACTTAATAGAGAGGCAAATAATATGGAAATCAACAGTGAGCTATCATCCTCATAAAATATAAAAAAAATGCTGACCACGTTACATATTAAGGTAGCTACATATAATCGGGGTACCTTTATACCAGTAAGGGCGATGATAACAGCAAGTAAATGCGACACAATCCAAAAAATCGCCGTACCTAGGATAGAAAATAGCATTAAATCAAGGGTAACGCCAAAGCCAGTTGGTAGACTCAAGGCTAAAAAAAGACAGGTTAGTATCGTAACACTCCATGAACCGATCATAGCAGTACGCCAAAAGAGGGTGTCAAATTGAAAGGTTCGCTTTATACGCCCCAATAATATCGAAGTTAAGGAACGCTTTACTTTCGTATTTTTTGATTGTAAGTGATTTGGTTCCAGTGTGGCGGACATCGCTTCCTCCAGATTTTTTATATTTATATTTGATTATAAAAATGTAATTTATATTATATTGTAGCATGGTCAATGAACAGGGGGAACGAAAGGAGAGGATAAAAAAACGGATAGGCTGAGTTTTATTTCCATTCAGTCTATCCGCTTAAAGGTCAAGCCTACTTTACTATTTTGTTAGTTCAGCTGCTACTTGTTGCCACGAACAGGTCTGAATTTCACAAAAGACCAGATGACGAGTAAGATCATTACAAGTATACAGATGCCGATACTAATTCGTTTACTGCTATCTAATAAGAATAGAACCCCAATGACTGAAAGTGAAACAATGGTGAAAATCGTTAACCAAGGGAATCCCCATATTTTAAAGCTAGGCTCAACAGGATAATTTTTACGTAACTTCAGTTGGGTGATACAAATGACAAGCCACACGGTGGATACGACAAACCCCGGAACAGCCATAAGCAAAGGAAATAGCTGATCTTGAACAAAGTACGCAATCACACTACCTGATAATAAAATAATGGCACATAATTTAAGGCTATTTACAGGAACCCCTTTTTTTGAAAGTTTGCCTAATGCAGGTGGAGCTTCTCCATCCTTAGCAAGAGAGTGCAGCATCCGAGTTGCGCCATAAATGCCAGAATTGCCTGCAGACAATACAGCGGTAATAAGAATAAAGTTCATAATATGTGTAGCACCTTGTAAGCCCGAGGTGGATAATACCTGAACAAATGGACTCGATTGCTCACTGATCTGATTCCACGGAATTAATCCGCAAATAATAAGAATAGGCAAGGTGTAAAATAAAATAACACGTAAAATAAAGCTTTTAACGACACGAGGAACCACCTTTTCAGCGTTTTCTGCTTCAGTCAGTGTTAATCCAATCAGTTCAGAACCTCCGTACGAGAACATAACAACAATGAGTGCTGGAATGAGGGCTGTCCATCCATTTGGGAAAAAGCCACCATACTCTGTAAAGTTATAGGAAAAGGAATGGTCAAATCCAGGCAAAATTCCAAAGAGAATGCTTGCGCCTAAGATGATAAAAATAATAATCATCGCGATTTTAATACCTGCTAACCAAAACTCAAATTCCCCATAACTCTTAACACTAAACGAATTCATCAAAATAATGATGACAGCACAAGCTAGGCTTAACACCCATAAAGGGACATTAGGTAACCAAAATTGTAGGAAGCTACCTGCCGCTATCACTTCAATGATGCAAACCGTTAACCATAGAAAGCAGTAAAGCCAACCGACAATAAAAGACACACGTTGGCCAAAAGCCTTACTAATAAAATCCTTCATATTCATATTAGGATATACGGTTGCCATTTCAGCGATAGCCCCCATAACAACAAGCAGCAATAAACCAGCGACAATATACGATACCACAACACCAGGTCCTGCAATGCCAACTGTTTCTGCGCTACCTTTAAAAATTCCTGTTCCGATAACCCCACCCATTGCCATAAAGGTAATATGTCTAGGACGAAGCTTTTTTTGTAATGGAGCTTGATTTGATTCCAAAATAAATCCCCCTAATATGAAATACAACAACTACATATAATTTTTCATTATAACGGATTTCACCTCAAGTCGGACAAAAATAAAATCACCCTCTTTTGTATTTTTGTGACAAATGTGTGAAGGATCAAAGTAAAAATACGTTTGAATTCCGTTTCAAATAGGTTAAAGATAGTTTGAATAAGCTTATCTGACAAAGCGTTTTCATAAAATCTGACAACTGGACTTGTCTGTGATAAGCTACTAAAATGACAGAGATTGAGAGGATGGGGGAGTTTTAACTTGAGTAGTATTTTGTGGTCGATTCCTTTCTTATTTGAATTTAAATTATTTGGGATTGACTTTATTCCAGATCTCTTGGGGATCATCTTGTTATGTCGTGGCCTATTGAGCTTGAAAAAACAGTCTTATCAATTTAATGAATTTAATCGATTGATGCTTATCGTAAAAATTATGGTAGGCTGGGTTACATTTAAATATGTTGTGAGTGTGACATGGCTATTAACAAATGAAGGTGCTCTATTATCTAGTGAGCTGTGGATTGCGCCGATTGTAGACATCTTTACACTTGTATTGCTTGCAATGATTGTATTTGAGGGCCAGAGAGCATTGCTGAAGCTTGAGCAACTTCCTATAGAGCTAAAGAGTAAACTGACTACATTAGCTAATGTCTATGCTGTGTATACGATCGGAGCTATAGCGATTCGAGGTATGAGTTTATTTTATGGTGAATATTTTGATCAATTTCAATGGATCGCATTTGCGTTCTCTGTTTTATTAATCGTTCGCTTCATTATTATAGTGAGCCAAGTATTTAAGGCTAACAATTCTAAAAAGATTGTAGATGCAGTACAAGCTGAACCTGTTGCTGATTCACCAACAATTATCGGATTTTTTCTTGCGATTATTTCAGCTTTACCGATCGCAGGATATGCATTGTTTTTCTGGTATATGGATTCTACAATAGATAAAAGTGATCCGTCTGCGGGTGCAGGACTTGGTTTTGCCTTCGCCTATTTATTTATTCTAGGTGGGATTATTTCGCTGATTGTGGGAATCGTTGCATTACTTGTGACGAGTTTAGCTAGGGTAAAAACAACACTTTCCCGCTCAGCTTCCTTGATTGCACTTTTTGCTATGGCCCATCCATTTGTTATCTTGTTTGCGATGTCAATTCCAGGCAGATTCCTCTTGTGGGCAGGGATATAAAACTTTACCCTTTAATTATCGTAATAAGCGCTTTCAATATATCTGACAACAAGGGAATTGTGTGATAAGCTACTAAAATGAAGTGAAATGAGAGGAAGGGTGAGTTTTAGTTTGAGCAGTATTTTATGGTCAATTCCCTTTTTGTTTGAATTCAAGTTATTTGGTAGCGATTTTTTTCCTGATTTAATAGGGATTGCGTTGTTGTGTCATGGTTTATCTGATTTAAAGAAAGAATATATTCATTTCAAAAAAGCTTCGTTAATCGCAAATATTATGCTCCTCTGGGTATTTGCCAAATATGTATTAAGTGTCGCATGGTTTCTCAAACGTGGCATATCAATCTCTAATGAGCTATGGATTGCTCCAGTCTTAGATAGTGTTACTTTAATTTTATTGCTGGTCACTGTTGGTGTAGTCTTTAAAGCATTAACACAGTTTAATGAGGTAACAGAGGAGTTAGCTAGTAAGCTGTCTCGACTTGGCAAAGCCTATGGAGTTTATACCATAATAGCAATACTTGTGCGCGTCATTAATTTTGGCTTCGGAGATTACTTTAGCCATACGCAATGGATTTTGTTTTCTGTCTCCATTTACTTTATCGTTCGGATGATTATATTAGTGAGAGAAGTTTACAAAGCAGTGAAGCCTGATCATTTTCAAGAAGCTGTACAGGTGTATCAGTCCATGCGTATTCGGTTTTTATCGCCAAAGGCAACGGGGATGTTGACCTTAGTAACAGGGATTGTAGCCAATCTTCCCTTTGTAGTTTACTTATTATTTTTCTGGTATACGGACTCGATCAAGGGGTCATTAGATTTAACCACGGGCTCACCACTAGGGAATACATTTTCGTATTTATTTATTATGGGGTCATTAACATCTGTGACACTAGGGATGTTTGCACTTGTCATCTCTTATTTTACAAGAGGAAAATCAACATTATATCGTCCATCTATTTTGTGCGCTATATTTGGTTTTGCACAGCCATTTATTATTATGCTTATGGTTTTCGGCAGAATTATGCTTTGGCCAGGTATCTAAATGTAAATGGATACACAACTTTATAGATATTAGCCTATACACCTTCGTTAAATAAAGCATATATTGCTATATTCAACGGAGGTGATTTTTTTATGAACAAAAAAAATTGGCAATATCAAAAAGCAAAACGTTATCTTCACAAACAAGTAAAAATTAAAACAAAAACAGGTGCAACGTTATACGGCACGATTGAGAAGGTAACAGATGGGAAGCTTTATTTGAAGGTCAGTGGGGTTCATAACAAAGGAAGCAAGGCTCATGCCACATTGGTACCGTTCATATTACCACTTGTTTTGTTTGACCTATTAGCGATTCTTTTGATCGAGAGACGTAGACGCTTCATTTTCTAATATTTTTTTCTCTTTGAACAACTGTACAAATCGTAGTAAAACTAATAGTATTTTTGATGCAATCTGACGAATCGAAATTCCCTCTTGCTATGCTAGGATAATAATTGAGAGACACACAAGGCATAGAAAGAGGGAAAACGATGAAAAGTTTTAAAAGAACGATGGCTTGTATTTTAAGTTTATTGTTAGTCGTTAGCATTGTAGGCTGTACTTCTGATTCAGCAAATAAGTCTAATCAAGCGGCTAATAAAGTGAAAAAAATCACAAACGGAGAAAAAGCGCCAGATAACGTAATAAACTTTAAGGCAGGGAAATATACCGCAACTGCAAAAGGTCATAATGGAGAAATAAAAGTAGAGACAGAGTTTAGTGAACATGCAATTGTGGCTGTAAAAGTACTTGAGAACTCAGAAACAGGTGGTGTTGGTGAGGCTGCAATTGATAAAATGCCAGGACTCATTGTAGAGTCACAAAGTCTTGCAGTAGATGCAGTTTCAGGTGCAACGATGGCAAGTAATGCGATTTTGGAAGCTGTAACGGATTGTGTGAAGCAAGCAGGTGCTGATCCAAAACAATTAGCTGTGAAATCTACAAATACGGGTAAGGAAGTTAAAACGGTAAACCTAACTACAGATGTGGTTGTTGTTGGTGCTGGTGCTTCTGGAACAGCAGCAGCTCTCGCAGCAGTGGATGCAGGAGGTAAAGTTATTTTACTTGAAAAAACTTCAATTCCAGCAGGAGCAGGAACGATGGCAGGCGGACTATTTGCTACTGGAAGTAAGCTTCAGAAGGAGGCTAAGGTTCCTGATGCATCGCAGTGGCTATACCATGAATATATGACAGCAAGTAACAATACAGCTAATGCAAGACTTGTTCGTAATGTTATTGAAAAATCAGGCTCAACAGTGGATTGGCTTATGGAAAATGGTGCTCGTTTTAAATTAATTGATCCAGGTGTAGGTGGACAACCTGATCATGTCAATGATCCTCATGCCTTTTTAGGTTATGCAGATGGTGGGTTTAAAGCCATTACTGCCCTGCATGATTCGATTAAGAAAAAGGGTGGAGAGATTTATTTCGATACGGCTGGTAAATCATTGATCACGAATGAAAAGGGCGAAGTAATTGGCATAAATGCAGAGAAGAAGGATGGCACTAAATATGTAATTAAGGCTAAATCCGTTATTCTTGCAACAGGGGGTTATGCAGCCAATGCAGAAATGATGGCTGAGCACTTTGGCAAGAAGGCACCGCTAGGCTCAATTTCCTCTGCTACAGGTGATGGCTTGAAAATGGCATGGGATAGTGGTGCAGCGCATTATGGTGAAGATGTAGGTCAATTTTTTTATCTTAATGGTACTAAGGAAAGTGTAGGCATGAAAACAGCGGGGGACATTTGGACCATCGGTAGCTTGCCTTTATTATGGGTAAATAAAAATGGGGAACGTTTTACAAATGAGGAAGTTGTGTTTGAATTTGCTGCAATGGGAAATGCGATTTATGAACAACCTGATGCGATGACTTGGATTGTCTTTGATCAAGATACTGTAAATACAATTAAACAAAAAGGAACGATTGGCATTGTAGATCTGTATAGTCGTTGGAAAAACAAACCTCAAAGCTTTATGGAATTTAACGAGCCTGTAGATACCGTTGCTTTAAATAAACAACAGGAAACACCGTATGATCTAGCTCCTTTCCTAAAAGAAGGAGAGCAGACAGGCGTTGTAGTCAGCGCATCCAGCTTAGCTGAGCTTGGTGAAAAAGCAGGGATGGACAAGCAAAGCTTTGAAGCTACTGCTAAACGTTATGCAGATATGGCAGGACAAAAGAAGGATACTGATTTCTTTAAGGATAGCAAGTATTTGAGTAAACTAAATCAAGGACCATTTTATGCAGTTAAAGTAGTCACAAGAACATTAACGACACTTGGTGGTGTAAAAGTAAATCAACATACGCAAGCTGTAGATGACAATGAAAAGGTCATCCCAGGTTTATGGGCAGTAGGTAGTGATGCAGGAGGAATGTATGGCAACAGCTATGTCATGTTCGAAGGTGGTACATTAGGATTCGCCTATAATTCTGGACGTATCGCTGGTGAAAGTGCCGCAGCTTATGCGGCTCTAAATAAAAATTAGTAGTTAACGACGACATATGAAGGAAAAGGCAACGGAATAGAGAGTGGCTTCAACCGCTGTTAAAGGCGGCCCTCCACCATTTCCCTGCCTTTTCGCTTTTTTAAATAAAGATCCACTTATGCTGGCCATAAATAAGGTCAATCTTGAAATTCTCCAATAAATTTCAAAATTTTAAATGACATATTCAGTTGTAGCAGAGCCTCCGCTTCCTCTAACAATACACCCATAATATCCTCAATTTTTTTCAGACGATAAAGTAAGGTGCTGCGCTGGATATGGAGCTTACTTGCTGTTTTAGATTGATTGTAGTTGTGGGTCAAATATTGATATAAAGTCACCATAAATACAGTTTTATAGGTGTTATCGTAGTGCATTAGCTTTATTAAACCTGGGTGGCAAAAATGCTTGAGTTGAGTAGGACTTGAATATATATTTAGCAAATCATAAAGTACATAATTTTCATATAAAAATAATCGTTTTTTTTCCTCGTGAAGCTGTATTGCTAGCTCAATACTTTTAGCGGCTTGTAAATAATGCTGCTTTAATTCCTTTATTTGCTCAAAGGGCTGACTAATCCCACATAATAATGCATTTTGTTTTAAAAAATGAAGTAGCTTTTCCTCGATCTCTTCTTTAAATCTCTGCTCATGATGAATAGGCAGTAAGACGGTAATATGATTGTTATATAGCAATGTAATTGTATGACCAAAGCTTATTGTTATATTTTTTTGAATAAAAGGCAGCATTGTATTCTGCTTTGCATGCTTTTCAATTTCAATTGCCAGTATACAAAACTTATTTGTATAACCAGTGGCCTGTAAAAAAGACTTGCTTTGCTCCATTAAATCCGGCAAAGGATGCTCCTCTAATAAATGATACATCCAATACTCATTTTGAGATTGCTTAATATGGTGGGTGTAACCACTTTTTTGCATTTCTAAGGCTACGACCTTACTTAATACAGCTAGCAACTCAACATCGTAGTCATCAAAAGGATGATTATACTCCAGTACAGATATGAAAGCCGCTGGTTTTTGCTGGACGTTCACGTGACTAATGAGATAGGTAAGATCATCTACATCAGCATCCTTCACAATCATAGGCCCTCGCTGCAATGAAACCTTTTCAAAAAAACCTTTATCTCGATATATATTATAAAATTTATTAAAATCACTTGCTGTATTGTAGGTGTCAATGTAATCTGCTACGATAGCATCTTTACTCAATTGCTTTGGTGCAGCAATTAATACGAAGGATAAGTCACATAATGCAATTGGGTTGTTTAACATCGTATAAGCAGAGTTAATGATTTCCTGTAAGCCAGCATCATCTAATAAAAGATTGTATAACTTTTCACAATCCAAGGAGAGCCTTTGGGTTGTTTTTAGCATGAACTGGATTTGATTATAAATGAGGGGAAGAGTACTATTTAAAATTTGTATAATGTTCCCCTGAAAGGTGGTTGGGACTGGAATATAAGAACTATTCACATAAACAATATGTGGACATTGCTTGTTTAGCAGAAATTCAAGCTGCCTCGGACAGTCTGTTAAATATATCGTATTTGTATCAGATGTTATCTCCATATCAAAAGTCTCATCATCCCATGTACTTGGTTTGGTAGATTTTTGAGTAACATATATGCATTGGTAAAGTGGTAGCTGGTCCAAGTGGTTTAAATGTACCTGTGACTGGAAAGAT
Organism: Paenibacillus turicensis; assembly: GCF_017873435.1. GTDB lineage: Bacteria > Bacillota > Bacilli > Paenibacillales > Paenibacillaceae > Fontibacillus > Fontibacillus turicensis. Next base: position 119,744 of record NZ_JAGGKG010000001.1, on the reverse strand, counting down.
TGAAGCTTGGCAACAACTGTAGCAAAGTCTATATTCATGTAAGGTTATCCCCTTGCTAATGGAATGTAGGAGTATTTTAGCATAGGTCAAATTAAAGTGATGTGATGTATCCGTTACTTTCTGCCGTTATAGATTGCAGAATACAAACTGTTCTTATTAAACGCTTACTTGTAGTATGGACTTGTGGCCAGCATGTTGTTGTACGTGATACTAGTATCAAAAAATGAGGGAATGTAATGAGGGAACTTAGAGTGATTAATATCCTATTATCCGCCCATCCTTATCCTGTGAAGATGAGTGAGTTAACGGTGGAATTAGGACTATCGGAAAGAACGGTTCGTGATGTTATCCGATCTCTTGAAAAAAGCGGAACGCAGCATGGGTTCTGCATTAAAATGATTCGGGGTCAAGGCTATATGCTGCAAATTGAAGATGAACCTAGCTTTGAACGGTATCGGGAGCAGGGACATTTTAAGTCTAGCTTGATTGACCTAGATAATAAAGAGGATCGTCAGCGTTACCTATTGTTTTACCTTCTTCAAAACAATAGCTTTACCTCCATGGAGAAGTTAGCGGATGAAATGGGAATTAGTCGATCAACGGTTGTTTCTGATCTCAAAGAAGTGGAGCAGCGCTTAGCGCATTTTTCATTAACCTTAAATCGTCGTGCCCATTATGGAATGAGAATAGAGGGGGACGAACAGAACTATAGGAAAGCCTTTTCACATTTTGTTCTAAATAATAGTGAGTTTATTAAGCCAGCAGAGGAATTTGAACAATTTCAGCGGGAGTTTAATGGCGATGAGCTTAGGTCCTATCTTTTGCAGGTACTAAGACAAAAAGAACTGAAAATTTCTGATGTCTTCCTGAATAATATTGTGACGCATATCTTTATTTTGCTTTTTCGTGTAACGAAAAATAACTTGATCGTCGCTGGTCAAACGATGCCGAAAACACCAGAGCCCTTATATCGAGACATAGCACAAAAGATTGCAGCATGGATTTATAAGTTTTATGAAATTTCGCTCCCAAGTGATGAAATTGATTATTTGGCACTGCATATTTCAGGTAAAACGATCATAGAGCATATTAGTGCAGATAAGAAAAAACAGCTTAGAGAAGGGATTAGCTCTATTTTACAGCGGCTTGATGAAGAATTTCTTACGAGCTTTAACGAGGATGAGCATCTAAGAGAAGCATTGTTACTACACATGTTCCCGTTGCTTAATCGACTTTATTACAACCTACAGCTCAACAACCCGTTGGTAGAGGATGTGTATAGTCAATACGCAAATGTGTTTGTGATTTCGTTTCGCTTCGCAGAGATTATTGAGGAAGAATACGGATTTTGGATGTCGAGGGATGAGGCAGGGTATGTTGCACTTCATTTTGCAACCCATTTGGAACGGATGAAGCAGCGTAAGCTGGAGCAATTCAAACGTATTGCCGTCATTTGCTCTACTGGTGGGGGGAGCGCACAGCTTATTAGACTTAAGCTCGAATCAGTGTTCCCTAATGCTTCGGTGATTACCGCGTCAGAAAACGAGATGGATGAAATCGCAAAGAAGCCGATAGATCTAATTCTAACAACAGTTCCGCTTGAAACACACATTACAGATAAACCCGTGATTCATATTAAGCACCTATTAGATGACTCAGAAGTCCACCGTATTAAAGAGATTATTGCGATTCAAATCAATCATACACAGCCTTCCTATAAATTTATTGATTTTAAGGAGCTGTTTAGACCAGAATTGTTTCATTTAGATGGACCCGATCAATACATGGATTTGCTTACTGTACGTTGTGAGGAAATTGTTCAGCATGGATTTGCAGAGGCTGAGTTCGTGGAGCAGGTATTAGTACGTGAAGAGAAGTTTACGACGATTTATACCCATGGTGTGGCTGGTCCACATCCGATGCGAATGAGTGCAATTAAAGATTGTATTAACGTCACAATTTTACCAAAGCCCATTGTAAGTGAAGGGAAATCTGCACAATTTATTTTTGTTATTAATTTGCGTGCGGGACAACTATTTTTGCATAAAGAAATTAGCAAGCTCTTGCTATTGATGATGGAGAAGGAAGAAATTCGTAAAGCTTTAGCTCAGGTAACGAGCTTCGAGCAGTTTATGAAAGAGATAGAAAACCTACTGTAGGAGTGAAAAATATGAATTACGAACAAATTATAATGCAAATTATTGCTAATAGTGGTGAAGCGAGAAGTAAAAGTCTCAAGGCAGCTCGTATCGCGCGTGAAGGGGAATTCGAGCAAGCCGCTGATTTTTTAAAGCAAGCAAAAGATAATTTAACAGCAGCACATAAAGTGCAAACCCAATTGATTCAAGCTGAAGGCCGTGGAGAAAAGACGGAAATCTCAATATTAATGATCCATGCACAAGACCATTTGATGAATGCGTTAACGGTTCGTGAATTAGTGGTGGAGTTAGTTGAAGAAGCAAAGGCGCGTAAGCAATTAGAAGAAAAAATGAAAGGTTTGGTGAACTAATATGAAAAAGATTTTATTAGCGTGTGCAGGTGGATTTTCAACAAGTATGTTAGTAGAAAGAATGAAAGAGGCAGCTAGAAGTAAAGGCATTGAAGTGGTAATTGATGCGGCAGCAGAAAGTGATATTGAAAGCCAAAAGCCATTTGACATCATTATGTTAGGGCCACAAATGGGACATGCAGAAGGGGAGCTTGCAGCAGCGTATCCAAAAATTCCAGTAACGACGATTGACATGATGGATTATGGCATGATGAACGGTGAAAAAGTGTTAAGTACAGCAATAGAACTGCTTGAGAAGGGGGTTTAGTCCATGGCGGCGAGTGGGGCGGAGTGGAGAAGTAAAATACAGAAGGTAAGTACAAAAATCCAAAAAAATACTTATATCAGTGCAATCTCCAATGGACTTATGGCATTGATGCCTATTTTGATTTTGGGTGCAATTTTCTCCTTAATTAATGCTTTAAAATTAGAGCCTTATCAAAATTTCTTAATTAACACAGGCTTAAAGGATTATACGTCAATTCCAGCAACGGTAACCACCGATCTTATTGCCCTTTATGCTGTATTTTCTATCGCTTATAATTTTGCAACACAACATAAACAGCAAGGTTTTTCTGCGGGGATTATTGCGCTAATGAGTTTTTTGCTGGTCACTCCTAAAGGGCTGCTTGAGGATGGAGCAACCAAAGCAATTGGCTACTCATGGTTAGGTGCAAAAGGGTTATTCGTTGCGATTATCGTAGCTCTAATTGTTGGGACAATCTATACACTAGTGCTAGAGAAAAAGTTTTACATTAAAATGCCTAAAGGTGTGCCGCCAACTGTTGAGAAATCATTTGCAGCATTAACACCAGGTTTTATTACCGCTATTATTATGTTAATTTTAACTGCAATCTTTAGTGCAACCTCTTATGGCAATATGCATGAATTCGTATTTTCAATCATTCAGGTTCCTCTAACTAGTCTTGGTGGTACTTGGTGGGCAATGTTAATTTGTGTGTTCATTATTCACTTGTTATGGTTTTTTGGGGTACATGGTACGTTGGTTGTTTATTCCGTTGTAGGTCCAATTTGGGTAGCGCTTGGTTTAGAAAACTTGGAAGCGTATCAAAAAGGGCTGGAAGGTACAAATATTATCGGTTCTCCATTTTTCCCTGTGTATGTGTTAGTTGGGGGAGCCGGCGCTACATTAGGACTTATTATTGCTATGTTATCTGCAAGATCGGCTAGATATAAAACGTTAGGGAAGCTAGCTATTGTTCCAAGCTTAATTGGTGTAAATGAGCCTGTTATTTTTGGGATGCCGCTAGTATTAAATATTCGTCTTATGATTCCGTTTATCGTCACTCCGATTATTACAAGTGGGTTAGCGATTTTGTTTACAAGTATGGGAATTTTACCGGTATTAAATGGTGTACAGGTGCCACTTGGGATTCCAATTTTGTTTAACGGTTGGATGACTGGGGGCTGGCGTGTGGCGTTATTCCAAGTTGTACTTATCGTCATAAGCTTCTTAATGTACTATCCATTTTTCAAAAAAGCAGATGCAGAGGCTTACGAGCAGGAGCATGCTGCGGAGATGGCAGAAGCAGCCAAAGCTTAATGTGAATAACAGCGAGGGGAGACTTGAAGCAAGATGACTAGCAATAACAATAGTAATATCAATAACAATAGCAACTTCAGTAATGAAATGAGTAGTGATACAAGTCGTTATACCAGAGACAATAATGGTGGCTTTCCTGAAGGCTTTATGTGGGGTGGCGCGGTTGCGGCTAATCAGGTTGAGGGTGCTTATAATGTTGGTGGCAAAGGCTTGTCAACGGCTGATGTTGTTAAGTATTGCCCACCAGAGCAGCGTGGTAGCTTAGAGCAGTTGCTTTCCATTACCCATGGGGAGCTCACGCAAGCGCTTCAAGATGAGGAAGGTAATTACCCCAAGCGTAGAGGGATCGATTTTTATCATCGTTACAAAGAGGACATCGCTTTGTTTGCAGAGATGGGCTTTAAGGTGTTCCGGTTCTCCATTTCGTGGCCAAGGATATTTCCTAACGGCGATGAGCTCACGCCAAATGAAGAAGGTCTGCGTTTTTACGATGCGGTGATCGATGAATTATTAAGTCACAATATTGAGCCATTAGTGACGATCTCTCATTATGAAATGCCAGTTCAGCTTGTGCAGAAATATAATGGATGGGAATCACGTGAGCTAGTGTCGATGTTCGTAAGGTATGCTGAGGTACTATTTAATAGATATAAAGGGAAGGTAAAGTATTGGTTAACCTTTAACGAAATTAATTGTACCTTAAAGGCACCATTTCTAGGGGCAGGCATTATCACTGAGGGCAGAGACAACGTCAAGCAAATTGCTTTCCAAGCGTTGCACCATCAGTTTGTAGCCAGTAGTCTAGCGATTAAAGCAGCTAGAGAAATAGATTCAGAGGCAAAAATCGGCTGTATGCTAGCAAGAAGACTTGTATATCCATATTCGTGTAGACCAGAGGATGTACTACAAGCCCAAACTGAAAACCAGATGGCACAGTTTTGCACAGACGTTCAAGTGAGAGGGTATTATCCTAGCTTTATTCAGCGTCAATGGCGGGACCAGCAGGTTACGCTTGTGATGGAGCCAGAGGATGAGACCCTCCTGCGTGAAAATGTTGTAGACTTTTTATCCTTTAGCTACTATATGTCAATGACAACAAGCACCGATCCAGCACATACAAGCAAAGCTGAGGGAAATCTGTCTACAGGCTTAAAGAATCCTCATTTAGAGGCTTCTGAATGGGGTTGGCAGATTGATCCGATTGGTTTACGCGTGGCACTTAGAGAGATGTATGATCGTTATCAAATTCCATTATTTGTGGTCGAAAATGGTCTTGGTGCGGCAGATGTGCTGGAAGAGGATGAAGCAATTCACGATCACTATCGCATTCAATATTTAGCTAAGCATATCGAGCAGATGCGTGAAGCGATTGCGGATGGCGTTGAGCTAATGGGTTATACAAGCTGGGGTTGTATTGATCTTATCTCTGCTTCTACCTCTGAAATGCGTAAACGCTATGGCTTTATTTATGTGGATCAAGATGATCATGGTCAGGGAACATTGGCTCGTTATCGCAAGGATAGCTTCCATTGGTACAAAAAAGTGATTGAAACGAATGGAGCAGATTTAGCAGAGAAGATCTAAGACAATATTAGAATAATTAGGCGTTTACCTTTATGGTGACGCCTTTTTGTCAAGATCGTTTGTTATTGTCCTTCTTTCCATCGTGTGAGATTCCCACTTTTTCATATAATACAGTAGTTGTGTGGAAACTCGTTATCTTGCTTCGTTAGAAACCTAATTCATTTCCTATATTGATTCGATAACTCCTGCAGCAGTCTTTCTATTTGTTCACGTAAAGCCACAGGCTGGCGTACATGTGCTTCCAACCCGAATCCTAGAAAAAAATGAGCTGCCCAGTTCAGATAAGATTCACTTATGTGCGTATGTATAACGCCTGCCCCATCCTCATGCACTTCAATTGATTGAGATAGCCATATCTCAGATTGGCAGCGCCTAACTCCTTCAGGTGTCAGCTCCACTACGAGCTCCACCAGATCTCTATCCTCCATCTGCATCACTGAGTTACGAATATTACCCTCTTCGTAGGTTGGATTGTAGGTTAGATTGGTATTTGCCGAAGCTACACACGCTTTCACCCGATCTACACGGAAGATTCGCAGATCGTTGGCTACCCCGCAATAAGCTCTGCAATACCATAATCCGTTCACTGTGTACACACCAAGAGGTAGTATGTCTCGCTCGCTCCGTTCCTTGCCTTCATATACGATATGGACAGTTTGTTGCTCCAAAGCCGCTTCCAGTAAATCTTTTAGACAAGGAAGGTCCAGATCATGGGAAGGTATCCAGAACACCAAGCGCTCTTGCATCCGCTGGATCGCTGCTTTCCTATCTGCTGTCATGTAATGCATGAACTTTTGCAACGCGGTGTTCACCTCGTCATCGAACGGGAGAGATTTATAGTTTTGAAGCGACTGGCATGCAAAAAACAAAGCCATCGCCTCATGCTCTGTGAAGCTGATTGGCGGAAGTACCTTTTCACGTAGAACACTATATCCCCCATGAGCCCCCACTTGGGAATATAGAGGAACGCCCAACTCACTAAGCTCCGTCAGATCGCGGATCATAGTCCGTCGTGATACACCACACTCGTCCGCTAACTCCTGTATTGTGAATTTCCTGCGTTCATTTACCAGCATAATTAATTGAATGAGACGTTGTGCTTTGTTCACTTTTATACTCCCTTGGGAATTAAAATTTTGAATAGTGCCATAGTTTGACACTATTCCTCTTTATACTAAACCATATTAGTGAAGTCAAGCCTACGACACAGCTAACAATAACATTAAAGGAGCAACGAATATGACACAAGCAACAACCCCTTATGTACTAGAATTGGTTGTATTTCATTTAAAGGAAGACACAAACGAGGCTAGTTTCCTCGAAGCTGCACGGAGTCTAACTGAACTTCTGCACACTCAGATTCCCGGCTTCCAGTCACGAAATCTGATGCATACCGCAGACCATACCCAATGGACCGATATGATCTATTGGTCAACAATGGAGATGGCGCTGGCAGCGATGGAACAACTTCACTCAGCATCGGAGTTTCGGGATTTTGCTGGTATGATCGACTCACAGAGTATTCAAATGATGCATCTCACTGTGGCACAATCGGCTTCGGGGAAGTCTAAGGAGGGCTCGACTCATGTATAAAGTTACTGTGATTGGCCTGGGAGCTATGGGAGCAGCTATCGCCGCAGTACTGGTAGAGCAGAATTATGAGGTGACGGTATGGAACCGCACCCCTGCAAGAGCAGATTCACTTATCCGTAAAGGGGCCGTTCTCGCTTCTAGTGTAGCTTCAGCTATAGCTGCCAGTCCGATCACGATCGTCTGTGTAGCTGATTACCAGGTATCCACAAGCCTCTTAGATCAAGAGCCTGTGAAGTCCGCTCTGGCTGGACGTGTGCTCATTCAGCTTAGTACCGGGAGTCCGCAGCAAGCCCGTGACCTTGAAGCGTGGGCCGTTGGACTGGGAGCCACATATCTTGATGGAGCTATTGTGGCTTCCCCATCTCAGATGGGTAGCGTAGGAGCTACAGTCTTTGCCTCGGGTAGCATGAACGCTTGGGGTAAAAGTGAGTCGCTTTTACAAAAGCTAGCTGGAAATGTATCTTATCATGGTGAGCAAGTCAGCGCAGCGGCTTCAGTCGACTTGGCATTCTTAGCCTATCTGTTCGCCTCTTACCTGGGTTTTTTCCACGCGGCACGTATCCTTGAGAGTGATGATTTATCAGTAGAGGATTTTGGCACAATGATTGCCCAAGTATCCCCGGTAATCGGTGAGGTGATGAAGTATCAGGGTGCGGTTATCCAGAACAACAGTTACAGTCAGCCATTAAGCTCGCTTCAGATGTCCATGACAAGCATTGAGCTACTTACGCTACAAGCCCGTGAATCCGGCATCAATAACGAATTCCCCCGATTCGCTGAAAATCTGTTCCAAAGGGCCCTAAATGCTGGCTATGGGGGCGAGGAGGTCGCGGCTTTGGTTAAGGTACTACGCTAAGAATAGTTGTGTATTTGCTAGGTTTCTTTACTGCTCTTCTCGCCACAAGCCTGCATGTTGCTTTACGATATCTACAAATAGCTCCATCGCATGAGATTGCCATTTTTTCGTATGATACAGCAATTGTGTTGCAACTCGTTGTCCTTCATCGTTCCAATGTAGTTGCGACACAGTGCCGTCTTGAAGCTCCTTCTTAACTGTAATATAAGGCAAAAAAGAGATACCAAGGCCACTTGCCACACATTGCTTAATCGCTTCAATGCTCCAAAACTCAAGCTCTGGGTCAGGGATAACACCAGATTGATGTAAATGCTTTTCAAATAAAGATCGGTAGGAGCAACCTGCTTCTGTAAACAAAATATTTTCATTTTTAAGCTGGATCGGCTCAACTTGTTTAAAAGATAAAAGTGGGTGATCACTTGCGGCAATTAGTGCCATTTTTTCTTCGATTAGCGTTTCAATATATATATCCTGCTCACTTACTTCAGGCTGTAAAATAAATGCGATGTCTAATTCCCCGGATCGAATGAGGGATATCATCTCCCAGCATAATCCGGGCTTAAGGATAATACGCACCTCTGGGTATTTCTCCCGATATTCTCGAATAATGGACGGTAAACGAAATGCGGCTAACGATTCAGGCGCGCCAATCCGGATTGTTCCTCCCACTCTCATGTCAGAGCGAAGTGCATTTTCTGCCATTAAATGCATCCTAGATATTTCCTGAGCATAAGGAAGTAGCTTTTCTCCTGCAGCTGTTAACTGGATTTTACGACCAATCCGATCAAATAAAGGTTTATCAAGCTCCTGCTCTAATGCTTGAATTTGTGCGGTAATGCTAGATTGAGCATAGTCTAGTTTTAATGCTGCCTTGGTAAAGCTCCCTGTCTCTACGACAACGAGAAAAGTAAATAAATGACGTGACTCGATAGTAGACCCTCCTTCTATCGGTTTTTTGAATAGATAATATCTTAAACTTCTGTTTTTCAGATAGCTGAATTATCTGATAAGCTGATTAAAAAATCAAGAGGGGAAAGAAATTCATGAAATCAGAACTGACACAATTATCTCAAGCGTCTAAAAAATCTCAAGCTCGTGTCCTCCGTAAAACGATAGGAATGCCACAGGCGGTGGCTTTATATATTAGTGCTGTCCTTGGATCGGGTATATTGCTTGTGCCAGGACTTGCAGCTGAGATAGCAGGACCAGCCTCGTTAGTGGCATGGGCGATCATGATCTTGTTAATTACACCGATGGCGTTAAGCATGGGGTTACTATCTGCAAAATATCCAAATGCAGGTGGGGTCTCTCATTTTGTTACTCTTGCTTTTGGAGAACGTGCTGGAGCAGTCATTGGCTGGTTGTTTCTTATGTCTGTTCCTATTGGTGCGCCAATGGCGGCATTAACTGGATCGGGTTATTTAACGAGTGCCCTTGGATTAGGCGAAACGGCTCGAATCTTCATAGCTGTAGGCGCAATAGTAGCTTCTTTACTCATTAATTTGATAGGGATGAAGCTTGCAGGACGGATTCAGGTGATTGTCGTTTTATCCATTAGTTCGGTTTTGATTTTTACATTTTTTGCTGCTCTTCCTGACATGTCCTTTGACCACTTAACTCCACTTGCCCCACATGGTTACTTAAGTATAGGGAAAGCAGGAGCATTATTATTTTGGTGTTTTATTGGTTGGGAGGCGATCTCACATTTATCGGAGGAATTTAAGGATTCTAAGCGGTCGGCAACTTCAGGTGTTATCATTGCGGCATTGATTGTTGGAATTTTATATTTTATGACGGCATTAGCTACAGTAGCTACGAATAGCTATAAGATTGCAGGTCCAGAAGCGTCGTTAATCTGGATAGTAAGTAGACAATTAGGAATGTATGGAGCGGTATTGACTGGGGTCACAGCACTTTTGATTTGTATAGCAACAAGCATTGCCTATATAGGTGCGGCATCAAGAGTAGGTTATGCTTTAGCAAGACAAGGGGCAGCTCCACAATGGATGAGCACGTTATCAACAAGATATGGGACACCAACAGGAGCATTTGTTTTTTTAATGGTTTGTTTTAGTATTGTTTTTTTTCTATATGGTAGCGGTACATTTTCGCTTACAACCTTGATTCAATTACCAAATGCTACATTTATTTTGACTTATTTAGGGGGGTGCGCAGCAGGAATACGATTGTTAAAGGGAAATCGCTTTGGTCAATGGATCAGTGGGATTTCATTAATTGCTACATCGATCATTTTTCCCTTTACGGGCTGGGCGATGTTGTATCCAGCAGTATTGATCATTTTGTTTGTAGCTGTGTCTATATTTGTAAAAGAAAAAAACAAATGACTTCTTCTTCATATTTTTATTTATTAGCTTGTCATGCCTGTCTGCATATTTGGACTTGTTCCCTCATACACATGTAACAGTTTAGGAAATTAAATGTAGAGGGGATGGAGAATAAATGCGCCGAGGTTTAACATGGACATTATGCATTTTATTAGTTTTTAGCGTTGTACTAGCTGGTTGTGGCAAAAAAGATGCTGCGGGCGTAGTGAAGGAGCTAGACAAAACTGTAACTAAACTTACGAGTTACAAAGGGACAGGAACAATGACGCTATATACTAGCGATAATCCGCAAGAGTATAAGGTGGAAGTATGGTATCAAAACCCAAGTTACTACCGGATCTCACTAACTAACGCTCAAAAAGATGTGACTCAAATTGTGTTACGTAATGATCAAGGGGTATATGTATTAACGCCAAGTCTCAATAAAAGTTTCCGTTTCCAAAGTGACTGGCCAGAAAATCAAGGACAAGTTTACTTATATCAAACGTTAGCACGTAGTATTTTGAGTGATAATAGTCGTCAATTTGTAAACGACAAAGACAGTTATGTGTTTGAGGTTGCGGCAAATTATAATACAAGCGCATTAGTTCGTCAAAAAATTTGGCTCTCTAAAGATAATTATGCACCAAAGCAAGTTCAAGTTAGCGATTCGAGTGCAAAGGTTGTAGTGGAGGTCAAATTTGATTCCTTTACCTTTAATGATGATTTTGGCAAAGATGCATTTGATATGCAACGCAATTTGGATGCAGGTAAAGAGCAGTCAAAGGGTACGTTGCTTGAAGTAGATGAAAATGGAATGCTCGTTGAGAAGAAGCAAGAGGAAACACCAGCAAGTGGAAATATTGAAAATGAACCTGCTGCGCCTGCATTATCTGAATCGTTTGGGGTTCTTATTCCGACCTATATGCCTGAAGGTGTAGAGTATGTAGATGATAAAGTTGTGGATGGCACTGATCGTAGTACCGCTTTACTTAAATATGGTGGTACATACCAGTATACGATTACTGAGTCACGTTCACCAGATCGCACGGCATCTTTAGCGCAGGGCACAGCTATTGATTTAGGTTTTACGGTAGGCTTTTTGAGTGGAGATCAGCTTCGTACATTAACATGGACAGCGGATGGGTTAGAGTTCGCAATTATTAGTGAAGATTTACCTACACATGAAATGGTAAATATTGCTACTTCAATGCAGGATCAGTCAGGTAAATAAACAAAAGCGGCGGATTGGAAATACAGTCCGTCTTTTTTTTTACTTATTCAGGTCACATTTTTCTTAATTCTTTAATTTGACAGCCTGCTCTCATAACATTACGATAGTTGTATCATAATAGAAAAGACTCTCAATGATTTAAAGAAGGTGACCTAAGAAGTGCAAGTGAAGTATAGATCAACACATGCGGAAATCAATTTAGATTCGCTTGGGGCAAACTACAATGCGTTACGGAGAAACTTGCCTGCTGGCATGAAGTTTTTGGCTTGTGTAAAGGCAAATGCATATGGACATGGTGCTGTACATATAGCTAAAGAGATGGAGTCTTTAGGTGCAGATTATTTAAGTGTGGCATTTTTAGAGGAGGCTCTAGAATTGCGTCATGCTGGTATAACTTTGCCAATTCTCGTATTAGGCTATACGCCTCCCCATGGTGTTAAACCCGCTTGGGAGCATGATGTTACATTAAATGTGTTTACCTATGATGTATTAGAGGCGATTGCTGCACTTGATCACACCCAATTTGCACGCAAGTTAAAAATTCATATTAAAATTGATTCAGGAATGGGCAGACTTGGTTTATTAAGTGAAGAAGAAGCTGTTGATTTTCTTAAGGCAGCTAGCAGTATTCCGCAGCTTGAGGTGGAAGGTCTATTTACTCACTTTGCGACCGCAGATGAAGAAGACAAAGAGTATACAATGGAGCAATACCAACGGTTTCAGGGAGTAGTACATGCGCTGAAGAAACATGGAATCTCAATTCCAATAATACATACTGGCAACAGCGCCATTGCAATTGACCTATCGGAATTTTCTTGTCAAATGGTTCGAGTTGGCATCGCGATGTATGGTTTATATCCGTCAAATGAAGTGTGTAAGGATAAAGTGAAATTAACACCTATTTTATCTTTAAAGACAGAAATTTCACGTGTACGGAAATTACCAGCAGGATCTGTAGTAAGTTACGGAGCAAAATATGTAACAGAACAAGATGAATATATCGCAACATTGCCGATAGGATATGCCGATGGGTACTCACGTATGCTTGGTGGCAAAGCTCAAGCTTTAGTAAGAGGCCATCTAGTTCCTGTCGTTGGGACGATTTGTATGGACCAATGTATGATATCACTGAAAAACTTGGCTGAGGAAGCCAAAGAAATTAAAGTTGGCGAAGAGGTTGTACTCATTGGCCAGCAATCTGGCGGCGAGATTACCGCAGATGAACTGGCATCCGCACTTGGAACCATTCATTATGAGTTGACCTGTATGCTTGCTCATCGTGTACCCAGACTATACAAACGTACTGGCGTACCCGACCTTTTAGTAAATCCTTTGTTGTAATTATACAAAAAAATTACAATACCAGACAAAAATCAACAAAATTTTTCCCTGCTGGAAGGAATTCGAGGGGCTACTATCGAACTGTAAACACATATGGAAATCTTCGGATATATACGAGTGTGTTTACTTTGCTTATAATATTATGTAGCATACTTGATATACTGACGACATATACTTCTCTTAGTATAAATTGGCTTGATTCATGATATACTGGAGACAAGGGGCAGGGTTCGACAAGGTTTTGGGGGTGGGAGTAAGGATGGCTAATATGCATAACACTAAAAGGATTATGATTAGTTTGCCAGATCAACTTTTGCAAGAAGTGGATGGAATTGTAGAAAAGGAAAACTCTAACCGTAGTGAGTTAATCAGGCAAGCCATGAAGCTCTATTTAAATGAGCGCAAGAAGCGTTTCATTCGTGATTCTATGCAACGCGGTTACATGGAGATGGCAAAGATTAACTTAACGATGGCATCTGAGGCATTCCATGCGGAGGAAGATGCAGACATCACTCTGGACCGCTTAGTGAGCGGGGTGTAAATATTGATTGTAAAACGCGGCGATGTATTTTTTGCAGACCTATCACCTGTTGTTGGTTCTGAGCAGGGTGGGGTAAGACCAGTGCTTGTCATCCAGAATGACATTGGGAATCGATTTAGCCCAACGGTAATTGTTGCTGCCATTACAGCTCAGATTCAGAAGGCAAAGCTTCCTACGCATGTTGAGATTGATGCAGCAACACATGGTTTTGACCGAGATTCGGTTATCTTGTTGGAACAGATTCGCACCATTGACAAACAGAGACTTATTGATAAAATTACACACTTGGATGATGAGACGATGAAAAAAGTAAATGACTCGCTGCTGATCAGTCTTGGTTTGATTGATTTTTAATATAGCTGTAAAAAAACCATTGCGACCTATTAAGTATAGGTTTCAATGGTTTTTTTGCATGTTTAAAAATAGCCATGCGTTGATGGAAAGCTTGAAGAGGGGCAGTACGGGGAATTATAGTAAATTGGAACTATAAGAAGGTAGGAGTTGTTGTGGCTTGAATTGTCGTGAAGTTCTGTGAATTAAAAAAGAAAATAGAGCAATACTAGCTCGATCTTTCATCCCAAATTAGTACTTATCCATCTAAGGAACAGCGGAGAGACAGAGGGATTCTGAAGAGCGTCTTTAAAATTCAATTCCCACAAATAGCATTATTCAAAAGAAGGAATTCAATTTTAACAACGGTCGTAAGAACCCTCTGGAGCGCAGCAACCCCCTCTCTGCCCGATAAGTATTAATTTAAATTTACTCCATGGAGATTCACAACTTTCTCCACAACAGCGCCCACTAGTCTAATTTTCCCCATTCCCCGACCCTCTTTGTCTTTTCTAAAACGTCACTAAACTCACTTCCACTGGAATTACTGAGCAAAGTTTGTGATAATAGGAATATTGAAGATAAGGTATTGAAGCTAATCATATTGAAGTTACTGAAAATTATTGAAGCTGTTGAAATCATTAAAATTAAACAGCAAAAGGTGTTGTTTATCCAGAATGAGGAAAGAGGGATATCTTTGTCGCAGGATACTATAGATCAAACTCAAGAAAATCAACAAAATCAACAAAATCAACAAAACAAGGAAAAAATCATTATTACAGCTTCTAAGGAATTAGGCATTTCTCCTAAGCAAGTTAGGACAACAGTGAATTTATTGGATGAAGGCAACACGATTCCTTTTATTGCCCGTTACCGTAAAGAAATGACGGGAGAGCTCGATGAAAATCAACTTCGCAATATTGAGGAACGTGTACAATATTTAAGAAATTTAGAAGAGCGTAAACGTGAAGTGATTCGCATTATTGCTGAGCAAGAAAAGCTGACTCCTGAGCTTCAGCAAGCGATTGAAGCGGCTGTAAAGCTACAGGTAGTAGAAGATTTGTATCGTCCTTATCGTCAAAAACGGAAAACAAGAGCAAGTGTAGCGAAAGAAAAAGGACTAGAGCCACTTGCTCAGTGGCTAATGTCACACCCCCAGCAAGGCGATGTCAACGAAGAGTCTGCAAAATATATTAATGTAGAGCTTAAAGTAGAAACGGAAGAAGAAGCACTTGCGGGTGCGATGGACATTGTGGCTGAACAGATTGCTGACGATGCAAAAGTTCGTGCTTGGGTACGTCAATTTACAATGGACCATGGGCTAATGGTTTCTGAGGCGAAGACACCAGAAGAGGAATCGGTCTATGAAATGTACTACAGCTATCAGGAAGCAGCCAAAAAGATGCCATCTCATCGTATTCTTGCAATGAATCGCGGTGAACGTGAAAATATTTTAAAGGTATCACTTCAAGTAGAGACAGAGCGTATTCATCAATATATTGAGAAAATGTATATAAAAGGACAATCTTGTACAACAGAGATTTTGCGTCTTGTCGTAGAGGATGCATATAAAAGATTGATTGCGCCTTCAATCGAACGCGAGGTTCGTGGGGAATTAACGGAAAAAGCGGAGCAAGGTGCGATTACCATTTTTGCAGAAAACCTAAGAAGCTTGTTGCTACAGCCTCCTGTAAAAGGAAAAAATGTACTTGGTGTTGACCCTGCTTATCGGACAGGCTGTAAGCTAGCGGTGGTAGACGATACTGGCAAGCTATTAGAGGTTGCTGTTACATACCCAACCCCACCTAACAATAAAATTGAAGAAGCCACTACAAAAATAAACGCTTTAATCGAAAAATATGATGTGCAATTGATTGTAATTGGAAATGGTACAGCTTCTCGTGAAACTGAGCAGTTTATTGCTGAAATCATAAACAACAGACGAGATAAAGACCTAGCGTATCTGATCGTAAATGAGGCTGGTGCAAGTGTATATTCTGCTTCCAAGCTAGCGCAGGAGGAGTTTCCCGATTTAGATGTTGCGGAGCGTAGTGCAGTCTCCATTGCTCGTCGATTACAAGACCCACTTGCAGAGCTTGTAAAAATTGAACCTAAAGCAATTGGTGTAGGTCAATACCAACATGATGTATCCCAAAAGCATTTGGATGAAAGCTTGAAAACGGTCGTAGAATCAGCCGTAAACCATGTAGGCGTAGATGTAAATACAGCTTCACCTTCGTTACTTTCCTATGTATCAGGTGTAAATGCAACGATTGCCAAAAATATAGTGAAATATCGCGAAGAAAATGGAAAATTTCTAAACCGCAAGCAGCTTGCTAAGGTTCCAAGATTAGGGGCAAAAACGTACGAGCAATGTATCGGCTTTTTACGAATTCAGGAGGGCGAAAACCCATTAGATCGTACACCGATTCACCCTGAGTCTTATTCATCCGTTCATTCCTTGTTTGAGCAGCTACAATTTGAATTATCAAGTATTGGCTCAAAGGAGCTAGTAAGTTCACTTGCAACCGTAGAGCTAGAGCCACTTGCGGCTGAATTAAATGTAGGTGTACCTACGTTGCGCGATATTGTAGACAGCTTACAGCGTCCAGGACGTGATCCACGTGAGGAGCTACCGTTGCCAATTTTTAGAACGGATGTATTGAAAATTGAAGACCTAGTACCTGGGATGGAGCTTCAAGGAACAGTACGTAACGTGATTGACTTTGGGGCATTTGTAGATATCGGTATTAAAAATGATGGTTTAGTCCACATTTCTCAGCTTAGTGATCGTTTTGTAAAACATCCAATGGATGTGGTCTCTGTCGGAGATAACGTGACGGTGTGGGTATTAAATGTTGACCTGAAAAAGGGTAGAGTGGGTCTAACAATGCGTAAGCCAGAGATGAACAGCTAGATAATAATTCATATAAAAAAGCTACACAAAAGACCAAGCAGATGGGACAAGACTAGCAGGCTAGCACAACTAGCCAGAACTAGTGATGTATCTCATGTAGGCTTGGTTTTTTGGTTTAAGGACGACGATTGCCATTACAATAAAAAAACCAACAATCATTCAGAAGTCTTACTTTTTTAAGGTCTCTTTTCTGAAAAGCGTTCATGATTTGTTTACTGAACCAAGATGGCACTGTACGGTTCCCCCTCTAGAAAGTAATTAATTTAACTTATGGGCGCAGAAGGGGAAGCGTGCAAGTCCTTTTTAAACATATTTAAACGGTTAGGAAATCGCTTCTTCCTCATAGTATTGCTCTAATTGTGCTTGTAAAGCTCGAATTTCCGTTAATAAAGAAATCAAGGGGTAGTTTTCTTCTTTTATTGCGGAAAAGGAAGACTCTAATTCGTTAATATAGTGGAGTGAGCTTATGGAACTTAACTCTTTATTTAAAATCTCAAGGTCATTACATTCTGCAATTGCCTGGGGCAAGACAGGGATGTTGTCCGCTGTTAATTTACTGATTTCTTTCCCCAAACGAAGATGAAGTGCACTTAATTGATAGGCATATTCTGTAGGGATTTCAACGAATAGGACGTCTGCTTTTTTTTGTAACACGACATATCTCATTTTAGACATTGTTTTTCTCCTTTAGCAATTGGGCTAGAGTACTTTACTTGACAGTGTAGCCTACCAGCAAGTTACAATGCAATAGAATAGTATAGATGATGAAAGAAAAATAAGCAGTGAATATAGATACAATTGAAAAACATTTATAAGAAGATGATCACAAGAAGATCATGATCATAGATGCGAAAGAACGATGAAGGGGAAGATTAAAAGAAGGACGAGGAGAAAGATCAAGAGAAAGATGAAAAGAATGATGAAAAGAATGATGGAAGGTCATGGTGGTGATGAGATTTGAATAATGAGCAGCTACAGCAGTGGGTAGAGGAACTTTCTTTAAGTTTTTTTGGTCTACCATTTAAACATCAAGCTACATTTAATTCCCGTTTAAGATCTACAGGTGGGCGGTATTTTTTAAAAAGTCATCATATTGAAATTAATCCCCATCAGCTTACTAACTTTGGTCTTGAAGAGGTTGAAAAAATTATTAAGCATGAATTATGTCACTACCATTTGCATTTAGCGGGAAAAGGATATCAGCACAGAGATGCAGAATTTAAGTCACTGTTAGAACGTGTACAAGGAAGCCGTTATTGCAAAGCTTTGCCACTAGCAAAACGTAAGCAATCGCTACCTTTTCGATATAAATTAAGATGTAAGTCTTGTGGGATGACATATTTGCGCAAACGACGTGTCGATATTACCCGCTATCGCTGTGGTAAATGTAGAGGGGAATTAGTAGAAGAGAGTACATTTGAGAAATAAGAGAATAATAGTGCAGATACGATGGAGGCGGATTCTAATGGAAAGTGAGCAATTGATGCAAATCTTAGAGCAAGTGAGTACCTTGAGTACTCAGGATTCGTTGTTTCCAGGTGGAGATCCAGAGCAGTCTAGACAACGTGTTTTAGCGTCTGAGGCTCTTGAGCCAATGAGGAAGGACATGCAGACACAAGCAGAATACTTTTGCACAAATCAGTCCATTCCAGAGCTTACGTATTCCTTAATTACTTTATTTGCTGAAACGGGTGACAGGCAAAGCTATGACAAGATTTATTTTGAACGTAGAAAAAGATTGATGACATTAGCGATTGCAACTTGGCTATTTCCAGAACAAGAGGGTTATAAAACTAGGTTATGTGATATTATTTTTTCTATTTGTAATGAGTATACATGGTGTTTACCTGCGCATTTGACTAACCAAACTGAGAAGCCAATGCCAACGATTGATTTGTTTGCGGCGGAGACAGCGTTTGCGTTAGCAGAGATTCTACGCTTACATGAAGAGTGGTTGCCTAGCTTAATTTGTAAGCGGATACAGGATGAGGTGTTCACTCGTGTGCTAAATAGCTTTATAGATGGAAGCCGTTATTTTGATTGGGAGCAGGCTACGCATAATTGGTCTAGTGTATGTGGGGGATCCGTTGGGATTGCAGCTTTATACTTGTTAGAAAATGAACCGGCTAAGCTTACGGTAGTATTGGAAAGAGTATTACCAGCACTAGAATACTTTTTGTCAGGGTATCATGATGATGGGGTTTGCATGGAAGGGTATGGGTATTGGGAATATGGCTTTGGTTATTATGTGTATTTCGCTGACTTGTTAAAGCAACGTACATTAGGAAAAATTGATTTATTAAAATGTGACAAGGTGAAGCAAATCGCAACTTTTCAGCAAAAGGCTTTTTTGGATGGCAGAAATGTGGTGAACTTTTCTGATGCATTAGCAAATAGTGGAGTATTTATGGGCCTAGGACATTATTTGCATTCCAATGTGGATGGAGTAGATTTACCGCCATTAGAGCTAATGAAGTCTTTTACAGAAGATCATTGCGGGAGATGGGGGCCTGCTATTCGTAATTTAGTCTGGTTTGAGGAGAATTTGTATACTACTACTCTGCAGTCTCAAGATCAGAATAAGGTTAAGGGGAGCACATGGGCGGCAGGCGACTATTGGCTTCCAGATGCACAGTGGCTCATTTCAAGGCACGTAAACTCCCAAGAAAGCTATGTTTTTGCGGCAAAAGGAGGACATAATGACGAACCCCACAACCATAATGATGTTGGGCATTTTATCCTTTATGGAGAGGGGCAGACTTGGCTGGCGGATTTAGGAAGTGGCTTGTATAGTGCAGATTACTTTGGTGAGCAGCGATATCAAATTCCTTGCAATGCAAGCTTTGGCCACTCGGTTCCGATTATAAATGGTCGTTATCAATCAGCAGGAGCCAAGCACGGCGCAACCGTTACGAATCTACAGCTAGGAGAGAGAACTAATGAATTAGAATTGGAGCTGGCTTCTGCTTATGAAGGTGTTCATCTACAAAGCTTGCGACGTTGCTTCAAGTGGTATAAAACGCCAAAATCAGAAAAACCATACTTAGAGCTAACAGATAAATATTGCTTTACTGATATGCCCGAGCAAGTAACAGAACGATTTATTTGTGCTGTTAAGCCGGAATTGGTTGATGGGAATGTGGAGATGAAGACAGAAGATTTAACTATTCGAGTCACTTATGCAAAGGATACCCTTAAACCCGTTATAAATGAGCTTGAGCATATTGACCATTTTGGTGAAAAGCAAATCTTTTATACGCTTGATTTTAAGTCAATATCAATTGATTTATGTATGGAGACGAAGCTAGTGTTTGCGTTTGCTCCATTAAGATAAAGTTCATTTCACCTTATTACCCCCAGTTGTTTAAAGAGGTTGCTAATAATTGGGGGATGAGGCTTGCACATACGATGAGAAAATTTGATATAATAAAGCTGTAGTCTGATTTATATAATATTAAAGGAGTTGTTCCTATGGCGATGTCCAAAGCCAAAAAGCAACGGCAAAAACGAGAGCGAGAAGGATATCGAAATCCTGAGCTAAGCCGTAGCCCGTTTGCGTTTGTAGATTTAAGAAGTAAGATGACTAAAACAAAGCAACAGCAATTAAATAAAAATAAACATAAGAACCAAAATCACTTTTACAAGGATGATGGTTCTTTTTGTTTGGGAACAATTAATTTTAAATATCTACGTTTAAGGGTACACGGATTTGATAATAAACTGCCCTTTTTTGATTTATAGTAGTTTCGATAATCGTTTCTATATAGATTGGACCATTAACCTCAATCCCCATTTTAGTTAATAAATTTAGAGGTTTTTCTAGTAATCTCTCAATATAATTTTGTCCGTATAGTTCAAATGAGGTGCAGGTAAGAGGATAAATTAAAGATTTTCCTCCATTTAAAGTAATCGGTTTCGGATGCTCTATATTTAGCTCTAATTGATGAGCAATCTGCTGTTCAATCGCTAGTCCATATTGGTAGTCATGGGTTTTGTGATTAACCATTGCAGCTTGTTTTGTTAAAGGAAAATGCTCCATCCAATTTTTTAGCTGTTCACTTTCATGATCATTTAAATCTACAAAATCCAGTGAATTTGAATGTGGCAAAAAAAACATGCTTGGTGTTTGCGCTATGGTCCAATTTCCCTCATATTGCTCTTGGCAAATTTGCAATAAGGAGGCTTGTAGCTGTGTGGCTTCTTTTAGTGCAAGTTGCTTTTTTAATATTTCTGAATGAATATCCTCGATTTTTTGCTCTAATTTTTCATTCATTTCCTTTGGTGTGCAGTTATGAAGTGTTTCTGCTATTTCACGAAGTGTAAAGCCTAATTTTTGTAGCTGCTTAATACGCAATATCGTTGGGGTTTGTGTAAAGCAATAATAACGATACCCGTTTAAATTATTTTTTTTACTGTTAATTAAGTGATATTTTTCATAATGCTTTAGCAAGCTGGAGGTTACACCTAAGTTTCTAGCAAATGTACCTATTTTGTACTCTGCCATTGTTTTATTCCTCCTTAATTGTGTCTGAATTAGTGAAATTGTAACATTAAGAGCATATTTTATCTGTATTTTTCATCATAAACATCATGCCTAGTGTAGTTGGGGGTATTTACTTGCTTCCACCATTCAGGTTTAAGATTGTCTTGTGAAAAAAAATACAAGGGGGATTACATTGTGAAGTTTAGCAAACTATTTTTAAGTCTTATTCTTACTGTAGTTATGATTTCTGGATGTACACAAAATGCGGAGAACTCCACCAATAAGGGGGATAAGCTATACACTGCAGGAACGTATACAGGAACAGCAGAAGGCCATAATGGGCCTGTAAAGGTGAAGGTTACATTTTCTGATTCAAAAATTACAAATGTTGAAGTGTCAGAGCAAAATGAAACAGCAGAAATTGCTGAAAATGCGATAAAAAAGATTCCATCTCAAATTGTTGATCATCAATCGCTTGCGGTAGATGCTGTAGCTGGAGCTTCTCAGGTTAGTAGTGCAATTCTAACCGCAGTCGAAGATGCCGTTAAGCAAGCAGGAGGAAATGTTGAAAAGCTAAAAGCAAACAAGATAGAAAAGAACGGGATGGATGAGGAGACTACTACCAAAATTGTGATTGTAGGTGGTGGTGCATCTGGAACAGCTGCGGCATTAAAGGCAATCGAATTTAATAGTGATGTTATTGTGGTAGAAACAACACCAAGCCCAATGGGGCAAGGGACAATGGCAGGAGGATTGTTTGCAACTAATTCTTCTCAGCAGATTAAGCAAAATAAGACCGTAGATCCTAAATGGTATTACGAGCAATATGTGAAAACAGGCAACTATATGGTTAATATGGGTTTATTGTCGAAGGTCATAAATAATTCAGGACACATTGTAGACTGGCTGGAACAAAATGGAGGAAAGTTTACGCTTGCCCACCCAGGTACAGGTTCTTATTATGAGCATCGTTTGACTCACCCTAATTCTACATTGCATGGTTATACCGAAGGTGGAGCAAAAACAATTAGCGCTCTTCATGAAACAATTACGTCAAAGGGCGGAAAAATTTTATACAATACGAAAGCAACAAACATGATCACAGATAACGGAAAAGTAGTTGGAATTAAGGCTGAAAAGGAAGATGGCGGTACGTTAACAATTAAAGCGGATAAAGTAATTTTAGCTACAGGTGGTTTTGGTGGTAACGAGAAATTAGTTAAAGAAACTTTTGGTGATGGGTATGGTCAAAGCCGAGTGGCTACCAATATTGGTACAGGCATTGCAATGGCAAAGGAAGCTGGTGGAGATGCAGATTATAGTAAGGCAATCATGATGCATTATGGTGTATCTCGTGGGGGAACACAGTGGGGAACGGTTCTTAATTCAGCATTGCTAAATCCATATTTGCATGTTGATGTGGATGGAAATCGTTTTATAAATGAAGAAGAATTTATTTTTGAGCCTATTAAGTCTTCTAATGTCATTAAGTCATTGCCTCAACATACTGCTTACGAAATTTTCGATCAAAGTATGATTGATGTTGTAAAGCAAAAAGGATTTGCTGGAATTACTGATATTTATGATGGTGATTTAGCAGAAAAGGCAACTAAATTTGTAGAGGTTGGTCATGAAATTGATACAGCTAAAAATTATAAGCTAAGCCATACACCAACAGATCTAACTAAAGAGATCGATCAACTCGTGTCGGAAGGCAAAATTATAAAAGCAGCCTCTGTGGATGAATTGGCTGAAAAATTAAACATGTCTAATCTTGCAAATACAGTGAACAGATATAATGAATTATGTGCAGCAGGTAAAGATAGTGATCATTTCAAATCAGCAAAATATTTAGATAATGTAGAAGGAACGGTATACGCTGTGAAAATTACTTCTTCTGTGTTCCTAGGTACATTAGGTGGGATTACCGTAAATGATAACCTACAGGTATTAAATAAAGAAGGTAAGCCTGTAGATGGCTTATACGCTGTTGGTGCTGAAACAAGTGGAGTATATAATGACAGTTATGTGTATTTTGAGGGTGGAACATTAGGTTACGCATATGGTTCTGGTTATATAGCTGGTGAACATGCAGCAAAGGCATTAGCGGGCGAAAAATAAGTTAAATAAAGAAGAAATTATAGTCAAACGAATCCCAAACCTAAGGTTGCTTTTTAACAAGTAAGAAAGGGTAGCTCACAAGATTTGGGACTTCTTTTGACTGTTTTTTAAAGGAAAAATAAATAACAATATTCCAAGAAACATATTCCATTAAACTATCTTGACTTTAGTGCGCAATCGTGATAAATTAATATTCAACTTGATATTATTTTAATGTTCCCTGATAGCTCAGTTGGTAGAGCACTCGACTGTTAATCGAGTTGTCACAGGTTCGAGTCCTGTTCGGGGAGCCATTTCTTTTGGAGAGATACCCAAGTGGCTATAAGGGGACCCTCTGCTAAGGGGTTAGACTGCGTGAGCGGTGCGAGGGTTCGAATCCCTCTCTCTCCGTTGAATACATCGTTATTATAAACTGTTATGTTATCTGTTGATAATGTAGCAGTTTTTATTTATGTGAAGATGTGGTATACATGTAATAACAAGTCATCTATGAAGTGGGGTATACCGATGCTAATTACCGGAATCGAAGTGCAAGATGCTCCTGCCCTGCTTAATCTCCAATTACAGCTAGACAAAGAAAATAGCTTTATGATGTATGAGTATGGGGAAAGACCTAAGCAAATATCCCTCGTGAAAGAAATGATTGAGCGTTTTCATGATACAGGTTCTTTGTTATTAGCAGCACGCACACGTAAGGAGTTAGCCGGTTATATTAGTGCAGAACGTGGGAACGCAAATCGTATAAACCATACTGCTTATGTGGTGATCGGGGTGTTGGAAAAACATCAAAAACAAGGGGTTGCCACTGGCTTAATGGAGTATTTGGTGAAATGGGCAAAAAGCAGTAAAATTACGAGACTTGAATTAACGGTGATGACACACAATACAGCTGCAATTACCCTTTATAAGAAATTTGGTTTTAAGCAAGAGGGGATTAGAGAAAAGGCAATGCTCGTAGATCGAAAATATGTGGACGAGTATTATATGGCGAAGCTTTTATAAAATAAAAAAAGGTATTGCTACTATTTTATTATTTTGATATAATCAATTTTGTTGTCGGCTCAAAAAGACGACAAGGTTGTGGCCCGTTGGTCAAGCGGTTAAGACACCTCCCTTTCACGGAGGTAACAGGGGTTCGATTCCCCTACGGGTCATCTTATATATGCGGTCGTGGTGGAATGGCAGACACGCTATCTTGAGGGGGTAGTGGGTGTATACCCGTGGAGGTTCGAGTCCTCTCGACCGCATAAGAATACGATATTAAAGCAAAGAACTTGATTACTTAAGTTCTTTGCTTTTTTTGGTGTTTTTCTATTTTCCCCCGATAGAACTTTATGGTGCTAAAGAAGTTAAGTAAGATGTGAAAGTATTGCTTTAACGCATATCGTTTTAAAATATTGCTATTCTTTCCAGACACTCATAGGGTCCCATGGCTTGATTTGATTACCATATTTTCCGGTCAAAAAAGCTTTCATATCTTCCAACTTAGCAGGCACCTCGTTCCAAATAGGAAGCGGTGGCAAGCCTCGTTTACTTTTTAATAGGATGTCTACTGTAACATACAAGCGTTCTGGCTGAATCCAATGAAGGAAGCGAGAAATATCAATTTGCTTGGTCAGGGATAGGGCATCAATTTCGTCATTGTAATGCTTGTTGAACTCGCTGATCAGGTTCAGGAGGTAGTCTCTCTGCTCCTTCACGAAGTCCAGGCCGCAGATGGCACCATGTCCTGGAACAACGACGTCGGGTTTAATTTCATCAATAATACGATCAAGTACTTTAATCCAATTGAGGGTTCCCTCTTCGCTGTATGCCGTACAACCATTAAACACAACATCGCCGGCGAATAGCACTTTTTCTTTGGGCATCCACAGCAGTAAGTCACTGTCAGAGTGGGCGGGAGCTACGTTGTAAATCATTACTTCCGTATCGCCAAGACGGATATTAATGTCGTCCTTTATTTCAATATTCGGGAACACCCACTCTACGCCTTCTAGGTTAAATCCTTCAAATTCTGCAGCAAAAAAACGCTCGCCCGAAGTTGATTCTGTAGAATCCTTCCCTCTTCTGATAACACTGTCCATCCATGCGATATTTTCGGTGAGACGCTCTCGATCTGCTTCCTTATGCATAATAATGCAAGCATCTTCAAACACTTTATTCCCCCAGGCATGGTCGCTGTTATAGTGCGAGTTCACGACATAAGCTGGGGAGCTGCCGTTGCTTACTTCCTGAAAAGCTTCCCGCATTTCCCGTGCATGGAACAAATCGAAGAACGTGTCATAGACAAGCCCTTCACCCTTGTTAATGAACCCAGCATTGGCCCAACTGATCCCTCGATACGGCGAAATACCAGCAAAGACGTCATCTGCGACTTCAAAAAATTTAACGCGAGGTTTTTGAATAATACGTCCATACTTCATAAAAATTCTCCTTTGCGTGTCTGTTATTTTGAGTAAGTCATACTGACTATGTCTTTATTATAGAGAATAAAAACAGAAATGCAAGCATGTACTTGCATGCAATAATTATATGCTATATACGCAATCGAGACCGAACCATGGCTATTGCCCTCTGACCGAGTCCAGATTACATTCGATAAAACTTGTAGTAGAATAGGATTAACATATTCAAAAGGAGAAATACAATGCAGACTTCAGACAGAATCATTGAAGCCGCAACAAGGCTGATCAAAGAGAAGGGATATCGGGGAGTGAGCACCAAAGCCATTGCAACGGAAGCGAAAGTGAATGAATCTACGATTTTCCGGCAATTTGGAAGCAAGCAAGGCATTTTGGAAGCCATCATTGAGAGACATTCTGATATTCCGCAATTTGAAAAGCTGCTAAAAGAGGACGCGACTGATAATCCCGAAGTCGATCTACTGAATGTAAGTCATCAATACCGTTTGTTTTTTCACAAACATGCAGACATTATTTTGATTGGTATCCGTGACAAAGGAATGTTTCCCGAATTGGATAGAGTATTAGCTGATCCGCCGGTAAAGCTGCACGCCTTGCTGGCTGAATATTTTAAACGCTTGCAGGAAAAAAAAGTTATAGCCATACAGGATGAGCGTCTTGTCGCTATGTCTTTTCTGTCGATGTGCTACGGATTTCAGATGAGCGAGCTGATTCACCAGCAATATCAATCCCAGCTCGTCACCGAGGAAGAGTTCTATAAGCATAGTGTCTCATTGTTTGTAAAAGGAATTTTGTTGAAGTCTTAACAATTTTATTTGGCACTCGTATAGGGTGCTTTCTTTATGGTCTCTCACATGTAACACTTCTAATTTATGTATATAAAGTAACTCCCCAAGTCACATTATGTTATAATTCTCAGTATATACATAGGTATAATCAAAAGAACAAGGGAATGGATGAGTTTAACGGTGTCTAATTTTTGGATCGTAATTGTGATTGGAATCGGAACCTATCTGATGAGAGCAGGTTCTATTTTACTTGGCAGTCAGATGCAGTGGTCAGCCAAAACAAAGGAATGGTTATATTATGTTACTCCTGCGGTGCTGGGTGCTTTGTTAGGGCCATTATTGTTTATGAATGGAACAGAATTTATACCCATTACGCATAATGCAATTTTATGGGGAGCTATTCCCACAATTGTTGTGGCATGGTATTTTCGTAACTTATGGCTGACAATCCTTGCGGGAATCATTAGCTATAGCTGTGTGCAGTATTTGTTTAATTGGTTAGGATGGTGAGTGATTTGAAGGATTCAAAAGCTGTAGAAGGTTTAACAGGCTTAGCAGGTTTGAAAGATGCGATTCCAGTCATTATTGCTTACTTTCCACTAGCGATGACCTTTGGTGTGCTTGCTGTTGCAAGTGGCTTGTCATCTATTTTGACCATTTTCAGTAGCATCTGGATTTACTCAGGTGGGGGCCAATTTATGCTGGTGAGTATGGCGAGTGCACTTGTAGCTCCAATTACGATGATCGTGACGATTTTATTAGTTAATTTACGTCATGTATTATACGGTACGACATTAGGTCCTTATATGAAGGAATGGAGTGTAAAGCGTAAGCTTATTGCGGCGTTGGGCTTGACAGATGAGGTTTTTGCTTTAATTGCAAGTAAGGTCAGAGTAGAAGGCAAGCTACATTTTTCGTATTATATTGTTTTTGCCATGTCATGTTATGGCTCATGGATTTTAGGTACGATGGCTGGTGTATTGATTGGAAGCTTTGTACCCGCTGAGCTAACCAACATACTTAGCTTTACTTTGCCTGCTTTATTTTTAGCTTTATTATTTATGGGTGAAAAAACGATTGCGTATTTGCTGTCCGCAGGTGTTGGTGCTGTAGTAGCAATTTTAATGAACAAAATTGGGTTGGGCAGTATTGGCTTAATTTTAGGGGCTGTGATTGGTGCAACCAGTGGTTTTATTTATAATCAAAAGAGAAGGCAAACAATAAACAGCAGTCGCAGTTAACAGGTTATCCGCCTAAATTATTGATTGATATTATGGGCCGATGTCACGCTGTACAAGCTACTGAATGCTTATCTTTACTTTTGCTGAACACACATATATAATGTGATTGTTAGTTAAGTTTATAAGCTGCGGTCGTGGTGGAATGGCAGACACGCTATCTTGAGGGGGTAGTGGGTGTATACCCGTGGAGGTTCGAGTCCTCTCGACCGCATAAGTGCAAAGTCCTTGTATATCAAGGGCTTTTTTGTTTTTATATAGGGACAAAACTGACTTTAATTATTAGTTCATAATCTACTTATACTGTGATATATTGGAACAAATCAGAAAACATAGGTAGATTACTTCCTTGGCTAATGTCAGTGAGGATCATTTCATTTAGTATAAGAGGTGTATCATGTTAAAAAGTTTGTTCAAAGACATGCCACTTTGGTTTTGTATCATTTGGGTTGTTGCTCTTGTTACAGTTCTTTCTGGCTTCTTTTATATGAATTTGATGCTTAATATGCTTGCTTTGGGAATTTTTAATATTGCTAATGGAATTAGGACATGGGGAGATAAACGGTTTTCTGCGATTGCAGCTATAATTTTAGGTATTGTATGTACGTTAATTTTTGTTTTGAATTATTTTAAACAATTTAACTAAATTAGGCTTAAATAAGCACGTTAGGGAGGAAACACATGGGGGACATCTTAATAAGACCTTATAAGGAGCAAGATTGGAATAGGATTGAAGAAATCCACGATGAGGCTAGAAAAATTGAACTTAATTTGGCAGGACTAGATGATGCATTTATACCACTTGTAGAGGCAGCTGAGAGTGAGGGGCTGTTTGATTATGACATATGTGTTGCACTTGCTGATAATCATGTTGTTGGTTTTGCAGCTTATTCTGAGGACGAGTTGGCATGGCTTTATGTGGACCCAAGTTGTATGCGTCAAGGTATCGGTAAAAGCTTGATTAAGTATGCTATTCAGCATATTGCTCATCGTCCTATTGAATTGGAAGTTTTAGTTGGAAATGAACCAGCTGTTAGATTATATGAATCATTAGGTTTTAAGCTTATAAAGACAATATCAGGCGTAATGCCTGGAAATGAATCTTTTGCGGTAAATGTTTATTGTATGGAATTAAATTAAGTGCCTGCGAGTTTTAGGGGGATTATTATGGAAATTAAAATGATTGATTGTGAATTCTCAATATGCAAAGTTGAAGACTTATCACAGATCACGCTAAGTGATCCGTTTTACTTTATTGCTATAACAGATGAGGAGTTGTCTTTAGTTTGTAAAAGCTCCTCTGTACCCCAAAATTGTATTGAGTGTGATCATGATTGGAGAGCTTTTCGAATTGAAGGGCAATTAGATTTTTCGCTTGTTGGAATATTGTCAAAAATATCAGCCCTTTTAGCAGAGAATGAAATAAGTATTTTTGCAATCTCAACATTTAACACGGATTATATTTTAGTGAAAAAGCATAATTTTGAGAAGGCGATTGTATGTCTTGAAGCAGAGGGTTACGACATTTCCAAGCCTTAGATTTTCTTGCTTTTTAAAGGAAGGGGTCATGTTCATGGATGTAAATGTGCTTTTATTTGATGATTTTGAAACACTTGATGCCTTTGGACCTGTTGAAATTTTAGGTTGTGTTGCTGATTATCATTTACGTTATGTCTCGAAGAGTGGTGGTTTAATTTCTAGCAAGCAAGGCTTTAAAATTGAAACGGAAAAAATAGCGAGTGAGGATTTATCTGGAATTTTGCTAATTCCAGGTGGGAGTGGGACAAGAACGTTAGTGAATGATGAATTATTTATTGAATTCCTTCGAAAGCTTGTGTTAAATTCACAATATTGCCTTACTGTATGTACAGGTTCCGCACTATTAGCTAAGACAGGCTTGTTGGACACCAAAAAGGCAACGTCTAATAAAAAAGCTTTTGCATGGGTGAAGTCAGTGAATAACGATGTTAAATGGGTGGAAAAGGCAAGATGGGTAGTGGACGGGAACTATTATACCTCTTCTGGTGTTTCTGCTGGGATGGATATGGTGTTAGGCTTTATTCGTGATCAGTTGGGTGTGAAGACAGCGATGCAGATAAGTGATTACATTGAGTATATTTGGAATGATGATCCTGATTTTGATCCTTTTGCAAATACTTTGCATTAAATATAGACCCCTGCTTGGCAGATTCTCGATGTTCAAAGCTTGAAAAACAGATGAAAAATGAGAATGGTCAGGCAGGGAATCTTTGTTTACCTTAAATTTGCACACCTTTCTTTGTTTGCATGGTTGCTAGTCACTTCCATGATATCAAACGAAGAAGGTGTTTTTTATCACTTCAAGAAAGAGACTTTATGCAATAGGCCCCTCAATTTCTAATTTCAATTGTTCAAACCACTCTAAGTTAACCAAGTGATGGGAACGGGAATTTTCGTTCATCCGGCGGTAGTAATCAATTGTACCGGGAAGTTTTTGTGTGTTGGACAGGTACTCATCAAGGAGGGCAATTCGGGCTTTAGTCTGGTCTATTTGCGATTGAATCAGCTCCAGCAATTTGTTTTTGTCGTATTCATTGGCAAAGAGCAGTGCCCCATAAAATTGCAGATTAACATATTCCGATTTGGTGCCGTATTTGACCATCAATTTTTCGAATTCAGCCATTCCTGATTCGGTAATTTTAAAATTCCGAATTTCGCGCCCACTGGTTGTTGAAGGGTTCTGCTCAAGCTGTTCAATCCAACCTTTTTCTTCAAGCTGCTGCAAGTTGTAATAAAACGAGCCTTTCGTGAAGTTTATAATGTATTTGTAATGGCGTTTTTCCATTAAGGCCAATAGTTCATAGCCGTGAGCACCAGGGTTTTGGATAAGTAAGCCAAGGATGAGTAAGGGGATCATGGCTGCATCACCTTCGCCATCTCCGCCTCAAATTCCGCATAAGTGATTTTACCTAAAGCCAAATCCATGCTATGAAGGTAAATTTGTTCTGTTTTCGAATAGTCGCGTTTTACATTAAGCGACTGCTTTTCCCCCGGGATAGGCTCAAGGACATGGCACTTTTTCGAGAAAGCCTCGAAATAGCGGTAGCCAAATTTACGTTGCGAAACTGCGTCTAAATGAATACCATCAGGATTCGCGGTCAAATCCATCGCCGTTACAAAATAACAATTTTGCTGTTCGTTAGCGAAGCGCTGCAATTGTTCATTAACCTGTCGATACTCTGTTGCGTGTTGCCCAAAACCACTCTTCCCAAGGAAATCACCAAGTCCACCAATGATCAATGGTGTCTCATCAAGATTTAATTTCTTTCTCAGGGTCTCGATGATAAGAGTTAACTTCTTGTAATAAGCTTTATGTAGCGATTGATAACTGTCGCTCTCACCCTGATGCCATAGGATTCCACAGATTTGACTCGACTGCATGGCGAAACGGGCTTCGGATAAAGCATGCTGAAAAAGTATACCTTCTGGATGCCAGTCATTCAATGAACTACCACCTTCTGCACAAGGAATTAACCCAATTTCTTCATCAGGATTGGCTTTCGACCAAGCATCGGCAAAAGACGCCGCAAGGCTTATTCCAGAAACTGGACGATCATAATTAATCGGCTCAGTCATCATCTGCCACTGTCCATTGCGAAGCATTTTTATTTTTTCATTATAGATAGGATCGACTTCATGCAAGAACCCACGGCCCGCCATATTAGATTGACCCAACATTAAAAAAGATTTTATCATTTAATCTTCACTCCGTTACATCTCAAATGTGGTCTGATTAGAATAAAAACATTCTATAGTCTAATTAGACTATTGTCAATTGAGTTAATGATTCATCAAGAGGTTTCAGCAATAGACAGTGCTGCTCCATGACAAAGTGATGGTGTAAGTTGCCCAGAGGGAGAGGAGGAATCTCCTTTTAATACGACTTGTGTAATCCCGTCCCGTTTTCCTTCAACTAATATTATGGAGGTAGCATCTACTTGAAAGTTGCAGGACATTCCACCATCTTGTTTCTCAACGTGGGGATGCTGCCTGTAAATGTTACAATAGGTTTGCAAAGTTTCTTGCCAGCTAGTAGTTGAAACTTTAATTTCTAGAAAACCATGTGACCCATTATGATGTGTTACTTTTTCTTCATCTATTTTTACTACAGGGTGGTAGGGACTCATAAAGAAGGGAAGTTTCCAATCGATGGGACAATAAAGTGACCATTGAAGATTAATGCCATCCAAATTTGTCCGCTTCATTTTTTTTGGCCCCACTACATGTAAACCTGTCTCCAATAGACTTTGTATATTCACTTCAAAGAGACTACTCGGAAAGCTGTCTAATGCGTAATCTGAAAAGCCCTCCTGTGAATGAATATAGTTGTTATACCTGTCCGCAGATGGATTTCGGAAAAATTTCATACCTTTAACTACACATTTGAGAACACTATTTATCGGTTGACCAAAGTTCATACAGAATAGCTCCAAAAAGAAGCCATCTTTAAAATAAATTATTGCGTTTTTTGCTTTTTTAGGTGTGCTACCATAGGTAACCGTAAATCCTAGCTGTTCAAAATCATGAACTGCTTTTTTTAGGTCTGTCACTTTTATTAATACATGCCCTAAACGAAATGAGGATGTCGGATTCAAATCGTCATCTCCTTTTTTAATCAGCTACATTATATAATTGGAAAGCTAAGTAGATAGCTTGAATTTGAAAAATTCCTTTTATATGATTAAACCTAAAGATTAATGTTAAATATATACAATAAATGGTGAATTGATCCAAGTTGACATGCGTACAAAAATTATTTAATATGTCTAAGTACTAAAAGGAACGAAATTTGATGATATGGGTGATGAGATGTCTTACAGACCGAGTGTTGAGAATGTAACCATGGCCGGAAGCAACGAAAAAGACGGATTGTACGAATTTATTGTAAAAATGGTGGATGGTACAGAGTGCCGTATGTTTTATGATCGTTATCCGAATTGGAAAATTACTAGTATCAGCCGCTTGCAAAAGAAACCTTGTCCGGTCTGCCGCAAAGATTTTATCTGCCAATGTATGGACAGTTTTGCTAGCGTCATTCACAACCAGCTCGAAGAAAATCAATGGTTTGACAAAGCGCTTAGCTAAGCGTATTAACTATAAAGAGGCCTTCAAACTAACTTTAGTTTGGATGTCTCTTTTTCTTTGAAAACATACGATTTCATATGTGGTAGAATATGTGTTTAGAAAGGAGGAGAAAAGTAATGCTGCCTTTAAATTTTACATTGAATGAAGCTAAAATATTTTCTGAAGCAGGTTGTATTGAAGAATGGGTACATTTATTTTTGAAAACGAATGGAAATAATGTGCCTTTTTCTGATGGTTTGAAGCTACAAAAAAGGTATTGGCGTGGCCCAATCCAGTTGCCTTTAGATGAACTACAAAGATGTTGTGGTCCTGAGGATGGTATGACGTACCATAACCCTTTAGAAGAGTGGGAATTACGTGTGGGGAAGCTGTATGAACTGCTACAGGAGGGATGGCAATACCCGCCGTTAATTGCTCAGCATACTGAAGGGAAGCTTATTATTAATGATGGAAATGGCAGACATGAGGCATTAAAAAGACTTCAGCACACAAGCTGCTGGGTTATTTTATGGGATAGTGACGATCTAAACAATTTAAATAAGTATTACATATCTTAAATCTACGGCTCAAAGCATTCTAAATTTAAAGATAAAATGTAGGAACAACTATGTAGAAATAATTAAGGAAGGGTGAAGATGATGGGAAATAAAATTGTTTTATTTGATGGGGTTTGTCATTTGTGTCAATGGTCTATACAATTTATTATTTCCCATGATCCACAAGGGTATTTTCACTTTGCTTCCCTTCAATCAGAGATTGGTAAGGAATTGCTAAAAAGTAATGGTCTGAGTGAACACTATGTTAGCAGTGTTGTACTTGTCGAAAATGGACGTATTTACACAGGTTCTACAGCTGCCTTGCGTATCGCTAAGCAGTTAACTTTTCCATGGCGATTACTGTATGGATTTATGATTGTGCCCAGGTTTATACGAGAACCGATATATAAATATATTGCAAAAAACCGTTATCGTTGGTTTGGTAAGGATGAGGTATGCTTTATGCCAACCCAAGAGCTAAGATCTCGATTTTTAGATTGAAGATAGCTCATTATCTGTTTTTTGGACTACGATATATCTCAAAATATACTCTTTAAATTGTTTATCGTTATAATTTAAAACCTCTGTAGTACTTCCAAGCTCAATCACTTTAATTTTAAATTGACTAAAATGAGACAATAGATCCTCCTCAGTAAAAAAATGCGCGTATTTCCCCACTACATACTCATATGTACCCTCTTCAATTTTTTTTCCAACCTCATTGTGCTGATCTTCATCAGAAAAGCAAGTGAAATACATTATTCCAGAAGCGTTTAGATGGTTATTGCAATTTTGAATTAATTTAGCTCTATCTTGCTCTAGAAATAAATGCAGCACATCAAAGCAAAAGATCGCATCATATTTTTTATTTTGAATAAGTGCTTCATCTAATACTGAACCTTGGATAAAGGTACTTTTAGGGTCCCATTGAGCAGCTAAATCAATTGCACTTTGTGAAATTTCAAGTCCCTCCACTGAGAAAAAGGAGGACAAAGCTTTTGTATTCCGCCCATAACCAGAACCAGGCACAAACACTTGCTTAACGTTGTTTTTTTTGAAAATTTCAATCGCATGGTAAACGGTGTTACTTGGGTTTTCTCCCCAGATCATCCCTTCATTTGTGAATCTATTCTCCCAATATGAACTCATAGACAGGCTCCCTTTTATTTAATTATTATCCATTAATATACATAACATCTAAAATGAAGATAAATATAATGTGACAATAGTGAAAACAATTCAATATTCGACATAATCATACATTTAATTACAAAGTATCCCTCTTTCCTTTTTTATATATGCTGATAGTATGGAAACATTATGTAGAAAGGGTGATTATTATGCAATCATTTAATAAGAGATTGATATTTTTAATGATTTTAGTATTAACCTTGTTTCAAACGACTGCATCAACAGCAACATTTGCAAAGCCTGATGAAAACAGTACTAAGAAAGAAGAACCACAAACCGTTATTAAAACGCAGACTAACGAAGAAGAGATTTCTTTAACTGGGAACAATCAAGATCAAGGATCAAATCAAGTTGTTCTGCTAGCTGCCCCCTCAGGATTTCATTTAACAGAGTACACTAGTTCTACAGTTCAATTGGGATGGACAACACCAACTGATTATGTTGCTACTTCTTATGAAATTTACATGAATGATTCAATACATGCAACTATTGAAGGAGACAAGGATTCGTTTATTGCCAATTCGTTAGATGCAGAAGCAACATACCATTTTAAAATTAGAGCACAGGGATTGGATGGTACCTACTCTAGTTTTAGTGAAGTTTTAACAGTGACCACAAAATTGGATAAGTCATTTGATACTTCACAAGCTATTTTTAAAATTAAGCCTGAAACTACTTCCAACAGCACTGCTACAATTTCATGGTCCCATCCTGATAAGTCTTCTGATATCAAACTAAAGGTTTACGAAATTTATGTAAACGATATCATCATCGATACTGTTCCAACCACAAACACATCTTATACTTTAACTAACTTATCTCCAGCGACTACATATTCTCTTAAAGTTAGAGCTGTGTATGAGGATGACTCCTCAGATAACAGTAATACGATCCAAATGACAACCGCATCTGAGGTAAAGGTAATTGAATTTACTAACTCTGGAAATGAAACTCACTCTGGTAAAAAGATTGAAATAATTGAAAATCCAACTTCAAGTGCTGGCTCATATATTAAATACAACGGGGTTGAAGTAGGGGATTGGTATGAGATTCCTTTTGACGTTGAACAAGGAAACTATCTTATTGATTTGCAAGTGTTGAAAGGGCCCGATATGGGGATTGTCCAAGTTTTAATTGATGATCATCCCGTGGAAAGCACTATAGATCTTTATAGCAACAATGAAGAGTTAACAAAAATTTCTTTAGGACAATTTACTTTAGATGAGCGGGTAAACCATACGATTCGTATAAACGTAATTGATAAAAACGCTGAAAGTAGTGCGTATGCACTTGTTTTAGATGCACTTTATTTAACTCATTCGCAAAAAACTTCGTTACCTGCTGTTCCTATGAACTTTAATTCTGCAATTCAATCGGATACAGCTATTAATTTGGAATGGGATAAGGCACAGGAGAATGGACAGGTAGAATCATACGAGATTTATGTTGATGAAAAATTATTAGTAAGTGTTTCTGGGGATAAGAACTTTTATCTTGTAAAGGATCTTACTCCAGGAACAGATTATACTTTTAAAATTCGTGCTTTGAATAAAGAAGGACTAGCCTCTGAGTTTAGCGATGCAATTGTTATTTCTACGTTATCTGGAAAACAGATTATTGAATTTGAAAGCTTATCTGAGGAAACTGTGAATTCTGGAAAAATCATGAATCTGGTTGAAGATCACAAGGCTAGTGCTGGACAAAGATTAGATTATGAAGCGCTTGAAGTTGGTGATTTTATAGAGTTCCCGTTAGTAACTGAAAAGGGAATCTATGAGACTACATTAAGAATAAAGGGTACGGGGAATAGCGCTATCGTTGCAGTGAGTGTAGATGGGGCATCTGTTAATGATAAATTGGATCTGTTTCAAACAGACTCTAATTGTATAGACATCTCCCTCGGAGCGCTAAATCTTAGTAAGAAAAAGCATGTCCTTCGCTTTGAAGTAATCGGTAAAAATCAGAATAGTACTGGTTATGGAGTTTCTGTCGATGCATTGTATTTAACAACTCCAACTGTGAAGGATACCTTTGAGCCAAACGATACGATAGAACAAGCTGCCTTGTTAGAAAGTGGAAAATTGTATGAGTCATATATCTCTTCCGCAACAGATGTTGATTATTACAAATTTGTAGCGCCTAAAGAGGATACGTATTTTTTCACTCTTCATTCACCTGAGGATAGCCTATTTAAACAGGAATTTCTAAAACCCGATGCAAGTCCAATTTCAGTGAAACAGTTGATTGACGGGTTAGATGCGGATACTGGAATCTATTTAGCTGCCAATACGACAATTATTATTAAAATAAGCTCAGAGAAAAATGAATTTAGTGTAAATCCATATCAAATTCGTATTACGGAGTCCTCTAGTAAACAATACACATATGATGATGCTAACCGGTTGACACGTATTGAATATGAACAGGGATTATACCACTATGAAATGCAATTTGAATACGATAACAACGGAAACCTACTTAAGAAGAAGACGATAAAAACCGCTCAATCTAATAATGAGTAGTTGCCAAAAACCATATTAAATTAATGGAGATGTTTTTAGTGAAAAATAAAAGAAAAGATAAATTTCAATTGTCTAAAAGATGGATTCAATCTCTCTGTGCTTAGGTTTAGTTGGTTCTCTTATTACTCCTGGGGTGTTTAGCTTTGCAGAGGAAGTTGTAAGCAATGTTAATGAAGCTCTTTCAAAAGGCCCTTCTAGTGAAAATGTAATTCAAGTCCCAAATGAAAAAC
Source organism: Paenibacillus turicensis (assembly GCF_017873435.1). Classification (GTDB taxonomy): domain Bacteria; phylum Bacillota; class Bacilli; order Paenibacillales; family Paenibacillaceae; genus Fontibacillus; species Fontibacillus turicensis. Next base: position 82,256 of record NZ_JAGGKG010000001.1, on the reverse strand, counting down.
CAAATCTATCTGTAAATTTGAATCAGGAGTTGGATAAGTTTAAAGGGTTGGATTCAAGTGAACAAGTTGTACATGAAAGTGAAGAAATTGTCCCTAAAATTAATCAAGCCGCTTCAAAATCATTACAAGTAGATGTACAACCTAAGGATGTATTTCAATTATCACAAGAGCAGTTAGAAGAATTAATGAGCAAAGGCTATTCAGTGGAAGATTTGTACAAATTAGATGAGCTTGCTAATTCACTTTATGTAGAACCACTTACATTAATAGAGCAAAAAGAGAAAGAAAAGTTGTCATGGGAGGAGCTTGAGCAAAAAGTTGCTTCGGACATTGAGGCAACTCAATTAGCTCAGTTATCCCAGACGTATCCTAAGCCTTATGAACAATTGAAGAGAGAGACATCATTAACTGACAGAGAACGTCTTTCTCTTCTAGTTGCTTTTGATATGGGAAAAGGAACAATGTCTGAACTGATCAAAGCTTTTAAAACTGGGGGAGAAAAAGAAGTAGTGAATTATGATTCAAAGCTAAAGCTTAAAAATAAAACAAATCGTAATTCTATTTCCTCCTTCTCTGCTAAATCTTCTTCTACTAGTCAAGAAACTGTGGATACAGAAGTACTAGAAAAAATACGTGATATTTCTAAAAAATCAGGTATTTCAGAAGAGGAACTAGTCCAGCAGTTTAAAGACCCTAAAGAAGCTAGCAAACAAGTGCTGAGCGGGAAGGAGTAAGCATAGATGAGAAAATTTAAAAGCTTTTTTCATAATCTAATATTTTCTATCTTAGTATTTATGATTGGTGTGACGGCAGGTGCTCCTAACGCTCACGGACAAATTGATAATAAACAGCTAGAAAAGGTGTTAAATGGTTTAATCACTCCGAAACTTGTAAATGAATCAAATAAACCTTCATTTTCAGACCGAAGTCAAGTTTCAGAAACCGTTGATCCTGCATCAGGGACATTAACTTTATCTGAGACTGACCTTGCACTTCCAGGTAAAGACGGGCTTGATTTGGTTTTAGGAAGACTTTATAACTCCAGCCAAGCTGAGATTGGAAGTAAGCGTGTCACTGTAACAACGGGCTCATCTTATCAAGTAGGTTCAGGTGCAGCCTATTACCTTACCTTGATGTATTGGGATAAAAAGAGCAATACGTGGGGGACCTATTTCCCAGGGAAGTATAACGATCAGGTATCGGCATATAATGCTGCACAGCATTATATCAACAATCAACCAGATACAAATCGTAATTATATTGACTACAATATAGAATACAAATCTGTCCAATATGTCCAAGACTACTATACGACAACAACAAAGATTTTCCCCGACGAGAACTCTTATGCTCGTTCTAGATATGATCTAGGTAGTGGTTGGTCAATGGCTTTCCCATCATTAGAGATTGATAGTGGCTATATTCATTATCATGATGGTGCAGGAGCAGCCTATGTAGTGAAATTTAATTCAAGCAACAAAGGGCAGCTAGAAGACTATCCACGTAATGATGTTGAACTTCTTAGGGATTTAACTTATTCTAATGGACAAATGACTTCAGCTTATGTATTTGTAGACCAAAGCAAAAAGAAAACGTATTTTGGAAATGATGGTCGCCTACTTGGTATAAAGGATCGCTATGGCAATGAGATCAAGTTCACACATGTAAATCGTTTGATGAATGGAAAAACGTATCCAGTCATTTCTAAGATTGTAGATTCCATTGGGCGTAATGTTGACTTCGCTTATGAAACTAATTTAAGCAATCCTAATTTTGATGCTCAAAATATGACTGAAAAAATTACAATTACAGTTAGCCATCCTTCCACATCGGAAAAGAAGAAAATTGTATATGCAAAAAAACGTGAGCAAGTCAGTATTTTTGAAAATGGAAATTTGAGTGGTAAAAGATATGAGCCTTACCTTTTTAGTATTACAGACTTAAAAGGTTATAGTACTTTTTATGAGTATTATCTTGCCTCTGAAAAGTTTGATGCTCAAGGGAAGGGGTTAACGAATTCAGCTGGAACAGCAGTTTATTTGTTACAATACGCGATGTATCCTCACTCTTCTTCATTTTATGAATATAAAGTAATTACGAGAAACTGGGGTGGGCAAGGCGCTTATCAGGCCTTCCAGGTGATGAAGCGTTTTGATGCGCTCAATAAGTATAAATATGATACGGCTAATCCAAGTATTTATGCAGAAGGACCTAATCATCAAATGGAATATACCTATTTTGGTGACATTAGTGGTTACCCTACTTATTATGCTGAGGAATCCATTCCAGAAGGCTATCGTTTTGGTTCAGAATCAACAAATTTAGATGGATTAAAGACGAAGTATACCTTTGATGGAAAGAAAAGGATGATCTCGACAGAGCAGACGGCAACGAATGGGGAGAAGGTTACTGAAACCATTCAGTCCTACGATACTACCTATAAATACAAGCCAACTAAAGTGGAATCTAAAGTTACAAGTGGCAGTCGGGAAAACAAGCTTTATCAAACCTTTACTTATTATCCGTGGGGAGACCTAAAGAGTCAGACTAATCCTCTAACTGCAGCACAATTGGCTAACTCAGAGCAGGTAAAGCAACATACAACAACGTATGAATATGAGCCAAACTTTAAACTTCTGTCAAAGCAACAATATTATCAATCGGCGTCTGTGCCATTAACAGAGCAATATACGTATGACGCACAAGGTAGACTTAAAACATCTCAAAATGCTAATGGTGAAATAATTACTCGCAACTTTACTCAAGCCTCAGATGGACGAACAGAGGAGGTTCTTGTTCAGCTTGAAAATGGGAAGACAGCTAAAACAGTGTCACATTATAGCCAAGCTGGGTCATATCAGCTACTTCCAACTGAAGTTAAAACGTATTATACAGATAACTGGGGTAAATTGACTGAAACTTCAGTAAAACGTACTTATGACGTTTTGCTAGGAACGATGTCTAGTGAGACCAATGCTGACAATAAAACAACACAATATCAATATGATGTATATGGTCGGTTGTTAAAAACGATTTATCCTGTAATTAACAATCAGAATGGTGAACGATATCAACGTGAGGATGTAAATCAATATTTTGATCAAATTGTAGAGAATAGCGCGGATTATTTTGATAATGTAAATAAATATTTAATCACTTCACGTATTGACTCCTATACGAAAACTACAAGAGTCAGTGATGGTGGAGCTAACTATGATAATATCAAGCATGAATTTTATGATGGCTTTGGTAATGCAGTTCTATTAGGACAATTAAATAATGTTAAAAATGAGGAGCTAATCCTACAGCAATATCATTACGATCTTGATGGGCGTCCAACTTATGTTGTGGATACGGGTGGTAATGCATCAACTGCAAGTTATGATGCTTGGGGAAGAAATATAGAGTCTGTTGACCCTTATGGAAACATATATCGTAATGAAGAGGATATTATTGATCGAAAAAACACTTCATACATGGTAGCTGCAAAGGACGTTTCTGCTTTCCGCAATAGTGCCCAAGATAGCTTGAAGCGTAAGGTGGTAGAATCCTTCTCAGATCAATGGGGAAGACAAACTATGCTTAGGGCTTATCCAAATTGGCCTAATCGTTCTGGCGGTACGATTCAGGAAGAATTTACGTATGATGGTCTAGGTAATGTGCTCACCTATACTAACCCAAATCGAGATGTGACTAAATACCAATACGATAAATTAAATCGACTAGTTGCAGTTACAGATGCCTTAAATCAGACAACCTCTTATGGTTATGATAAGTTAGGCAACATGTTGACAACAACCCAAAGCGAGGATGCAAAAAGCTGGACAAAATCTAAAGGTTATGATGAATCTGGTTTTCTAACGAGTAGTACAGATACAGGTGGCAATCAAGAAAAGCTTTCCCGCAACCAATTAGGTCAAGTAGCTGCCAAAACCGATCCAAATAATAACATAAGTAATTATATATATGATGAACTAGGGCGAGGTATTTTTAAAGTATCAGTGACAGGCTCTACAGTTCTAAAAAATGTTTATCAATTTAAAGGATTTGGTCCTTCACGTAAAGAAGAACTGCGTAATGGGTCAAACTATATGACCGTTTACAATGACTACAATATTTATGGGGCACAAACATATAAAGCCACATTATACGATGGTACAGTAACTGTAGTTCGCCATGAATATAATGATCAAAATCAGATTAAAAATGTAGCAGATGCTTTTGATTACTTTACAAACTATAGCTATGACAAGACACGTATTAATAAAGTTCAAACAAATGGCTCACATGTTGTTACGACAGAGGACAATGCAAATGCACAATATAGCTTTGAGCCAAATGGCAAGCTTCAGCGAATCACCTATCCAAAATTGTCAGATGGTAGCTATCTGACAAGTGATTATAATTATGATGGAATCGGTAGATTAATTAAGGTAAGCAATAAAAAAGGAACAGTAATAGTTTCTGAGTTTTCCTATGTCTATGACAATAACGGTAATATAACAAGCATCAAGGATAGTGTAGGGACTACTAATTATCAGTATGATAAGCTAAACCGTTTGATTCAAGTGAAACGCCCTTCTGGAGAGACAATCGTCTACACCTATGATGCTAGAGGAAATCGGAAAACCCTCAAGGGTGCTAGTCAAGTTGTAGATACGAAGGAACAGACGTACACCTTTAACTTGTGGGATCAAGTGAGTAAGGTGGTTAAGGAAAATACGACCACTGAGTTTGAGTATGAAATGCAAGGTTTACGATTAGCTAAAACGACGACAACAGTCCAATCTACAAGTAGCGATCAGAATAATAATAGTCAAAACCCTACATCCTCAGTTGAAAAGGTGCGTTACGCATACAATAATGCAGGTAAAGTAATTTCTGAGGCAGATGCTAACAATAAAGCTATTGCAAACTATACATGGGGACCTGATCGACTCCTTGCTAAACGGGATGTCAGCACAAATAAAAAGTATTTTTACTTGTATAATGGTCATGGAGATGTTGTGCAGTTAATGGATGATTCTGGGCAAATTGTTAATCATTATAAATACGATGAATGGGGTAACATTGTTGAACAGGAAGAAGCAGTTCGTAACGATTTCAAATATGCAGGTGAAATTTTTGATAATGAGACCGGATTATATTACTTACGAGCAAGATATTATGATCCTGCAATAGGGAGATTTGTAAGTAAGGACACACACGAAGGCGATCTAACGAATCCATTAAGTTTGAACTTGTATTCTTATGTTGAGAACAATCCACTAACTTATATCGACCCAAGTGGACATATTCCAACTGTTCTGCAAGCTGCTAAAATGGCAGATGATGTATATAGTGTTACTGCTGAAAAGATAGAGGAAAAAAAGGAACTTGATGGTGGATGGATCATTAAAGAGATTAAGGAAAATGATGATGGGTTAAAAATAGGTGTTTATTACCGTAAGAAATGGGATGGAAAACTTGAGTATGCCTTTGTAAATAAAGGTACTGGTGGCAGTGGTTTTTCTAAAACATATTCAGATTGGTTAAATAATATTGAACAAGTGGCCGGAGTTTCGTTAGATATGGTAGATTCAATTGAGTTTGCAAAAGAATTTGATAAAGCTCATCTAAAAGAAGAAGTGACCATGATTGGACATTCAAAAGGGGGGGCAGAAGCCGCTGCAAATGCTGTAGCGACAAATAGAAATGCAATATTATTTAATCCTGCATCAGTTTCTTTGGAGCTATATGATCTAAATAAGAAATCATATTATGCAAAGATGACCTCTTACATTGTCAAAGGAGAAGCTTTAAATCAAGTTTTCGATTCTACATCAGAACCTATTGGTAAAAAGAAAGTCTTACCAACCCAATATCCAGTTAATACAAAAAAACGTTATACAAATATTATAAATGCAATAAAAAACCATTCTATGGGTGCAGTGATTAATGCTCTAAAACAGATGGGTTACAAATATTGAAACAAGTTTAGTAAAAAATCTGTTGATACAAAAACTGTTAAAAATATTATATATTTAAAAAAATGAATTCTATGATGGAAGTAAAGGTAGGTTATAAATGAAAAAGTTTTTTGCATGGATTCCACTGATACTTTTTGCGATTCTAATTTCATATGTGACCTTGCCATGGCTACTCATAGGTTTAGGTGGTTTATTAGAGGACGATCCTCCCGTCCCCGAAATCACCTATGCGGAATTTCCAGTTCGTTTGGAATATGAAGTTAATGGTCAGAAAAAAGTAGTTACAGATACAGTAATTTGTGAATATGATGGTGTAGGTTGGAATGAAGGTCAAGGGAAGCATCGTAAATGGAAGCGGCGATTAGCAAGTGGGCATGAACGAATATTTTTAGAGAAGATAGATGAGTCAACAGGAATATATTATGCCCCTAGAACTGCTGAATACTATATGAATGACTTAAAAGACTATGTTGTAGGTGGAGGATTGTTCCCAGATGCATTATTGTATAAAAAGGGAGGGGAGCCACGTGAATTTAGCATAATATCTGCTGATGAATTACTTGAAAAATACAAAATTAAACTCATTAAATGGGAGGATAGCCCACCGATTAAGAATAGCTTTGTAGAGAAGAAATAGTTTATAAATATATCTTCAAGGGCGGGCAGTAAAATGTCGCCCTTGAATCTTATATTCATTAAGGGTTGAGCCAGTAAGAATATTAGATTACATAAATGTATTGTAGCATTATACCTATCAATTTATCTCTCGATTATTCTGATTAGAAGGTTAGATAAAAGAAAAACATATAACGAGATTCACTTCATAACGTGATTTTTTAGGTAGAAATCCTTGATTAAAATTGAATAAATGAGAGGATGGTTGTAATTAGAAAAAAGTTGCTTGTTTATGTTCTCTTACTTGTTGTAGTTTACTATTCTATAGAATTTGTTACTCATGGAACTCCATGGGGGAAATATTACTATAAAAAACAAACAGAGGAATACTTTAAGGAAAATTATGCAAATGAACAAGTTATAGATATAGACGTTGGGTATAGTTTTATTAGTGGAAATTATAATGCAACATTTTATATTAAATCTGGGAAAAGTATATTTATTTCTGTAAGAGACAACAAGCAATTGCAAGGATTTACTAACAATTAAAGATTATTAAAGTATTAAATTAGGTAGTGCAAGGTGCTTCAATCTTATTGGGCGTTTACTTTTTAAGGTGATAATATGATGAATAAATTTTTTGATTCAATTTTATCAAAAAAATCAGAGTGGATTATACTTTTATTTACCTGTTTTTTAGTAGTATTCATTGCTTGCTTGATATATTTTACTTTTAATGGTACACCGTGGGGAAGAATTCAATTTAAAAAACAAGCAGAGGAATACTTAAAGGAAAATTATGCAAATGAACAAGTTATAGATATAGAGGTTGGATATAGTTTTATTAGTGGAAATTATAATGCAACATTTTATATTAAATCTGGGAAAAGTATATTTATTTCTGTAAGAGACGACAAGCAATTGCAAGGTTTTAATAACGATTAAAGATTATTAAAGTATTAAATTAGGTGCATTAATCCTTTATTCTAACTCTATTAAAAAAGAAGGCGTCCTTATTAAGAGATTAAAGGTATTTTGGAAGATTATGTTTATTGCTATAATTTTATGCTCAATATATTTTATGATTGATGGCATACCATGGAAGAAATATTCATTTGGTAAAAGAGCTGAAATATATATTAGGGATGCTTATCCAAATGAGGAAAATTATAAAGATTAAAAGTTGGTACAACTTTGTAGAAATGGATTATCATTCTTCGTTTTATATAAAAACTGGTCGAGAAATAGTCGTTTCTTTAGATAAAAATAAACAACTGCAAAGTTACATGAATGAAAAAGTGAATCCGTAGGGGCTAAACAGGAAAAATTTTAAGAAATTTAAATAAATTAAAAGCTCATTGATGGTAGGTAACTGAAATATGAAAAAAATAAGAGGAATTGTACCAGTAATTTATTTGTTAATATTTTTGGCCGTAGGTGGCTATATCTACTTCATGTTAAATGGAACACCATGGGGGAAATATTACTTTAGAAAACAAGCCGAAGAATATTTGACAAAGGTTTTTCCAAATGAGGTAATTATAAAAGTAGAGGATCGGTATAGTTTTAAAGAAATGGATTATCGAACTAGGTTCTATACTAAGTCAGGAAATATAATATCGATTTATTTGGGGAATGATGGTGAAATAAAAGATTATATTAGCAAATAAAGGATTTTATCATCTTGTACCTAGTGGTGATTTACTTTTCCATAGATTTTGTGTTGAAGCATTTTATGGTGAAATAACACTTTGGAAATTATAAAAATAAACGACTACATTCCGCAGAACGTAGCCGCTTATCTCAGTCAATTCGAAAGAAAATCGTTTTAACTGCTCCTATTTATTAATCTCATCAAAAATAAAGAAACTATCAACAATACTAGACAAAATAACGGATATACAAGTATTGAACCTGTATGAAGGAAACTAATCAAAAACGTGCAAATACTAACAATGATATAGTAGCCTAAACTTAAAAATGCACCAGCTGTTCCTGCTGCTTCCCGAAACTTAACTAAGGCTAAGCTTAAACAGTTGGGTAAAGCAATACCTATACCAGCAAGGATTATGAAAATACCAGCAATATATAGTATTACTTGAATAGCTTGAGGTAATGGCAGAAGCGCAGTTGAACTGAGAAATACAGTACCTACTATAGATAACCTGATTCCATTTTTAATAGTTGTATTTGGCGATTGATTTTTTAATGCTCGACTAGATAACCAAGCCCCTAAAATGGTTGCTGTAGCAACCACACAGCCCATAAAACCATATTGACTTTGACTAAAATGAAACTTCTCGATGAATATACCAGGAGCTTCGGAATGATAACTAAACAAAATGCCATTAAATATACCGATTAGTATACCAAAGGTTAATGTATAGGGATCGACTAAAATCCGTTTACCAATTGCAAGGATTTTCTTAGTATCAAAGCTTGTATGATTAAGATGCACTGTTTCTGGTAAACTTTTTAAGCTCCAAAAGAGTAAAGCCATTCCCATTAACACCAAAGATAAAAATACAGTACGAAAACCGTAATATTGCCCAATGAAACCGCCAATTAATGGTCCGATGGCTGGTGAAAATGCTAAGACAGCTGAAATTTTTGCAAAAAGCTGGTGTCGCTCATTACCATGGTAGTTGTCTCGTAAAATCGTTTGAGTTGTAACAGAGCCAGTGCTTGCGCCAAAGGCTTGAATTAAGCGTCCAATGAAGAGCATAACAATATTGCTTGATACTAGGCAAAATAAGCACCCAAGGACATAAATAGCTACACCAAAGTTCATAGCTTTGCGGCGACCTATATAGTCTGAAATGATTCCCCAAAAGAATACACCAAGTGCAAAACCAAGAAAATAAATACTTAAGGTTGTTTGAGCTAGGTTTAACGTTACTTGATAGCTTTGAGCAATATCTGTTAAAGATGGTGTGTAAATTGTTTCGCTAATTTGTGGGAAACCAACAAGGCAGACGAGTAAAGCCAAGCTGATTTTCTTAGTTTCTATTGTTCGGATGTTTTTTTCCATAAATATTCTCCTAATGAATTATTTATATGGGGAAAAAACATCCTTTGAAGGGAAACGGTGGGATCATAATTTTTATTCTGTCATAATAAATCATGAACATCACCCCTTTCTATAAACATTAAATAAAATGGTAATGTATTTTTTGAAATAAGTCTATTAAATAGAAACAAGTCTATTAAATTAAGTGAACTTAGGAGACTAGGTGAAACAAGGAGAATATCATGAAAAGAAACTGGAAGAACATCACTACATTTCTGCTATTGATGTTGCCAAGTGTATTCATGCAATACATATTAATTAAACTTTTCCCGTATACAGGACTTGCAAGAGTTATGACTGTACCAGCAACATTTGTTATTAATTCATTATTAATTTTTGTTTGTATTACTATAACTATACGGGTATAGAATTTTAAGTATAACAGTTACATTAGTATTAAGTATTGGAATGACTATAGGTATACATCCACAGGAATCTTATCCTTCAGTTTATACTCAGAGTATTGAAGCTATAAAAGCTATTTCAGATTTTCATCAAATTACACTAGAGGATTTAGAGGTAAATGGTTATAAGGAACCTAGATATGTTGTTGCCTTATATAAATTTAAAGATCAATTACTCTCGATGGGGACATATCAACTTTATCAAAAGGAAAATGTTTATTTTTATAATTACAGTATTAATGATTTGGAAGAAATTCCATTGAAGTTAATTGGATATCATAAAGTGATATGGTGGTATCTTGGGATTGCAAATAAAGGTGGTAATTAAGATAATGCAAAGGAAAGCATCAATTATTGCATGGATTCCAATTATACTTTTCACTATTGTGATCGCATTTTTCACCTTACCCTGGTTGTTAATAGGATTAGGCGGTTTATTAGAAGACGATCCTCCAGTCCCACAAGTTACATATGCTGAATTTCCAGTACGTTTAGAATATGAAGTTAATGGGCAGAAAAAAGTAGCTACAGATACGGTTATTTGTGAGTATGATGGTGTTGGTTGGAATGAGGGTCAAGGGAAGCATCGTAAATGGAAGGATCAATTAAAGAGTGGGAACGAGTATATATTACTGGAACATATAAACGAGACAACAGCGATCTTTTTCGCTCCCGAAAGTGCAAAATATTATATGAATGACATACAAGAATATGATGGTGTTAGTACTTTGTTTCCAGATGCCTTATTATATCAGAAACAAGGTGAACCACGTGAATTTAGTATAATTAATGCCGATGAATTATTTGAAAAATACAAAATTAAGCTAATTAAACTAGAAGATAGCCCACCAATAAAAAATAGTTTTGTGGAGGAGAAATAATGGATATTCGTCAACTGCTTCCAAAAGATAAACATGACTTTGACAGTGTGAATAAGTTAAAAGAATATGATAAGGATGCCTTAAGAGAGGTTATTCCAGAATTACTTATTTGGTTACAGGATACCAATTGGCCGATTTCATTAGCAGTGAGGGATATTTTAATTCAATTTGATAAAGAATTAATTCCACATTTTAAGCAGATACTGAATTCCAACGACGGAATGTGGAAATATTGGATTTTAACCGAGTTAGTAAATAGATTGACTCCAGATGTAAGAGTCGAGTTAACACAAGAGCTTATTAGGTTATCTAACGAACCTCAACCCTATGATGTAATTGAGGAGGTTGATACGGCTGCAAAGGAATTATTATAAAAAACTGCTTGCCACGCCCTACATAATATGGTATTCTAATTGTAAATTTCAGGAATGTATAGTAACGGAAGCACCGTTCAAATATCGATCTTAATAGGTCGGTCGTTGAACGGTGCTTTTTTGCGTTCTGAGAAAGGGGAAGTGATTACGTAGCTATGATCAAAATGATACTTGCGTGTCATGACGAGCAATACATTGAGCCTTTTTTACATTACGTGCGCTTTAGTGAATATCAACTGCAAATGAGTGTAACTGCTTTTAGCCAAAAGGAGGCTTTTATGCAGTATATGGACGAGCTTAGCACAAATAGTTATGTTTTACTGGCTGAACCTGCATTTGTTGATGGACTCACTGAGCTTATAAATGTAGTTCATATTTTTTATTTAGTAGACGAGCTTATTCAGGATGAGCTTGATCGTGAGGATGCCATTCAAAGCATTTATAAATATCAGCCTTTACCCAAATTGTTAACTTCGATTATAAAAAGTGTGCCTGCAAGTAAAACCATACAAGCCAGAGGGCGAAAAATAAATTCTAATGCTACTTTATTGACCATATGTTCAGCCCAAGGAGGGGCGGGAAAAACAACAGTTGCTCTTAATTTGTGTAAGCAATTTAGTATGCAAGGGATTCGTGCCTTCTATTTAAATCTTGAAAATATATATTCAAGCCCATTACTGGAGCATGTTACTCATACAACTCATGATACTAAAGCAGCGACACAAGGATTAGGGTTATCTCGTTTACTATACGATTTAAAACGCCACGAAAAAGAACCGAATTTAGGAAAAGGTCAAACACAAGGACAAGCTGACAAAATACCATTATTAGCTTATGTGGAGCGTTCCGAGTGGATACAAGCAGATACCTTTAGTCCAGTACAAAATCGTGATGAAGTATTGCAAATGGAAGCTTACGATGTTAACGCAGTCATTGATTTTATAATGGCTAGTGGACTATATGACATCGTGCTTGCGGATGTAGAGTTTGGGGAAAATACGAGGACAACAACCTTGCTAGAACGATGTGATCAACTACTTTGGCTTATAACAGAGGATTGGAGTGGGTTTCAAAAGGCGAAATATAGTTGGTCGATATTAGACGAAGCTATAAAAGAAAAGACGTTATTAGTGCTTAACAAACATACAGGGGAAGCTACATCTGATGATTTATTAGACGAACTCACGCCTAGTTTGAAGCTGCCTTTAATCGCTGGTTGGAACGAAAAAGCTCAAGCCAAAGGAGTGTTGAACTCCCCTGATTTTCAACGAGATATTTTACGACTCTGCCAAAAGGTTTATAAGCAGGAGAACTTAGCATGAATGAAGAGCTATTTATAACGCTACGCTCTGAAATTAGATTTAGTCTTGATGTGACAGCATCGTTAGATGATGAGGGGCTTTTAAGGCACATTGAAGACCGTGTATTAGCAGATGATAGGCTCAAAAATGTCACCTCTACCGAAAAATGGCAGTGGGTTCGCCGTTTATATGATTCCTTTCGTGGTTTGGATATTTTACAGCCCTTAGTAGATGATCACAGCATTACAGAAATCATGATCAATAGCTATGATGAGATTTTTGTAGAACAGCAAGGACAAGTTATCCAATTACCGCTTAGGTTTGAGTCACAAGGAAGGCTAGAGGATATTATTCAAAGCATTGTAGCTAAAGTAAATAGAGTTGTAAATGAATCCTCACCCATCGTAGATGCAAGACTAAAAAATGGATCACGTGTCAACATCGTGTTGCCTCCAATCGCATTAAAGGGCCCCACGATGACCATTCGTAAGTTCCCTGAAAATCCAGTAACGTTACAGCAATTAATAGATTGGCAATCTTTAAGTCAAGAGGCAGCTGAGTTTTTAAAATTATTAGTGAAATGTAAATATAACATTTTTGTAAGTGGGGGTACTGGGTCAGGAAAAACGACCTTTCTCAACGCATTATCTCAATACATTCCAGCAGATGAAAGAGTGATTACGATTGAAGATTCAGCGGAATTGCAGATCAAAACAGTACCTAATCTTGTATCAATGGAAACAAGAAATGCAAATACAGAAGGCAAAGGCGAAATTACTATTCGTGAATTGATTCGCTCATCACTGCGGATGCGTCCTAACCGCATTATTGTTGGTGAGGTGCGTGGTGCGGAGGCGCTAGATATGCTACAGGCAATGAATACTGGCCATGATGGTTCGTTTTCCTCAGGGCATAGTAACAGTACTAAAGATATGCTTAGTCGTTTAGAAACGATGGTTCTGAGTGGTGCTGATTTGCCACTCCATGTGGTACGTCAGCAAATTGCATCTGCTGTAGATATTATAGTCCATTTATCTAGACTACGAGATCGTTCTCGTCGCGTTGTTGAGATTGTAGAGGTGGCAGGATTACATGAGGGGGAGGTGATTTTAAATCCACTTTACATATTTCAAGAGGAGGGAGAGCAGGTAGAGAAAATCCAAGGAAGGCTTCTAGCAACAGGTAATAATCTTATTCACCAAAATAAATTACGTATGGCAGGTATTTCAGAACATGATTTTGCTCATCTGCACATACATGGACAAGAATAAAAGAATTGATCAAGGAGAGGGGAGCTAATGCTACAATTTTCAGCTAAAAAAAGACAGTATTTTAGGCATATAAAAACCTCATCTCCATCCTCATCTTCTGCCTCAACAGCTACTGGTTTGCCTGATTATACTGTGCATACGTTAACTACAAAGCAATTTATAGGTGCTGTTTTCGTAGGCGCAATACTACTAGTAGGAGTGGGCTATATATTTTTTCACTCTATTGCGCTTAGCATGATTTTATCTATTGGAGCGTATAAAGCACCCAAGCTAGTTAGCAACTATTTTTTGGAGCGTAGAAAAAATGCGATCAGCCTGCAATTTAAGCAAGCGCTATATTCGATTTCATCGTCACTAGCGGCTGGACGGTCTGTTGAAAATGGGTTTTTGAATGCGATTGAGGATTTGCGTTTGTTATATCCTGGCGGGGACAACGACTTAATTAAAGAGTTATCTATTATATGTACAAAAATGCAATATGGACAACCGATAGAGGAGGCTTTACAGGATTTTAGTAGACGGGCAGGCAATGAGGAAATTACAAACTTTGCGGAGGTATTTACGACCTGTAAGCGCTCAGGTGGTGATCTAGTAGAAATTGTGAGAAGAACATCCACTATTATTACGGAAAAGCTGGAGATTAGTCAGGAAATAGGTGTCATGATTGCCCAAAAGCGTTTTGAGGCTAAAGCTATGATTTGTGCACCTATTGCTTTTTTAATTTTTATGAATGTTAGCTCACCCGATTATATGATACCGATGCATAGTGGAGTTGGGATTTTGATGTCCGCAATTGCCTTAATCATTTTGGGAATATGTAGCTGGTGGATGCTCAAAATAATGGATATTAAGCTGTAATCAATTAGAAGAGAGGTATCGCAGAAGGGTATGAAAGATAGGAATTAAAGAAAGGGATTAAAGATAGGTATGGGCGTTGTAGTCATTATAGTTTCAGTCTTAACGTGGGCTTATTTATACAGCCAATCTGCTAAAAAATTTAAAGAACTGCTTGAGTTAAAGATGGATGGAATTAAACTACAAAAGCTTGCTCAACCCATGCTGTTTATACTAGATAAAATCAAAATTGCTGGGCGTTTTCCACTATTTTTTTACAAGCTGCAACAGAGTATTACGAAGCTAGAGGGGCAACGTTATTCGGTTGATCTAACATTTTTATTTATAGCTGAAATGATGACCTACAGTTGGGGGATCATTACACTTGGGGCTATATTGTCTGCTGTCCAAGATGGTGATATGACCATGCTAATTATAGGCGTATTGCTTGCTATCATGCTTCCAGTTGCTCTTTATAACGACTTGTCCAAAAAAGTGATTAAGCGAGAAAGATTAATATTGCTAGAGTTACCTGAACTTTTAAATAAAATTATATTGCTCGTAGGAGCTGGATCGACGGTTCAACAAGTTATTACTCAATGTCTTATGCGTAGAGAAAATGACAGAAATCACCCACTTTATAAAGAGTTATTCCAAATGCAAAAGGATTGGGAGGCAGGATATTCCTTTCAACAAGCACTAGAGGCGTTCAGCAAGCGATGTGGTGTACAGGAGGTCTCAGTTTTTTCAACCACGCTGTTATTGAACTACCGACGAGGAGGACAAGATTTTGTTCTATCCTTAAAGGAATTATCTCATTCGTTATGGGAAAAACGGAAGGCTGTAAGCAAAACATTAGGAGAGCAAGCCTCATCCAAGCTTGTGTTCCCGATGGTGTTTATTTTTATTGCGCTCATTATTTTAATAGGATCGCCAGCATTTATGATTATGAATTTCTAACTAAATTATTGCTCTTTTATCAATCAGTACTTGACGAGTAGACGCCCGAAGCTACGATCCAGAGAGTTCTTGCGATTGTTGTTAAAATCATATTCCGTTTATTGGATTAAGTTTAGGGGTGGAATTTGATGTTTAAAGACAATCTTCAGAATCTCCCTGTCTCTTCGCTAGTGTGGGTAGATGTAAGCACTGATATCAAAATTGAACCAAATATTTACCTACAAAATTTAAGGAGTGTTTATATGTTAACAATAGCTTTTCGGAAATTAAGAGAATTTGGGTCAAATGAGCAAGGATTAGGCATGTTGGAAATGATTTTAATTATTGCCGTTATTGTTATTTTGGCGGGAATTTTCCGCACTCAACTCAAGGATATTATTAATAGTTTGCTTGGCAAGGCAAAAACAAAATCTGAGAGCTTTATGAATGATAAGTAATGTGGATTAAGGTGAAGCTTTTTCGTAATAAGGGCAATATGCGAGATATAAGAGGGAGCTTTACACTTGAGGCTTCACTTGTGTTGCCAGTTATTTTTATAGCGATTTTGCTGTTATTGTTTTTTTGCTTGTACTTGTATCAAAATGCGTTTTTGGCTCATTCGGCGGCGATTGCTGCCGATCGGGCGAGCTATGTGTGGGACAACAGCTTTCGAGATCCAAAAACAGGCGCAGTTATTTCTTCTAAAGCTGACTCATTATATTGGAGATTAACTAGTGATACGATGCTGCAAAGTATTTTTTTATTGGGGAGTAGTGGGACGAGTGGTGAAGCTGCATCAACATTACAATTACCTTCTACAGAAGCTGAAGTAAGCTCGGACAACTCCTTACCATTACAAAAGCTAAAACGTGTCGCATCACAGCTACCAACTGGTTTTAGAGGTGAGATGAGTTATCAAAATAAGTTACTTGTTCGGAAAATAGATGTTACCTTGCAACGACTAGTTTCCTTAACGCCACTAGATAAAATTATCGGTGATTCAACCCAAATAGGTTATGCAAGCTCGTATATTGTTGAGCCGGTTGAGTTTATTCGCACCGTAGAATTAGGCAGATATTATGGAGCTAAATTTAAAGCAAAGTCAACAAGTCCAATTCATGTTAAGCAAGTGGAGGCAGGGGCAGCATTACGTTTATTTGGCAAATAAAAAGCCATTTTCTTTACAGGAAGAGGGGAGTAAGAGCTATGTTTTCACGATTAAAAGCTATCTTTTCAAAGCGTTATCAAGCTGAACGTGGTGCAGTAACGATATTTTTAATTTTAATGTTTACCTGTATTTTTGCTTTTGTTGCCATCTTTATCGATTTTGCAAGAATATATGCTTTGCAATCAAAAACAGAATGGTTATCTCATGCTGCTGCTCGCTCTCTTCTTTCTGCTTATGATCCACAGCTTGCTGATCAATATGGGTTATTCGCATATGGTGAAACTAATGAAAATGACATTGTATCAAAGGTGCTTGAACAAAGCTACAAGCTTTCTAAGCGCAAAAATAGTCTCCCCCTATTAGGGGATGCTTTAGAATCCTCTACCATCGAGATGACGAGGCCCCTTGCTACATATAGCATTTTTGAAGCTCAAATTAGGGAGCAAATGAAATATAAAGCACCAATCGATTTTACGCTTGATATTATAAATGCTTTTAAACCAATGGCGGAAGTGATGAAGGAGGCTTCCCATACGGTTGATATTTTAGAGCGATTACAGAAGCTTTATGATGAACGTGAAAATCGACTAGATGAGATGATTAAATCACAAAAAAGTGGGGCTAACACGATTTCGCCATTTTCAACTTTAGTATCTGATTCATTACAAAACATTGTTACCACTTATCCTAGTTATCAGGGTTGGTTAGAGCAGGTTGCAAACTGGGAAGATCAATATCCAGCTTCTAACAATGAAAAAGAAAATGCTAGATATATGGAGAAGCTGCGAATCAAATTATCAATATCTAATTATCAAGCCAATGTAAATAGCATCTTTAACAAAATTCAGTCAGCAAAGCAAAAGGCGTTTGAAAAGCATCCTAATTTTTTAAGAGAAGCTGTTGAAAGATTAGAGGAAGCCCAATCATTAAACACACAAATGGAGCAGGTGATTAAAGAATCGGATCAAAGATCTCAGCAAGATGGATACAACACAGTAACACAGTCAGCAAGCACAAGTGGGAACGAAAAGGTTGGTGATGGGGAAGCTATTTCTAAAATTAGAGGAAAGGTTCAGTCATTACTATTACCTGAAAAATTGTTTATCGCTCTTAAGCAAGGAATCGATGAGCAAGCAGCGTTCTTTAATACTTTAAACAGCCAACTAGATATTTTGTTATCTCAACAAGAAGCCATTATTGCAGGTACGGCAGCAGCTAATCATTTTCAAAGCGTTTCTACTAATACTAATGGGCAAGTAGAGCAATATTTACGTTATTTTGTGAAAAGTAATGCAGAAAATAAAATACAACAAACTGTCCAAACACTAAACCAGCATCGTAGTCATGATAACGAAAGGAAATCGGCAGAAAAAACAGCAAAAACAAAATTGAGACAGTTCAATTCTATTCTTAAACAACTCAAATCAATAACGACTAGCTTCAAGGAGAATCAGGACAAGTTTAATGAGCTTGAAAAATACTATAAACACATTCAGGAATTTAACAACAACTTATCTTCTACAAAATCTACTGATCACAATTTAGAAACCGACCCATATCAAGAAGGTAGAAATGCAATGGGTAACATGGACTCGTTTTATGGTTCATTAGCGCAAGTGATGTCTTCTATATCTCAAAACAGCTTTGAAAGTGAGTATATTGCCAGTTATTATTCCCATTTTGATGTCACTGTATTGGAGGGGCTTTTTAAAGGAAATGGGGTGGGTCCATTACAAGCCTATAGTGATAGCTTTGCCCCTAACAAGCAGGAGATGGAATATATTTTATTTGGTTTTAATAATCCAATTGGGAATGTAGCAGCTGCCTTTGGGGAAATTTTTACACTCCGTCTTGCGATACGGACAATGGAGGGGTTAGTTAAAAGTGTAGACAAACAGCACCCATTGTTAATTTTAGCTATGGCGATTTTATATGGAATTGAACATGCATTAATGGATATTTTGACTTTATGTCATGAGGGAGAAGTGGAGGTTAGCGCCTATTTAAAGGCTAAGGTGACCTATCGGGATCATTTAAGAATACTATTGTTTTTGAATGGAAAAAGTGAATCGAGACTAGCACGAATGTTAGCCGCTATAAGAATGAATACAAGCATTGATTTAACACAGAGAGATACCTATGCCATATGTACAATGACAGCATCTATGCCTTTATGGTTTATGCCCGGCGTCATTTCTATGCTGGAATGGTCCGGAGTTATACAGGGATATGTCGAGGGAGGGCGTTATGCGGTGGTTAAACAAGCGGATTTCTACTATTAGAGATATTACAGCTATTAAAGCTATAAGAACTATTAGGAAAAAGGATAACGAACTAAAAATTACTCAGACACGAGGGAGTGTTGTGCTAGAGGCCTCCTTAGTAATGCCGATATTCATTATGTTTATATTTTTCCTAATATATATCGTACAAATGACGATAACGCTTGGGCAAATGCATACCGTATCTGCAAATGCTGCAAAATTAGTAGCTTCACATATTTATCCTATTTCTGTGGTAGTGGAAAACTTTAAGCAAAGCCCAAGCTCTAACTCTAACTTAAATCCTAGTTCAATATCTACCTCTAACATAAATACCACTTGGAGCATTCCTAAATTATCGCTCACAGAGTGGAGTACTCAATATACAAGCAAACTCCCTGAGCCACTATCAAGTTGGATGAAAAGGGCAGTAGATAAAGGAATTACTCCTTTAGAAGAAATAAAAACGCAAGTATCAGAAGCCGTGCTGGATCCGATTATTAAGCCATTATTACGCCCACTGCTAAAACACACAAGCCTATACGAACCTCGGCTACACGTTAGCTCTATTACAATTCCAGACTTAGGCAAGGGAGAACGCCCATACATAGGTATTGAACTTAGCTATGAGCTGCCTATTAAAGTCCCCTTCACCTCAACACCTATTTATTTGCAAACTAAATCAGTAGAAAGAATATGGATTGGGGACACAGGTGAAGGACGGGAGGGTGATGTTGAAGGGAGTTTAGACGATGGCTCGAAGGGCACACCTGCAACAATTTTATTAAAGCCAAAGCCTGCATACATAGGTAGAAAAGCAAAGGTTAAGGCAAAAGTAGAGCCGGGTACAACCGCAACGTTAATCATTTACTACAAAAGTGGGGTAAGTACTGCCAAATATTTAGGTGAAGCAACTGCGGATGAAAATGGTGTTCTTGAATGGGAATGGCTAGTAGGGGGAAATACAACTCCAAGCTCGCAAGGCACGTTAGTTGTTGAAACAGAAACAGGTGCACGTACAGTAGATAATTTTGATGTATCTAATAAAGAGTAAGGGGGAATTGAGGATATAATGCTCTTACAATACTGGGGCTTTTTTATACTGCTTGTTATTTCATTTATAACAGATATCAAATCTATGAAAATTCCTAACAAAATAACTGTTCCGGCAATGTGTCTAGGTGTGATTTTTCATTTTATTGTTGATGGTTTTTCAGGTGTTTGGCATGCTCTTGAAGGTGGTGCCGTTGGTTTTGGAATTATGCTGATCTTGTATTTGTGTGGCGCTGTAGGGGGTGGAGATGTAAAGCTGTTTGGTGCTATCGGAACATGGGTAGGGACATATTTAACTTTGACCACAATGATGTATTCAATATTTGTTGCGGGTCTGATCGGTATTTTAATTTTACTTTGGCGAAGAGAAGCCTTTCAACGTATTAAACGTGTTTTTGAAAGTATATTTGGTGCAATTTTGCTGAAAAGCATCGTGCCAATCCAAGCAAATGCGAAAGGACAGTTGCAGTTTCCGTTTATGTTAGCCGTATTGCCAGGTGCAATTATAGCCTTTTTATATGTATAGTTAATAGTTTGGTTACTAGGGAGGAGATAAAGTTGCCTACATTTAAAGTGGATTTTATCCGAGCAGGTGATACATTGATGGTGCTTAGTACAGAAAACGGAATAATTTCAAGTGATGTGAACCATGTTGAGCGTCAAATGTTAAGCTCTCCTATTTCAGGACTTCTTCCCATACATATTGATGAAATTAATTTTAAAGTTTCATTTCAATATGCCATTACAGGTAAAAAGATGTTATCCCAATGCTTGAAAAGCGATAAATTAAACTTGTCCCATTTTTATAGTTTGTTGCTACAAATTATTACAATATTAGAAGACAGTAAAAACTATATGCTTACACATGACAATTACATATTAGAAGAGGATTATATTTTTGTGGAAGGGTCATTATCCTGTGCCGTCTTATATTTAACCTATGTTCCACTTAACTTTCCTAAAGAAATAAAGAAAACGCAACAAAATATTCAGCAGACTATTCAGCATAAGTTTTTGTCCTTGGTCACCTCGCTACTTTCGCATGTTCAAAATATGGAGGGCAACGGGGTACAGCAATTACTTGCTTTATGCAAAGACGAAATCTTCTCTTTTCAACAATGTAAAAAGCTGTTGTTGTCTTTGTTAACTGATGAAGTGCCTGATGAGCGGCCTTTTAAAGCATATCGACCGGATAAATCAGATAAAGAAAGTCAATCGCATCAGCCCTTACAAGGAGGGTTCATAGATCAGCAGCCGCCCTTTAGATTTAGTAGTAGCGCACCCGCTCAAAATCAGAATGTAGTTGCTCCTGTCGAGTCCCCACTTTTTAATCAACAAGATCAAAGACGGATACAAGTTTCCGCTTCTTTGACTTCAAATGATGAAGAAGATAGCCAATCCCTACGGATAAAGCCGATGTATATTTTGATAGGTATAGTTATTGTAGATGCTTTATGGTGGAGGTTTGTTTATTTAAATCATCAAGGAAAAGTGAATTTATATATTAGTATAGGTGTTACTATCCTACTTGGAGTCGCGTATTGGATATTAACTAGTAAAAATATTTTCACTTCAAAAAAGGAAAATGAATTTGAACAGCAATGGAGATGGAACAACAACTCCAATGGCTCGTCAGAGAATCAAAGCTATTTAGGTTTAGTGAACGAAGCGAAGTTAAATAACAACCCTACAACTTTAAATAATAGGGAAGTTAATGAACTAACCCTAAATGACAAAAAGTTATTAGGTAACAATCCTGCTGAAAATAGCTTTTTGCAAAAAAACAACCAAAGCAATCTTCCTGTACAAAGTCCACCAACTGTTTTGTTACACCATGATAGCAATCCCACTCAGAGATATTTGGAGCGTTATGGAATTGAAGGAGGTACACCTGAAAAAATTGTGTTGGATCGTCGTCATTTCATCATTGGTAGGGACAGTAAGCTAGCGCAATACATTGAACAGGTAAGTGGGGTTTCTCGTGCACATGTAGAATTAAACTTAACTTCTGATCACTGCACACTAAAGGATCTTGGCTCAAAAAATGGCACAAAGTTAAATTCGGAGTGGATAGCGCCATATAAGGAGTACCCCATACAAGTAGGAGAAAGCTTTGTTATTGCTGGTGTCACTTTTAAATATTGTATTTCATAGCAATTTGTTGGATAACCTTGATTTGGTATAGATTTATTACTCTAATAAAGCTAAAATAAGGATTAATTTTAAATTAATTGAGTAGTAGTCGTATTCAAATTTTAGGGAGGCAATAAAATGCTAAAAATTGGTTCTCACGTTTCTTTTTCAGATAAAGGTCTTATTTCAGCGACAGCTGAAGCTACTTCTTACGGATCAAGCTCTTTTATGATCTATACTGGAGCACCCCAAAATACTCGTCGTAAGCCTATCGATTCTATGAATATAGAGCAAGGTAAATTGGACATGCAGGCAGCAAACATTGAAGAAATTGTTGTACATGCACCTTATATTATTAATCTAGGTTCTTATAAGGAAAACACGTATGAGCTTGCTGTTGAATTTTTGCAGGAGGAAATCCGCCGTACACATGCGATAGGCGTTAAAAATATCGTGCTTCACCCTGGGGCATTTACAGATAAAGATGCTGAATATGGCATTAATCGAATTGCAGAAGGTTTAAATGAAGTTTTAAATGGTGTGAAGGAAACAGATGTAAATATTGCATTAGAAACGATGGCGGGAAAAGGAACGGAAATGGGTAGAAGCTTTGAGGAGCTTGCTTCTATTATTGATAAAGTGGAGCGTAATGATCGCTTAACAGTTTGTATGGATACCTGTCATATTCATGATGCAGGTTATGATATTGTTAACGATTTAGATGGCGTGCTACAGAAGTTTGATTCTTTAGTTGGTTTAGATCGAATTGCGGTTGTTCATATTAATGATAGTAAAAACCCGTTAGGCGCAGGGAAAGACCGCCATACTCCAATTGGTTCAGGTTATATCGGTTATGACACGATTCATAATGTAGTTCACCATCCACTCCTTCAAGGTAGACCGTTTATTTTAGAAACACCTTGGATCGGTAAAAATGCAAAAACACAACGTCCGATGTATGAAATTGAAATTGCGTTATTGCGTGGTGACGTTGCTGGTCGCTTTGGCGAAGGCTTTTTAGGTGAGGTTGAGTTATTGGGACAATTTTACAAGAAGCAAGACATTGACCCTAAATCCTATGTGCTAGATGTTTGGAATGTGTTAAAAAATGATGCAAAAGCTAAAAAATTAGATCCACGTGAGCCATTAGAAAGACTTTTTGATCTAATCACAGAAGCTAATCTTTTCACAAATCATTCTGAAGAGGAAATAAATAAGCTAATTATTGCTTGGTTAGCTCAAGCTTGATATAAGAATTTAACGTGCAGAGTTTAAAAATAAGTAATTAATTAGAATCATGTTATGGGGGAAGAGATAATTTCATGAGTATTCATAAAAAAGGGCACAGTACTAAAACAACACATGAAAATCGCGCTAGAATGTTAATTTCATGTCCAGATGGTCCAGGGATCGTAGCTACTATTTCTCAATTTCTACATCAGCATGGTGCTAATATCGTGCAATCAGATCAATATACGATTGATCCTGAGGGCGGAATGTTTTTTATGAGAATAGAGTTTGATTTATTAGGATTAGAGCAAAAAATTGATATGCTTAAACAGGATTTTGCCAGCATTGCTGATTCTTTTCAAATGGAATGGAGCATTCACCAGCTAAGCAATAAGAAGAAAATTGCGATTTTTGTATCAAAAGAGGATCATTGTCTTGTAGAGCTTTTATGGCAATGGCAAGCAGGTGATTTGGATGCGGACATTACAATGGTTGTAAGTAATCATCCCGATATGAAAGAATACGTAGAATCCTTTGGTATCCCTTATCATCACATCCCAGTTACAGCAGATTCAAAGGCAGAAGCTGAGCAAAAGCAACTAGAGGTTGTTAATGGTAAAGTTGATTTAATTGTTTTGGCAAGATATATGCAAATTGTTTCTCCTGCTTTAATTGCGCCTTATCGCAATCGGATTATTAACATCCATCATTCCTTTTTACCGGCATTTGTCGGTGGAAAACCTTACGCTCAGGCTTATGAGCGTGGTGTGAAGATTATTGGTGCGACTGCACACTATGTCACTGAAGAGCTAGATGGCGGTCCAATTATTGAACAAGATATTCAACGTGTAAGCCACCGCGACGATGTTAATGAACTAAAACGTATTGGTAGAACGATTGAACGTGTTGTTTTGGCTCGCGCTGTAAAATGGCATATTGATGATGCAATTCTTGTTCATCAAAATAAAACGGTAGTTTTTAATTAGACTAAATTGGTTCTATTTAGAAATAAGTACTTGACTACGATAGGAGTCCGGAAGCTACGATCCAGAGCGTTCTTGCGATTGTGCAGGGAGTAGATATTGGCGAATTTTCTCTTCATACAAGGCACTTTTTCGCAGGCTTACCGGGGTAAGTCAAGGAAAAGTAACGCAGTAGGAGGCGAAAAGGCGGTAATAGATGACCTTGAGTGAGTTTTCAGACACGCCCTAATAAGAAAACGTTGGCAAACATCAAAATGAAATGGTACAATAGATAAAGTCAAAATGATCTTTTCAAATTGAATGTTTTGAACTTCAATTTTGTATGCTTTTACAATCTAAGGAGGAAATCAAAAATGCCACTTTCAGACAACAATACGATTGATAACTTGTCAATTACTACGATCCGTACACTAGCAATTGATGCGATCGAGAAAGCAAACTCAGGTCACCCAGGAATGCCAATGGGTTCAGCTCCAATGGGATATCAGCTTTTTGCTAAATCAATGGTTCACAATCCAGACGCACCTACTTGGGTTAACCGCGACCGCTTTGTTTTATCTGCAGGTCATGGTTCTATGCTTTTATATAGCTTGCTTCATTTAAGTGGATATGATTTATCATTGGAAGACCTTAAGCAATTCCGTCAATGGGGAAGTAAAACTCCAGGTCACCCAGAGGTTGGACATACTGCTGGTGTAGATGCTACTACAGGTCCACTTGGACAAGGTTTGGCTATGGCTGTAGGTATGGCTCTTGCTGAAACTCAATTAGCTGCTACTTATAACAAAGATGATTTCAAAGTTGTAGATCATTATACTTATGGTATTTGTGGTGATGGAGACTTGATGGAGGGTGTGGCAAGTGAAGCTGCTTCTCTAGCTGGTCATTTGAAATTGGGCAAATTGATTTTCTTATATGATTCTAATGATATTTCTTTGGATGGTAAATTGAACTTAAGTTTCTCTGAAAATGCTCGTCAACGCTTTGAAGCTTATGGCTGGCAAACATTGCTTGTTGAAGACGGCAACGACCTAGCAGCAATCGAAGCTGCAATTGAAGAGGCAAAACGTGATACTGAGCGTCCTACTTTAATTGAAGTTAAAACTGTAATCGGTTATGGTAGCCCTAACAAGCAAGGTAAAGGTGGTCATGGTGGTACTCATGGTTCCCCACTTGGTAAAGACGAAGCTAAATTAACTAAAGAATTTTATAAATGGGTTTATGAAGAAGATTTCCATGTACCAGCAGAAGTACGTGAGCATTTTGCTACAGTCAAAGCTAATGGAATTGCAGCTTATGACGCATGGAACGAAAACTTTAAACAATATAAAGCAAAATATCCTGAATTAGCAGCGCAATTTGAAACTGCAATCGCAAATGAATTACCTGCAGGCTGGGATAAGGATCTTCCTAAATACAATGCTGGAGACAACGCTTTGTCTACACGTGTAGCTTCTGGTAATGCATTAAACGGTCTTGTTGGCAATGTTCCTCAATTGCTTGGTGGTTCTGCTGACCTTGAAAGCTCAACGATGACTCATCTTAAAGGATTGCCTGTGTATACACCAGAATCCCGCGATGGTCGTAACATCTATTTTGGTGTTCGTGAGTTTGGTATGGCAGCTGTTATGAATGGTGTAGCTCTTCACAGCGGACTTAAAATTTTCGGTGGTACATTCTTTGTATTTACTGATTACTTGCGTCCAGCAGTTCGTCTTGCTTCCATCATGAAAACTCCTGTTACTTATGTGTTAACACACGATAGTATCGCAGTTGGTGAAGATGGTCCTACGCATGAGCCAATCGAACAGCTTGCTTCCTTACGTATCATTCCAGGACTTACTGTAATTCGTCCTGCTGATGCTAACGAAACTTCTGCTGCATGGGCTTATAGCGTTGAAAACAAAGAAAATCCTGTGGCATTAGTACTAACTCGTCAAAACTTACCAATTCTTGAGAAAAGTGCAGAGCTAGCACGTGAAGGTATTAAACGTGGTGGTTATGTGATTTCTCCTTCAAAAGGTAAACCAGTTGTTCAATTAATTGCTACTGGTTCTGAAGTGCAATTGGCAGTTAAAGCTCAAGCTGCGCTTGCTGAAGAAGGTATCGATGTTTCTGTAGTAAGCTTACCAAGCTGGGATCTATTTGATAAGCAATCACAAGAATACAAAGATTCTGTTATTCTTCCAGATGTTAAAGCTCGTGTTGCAATCGAAATGGCACATCCATTTGGTTGGGAGCGTTATGTTGGTGAGAAGGGTTCAATTATCGGCATTAACACATTTGGCGCATCTGCACCTGGGGATAAAGTTATGGCTGAATATGGCTTCACTGTTGAAAATGTAGTAAAACATGTGAAAGACCAATTGAAATAATTATTGGCCAAAATAACTTAAAAAAGAAGGCATGTCCGACTATCGGATTTGCCTTCTTTTTAAAAATACAACTTTAGTGGATTAATCCGCTAATAAATTACTGGGTAGCTCCAGTTAATTATTTTGATTGTTCACCGATTTTTTGATGAATCCATGCTTCATATATTTTAGCAACTGCGGAGAGGTCTTCTTCACCAAAGCCTTGTGTTTCCCCAGCTTGGAACAAGCTTTTTGCTACATTAAGCATTGGTGTTGGGATAGATGCTTGATCAGTTAGAGCCGAGGCAAGCTTCAGATCTTTGAGCATAAGGGATAATGAAAATTGATTGGTGAAATCGTGGTCGATTAGCTTTTGACCCTTTAATTCCGCTGCTTTACTACCCGCTGAGCCAAGCTGTACGAGTTCAAGAAAAGACTGTGCAGGAATGCCTGATTTAGCCGCAATCGAAAAACCTTCGATCAAAGCTAAATTATTAATACCAACGATCGTATTATGTGCAAGCTTAGCAACGGAACCGCTACCGTTATCACCCATATGAATAATTTTTTGCCCTAAGGTTTCAAAAATATCACGCTCTGCTTCAAGTACATCATGATTTCCGCCTACCATAAATACTAGAGTACCACCTATGGCAGCAGGAGAGCTGCCTGTGACTGGAGCATCAAGGAAATTAGCACCCGCAGCTACAATCTTTTTAGCTAATGATTGACTTAATGCTGGAGAAATTGTACTGCAATCAATTACGGTTATGCCTGATGAAATTCCTGCAAGTACACCTGCTTCGCCTTCATAAACGGCAGCGATAGATTCATCATTACTTACCATGGTGATAACAGTGTCTGCACCTAAAGCAGCTTCTTTGGGCGTTTGTGCAGCCTTTGCACCTTGTTCAACAAGAGGAAGACATCTTGATTCCGTTCGGTTATATACCGTAACTTCATATCCTTTTTTAAGTAGGTTGGACGCCATGGGGGCGCCCATTGTACCTAAACCAATAAATCCGATTTTTTTCAACTTGGTCACCTTCTTGTAAAATTTGGACGGTTGTCCGTTCTTTTTATTTTACCATGTTACGTGACAGAGTGTGTAATCAGTGTGTAATGTGTACTTGTCTTCAATCTAAATTTACAGTATCCTTATTTTAATAGGATAGAAGGTTCAGAGATTTTTAAAAGTAATCTTTTTTTATAAATAAAACTATTTTGGTGATGGAGGTTTTCTTGGTATGTCTAAAAAGGTAACGTTTGATTACAGTAAAGCTCTACAGTTTGTTGGTCAACATGAGGTAGATTATCTTGCAGAATACATTAAAGTTGCACATGAGCAGCTACATAAAGGCACTGGTGCAGGATCTGACTATCTAGGTTGGATTGACTTACCTTCAAACTACGATAAAGAAGAATTCGCTCGCATCAAAAAGGCAGCAGCCCAAATCCAAAGTGACTCCGATGTTTTAATTGTAATTGGAATCGGCGGTTCTTATCTTGGTGCACGTGCGGCAATTGAAGCCTTGTCTCATTCCTTCTATAACGAGTTACCTAAAGAAAAACGTAAAACACCTGAAATTTATTTCGCAGGAAACAATATCAGCTCAACTTATATGAACCATTTGCTAGACCTTGTTGACGGTAAGGACTTCTCTGTCAATGTCATTTCTAAATCAGGTACAACTACAGAGCCAGCGATTGCTTTCCGTATTTTCCGTGCTGAGCTAGAAAAGAAATATGGTAAAGAAGCAGCTCGTAAACGTATTTATGCAACAACAGATCGTGAAAAGGGTGCGCTTAAAAAGCTCTCTAATGAAGAAGGTTATGAAACCTTTGTTATTCCTGATGACGTAGGTGGACGTTATTCTGTGCTTACAGCAGTAGGTCTTCTTCCAATCGCAACTGCAGGCATTAACATTGATGAAATGATGCAAGGCGCTGCTGAAGCTGCTGTAGAATTTAGCAATCCAAACGTTGCTGAAAATGCAAGCTATCAATATGCTGCTGTGCGTAATGCTTTGTACCGTAAAGGTAAAGCTACTGAAATCCTTGTCAACTATGAGCCATCCCTGCACTATGTTTCTGAATGGTGGAAGCAATTATACGGCGAAAGTGAAGGAAAAGATTATAAAGGTATTTTCCCTGCTGCAGTTGATTTCTCAACAGACCTTCACTCTATGGGACAATTTATTCAAGAAGGAAACCGTAACATCTTTGAAACTGTGATCCAAGTAAAAGAAGTACCAAGTCATATTACAATTGAATCAGATCCTGCTGATCTTGATGGACTTAACTTCCTTGCAGGACAAACAGTTGATTTTGTAAATAAAAAAGCATTCCAAGGCACGTTGCTTGCACATACTGACGGACAAGTGCCTAACTTGGTTGTAAATGTAGAAGACCTTACTCCACATTCCTTTGGGTATTTAGTGTATTTCTTCGAAAAAGCTTGTGGTATTAGTGGATACCTATTAGGGGTTAATCCATTTGACCAACCGGGTGTGGAGGCATACAAGAAAAATATGTTTGCACTTCTGGGCAAACCAGGTTATGAGAAAGAAAAAGCGGAATTGGAATCCCGTCTTTCTGAATAAGTTTACATTCTCTTTTTGAAAAAGAAGAGATTACAAACGCCAGAGGAGCAGTTCGCCGGTTTAACGGTTGAACTGCTTCTTGGTACATTAGTAAGGATGAGGAAGATGTTGGAATCATATAAAAGTGTACGGCAAGCAGGCAATAAAGAAATTGTGATCAAAAAATCAAGATTCATTGGTTATATCAAGCCAGTGGAAACTGAAGAAGAAGCGGTTTCTTTTATTGATGAAATAAAAAAGAAGCACTGGAATGCAACGCATAACTGCTCCGCGTATATGATTGGTGAGCGGGATGAAATACAGAAGCAATCTGATGACGGAGAGCCTAGCGGTACTGCGGGTAAGCCGATTTTAGAAGTGATAAAAGCTCAAGGCTTAAAAAATGTAGCTATTGTTGTTACGAGATATTTTGGTGGAATTATGCTTGGTGCTGGTGGATTAATTCGTGCTTATACAGATGGTGCGGTTGCAGCCATTGAGGCAGGAGAGGTTGTTCATTGGGGCTTACATCGTCAAATTTTTGCCGAATTGGATTATACTTGGTTAGGGAAAATGGAAAATGAACTACGTAATCGTGGAACAAAAAGTGGTGAAACCCAGTTTTCAGACAAAGTCACATTGTTATGTTTGCCTAGAGAAGAAGAGGCAGAGGAGTTTAAGGCTTGGCTTGTAGATATTACGCAAGGACAAGTTATTTTGACGGAAGGTGAGAAGCTTTACTTTGAAATATAAGTAAGGACGGCAATGCCGTTTATGCTTGTTGAAGGGGAATAAAGCCTATGGCTAGAAGAGCAGTAGAACAGGAATTGTCGCGTGAACGGATTATGGATGCTGCAAGACATTTGTTTATTACGAAGGGATATCGTGGAATTTCCATGCGAAGTATTGGACAGCATTTAGGATACAGTCATGGATCACTATATTATCACTTTAAAGAAAAAGCAGAATTGTTTTATGCTATTGTCGTGCAGGATTTTAATCATTTATCAGATATGTTTCAAAAGGTGCTTACATCACCTACAAAAGAAGGCTTATCTAAGCTAGAGCAACTCATGCTGGAGTTTATTAAGTTTGGTGTTCAAAATCCCTATCAGTATGAAATAATGTTCATGCTTCGTGATGAAGAAATTTTAACTTATTGTCGAAGTGAGCAGGCAAAATGTTTAAATCGATTTGACATCATTGTGCGCCAGTTTTTGCATGAGGAAGGGCATTCTTTGGAGCATCATCCTTCATTTCCACTAAGTATTTTTCTAAGCCTTCATGGCTTTATATCCTATTATATTCAAGATCGTTTAACCTTTGATGAAATAAAACCAGCAGCGATTGCTCACGTCCAAATGCTAAGTTATAGATTAAAAAATGTATAATATTATTTTAGTTAATGACTTTAATACACTGCATTATTACTACTTCTCATTAGTACATTGTTTTTGAAAAATATGTAACTAAAAGTGAATGGAAGCGTATTTCTATTAGATGATAGAAGTGCGCTTTTTCCTTTTATTTGGTGCTGGGTGGGTGTAGAGTAGTAATAAAAATTAGTGGAGGGACAAATGATGATGTTTTTAAAGAAAAACTCTATTTATGACTCACTAAGTTCGGTACATACTTATACTAGTTTATCTGCGCAAGAAATTTATGAGCGGCATTTTGATGCAAGATTTAATGAAGTTGAGGAACAGATTCAAGCCTTCGTTCACGATAAAGATGAAAGTGAGTTAGAAACACTTTTGTTAACAAAAATAGACAATTCAAGGCATCTAGCACTTAATGGAGAGAACGCTTTACCTTTACTAGGTATACCCGTAGCTGTGAAGGACCTTTTTCACGTAGATGGATTTGCTACATATGGGGGCTCAAAGCTTCCTGCTGAAGTGCTAACAGGTAATGAGGGATGGGTTGTTAAAAGATTGCAGGAGCTAGGGGCTTGGATGATGGGGAAGACAGTGACAGAAGAATTTGCTTATGCTAGTGTTATCCCTACCAAAAATCCACATCATCTTGCACATACATCTGGAGGTTCAAGTGCGGGATCAGCCGCTGCTGTAGCATCAGGTATGATTCCACTTGCTATCGGTACACAAACGTTACGTTCTGTTATGGCGCCAGCTTCATTTTGTGGTGTTGTAGGGTTTAAAGTAAGCTATGGTCGTGTACCACTTGATGGTTGTCTTTTAATGTCTCCTTCCTTTGATACATTTGGAATGTTTACACAGGATTTAGAAAGTATGAAATATGCTGCAGCATGCTTAGTTCCAAAATGGCAAACAGTAGAGCCAAGTAGAAAGCCAGTCTTAGGAATTCCTAACGGGGTATTCATGGAATTGCTTGAAAAAGGGGTATATGAAATTTTTATGGATAAAGTAGAACAACTCACCCAAGCTGGGTTTACTGTAAAACAGGTTGACATGCCGTGGAGTAATGACTTATTACTTGGCTATGACATGTTAAATTTAGCCCGGGGTGAATTGGCGCTTGGTCATAGGGATTGGTTTGCTAGTTATGAAGCAAGTTATGGGGAAGCAGTCCATCAAGCGATTGTAGCGGGTAAAGATATAGATGAACAGCAGTTAAAGCAATACCGCAAGGACCAATTAGAGCTTAGACAACAATTACAGGCTTCTGCAGATGCTGAAGGCATTGATTTATGGATTTCCCCAGCACAAGCTGGGCCGGCTCCTCTCATTGGTGGACCTACGGGCTGGGCAGGAATGACATCGATTTGGACATATGCGGGTTGTCCGACATTAAGCTTACCCCTGATGGAAATGAATCATTTGCCACTTGGCTTTCAATGCATTGCTCCTTATGGTAGAGATGAGCAATTGTTAGCGTATTCTGGTTTAATTGAGGAAATATTAAAGACAGATATTATGGTAAAATTATGATAAAAACATAAAGGGACTTAATTGAAATGAATAAGGAATTAGATACTTTAACCTTTTGGGGTACAGGGGATGCGATGGGTGTTCCCCGTGTTTATTGTGATTGCGATGTTTGTCAGGAGGCTAGAAACACAGGGATTAATCGCCGTTATCGCTCACTTGCTGAGGTATCGGGGCAGGACGGACAATTTCTGATTGATTGTGGTCCTGACTGGAACACCCAAATGGAGGTCAATAAACAACGTTTCGTGGAAAATATTGTGGTTACTCATGCGCATTTTGATCATATTGGTGGCTTACCGCAGTGGGCTGATGCCTGCCGATGGCTTGGGCGCAAAGGTAATTTATACGCTCCTAGGGAAGTATTAGATGTTATTACAGTTCAATTTCCTTGGCTTCCTAGGCAGCTAAACCTATTTCCGATTGATGAGGGACTAAAGCTAGCGGGTTGGTTAATTACAGGGTGGAAGGTCAATCATGGTAAAAACGGATATTCATATGCCTATCGCTTTGAAAAACAAGATTATCGCTGGGTGTACTGTTCCGATGCTATTGATCTAACTCAGGAGCAAAAAGTATTATTGCAAGGGCTTGATTTGCTTGTGTTAGGAACTAGCTTTTATAAGGAAAATGCAGTGTTTGAGACTAGATCGGTTTATGATGTGGAGGAAGCGTTACAATTATTATCTGAGGTCAAGCCTAAGTATGCAATTTTTACTCACCAATCTCATGATATTGATTTACGACGTCATCCTGGTTTACTGCCTAAACATGTTCAATTTGCATACACAAATATGGAGGTTAAATTAATTAGTGGCTGAAAGGTGTAACGTTTCGATACCATCACCCGTTTACGAAGTGTATCAAGGGAAATGAAAGGGGGCCCCAATTCCATGACCTTTGTAGCTACCGCCAAGCCTGCGGTAATGAACTCTATTCAAAACGAGCTAGAGCAGGCTCTACCTGCACTTCGGCGCTATTGCCTATCGCTTACATGTAATGTTTGGGACAGCGAGGATTTGTTCCAGCAAACGCTGATGAAGGCGTGGCCCAAATTACAAAGCAAAACATCTACGCTTCATATCGAAGCTTATTTGATTACGATTGCTAAAAACTGTTGGATTGATGAAATGAGAAAGCAAACCAATGCACGTAGCTTTATTTCCCAATTGTCATCGCACGAGTCAAGCTTCATTGCGGATTGGGAGGTAGAGTGGAAGGTAGAGGAAGCATTGGAGCTGCTTATTACTTCCCTGCCTCCTTTACAGCGAACTGTGTTGTTATTGCGGGATGTATTTGGGTATTCAGGTCCGGAGGTAGCAGATTTGCTATCAACGACAGAAGGGGCAGTGCGTGTTGCACTACACCGAGCAAGAAAGACACTTTCTCGAATACAATCACGGGAGCTAGAGAAAGGACAGGATGAACAAGCAACTTCTTTATTGGATTCATCGTCTTTAGCTCCAAAACAGCAATGTGAGCGTAGTCAAAAT
Source organism: Paenibacillus turicensis (assembly GCF_017873435.1). Lineage (GTDB taxonomy): Bacteria > Bacillota > Bacilli > Paenibacillales > Paenibacillaceae > Fontibacillus > Fontibacillus turicensis. The sequence goes on along the minus strand of NZ_JAGGKG010000001.1, from coordinate 48,432 downwards.
AAATCAGACCAATTGCTTAAATCGTATTTGCTTGCATTTAGAAGTGGCGATATGGCTTCAATTGTAGAGCTAGGGCTACAGGATATTGTTGAGCCTGCGGTTGCTTTGGCATCTGTAGTTGCAAATAATACATCCACCGTTTTGAAAGAGTCTCTTGAAGCAGGCTGGCAGCCAAATACAAATGCTTCGTTAAGGAGATGGGAAAATGATGAACGCAATTCCTTATGTAGTAGAACAAACAAGCCTTGGAGAGCGAAGCTACGACATCTACTCACGGCTGCTTAAGGATCGAATTATAATGGTATGCGGTGAAATCGGGGATCAAATGGCCACAGCCATTGTTGCACAGCTACTTTTCTTATCTGCGGAAGATCCAACGAAGGATATTCATATGTATATCAATAGTCCAGGTGGTGTAATGACGGCAGGGTATTCGATATATGATACGATGCAGTTAATTAAGCCAGATGTGACTACAACCTGTATCGGGATGTGTGCTAGCTTTGGTGCGATTTTGTTAATGGGTGGCGCAAAAGGGAAAAGGTACATTTTGCCCCATGGTGAAGTGATGTTACACCAGCCATTAGGAGGTGCTAGAGGGCAAGCCTCGGATATTCATATTCATGCAGAATGGATTATGCGGACACGTCAAAAGGTGAACGAACTCATTGCAGAACGCACAGGTCAACCGATCGAGACGGTAATTAGGGATACGGATCGAGATCATTTTTACAGCGCAGAAGAGGCTGTGGAGTATGGGCTTGTGGATCAAGTGATTACACAGGTATAGAACACGTATAACAAGTTTATAACAAACGATCAAGACGGATCTCGCACAAACAAAAAGGGAGATGTATTGGAATTGTCCTCCGGTTACATTTCCCTTTTTGATATTGTATCTCTGCTTGACGGCTAACTAACAACAATCGCAAGAACGCTCTGGATCGTAGCTACCAAACTCCTATCGTTGTCAAGTACTAATTACTAAATAGAGCCTAAGCTTGTAGCACAAATTTATCAATGACATGCTTTACACCATCATCATTGTTGCTTGCGGTAATATAATCTGCTACTTTCTTAAGGGCAGGGATCGCATTTTCCATCGCTACTCCTAATCCTGCGGCTTCAAGCATTTCATGGTCGTTCCAGGAGTCGCCAATTGCAATCGTTTCTTCTAATTTACAGCCAAAATGATCTGCTAGGAATCTAAGTGCATGTCCTTTTGTTCCTTCGTAATGCATAATCTCTAAGAAATTAGGCTTGGATTTAGTGATGTGCACTTCATTGCCAAGTAATTCACGTAAGACTGGTGCAAGTTCATCTAAATATTCTGGCTCATCAATGATAAGCATTTTGGGCGTTGGTAGAGGGATCAGCTTAGCAAAATCAGGCTCGACATAATATTTGGTTTTATTTAGCCCGACATAATCGATGAGCTTCTGGTTTTCTTCCCGTGCATAGAGCTTATCATCGATATAGGTTTGTAAATGAAGATCGTGCTCTAGGCAATATTGGAACAATTTTTCCGCAGCAGCTTGTGGTACATAACGTTCGTATAACACAGCCTCGTCTAACAGATTTTTAATTAAAGCACCTTGATACGTAATAATCGGTACATTAAGTCCGATTTGTCTTGCGATCGCTTGAGCAGAAGCATAAGCTCTACCTGTTGCTAGCGTAACAACGACATTCGCTTCAATCGCTTGCTCCAAAGCCTTTTTTGTTGCAGGTGTAACTTCCTTTTTATCATTAATTAACGTATCGTCGATGTCGATTGAAATCAATTTGTACATGTTGTTCTCCTATCCAATTAGTCATTTGTTAATTCTCTATATTATTATCAATCTTATTCCTCTAGAAAAATAAGACCAATAAAGTCCTCTTTTGGAAGATTGCCAAAATAATGTTTGATATCAACATCAGCTAACGCTTTTGTGACGTCCTCTTCTGTGTAGCGAACCCCTCTAAGCTTATCTTCAATATTAGTAACATCACCAACACCAAAGAAGTCACCATAAATTTTAATTTCATCAATATTCCCGTCTTTAATATTCATGCGAAGGTCGATGATCCCGACAGGGAATTTTTTAGAGTGCTTTACATTTGACTCAGGAGATAAACCATAATTCCAATCCCAATTTTGATAACGCTCTGCCGAAATTTCATGGATTTTAATCCAATCCGCTTCGGTTAATTCATATTTAGGTACATCCGCTACATCCAAACCAAAAATATGCTGTAGTAAATGAGCTCTGAACTCTTCAATGGTCATCTTTTGCTCTAAAAAATCAATAATATTAGCAACACGACTGCGAACAGATTTTGTGCTTTTAGATTTAAATTTCTCTGGATTAGCATGGAGTGAAGCTCCTACGTGCTCCAGATTGAGGTTAAACATCAAGGTTCCATGGCTAAACATACGTCCACGTGTTGAAAATTGTGCGTTACCTGAAATTTTTTGTTCGCCAACCTGAAGGTCATTACGTCCAGTTAGCTCAGCTTTTACACCAAGCGCATGTAAGGCCTCTACAACAGGCTCCGTAAATTTGCGAAAGTTGTGGAAGGATTGTCCATCGTCTTTAGTAATAAAACTAAAGTTTAAATTACCCAGATCGTGATATACTGCGCCACCACCAGAAAGACGACGAACGACTTTGATATCGTTTTCCTTTACATATTCGTTATTGATCTCTTCAATTGTATTTTGGTGCTTCCCAATAATGACAGAGGGCGCATTAATATAAAATAACAAATAGCTATCCTCATCCATCGGTAGGTGCTTAAGCGCAAATTCCTCAATTGCTAAGTTAATCGCAGGATCTGTGATCCCTTGGTTGTCGATAAAACGCATGATTTCCACTCCTTTATCTTATATGTAACAAGCTAGTACGAAAATAAAAACTCAACATTATATATTGTAAACTAATTTAGGGCTTTAAACCAAAGAAAAGTTATAAAAGGATGTAGTAAAAAAGTCTCTAGAACAAAAAATGGATCGTTAATTTATATTAATAAAATTGTGATGAAAATTGAATTAATATGTAAATTAGGTATTCTATCACAAAAAATAGAGTAAAAATTCATTGAGTTAGTAAAAATGTAATAAATTGTATTGATATAAAACGAAAGTATTGGTAATATCATACTGATAATAGTTATATTTTACTAGTTTAGGAGGAGTTTAAGTGGCTAAAATTTTAGTTACACCAGAAGAAATGGATCGTATTGCAGGACAATTTAAATCAGGTGCTCAACAGAGTCAAGAGATTGCATCAAGACTTAACACAGCGATCCAATCCATGCAAGGACAATGGGAAGGGATGACACAAAATAAGTTCTTCCAACGTTATGATGCAGATAAGAAGAGTATGGATCAATATATCGAAATGCTAAATGCTGTTGGAGAAGAGTTAACTGAAATTGCAAAACGCTTCAGATTGGCAGATCAACAAAGCTAATTTTTTGCTACATAATTTTTACTTGCTACAATTTAAAAAGATTAAATAGGTCAGACCAAGTGATGGTTTGGCCTATTTGATCATTAGAGCAGGACACAGTAACTAGATAAGATATAAAATTTAGTAAAATATGATTAAGGGGTTAGAAATCGTGAGTTACGAAATTCGAGCTACCGCAGATACACCTGCCTTATTAATTTACCTCATAGATATTAGTGGGTCGATGACATTGGAGTTTGAAGGGCGACGCAGGGTGGACATTATTAATGAGGCGCTGCAATCGATTATGCGTCAAATTGTTTATCGCTCTACGAAAGGAAATCATTTATCTCCTCGTTATCGGATTGCGATTTTGGCGTATAGTGATGAGGTATATGATTTGTTAAATGGTGTAAAGTCTATTGACCGTATTGCAAATCGTGGTCAGCTTCCACAGTTATATCCAAAGCGTTTTACGGATACTGCTAAAGCCTTTAGACAAGCACTAAAAATATTACAAACGGAAATGCCAACGATGGGCCAATGTCCTGCTCCAATTATTTGTCATCTAACCGATGGTGTATACACAGGTGAAGATCCAGAGCCAATTGCGAAGGAAATTATGGAGTTGTCTTTGCCAGATGGCCCCGTTTTAATAGAAAATATTTTTTTAACAGAAGAAGCAACACAGGGGAAGGTAAGAGATGCTAAGGCTTGGCGGGGGATTGTACCTAATCAGTTTATGCCAGATCCTTATACAGAAAAGCTAATGCGAATGTCTTCCATCATACCAGATACTTACCGAGATATGATGCGGGAATCTGCATATTCCATTCAAAAGGATGCACTGATGATGTTGCCTGCAACGAGTAAGGATTTAATCGCCTTGGGCTTTCAAATGTCAGCGGCAACGCCAATTCGATAGGGGGCTTTTTAATTGAATCAAACATGGATTACATTAAGTATGGATGGGGTTAGTGAAAGTAAAGATATGGCGCTCCCTAACAATATTCCGCTCCATGATTTGCTTGACCTCATTTTTTCATTAGCTACAGGCTGGTTGCCGATGGGAATCAAAAAAGAAGAGTTTAATCCCTTCATTAGTTCAGGTGATGGTAATTGGCAGCCGATTTCCTTAGATGCTACCTTAGAAGAATTGGGGATATTGGATGGGTATTGTTTAAATTTAGAACGTTCTCATACATATTCAACCTTATCTGAATAATCTATTTGAATTTAAGCTACAAATCTATCGTTATAAAGGAGATAACAAAGGTGTTTGCAGATGATATCGAACAAGAGATATGTATCCGTAACCGTACCTATAAGCTAGCAGAGCATCCTTCATTTTCTGGCGTCCCCTTTGGGCAAGAGGGTAGACAAGGAACCGTGTATAAGCTCATTGATGTGGAAGATGGAACTGCGGTTGCGTTAAAAATATTTCGACCTGCTTTTAGACAGCCTACCTTTCGTAAATCGTTAGAGGCGCTACACACCCTCTCTTCTATACCAGGCTTAGCTGTAACTAAACGTGAAGTGCTTAATCCTGAAGAGGATACCCCATTATTAGAGCAAAACTCTGATCTGCTATACAGCGTGGTGATGCCGTGGGTGGAAGGAAAGACATGGAGTGAATGTAAGCTTGATGAGACAGTACTGTTACAAGAAAATGGCTTTGAAATTGCGTTTGCTTCTGCAAAAGTATTAATGAATTTGGAGCAGGAGGGTATCTCTCATCCTGATTTATCAGGCGCTAACATATTTGTAATACCTGATAAAGGTGAAGGTGGCTCCATTATGATTGAACTCGTAGATATTGAGGATATTTTTGCACAAGGAATGGTAGAGCCGGAATATGAAATACATGGAGAATCAGGTTATACGCCTAAGTTTCTACAGGAGGATTTCCTTTGGGATAAGGATAGTAGCCGTTTTGCAGGTGCAATTTTATTAAGCGAAATGTTAGCTTGGCATTCTAGCCAAGTACGTGAAATTTCAGCAAGTGACAGTTACTTTGAACCGCATGAGCTTCAGGAGCAATGTGAACGGTATCAGATTTTACATATGACGCTAGAGCAAAGCTATGGTATTGAGATAGCAGGCTTATTTGCGAGGACTTGGAATGCCGAATCTATGGCAGAATGCCCTGCTTTTGGTGAATGGATGATCGCCTTATCTTCGTATCAAGCCCAATTGATTTCCCGTCAAGAAGAAGTGTTATTCCAGAAAAAGGCTAAAGATAGGGAATCGGAAGAAATTGATGAAGTCATCGATGAAGTAACTGATGAAAATTTCTTTCCATTTGTTGTTGAACAACAGGGACAGGATGAAGAAGTAAATTTGCTTACGGAAGAGGAACCACGGGAAATAAAGCCTTTTTTAGCACCAGAGGTTTACGCTACTTTGGCAGAAGCACGTTTATTAGAGCAAAAAGGGAAGCTGCCCTCTGCACTGTGGGAGTATGGAAGGTTAATCGAAAAAACGTCACTTTATCCAGAAATATATAAAGAGATCGAATTAGTGATGGGTATGGTTCAGGAAGCAATAGATGAGTCTTTGTCTGCGAAACAGGAACAGAATGGTGTGTTTAATAAATTTGGTAATGAACAAGGAACAGCTCGACCAGATGTAATGTATAAAAATATTTGGATCATTGTATGGGTTGCCTCAGGTTTATTGGTTGTAATTGCATGGATAATTTATTTACTAAAATAAGGAGTGAAGAAATATGACAACAGAAAGCTACACATATGAGATGACGACTAAGGAATTTTTCTTTTTAACGCAAATGTTAGGGTTGAAAAATATAGCAGGCTATAGTGACCCATATAAGGGTTATTTAATGGAAGAACTTGAGGAGGAATATAGTGAACTTCAAGCGGGCTTGGTGAACAAGGGCTGGCTTAAGATGGAGCAAGGGCAAGAAAATGAAGAGGATCAAGAGAAAACGGAGAGAAAGGCAACCTACACCGACATGAATGAAGCTTTAGCCTTGTGCTTAGCGATTACTGGAAGCTCACAGGTAATGCAATTGAGTAAACAGGTTGTAAATGGTGAGGATTACCAAGGGTTTTTGTATTTCCATCCCAAACTAGTTGTAGAGGTGGTATATAGCGAATCAGGTGAAGTGGCGGTAACGCCGGTATCTGATCCACTTGGGACGATGGATGCGTTGCGCGGATTTTTCCCTTTAACCTTACGTTCTAATCGTACCTTTAAACAAACGTTAACCGAGTGTAACTGGGCGAAGTGGACAGAGTTAGGGAAGGAAGATCAATTGGAATTGCTGAAAACGCAAGGTGGAGCTAGTTTAGATCAAGCAGAAGCCGAAGCTGTGGTGGAAGCTTTTGCAGGGATAGATCGTATAGGCAGTATGATTTTCTGGAATGCCCATAGTGAAGCATGGGAGTTGGAGGGCTACCATTATGTGCAAAGTGGCGATGAATTGTACCTAGGTAGAGAAAACAAGCTTGATATAGACAAGCAAACCAAGTTGGAGCTTTCAGCGTACAATCCTGATGTGGTATGGGACAGATTACTGAAGTTTGCAGCGCAATTTGGCTTAGTGGAAGAGGAGGCATAAAAAATGAGCAAACGAATTAAAATTGATCCAGAGCATTTAAATGATATTGGGAAAAAGTTTATAGCTTGCAGTGAGCAAAACATAGCAATGGCAAATGAATTAAAGGGACTTATTGACGGACTTGATGGGCAATGGGAAGGGAATACGAAGGAGCGTTTTCATAAAGCCTACCAAGATGCGGATCAGCAATTAGCAGGCGTATCAGCAATTTTGCAACAGGTTGGAGAAGAGCTTAATGCGATTGCTGAACGATTTAGAGTCGTGGATGAAACCACATATTCGGGATAATAGTGTTAAGAATCATAGCTTAAGAGCAAGTAGAATCATAGTTTGATCGAGGTAGGGAGTGAACATAATGCCAATTCAAGCAGATGTAGGTCAATTGGAAAGATTAGCAAGAAAGGTGCGCAATCACAGTCAAACGGTAGCTAGGGAAACTAGAAAAATAAACGATAGTATCGCGGGGATCGTATGGAAAGGGAAGGCGCATGATCGATTTCAAACGGAATTCAGACCTACCCAGCAAAAAATGACGCAGGCGGCACGTGATTTAGATGAGTTTGCAGCCCGTTTAGAACGAATTGCAGAGGCGTTCCGTCAGGCAGATATGGCAGAGGATCGTCGGAGAGAAGCAGAGGCGCGGGCAAGACGAGAGCAAGAACGAGCGGCAAGAGAAGCTTCACGAAGTAAAAAATGATGAGAAAGTTGTAGAGCATTGCTTTACAGAAGCAGATGTAACCACAGCAGATGGGGAGGAGTCCCACAATGAAAATTGAAGTGGATGTCTCCGATGTCAAACAACTAGGAAAACAGCTCAGAAGGTCGGGGAATGAACTTGAACATATATTATCTCAGTTAAATCGTGAGATGGGTCAACTTAGCTTGCGAAGTCAAGGGCGAGCGGAGGTGGACCAGTCTTATAGCCTAATCAAGCGTAGCCTACAAGAAATAGAGCAAAGTCTTGGAATATACGGAGTTGCGCTTGACAAAAAGGCTGATGATTTTAAAGAAGCAGATGGAAAAGCACCACCACGTGATTGGAGCAAGGTTTGGGCGGCTATAAAGATGGCTACAAGCGTTGCTTTAGACTTTCTACCTGTCATTGGTAATGTGAAGGGTTTCATTGAAGCCTTGGTGGGGCGGGATTTGATTACTGGTGCGGAGTTAAGTTGGTACGAACGTGTCTTATCCGCGTTAGGACCTATGGGTAAAGGTGCAAGCAAAGGCGCAAAACTACTTAAATTCACTGATGAAGCGGTTAATGGGGTTTCAAAGTTTGTTAAGACGACAAATTCTGTAGTTCATACCGTTGATAAAGGTAAATCAGTTGTTGAGGGCCTTATTGGTCGAGATTTAGTAACAGGTGAAAAGTTATCCGATGCTCAACGAGCCATGGCCTTTCTACAGGGTGGAAAATTGCTGAGCGAAGGGAAGAAGAGAAATACTTTAGGTTTTGCAAGTGAATCAGCAGATGCGAACAGACGCTTTAAGCATGCAGATGATGTGAGTGAAGCTTTTACTGAAGGCAGTCATAAAAAAGGAAATATAGCCGATGCAGGTGATGCTATTGGAGATCGGAAGCTTCATGCTGAGGAGGCTGTGTTAGGTGGGACGGCTGGGGCTACAACCGCAGCTGCAATGAGTCAAGGTAATCGGAAAAAGGGTGACATTAATACTTCTAATCAAAGCAATAAGGGCAAGGAGATAAATACAGCCGAGACTCCATCTGGAGATAGAAATAATTCTTCAAATATGGTTGGCGACAATGAGAAGAAATCTCAAAAAACGGATGTAGATAAGGTGAAGGAGAAGGATATAACAGCGGATCCTATTCATACTGGAACAGGTCATCAGTTTATGACACATCCTGCCTTGAAGCTGTATGGTGCTGCAACATGGTCATGGGAGTTAAGCTATAATTCTGGTCTGCTCCAAAAAAGCGAGCTAGGTTTAGCATGGAGCCATAACTATGCAATGAGGTTAGAATTTAGTAGTCGTAATGATAGTAACATTACTGATACTGATATGGATACCAATACGGATGCAGGTACAGATATAGGTACTGATGCAGGTGCAGGTGCAGATGTTAGCGCGAATCAACATGAGCAAATCAAAGAAATTACCCTTTTTTGGAATGCAGGAAGACGTAATACGTTCCAGTTACATAGGGATGGAAATTACTATAGTAAGGATACGGATGTGCTCCAAGATCGGTTATGTCCGATCTCAAATGGATACGTGCTTATTGAAGCTGACCGTCGTGAACGTTATTTCTTTAATAAAAATGGAGTGTTAGAACGGCATGTGAATCGTGAAGGACTTGCTCTAAACGTTAAGCATAACGAGCACAATCAATTAATTTGCTTGCAGGATGAGCTTAGCAAACGACAGCTTCATTTTACATATGATAGTAAAGGGTTATTATCTGTAGTCCGTGACGACCATCGTAGTGTGAATTTTACTTATGATTCAGCAGGTTGGTTGGCAAAATATCAAGATGCTGAAAACTATGTTACCCTTTTTAATTGTGATGAGCAGGGACGTATTTTAACTATTCATAATGAGGATTATCTTGAGTTAAGAAATGTGTATGACCCTGACAATCACCGTGTTGTAGAACAATATGATGCTAAAGGGAATGTAACAAAGCTATCCTACGATTTTGATAGTCGCCCAGGTTATCTCATTACTACAATTACGAATCGTGTTGGGGATGTTTTGCAAAATGTGTACGATGAAAATTATTTGCTACTAGAGGTAATTGGTAGTGAAGGGATTTTAGATCGTTATACGTATAATGAACAGGGACAAGAGCTTACTCACGAAAATGCATTAGGTGAAATAAACACTAATACTTATGATGAACGTGGTAATTTGATCGCTACGCAGGATGCCTTAGGCAACCAGACAAGCTACAGATATGATGATAAAGATTTATTAATTGCCCAAGAGGATGCATTAGGTGGAATTACAGCCTATAACTATGATGAGCAAGACCGTTTAATCGGGGTTAAACGTTCAGACGGAGCTTCCTGTCATTGGGAATATGATCAGCAAGGCAAGCTGATCGCTTATCAAGATTATGCTGGCCATATTAATAAATATGAATATAACGATGATGGTGTAATTACAGCCATTGAGGATGCGGAAGGTCGTCGTACCTTTGCTTTGATTGATGAGGTTGGTCGAATTACTTGTGTTAAAGATGCTGTTGGTGGTTTTACTGAACGGACTTACAATGCAAACGATCAATTAATGCAGGTTCAGGATGCTTTAGGTCGCTGTTGGCAGCACACATATGATAAATACGGACAGTTGGTTGCAATCACTAATCCACTTGGCGCACGGACAGTATACACCTATACCCCTGCTGGTCAGATTAGCACCGTGACTCATCCTTTAGGTGGCGTAACCACATATCATTATGATGCAGAAGATCGATTGATTGCGGATATTGATCCAAATGGGGGTAAAACATCCCTACATTATAACGAGTTGGGTTATGTAACGAAGGTAGTTGATCCACTTGAAAGAGCAATAAGCTATCATTACGATGCCACAGGACGATTAGAAGCAGTTAAGGATCATGAGGGACAAGTTGTCCAGAAACTAACCTACAATGCAAATGGTCAGCCCATTGCGATCACGAATGCTTTAGGTCATACGACACAAAAGAGATTTAATGCACTATACCAACAGGTAGAGCAAATAGAGGCGGATGGAGTAAAAACGACCTATCACTATGATGCGGCTGCTCGTTTGCAGGAGGTTGTTCAGGGGTTATTACCACAGACTTTATTGGGTGTAGACAAGAAAGACACATCGGCAGAACAGGGAAAAGTTCACGGTAATGCTGTACCACTTGGTGAAGAACAACAGGACATTAATGAAGATAAAATTCACACAAAAGATCTAGACTTAGATACTGCTGTCAAAGCAGAAGATGCTAGAGTTGTCCAGCATTATGATGCGGAACATCGGGTTACCATGTATAGGGATGCCAATGGTAATGAAACCTATCTGAACTATGACCGTACTGGTAAAATATTAGAAGAAACAAATAGTTCAGGATTTTCGCATAAGTATACTTATGATGAACGAGGTTGGTTAACCTCCAAGCAAAATGCGCGTGGTCAGCAGCAGGACTATAGCTATGATCTAGCAGGTCAGCTTACTCATGTCGAGGATGAGGTTGGACAAGTAGAGCTTGAGTACGATGAAGCTGGTCGCTGGGTTGTTGGCAAAGAAGGCGAGCAGGAAATCCGTCGTAGCTATGATTTAGCAGGCAGATTGATTGAACAATTTGATGTATGGAGTAATCGGATTGGTTATCAATATGATAAATTAGGTAACCTTACGAAATTAACCTATCCAGATGGAAAAATAGTAGAGTATAGATACAATCTAGCAGGGGAATTAACTGAAGTTAAGGACTGGGCAGGACGATTAACTCGGTATCGCTATGATACCAAAGGTAGATTAATTGAAACGAAGCGTCCAAATGGAACGAGAGAGCAGCGTAGCTATGATTTACTTGGACAACTGTTACGTCAGCAGGATGCTAACGCTCAGGGGATTATGCTCCAAGATTTAAAATATGAGTATAACGAAGTTGGGCAAATTGTCCGAGAGCAAAATAAGCAATATACGTATGATCAGCTTCGCCGTTTTGTTAGTGGAGCGAACCAAGGAACAATCACGTACTATCGTTATGATCTTGGTGGGAATTTAACGAAGCAAGAGCAACAGAAACAACGGGTGCAACAAGTTGGACAGCTACAATTTACTACAGAGAAAGATCACTCCTTTAGCTATAGTGCTGACAACCGGCTAAAGTCAATAGGTATCTACCCCACAGAGCTAGATGCAGATGGCAATCTGCTGTATATTACAGATGGTGAAAAGATGGCAGCCTACACCTACGATTCCCGTAACCGCCTCATCCAAAGTGGACGCATGAAATATCGCTACAACTGGCGCAATGAACGTATTGAGACAGTCTGGAAAGGCAAAGTAACCCGGTATGTAGTGGATGATTCAAGCGAATTAAGCAAAGTGCTGATGGAGCAAGATGGTGAAGGTAAAGTCATCGCGTATTATGTGTATGGTCTAGGCCTGATTGGACGAGAAGATGGTGCAACAGGACAATATCAGAGCTACCATAGTGACATACGTGGAAGCACGACCTTCCTGACAGATGAGCAAGGCAAAATAAGTGATCGGTATAGTTATGGCTATTATGGCGAAGTATTATCGCATGAAGGAAGCACCCACCAACCATTTCAATACAATGGGCGAGACGGTGTCATGCATGATGCGAATGGTTTATACTATATGCGAGCAAGGTATTACCATCCAGAACTCAAACGTTTCCTAAACCGAGATGTGCTAAAAGGATACATTTTGGAAGGGCAAACGCTTAACCGCTATGCTTATGTCAATGGCGATCCAGTGTCGTATGTGGATCCGTTGGGGCTGGAGAAGCAGATGGTTAAGAGTAATAGTGTGGGGGCGGGGAAAGTTGATGACTTTGCTAAAGTACCATTTTTACCTGATGAAGCATATGGTAAGAATCTTCCTAAATTTGTTGAGCCAGGAACAAAAAGCTTAAATAAATATGGCGAGTTCGGTAATCTTAAACAAACTAAGTACTATGATGATTATGGAAGAGAAAAGGGCTGGATTGATTATTCTAATCATGGCTATCCTGAGAATCATAGTGTTCCACATTGGCATGAGGTACAATGGAATGAGAAATATCCAACAGGAGGATTTAAAATTGACCATCGTATGGATACAAATCCACCTTTCAAGTGAGGCGTGAAAAAGTATGTTGAAATTAAAATATATTGATGCCAATAATAACCGTGATTTTATTATTAATTTATTGGAGGTAATCAATAAAAAATGGAGTTACATTTATTGGGGAATAGGTGATGTTGAATTAATACCTAAATATCATGGAGATTATCCTGGTACTGGACAGAAAAGTTTTAATGAAGTAGCTTTTAATTTTGAAAAAAAAGTTGAAAGGGAAAGAATTTCTTATTTGACACTTTCGGAATTATTAGAAGTATTGGAAGATACTCAAACAATACGGAACGCAGTTCTTATTTGCTTTCCAAATGAAGTTCCATTTGATTATAATCTTCGTCCAAGGGTTGAGGTAAAGGAACTTAATAAAATCCAGCATGAGTTGGCACAATTAGAAATTAGAATTCTTGATGGTGATTTATTTTTTATTTTGTCTAGAGAGAGAGAGATTGCTTTGTTAGTAAAAGAACAGATGCATGAATTTGTTCTGACTTAATCATTAATGAATAAATTAGAACCTTGACTGGCTCCATGCCTTCAAGGTTTCTTTTTTAGCGATGGTTTGGTAGTTCCTCCTACTAACCCATTAAAAGCATTACTCAGCATTCGTCGTTATCAAATAAAAATTGCATCAGGGAAGCATTTACCAACCATTTCAATACAATGGTCGAGACGGTGTCATGCATGATGCCATTGGTTTATACTATATGTCAGCAAGGTATTACCATCCCACGGGTCAAATATCTAATCAGACATTACATGAAGTTTCGTCACCATCGTCCTTTAAAATAAGATGTTACTTGCTAGATGGTACTAAAATAAAACTTGATATAGCTAGAGTGATAGTTAAAGCTGATTAAAGGATTAGGAGTAAGACTGCTTTTCCATATGCAATGGTCATCCACTGGAGTTTCAAAACAATAAAAAGGAGCAGTGTTCATGAAGAATGTACCCCCAAAGTATGTTACTAAAAGTGCTATTGCAGGTCTAGTGCAGAAAATCAAATTACCTCCTCCTGATCAATTTTCACAAGATTCGGAATATGAAGTGTCTGATCCTTCAAGAATTAATGAGTTTTTATATGCTTATAAACATACCCAATTAAACCATGATGAGAAATTTGCTAATGATTATTATTATTTCATCATTCAATGATGCAATAGCAGAGGGAAAGACAGAGAACAAATGGAATAGCTCGATCAATTCTCTTCTTCTTCAGGATCTTAATATACATATAAACACTTACATTATTGGGCAATGTGGGACGAGGAAGATAGTGAGAACTGTTATGCTGTGACATCATTTATGAGAGAGGTAGCAAGGAGTACAGCCATTTATGGAGAATATATAAAAGATTAAATACTCAATACTTAATTAACAACGTAGGAGAATAAGAAACTCAGGAGAATAAGAAATGAATCAACTTAAGAAAATTCTTATTATTGAAGATGAACAAGATATTGCTCGAATTATTAGAGATTATATTAATAAAAACGGATATGACGCAACGATAACTACAAATGGAAAAGAAGCTTTGGGTTTGATTAATTTGCTACATCCAGATTTTGTTATTCTTGATATTATGCTCCCTGATGTTGATGGAATAGATTTATGTCGTCAAATTCGCGAGAACAATAATGTGCCCATTCTAATTTTAAGTGCTCGTGGTAGCGATACGGACAAAGTGCTTGGACTTGGATTTGGTGCGGATGACTATATGACGAAGCCATTTTCATTAAGTGAATTGTTAGCAAGAATTAAATCCAATTTGCGTAGAGTTGAGAGCATGCTAGGTCCAAAGTCAAAACAAAATGAACACGAAGACATTGTAAACTTTGGGGACTTGTCTATCGATAAAAAGGGATATAAGGTAACGAAAAATGGTATTGAAATCTCGTTATCTGCAAAAGAACTAGAGTTGCTATTTTTTCTGTCCAAACATAGAAATCAAGTATTTTCTAAAAGTCAGCTTTTGGATGCGGTTTGGGGCTATACCACATATGGTGATGAAAGTACGATAACCGTTTATGTTCGAAGAATACGAGAAAAGTTAGAGGTTGATCCATCCAATCCTAAGTATATTAAAACGGTTTGGGGTATTGGTTATAAATTTAGCTTCGAGGAATAACAAGAAGGATTGGAGAGCTCTATGTATTTAAATGATTGGCTAAGAAAATGGTATATTGTCACTTTTATTTGCCTATTCATCATGATTGGATGTGGGGCAGCCTTACTGTGGGACAACTATAGAAGCGGGAGCGAGTCTAGCTCTCAACATGTAGTTAATAAGGTAAGGATCCAAGTGAGTGAGATTATGCTTTTTCTAGAGAAATTTAATCACGAGCTTGATAAGGATCCTAAATTACAAGAGGACCTTCAAGTCATGACTCAAGATTTCCAAGTAGGTTTAGTTTATGCGGCACTGGATGGCCAAATTATATTCAATTCCTCACCCACCAACTCCACCCATCAAATCGATTTAAAGTCGTCAGTTCATTATGACTTATATCATGCAAAAATAAATAAGGATACGTATAGCATCGCTTTTCCTGTGGTAGACCAGGCGACTCAAAATCAAGTTGGCAATGCTATTTTTGTGTTGCCTACAAGTCGTGTCTTAGTTGAGAAATCCCATGCTACAGCTCTTTTTTTATTTATAATGATGACTTCAGTACTGTTCATTTTTTGCGGACTTCTGTTTCTTCTTAGGAAAAAATTTAAGAGGGATATTATTCAGCCCATTCGTCATTTAAAAGACTACTCCGAAGGTATCATTAAAGGGAACTACGAGCAAAAGATCACATATCATTCTATGGATGAAATTGGTGAAGTTTATGCGATGTTTGATCAAATGAGAATGGAAATTTTGCATCATAGTTTTCAAAGAGATGAACAGCAGCAGCTCCAGAAGGAACTAATTTCGAATATTTCACATGAAATAAAGACACCGCTAACTACGCTGAAGGCATACATTGAAGCCCTACGTGAAGGGGTTTGCTCTGACATGTCAGAGGTTATGGAATATGTTGAGGTTATGCATACTAATACAGATAAAATGACGAGATTGACAGAGGATTTACTCTTGCATGCATTAAAAGAATTAGGACAGATTTCAGTGACCCTTACGGAGCAGTATAGTGGAGAGCTTTTGAATAAGATTTTACAGCCGATTGGCCATTATGTTGGTACGTTAGGCGTTTCTTTCCTGGGGCCATCTGACATTCCCGATGTGCTGATCCTTGCAGATGCTAATCGATTAGAACAGGTGATTTCTAATCTTGTTGCTAATGCGTTGAAGCATACATCAGTGGGGGATTCTATTCGCGTTGATATAGTGGTAGGACAGGGACATCTGAAAATAATGATAGCGGATACAGGTAAAGGGATGTTGCCTCAAGACATGCCATTCGTTTTTGATCGTTATTTTAAGGGGAAATTGAATACTGATTCACGAAATGAAGGGTCTGGATTAGGACTCTCGATTTGTAAACATATTGTTGAAGCACACCACGGTACCATTTCTTTCAAAAGTATTCAGGGCGAAGGCACGGTATTTCATTTTACGATTCCATTATGTTAGCTATCGCTGTAATACTTTATTAATATTTCAATTATTTTTTATACATAAGTGCCCTTTACAATGACAATACGACTTAATTTCAGGAGGGTTCACATTTGTTAAAAAAAGTTATTATTCAAGCGAAAAACCTTTGCAAAACCTATTCTACTGGAAGTGAACAATTTCATGCCATCAGAAATCTCGATTTGGAGATCTATGAAGGTGATTTTACTGTTATTATGGGAAACTCGGGATCAGGTAAGTCCACGCTGTTATATATGTTAAGTGGACTTGATTCAGTCACAGTTGGAGAAGTTCATTTTAAAGGGCAACGTATCGACAGCTACACAGAGCAACAATTAGCAGATTTCAGGACGACTAGAATCGGATATATTTATCAAAGCATCAATCTAGTACCTGACCTTACTTTATTTGAAAATATCGCATTACCTGGATATATCGCAGGGCAGTCCAAAAATGAAGTGAAGCGTAGTGTACTTTCCTTAATGAAAGCGATGGAAATTGATGGTCAGCAGGATCGTTTACCCTCTCAGACCTCTGGAGGCCAACAACAAAGAGCGGCAATTGCCAGAGCGTTAATCAATTCTCCTGACGTTATTTTTGCTGATGAGCCGACAGGCAGCTTGAATTATGATCAAGGCGTTGCTGTCCTAGATATTTTAACGAATATGAATCGTGAGGGGCAGTCTGTTGTAATGGTAACTCATGATATTAAAGCGGCTTGCCGAGCTGATCGCCTTATCATAATAAAAGATGGGAAAATAGCGGATGTGCTAGAGTTTGATAAGTTTGATAGAACTGATGTTCAAGATAGAGAAGCAATCATATTTTCTTACGTTTCAGGAAAGGAGTAGGTGCTTATGTATGCAGTTTACTCTCTTTGCTTAGCGAATTTTAGAAAAAAGAAGATACATAATGGCTTGATAGGTTTACTCATCTTTCTATCAACATTACTTCTTGCTACATCAGTAACGGTTATATTAAATACAAACAATTTATTTAGCGATATGCATAATCGAACACGTGGCTCCCATGAGATGTTGACTTTAGGAGGACAGCTACACAATCCGCAAAAGGTGTTGGGGTGGTGGGATAACCAAGAAGGCGTTACAACATCACAATTGATCCCTTTTAGAGCTTTATCAGGAATGACTGTTAAGGGCAGCAAATTGACTTCAGAAGGGCTTTCGAGCCTGACTGTATATATGATGGATACCCCTACACGTCCTTATACTGTGGATGAGCTTGTATTTGCACAAGGACATGAAAGTGTAAACCCTGAGAAGGGCTCGATATGGCTTCCCACATCTATTGCCTATTTATATGATATTTCAGTAGGAGATACACTTGGGTTTACAATAGGTGAGAAAAAAATTGAATTGCAAGTATCTGCTGTTGTTGTAGATATGCCCTTCGGAGCTCCCTTTCCTACATCTGTACGTATATGGATGAATCAGCAGGATTATATTGAACAATTTCATAATACACAGGGTAAAGATGAGTACATGTTAGGTCTTAGATTTGATGATTATACCCTTAGTGTGAGCTATTGGGAAAAATTTGAGCAAGACATGGGTGTTCCTTACCTTGAGTCAAAAATGAATTTTGAAAGTATGTCCTCTTTTTATCTGATTATGAATAAAGTGATTGGATTTATAATGATTTTTTTAGGTATCGTCATGATGCTTGTAGCATTATTTACGATTGGATTTACGATTTCAGACGATATTTTATCTAACTATAAAAAGATTGGTGTACTTAAAGCAATAGGGTTATCTTCAAGGAGGTTAATGGCAGTCTATTTGTCCCAATATGCATGGATTGCAATCATCGCGATTATACCTGGAATAGTGGTAAGTCAATGGATATCAAAAATAATCATAGAAAGTACACTTTCATCTCTTAAGACGGGAGCTATGGTAACCACTCTAGAAGGGAATCTTATAGCAGTAGCTGTCGGGATGGTTGTACTTACCCTTGTATTATTTTGTGTGCTCTTTTATGCGAACAAGGCCAGGCTTGTACAACCTATGCAGGCCATTCGATATGGTATGTCTGAAAGTGACAATAGTGCTTTGACAAAACGGTTAGCTGGTAAAAAGAATAAAATCATTTCTTTCCAAAGGGCGCCACTTATCCTAGTTATCGGGCTAAGAAACATATTGAAGAATAGAAAAGCCTCCATTTTAATGGTCATTTTAGCCACAATTGTGTCTGCAGTGCTCGTGTTAGGATTTGTTTTATTGCATAGTATTAGTGCGATTAAGCAAACATCCCCATTATGGGGATATGACTCATCTGACATTGTACTGCAAATTACTGATAAAGGAGCCTTCTCTCGTACTGAGTTTGATCAAGCGTTATTTTCTGATTCTAGGATAAAAAGTATAGGTTGGGCTGGGTATGTTAACGGTGTTGTTTCTCGAGAAAGGAAGTTGGACTCCGAGCCTCTACATGGCCAAAGTATGAATTTTCAAATAGATATATTGGATGGAAGTTATGAAGATGCTGGATTTACCACAATAAAAGGGAAGAACCCCCGTAACAGAAACGAAATTGCCATTGGATTTAATGTAGCTAAACAATTGAACAAAGATGTGGGGGATGTTATAGAAGTTTATATTGAAGGCTACAAGCAAACACTTACGGTCACCGGAATTTATCAGTCCATATCAAATATGTCATATTCAGCAAGAATTGCAGTGGATGTAATCAAAGTCATTCATCCTGATTATAATCGTTTTATTTTAGCTTATATTCGTTTACAAGATCATCAAGACATTGAAAATGTTATAAATGAAATCAATACGAAATATAAGGGTTCAGCTTCAGCAGTTCCACAGCAAACATTACTAGAAGCAGCATATAAACAGGCGTTTGCTGCTTTAATCCTACCAATGAGTATCATGGGACTGTTATTTACTGGAGTTATTATTATCATTGTGTTTAGTATTAGTCGTATTAATATCAGAAAAGAGAGTAAAACCTATGGCATTTATAAATCTTTAGGACTAACTTCAACTAAAATCAGATTGTCAGTCACTCTAGGTATTGTAGGCCTATCAACAATCGGAGCAGTTGTAGGGATTATTGTAGGTGTTTATCTGCTACCTATTATTCTTGGAAGTATACTCAACTATTATGGTATTGCAGAAATTCCTTTAATTCTGAATTGGCTAGGAATTATTGCCTTTGCTAGTGTGACTTTAATTTCAGCGGGACTTGGCTCATGGGCTTCCTCTAGAGTGGTAGCGAAAGCTTCCCCACAGATTCTGGTGATAGAGTAATAGTTATATATAAAACAAGTCGGAGGCGCGAATAGTTATGCGTCCTGACTTGTTTTTAATTACAAAATAATAGTAATATTTTGGGTGATTATAAAAATTCATAGAAATTACAAAAAATTATCCCTCCATCTACATAATTCGACAAAATCCGCAAAGAATTAGTGTTATAATTTTCCTACTTATATGATTCTTAGGTCTTATCCCGATTTTCTGAGAGTTTCATAACTTAAACCAATTTACTAAAATAGGTCAAAAGGGTTACATACCACATCTAAATTGAGCAGTCATCTTAGATTCGACATCACTGATTTTGCATAAAATTAACGCAGGAATAGTGAGTGACACTTGCTATTCCTGCCTTTTTAAGTTGTTTTCTAAAATGTATTACACATAATTTAATTTTAATAGAAGGTGGAAAAAATCATGATGGATGTAACATGGTTGCTTTATGGTGCCACATTGTCAGTTGCACTAGTGCTATTAGGTATGTGTGGAATGATGTACATGCGGTGGAAAACACAACTTTATAGTGGTTTAGCTGCAGGAGTAGGTTTAACGACATTAGCTGTACTTGGTCAAGTCCTTATTCCAGATAAATTTAGTTCGTTTTATTTGTTTTTCTTATCACTAAATACATGTGGCTTTATAGTCATCCAAATTGCATTATTCCGTTTATTACATACAAAAAGAAATGATAAGTTATACGTTTATTTGGCTGGAACGGGATGCACGTTAGTTGTGGCAGCAGTTTCCTTGTTTCTACCTCCATCGATGCCTGCTTTGCTGTTGCTGCTTATTGTAAGTGGAGTGACTTTATATTCAAAATTCAAGCTGCTTGCTGATGAAGGCTTATCACATAAACATTCACTATCACTATTATTCTACATAATTAGTTTGGGTGCTTATACAGCAGCTACGATGGTAAATTTGAATTTATTGTTAATGCTGAGCCTATTGTTTATGGGAATGGCATTTTACATGATCTGCATGCAACTATTTGAGAGAATCATTCATATTATGCAGGCAGCAGCTTATACCTCAACGCGTGACGATGTAACGGGATTATACACACGTAAACATTTCTTTCAGCAGTCACAACAGCTTTTGCAACGTGGACATGCCTATGGCGTCATTTATCTTTTAATTGATTTTTCACAAGAAAAAAATACAGGTATGCCTATAGATGATCGATTCGGGGTCGTTGGACCGGTGGTGCTTAAATATTGTGATCGCTATGGTATCGCCTGCCGTTATGAGCAGGAGGGAGTTGCTTTATTAGTAACCAAGGCTGCGATGGAGCTACCTAATTTATGTGATTCCTTGAAATTAAATATTGAAGCTGAAATTCATAATCAGATTGCAACTGGCTACATGGAAATTGAAAACGGAGCACCACTTGATGATCTTTTACAAAGAGCTAGAGAGGGTGCTAGGAGAATGAAAGAAAATGGATTGGATAAAATTTTTGATATTGATCATAGTCGAATTTTAAATTGATGAGGTGCAGGCATGAACGCAATTATTGTTACTAACAGGTCGGTTCAAGAGGTACGTAAAGCGATCGGGAGTGCGGATATTAGCTATGAGAAGACAGGGAGATTTGAAGGTGGAGAGTTTCTTGAGCATTGCTTATCTGTCGCTAAAATCCATGTGGAGGCATTCATATTAGATTTGGATTGTGCGGAAACTGCATTTATTTTAGAAGGAATCCGCCAATATCGACTGCTTCGTTATGATACACCTATTATTGTTATAGCATTAGATCGACATAACGAAGATGGCTTTGTCCGCCAATTAGGAGAGCAAGGCATTAAAGTTATTAGTACAGAGCCAGGTACTTCAATTAAAGCGGTATCTAAAGCATTAAAAACGCTATTGCCACAAAACACACAGCAAGATCAGCCTTTACCTGAAAAGACGAAAGATCCAGATGAATTTAACATAGAAATGGATCGCATTCAAGATAAGATTTATCGCTATACCTCTAAAATTCAAGGAAATAGTCACAATGATTCAACAGACGTAATGAACCTGGAGCTGCCGGATCTTCCTTTTCAGGAAAAAATTTTAGTACAGGAGCGTATTATTGGCACGATTGTAGTGGCTGTGATGGGGGTCGAAACGAAGCTTGGCTGTACACATTTTAGTATTATGATTGCTAATTATTTAAACCGTAAAGGTTATACAGTTGCTTTAGTAGAGGCAAATGGCTCTAATGACTTCGCACAGGTTGAAAATGCTTATGAAGGAATCAAGGACTATAACAATCCTACAACCCAATTTAGCATAAATGGAGTTACTTATTATAAAAGCAATCATGACAAGGATATGAGTGCATTAATTGCTAAGGGGTATGATTACTTGATTTTAGATATCGGAGGCTGTGAAGAAAGCGATTGGAGCGAGGAGTTTTTTAGAGCAAATGCTCAGTTTATTTTAGGTGGAGGAAGTGAATGGAGGCAAAAAAAGATTAGGAGTTTTCGAGAAAAATATCAAAAGCTTGATCAATCTAACTGGTTTTATTGCATTCCATTCATTGGAAGTCAGAGCGTGAATGATATTCGTAAATTGTTGCCAGGTAATTTAGTGTTTTCGATTCCAGCCCATGCGGATCCTTATCGAACACAAGGGGATAGTGATTCAATGCTTTCCAAAATCATGAAGCCTTATTTAGGTGTCAAAAAAAGATCGCATCAAAGTAAAGGTTGGATTTACGGAATTATTGGTGGTTGCGTTATTGTAATTATTATTTTAACTATATTGCTAGTTTTAAAGTAATAAGAATCTGATTCAAAAGTAACATTCTAACTAAGGTAATCAGATCTCTTTTACAGTTTAATATAAATTACTTTTCTAGTTAAGAGTCATTTTTTGATAAAAACTTTCAAAATTAATCTAAAAAAGAACTAAAAATACAAAAAAATATACAAATGTATATTTTTCAATATTATTCTATGTTATAATTTTCCTAAATATAGAAATCAATAGGTAATTAGTAGTTTTTTTGAGTGAGGGGAGATTTATTCATGTCAAAAATACGGCTGCGGCAAAAGCAATTGCTGTTAGCGGGGGCAATCGGCGGGACTATTGTTCTACTTTTAACTTTAGGAGGAGGGTATTTATACGTTAGTAAATTACAAAGTAAATATGAAATGAATATTGTTGAATTAGAAAATAAGTTATCTATTGCCGAGAAGCAATTAAATCAGGAAAAAGAGACTGTTACAGTCTTGAATGCAGATTATCGGGCGGGAGAAATTTTAAAGGAACAGGATTTAGTTACTGTATCACTACCTAAGGTAGCTGTCCCAAAAAACTTTGCAAACCTGCAAGATGCAGTTGGTAAATATATGAAAATTGATCTAGATAAAAATGCTTTGGTTACAAAAAACATGTTATATGAAGAGGGAATTACCCCTGATGATTTGCGGAATCAGGAGTTTAGACTCATCCAGCTTCCGATGAAGCTATTTAAAAATGATTTTGTTGATGTTCGGATTAAGTTTCCTACAGGACAAGACTTTATCGTATTATCCAAGAAAAAGGTTGAGGATTTGAATAATCAAACGATTTGGTATCACATGAATGAAAAAGAAATATTGACTATGTCAAGTGCTATTGTTGATGCTTATCTTCAAGATGCAACTATTTATGCATTAAGTTATGTTGAACCTTATCTACAAACACAAGCTATCATCACATATCCACCTAATCTGAAGGTGCAGGAGCTTATCTCTAGTGATCCTAATATAGTCAATGTTGCAACAATGTATTTAGAGAAAAAAGCGAGAGAAAAGCTTGAGAGTGACATGAAATCGATGACAGATGAAGAAAGACAAAAGTATTTAAGTGGTAAAACTGCAGAAGAACAAAATAATGCCGGGGTAAGTAATTATAACGGGGAGCAGCAAAATAATACTTCTGAGCAAAACTCGTTATTTAATTCAAATCAAAATGAAGTAAAACCAAACCCTGATAACATTTTTAAAGATCATAAATAAAATAGATAAAGAAATAAAGGTGAAACTAGGAAGGTGCAGTATGAAACAGATTTTATTTATAGGTATGACTGATAAAACAGATTTATTGTTTTATATTTCTAACCTTGTAGCCTTGAAATTTAAGGTTTTACTAGTAGATGCTACTAAGCATCATAACTATGAATATACCTATCCCAAATTAGAGATGGAAGCAAGTATTATTCAACATGATTTGTTTGATATTACTGAGCGTGTAGCGGATAAAAATCAATTAGAAGCAATAGTTGCAAATACAGATGAGAGTTACGATTACATTTTTATTGATCTTGATGATTTTAAGTCTATCCATGAATGGTATGGTGCAGATCATTATGTGTTAGTGACGACCTATGATAATAGGGAAATTCAAAGAAATCTAGTATTACTTGAAGCCTTATTTGATGGGGAAACAATAGAGGATGAAATTCCATTTACTAGACTGATTTGTGAGGCAGGACAAACATTTCATGAAGATTATTTAGATACTGTTTATGAAAAGCTTCCGATTATATGGTCAGATACATTGGTTTATTATCCAGATGAACGTGATATTACAGCTAGAATCAACAATCAAGGAAGAGCAAAACTCGATGTATCTAGATTATCTAAGGAATACAAGAAAGTATTGATCCAATTAGCTGCTTCAATTGTAGATTTAAACTTCAATGATGTTCGCCAGTGGTGGAGACAGCTAGAAAGGAGATAATTTTATGGCTAAGGTATCTTTTTGGGGCGTACAGCATGGCTTAGGTACAACGAGTACTACTGCGGCGATAGCAGCGTGGCTTGGGTTTGAGTATCAAATGAGAATTTTATTGTCACAACCTCAAATGGCGGATACTACGTTAGAACAATGCTTTTTTAAAGCAATCAATCCGTATAATAGACAAATTCATGAGTTTTCTGGAACAGGTATTGATGCATTAGAAAGAGCAGTTCGAAGTAATAAGCTGGAACGTGACACGATAAAAAACCATGCATTAATTTTAGATCAAGGTTTTGATCTCTTAGAAGGAACAAAAAGATTAGATAAGCTTCAATTTGAAAATTCAAACGATGCTCTTAATATTATTTTTGATACAGCACAACAATATTATGAGATGGTATTACTGGATGTCCATAGTGGACTTGGCAGTAAGCTTGCGTTAGAAACGATTGAAACCTCAGATTTAGTCGTTGTTTGCTTGAATCAAAATATAAACATATTGGATAAATACTTTAAACAGCAATTCAAGCCAGAGTCGTTATCCCGTATTCCACACATTGTTTTACTGGGACAATATGATGAGGAGTCGAAATATAAACTAAGAAATATTGCTTCTAAATATAAATTCAAAGGGAAATTATTAGCTCTTCCATATAATACTGGCTACAGAGATGCTATGAATGATGGTGATCTTAAAAACTTCTTTATCAAACACCGACACATTCAGAAAGGAAATCTTAATTTTAAGTTTTTTAGTCAGGTTCAAAAAATTTCTAATGTAATCTTGGAAGAGGTTGGACTTAATCCGAAGCAATATGAAGAAAGAAGGCTA
Source organism: Paenibacillus turicensis (assembly GCF_017873435.1). Classification (GTDB taxonomy): domain Bacteria; phylum Bacillota; class Bacilli; order Paenibacillales; family Paenibacillaceae; genus Fontibacillus; species Fontibacillus turicensis. The sequence continues at coordinate 23,174 of NZ_JAGGKG010000001.1, read as the reverse complement.
CAATAATGAGGGTACCGTATAGCATTAATATTCTCATTATTATGTTGCTTTTAGTAGGACTTTTAGTATTTTTATTTGTAACACTAAGGCGTAAACCACATGTCAATAAACCTAAAAATAATGATAATTTAGAGAGATATGATTTGGATCAAATCTTACAGTATGTCAAAACTACAATAAATGAATTCGTAAATAATTCTCTATTAGATATGGGTTTTTCAGGCGAGGAATTTTTAAGACGTCAAGCTGTAGTTGCTGATTTACGGAATGCAATGAAAAACGCAACCAACGGTGACATTAAGGAAAAGATATTTTTAAAGCAATATATTTATGATTTGCTGGAGCGTAAATATGAGTTAAATGCAAAAAATATCGATTATATTATCCCATTTCATGATGCTGATCGATTAACTTCCAGAGACAAATTTGATATTTTACTACATTACTACAAACAGCAGCATGGTTTTCAAGCCCTAACAAAGTTAATTGATAAATATAATCTTGATGTGACTAAAACATATATTGAAGACGGTACAACAAACTCTTATGTCATTACTGCTGATGAAATTGATAAAATTTACAACAAAGAAATACATAACACGCTTGAATTTAGAGATAAGCTTATGATTATCGTTCAGCGTATTTATTCGAAGTATAAGGGTTTTGGTGTGATTGATGAGATTCGAGATATGGCAATTGATGGTGTATCGGGTGGAGTATCAGGCATTCCTGCTTCAATGCAAATTGTTGAAGATGAAATGGAATTAATGCAGGGCATGAAGCAATCGAGGTTTGCTGGACACCAAAGCATATGGATATTTTTTCGAGGAAAATCCATTCATCTGTCCTTCCTTAGTTTTGAAACAGAACTTGAGTTAAAGCGGGTATGTCAAAACATTTATAAATACAACAATCCTGGACAATTAACTGAAAGTAATGGATTTATCGTTAACGAAATGAAGGATGGTTCTCGTGTCGTTGTTGTGAGACCCCCATTTTCAGAAAGCTGGGCCTTTTTTGTTCGTAAGTTTGATTTGCCTAATATGACATTGGAGAAGTTAATATCTCCTTCAAGTGGTGAAAACGCTGAAATTCCGCGCGAAATGATTAAGTATCTAATGAAAGGTGCTCAAGTTGTTGCCTTTACAGGCCCGCAGGGTTCAGGGAAAACCTCCCTTATTATGGCGGCGGTAAAATATATCTACGCCACATTGACATTACGTATCCAAGAAATGACCTTTGAGCTTCATCTAAGGCGTTTATATCCAGAAAGAAACTCGTTAGCATTTCGAGAAACGGATACGATTTCGGGTCAAGCTGGTCTAGATTTACAGAAAAAGACAGATGGTGCAGTGAATATTTTAGGTGAGGTTGCAACAGATCCTGTTGCGGCTTGGATGATCCAAATGTCTCAGGTAGCAAGCTTATTTACGATTTTTACACACCATGCAACATCAGTACGAGAATTAATATGGTCATTACGTAACTCCTTGCTAAAAACAGGTGTATTCCAAAATGAACGTATCGCAGAAGAGCAGGTTGTGAATGCAGTAAAATGGGATATTCATATGCGTAAAGAGCAGGATGGTAGACGGTATATTGAAAGAATAACGGAAATCATTCCTGTTACTTATGAGTCGGCATTGCTTGAAGGTGATGCAGATATTGAAGCAGGAGATAGGTTGGAGCATAAGCTAGATGCATTGATTCACCTACAAAGGGAAGCCTACCGGCGAAGTAATGGTAGAGTTTGGGTCGCACACAATATTATTGAATATCGTGAAGGCAAATATGTTGTTGCTAAGCCAATTTCCAAGCAAAAGGTTGAGGCCATGCTTTTTAATATGAATGAAGAAGATCGAATTCAATTTAAAGGCTTTTTGGAGCAGTATTGGGGTGAACGCCATGGATAAGTGGTTATGGGTATTGCTATTATGTGGTTCAGCAATCCTGCTCTCTGGTTCTTTTTTAATCTACATGATTGCAAAAGAGCGAAAGCGACGTAGGAATTTTGGTAGTGTGTGGACGATTGGAAGCACTAAACGAAAAGTCCCTGCTGCGATAATGGTTTTTTATCAAAAATGTTACATTCAGCTTATCAAGGTCCCTATCTTTAAAAAACAAATTTTAACAATTCGCAAACGCTTAATTGCCGTTAATACGTATGATGAATTTACACTTCGCAAAGAAACAATTCGGATAACACTATGGTCATTAGGTCTTGCTGGTGGATCAATCATTTTATTAGGTATATTAAGCCAAAGCTGGATGGCAGTATTTTTTGGGATTTTGGCTGCTTTAGTTTTAAATGAATTAATTATCGATATTTTCGTAAACCGAATCGAAGATAAGCTCTTAAAACAATTTGCTCAGTTTTTAGAGGATCACCGGCATTGTTATCAAGAGCTAAAAATGGTAGATGAGGCCGTTTATCAAGCTGCGGAAGCTTCACCACATGAAATTAAACTACAGGTTGAGCGTATTCACGAAATATTAATCTCACATGAACCTGAAAAGGAACTAGAAAGCTATTATGCAGTAGCTCCCAATCGATATTTAAAGGTTTTTTCGGGTATCGCGCATCTAATTCTTGAGTATGGTGATAGAACGATTAATAAAGGATCGATTTACCTGAATTCTATTAACAAGCTTGTGCAAGAGATTAGGTATGACTTAATGCGCAGACAAAAGTTACGTTATCGCTTAGGTGGGATGACGATGATCGCTTTATCACCGATATTAATCTCTTTTCCATTGGTTCGCTGGGCTGAAAATTATTTTCCGATTACGAAAGAGTTTTACCAAAGTAAGCTTGGTTTTCTAATCAGACTTGGCATATATGCTATTTCCGTCATTAGTTACGTATTGATTCGTAAGCTAGCTGAAAATGATGAAGCTAAATATGTTCCAAAAGCTCCAAAGCGGCAATGGGAAAAAAAAGTGTATACGTGGCGGCCAGTCAAATGGATTATTGATCAGATCGTACCTGCTGTACAAACGAGTAAGCATTATCGGATGAATTTGCTACTTAAGGAGGCGAATTCACCGTTACGTATAGAGTGGTTTTACATTCATCGTATTTTTGTATGTATAGCTGGATTTATAGCGGTTATTGTGCTCTCAGTATTTCTTCATTTTCAGGCAGTATATAACGTTTATCATAATCCAACGAAGGAACAGGTTAGCATTCTTGGTTATATGAATGAGGCAGAACTTAAGGAAGCAAACAAGTTAACTGAGTTTGATAACAAGGTGATGGAGGAGGTAAAGAAGGAGGGGGATACAAGCTGGGATGCTATTAGTAAGTATGTTCGACAACATGCTGAGGTTCCATTAACCGATGTGGCCCACATTGCTACAGTTAATCGGATTGATGCGAAAATCAAACAGATTAATGGCGAATATTTTAACTGGTATGAATTAGCTTTCGCCATTGCACTAGCTGTTACTGGCTATTATTTGCCGCTATGGATTTTGCAATTTCAGCGACGTATGCGTGCATTGGAAATGCAAAATGAAGTTGATCAATTCCATGTTCTAATTTCAATTTTATCAGAATTTGAACGAATTTCAGTAGAGACGATTTTAGAATGGATGGAGCGTTACGGCATCATTTTCAAACCAGCCTTACAACGTTGCTTGCTAAACTTTGATAGTGGGTCTGAAGAAGCACTAAGTAACTTAATGGTTGAAGCGCCTTTTGATTCTTTTGTGCGAATCGTTAGAAGACTTGGACAAGCAGTGGACAAAATTACGATTCATGAAGCGTTTGATGATTTAGAAATGGAACGTGAATATTTTAGCGAGCAAAAGAAGGAACGCTTAGAGCGACTTATTCGCAAAAAGGTTTCTTGGGGGAAACTGATAGGCTGGACACCAGCTGCATTGTTAATTGGTTTATATTTAGTATTTCCATTTTTATATATGTCATTTAATCAGCTTGGTCAGCTATCAATTCAAATGCAAAGCATATAAAGTTGCATCACTTACGCTATAGGGACGAGGTTAAAAATTAAATTATAAAATATGAACATTTAAGGGAGATGAATAAGTATGGAAGAAAATACTGGCGTTGGTATTCGAGTCGCAGCAGGTATCTTTTTAACCATCATGTTAATCACGATTGTGGTCATTATTACAATATCCTCACAGGATGCAGCCAAGCAAGGACAAACAAAGATGGCATCCATTACAACACAGCTTTCAGATACAGAATTTAATACGTATAACAACACGACCTTATCTGGAAGTCAGGTATTGAATGCGATTAGACAGTATATGAATTTGGAGCAGTTTGGGATAAGGGTGACAACAGGAAAAGGCGTGCAGGAATATTATGGAAATGAAGTTTCGGATACTGGAGAAGTTACTCAAAATTCAGGGAAAAAATTAGATTTGAAAAATGCAGAAAATCAATCTTTACCAGAATATATTAACCCTAGCGGAAAATTTAAATCTACAATTATCAGAGACCAGAACAGTATGATTAGGGGCATAGTTTTTATCCAACAAAATTCGTAATTCTACTAAATAGGAGCACATTATGAACGAAAATTTAGAAAATATGTGGTTCCTCACAGCGGAAATTTTTATTTTCGTAGTAGCTAGCATTTTTGCGTTACAAAGTATAACAAGTCAAGAAAAGACGTTGGAAGTTTATTATAAAGCTTCTCAGTTAGAAGAACGTCGTATATATACTAGTCTTGAGGTAAATCAAGAAGAGTATTATACAGGGGCTGAGGTATTACAGAGCATTTATCAAATTAACAGCTTAAACGTAGATATTAAGGTAGATGCTCAGGTTTTTAATCGATATTTAGATATTGATACTATAGATGTAACAGGCATTGATTTAAAGAGAATGTATAAAGTTTCTTATTTACGTGATCAAAAAGGTGTTTTGCAAACTATTGTTTTTTCCTAGAAGGTGGACAAATGGAATTTTCCTTATCCAAAGTCATCGCAGTGCTAATTGCCGTTGTTTTATTGTTTGGTTACCCTCTGTATCAACAGGCACAGCGTCAGGATGAATTAACAGAATTAGTCGTTCATGGCGCTGTGACTGAGTTTGTTGATGCAGTTCGCACTAAAGGCTACATTACGCCACAAATGTACAATGAATTTAATCGTAAGCTTGGCGCAACAGGAAATCAATATGATGTGCAAATGGAGCATATGCATAAAAGATATAATCCCCTCTATGCAGATCCAAGCAATCCAAGTTCAACATTTGATAATAAATTTGATATTTATTTTAACGGACATTATACGGAAGAGATTATGAATGCTTTATTTCCTAGTGACAAGAATTCAGCAGGCAGATACCCAACAATAGGCACAAATTATTCAGGCATACAAGCAGACCCGATGTCAGTAGGTGACTTTTTTACAGTAAAGGTTAAAAATATTAATCGAACCATGGCAACAATTTTACGAGACTTTTTTACAGGTGGCAATACAGGGAGCAATACAACACTGTATATCCCTTACGGGGGAATGATTATTAATGAGGATGACTAATTGGGCAATTTTATTTGTATGTATTTTTATACCGTTTTTTTTGATTTTAGATTTCCATACTTCTCAGGCTAAGGTTGCTGAGACACTGAATCGGGAATATACATTTGCTCTTCGCACAGCAGTACAGGATGCAGGAATTGCACTAAGCTCAAATGAGATGCAGCAATATGAATCAAGCTATGAATCTTTTAAATATGTTAAAGCCAATAAAGACATGGCGATTGATGCCTTCTTTAGAACGTTATATTTGAGCTTTGATGTTACCCATAATCGTGTAGGGCAAGGAGCTTTAGCGAGTTATGTACCTGCTATTTTAGTGCTTGATTATGATGGATACTATATTTATGCTGTAACGGAATATAGAGATGCACAAGGACAATTGAATTATAAGCATATGTGGGGACCTAAGAAACCTTATGCCTTTGCGGATGAACAAGGCAATAGTATTAACTTTACATTAGATGACTATTTATTTGCTTATGATGCTACCAGTAAAAAGTGGGTAAAGGGACTTTTAAAAGATATTAAAGATACAACCAATATTGCATTACTAAAAAATTCAAACAATTTTGAGACACAGCGGAGAAGCACCATTGTAAAAAGTATTCAGAAAGATTTAGCCTACTATATTAATAAACATAATGAGTACAACACCCACTATGGGATACATTATAACTTTAAAATGCCGCTCATTCCTGAAGAGGAGTGGGTTAATACTATCAATGATGTTGGTATATTTGCTTTTATACAAGGTATTCCGGTAGGCGACCAGATTTATAACAATTATGCATTTGGTGGGGGGAGGCTTGTTAAGAAATCATCGATCCATGGAGGAGTCGATCCTGCAACAGGTTATAAGTATTATTATCAATCACGGTGTACTGTTCCGTATCAACCTGTAGAAATTTTTGATCATAAAAAGGACGCAGCGAGGTCTGGTTATTTTCCTGCGGAATGCGTAAAACAATGATAATTCTATGATAGTTTAAAGATAGTTCAAATGATAGTTTAATGTACTTTGGAAGTGAGTGATGGATGTGTCATTTTTTTATTACAAAAGATCACCAAGAATTTTAGAGGACCCTGCTCATGAAACAGTAGAATTGATTCGTCCTCCTTCTGTGCCGGAACCCCCTGCATTAAATTTAATATCTATTATGGTACCAATTATGGTTACCGTTGCAGGCTCAGTAGCAATGATGTCCTTTTATAATAGTACTGGAAATAATCGTTATGCAACGGTGCAAATTATTTCATTGTGCACAATGGTTGCGTCGTATTTTATTCCAGTATTGGTGCATTTTCAACAAAAAAATAAACACCGAGCTAAGCTTAAAAAAAGAGCAAGACAATATGAGGAGCATCTGGATGAAAAACGTACCCAAATGCAAGCTTGGAAAAATGAGCAGGTTCTAAACTGGCATCGAAGCCATATGGAGCCTCAATTTTGTATTCAAATGCTGAAGGATCGTGCCGCCTCTATATGGGAGCGCATTCCTCAAGATGATGACTTTTTAGCTGTTCGTACAGGGATTGGAACGGTTCCAAGTGGTTTTGATATTAAGGCACCTAAGCAAGAGGGATTAGATAAGGACCCTTTAGTTGCAAAGGCAATTGAATTAGCTGATCGTTTTTCAACAATTGCTAACGTTCCTGCATTGATGGATTTGGATCGTTATCGTGTTGTTGGCATCGTGGGTGAAGAAGAGGAAATACAAAGCTTCTGTAGGAGTGTAATTACACAAATTTGTACAGGGCATTCTCCAGATGAGGTTAAGCTTGCTGTATTTTTAAATCGGATGCAGCATCCGATGTGGGATTGGGTAAGATGGCTTCCTCACATTTGGGATGAGGGTAGGAAGCGTAGAAGTATTTTTACAGAGGGCTCTGATCATGCCGCAATGCTTGAACAATTGTTTACAATTCTCCAGCGCAGAATGTGGCGGACAGAAAATAAGCGGGAACGTAGTTTGCCTTTTTATGTTAATTTCCTTCCCCATGCTGAAATGCTAGAATACGAGCCAATTTTACCGTTGTTACTTAAGCAAGCACATTTGGTAGATACTTGTACGTTTGTAATGGCTCAAAGTCGAGACGAGTTACCTAAGGAATGTCAGCTTGTTGTGGAGTTAAAAGATGGTGAAGGCATTATGCGTTCTACGAGTGTGACTGGTTTATCACAGGAAGATAGCAAAAAGAAAACAAACTATGTTCAACGTTTTCAAAGCGATGTGATGAGCTTAACCCAAGCACAGCATTTTGCTAGAAGCATGGCACCTTATCGAGTAAAATCACACGCGGCTGATGAAATTATTAATGTACTGACTTTATTCCAACTTTTTAATATTGAAACCACGAATGAGCTTAAAATAACAGAGCTCTGGCAAGAACATCGTTACCCTAACACCCTCCCATTCCCAGTAGGTGTACGTGGGGGGAGCAAGCCAGTATATTTAAACCTTCATGACAAAATTGAGCGAAAAGGTCATGGACCCCATGGTTTGATGGCAGGTACGACGGGTTCGGGTAAAAGTGAAGTAATTCAATCGATGATTGCCTCGCTTGCAGTGCAATATCACCCACATGATTTAGCGCTTATGTTAATTGACTATAAGGGTGGTGGGATGTCCAATACGTTTGCGGATTTACCCCATGTCATTGCTACTATTACGAATCTAGAAGAAGAAGGCTTAATTGAGCGTTCTAAAGTGTCCTTAAAAGCAGAACTAAAACGCCGTCAAAAATTATTTGTTGCAGCGGGTAATGTCCAGCATATTGATGAGTATTACAAAACAGCATGGCGCGATAAGGAACCACTTCCTCATTTATTTATCGTCATTGACGAGTTTGCGCAGCTTAAAAAGGATCAGCCAGAATTTATGAGTGAGCTAGTTAGTATTGCTGCTATTGGCCGTACTTTAGGAGTTCACTTATTACTTGCTACACAAAAGCCAGGTGGAGTCGTGGATGATAAAATTTGGAGTAACTCCAGATATCGTGTCTGTCTACGTGTACAGGATGAAGCAGATAGTAGAGAAATGTTAAAAATTCCTGATGCTGCTTATATTACTAATCCTGGACGAGGTTATTTACAGGTGGGGAGTAATGAATTATTTGAAGCTGTGCAGTTTGCATGGAGTGGTGCGCCATACCGTCCTGGACAGGCTCAAATCAGTGATGATATTAATTTATTCACCATTGAACTGGATGGCTCACAGGTGAAATTAAAAGATCCACTTGCCCCTCAACTTGTGAAGAAAAGTAATGATGATGGGTTAGAAGAAAAGCAGTTAGGTGTCCTCATTAAGCATATTGCTCAGCAAGCTCAAATGAGAGGAATACACAGATTACCTGGTCCTTGGTTAGAGCCATTACCTCGTGAGCTTATTTTGGATCAATTTGGAGATGGTGATTTTAGTCCGACATCTTCTACACCTTCAAAAGTCCTTTATCCGAAAGTGGGACTTGTGGATGATGTTGCTAATCAAAGTCAATTCCCATTGTATATAGATATTGAATCAGGGCATTGGATCGTATTTGGTATGCCAGGCACGGGAAAAACTACCTTTATTCAAACCTTGTTATATTCCTTAACTCATTCTACAACACCGGATGATGTACACATTTATGCATTAGACTTTGGACGGATGCTAAGAGATTATGCTTTACTTCCACATGTTGGAGATGTCATTCAAGATGACCAAGAAGAAAAGGTTGGTAGATTGTTCCACTTCCTAGAAGAGCAACTCCGTTATCGCAAAGGTTTATTTGCTGATATTGGGGTTAAGTCAAGACTTTCTTATTGTGAGGAAACAAAAACAAAGCTTCCTGCGATTGTGATTATTATTGATGGCTACTTAAGCTTTAAAAATCAATATGAACTTGCACATGAAAAAGCAGAAATTTTGATGCGCGAAGGCGCAAGTATGGGCATCTATTTTATTCTAACCGTTAATAGAGTATCCGATATTATGGATAAGATAAAAAGTAATTTCCCCAATGCGATATCATATCAGCTAGCTGATAATGGAGATTACCATTATGCTGTTGGTCGTTTAGGTGCTGTGCCTGGACAACTACCAGAGGGAAGAGGGTATGTAAAAGGCAATCTTCCTCCGTTTGAGTTCCATACAGCTCTACCGATTGCAGCCGAAAGTGAATCTGCACGTGCACGTCAGCTACGCATTGATTTTCAAAGTATGGATGAACGTTGGCATGGAAATAAGCCAAAAGAAATTCGTATTTTGCCTGATGTTGTTCCTTTACAGGAAATGTGGGACTTGGAGTTGGCCGAGCATGTTGACGAGACGAGCATTCCTGTCGGTCTTACTGTAGATGAATTAGCTGTATTTAACTGGAATTATGAGGATGGTCCGTATTTCATGATCGGAGGTAGAATGGAATCCGGTAAAACCTCCTTGTTAATGACGATAGCTTTAATGTCTGCAAAAAATTATTCGCCGGATCAACTAGAAATTTATATGTGTGACTATCGTCGCTCAACACCAGGTTTAGGTTTACTTAGTGAGGTGCCTCATGTTAAAGGGTATGCGACTGATGATACATCACTAGAAAATATGCTTCAACAGTTGCGAAATGAAGTGCAACGAAGAACACAGGAACGTATTACTGGAGATGAAGCCTCGACTCTGCTGCTGTTAATTGATGATACGGATGTGATGGCTAAACGGATATCAGGTGCTTATACTTTAACAGAGCATCTTGAGTATATCACCCGTTATGGACAAGAATGTGGTGTTGTTATCGTTGCTGCTGGTGGTGCAAATGAACTAAATCAAAACTGGGATGCATGGATGAAGGAAATTAAAGCTGCTCAAATTGGTTGGTTGCTAGGAACAACTGATTTAAATGAGGCACAGTTATTTAATATTAAAATTCCATATGATCAAAGTGGGAAGGTGTTACCTTCAGGACAAGGATTTTATATTAAGCGTAAATTAACTAAGGTGAAGGTTGCCCATGCCTTTGCGCATGGTGTTGATCAATTATCATTACAAATTAGTGATATAGAAAATATTCAAGATGCTACAAAAGTTTCAATTTAGATTTGAGGATTTTAAAAATAGTGTAAAAAGTTACAAAAAAGTTCAAATATGGACATTGATTTGAAACTATATGTCTATTACTATAAGACTATAAAAGTTATTTTTTTCTAATTTAGGAGGTTATTATTATGGCTAAAATTTTAATTACTCCAGAAGAAATGGACAGAATAGCAGGGCAATTTACATCAGGTGCACAGCAAAGTCAAGAAATTTCAAATAGTCTTACTAACGCAATTAATAATATGCAAGGGCAATGGGAAGGGATGACTCAACAAAGCTTTTTCCAACGTTATGAAGAAGATAAGAAAAAAATAGAGCAATATATTGAGATGCTAAAGACAGTTGGAGAAGATTTGAAGAAAATTGCTGAACGCTTTAGAATGGCAGACCAACAAAGCTAATTTTATATTTTCATCGATAAAGACTGGACCAGAAGAGTGGTTTAGTCTTTTTTTTTACTTAACTATACAAGTAATACCCTAATGTCGTGATATAGATGACTACATTATAAGGAGTGAAGGAAAATGGAAACAGAAAGTTTTACGTTTGAGATGACAAATAAGGAATTTTTCTTTTTAACACAAATGTTAGGATTATCAAAGATCGCAGGGTATAGCGATCCTTATAAAGGCTACTTAATGGAAGAGCTTGAGGGGGAATATAGTGAAATTCAAGCCGAGTTGGTGAACAAGGGTTGGCTGAAGATGAAGCAAGGTCAAGAGAATAAAGAGAACCAAGAAAACCATGAGAAACAAGAGAAAAAAGCTAACTACACCGATATGAATGAAGCGTTAGCGTTATGCCTAGCGATTACTGGGAGCTCTCAGGTAGTGCAATTGAGCAAGCAGGTTGTAGATGGAGAGGACTATACAGGTTTCCTGTATTTTCATCCCAAATTAGTCGTGGAAGTAATTTATGGCGAATCAGGTGAAGTACAGATAACGCCAGTAGCAGATCCACTTGGGACGATGGATGCGTTACGCGGCTTTTTTCCTTTAACCTTACGTTCTAATCGTACATTTAAACAAACATTAACTGAGTGTAACTGGGCGCACTGGAAAGGGTTAGGGAAAGAAAAGCAATTGGCTTTACTGCAATCTCAAGGTGGATCGAATTTAGATCATACAGAAGCAGAACGCGTGGTGCAAGCCTTTGCAGAGAGAGAACGTATAGGAAGTATGATCTTCTGGAATGCACGTGGTGAAGCATGGGAGCATGAGGGGTACCACTATGTTCAACATGGCGAGGAGTTGTACTTAGCTAGAGAAACCAAGCTTGACGTAGACACGGAAACAAAGATGGAGCTAGCTGCTTACAATCCTGATTTAATATGGGATAGATTAGTGAAGTTTGCAGCTCAATTTGACTTAGTTGTAGAGGGGGCGTAGAAATGAGCAAACGAATCAAAATTGATCCTGATCATTTAAATGATATTGGGAAAAAGTTTATAGCTTGCAGTGAGAAAAACATAGCAATGGCGCAAGAATTAAAAGGACTTATTGAAGGACTAAATGGTCAGTGGGAAGGGAACACGAAGGAGCGGTTTCATCAAGCTTATCAGGACGCGGATCAGCAATTAACTAGTGTATCAACAGTGTTACAGCAGGTTGGTGAAGAGCTTAATGCGATTGCAGAGCGATTCAAGATTGTAGACGAGAGCACATATTCAGGATAAATGATATAAGTTTGGATGATAGTTGTTCGTTTACTACAATGGATAAACTCAAACATACACAGTAAGGTCATAGCTTATTAGAAGTTTAGTATTGTGAGGGGGGAGAAAATAATGCCGATTCAAGCGGATGTATATGAGCTAAAAAACTTAGCAAGAAGAGTCCGTTCAGATAGTCAATCCATTGCACGGGAGTCTCGAAAAATTCAAAGTACGATGGAAGGCATTGTATGGAAGGGTAGAGCTTGTGATCGATTTAAGCTGGAGTTTAGGCCAACAGAGCAAAAGATGACAAAAGCGGTACAGGAATTGGTGAAATTTGCGGAGCAATTAGAACGAATTGCAGAAGCATTTCGTCAAGCGGATATGGAGGAAGATCGTCGTAGAGCAAGAGAGGAGCAAGAAAGAAGAGATCAGGAGCGAGCGGCACGAGAAGCAGAGCGAAATAGAAAATGATTGGAAAGGAATAGGTATCTGATGGTTCAAAAGTAGTAAGCGCGAATAGGGGAGGAAGCCGTAAATGAAAATTGAGGTAGATATCTCCGATGTTAAGCAGCTAGGAAAACAACTAAGTAAATCGGGGAATGAGATCGAAGATATTCGTTCACAATTACACCGTGAGATGGGGCGACTTAGTTTAAGAAGTAAAGGACGAGCTGAGGTCGATCAGGCCTATAGCTTGATTCAGCGAGCATTGCAGGAGTTAGAGCAAGGCCTCCAAAGATATGGAGTCGCGCTTGATAAAAAAGCTGAGGACTTTAAGGAAGCGGATGGAAAAGCCCCGTCAAGAGATTGGAGCAAGGCCTGGGATGTCTTTAAGTTCGGATTAAGCATTGGTTTAGATTTTGTTCCTGTTGTTGGGAATGTGAAGGGTGTTATTGAAGCATTGGTAGGCAGAGACTTAATCACTGGTGCGAAATTAACCTGGTATGAGCGTGTCTTGTCTGCTGTAGGTCCACTAGGAAAAGGTGCAAGCAAAGGTGCTAAATTGCTCAAATTTGCAGATGAAACGGTTGGAGGCATTTCGAAGTTTGTCAAAGCAACGAATACTGCCGTAACTGTCATTAATGATGGAAAAGGCATTGTTGAAGGATTGGTTGGACGAGATTTAATTACAGGTGAAGAATTGTCAACATCTCAACGGGTTATGTCCATGCTAGGGGTTGGAGGTTTTGCAATAGGAGCAAAAAAAGGAATTGGATTTGCAAGCGAAGTGGTTGATAGCAACAAACGTCTTAAGCATGTTGATAAAGTTAGTACTGTGTTAAGCGAAGGTACGCATAAAAAAAATAAAATGGTTGCTGAAGCAGTTGCAGTAGGAAGTGCTGGAGGTGCTACTGCAACAAGTATGTTAAGTAATAAAAAAGGTAGTAAAGCAATAGATGAAGTTGCGGCCACTGCAACAATCGGGAAGAAAGAGCTAGGGACAAGAAAAGGAAATGAAGTAATTGGTAGGAGTGCTGCAAGTTCAAAAATAGATACAAAGCAGGCTAAAGATAAAAGTGGTATTCTTGATCCGATTCATGCTGGAACAGGTCATCAATTTATGAATCATGATGTGATCAAGCTATACGGGGCAACCACATGGAAATTTGAACTTCAATATAATTCAGGACTTACGCAGCGCAGTGAGCTCGGATTAGCATGGAGTCATAACTATGCAATAAAGTTAACATTTGAGGAAAGTCAACAGGAAGGACAAGAGGAAAGACAATTTAGTGGCAATCCTAAAATTATTCATCTATGGTGGAATGCTGGACGATGCAATTCCTTTGCTCCTGAGTCTGATGGTGTATATCGTAGCACAGATAGCTGGGTTATTGGAGATGAGTTAACAGAAGTCCAGGATGGTTATGTGCTAAAGCTACGTAACACTAGAGAACGTTATTTTTTTAGTAAAGAAGGAAAGCTTCAACGTCATGTAACTGCAAGTGGTCTTTCATTAGCAGCTAGCTACAATAACGATGGATATTTAACTGAATTAACGGATAGTGAAAGTGGACGAGCACTTCATTTTCATTATGAAAAAGTAAATAACCTTTTAAAAAGGATCAGTACAGATAAACGAAGCATTTCATTTGAATATGATCCTGAAGGTTGGATGTCCACCTATTATGATGCAAATGGACATGTTACTACTTTTACATGCGATAAATTAGGACATATTTTAACAATGTCTACAGAAGGAAAGATGGATTTTAGTAATACGTATGATGATGAATATCGAATAGTAGAGCAACGAGATGCCAAGGGTCTAGCAACATGCTTGGCTTACGATACCTTAAGTCGCCCTGGCTACACCATTACAACCATTAGAAATCGAATGGGAGAGACAAGTCAGTATATACACAATGAACAATTACTTTTGGTTGAGAAGCGTAATGGTGAAGGACAAATAGAAACCTATCGTTATAATGAACATGGACAGGAAATTGAGCATCAACGAGCAGGAAGCAACGTTCAGCGACGTTATTATGATAAGCGTGGTAGACTCATTCAGCTTGAGGATGCTTTGGGTCACTCTACATGGTATGCATATAATGAACGAGATTTACTTATTGAGGAAAGAAACGCCCAAGGTGGCGTAACTACCTATGATTATGATGACGCAGATCGTTTACTAAGCATCACACGCCCAGACGGGGCTAGCTGCTTAATGACCTATCATTTAACAGGACAGCTAGCTACTTATACTGATTATGCTGGTGGTATAACAGTTTATCAGTATGGATCTGATGGGGTGGTATGTGAAGTTAAGGATGCCGAAGGACGAAGTACACTGTTGATTCAAGATGAAGCAGGTAGAATTGTGGGGGTTCAAGACTGTCTAGGCG
Organism: Paenibacillus turicensis; assembly: GCF_017873435.1. Lineage (GTDB taxonomy): Bacteria > Bacillota > Bacilli > Paenibacillales > Paenibacillaceae > Fontibacillus > Fontibacillus turicensis. Next base: position 8,082 of record NZ_JAGGKG010000001.1, on the reverse strand, counting down.
GCTGTACCAAACGGAAATATGATAATTTGGATCAGCTTGTGCAAATGGTTGACCAAGCAGGTCGAACATGGAATTATCAATATGACGCATATGGACAAATGATTAGTATGGAAGCCCCAGATGGTGGTATAACGAAGTATTCATATACTGAAATGGGGCAATTAGCAAGTGTTTGTTATCCACTAGGACAAAAGGTTAAGTATCAATATGATGCAGAAGATAGACTCATTAATCATGAAAATGCGTATGGTGGTGTTACCAAGCTAGATTATGACCTGGCTGGTAGAGTCATTCAAGTCAGTGACCCGCTGAATCGTAGAAAAAGCTACAAATATGATGAACAAGGCCGAATTCTATCTATGATTGATGGACTAGGGCAATTGATTGAAAGCTTGCAATATGACTCAGCAGGCAGAGTATTGGCAGTTACAAATGGTCTAGGTCATACAGTTAAACGGAAATGGAATGAAATAAACCAAATTATTGCCCAAACTGAGGCTGATGGGGTACAGACTACATATCATTATGATAGTTTGGCTCGTTTACAAAGAGTTGTCCAAGGTGAAGGAAGTTCATTTGCTCTGTCACCTAGCAGCGTAAATGATGTATTTGCTAAACTAACTATGCCTACACCTAAATTACCAAATAATATCAACAATCAACAATCTGATGCGGCTTGCTATGAGCAGCTTTATGATCCTGAGCATAGAGTGATTGCTTACCGAGATGGCAATGGATATGAAACCAAACTTAGCTATGATCTGAGTGGTCTATTGCTTCAAGAAGAAAATTCAAGTGGTGGCTTGCTAGGGTATCAATATGATGAAAGAGGTTGGTTAATACAGAGAGAAAATGCAAGGGGGCAAGCACAACAATTTTTATATGATGCAAGTGGACTAGTCACAGAGCTTCAAGATGAAGCTGGTGAGTTGCAATTGACCTATGATGATGCTGGTCGTTGGATTCATAGTAGGGAAGGCACTCAGGAAATGAAGCGAGCTTACGATGTGATGGGCAGAGTTACGATGCAGCAAGAAGTATGGGGACATCATATTTATTATCGTTATGACGATATGGGAAATCTGACTCATTTAACCTATCCTGATGGCAAGGTTGTAGAATATCGTTATAACATAGCTGGTGAATTAACGGAGGTTAAGGATTGGGCAGGTCGTTTAACAAAATATCGTTATGATGAAAATGGTCGCTTAATTGAACAGCATCGTCCAAATGGAACTAAGGAAAGTCGAAAATATGATGCAGTTGGCCAGTTAATTGCTCAAATAGATACAACAAAACAAGGGATTTCGCTACAGCAGTTTAAGTATCAATATAATGAAGTAGGTCAATTAATTAAAGAGCAGGATAAGCAATACACATATGACCGTTTCCGTCGATTAATTAGTGGTAAGGATCAGGGGACAATAACCTATTTTGGTTATGATCAAGGTGGCAATCTAACAGGACAGCTAATAGAAGATAGTTTTAAGCAAACAAATGATAACAAAACTCTTGAAAAATGGAGTTATAGTACTGATAATCGGGTTAAAGCATGGAACAATTATCCTACAGAGTTAGATGCGGATGGAAATCTCTTATATGTGACAAATGGCGAGCGAATGGGTGATTACGAATATGATAGTCGTAATCGTCTCATTAAAAGTGGCAGAATGAAGTATACCTACAACTGGAAAAACGAGCGAGTTGAATGCAAATGGAAAGGAAAAGTGACTCGCTATATCGTAGATGATGTAGGCTCCTTAAGCCATGTTCTTATGGAAGTGGATGAAGCAGGAGAGACAATTGCCACCTATGTGTATGGTTTAGGTTTAATTGGCCGAGAGGATGGGCGAAATGGTGCCTATGTTAGTTACCATTATGACCTACGAGGAAGTACGACACTTCTTACAAACGAGCATGGACAAGTAACGGATCGTTATGCATATGGTGTATATGGGGAATTAGTGCAGCATGAGGGTGATACAATTCAGCCGTTTCAATATAACGGACAAGATGGTGTCATGCATGATACTAATGGTTTATACTATATGCGAGCCAGATATTACCACACAGGTTTAAAACGGTTTTTAAACCGAGATGTGATCAAAGGGACATTGGTAGAGGGGCAAACGTTAAATCGATACGCTTATGTGAATGGAGATCCTGTGAATTATGTGGATCCATTGGGGTTATCTCGTGATAGTAAGGGAAAAAGTGACCCTAATGTTAATGCATTAAATGACTTAATTAATGAGCTTAATACACATGATGGAGCAAAAACTATTGCAGATGTCAATATATTAAAAGAATGGTCCAATGAATATGGCGTAGGGAAGAAATTTAATTATGTTGAAACACCCTATGGTTATGCATTACAAAGCCTTTCAGATGATGCTATTAGCATGAGAGATTATGTTACAAATAGCGGGGATTTATTTCGTGGAGGAACAGTTGGACGAAGTAAAACAATTGATGGGCAATTTTGGGCTACTGAAAGTCCATTAACAAAAGGATATGCTGATAAATATGGAGTGGACTTTACTAGTATGGATTTTGTTCAATCAGGGAAATTAAAAACTGGTACAAACTTTATTACTAGACCAGCTCCAGCTTTAAATGGAAATAAAGGAGGAGGAATTGAAGTAGTTACTCCACCCAAAACAGTTAAACTGAATTCATTTAATATACTTGATTGAAAATATATACCAAAAATTAATGTGTAAGTTAGTAATATTTTAATTTAATATTTAAGGAGAATGAAATGGAATTTAAAGATCTAAGAGATGCAAAAACTTTAATGTCAAATTTAGCTCATTTAGTTGGGGAAACTAACAAATATTATGAAGATTTTGTTTGGTTTAGTAGTATTAATTACACAACTATTTCTGAATATCAGGGCGAACTAAAATTATTTTTAAATGAAATGATAGTTCAAAATGATATTCCTGCAATGAATGAGGAAGTTACTAGTTTGTATGAATGGTTAAATAGATAAACTTATGATTGCTGTTAAAGCTCCCTAGCTATTATTTTTATATTAGTTTTGGGAGCCTTTATTTTTAGTTTAGTGCTTACTAGAAAAATGAATGATTTTGATTTATAGATTAGTTTTATTTAAACAATTTAAGGTAGTATGAAAGAAAGAGTCATCAATTTTTTGGGGGGAGGCAATTTTGGTAAATATTCAAACTATTCATGTCCAAACAAATGAAATTGTTCAGTTTGTCAGCCTAGAAGGTTATGGACAAATGGTTGAGGATTTGAGCCATTTTAACCAAATCTTTTTTGCGGGTAAAAGTTATGGAATTATTGGCGAATGTGGTGAAGGAGGCTGGCTGCTATCCAACTTGTTATGTGGAAGGTGTGCTACAACTGATAGTGCCATTAAGATAAATCAAAATGTCGCGGATCGTCAATTACTTCAGAGTATCGGATGGTATATTGGTGATGTTGATGTCTCTAAAACATGGTATGGTAAGTCACTAACTGTTTCCAGGCTTATACAAAAAGGCTTAGAACAAAGTAATCGTAATACAGATATAAAAGAAGTTATAGAATTATTTGGTTTATCGGATTCTCGGATAAATATGACACTTCATGAACTAAGCTGGGAAAAATGGCGGGCATCTATTGCAATTGGTTATGCATTTAATAAAAAAGTTTTTTGCTTTCCTTGGGGAGATACAGCTTTTATTAATGATTTAATCTTAAATGTTGGTGTGCATCGATGCCTTGATATTTTAACTAAAGATGGGGCTATGGTCATTCTCCCAACTCAGAGAGAAGATAGTATTAACTTCATGGTAAATGAGATAATTTATATTAATAATACTAGACATACTCCTTCTCCAAGAGCAAAAGAAATTGTACTTGAATACAAGAGCAGTAGCAAACACATCTAACTCAGTAGTAGAATATTTTTTCATAATTAACTTGAAAAGGTCGAATGTATAGTGCAAAGTACTAGCGTTCGATCTTTTTTGTACATTTTTAAAACAATTGTATAAAAACAATAATTACTTACATAAATCGACAAAATAAACATTTGAAATATGATAATATTTTCCTATATATGGTTCTTCAGTATGATAAAGAGAATAGAACAGGAGTGTATAAAATGAATAAACGTAGTATATCAGCCATCATGATAGCTTCTTTATTGCTAAGCGGTTCAGGGATACCGATGGCATTGGCTGAATCAGTTACAGATCAACAAGTGACCACTGAAGCAAGTGATAGTGTTGAAACGCTAGAATCTAAAACTCTAGAATCCCCCTTTACAGATATTCAAGGTCATTGGGCGGAAACAAATATTAAGCAAGCTTTTACACAAGGATACATAAGTGCATCGGCAAATGGGAAATTCAATCCCAATCAGTTTGTGACACGCGCCGAATTTTTGAAAATGTTGATTGTAGCACAGAACATAACGGTGGAGTCCGCTAATCAAGGTGAAGCCTGGTATAAGCCTTATGTTGTGGCAGGTGAAACGAAAGGGATTTATAAAACAGACGAATTTACAACAGCACAATGGACAGGAGACATTACGCGACAAGAAATGGCTAGAATGGCAGTTAGAGCGATTGGTGCAGAGGATAAGGATAATGATGAGATGTATGTTGCAGTACAAAAAGGGTTAATTAGTGGAACTGGAGATGGAAAGTTAAGTCCAGAAGGAAAAACAACTCGTGCACAAGCCATCACAATTATAGAGCGGGTATTGAAAATTAGCGAAGGCGAAAAACTTCCCGTTGATGATCAAGCATTATCAGCAGCAGAGCAAGTAAAAAACGCACCAAAAGACCCATGGGGCAGAGCGATTAGAACAACAAATTTGCCAAAAAACTATAAGGATTTTCCTTATATTTTAGCGGATGCACCTAATGAGTTGTATGATTTGAAGCATGAATATGCTGAATACAATACAACGATGACTCCTGCTGAATATGTGAAAGTAAAAGGATATAACAAAAAACATATTGATAAATGGGCAGAGTATGTAGAGAAATATGTATATCAACTTCTTAATGTAGACTATACAACGCTTGATCAATCATGGGTGAGTAGTCTGACTGAAGTTATGAATCATTCAACTGCCTTAAGTAAAAAAGCTACTGAATATGTTAAAGAAGCTAAAGCAAATAAAGTTAGAATTGAAGGTACTGTTAAAGCAGAAACATCGATTGTTTTTTTGGATGGATATGATTATATGAGAGTTTATTTCACTTTTAAGGTAACAAGCTATCAGGATATTAAGGAATCTATCTTTTTCGATAGTTGGGTGGACAATAAAAAAATCAAAAAAAATGTAGAGTATGAGGGTTATTCTAATATCCCTTTAGCTAATCCAGTTTTTGGTGGTGAAAATAATTTTTCCTTTACAAAGGTTGCAGTTTTGGCAACTTTATTTAAAGAAGCTAGCTTTAAGGTGAAAAATTAACTTGTTTTAATATTAATAAGTTAAGTATAGAGGAGTTAGGGCTATTTTATGGTTAAAAAACAAATAAAGAAAAAAAGCCTATTTTGTTTACTTATTACTATAATAGTCTGTCTGTTAATCAATGTAACAGCTAGTGCATCTTCAGGAGCAGTAGCCGATATTAGTTTTGTTAGAGGAATAGGCGATCTCAAGATAAGTGTGGAATCGCATAGTGCTACGTCTGGAATTCGCTTTAGAACGGTAGGCTGGATGGTTACAACAAATAAATCCTGTTATGTAGATAAAAAAGGGATTGATCAATGTTACCCCAAAGATCAAAATAATGTAATTATTGACTATAATACAGTGAAAAAAAAGGTGTACACGGATCCTCCAAATCCACAACCCGGTGAAAATTTTTGGTCAATATTTATTATTGATAATAAAGATGTAAAGAGATCATTTTCAACTCTTAAGAATAGAAGCGATAAACTTTATTTTCATAGTATTTTAGAGTCATATGATGCGGATACTGGAAAAGCTAGAGGCCCACGCTACTATTCTTTAGATGGAATTAGAAGTGCTGAGTCATGGCAACATCCTGATGATTTAAGAAATTATTATGATATTGATATTCCAGATGATCCATATCCACTTCGTTTTATTTCGAGAGTCGTTGATGAAAATGGAGAGGAAGTTTTTACAAATACAACGGTAGATGAGAAACAGCATAAGTTATTTGAAGATATCACATATACAGTACCGGAAACCTATGATTACAATGGAAAACCGGTAAAATTACTTCAATCGTTTATACGTCCAATATACCCGCCAGAAGAGGATAATGAAGATGGTTCAATAGAAACTAAAAAAGCAGATGATAGAAATTGGACATTCAGTATTCACCCTGGTGGTACAGACTTAGTCATGACATATTTTTTAGGAGAAGGGCCACCACCTGCTAAACCTCCAGGAAAATGTACAATCAATATTAACACACCAACTAAAGCTCAAACTATGCCAGATAAGGTAATGGACCCCTCTGCTTCAGGGGTACTTAAGGGAGATATGCGAGGTAGTGAGCAGTTTAATGTCCTTATGGGGATACCAACCTCGGAGAATCTGTATGGTAATGTACTGGCTAATGAATACTTATTTCGACAGAACTGGGCAAATATGAAGGGAGACGTCTCTTATAATGTAGATGTACTAAAAACCTTTATTAAGACATGGACTATAAAAGGCAAGCCACCAACAAAAACTAGTAATGGAACTCCAGACATTCCTAGAACCAAAACAGAACATAAAAAAGAAACGATTGAAGTAAAAAGAGATTATCGCTATTGGCAAATTGATAATTTAGAAGTTTATGAGATAAATAATGCAATCCTATCAAATTATGCCTTAGGTGGGATGGGTGGAAGTGTTACACTGAATCCCAATGGGTATGATCCTCCAAGAGTAGCCTCACTGCATAGTAAACAAGTAGAAGACCATGTTATTCCTTCACCATGTGATCAAATTGATTTAGGTGAACAAGGTGTAGCAGGTGGAGATAAAGAACCTCCATTACCTGACTATATGCCTGAATTTAAAGCTGAAGCGGAGAAATCCATTGAAGAAAACAAAGTAAAAAATGACTATGTTAATTTTAATGGCGATACCATTATGGACGATCAGGAAGCCACAACTACAGCCCCTACACCAAGTTTTATCCCCAAACCGTCTATCATTCATCAAGACGTACTTTATCAAAAACAACTCACAATTAGCAAATCACTTACTAATAAAGCGAATCAACCTACAACGGGTACCATAAGCTACAACTTGTTACCGGATAATATTGGGGGAGGGAAAAATGAATCTTTTCCTATTCCGAATATAAATCCTGTGACAGTGCATACGCCTGTTGTCAATTATTCTGCCGTTTCGGATGATCAACGTCATAACCAGAAAACTAGTCCAAATTTAAAGCGCTCAGCATTAATTTTGGAGAGGCCCTTTGTGGTGAGAATCCCAACTTCAGGACAGCATTTACCCGAAAGTAGTTATCCTGGTTATGGGAATCGAGATTATGCTAAATATTTCAGAACGAAGCAGGTTAGGTTTCCATTTGATGTGTATGATGCAACCCAAACAACCTTTTATCCTAAAAACACATGGATTGATATTCCAGTGGAGCAGCTAGAGACCACCTTTTTCTTACCTGTATGGGTAGACGAAGGAGATTATCAGGTTTACTTCCGCAATATTGCTGAAAATGCACCAGATGATTTACCTTATCAATATGATGCCAACCTTGATTTAGTCAATCATGTTGCAGCAGATGAGGTGGCGGTGGAGGTGATTGGGCGACTCTATGATTTCCATATTACAGATGTTGCTGATTATAATTGGGAGCGTGTATTCCGAATCGCGGAGGGAAGCAGTCAACCGACAGGGGTATCCTATTGGATTGGCGACAAAAATATAGATGGTGCACCTAGAGGGAATAGTAGCCCTTACATGTTGTCCATTTACCCTGGGAGTCATCCACTACAAGGGTATAAAAATGCGGTCATTAAAACAGGGTATCACTTTAAATTTGATCTGAAAACAAAAGGAAATATGTTTGGACAACAGGATGGAATTCGGATCACACCACAATTTCGCTATGTGAGCAA